>JAYQQF010000007.1:50702-99125 GCA_038145705.1 Alphaproteobacteria bacterium | reverse complement strand
CGCATCGGGATGATCTGGGTGCACGGCCACGGTCAGTGCGCCGGTTGCGGTTCCAACGTGCACGATTGCTGCCAGGGGGCCGATTGCGACCTGGCTCCGGGGGCCCTGAAAGAGGAAGGGGGCGGGGCCTAGCCAGTCGCCGCGGGCAGGTCGATCTCGGCCCTGAGGCCGCCGATTTCCGCGTCGCCCAGCGTCAGCCTGCCGCCGTAAAGTGCTGCGATCTCGGCGACGATATTGAGGCCGAGGCCCGATCCCGGCACCGTTTCATCAAGTCTTTCGCCGCGCGCGATGGCGCGGGTCCGGTCTTCGGGCTTCAGGCCCGGGCCGTCGTCTTCCACCCATAGCAGAAGGCGCCCGCCCGGCCGTGCCTCGCCGCCGACGCGCACGGCGGTCCGCCCCCACTTGAAGGCGTTCTCCATCAGGTTGCCGAGCAGTTCTTCGAGGTCCTGCGCGTCGCCGCGAAATGCCAGTCCGGCGGCCACTTCCATCGTCAGCGAGATCTGCCTGTCCGCATGCATGCGCGAAAGCGCGCGCGCCAGACCTTCGAGCACGGGCAGGACTTCCGTGCGCTGGCCGAGTGCCGCCGCCGATGCCGCCACGCGCGCGCGGGCAAGATGGTGGTCGATGCGTTCGCGCATCTGCGCAGTTTCGCGGCCGACCACCTGGGCCAGCGTCTTGTCGGATTCGGGTCGCCGCTCCGCCCTTTCGGCCTCGACCGCCAGCACGCTCAGCGGCGTCTTCAGCGCATGGGCGAGATTGCCGACATGGGTGCGTGCGCGGTCGATCACTTCGCCGACATGGTCGATCAGCTGGTTGGCCTCGCTCACCAGCGGGCGGATTTCGCCGGGAAATTCTCCTTCCAGCCTGTCGGCGCGCCCGTCGCGCACGCGGGCCAAAGCCTCGCGCAGGCGGCGCAGCGGCCCCAGACCGAAATGCACCTGTATGACGACGGCCGCAATCAGGCCCAACCCCATCAGGCCGAGTGCCCATGCAAGGGTGACGCGGAACGGGCGCAACTCCGCCTCTACTTCGGCAAGATCGCCGGCCACGGCGTAACGGAAGGCGTGTCCGTCCTGTTCGAAACGGATCGGACGCTCGGCCACGCGCAGCCGCTGGCCGCGCGGGCCGGTCACTTCGTAATGGGCGGCACCTTCGATGCCGGCGGCCGGTGGGGCGGCAGGGAGCGGCAGCGTCTGGTCCCACAGCGACCGCGAGGCGAGCTTTACCCCGGAGGCATCGACGATCTGCCAGTACCAGCCTGAAAACGGCCGCTCGAAGCGCGGTTCGCCTTGCGCGCCGAGCAGCCGGACCCCGGTCAGCGGGTCCGCATCGGTGACGGTGACGAGGGTTTCGAGAAGCACGTCGAGGCGCCCGTCGAAGCCGCGCTTCACGTGATTTTCGAACAGGGAATTGAGCAGCAGGCCGCCCGCGATCAGCGCACCCGCGATCCAGGCGAGAGCGAAACCGATCAGGCGAAAGCCGAGTGTGCCGGGGCCGATCATCCGGACGTGTCGCCGCCCTTGCCGGGCGCCGCGCCATTGCCCGCAGCCAACCGGTAGCCGAGCCCGCGCACGGTTTCGATGATGTCGTTGCCGAGCTTGCGCCGCAGGCGGCCGACGAACACCTCGATCGTGTTCGAATCGAGATCGAAGTCCTGATCGTAGATATGTTCGGTCAGTTCCGTGCGCGACACGACGCGGTCGCGCTCATGGGCGAGGTAGGAAATCAGCTTGTATTCATGGGCGGTCAGCTTCACCGCTTCGCCGTTCAGGCTGACGCGCGCCGCGCGCGTGTCGATGGCGACGGGACCGCATTCGATCACCGGCGACGCATGGCCCGAGGCGCGGCGGATCAGCGCGCGCACGCGGGCCAGCAGTTCTTCCATCTGGAAGGGCTTGGTCAGGTAGTCGTCGGCGCCGGCGTCGAAGCCGGCGACCTTTTCGCGCCAGCGGTCGCGCGCGGTCAGGATCAGCACCGGCATGTTGCGCCCGTCCGAGCGCCAGCGCGTCAGCACCGTGATCCCGTCGAGGCCCGGCAGGCCGAGGTCCAGCACCACGGCGTCATAGGGTTCGGTATCGCCGAAAAAGTGTCCTTCCTCGCCGTCCGCCGCGCTGTCCACCGCATAGCCCGCATCCTTGAGTGCCCCCGCGAGCTGTTCGCGCAGCGCCGGTTCGTCCTCGATGACCAGAATCCGCATGGCGGCCTACCGTCCCGTGGTGCCCAGCACCTGCGCGGTGCGGGCATCGACGGCAAGGTTCATGACGCGTCCATCGCGGGTCAGCATCTTCAGGTAATAAATCGGCCGCCGCCCGCTTTCGTCCAGCCGCACGTCGAGCAGCCGCCCCGGATAGCGGCCCTGCACCCGGCGCGCAACTTCTTCGAGGGAGAGGATTTCGCCGCGCCGGACCGCGTCGCGGGCACGGTTCTGGCCGCGCAGGTTGCGCTCGCGCGGAGCGACGGGGGCAAGGGGCGTGATCACCTCGCGGCCCGGGTCGCGGCCCTGGGCCTGGAGAAAGTCGTTCACCTCGAAGGCGCGTGCCTGCGGCGCCGCCAGCGCGAAGGCGAGCGGGAGCAGCAGGTAAAGTCTGGCCAAGCGTGCGGTTTTCATCGTGGCGGTTTTACGGCCGGCAATCTGAACCTTAGCTGAACGGGCCGTTCAGGGCGGTTTCAGCCGGGCCCCGTCAGTATCGCGCCATCCATCGGACGCGTCCATGCGTCCGGCGGCGGGGGCCGCAAAAGAATGCTCCCTAACCCCGACAGAGTCCCGAGGAGGACACCATGAAGACCGCTCTTCCCACGTCCCGCGTTTCCAAGACTGTTACCATCGCTCGTCAACGCGCGCGCCTGCCGGTAGCGCTGATGCTGGTGGCGGCGCTCGGCCTTGGCGCCTGTTCGACGCGCAGCGCCGGCGACAAGCAGGTTGGCGGCACCGTGCTGGGCGCGGTGGCCGGTGGCCTTGCCGGTTCCGCCTTCGGGCGCGGCGAAGGCCGCCTGATCATGACCGGCCTCGGGACGTTGGTCGGCGCCTTCATCGGCTCCGAAATCGGCCAGTCGCTGGACGCCGCCGATCGCATGGCGGCAACCCGCACGGCACAGCAGACCTTCGAATACGGGCGCACCGGGCAGACCGCGACCTGGTCCAACCCCGACAGCGGCAACAGCGGCACGGTGACGCCGACGCGCACCTACCAGTCCGCCGACGGCGGCTATTGCCGCGAATACCAGCAGACCGTTTCCGTCGGCGGCAAGACGCAGGAGGCCTACGGCCGCGCCTGCCGCCAGCCCGACGGCAGCTGGAAGATCGTGAACAGCTGATCCCCATCCAGGGCCGGGCGCCGCGGTTACCGTCCACGGCGCCTATCCAGAAACTTGCCGGTCCTGCCCCAACAGGACCGGCATTTTTTGTTCTTTTGTTTTATCGGGCGGGCACGGGCGCGGTGAGGACGCCCGATTCACGCGCCGGGCCCGAACACGGTTCGCAAATCACGTCAGCCAGCGCCCCGGTGATGTAGTCGAAGGCGTCATCGACGCTGTCGGAGCGGTGCAGCAGGTCGAGGTCCTCGCGCGAGATGGTGCCCATTTCGACCAGCACGTTGAGGTCAAGGAACCGGCGCCAGAAGTCGTTGCCGTAGATCACCATCGGCAGGCGCTTCTTCAGCTTGAGCGTCTGGCACAGCGTCAGGATTTCCGCCATTTCATCGAGGGTGCCGAAACCGCCCGGCATGAAAACCACGGCCTTGGCGAAATAGGCGAACCAGAACTTGCGCATGAAGAAGTAATGGAAGGTGAAATTGAGCGAGCGGGTGATGTAGGGGTTGGCATGCTGTTCGAACGGCAGCGCGATGTTAAGCCCGATGTTCAGCCCGCGCGCGTCGGCAGCGCCGCGGTTGGCCGCCTCCATGATGCCGGGGCCGCCGCCGGTGCAGATGACGAAGCGGCGCCCGCCTTCCAGTCCCTTCGACCACTCGGTCAGCCGCCGGGCCAGTTCACGCGTTTCTTCGTAATATCGCGACATTTCCAGGCGCTTGCGCGCGGTATCGACGCCCTGGCGGGCGCGTTCGGCCTCGCGCAGCAGGGCTTCGGCTTCGTCGCGCGGCTGGATGCGGGCGGAGCCGAAGAAGCAGATCGTGTCGCGCACGTCCTGTTCCTCGAACCGCTTTGCGGGCTCGATATATTCGGACATGATGCGGAGCGTGCGTGCCTCGGGGCTGGCCATGAAGCCTGCATCGAGGAAGGCGAGCGGCGCTTCGGCACCCCCGAGGGTTGCGGTTTTCGGTTTTTTTGCCATCTTTCCTGCCTTGTGCGCATCGGGTGCCGCCGGCATGGGCCGGAGAGCGCGGAAACATTAGCTTTCGGCGGTCATAGTAACTCTTTTTTCAGGAACTTGGGGCATGATTGGCACATCCAGGTAGGATCGTATCGGTCGCAGGCATCGGCGCATGTTAAAGGAATCCGTATACAGGGAAGAACACCAGCCCGGCTCGCAGATTTTCCGCGAGGGCGAGCCCGGCAATTGCGCCTACGTGATCGAACGCGGCGCGGTCGAGATTTCCTCCCTGCGTCAGGGCCGCAAGATTTCCATTTCCCAGCTTGGCGAAGGTGACCTGTTCGGCGAAATGGCGCTGATCGACGGCGAGGTGCGCACCGGTACCGCCATCGCGACCGAAGAAACCGTTCTCGTGGTCATCAGCCTCGACCAGCTGCGCGAGAAATTCGAACACGCCGATCCGCTTCTCAGCTTCTTCGTGCGAAACGTGCTGGAGCGTTTCCGTACTTTCCAAAGCCGCATTCTCGGCGAGACCGAGCAGGAATCGTCTACCGCGGCGCTGCTCAGTGCCGACATGTCGCTGACGCGCCACCGCGAACGCGCGATGCGCAAGATCCGCTTTGAAGACCAGATCAACAAGGCTCTGATCAACGGCGAGTTCGAAATTCATTATCAGCCGATCCTCGACCTGCGCACCGGCACCATGGCCGGCGTGGAAGCGCTGCTGCGCTGGGACCATCCCGAGCGCGGCCTTCTTTATCCGAAAGACTTCATCGGCTTCGCCGAGGAAACCGGCCTGATCATTCCGATGGGCCTTTGGGTGTTCGAGGAGTCCTGCCGCGCGCTTCTTAAATTCCAGACGCGCATCGAGGAACTGGGCGGGGAAGCCGCGCCGTTCTTCATTTCGGTCAACCTGTCCTCGCGCCAGTTTTCCGATATCGATCTCGTGCGCAACATGTCGCAGATCATCGACGAAACCGGCGTGAACCCGGAACAGATCAAGCTCGAAATCACCGAAAGCCTGCTGATGGACAACCCGGCGCGGGCCGCGGTGACGCTGAACGGCGTCAAGGCGCTCGGTCTCGAAATCGCCATCGACGACTTCGGCACCGGGTACTCGTCGCTCAGTTACCTGCATCGCTTCCACATGGATACGCTGAAGATCGACCGCTCATTCGTGTCGACGGCCACCATCAACGGCGGTTCGATGGAAGTCGTGCGCGCGATCGCGGGCCTTGCCCACAACCTCGGCCTCGACATCGTCGGCGAAGGCATCGAACAGCCCGAACAGGTCACCCTGTTGCGCGACCTTCAGTGCGAATACGGCCAGGGATATTTCTTCTCGAAGCCGGTTGCCGCGTCGTCGATTCTGGCCCGTCTTGAGCGCCAGTTCGGCGGACACGGCCACAGCAACGTCACGCCGCTTCCGACCGGGCATGGCCTCCAGTAATCGCCAAAATGCGAAAGCCCCCGCAAATGGGGGCCTTCCACCCAAAAGGCCGGACTGCAGTCCGGCCTTTTGCCCTTTGCGGGTGCGGGGTCAGCAGTCGTAGCCGGGGCTGACGCGGTCCAGCATCTTCTTGAGCGATTCCCAGCCCGACGGCCGTTCCTTGGTCACGTGGGCGTCGTTCTCGAACTGCTGGGCCGTGTGCTCCAGCAGATTCGCCGACAGCGGCACCAGCTTGCCGCCTGCCGCCATCACCGCAAGCTGGGTCTTGCAGGCCTTTTCCATCGCATACATTTCCTTGAATGCCTGCGGGATGGTCGGCGCGCAGACGAGAAGGCCGTGATTGCGCAGGACAAGGTAGTTCTTGTCGCCAAGGTCGCGCACCAGCCGGGACCGTTCGTCGAGATCCTGCGCCTTGCCTTCGAAGTCGTGATAGGCGAGCCGTTTGTAATAGCGCGTCGCCTTCTGGAAGATCGGCTGCAGACCGTCCTGCATGGTGGCGATGGCCATGCCGGCAACGGTATGGGTGTGCAGTACGCATTTCGCATCGGGGCGCGCGCCGTGGATCGCGGAATGAATGACGAAGCCGGCCGGATTGATCACATGGTCGGTCTTGTTGATGATCTCGCCGTCGAGATTGACCTTGACGAGGTTCGACGCCGTCACCTCGCTGAAATGCACGCCGTAGGGGTTGATCAGGAAGTGTTCTTCCTTGCCCGGTACGCGCGCGGAAATATGGGTGGCGAAAAGATCGTCCATGTCGAAATGGGCGACCAGCCGGTAGCACGCGGCGAGATCCACGCGCATGCGCCATTCGGCCTCGGTCATCGGGGCTTCGGCGTCAAAGACGTGCCGCAGGACGGGACTGGCGCACATGAAAACCTCCCTCGCTCAAGGGGCCGGTCGCGGATGCGCCAGCCTTCGTTTGCGCGACTCTAGGCCCGCGCGGGCGGGGACGTCAAACGCGCCCGATCGCGGCGAAAACCGCCTTGTGCAGCGCGGCTCCGGGGTCGGTCAGGGCATCGAGAACGTTGAAATGATGCAGTCCCGGCGAAGCGGGCGCGGCGACCTTCAGGCCCGCGCGTTTCCACGCCGCCGCCAGTTCGGAGGTGTGGCGACGGAACTCGTCGGTTTCCTCGCTGCCGACGCTGACGACAAGCTGCCTGCCCACGGGCGGGCGCAGGCATAGGGGCGAAAGCTCTCGGGCTTCGGTCTCGTCGATGCGCAGGTCGCGCAGCTGCTTGACGTGGCGCAGCGGCGCCAGGTCGTAAAGGCCGGAAATGCAGGCGGCACTCTTGATCGCGTCCGCGGGCAGCGAATGGCGCGTCCAGTCGGTCGCCATCATCATTGCCGCGAGATGCCCGCCCGCCGAATGGCCGATGACATGCACGCGGGTCGGGTTGAAGCGCAGCCCCGACGGGTAATTGAGCAGCCAGTGAACCGCTCTGCGGCAGCTCGCAACGATGTCCGAAAGCCTGACCTCGGGTGCCAGCGGATAGCCGATGGTCGCGAAATTGAAGCCGCGGTCGGTGAAGGTGGGCGCGAGGTAGGCGAACTGGTCCTTCGACCGGCTTTTCCAGTAGCCGCCGTGGATGAAGATGACCAGCGGCGCGAAATCGTCCTCGGTCGGATAGATGTCGATGCGCTCGCGCGGGTGGATGCCGTAAACGAAATCGAGCAGGCGCGGCCGCGTATGGCGTACCTCTTCGCAGGCGGCATCGGTGCGCGCCGCGCGGGCATCGCGCATCGGCTGCTGCGCCGCCGTCGTTACCGTGTATTGTTCTTCCAGCGCGGCCTGATCGTAGCCGCCGAACACCAGTGTCATGACACCTCCGCACCAAACCGGTTTTTGCGCCGCTCCCGGCGCCGCGAAAGGCGCTATAGTGTCGCAATGAGCCCTTGCCCGCAAACTCCCTGTCGCCTGACATGAGCGCCCGCGACGATCATTGCTGTCCTCCGCCCCCCACCGGCGCGGCCCATGATGCCCGCTTTCGCCGCGCCCTGTGGATTGCGCTGGCGCTCAACGCCGCCATGTTCGTGATCGAGGTGGGCGCCGGCCTCGGCGCGGGGTCGGTGTCGCTGCAGGCGGACGCCGTCGATTTTCTGGGCGATAGCGCCAATTACGCAATTTCCCTTTTCGTGCTCGGCCTCTCCATGCGCTGGCGCACCGCCAGCGCCATGATCAAGGGCGCGGCTATGCTCGGCTTCGGCCTGTGGGTCATCGGCGCGACGGTGTGGAGCCTGATCACCAAGGGCGTGCCCAACGCCGCCGTCATGGGTTCCGTCGGCACGCTGGCGCTCGTCGTCAATGTTTTCTGCGCCGTGCTTCTCTACCGTTTTCGCGGCGGCGACGCCAACATGCGCTCGGTCTGGCTGTGTTCGCGCAACGATGCGATCAGCAACGTCGCCGTCATCATTGCCGCGTCGGGCGTGTTCGCCACGGGGTCGAACTGGCCCGATCTCGCGGTTGCCGCGATCATGGCGTCCCTTGCGCTTTATGCCAGCGCTCTCGTGCTGGCCCATGCCATACGGGAATGGCGTGACCATAGAGCCCCGATCACTGGAGACACGCCCGCATGACCCCCCGCAAGGTCGCCATTTTCGCAATGGCCATCGCGGCCTGTGTGCTTCTTGCCTTTGCTCTTGTGAAGGCCGTGCGCCTGTTCACGGGGGCCGCGCCCGCGCCGGGCGGTGCCGTGGTGGCGACGGCGGGTGCGGAGATCGGCGGGCCTTTCGCGCTGACCGATGCCGGGGGAAAGCGCGTGACCGATGCCGATTTTCGCGGCCGCTACGTTCTCATCTATTTCGGCTACACCTTCTGTCCCGATGTCTGCCCGACTGAACTGCAGGCGATGGGCCGCGCCCTCGATCTTCTCGGCCCCGCCGGCGAAAAGATCGTGCCGGTGTTCATCAGCGTCGATCCGGCGCGCGACACCCCCGAAACGCTCGCCAAATATGTCCGCGCCTTTCATCCGCGCATGATCGGCCTGTCGGGCAGCGAGGAAGACATCGCGCGCGCCGCCAAGGCGTTCCGGGTCTATTACCGGCTGGGCCGGCCGAGCGCGCCCGGGGCCAAGGATTACCTCGTCGATCACACCTCGTTCATTTACCTGATGGGCCCCGACGGGAAACTCGCGGTGCTGCTGCGCGGCGGTGCCGGGGCAGAGGCCATCGCCCAGGGCATCCGCAGCGCCCTGCCCTAGCCATGGCGACGGCGAGCCATTAGGATCGCGCCCGCCCCCTAACCAGCCGGAGTACCTCATGCGTTTTCGCAGTTTTTTCGCCGCCGCCGTATTCGCGCTTGCCGCCGTTCCCGTTTCCTCCGCCCACGACTACAGCAAGGGCAAGATGGTCGTCGATCATCCTTGGGCGCGCGCCACCATCGGCACGGCGCGTCCGGGCGCGGTCTATCTCGCCCTGATCAACGAGGGCAAGGTGGCGGACAAGCTCCTGTCTGCGACCACGCCCGTCGCCACCCGCGTTGAAATTCATCGCTCCTTCATGGAAGGCAGCGTCATGCGCATGGCGCCGGTTGACGGCGTCGCGGTGGCTCCCGGTCGCACGGTCGAATTCGCGCCGGGCGGGCTGCACCTGATGCTGATGGGCCTGAAGAAGGAACTTGCAGCCGGCGACCGCATTTCCCTGACCCTCGTATTTGAAAAAGCCGGCCGCATCGAGGCCAAGGTCACGGTCATGCCGATGGGTGCCGGCGCACACGGCGGCGGCATGAAGCACTGAATTTTTGCCGTAACGCAAAGCGAAAGGGCCGGAAGTTTCCTTCCGGCCCTTCGTGTTTCGCGGCGGTTGCCGTCAGTCGCGGCGCTGGCCGAGAAGCTGCAGGAGCAGCATCATCAGGTTGATGAAGTCGAGGTAGAGCGCGAGCGCGCCCATGATCGCCTTCTTGCCCGTGGTCTCCGCGGGATCGCTCTCGAGGTATTCGGACTTGATGCGCTGGGTGTCGTAGGCGGTCAGGCCCGCGAACACCAGCACGCCGATCACCGAGATGGCGAACTGCAGGCCGGAGCTCTTGAGGAACATGTTGACCAGGCCGGCGATGATGATGCCGAACAGGCCCATGATCAGGAAGGATGCCATGCCCGAAAGGTCGCGCTTGGTGGTGTAGCCATAGAGGCTGAGCGCGCCGAAGGAAGCGGCGGTGATGAAGAACACGCGGGCGATGGACTGGCCGGTAAAGACGATGAAGATCGTCGACAGCGACAGGCCCATGACGGCGGCAAAGGTCCAGAACAAGGCCTGGGAGGCGAAGAGCGACAGGCGGTGGATGCCGAAGCTCAGGACAAGAACGAAGGCGAGCGGGGCCAGCATCACCACCCAGGCGAGGGGCGTGCCGAAAATCGACTGCATGAGCGTCTGCGAGCTGGCCGCCGCGTAAGCGACGATGCCCGTCAGGGCAACGGCGGAAGCCATGTAGTTGTAAACCCGGAGCATGTGCTGGCGCAGGCCGACGTCGATCTGTGCGGCTTCCAGCTGGGCCTGGGTCATTGTACGTCTGTCGGGGGAAAGCATCTGTGTGTTCCTCGGCAGTTTGAAGTCCTGTGGGCGGTCATTATGACCGACCAATTCGGTCAAAAATATGGTCATGCCCTCGGAAAAATTCAAGGGAAACCGGGGGGTTGGCGGATTCCGGCCCTTCCCGGGGCGAATTTCAGCCGCGCGCCGCCTCGCGCAGCACCTGCGCCGGGGCCTGAGCCAGCGCCCGCCAGGTGCCGGCGAAGCCGAAGCCGATGACCGCACCAGCCGCGCCGATCAGGGTCGCGATCGCGGGGCCGGGCAGGAACGCCCAGTCCGCTTCCATGACCTGGGTGAGGACGAAAAAGGCTGCGGCGGTTCCCAGGATGGCGGCGATGACCGCCGCCCCCAGGCCGATCAGGCCGTATTCGATGACGTAGGCAAGCGCCAGGTCGCGTCGCCGCGCGCCGGTGATCTTCAGGATCACCGCGTCGCGGGTACGTTCGCGCCGGCCGGCCGCGACGGCGCCGGCGAGAACGAGTATTCCCGACACCAGCGCCAGCGCGGCCGTCAGCCGTGCCGCAATCCCGATCTTGCCGAGCGCGTCGGCTGCCGCTTCCAGCGCCTCGCGCACGCGGATCGCGGTGACGTTGCCGAAACTGTCGGTGACCGCCTGGGCCAGTTTCTCTTCGGCCTGCCGCGTCGCCATGACCGTGGCGATGAAGGTCTGCGGCGCGCCTTCCAGCAATCCCGGCGCGAAGATCATGGTGAAGTTGAGGCCGAGCTGCGACCAGTCGATCTGCCGCGTGTTGGCGATCTTCGCAGTCAGTTCGCGCCCCAGAACGTTGATGGTGATGCTGTCGCCGATGCCGAGCCCCAGTCCCTCCGCGATGCGTGTATCGATGCTGACCAGCGGCGGGCCCTTGTAATCGGCGGGCCACCATTCGCCTGCGACGATATCCGTATTCGCGGGCATCGCTGCCGCGTAGGTCACGCCGCGATCGCTTTCGACCGCCCAGCGCGCGCTCGGGCCAACCGTGACCTGTTCGATTGGCGTACCGTTTGCGCGCGCGATGCGTCCGCGCAACGACGGCATGCGGTTGATGTCGCCTGCTCCCGGAACGCCGCGCACGGTCTTCTCGAATGCGGCGACCTGGTCGGGCTGGATGTCGACGAAGAAATAGGCCGGCGCCGCTTCGGGAATGCGGCTGTCGAGCTGGCGCTGGAAGTTCCCCTCGATCTCGGCCAACGCCACGAAAACGGTCAATCCGATGCCGAGCGCCAGAACGATGGCGCGCGCCGGTGCCCCCGGCCGCGCGATATTGGCGAGCGCCAGTTGCAGCCTCGGCGACGGCCGCCCCGCTGCTCCGAGGCCGCGTGCCACCCGCGCCGCGAGGCGGGCGAAGGTGTTGCCGGCCATCGTAAAGACGCCGAATGCGACGATCGCGCCCGCGATGAACCACAGCGCGAAGGACGGCCGGAAAGCGCTTGCCACCGCCAGCGCCGCGATGGTCAGTCCGGCGGTCGCCAGCGCCAGCAGGGTCCCCGCACGGGGGCGAAAGCGCGCCGAACCGACCAGCCCGCGGAACAGTGCCGCGGCGGGAACGTCGCGCGCCTGGGCCAGCGGCCAGAGGGTGAACAGTGCTGCGACCGCGATGCCATAGACGGCTGCCGCCGCCAGTGCCAAAGGCTGCAAAGCAAATTCGGCTGTGACCGGCAGGTACTGGGCGAGAAGCGGCGCCAGCGCCAACGGCAGCACGATACCGATGCCAAGCCCGACCACCATCCCGGTCGCCGCCATCAGGGCTATCTCGAGACCGAAGACCATGAAGATGAATCGTGCGCGCGCGCCCAGGCATTTCAGGGTAGCGATGGTGTCGCGCTTCGCTTCGAGGTGCCCGCGCACGGCGCCCGCGACGCCGACGCCGCCGACCAGCAGCGTCGTCAGCCCGACAAGGGTGAAGAACAGCGCGGCGCGATCGACATAGCGCTGGATGCGCGGCGTCGCCTCGGCGATGTTGCGCACGCGCCAGCTCGCTTCCGGGAAAGCGGCGTCGAGCGCCTCTTCCAGCGCGGCGCCATCGGTTGCGGGCGGATAGGCAAGGCGATAATGCCAGCGGATCAGGCTGCCCGGCTGTACCAGCCCCGTCCGCGCCAGTGCCGCTTCGGAGATGAACACACGCGGCCCCAGCTTGAATGCGCCCGATGCCTTGTCGGGTTCATTTTCCACTTCGGCGCGGATGGTCAAACGCGCAAGGCCGATAGCGATGGCGTCGCCGACCTTGAGGCCAAGCCGCGCGAGAAGCCCGCGCTCCACAGCCGCACCGAAAATGCCCGATGCATCGGCCTTCAGGGCCGCATCCAGCGTCATGCGCGGCGTCAGAATGACGGAACCCAGCAGCGGATAGGCGCCATCGACGGCCTTCAGTTCGATCAGCGAGCGGCTGCGGCCCTGATGCGGACCGGCGTCCGCCGGACGGGATGCCATGGCGCGCATGGAAACTGCCAGCGACACGCGGGCGCGTTCGCGCATCCATTTCACCTGCGCGTCGGTCGCGGGACCGCCGGTTACCCGGATATCGAGATCGCCGCCCAGCAGAATGCGGGCATCCCGCGCCAACCCGTCGCGCACCATGCCGGTCAGCGAGCCGATGCCGGCGATGGCGGCGACGCCAAGTGCCAGGCAGGCCAGCATGATCGCAAAGCCTCGAAAGCCGCCGCGAAGGTCGCGGCGGGCGAAGCGCCATGCGGTGGCAAAGGATTCGGATCCGGTGCTTTCGCTCATTGCGCCGCCCTTGCGCGGTCGGCGGCGATGCGACCGTCCTCGATGTGGATGGTGCGCGGGCAGCGCGCGGCAAGGCGTTCGTCGTGGGTGATCAGCACCAGCGTCGCGCCGCTTTTTTCGTGCAGGCGAAACAGGATTTCGATCACCTGTTCGCCGGTGGCGCTGTCGAGGTTGCCGGTCGGCTCATCGGCCAGTATCAGGCCCGGCCCGGGCGCAAACGCGCGCGCAATGGCGACGCGCTGCTGTTCGCCGCCCGACATTTCTACCGGGTAATGATCGAGACGATGGCCGAGACCGACGCTTTCCAGTGCGGCGCGCGCCCGAGGGTAGGCATCGGCATGACCGGCGAGTTCCAGCGGCACGGCGACGTTTTCGATCGCGGTCATCGATGCGACAAGATGGAACGACTGAAAAACAATGCCGACATGCTGGCGGCGGAATAACGCCAGCGCGTCCTCGTCGAGCGCGCCGAGGTCGGTGCCACGGACGGCGATGCGCCCTTCGCTCGGGCGCTCCAGCCCCGCCATGACCATCAGCAGGGTGGATTTGCCCGAACCGGACGGGCCAAGCACCGCCACGGCCTCGCCATCTTTGACGTCGATGCTGATGCCACGAAGGATTTCGACGGGCCCCGCCCGGGATTGCAGTTTGAGGCGAACGTCCTCAAGATGAATCATGATCTGCTCTGTTCTTTCCGGCGTAAGGCCAAAACTACGACGGTCGCCCGCCGGATGCACTCTTCGGGATATGTGCCCTTGACCCGCATTGTCAATCTCGCTGCCCTTTATACGCTGCTCATTGTCCTCGCCATTTTCATGGCGATCATGGCGGTTTTGCGGCCCGTGGCAGCGGCGGAGCCGATCCATGTTCTGGTTCTGGGCGACAGTCTCAGCGCCGGACTCGGCCTGCCCGCGAGAGAGGCGTTCCCCGCCCGCCTCGAAGCGGCGCTGCGCGCCAGGGGCCATGATGTCGCGGTGATCAATGCCGGGGTCTCGGGCGATACCACGGCGGGCGGCAGGGCGCGCATCGGCTGGTCGCTGGCGGGCCCGCCACGTCCCGGTGCGGTGATCGTGGCGCTCGGCTCCAACGATGCCCTGCGCGGGATCGAGCCTGCCGAAACGCGGGCCAATCTCGATGCCATCGTCGGGGCGGTCCGGGCGGCGGGGCTGCCTGTGCTGCTCGCGGGCATGAAAGCCCCCCGCAATTTCGGCGCCGATTACGTGCGCGAATTCGAAGCGGTGTTCCCCGCGCTCGCCGCGCGTTACGATGCGCTCTACTACCCGTTCATCCTCGAAGGGGTGGCGCTGGACCCGGCCCTCAACCAGGCCGACGGCATCCACCCCAATGAAAGGGGCGTGGCGCGCATGGTCGCCGGAATTCTGCCGCTTGCCGAACAGCTCGTCGCTCGCGCGCGCACCGCGCGAAAGGCTTCGCCATGAAGAACGGCGTCTTTCGCGCCGCGCATGCCGCCGGCGAGGATTGGGGCCGCGTCGCCAAGGCGCTGTCCGATCAGCTCGGCCCCGGCGGCGACAGGCCCGAAGGGCTCGGCTTTCTCTATCTGACAGAGCCGCTCGCGGCCGATCTCGGCAGCGTGCTCACTTTCCTGCGCGAAACGACGGGCGTCGCTGATTGGGTCGGCGCCGTCGGTTTCGGCGTCGCCGCCAACCGCGCCGAATATTTCAACGAACCGGCGGGGGCGGCGCTGGTCGCTCCCTTCGGTCCGGGCGACTATCATCTCCTGCGATCGATCATCACCGACCGCCCCGGCAAGAACGGCATCGGGCGTTTCGCCGCAGCGGGCGTTCCCGTCGGCATCGTTCACGGCGATGCCGCCAACGGCACCTTGCCCGATATCGTTTCGGCGCTGGCCGATGAAAGCGGCGCGTTCCTCGCAGGCGGCCTGACTGCGCTCGCCGCGCGCGCCCAGATCGCGGGCGAGGTCACCGGGGGCGGCCTGTCGGGCGTGCTGATCGCGCCGGGCGTAGGCGCCATCACCGGCGTCAGCCAGGGCTGCGCCCCCATCGGTCCGGCCCATGCGATCACCGACGGCCGCGCCAACGTCCTGGTGGAGTTGGACCGGCGGCCGTCCCTCGACGTCTTTCTCGAAGACATTGGCCCCGATCTCGCCGCGCATCTGGAGCGCGCCGGTCGCATGGTTCATGTCGCCCTTGCCGTGCCGGGATCGGACCGGGGCGATTACCTCGTGCGCAACATCACCGGCATCGATCCCGACCGGGGATTGATGGCCATCGGCGAGACCATCGACACCGGCCAGTCGCTCACGTTCTGCATGCGCAACCGCGACACGGCCGTGGCCGACCTCAAGCGCATGGCCTCCGACATGGCGCGCCGACTGGGGACGCCGCCGTCGGCCGGTCTCTATTTTTCCTGTGTCGCGCGCGGGCCCAACCTGTTCGGACCCGACGGGCGGGAAATGAAGCTGATCGCTGAAGCCCTCGGCGATTTCCCCATCGCCGGTTTCTACGCCAACGGCGAGATATTCAATCACCGGCTCTACGGCTACACCGGCGTACTCGTGCTGTTCCCGTGATCCGGCTGTTCACCGCCCTGGAACTTCCCGACACGGCAAAAACGTTTCTCGCCGCGACGGCGGGCGGCGTTCCGGGCGCGCGATGGGTGCCGACGGAAAACATGCACATCACGCTCTGTTTCATCGGCAACGTGGACGAAGCGACGGCGGGCGATCTGGCCGCCGCCCTTTCCGCAGTGCGCGTGCCCGCCTTCGATGTCGCCATCGAAGGGGCAGGGTATTTCAGCCGCGGGCCGAAGCCCACCATGCTGTGGGCGGGCGTCGCCCGCAGCGAGGCACTGACGCATCTGCAGGAAAAAATCGAATCGGCGCTGGTGCGCGCAGGGGCCGCGCCCGAGGCTCGAAAGTTCACCCCGCACGTGACGCTTGCGCGTCTCAACGGCGCGCCGCGCACCCGCGTCGAAGCTTTCGTCGCCGATCACGCGCTGATGCGGCTGCCACCGTTCCGGGCGTCCCATTTCACGTTGTTTTCGTCCTATCTTGGCCACGATCATCCGACCTACGTCGCGGAGACCACTTACCCATTGGACGGCTGAGCGGATGGGAACCCGTGGCGCTCGATCAGGTCCGCAAGCAGCGCCCGGCCCGATTCTTCCAGCAGGTCGAGCACGTGCTCGAAGCCTTCGGCGCCGCCGTAGTAGGGATCGGGGACGTCTTCGCCAAGGTGCGGCGCAAAATCCAGCATCAGGCGCAGCTTGTCGCGCCCGCGCGTGCCCGCCATGTGCGCGAGATTTCGCAGATTGCCGCGATCCATGGCGACGATCAGGTCGAAATCGAGGAAGTCCTCGGGCTGCGCCTTGCGCGCGCGCTGGTGGGCGATATCGACGCCGCGCTTAAGTGCTGCGCGCACGGCACGAATATCCGGCCCGTCGCCCACGTGATAGTCGGTGGTACCCGCCGAATCTGCGGCGATGGCGTGGGACAGTCCGGCGTCCGCCACCAGCCGCTCGAACACGCCCTGCGCGCTGGGCGAGCGGCAGATGTTTCCCATGCAGACGAACAGAATGCGGATCACGGTTGCCTCCGGTGCGGGCAGCAAAGATGAACGAAGGGCGGCGGCGGTGTAAAGTGGCTGCGATGGCAAAACCGCTTTCCCTCGTCCGCGTTCTGAAAGATGCGCGCGCCTGCACGCTGTGTGCGGACTGGCTGCCGCTCGGCCCACGGCCGGTGCTGCGGGCAAGCACGACGGCGCGCCTGCTCATCGTCGGGCAGGCGCCGGGCACGCGGGTGCATGAAACCGGCATCCCGTTCAACGATCCGTCGGGGGATACGCTCAGGATCTGGCTCGGCCTCGATCGTGACGCGTTCTATGACGAGCGCAGTGTCGCGATCGTGCCGACGGGGCTGTGTTATCCGGGGCGCGGGCCGTCGGGGGACGCGCCGCCGATGCCCGAATGCGCGCCGAAATGGCATCCGCCGTTGCGGGCTGCCATGCCGGCGATCGAACTGACATTGCTGGTCGGTGCCTGGGCGCAGGCCTATTACCTGGGCCCCCGCCGCGCCCGTACCCTTGCCGAGACGGTGCGCAACTGGCGCGATTACCTGCCGGATTTTCTGCCCACCCCGCACCCGAGCCCGCGCAACCGCCTGTGGCTGCGCAACAATCCCTGGTTCGAGGCGGAGGTGGTGCCGGAATTGCGGCGCCGGGTGAAAGTATTGGTCGGCTAAGTGGTGGCGGGCAAGGCTGCGCGTCTGGCGCGCAAGACCGCGCCGGCCAGGTAGCCCGCCGTGCACAGCATCAGCCCGTAAAGATTGATGCCGAGATCGTCCGCATAGGGACCGCTGCCGATGTCGATCCAGGCGGGAAAAATCTGCACGCCCGCAGCGCTTTCGATCGTCACCAGCGTTCCCAGCGCCAGTCCCGGCCAGAAGGCGAGGTGGAAGCTCGCGCGTCCCGCGCTTTTGATGAACGACAGCAGGAAGATCGGCGCCAATCCCATGACCATCGTTCCCGAGATCGTCGTGGCGGCGATGATGGCGGGGCCGATGCGTTCGCCGAGGTAAATACCCAAGAGCGGCAGGTTGCCCAGAACCGCGATGGCAACCATCACGCCGCGGCCGAAGCGGGCGTCACTCCCGCTCGGCATGCTGCGCGCGGCGGGCCAGTCGCGGGCCGACAGCTTGGCCGCCGCGGCGAACGTCGAATCGAGGGTGGAGCCGGCGCTGGTCAGCATGATGGCGTTGAATACCAGCAGTACCGGCAGGCCGAGCGATGCAGGGACCACGACCGCCATGCCGCCCGAAAGGCCCGCGGCGCGGCCGTAAAGACCGACCGTGGAGAACAGCAGAATGAAAACGCCCGCGACGAGGCCGGCCAGCGCGAAGCCCTTGACCATCACCTTGGGGTCGGTGATGAAACCGCGGTCGGTCATCACCGGATCGTGGAACGGGTAGCTCAGCACCTGCACCAGCGCGAGGCCACAAAACGTCAGCCCGGCGATGCCGGCGCTTGCGGGAATTTCCGGCAGCCCGCGCGCGAGCAGGCCCGGCCACACGATGCCCAGCACCATGACCAGCAGAACGGCGCCGAGGATCATCTGCGCGCCGTCGGTCAGGATCGAGGAGCGCAGCCCCCCCCGCCAAGAGTAATAGACGGTGAAGGCGGTGACGAAGAACACGCCCGTCCAGTAGGCGCCGCTGCCTTCGGAGCCGAAATAGAGTGCCGCGACCTTGGTGTTCGACCACACTTCGTTGAACAGGCGGATGGCGACGGCGATCAGGAACAGGCGCGCGCAGGCGGCGCCGTACTTGGCCGTCAGGAATCCCGACAGAGACGTATGTCCGCCGCGGACACGGATCAGATAGATGGCAATGCCGGCGACGACGAAGCTCAGGTAATAGAGCGCATAGCCGATGCCGCCCCAGATGCCGAAGGCGCCCGCGAGGTCGGCGGCGTTGGCGATCGACTTGGCGAAGATCCAGGTGATCGCGGCACTCGCCACCAGAAGCCACAGGCCGGGCGCCGCGCCGCGCGCATCGGCGCCCGCAAAGAATTGCGCGGGCGTCACCGCCTGGGGCGTAAGGCGCAGCACGATCAGGCAGTAAGCGGCGAGAACCAGCCAAGGCAGGGCGAAAGAGAAGGTCATGTCCATCATCATTGCGCCATCATGGCAGCGGCGCGGCTTGCCGTAAAATAACGGCCAATAACAAGTCGGTGATCAGTGCCGGCGGCGCCCGTCCTCGTCGTCCTGGGCAGCGCCGCGCACATATCGGCGTGCCGCTTCGGCGAATCCGGCCAGGCGCGCCTCGACACGCGCATTGATCGTGCCTTCGGCGAACTTGCCGTCGGCCCCGTGTTCGCCCGCCGCCATGCCGGTCAGGAGCGCAATGCCCTCGTCGATGGTGGCGACGGCGTGAATGTGGAACCTGCCCTCGCGCACCGCTTCGATCACATCGTGGCGCAGCATCAGGTGCTGCACGTTGGACGCCGGGATCAGGACGCCCTGATCGCCGGTGAGCCCCGCCTGCGAGCAGACGTCGAAGAAGCCCTCGATTTTTTCGTTCACGCCGCCGATGGCCTGCACCTGTCCATGCTGGTTGACGGACCCGGTGACGGCGAGGTTCTGCTTGATCGGCACTTCGGCCAGCGCCGACAGCAGCGCGTAAAGCTCGGCCGATGATGCGCTGTCGCCATCGACCCCGCCGTAGGACTGTTCGAACACGAGGCTTGCGCCGAGCGACAGCGGTATGTCCTGGCAATAACGCGCGCCGAGGAAGGCGGACAGGATCAGCACGCCCTTGGAGTGCAGCGGCCCGCCGAGCTCGACCTCGCGCTCGATGTCCACGACCTGACCGCGGCCGAGACGCACGCGCGCGGTGATTCGGGCCGGGTGCCCGAAAGGAAACTTGCCGAGCTGCATGACCGAAAGCCCGTTGATCTGGCCGACGGCCGTGCCCTTCGTGTCGATCAGGATGGTCTTGCGCGCGATCTGTTCGTAGGACAGCTGGCGGACGCGGTCGGCGCGCCGGATTTTCGTATCTATCGCCAGTTGCACGTCTTCCGCCGTGACATGGGCATTGTCGTTGGTGGTCGCCCAATAGTCCGATTCCACCAGCAGGTCGCACAGGCTGCGGATGTGGGTCGATACCTTTTCCGCGTCTTCCGCCAGCCGCGAGGCATGCTCGATGACGCGCGCGATGGCGCCCGCCTCGAAGGGGCGCAGCTTCTGGTGCCGGATGACCTTGGCGAGGAAACGCGCGAACATCTTCACGTTTTCGGGCGTACGGGTCATGGCGTCCTCGAAGTCCACCTCGACCTTGAACAGCTCGCCGAATTCCGCGTCGTACTGGCTGAGCAGGTAATAGACCATGCGGTCGCCCAGCAGCACGATCTTGAGGTTGAGCGGCACCGGCTCCGGCTCCAGCGTGATCGTGGTCGCCACCGACATGATGCGTTCGGGGCTTTCGATGCGGATCTCGTGGGATTTCAGCGCCCGCTTCAGGGTCTCCCATGCAAAGGGCGCCATCAGCACCTTTTCCGCATCGATGATCAGGTAGCCGCCGTTGGCGCGGTGCAGCGCGCCCGGCTGGATCAGGGTGAAATCGGTGGTGAGCGCGCCGAAGCGGGCGACATGCTCGATACGGCCGATCAGGCTCTGCAGGTTGGGCAAGTCTTCGTAGATGACCGGTGCGCCCTGGCGGCGACCGTTGTCGACCAGCAGGTTGACCGCATAGCGCTTGAAAAACAGGCCGGACGCGTCCATGCCGGGTATGGTTTCGCCCATGCTTTCCCCGTCGCCTTCCGCCTGTTCCGGCCCCGGGCCCGCGCTTTCGCCCGCGCGCATGAAGGCATCGGCATGTTCGACCAGGTCCTTGCGAACCTGATCGAGATAATCCTGCACTTCCGGCAGGTCGTCATAGCGCCGGCGCAAATCCTCGATCAGGTGGCCGACGGCGAAGACGGTGATGCTCTGGTTCAGTTCGCGCAGCTGGGTGCGCACGTCGCGCTCGAAGGCGGGCAGCTCGGCCATCGCCGCGTGCAGCTTCTCCTGCAGTTCGGTGATGATCTCGCGGGTTTTTTCCTGCTCTTTCTCTGGCCACTTGGAAAAATCCTCGGGGCTGACGATTTCGCCGTCGCGGATCGGTGCAAGGGCGAGTCCGGCGGGCGTGCGCAGGATGGCGATGGACTTCTCCGTCGCCTCGTGCTGGACGTCGGCGAAGATGCGGTCATGGGCGGCGTGGAAACGCGCATCCAGCTCGCGCCGCCGCGTGCGGTATTCCTCGCCCTCGAAGGCGCGCGGGATCGCCGCCTGCGCCAGCTCGACGAGCTGCGCCATGTCGCGGCGGAACGGCGCGCCCTTGCCCGCGGGCAGCAGGATCATGTTGGGCCGGTGCGGGTTCTCGAAATTATGGACGTAGCAGACGTCGGGCGGCGTCTCCATCTTCGCCGCCCGCCCTTCGAGGAACTGGCGCAGGGTCGAATGCTTGCCGGTGCCCGACGGACCGGCGGCGAACATGTTGTAGCCTTCGCGTTCGATGCCGACGGCGAACCGGATGGCATCCACCGCGCGGCTCTGGCCGACGATGTGCAGGGGGTCCTCCAGATCGTCGGTGGTGCGGAAACCCAGGTCCTTCGGGTCGCAGCGCCGGCGCAACTCGTCGGGGGACAGGGATCGGGGCAGTTTCGGTTCGGTCACGGCGGAATCCTCCCTCGGGGCCGTCAGCCTTCGCGTTCCAGTCTTTCCATTTCCTCGTCGCTGAAGCCGAAATGATGACCGATTTCGTGGATCAGCACATGACGAACGATATCGGGCAGGGGCTCGTATGTCTCGACCCAATAATCGAGGATCGGACGGCGATAGAGGAAGATCATGTCGGGCAGCGCCCCGGAGTCACCCACGCTTTTCAGACCGATCGACACGCCGCGGTAGAGGCCGAGAATATCGAAGGGCGATTCCAGCGCCATTTCGGCGCAGGTTTCCTCGTCGGGGAATTCGTCCACGCGGATGATCACGCCGTCCGCGTGGCGGGCGAGGCGTTCGGGAATTGTGGCGAAGGCTTCCCGCGCCAGATCCTCGATATCGGCGGCGGACGGCGGTTCATGACGGGGCGGGGCGGGGGGCTGGATCATGGCACAAGCCTATCGCGCAGCCCCGGCGCTGTCACGATGGTGCGTTTTCCGCGGCCTTGGCCTTGGCCCGGGCGCGCGCCGCGATCATTTCGCGCCGGGCGATGTAATAGCCAGATCCTACGATAATCAGCGCGCCCACCGCCTTCCAGAAGTCGGGCACTTCGGCGAACAGGACGATGCCGAAGACGGTGGCGAAGACGAGGCGGGAATAATCGAAAGGCGTGACGAAGGAGGTTTCGCCGGTGCCGAAGCCGCGCGTCAGCGCCGCCTGTCCGGCGATGCCGATGACGCCGATGCCGACCAGCCATGCCCATTGCTCGGGCGTCGGCCACACCCAGACGGTCAGCGCCGGGATCAGCGAAACGATGGAACCGGTGATGGCGAACCAGACGACGATGGTTGTCGTCGATTCGGTGCGCGACAGCTGCTTGATGATGATCGCGATGGCGCCCGCGGTGAAGGCGCCCAGCAGTGCGACCAGCGCGACCGGGTCGAAGGCGGCGGTGCCCGGGCGCACCATGATCAGCACGCCGCCGAAACCGACCACCGCGGCAATGGCGCGCCGCCAGCCCACCACCTCGCCGAGGAACGGGATCGCCAGGGCCACCGCGAACAGCGGGCGCGAAAAGATGATGGCGACCGCTTCGGCAAGCGGCATGTGCTGGAAGGAATAGAACACGCAGAACATGCCGAGCGTGCCGACCAGCGTGCGCGCCAGCAGCAGGAAAGGCCGCCCGGTCTTGAGCGCGCCCATGCCCGCGCGCACGATGAAGGGCGCCAGCGTCAGCGCGCCGAACAGGCAGCGGAAGAAGACGATCTGGAAGCTGTGGATGTCGCGCGCCATTTCCTTGACCATGGCGCCCATCGCGGTCAGCAGGAAGGCGGACAGGATCACCCACATGGCGCCGCGAATGTTGGCGGGCAACCGGTTGAAGGCCTCGCCCGCGCGGATGATCAGCGGACGGATCATGGCTTGTCCCCGCGCGCGGGCGGCGGCGCGGCAAGCTCAGCCCCGCCGGTGCCCAGCGTCACCGTGCCGATGCGCTCGCCCTTGCGGGCGCGGGCGATCTGCGCCTCGCGGTGCGCCATGTAGACGGTGGCGACCGCCATCACCGCGGCGCCGAACCAGGTCCAGCCGTCGGGCATCTCGGCGAAGATGACGAAGGCGATGGCGGCGGCGAAAGGCAGGCGCGCGTAATCGAAGGGCAGCACGATGGTCGCTTCGGTGACCGCATAGGCGCGCGTCATCGCCATCTGTCCGATGGTGGCGAAACCGCCGATGACGATCAGGATCATCGTTTCCATCATCGTCGGCCAGCGCCAGAAGAACACGGCGGGGATCAGCGACAGCGGCGTCAGGAACAGCCCCATCCAGGTGACGATGGCGGCGGGGGTCTCCGTGCGCGACAGGATCTTCACCATGGTCACCGAACAGGCGATGAAGACCGACGACAGCAAGACCAGAAGCGCCGGCGTCGATACCGGGATGATGCCGGGCCGCAGGATAATCAGCGCGCCGGCGAAGCCCGCCGCCAGCGCCACGCTGCGACGCAGGCCCATGCGTTCGTGCAGCACGACGACGGCTGCGACGGACGCAAACAGCGGTGCCGTGAACGACAGCGCCACCGCTTCGCCCAACGGCATCAGGGTGATCGACCAGAACCACAGCAGCATCGCCGTCAGGCCGAAAATGCCGCGCAGCGTGAAGGCGCCGATGCGCTTGGTGCGCAGGCCGCCGATGCCGACGCTGGCGATCCACGGCAGCATGAAGACAAGGCCCCAGAAGTTGCGCCAGAAGGTAATCTCGAACGGGTGCATGTCCTTGCCCATGATGCGCACCAGCGCCGTCATCGACGCGAAGGCGGCGGAGGCAAGCAGCATCCACGCGGCCCCCCTGAGGGGAGCGGGCGTCAGGCTCAGTTTTTGGAGCAGGCCGGGCACGAAGGACATCGGCGCAACTTACGCCCGAAGTCTCCGGCGCGGAAGCGCGGGCTTCGTCCCGGCAAGCTTGCCAAATGCCGAAGCTCAAGGGATGCTGCCGCCATGCGCGGTTATTTCGGCATCGGCGTCGAGGGCCTGTCCAAGCCCATGAACGCAGGCAACCTGTTCCGGTCGGCCCATGCCTTCGGCGCGTCCTTCATTTTTTCCATCGCCGCCGAATACCAGTACGCCCGCGTGCGCCATGCCGACACATCGAACGCGCCGTCGGAAATCCCGCTGCACGAATTCGCGACGCTGGCCGAACTGCGCCTGCCCCAGGGCTGCCAGTTGGTCGGGGTCGAGATGACCGACGATGCCGTCGACCTGCCGTCGTTCCGCCATCCGCGGCAGGCGGCCTATGTGTTTGGGCCAGAGCGCGGCAGCCTGTCACCGGGGCTCATCGCCATGTGCGCCCATGTGGTCAAGATCCCGACGCGGTTCTGCATCAACGTGGCGACCGCCGGGGCCATCGTCATGTACGACAGGCTCCTGTCCTTGGGCCGCCACGCCGAGCGCCCGGTGATGCCGGGTGGCGAAGGCCTGCCGCCGCCCGCCCATGTTTCGGGCGGGCCGGTGCGCCGGCGCACCCAGGGCTGGGTCGCGCCCAGGCCCGCCCGGCGGCCGGCCAACAGCGGCTGATCTCTAACGGCTGATCTCTAGCGGCTGACAAGCCGCGCGACAGGCTATATTAATAGCGACCCATGAAGACCGTTTTCTGCCTTTCCGCGCTTGTGCTCGCCGCCGCCGTGACGGCCGGTGCGGCCCATGCGGCCGACAAGCAGACCTTTCTCGGCCAGCATGGCGATTGGTACACCTACCGCCTGAACGATGATGGCGCGCGCACCTGCTACATGGTCTCAAAGCCCGTGCGCAGCCAGGGCAAGTTCAAGAAGCGCGGCGACGTCGTCGCTTTCGTTACCCATCGTCCGAAGGAAGGCGAACGCGACGTCATCAACTTCCAGGCCGGCTTTACCTACAAGGCGAACAGCACGGTCGCAGTGAAGATCGGGGACAGTTCGTTCTCGCTTTTCACGTCCAAGGACACATCGTGGTCGCGCAGCCCGAGCGACGACAAGGCGATCATCGGCGCGATGATCAAGGGCAATACGATGGATGTATCCGGCACGCCGTCGCGCGGCGGGCAGATTACGGATACGTATTCGCTGCGGGGTTTCACCGCCGCGTACAAGAAGATCACCCAGGCCTGCGGTCTCAAGTAGCCCGCACGACGAGGACAGAACCATGACTGCCGAAGTCGCCACCCCCGCCGCCCGGGCGGAGGGCCAAGCTGCCGATGGGCGCCGCCGCCTGATCGGCATGGACCGCGACGATTTCGCCGCCTTCATCGGCGAAATCGGCGAAAAGCCGTTCCGCGCGAACCAGCTCTGGCACTGGGTCTATGGCAAGGGGGCGGCCGCCTTCGAAGACATGACGACGCTCGCGAAGTCGCTGCGCGCGGCACTGGCCGAAACCGCGACGCTGGCCCGTCCCGTCGCCGCCGAGGACAAGCTGTCGAGCGATGCCACGCGCAAGTGGCTGTACCGTCTGCCCGACAACGAACTGGTCGAAACCGTCTACATCCCGACCGTGGAGCGCGGCACGCTTTGCATGTCGTCGCAGGTCGGCTGCACGCTGACCTGTTCGTTCTGCCATACCGGCACGCAGCGGCTGGTGCGCAACCTCGAAGCGGGCGAAATCGTCGGCCAGTTGATGGCGGCGCGCGACGCGGTGGGCGAATGGGCGCTCGGCTCGGCCGACCGGCTGATCACCAACCTCGTCATGATGGGCATGGGCGAGCCGCTCTACAATTTCGACGAAGTGAAGAAGGCGCTGCGCATCATCATGGATGCGGAAGGCCTCGCCATCTCGAAGCGGCGCATCACGCTTTCGACTTCGGGCGTGGTGCCGATGATGGCCCGCTGCGGCGAGGAAATCGGCGTCAACCTCGCCGTGTCGCTGCACGCGGTGCGCGACGATCTGCGCGACATCCTCGTGCCGCTCAACCGCAAGTACCCGATCGCCGAATTGCTGGATGCCTGCCGCGCCTATCCCGGCGTGCACAACGCTCGGCGCATCACCTTCGAATACGTGATGCTGAAGGGCGTCAACGACACCGAGGCCGACGCCCGCGAACTGGTGCGCCTGCTCAAGGGCATTCCGGCCAAGACCAACCTGATCCCGTTCAACCCGTGGCCGGGGGCGCCCTACGAATGCTCGACGCCCGAGGCGATCCGGCGTTTCGCCGAGATCGTCAACGCCGGCGGCCTGTCCGCCCCGGTGCGCGAGCCGCGCGGGCGCGACATCGGCGCGGCCTGCGGCCAGCTCAAGACCGCCAGCATCCGCCTGACGGCGCGCCAGAGGGCCTCTCAGGCCGCCGGGGACGTTGCCTGATCGGCTCCCGGCCCCTGATTGGACGAATTGCGACTTTGGTGTTAACTTGCCAGTGAATTTCAAGCCGGTGCCCTATTGCGGCCCTATTGATGTGCTTGAACAAACGGCCCTGAAGCCCCACCAAACCCGAGATATCGCCATGACTGTTCGCATTGCTGCTTCCGCCGCCCTGATTGCTGCCCTTGCCTTCGCGGGGACGCCTGCCGTCGCCCAGGACAAGGGACATCCCTCCGGCCAGTACCTCTCGATCCAGGCAGGCTTCAGCTTCCTCAATTCTGCGACCTTCACCGGTTCCGGCGTGAACAGCCGCGCCGGTTACGAAGACGGCTTTGCCGGCGCCCTGGCCTTCGGCCATGCCTACGGCAACGGCGTGCGGGTCGAGGCCGAACTGGCCCGCCGCAAGAACGGTTCCGATTACGCGTCCGGCAGTTCGGCAAGCGGTTCGACCCGTTCCGACAGCCTGATGGTGAACGGCCTTTACGATTTCGCCGCGAGCAGCAGCTTCGTGCCTTACATCGGCGCCGGCCTGGGCCTTGCCCGCGTGAAGTCGAGCGTGGCGACCATCGGCAGTTCCAGGGTCACCGGCGACGACACCACCCCCGCATGGCAGGCGATGGTTGGTGCCGCGATCCCGCTCGGCAACGGCCTCGAAATCACCGCCGATCTCCGTCACTTCGCGACCTTCGACGATGCCAAGCTGGGGCTCGCCTCGGGCACCGCGGTGGAAACGCCCTACCGCGACAACAGCGTAATGCTCGGCCTGCGCTGGCGTTTTGGCGCTCCGGCGGCGAAGCCGCAGCCGGAACCGGCGGCAGCGCCGGCGCCCGCACCCGCGCCGGCTCCCGTTGCCCAGGCCGCACCCGCGCCCACACCGGCACCTGCGGCGCCGCGCTCCTTCCTGATCTTCTTCGATTGGGACAAGTCGAACATCCGCCCCGACGCCCAGAAGATTCTCGAAGCCGCCGCCGCTGCCGCCAAGTCCGGCGCCAGGGTTTCCATCCAGTTGACCGGCCACGCCGACCGTTCCGGCCCCACGCGCTACAACCAGCGCCTGTCGGAGCGCCGCGCGAATGCGGCAAAGGCGGCTCTGGTCCAGCTCGGCCTCTCGGCGAACTCGATCGCCACCGTCGGGCGCGGTGAATCGCAGCCGCTGGTTGCCACCGCCGACGGCGTGCGCGAGCCGCGTAACCGCCGCGTCGAGATCCAGTTCTAGACTTTCGTCTGGGGGATGGGCCGCTAACGCGGCCCGAAAAGAAAAGGCCCGCGCGGCGATTGCCGCGCGGGTTTTTTCTTTGTCCGTTCAGCCCTGTGCCGCTCGTCTGCACTTGCGGTCGGCGCGGATGTTCCAGGCGACGATCAGCACGATGACGACGGCGCCGATGCTGTCGACGATCGTGTTGTTCGGCCAGATCACGGCGACGCCGGCGGCGGCGGCGGCGATGCGCAGCGGCCAGTTGAGCGGCGCCTCCATGTGGCCTTCCAGCGCCGCGCCCAGCGCATAGACCGCCAGCACCGCGCTCGCGAAGATCAACAGCATTTCGGCGACCGAGCCGTAGAGAAACGCCGTGTAGGCGAACAGGATCGGCACCAGATAGAGCCCCTTGGCCAGCCGCCACGCGGTGAAGCCGGTCGCCATGTGGGGCGCGCGCGCGATGGCCGCGGCGGCGAAGGCGGCAAGGCAGACGGGCGGGGTAACGTTGGAATCCTGGCTCAGCCAGAAGATGATCATGTGCGCCGACAGCAGCGCCGCGGTGATGACCGTGGGGTCGAGGGCGGAAGGATAAACCAGCCGCAGGATTTCCGGCGATGTTGCGCCAAGCAGCGCCTCGGCGGCATCGCGACTCATCGGCTGGGCGAGCTTGGCGAGCGCCGTCGGGTCGGCCAGCATGAAGGGTGCGCGCGCCGCCTCGGGCAGGGTGCCTGCGACCAGCGCATCGATCAGGAAGGCGTTCTGGATCAGCGCCTGCAGGGCGGGCGCCGACAGGGTGGCGAGCACGATATAGGCGGCCGTGACCGGCAGGCCCATGCCCAGCACCAGCGAGGCCAGCGCGATCAGCACCAGCGCGATGAACAGGCTGTGCCCGGACCACTGCGCGATCATCAGGGAAAACGTGTTGCCGATGCCGGTCATGGCGATGACGTTGACCATCAGTCCCACCGTCACCAGCAGCACCGCGGTCATCGTCATGTTTCGCGCGCCCAGGATCAGCGCCTCGACGATGGCGCGCAGACCCATTCGGTTGGGCGTCGTCCAGCTCGCGACGATCACCGCAACGATGGCGCAGCCCGCCGCGTAGACCGGCGTGAAGCCCGCGACCAGCAGGACGATCAGCGTCGTGAGCGGCACGATGAAGGCAATGCCCCCGTGACGCAGCAGGTGCCCCACGGTTTCGCCCTCGTCCGTGTCCACTGCCTTCAGGTTGCGCTTCTTTGCCTCGATGCGCACGAAGAACGCCACCGACAGGAAATAGACAAGCGCCGGCAGGATGCTGACCGCGACGATGTCGAGATAGGGAATCTGCGTGTTCGAAGCCATGATGAAGGCGCCCGCGCCCATGATCGGCGGCATCAGCTGGCCGCCGGTGGAGGCGGCTGATTCGACGCCGGCGGCAAAGCGTGCCGGAAAGCCCGAGCGCTTCATCAGCGGAATGGTGATGACGCCGGTGGTCACCGTATTGGCGACGGCGGAGCCGGAAATCGTTCCGGTCAGGCCCGATGCCAGCACCGCGACGAATCCGGGCCCGCCCTGAAAGCGCCCTGCCGCCAGGCGCGCAAGGCCGATGATGAATTCGCCCGCGCCCGATCGGACCAGGAACGCGCCGAACAGGATGAACATCGCGACATAGGTCGCGCTGATGCGCCCGATGGTGCCGAACATTCCTTCGTCGGCGAAGATGGAGCGGAACACGATCGTCTCCACCGACAGCCCGGCGAACTTGAGAACGCCCGGGACCATGGCGCCAAGCGGCGAGGCATAGGCCAGCGAGATCACGATGATGACCGGTATCAGCCATCCTGCTGTGCGCCGGGTCAGTTCGATGCCGCCGCCGATCACAATGGCCGCGGCGATCCAGTGTTCGGGTGAAAGGCGCACGCCCTGGTCGTAGATCGCATCTTCTGATGCGATGATGAACGCGGTCGCGGCGGCGACGACAATGCCGAGACAGGTATCGAAAACGGGCAGCCGTTGCGTCGTGCCGCTGCCCTTGCGCGTTGCCGGATAGCGCAGCGCGCACAACAGCGCGAAGCCCGCGAAATGCAGTGCCACCATCCAGTTGTCGGCGCCGATGCCGATGATATTGGCATAGATGTGATAAAGCGAAACGATGACGGCTAGCGCCGCGAACACGGTGCCGGCGGGCCCCGTCAGTTCGCGGGTGACGGCTTCATGGGCGCCTTCGCCGGGATCTTCGGTCTGCGCGGCGCCGCCGCTGCCGTTGTTCGCCTTGTCCGTCATGGCCGATCGCCGGGGCCCGCCTCGGGCGAGCCCCGGCCGATGAACCGCTTAGCGCTTGAGGCGGGCGGGAATCTTGACGCCCACTTCCTCGTAGTACTTGACCGCGCCCGGGTGCAGCGGCAGCGGCAGGCCCGCGATGGCGGCCTGGATCGACATCGCTTTCGTCGCCGGGTGGATGCTCTGCAGGAAGGCCAGGTTTTCGTAAACCGTCTTGGTGATCATGTAGATCGTCTGGGTCGGCAGATCATCGCGCACGGCGAGAAAGTTTGGTTGGGCGATCGTGTTGATGTCCTTCTTCTGTCCCGGATAGGTGCCGGCCTTGATGTTGTAGGGCACCCACAGGTCGTCGAACTTGCCGTTCGCCTTCTTGACCTGGTCGGCGGTGAAGTCGAGGACGCGCACGCCGTCGCCGCCCATGGTGGCGAAGGCGGTGGTGATGGCCGCGACCGGCGCACCCGCCGGGGTCGAGATCAGGTCGGCCTGGCCGTTGCGCATGGCATCGACGCTGGGGCCGTAACCCGCGTAGATCAGCTTGAAGTCCTTGTCGACGTCGTAGCCGAGGTTGCCGAGGATCGTCTTGTTCGAGCCCAGCGTGCCCGAATTGCGCGCACCCAGCGACGCGGTGCGGCCCTTCAACCCGGCGATGTCGCTCATGTTGCCGGTCTTGACGAAGTCCTTCCTGACGACGAAGTGCTCGACGTTCGCCCACAGCATGGTCACCGAACGCAGCGATTTCTGCGGGCCGTCCTTGGCGAGCGGGCCGGTGCCCGTCGCGGCATAGGCGCCGTAAAGGCCCTGGAGAATGGCGAACTGCGCTTCGTTGGTGCGCAGCAGCTTGATGTTCTCGCCCGACCCGGCGGAGCTGATCGCCGACATGTTGATCTTGTGCTTGGGCTGCAGCTTGACCTTGACCAGCGTCGCCAGCGCCACGCCGACGGGATAGTAGGTGCCGCCGGTGGATGCGGTGGCGAGGACGAAGTTCTGCGCGCCCTGCGCGCGGGCATCGCCAGCGGGTATCGCCATGCCGAGTGCAACGGCGATCGCCGTGGCGGCAAGGATTCGTGGTGTGCGGAAGTGGTGCATGAATGCCTCCTGTTGTGTGCGTTCTCGTATTGTCTTGATGCGGCGCCGGATGGAATCCGTTGCCATACAAAGCCCGTGAACTTTGTATACATTTTCCGAAACTGGGGAGCCCGCCGCAAGCCCTGTTCCGGGGTTCCGTGCTGCGGACATGAAAAAACCCGCCTCGGGCGGGTCGGGATGCCGTTCAGACCGGTAAGAGCTACTGGTCGACGACCAGTTCGGCTTCTTCGACGATGCGCCCGGCGGTCTGATCCTCGTCGGTGCGGTTGATCGCCTCGAACCGGGCCAGTGAATTGATGCAGAAGTTCCGGTCCCCCATCGACGCCAGCGAGGCATCGTTGGCAAGCCCGGTGATGAAGGCATCAAGCTGCCGCGTTGCGCCCGAACCATGGTGACGTTTGAAATAAGCCTTCAGCACACGGGCATTTTCCGACAGGGCGGGACGGAAACGGTGCACGAAGGTGTTGTAGGCATCGCGATGGCGCATGTCGTTGCACGACAGGGCGGCGACCATCAGTTCCGATTGCAGGCGGCGGAAGGCAAAGGCTTCGCTCTCGGCGGGCGAAAGCCTGCCTGCCTGCTGGGCCAGTGCAGGCTCCGCCAGACAAACGAGCACGCCAAGCGTCGCAATGAAACCCCTGTACGGCATAGGTCGGTTTTCCCCATCCCCTGGTGCCTTTTCCGGCACCGGCCCTGCCAGCCTTGCACGCGGACGTTAACGCGTCGTTAGCGCCCTGTCACCCCCGATTCCCGCCGCATTTGCTGGAAAATGCCCCCAAACCGGCGGTTTTCGCCTGTTCCGCCCCGACCACCAGCACCCACAGGTAGCGTCCGTCGGCGCCGCGCTCGCGGGCGGCCCCGGCGGCCCGGGCGCCTGCGGCCCGCATATTTCGGGCATGTCCCGGGCTCGCCCGCCATAGGGCGACGACTTCGGCCGCCTCCGCCCCGGCCAGCGCCAGGTTTTCGGCCGCCATCGCGTAAACGTAGCCCGCCGTCGCAAGCCGTCCCGAAAGGTCGCCGCCATCGCTGCCGGCATGGGAGAAGCGGCCGCTCGCGGCAAGGTCACGGGCGTGTGCTCGCGCAGCACACGCAAGCCGCGCCTCGGGCACGAGGGGGGCCAGCCCCGCCTGCGCCCGCTCGGCGTTGACGGCGGCAATCAGCAGGGCTTCCGGGCCGTCCCCGGCGCCGGCCGGTGGAACCCAGCCGAGCAGGAAAAAAACCGCCAAAATCGCACTGATGCGTCCCTTGATCATGGCCCGAGCCTATCCTTCGCGGCCTGCCCGCGCCAGCGGCCCGCGGTTGCGGGCGGGCACGGTTGCGACTATTCTCCGCCCGCCTCGAAACCCCCCTCAACCAACCCGGGGAAAAGCCGTGTCGGACAAGATCAAGAAAGTCGTGCTCGCTTATTCTGGCGGCCTGGATACCTCGGTGATCCTGCGCTGGCTGCAGGATACCTATGGCTGCGAGGTGGTGACCTTCACGGCGGACCTCGGCCAGGGGGGCGAGCTCGAGATCGCCCGCAAGAAGGCCGAGACGATGGGGGTCAAGGAAATCTACGTCGAGGACCTGCGTGAAACCTTCGTGAAGGATTATGTCTTCCCGATGTTCCGCGCCAATGCGCTTTATGAGGGCACCTATCTTCTCGGCACCTCGATCGCGCGGCCGCTGATCGCCAAGCGCCAGATCGAAATCGCCATCGCCACCGGCGCCGACGCCGTTTCGCACGGCGCCACCGGCAAGGGCAACGACCAGGTGCGGTTCGAACTCGGTTACTACGCGCTCAAGCCCGACATCAAGATCATCGCGCCGTGGCGCGAGTGGGATCTGGCGTCGCGCACGAAGCTGATCGAATACGCCGAACAGCACCAGATCCCGGTGCCGCGCGACAAGCGCGGCGAGCCGCCGTTCTCCCAGGACGCCAACCTTCTGCACATTTCGTCGGAAGGCAAGGCGCTGGAAGATCCGTGGCAGGAACCCGAATACGATCACATCCTGACGCGCATGGTGACGCCGATGGCGGCGCCCGACCGGCCGACCGAGATCACCATCGATTTCGAAGCGGGCGATCCCGTCGCCATCGACGGCGAAAAGATGTCGCCGGCGACGCTGCTGGCGCGGCTCAACGATCTCGGCGGCGCCAACGGCATCGGCGCCATTGACCTCGTCGAAAACCGCTTCGTCGGCATGAAGTCGCGCGGCGTCTATGAAACGCCGGGCGGCACCGTTCTTCTGGCGGCGCGGCGCGGCATGGAAAGCATTACGCTCGATCGTGGCGCTTCGCACCTCAAGGACGAACTGATGCCGCGCTATGCGGAGCTGATCTACAACGGCTTCTGGTTCTCGCCCGAGCGCGAGATGCTTCAGGCCGCTATCGACAAGGCGTCCGAGCCGGTCACCGGTACCGTTCGCGTCAAGCTCTACAAGGGTAACGTCATCGTCACCGGGCGCAAGGCGCCGGGCAGCCTGTACGATCAGGATATCGTCACCTTCGAGGAAGACTCGGTCTACGACCAGCGCGATGCGGAAGGCTTCATCAAGCTGAACGCGCTGCGCCTGCGCCTTCTGGGCCGTCGCTCGCAGAAGTCCTAGCGGGGGAACAGCCCGGGCAGCAGCGGCACGTCGATGACGATGCGGTGCCCGAACAAAAGGACAAAGTAGACGACGACGCCCGCGGCGATCCGGTTCCAGCCGATCTCGCCGAGTGTCACGCGCGTCTTTCCCGACAGAATCGCAACGAAGGGCACGACCGAAGATGCCGCAACGAAGCGCGCCCAGGCCTCGTTGCGGCTCGCCGCGCGCTTCGCCTCTATATGCCAGATGCCGCCCAGCGTCAGTGCCAGCATCCCGCCGAACAGGATCAGCGATGCCATGTCGCCGTTGGTCATCAGGTGCAGCGCCGCCCACAGAGCGATGGCGATCATCACCGGATGGCGCGTCACCTTCTGGATGCCGATGGGACCGCGCCCGTCGACCAGCAGGCGTCCGAAGCCGACGGCGCCCGGGTTCGCCGTCGCCACGCCGCAGGTCACGAGGATGGATGCGAAGGGCATGATGACGACCGTTGCCCAGCGCGCCCAGCGCGGGTCGCCCCACAGGTCATGGAAAGGTGCCCGCGCATAGGCGATGCACATCCAGGCGAAAGTGGCGAAGGCGACGGCGGAATAGAGAATGAGGAAGGCCTGTTCACCGATCCTGCCCGCAAGCCTTGCGCGGATCGGACCGAAGGACAGGATGAAATGCGACAGCACGAAGGACGCGGTCGCGACAAGAAGCGGATAGAAGCTGGCGCTGACGCCGGGCGGGGATGGTTCCATACCCGCGAGTCTAGTCTTCTCGTCGCGCGTGTGTCACGTGCCACGCGCCGGCAAGCGCCAGAAGGTTGGCGATCGCGATGGCGACGCCGGATTTCCAGCCGATGATGATGCCTCCGGCATCGCTGCGCGGAAAAAGAAGATCCGAAAGGTAGAAAAAATTGACGCCGACGAGGCCGATCACGATCAATGCGACGGCAGAAATACGCCTGTTTTCCACGACGCTTCCCCTTTAAGACGGAAGTCTGTTTTGATACTGCTTTAGTATAAGAAAAAAGTGAAATCTGGGCGAGTCCATTGCCTGCGCGCCCGTCGATGGGTTTCAAACTCCCGGCTGCGGCAGGTTCCGGCTGCGGCAGGCCGCGATCAGCGTATTGCGCAGGAGACAGGCAATCGTCATCGGTCCGACCCCGCCCGGCACCGGGGTGATGTGACCGGCACGCATGACCGCCGAATCAAAATCGACGTCGCCGACCAGCCGCGTCTTGCCGCCTTCGGCGGGGACGCGATTGATGCCGACATCGATCACGGCGGCGCCCTCGCTGATCCATTCACCCTTGATCATGCGCGCGCGACCGACGGCGGCGATGACGATATCGGCGCGCCCGCATTCCGCGGCCAGATCCCTGGTGCGCGAATGGGCGATGGTGACCGTGCAGTTTTCGGCAAGCAGCAGCGCCGCCATCGGCTTGCCGACGATATTCGAACGGCCGACCACCAGCGCGCGCTTGCCCGACAGATCGCCGAGCGCATCGCGCAACAGGAGGATGCAGCCCTGCGGTGTGCAGGGCACCAGCGCGCTTCCATCGCCGGTCTGCAGCTTGCCGACATTGACCAGGTGAAAGCCGTCGACGTCCTTGGCGGGGTCGATGGCCTGGGTCACGCGGGCTTCGTCGATATGCGAGGGCAGCGGCAGCTGCACCAGAATGCCGTGAATGGCAGGATCGCGGTTGAGCTTCGCCACCAGATCGAGAACCGCCGCCTCGCCGGTATCGGCGGCAAGGCGATGGGTGACCGACAGCATGCCGGCGGCTTCCGTCGCCGCCCCCTTGTTGCGCACGTAGACCTGGCTCGCCGGGTCTTCGCCGACCAGCACGACGGCGAGGCCGGGCGTCAGTCCCGCCTCGGATTTCAGCCGCGCGACTTCCGCGGCGATGCGCCCGCGCAGGCCTTCGGCGAATGCCTTGCCGTCGATGATCGATGCGCTCACGTCATGTCCCCTTTCGTCCTGCGGCTTCGCATTCGGCCGCGATGCGCGCCAGTATAGTCGCGCTGTCGCCTGCGACCAGCATGGTCTTGCGGCGGTCCTTTTCGCCCGCCGAGATGGCGAAGGCGCCTTTCGGAAATTTCCAGCGCCGTGCCAGCAAGGCGATCAGCCGCGCATTGGCCTTGCCGCCTTCGGCCGCGACCGTCAGCGCGACCTTGAGCCGCACGGTCCCGTCGGCTTCCGTCACCGTACCCTCGATGCCTTCGCGCCGCGCGCCGGGCTGCACGCGCAGGCGCAAAACGACGCCGCTGCCGTCCGCGCGCGGTTCGGCGGGCAGGGCGGGGCCGGGTGGCACGGTCATGAAGGGTGCTGCTACAGGAGGTAGCGGAACATCAGGTCGCGGATCAGCCAGATGATCAGCAGCAGCACCACGGGCGATACGTCGATGCCGCCGATGTTGGGCACGAAGCGGCGGATCGGCCGCAGCACGGGCTCCGTGATCCGGTAGAGAAAATCGCTGACCAGATAGACGAAGCGGTTGCGCGTGTTGATCACGTCGAAGGCGACCAGCCAGCTGACCACCACCCAGGCGATCAGCAGCCAGGTGTAGATTTCGAGGATGATATTGACGAGCAGGATCAGCGAAGTCATGGCGCCCGGCGGTTCCGCAACGGTGGTTGGCGGCCAAACCCTAGCGGCGAAAGGGGCTACTGGCAAGGCGTCCGGGCCCCGAAGCCGCGCCCGGGGCCCGGAAAATAAAGGGATTTTACGAATACCGGGGCAACCCCTGCGGGCTTGACAGGAAAGGGCCTCCCCCACATTATCCGGCCTTCCCGAAAAACGGGACATTGCCGCGGGGCCCGTGGGGCAGTAGCTCAGTTGGGAGAGCGCGACGTTCGCAATGTCGAGGTCAGGGGTTCGATTCCCCTCTGCTCCACCACCCGCCCCGCTGCATCGTCGATTTGCCGCCAACAGACCCCCGCCGGGGGTCTTGTCGTTTCAGCGCCTGGCCGCGAGCCAGTCGAGCACGCCACGGCCCGCGGCCATCCCCGTCGCCATGCAGCCCTGCAGCAGGTAGCCGCCCGTCGGCGCCTCCCAGTCGAGCATTTCACCGGCTACGAAGACGCCGGGCCTGCGGCGCAGCATCAGGCGCTCGTCCACCTCGCTGAGCGCGATGCCGCCCGCGGTCGAAATGGCGCGCGCGATATCGAAAGGTGCCGTCAGCGTCACCGGCAGCGCCTTGATCAAATGGACGAGCGGCGCCTGCATGCCCTCATGCAGTGATTCCTGCACAAGGCCGATGGCGGCGGGCGACAGGCTTGCGGCCTTACGCAGGAAATTCGAAAGCGTGGCGCCACCGCGCGGCCGCGAAAGCCTTGCCGAGAGATCTTCTTGCGTCAGGTCCGGGCGCAGGTCGAGGTAAACCGTGGCGCTGCCTCTCGCCGCGATCTCCTCGCGAAGCGCGGCGGAAAGCTGGTAGATGACGCCGCCCTCGATGCCGTTCGCCGTGATCACAGCCTCGCCGCGCAGCCTGCGGCCGCCGAAGTCGATGCCGATGCGCTTCAGGGGCGCGCCCGCGTGGCGCTTGCGGAAAACATCCGACCACGGCACGCAGAAACCGCAGTTGGCCGGGCGCAGCGAGGCAATGGCGATATCGGACAGGATGTTCGTCCAGTGCCCGTCGGAGCCGAGCCTGGGCCACGATGCGCCGCCCAGCGCCAGCACGGTGGCGTCGGCGGCGAAGCTTTCGCCGTCCGCGAACGACAATGCCCCGGTGTCGTTCCACCCGGTCCATTGCTTGCGCGTATGGAAAGCGACACCGGCATCGTTCAATCGCCTGAGCCAGGCGCGCAGCAGCGGGCTAGCCTTCATCGCTTTCGGAAAGACGCGCCCGCTCGTGCCTTTGAAGGTCGGCTGGCCCAGCCCCTCGCACCAGGCGATCAGCGCCTGGGGCGGAAACGCTTCCAGCAGCGGCGCCATCCAGGGGGCGGCATCGCCGTAGCGCGACAGGAAAGTCTCGAACGGTTCCGAATGGGTAAGATTGAGCCCACCGCGCCCCGCCATCAGCAGCTTGCGCCCGACGCTCGGCATCTTTTCGAAGACGGTGACGGACAGGCCCGCGGCCGAAATGACTTCGGCCGCCATCAGCCCGGCGGGGCCGCCGCCGATGACGGCGACGCGCGGTGGTTGTTGCGAAGTGGCGGGGGCGGTATCGGTCACGGCCTGTTATGCACCGCGCGGGTGCACGAATTCCAGCGGCAAAAAGCGCGGGCTACTTCACAAGGGTCACCGGAACCTTCGACTTGGCGAGAACGTCGGTGGTGACCGAGCCCAGCAGCAGCCCGGCCGCACCACCCAGCCCGCGCGTGCCCATGACGATTCCGTCGCAGCCGAGCTCGTTGCAGAACTCGACGATGATCTCGGCGGGATCGCCGACGCCGATATGCAGCGCGGTCTTGAGGCCCGCCTTCGCCACGCGGCTTTCCGCGGGCTTCAGTACCTTCATGCCCTCGTCGTGGTGGAAGCCCTGAAGCGCCCGCTTGCCGACGAAGGCGGAGACGTCGCCCGACACCGGCCGCTGGACGTTCAGCAGATGCACCTCGCCGACGAGGCCCGACGCGGCGTAATCGATCACCAGATCGACCGCTCGGCTGGAATTGTCCGAGCCGTCGACCGGCAGCAGAATCTTTCGCGGCTTCATCGTCATTTGTTGTCTCCAGCGGCAAGGTCGACCAGCGCCTTGCGTTCCCGTTTGGCCACGACGCTGCGCGCGATCAGCTTGCCCGCAACCATCACTACCACGGCGCCAAGCGCGGCCGCAGCGGTTTCCAGCCAGTGGCCGTGCCTGTCGATCAGGCCCTGGCTCCAGCCCGCGACGGCGGGATCGCTGATCCAGATTTCACCCGCGATCCAGCCGATCAGTCCGGCGCCGAGCGCAACGAAGATCGGGTAGCGGATCAGGATCTTGAGGATGAGCGTGCTGCCGTAAATGATCAGCGGCACGCTGATGGCAAGCCCGACGCCGATCAGCACGATATCGCCCTTTGCCGCGGCGACGATGGCGATCACGTTGTCGAGGCTCATCACCGCATCGGCGACGACGATGGTCTTGACCGCGGCCCAGATGCCGGCGGCGGCGCCATTGCCGTTTTCGTCCTCGCCGCTCTCTTCGTGCTCGGGCACCAGCATCTTGACGCCGATCCAGACCAGCAGCACCGCGCCGATGATCTTGAGATAGGGGATCGCCATCAACTCGACGATGAAGAAACAGAAGATCAGGCGCAGCACGACGGCGCCGCCCGCACCCAGCCAGATCGCCTTGCTGCGCAGGTGCACCGGCAGCGAGCGCGAGGCCAGCGCGATCACCACCGCGTTGTCGCCCGACAGCACGATGTTGACGCCGAGGATCTTGATAAGCCCTTCCCAGAATTCAGGCGAGGTCAGCATTTCCGTTAAAACCCGTGGGTATATATACGTGGTGCCGGGAAGCTATGACGCCTGCCGCACGGCTGTCCAGCGAAAGCGGTTCGCAATGCGGGTTTCGGGAATATGGAAAGGGAAAGCGTCGCTCAGCGGCGCTCGCCGGCTTCCTTTGTGAGCTTTTCTATATTGCCGCGCAGGCTTTCGAGCCAGGGCGCATCGGGCGGCGATGCGCGCTCGAGCTCCTGCCAGATCGCCAGCGCCGCCGCATGCTCGCCCGCCTGGGCCAGTGCCAGGCCCCGGTAAAAGCGCGCTCCGGGATTGCCGGGTTCGGCCGCCAGTGCCGCATCGAAGGCGGCGCGCGCGGCGGGGGTAATGGTGCCGTTTTCGGCGGCGAGCCAGGCCTCGCCATAGGCGATGGCGATGGCGGCGCGGCGTTTCGGGTCCGTGGCCTTGGCCAGCAGCGAGCGGAACAGCGCTTCGGCTTCGCCGGCGCGGTCGAGCCGCCGGTAGAGCCGGACCAGTAGCGCCCAGCCCTGCGCCTCGTCCGGGCTTTCGGCAAGGCGGGCCTCGATCATCTTGCCCATGGCGGCGAGGGTTTCGGGGCCGGGCATCTTCGCGGCGGGTGCCGCCGGGCGACCGGCGAAGGGTACGCCGGGAAGGCCGGGTGCGCCGGTGAACAGGTACACCGCGCCCGACAGGGCGGGCAGGGCAACGATCAGGGCCAAAGCGAGGGCGCGCAAGCCGCGGCTTGCCGGCCGCGCCGTGTCGGCGGCGTCGCTGTCCAGCGCGGCAAGGGCGCGCCGTTCGATTTCGGCACGGGCGGCGGCCGCTTCTTCGGCGCCGATCAGTCCGCGTTCCGTGTCGCGTTCGATCTCGGCCAGCTGGTCACGGTAGATGGCGCGGTCGAAATCGGCGCGCGAGGGGGCCGCGGCGCTCCGGCGCAGAAGGGGCCAGCCCAGCGCTACCGCCGCCGCACCCGCCATCAGCGCGAGGATGGAGGCAAGGATCACTTGCGCGCCTCCTCGTCTCCGCCAAGCAGCCGCGCGAGGCGCGCGCGGTCGGCTTCGGCAAGTTCTGCGGGCGCCGGTGCGGCGCGGCGGCGCGCGCGCAGCGCGATGACGGTGCCGCCAATGATCAGAAGCGCAAACGGCGCTGTCCACAAGGCAACGGTGCTGGATTTGAGCGGCGGCTTCAGCAGGACGAAATCGCCATAACGCTGGGTCAGAAAACGCAACACCTGTTCGTTGCTGTCGCCCGCTTTGATGCGCTCGCGCACCAGCACGCGCAGGTCGCGCGCAAGGTCGGCATCCGAATCGTCGATGGACTGGTTCTGGCAGACGAGGCAGCGCAGCTGGCGGAACAATTCGCGCGCGCGTGCTTCCTGCGCCGGGTCGGAAAGCGCTTCGCCCGCGCCGATGGCGTACGCCGGCGGGCTGGCCGCCCCGGACAGCGCCAAAAGCGCAGCAGCGAAGAGGATGGCGCGCATCATTTGCCGCCGCCTTCGCGCAGCAGCCGCTCGATCGCCGGCGCGACCCGGTCGGGATATTCATTGGGGTGGATGGGCCCGACGTGCTTGTAACGGATGATGCCGCGCGCATCGATGATGAAGGTCTCCGGCACGCCATAGACGCCGTAGTCGATCGCGGCGCGGCCCTGGCGGTCGGAAGCGACGGCGATGAAGGGATTGCCCAGCTCGGCCAGCCATTTCTTCGCATCCTCGGGCTTGTCCTTGTAGTTCAGCCCGATGATACGCAGGCGCTTGTCGGTGGCCATGCGCATGAGGACGGGATGTTCCACCCGGCACGGAAGGCACCACGACGCAAAGATGTTGAGCACGGTGACGGCGCCCTTGAGATCGGCTTCCGTCACCACGCCTTCGCCATCAAGGCGCGGCAGCGAGAACGCAGGCACCGGTTTGCCGACGAGCGGCGAGGGCACCGCGCCGGGATCACGGGTCTTGTCGGTCAGCAGCATGAAGAAGATCGCGCCGAGAATGATCAGTGCCGAAACGGGAAGAATGAACAAAAGGCGGCGCATGGTCATGCCGCTCCGGTTGCGGGCGTTTCGCCCCCGCGTGTCTTGCGGGCGGGCGCACCGACGCGATGGCGCCGGTCGGCGAGCGATATTAGCCCGCCCACCACCATGATCACGGCGCCGATCCAGATCCACGGCACCAGCGGGTTGTGGTAAAGGCGCACCGTCCAGCCGGCCTTCGCGCCTTCGCCGGCATTCGGCGCGACGGGATCGCCGATGACGGCGTAGATGTCGGCAAGCCACGTCGTGTGGATCGCCGCTTCGGTCGTCGTCTGGGGCGGCGTGACGAAGGCGCGTTTTTCAGGACGCAGCACGGCGATGACGTTACCCTTGCGGGTCACGGTCATGACGGCCCGTTCGGCCGTATAATTGGGGCCCGGGACCTTTTCGACGCGATCGAGGGTCACACGGTATCCGGCGAGATCGACGCCGTCGCCCGGCGCCATCACCAGCACCCGCTCGCTCTGCCATGCGGCCGATGCGGTGATGCCCAGCACGATCACCGCCATTGCCCCATGGGCCACGGTCATGCCGATGGCGGCGGGCGGCAGATGCGCAAGCCGGCGCAGGCTTTCACGCAAGGGAATACGGAACAGCCGGATGCGCTCGGCCAGTTCGGTCAACGCGCCCATGAACAGCCAGCACGCGAGCCCGACGCCCAGCACCGCCATCAGCGGCCCGTCGTTGAGCAAGATCGCGCCGCAGATGACGATGCCGGTGATGATGGCGGCGATGCGCAGGCGCGACAGCACGCCGGGCAGGTCGCCGCGCTTCCATGCCAGCATCGGGCCGATGCCCATCATGATGATCAGCGGCGCCATGATCGGCACGAAAGTCAGGTTGTAATAAGGCGCACCGACGGAGACCTTGCCCGCATCCAGTGCTTCGAGCAGCAGCGGATACAACGTGCCGAGCAGCACCGTCGCCGTCGCAGTGGCGAGCAGCAGGTTGTTGAGCACGAGGCCGCCTTCGCGCGAGATCGGCGCGAACAGACCCCCGGTGCGCAAGGACGGCGCGCGCCACGCATAGAGACCGAGACTTCCCACCGCGGCGATCAGCAGCAGCGCCAGGATGAACAGGCCGCGGCCGGGATCGGTGGCGAAGGCATGCACGGAGGTCAGCACGCCCGAACGCACCAGGAATGTCCCCATCATCGCCAGGATGAAGGTCAGGATGGCGAGCAGGATGGTCCAGCTTTTAAGCGCATCGCGCTTTTCGACGACGATGGCCGAATGCAGAAGCGCCGTGCCTGCGAGCCACGGCATGAAGGACGCGTTCTCGACCGGGTCCCAGAACCAGAAGCCGCCCCAGCCCAGTTCATAATAGGCCCACCAGCTGCCGAGCGCGATGCCGAGCGTCAGCGCGCACCATGCGGCAAGGGTCCACGGCCGCACCCAGCGCGCCCAGGCGGCATCGACGCGGCCTTCGATCAGCGCCGCCACGGCGAAGGCGAAGGCGACGGAAAACCCGACGTAGCCCAGGTAGAGAAACGGCGGATGAAAGGCGAGGCCCGGGTCCTGCAGGATGGGGTTGAGGCCGCGCCCGTCCATGGGCGCCGGATCGACACGCAGGAAGGGGTTCGACGTCGCCAGGATGAATACGAGGAAGGCGAGGCCGATCATGCCCTGGACGGCCAGCACGCGGGCGCGCAGCTCGTGCGGCAGGTTGCGCCCGAAGACGGCGATGGCGGCGCCGAACAGCGCCAGGATCAGCACCCACAGCACCATCGAGCCTTCGTGGTTTCCCCATACGCCCGCGATCTTGTAGAGCATCGGCTTCGCCGAATGCGAATTCTGCACCACGTTGACGACGGAGAAATCCGACACGATGTAGGCGTGCATCAGGCTGAAGAAGGCCGCGGTGATGAACACGAACTGCGCGACGGCGGCGCTCCGCCCGCTGTCCATCAGCCTTTGGTCGGCACGCGCCGCACCCGCCAGCGGCAGCACACACTGGAAGGCCGCGACCAGCGCGGCGAGGATCAGCGCGAAATGGCCGGCCTCGACGATCATTTGCCGCCTGCTTCTTCCGGCTTCCACTGGCCGGATTTCTTGATGGCGTCGGCAACCTCGCGCGGCATGTAGGTTTCGTCGTGTTTGGCCAGCACCTCGCGTGCCTCGAACACGGTTTCGCCGCCGCCCGACTTGATGCTGCCCTGCGCCACGACGCCCTGGCCCTCGCGGAACAGGTCGGGCAGGATGCCGCGATAAACGACGCGCAGGCGATGGGCCGTGTCGGTGACGGTGAAGCGGATCTCGGAACCGGCGCGCGTGATGCTGCCGTTTTCCACGAGTCCGCCGATGCGGATCAAACGGTCCCTCGGAATGTCGGCGCGGGTGGCGATGTCGCTCGGCGAATAGAAGAAGACGAGACTGTCCTTGAACGCGTTGAGGATCAGCGTCGCCGCAAGGGCGAGCACCACGGCCGCAGCGCCCAGCAGGTAGAGCCTGCGCCGGCGGCGCGTAAGAGCAGGGCGGGGCGCCTTCATCGCGAACCGCCTTCGAGCTGCTTGAGCAGCTCTTCCGCCGCGCGCAGGCGCGCGCGCACGCGCAGGCCCATGAATGCCAGCACGGCGGCGGCGAAGGCGAAGGCGGGCCAGACGTAGACGCCGTAGCCGTTGAGCCGGATGAAATCGAGGAGCGCCTGCATCACTGGACCTTCCCCCTAACTTTGCCTGCGTCCGGCGACAAGCAGCGCGTCGGCCTTGCGCCGCGCGATCTCGGCACGCACCGACAAAATCAGGAGTGCCGCGAAATAGGCCATGAAGGCCACCGCCATCAGCAAGAGCGGCCACAGCATGGACGGATGGATCGCAGGCCCGCCCGCGCGCAGCACGCTCGCGGGCTGGTGCAGCGTCGCCCACCATTCGACGGAAAACTTGATGATCGGAATGTTGACGAAGCCGACCAGCGCAAGAAGTGCCGCTGCGCGCTGGCCGCGGCTTTCGTCATCAAAAGCGCCGCGCAGCGCGATCAGCCCGAGATAGAGGAACAGCAGCACCAGCACGGAAGTGAGACGCGCATCCCACACCCACCAGGTGCCCCAGCTCGTCTTGCCCCACAGCATCCCGGTGACGAGGCAGATCGCGGTGAAGCCCGCGCCGAGCGGCGCCGCTGCCTCGGCCACGACATGGGCCAGCGGGTGCTTCCACACCAGCGCGATCGCCGAAAAGACGGCGATCACCGTGTAGGCGCCGAGCGCCATCCACGCCGAGGGCACGTGGATGTACATGATCCGGACCGAATCGCCCTGCTGGTAATCGGCAGGCGATACGAACAGTGCCAGCACCAGGCCGATGCCGCCGGCAAGTATGGCCACCGCCCAGCACCACGGCAGAAGCGGGCCGAAGATGCGCATGAAGCGCGCGGGATTGGCGAGGAAATTGAACATCGCTACCGGACCGCCTGTCTCAAAGCCGCCGCCGCCGCAAAGGGCGCCAGCGCCAGCGCCGCCAAAAAGAATCCGCCGAGCGCCATCAGCCGCGCATCCATCGCGGCGCCCGACAGCGACGCTTCGGTTGCCGCGACACCGAAGATCAGCACCGGAATATAAAGGGGCAGCACCAGAAGTGAAATCAGTACGCCACCGCGGCGCGCGCCCAGTGTCAGCGCCGCGCCGATGGCGCCGATGAGCGTCAGCGTCGGCGTTCCCAGCAAGAGCGCCAGGGTCAGCGCCGTAAAAGCGCTCGCCGGCAGGTTCAGCATCAGGCCGATGCCGGGTGCCGCCACGATCAGCGGCAGGCCGGTGGCGATCCAGTGCGCCGTTGCCTTGGCCAGCACGGCCAGTTCGAGCGGTGCGTCGGTCATCATCAATCCGTCGAGGCTGCCGTCTTCAAAATCGGCGGCGAACATGCGTTCGAGCGCCAGCATGGAAGCGAGCAGCGCCGTCACCCAGATCAGCCCGGCGGCGGCGCGCGCCAGAAGCGACGGATCGCCGCCGAGACCGAAACCGAACAGCAGCGCCGCAAGCACGAAGAAGCCGACCGCGGTCAGGGTGTCGGCGCCGCGCCGCCAGGCAAGGCGCAGGTCATTGGCGATGATGGCGCAGAAGATTGCCATTCACGCCTCCGCGTCGACCGAAAGGCCGCGGTAGAAGGGATCCGACAAATCGCTTCCGGCGAAGCGCGCGATCTCCAGCGTCGCGGCACCTTCGGCCCGGATGTCGCCGTGGGTGGCGATGACGGCGATGCCGCCCGCCGCGCGATGATCGGCGAGCGCCGTTTCGAAAGCGCGCACGGTCGCGGCATCCAGCGACGTCGTCGGTTCGTCCAGCAGCCACAGCGCGCGTCCCGTCGCCAGCACGCGGGCAAGGGCCACCCGGCGTTTCTGTCCGGCCGAGAGCCGGCGGCATTGCAGTTCGGCGAGCGGCGCCAGTGCGAAGGCTTCGATGGCGCGCTCAAGCCAGTAGGCGCGCGCGTCGCTGCTGGCGGGGCCGGAAATGCGGCTCCAGAAGGCCAGACTTTCGCGTACGTTCAGTTCCGGCTTGAGCTGGTCCGCATGGCCCAGGTAAGCGGCATCGGTTTCGCTGCCGTCCTCGATTACGATCTGGCCGCCCGCTTTCGGCAGAAGTCCAGCCATGACGCGCAGCAGGCTCGACTTGCCGATGCCGTTGGGCCCGGTCAGCAGCAGTACGCCGCCCGCGGCAACCTCGAAGCCGAGCCCGGCGAACAGCACCCGCCCGCCGCGAATGCAGGCGATGCCCTTGCCGCTGAAGCGGGAAAGGCGATGGCGGGGCAAGGCGGTGTCGGCGGGCATGGCGCCCCTATAGCACAGGCGGGGCCCCGGGCGGGCGGGCGAAATAAAAGCGGCCACCGGAGGGGGGAACCGGTGGCCGCTTGGGCGACCGGCATCAGGGCACCGGTCGGAGGCTACTCCGGAAGGCCTTGCAACGGGGGGGAGGGGGGAAAGCTGCATCGGTCTTCCAGTGCAGCCATGAAGCCCCCCGAATGTGACGGGAGTGTGCTGCTAATGGGGCAAAAATGGGGTATTTTGCCCCCGGCCCATTAACCCATTGAAAATATTACAAATAATATTTACCCACCGGGGCGTCGAAAGCGGCGTTTGACGGCTCGCGCGTTTACCGGTAACACGCCTGTTTCTTTGGCCAATGACCCTTTGTATACAGGCAGCGGCGTGCCCCGGTTCCGGCGGCGGCGCCCATCCAAGACCGGGAGACCGATACCGTGGCGAGCGCATCTGACAGCTTCAAGTCCAAGGGCACCCTTCAGGCGGGTGGCAAGTCCTACACCTATTACAGTCTGCCCGCGGCCGCGGCAGGCGGGCTTGGCGACATTTCGCGCCTGCCGGTGTCGCTCAAGATCCTCCTCGAAAACCTGCTGCGCTGGGAAGACGGCCGCACGGTCAAGGCCGCGGATATCAAGGCCGTCGCCGAATGGGCCAAGGCGCGCCGCTCCGACAGCGAAATCGCTTTCCGCCCCGCCCGCATCCTTCTGCAGGACTTCACCGGCGTTCCCGCGGTGGTCGACCTTGCCGCCATGCGCCAGGCGATGGTGAAGCTCGGCGGCGATCCCAAGCGCATCAACCCGCTGTCGCCGGTCGATCTGGTCATCGACCACTCGGTGATGATCGACGTCTACGGCAACGACAAGGCCTTCGCCGCTAACGTGCGCCACGAATACGAACGCAACCAGGAACGCTATTCGTTCCTGCGCTGGGGCCAGGAAGCCTTCGACAACTTCCGCGTGGTGCCGCCGGGTGCGGGCATCTGCCACCAGGTGAACCTGGAATATCTCGCGCGTGTCATCTGGACCAACAAGGACGGCGTCGCCTATCCCGATACCGTCGTCGGCACCGACAGCCACACGACGATGATCAACGGCGTTTCGGTTCTGGGCTGGGGCGTGGGCGGCATCGAGGCCGAAGCCGCGATGCTTGGCCAGCCGATGTCCATGCTGCTGCCGGAAGTGGTCGGCTTCAAGCTGACCGGCGCGCTCAAGGAAGGTTGCACGGCGACCGACCTCGTGCTCACGGTCGTCCAGATGCTGCGCAAGAAGGGCGTCGTCGGCAAGTTCGTCGAATTCTACGGCGACGGCCTCGATCACCTGGCGCTCACCGACCGAGCCACCATCGGCAACATGGCGCCCGAATACGGCGCCACCTGCGGCTTCTTCCCGATCGATGCGGAAACCATCCGCTTCCTCAAGTTCACCGGCCGCGACGAGGCGCAGGTGGCCCTCGTCGAGGCCTATGCCAAGGCTCAGGGCATGTGGCGCGAGAAGGGGGCGGAGCCGGTCTTCACCGACACTCTCGAACTCGACATGTCCACGGTGGAGCCGTCGCTCGCCGGTCCGAAGCGCCCGCAGGATCGCGTTGCGCTGTCGGGCACCGCGACCGCTTTCGAAAAGGCGCTGCCCGATCTTCTCGGCAAGGCCAATGCCAACGCCAAGGTCGCGGTCGACGGCATGGACCACGACCTGACCCACGGCGACGTCGTGATCGCGGCGATCACCAGCTGCACCAACACCTCCAACCCGTCGGTGATGGTGGCGGCCGGCCTGCTCGCGCGCAACGCGGTGGCCAAGGGCCTGACCCGCAAGCCTTGGGTGAAAACCTCGCTCGCGCCGGGCTCCAAGGTCGTCGCCGATTACCTGGCGAAGGCCGGCCTGCAGGAGTCGCTCAATGCGCTCGGCTTCAACATCGTCGCCTTCGGCTGCACCTCGTGCATCGGCAACTCCGGCCCGCTGGACGAGCCGGTCGCCAAGGCCATCGACCAGGGCAACCTGGTCGCCGGCGCCGTGCTGTCGGGCAACCGCAACTTCGAAGGCCGCGTCCATCCGCAGTGCAAGGCGAACTACCTCGCCTCGCCGCCGCTGGTCGTCGCCTACGCGCTCGCCGGTTCGCTCAAGATCGACCTGACCAAGGATCCGCTCGGCAAGGGCAAGGACGGCAAGGACGTTTACCTGAAGGACATCTGGCCGTCGAACCGCGAAATCGCCGACACCATCGAACAGTCGCTGCAGGCGGAAATGTTCCGCAACCGTTATGCCAACGTGTTCGAAGGCGACGACGACTGGAAGAAGGTCAAGACCTCGGGCGGCCTCACCTACCAGTGGGAAGCGAGCAGCACCTACTGCCGGCTGCCGCCGTACTTCGAGAACATGGGCCGCGAACCGGCGCCGGTGAAGGACATCAAGGGCGCGCGCATGCTGGCGAGCCTCGGCGATTCGATCACCACCGACCACATCTCGCCCGCGGGCTCGATTAAGAAGGACGGCCCCGCCGGCGGTTACCTGACGCGCAACCAGGTGGGCGTGCAGGACTTCAACTCCTATGGCGCGCGTCGCGGCAACCATGAAGTGATGATGCGCGGCACCTTCGCCAACATCCGCCTGCGCAACGAGCTCGCGCCGGGCACCGAAGGCGGCATCACCCGCCACATGCCCGACGGCAAGGAAATGTCGATCTACGAAGCCGCCGAAATCTACAAGAAGGACGGCGTGCCTCTCGTGATCTTCGCGGGCAAGGAATACGGCAGCGGCTCGTCGCGCGACTGGGCGGCGAAGGGCCCGATGCTGCTCGGCGTGCGCGCCGTGATCGTCGAGTCGTTTGAGCGCATCCACCGCTCGAACCTCGTCGGCATGGGCATCCTGCCGCTCGTCTTCCCCGAAGGCGTGACGCGCAAGACGCTGGGCCTCGACGGTACCGAAACCTTCGACATCGTCGGCATCGAACAGGAGATCAAGCCGGGCATGACCCTGCCGCTGACCATCCATCGCGCCAACGGCAAGACGGAAACCATCCAGCTCAAGTGCCGCATCGATACCCTCGATGAGGTCGACTACTACAAGCACGGCGGCATCCTGCCCTACGTGCTGCGCAGCATGATGGCTGCCTGATCCGCGCCGGGGGGGGCCCCCCAGGCGCCACCCCCCCGCGGTACCAGCCAACGAAACAAAAACAAGACCAATAACAGCACGCCCAAACAGGG
>JAYQQF010000007.1:21183-50692 GCA_038145705.1 Alphaproteobacteria bacterium | reverse complement strand
CCCCACCCCCCCGCGCCCCCCCCCGCCCGGCGGCGCGCCCCCCGCGGCCCCCCCCCCCCCCCCCCCCCCCCCCCCCCCCCCCCCCCCCCCCCCCGACCGCCTCCCTCGCAAGGGAACATGACCGAAACCGATTCCGTGCCGTCGCTCGCAGGGCTCACCTGCTGGACCCTGACCGAGGGACATGCCGGCATGGAAGTTCAGACCCGCGCGCTTGCCGCCGCTCTCGGCCTCGATGCCGCGGTCAAGCGGGCGCCGGCACCGGCGGCACTCGGCTGGCTTCCGGCGCAGCTCTGGCCCGCCCCCCTCGCCATCGCCAATTCGCGCGGCGCAGGCCTGACGCCACCCTGGCCCGACGTGCTGATCACCTGCGGGCGGCGCTCCGTCGCGCCGGCACTTGCCGTCAAGCGCCGCCACCCCGCGACCTTCTGCATTCATATCCAGAACCCGCGCGTGCCGCTCGATCGTTTCGATGCGATCATCGCGCCGCTGCACGACGGCATTTCCGGTGACAACGTGGTGACCTGTCTCGGCTCCATCCACGGCCTGACGCGCGCGCGCCTCGATGCCGAGGCCGAAGTTTTCCGCGACCGCTTCGCAGGCCTCAAGCGTCCCCTCGTCACCGTTCTCGTCGGCGGACAGAACCGCGCCTATGGCATCGGCGCCGCCGAGATCGCCCGCCTTGCCGATGCGCTCGGCGACCTTGCCGGGCGGCAGGGCTGTGGCCTTGCCGTGGTGCCGTCGCGCCGCACCGGGGAAAGCAATGTCGCCATTCTGCGCGACCGCCTTTCGGGCAGCGGGGCCTATGTCTGGGACGGGGTGGAATCCAATCCCTATCTCGCGCTCATCGGCCTTGCCGATGCCCTGATCGTCACCTGCGATTCGGTCAACATGGTGTGCGAGGCGGCGGCGAGCGAACGCCCCGTCTACGTGATGATGTATCCGGGCAAGTCCGCCCGCTTCGATGCCTTCCACCACGCCATGCGCGAGCGCGGCCACGCGCGGCCCTTTGATGGCAGCGTGGATTTTTCATGGCGGCCCGCACCGCTGCGCGAAATCAACAAAGCTGCGCGCGAACTCGCGCCCCGCATTCTTGCCGCGCGGAGGAAACGATGACGACAGGCAAGCTCACGCGGCGCGAAATGCTTGTTGCCGGTGGCGCTGCCCTTCTGGTGCCACTGTTGCCGTTGCCCGCCGCTGCGGCCGAGCGCAGCTATACCCTGCGTGCCGCTCCCGCGCGCGTGCGCCTGCTGGGCGCAAGCAATCCCGAAACCGCCGTCTGGGCCTATAACGCAACCGTGCCGGGGCCGGTCATCCGTGCCCGCCAGGGCGATCGCCTGCGCGTACGCGTCGAAAACGCCCTGGCCGAGGAAACCACCGTGCACTGGCACGGCTTGCGCGTGCCCAATGCCATGGACGGTGTGCCCGAACTGACCCAGAAGGCGATCGCGCCGGGGGGGACTTTCGATTACGTCTTCGATCTGAAGGATTCGGGCACCTACTGGTATCACCCCCACGCCAACGGCGCCGAACAGGTGGGCCGTGGCCTCTATGGCGCACTGATCGTCGAGGAGCGCGACGCCCCCCGCGTCGACCGCGACCTTTTGTGGGTGATCGACGACTGGCGTCTCGGCAACGATGCCAGCATCAATCCCGGTTTCAACGCCTTTATGGATATGAGCCATGCGGGGCGGTTGGGCAACATCGTCACCATCAACGGCGCGCCGCCGAGCGACCTCGCCGTGCGTGCGGGCGAACGCCTGCGCCTGCGTCTCGTCAACGTCGCCAATGCGCGCATCTTTGGCCTGCGCTTCGCCGGCCATCGCCCCGTCGTCATCGCCTATGACGGCCAGCCGGTGGCACCCCACGAGGCCACGGACGGCCGCGTCGTGCTCGGTCCCGGCCAGCGCGTCGACGTCATTTTGGACATGACCGGCAAGGCGGGCGAAAGCTTCGTGGTGCGCGACGATTACTACGCGCGCTTCGCCTATGACCTGCTGGCGCTGCGCTACGGGCCGGAGTCCTTGCGCGCCTCGCCCCTGCCGCCGCCCACGGCCCTTGCCGCCAACCCGGTGGCCGAGCCCGACCTCGCCGCGGCCAAGCGCGCGCGCCTCGTGTTCGGCGGCGGCATGATGGGGCGCATGGGGTCCGCGCGCCTCGACGGGCGCGACGTGTCGATGCGCGAGATGATGGGCCGCGGCTTCGGCTGGGCCGTCAACGGCGTCGTCGGCACCGGCCACCGTCCGGCGACGGCGCTTGCCCTGAAACGCGGGGAAAGCTGCGTGCTCGATCTCGTGAACGACACCGCCTGGCCGCACCCGATCCACCTGCACGGGCATTTCTTCCGGGTGCTTTCGCGCAACGGGCGGCCGACCGCGCACCGTGAATGGCTCGATACCGTGCTGCTGGAGCCGCAGGAACGCGCCGAGATTGCCTTCGTCGCCGACAATCCCGGCGGCTGGATGCTGCACTGCCATATCCTGGATCATCAGGCGGGCGGCATGCAGGCGGTCGTCGAAGTCGGCGCCTGATTTGCTGCAATAGGCTGGCAAGCACCGGGCGCGCTTGATAAAACAGGTGCGGCGGCGGAGCCATCACAGGCAGCGGGACAGGCATGGCCCTCAATATCGAAACCTTTACCAACAAGGGCTGGCGGCCCGGCAACAACTCGGGCGGTTCGACCCTGTTCAAGGCGCTCGGCCATCCGGTCACGGCGCGTCTGGCGCGCGAGGCGCTGGTCAAGATCGCCGCGCGCGGGCGCATCGCCGTCTATGACCCGTGGGGCCAGGCGGGCCACGCCGACAGCTTCTACAACCTCGCCGCCCTCGATATCGCCGGCGTCTATGTCCAGAACCTTGCCGATGTCGGCAAGGATATCCTCGGCCGCAAGGCGCAGGCGGTGACCGATATCGGCAAGGCCGATTGCGCCGCCGTGCTGATCTGCGCCTTCGACGCCGAACGCCTGGCCGCGCAGGTGCGTCACCTGCTGCCCGTGGGCGCCGATGTCGTCAGCTTCGATGCCTTCCGCCTGCCCGACGAAATGCTGACCAACAGGCGCGATTACCTCGATCCGCTCAACTTCGTCACCAATTTCGGTTTCCTCAAGGAAACCGGCGATCATCACACCCGCATCATGTCGGTGAACTACTGGGGAACCTACGGCGCGAAGGACGCGGCCATGTGGTTCTCGCTGTTCGATGGGGCGGGGCAGAGCCTCGCCGAATGGACGCAGCCCATGCCCGCGGCGGGCGCCGCCTTCACCGTCGATTCTGCCGATGTGCGCAAGCGCTTCGGTCTCGGTGATTTTTCCGGCTCGCTGTTCATGCACGCGATCCGCGTCGCCGGTCATGACATCATGAAATACGTCGTCGATACCTATGGTGATGGTGCAAACAGTCATTTGTCGGGAACCCATGACGCCAACCCGTGGCCGGCCGATTTCTATGCCGGGCTGCCCGCGCCCGAAGACGGCGAGACGGTCAAGCTCTGGATCCAGAACAGCCATCCCGTCGCTATCCCCGCGGGCGAAGTGTCACTCAACATCATGGGGTCGCAGGACGCCTACAAGGTGCCCGACGAAGTTCCCGCCTTCGGCTGCCACGCGGTCGATATCGGCACCATCATGCCGGGCATCAAGTGGCCCGAACAGATCGAGATCAGGGCCGGGCGCTACTTCGTCCGCCCGCGCTACGAGGTGAAGGCGCCGACGGGCCGCATCCGCTTCGGCCATGTCAACGTGGAGCGCACCGACCTCATCCCCGATGCCAACATCCCGAAGCTCGGCGAGCGCATGGGCAAGGGCTACATCCTGCCGCTGCCGGTGCTGCCGGTTGCCGAGTACCGTGCCACCTTCCTGCCGACGCCGATGACGACGACGACCCGCGAACTGCCCGTCGCCTTCGTCATCTACGACGGCGACGGCAGGGAAGTCGCGCGCCGTTCCATGGGCCGCCTGCCCAGGCGATCCTCGGTGCCGGTCGAGGTGGACGCGCTGCTGGCGGAAGCAGGCGCCGCACTTGGTGCGGGCTTCGGCCATGCCGAGATGATGTACGACTTCCGCGACGGCGGCGAAGGGGACGGCTGGCTGCACGCGCTGGCGCGCTTCGAGCACCGCAAGGCGGGCCACGTCGCCGAAACCACCTTCGGCGCGCATATCTACAACACGGCGCTCGTCTACCGCGACGAGCCGCAAAGCTACACCACGCGCCCGCCCGGGCTGACGACGCGGCTGTTCGTGCGCCTTGGCGCCGACGGCCTCGATTCGCTCTGCCACCTGATCTACCCGGCTTCGACGCCGTGGCACCCGCGTTCGAAAACGAAGCTCACCGCCTTTTCCCCGGCGGGCGAGGAACTGGCCAGCCGCGACATCGAAATTCCCTGCGGCGGCAGCCTGTTCTGGCGCCTGAGCGGCATGTTCGATGCCGATACCTGCCGGCGGACGGCGGGCGGCTATGTCGTGATCCGCGACGTGACCTGCCGCCTGTTCGGCTATCACGGGGTTGCGCGGGCCGACGGGGCCTTTTCCCTCGATCACTGTTTCGGCTTTTAGACCGCCTCACCAAAGCGTGAAGGATATTGATTCCGCGGATTGGCCATCGCGGGCGTAGCCTCGCATCCATGAAACGGATCATCGCCTTCGCCTTGCTTGCCCTTGCGGCCATGCATTCCCCGGCGCGCGCAGAAGCGCCGCCCGTGGTGGTCGAGCTGTTCACCTCCCAGGGCTGCTCGTCCTGCCCGCCCGCCGACGACTACCTGCGCGAGCTGGCGGCGACACCCGGCATCCTCGCCTTTTCCCTGCACGTCGATTACTGGAACCGGCTGGGCTGGAGCGATCCCTTCTCCAGTCCGGAAATCACTGCGCGCCAGCGCGATTACGCCGGCAGTCTCGGCGGCGGTTTCGTCTACACGCCGCAGATGGTGGTCATGGGGCGCGCGCAAGCGGTCGGTTCCAAGCGCGCGGAAGTGGCTCGCCTCATCGCCCGTGCCCGTGCCGAGCGCGCACCACCGCCTGCCATCACGATCAGCCGGGCCGCGCCAGCGCGCCTGCATATTGCGATCGGCGCGGAAGCCTTCGTCGGCCGCGCGACGGTCTGGCTCGTCGCCTACGATGCCTTGCATACGACGAAGATCGGGGCCGGAGAAAACGGTGGCAGGACGCTCACTTATGCTAACGTAGTGCGCGCCATGCGGCCCGTCGGCCAGTGGATCGGTCGGACGGCGGAATTCGATGTCGATATCGCGATGGAGACAAGGCGCGGATATGAACGCTATGCGGTCCTCGTTCAGGCAGGCACTTCCGGCCCCGTCATCGGCGGGGCTGCGCTGCCCGTGCGCAGCCGCTGATCGCACCGGGGGCGGCGCATGATGACCGGCGCGCGCCTCCTGATCATCGATGACAACGAGGACCTCTGCGACGCCATGTGCCTGCTGGCCTCGGACGAGGGGTTCGAGGTGCGCGGCGTGAATGACGGGTGGACATTTCGTGCGGTATTCAAGGACTTCGCCCCGGATTTCATTCTTCTCGACCTTGCCATTCCCGACGAAGACGGCGTTGAGCTTCTGGCCTTCCTGCGCGACCAGGGCTGCAGGGCGCGCGTCGGCATCGCCAGTTCCCAGCCCGATCACCTTCTGCGCCAGGCGGGCGATCTTGCCCGTGCTTATGGCCTCGATTTCATGGGGGCCCTGCGCAAGCCCTTCACGCGGGCGGAGTTCCGGGCGTTCTTCTAGGGACTCCCCCGCGCCGCGGGCGGGATGCTATCCTCGATACGCAGATCACCATGCGTCAGGAGGTTGCCATGCCGATTCCCATGCAGATCACGTTCCGCGACATCCCGCCGAGCGAGGCGGTCGAGGCCAAGATTCGCCAGCGCGCCGAACGCCTGGAGCGCTTCGCCGACCGGGCGACCTCCCTGCATGTCATCGTTTCGGCTCCTCACGCCCGCAGTCATGGCGCCCATCACAAGGGCCAGCTTTACCAGTTCACGCTGGAAATGGTGATGCCGAAGGGTGATATCGTCGTCAGCCAGGGCGACAGTGAAAAGCACCAGTACGAAGACATCTACGTCGCCATGCGCGATGCCTTCACCGCGCTTGAGCGCCGCGTTCACGAGCATCTGGAAAAGCTCGGCCACTAGCATCGCGCAACCGGTCCGGCAGTTTCCGGCCCGGGCGAGGGATTCCCAGCCATGACCGTGCGCCCCGTCCTGCCGTCGTCGTCGCTTCTGCGCGGCGATGGCGCGCGCGTTACCGCCGTGCTGGGGCCGACCAACACGGGAAAGACCTATCTCGCCATCGAGCGCATGATGGGCCATGTCTCGGGCATGATGGGGTTTCCGCTCCGGCTGCTGGCGCGGGAAAATTACGACCGCGTGGCGGCGATCAAGGGCGCCGACGCGGTGGCTCTGGTCACGGGCGAAGAAAAGATCTTGCCGCCCAACCCGTCCTATTTCCTGTGCACGGTCGAATCGATGCCGCTCGCGCGCGAGGTGGCGTTTCTCGCCATCGACGAAGTGCAGCTCGCCGCTGATCCCGACCGCGGTCACATCTTCACCGACCGCATCCTGAACGCGCGCGGCTATGCCGAAACCATGCTGCTCGGCGCCGATACCATCGCGCCGTTCATCCGAGCGCTGGTGCCCGGCTGCAAGTTCGTGTCGCGCCCGCGTTTTTCCTCGCTCACTTACGCAGGTGTGCACAAGATCACGCGCCTGCCGCCGCGCTCCGCCGTGGTCGCTTTTTCTGCGGCCTCCGTATACGGCATCGCCGAACTGCTGCGCCGCCAGCGCGGCGGTGCCGCCGTCGTCATGGGCGCGCTCAGCCCGCGCACACGCAACGCCCAGGTGGCGATGTTCCAGAACGGCGAAGTGGATTACCTGGTGGCGACGGATGCCATCGGCATGGGCCTCAACATGGATGTGGCCCACGTCGCCTTCGGCGAGCTGGCAAAATTCGACGGCCGCCGCCGCCGTCCGCTGAGCGCGGCGGAACTGGGTCAGATCGCGGGGCGCGCCGGACGGCACATGTCGGACGGCACCTTCGGCACGACGGCGGAAGCGGGCGAGCTGGCCCCGGAACTGATCGCCGCCATCGAAGGGCACAGTTTCGAAAAGGTGCGTACGATTTATTGGCGCAACAGCGATCTTCGCTTCGACAGCATCGCGGCGCTGGCGGCGTCTCTCGATGCGCCGTCGCCGATGCCGGGCATGATCGCCGTGCGCGATGCGCCCGATCATCTTGCCTTCAACGTGCTTGCGGCCGATCCCGAAGTGTCGCGCGCGGTCACCTCTCCCGACGACGTCAGGCGTCTTTGGGATGTCTGCCAGATTCCCGATTTCCGGCGCGCCGCCAGCGGCAGCCATGCGCGGTTTCTCTCCAGCGTGTGGCGGCGCCTTGCGGGCGGTGCGCGGCTGCCTGACGACTGGATCGCCCAGCACATCGCCAGGCTCGATCGCAGCGACGGCGATATCGATACCCTGACCGGGCGCATCGACCATATCCGTACCTGGACCTATATCGCGCACCGCGCCGACTGGCTGAACGACGCCGCTCATTGGCAGGGGCTGACCCGCGCGGTTGAAGACCGGCTGTCGGATGCCCTGCATGACCGTCTGACCCAGCGCTTTGTCGACCGCCGTACGACGGCGCTGGTGAAAGGGTTGAAGGCCAAGGCCGATCTCGCAGCACTTGTCGCCGATGACGGCGCGGTGACGGTGGAAGGCCATGTCGTCGGCCGTCTCGACGGGTTCCGTTTTGTCGAAGCACGCAACGCCGGTCTTGCCGAAGACAGCGACCTTGCGCGCAAGGCGGTACGCGGTGCTGCGGCGCGGGCACTCAGGCCCGAAATCCTGCGGCGCATCGCCGCCCTTGGGCCTGATGCGGGCACCGGGATCGCGCTCGATGACGATGGCCGGATCACGTGGCGCGGCGCGCTGGTAGGCCAGCTTGCGCCCGGGCGCGATGCATTGTCGCCGGTGGTGCGCGCCATTGCTTCCGACGTGGTCGAGACGCAGGATCTCGCCCGCCTGACCGAAGCCCTGCAGGCATGGCTCGATGCCCATCTGCGTGCCCGTCTCGGCGCCCTCTATGCGGTGCGCGATGGCGCTGCCGATGCGACGTTGCCCGCGCCGGTGCGCGGCATTCTCTACCAGTTGTCCGAAGCTTTCGGCTGTGTTGGCCGCGCCCAGGTCGAAACCCTGGTGCATCAGTGTGATGGTGCGGCGCGTAAGCGGTTGGCGCAGTTCTCCGTCAGGCTGGGTACCCAGACGGTTTATGTCGATGGCCTTCATGCCGCAGGCGCCCGGCGCCTGCGCGCCGTTCTCGATGGTATCCACCAGCGCCTTGAAGGGGGCGTCATCGCGCGCCGCGCGCGCGCGGTCGGCCGCGGCGCGCCGACTTTCGCCCGTGATCCGGCGCTTCCCGATGCCCTCTATCAGGTGGTCGGGCTGGTGGCGCTGGGGCCGCGGGTGCTGGCTGCGCCGCGCGCCGAAGCGCTGGCGGCAGAAGTGCGCAAGCTCGCCCGTCAGGGCAGCTTCGCGGCGACGCCTGTCTTGCGCAAGCTCGCGGGCGGCAGCGTCGAGGATCTGGTGGGCGTCTTGCTTGCGCTCGGCTTCCGCGCCGAAGACCGGCCCGAGGGCGTCGGCTTCGCTCCGTTGCGCCAGCCTCGCAAGCCCCGCCGTGCGCCGGAAGGTGCAGGCAAGGAGGGCGCGCCAAAGCGCGGCGGGCGTCGCCATCGCCGCCAGCAGCGCAAGCAGGCGGCGGACGCCAATTCGCCCTTCGCCGTGTTGCGCCAGTTGAAGCTGCGCCCGCGCGGCCCCGATGAAAGCAAGTAAGCGACGATGACCGATCTCGCGGCACAAGCGTCACTGCGTCTCGATAAATGGCTGTGGTTCGCGCGTTTCTTCAAGAGCCGCTCGCTTGCCGCGCGCCATTGCGCCGACGGCGATGTGCGCATCAACGGCGCGCGCGTCGAAAAGGCCCATGCGCTGGTGCGCGCGGGCGACGTGCTGACCTTCGCCGCAGGCTCGCGCATTCGCGTCATTCGCATCGTTGCTCTTGGCACCCGGCGCGGCCCGGCGCCGGAGGCCCAGGCGCTCTACGAGGATCTCGATCCGCCGGCACCGCGCCCACCCGCATCCGAGACGCCCGCCGGTGTCGCGCAACGCGACCGGGGCGCCGGGCGTCCCACCAAGGCGGAACGCCGCGCCATCGAGCGCCTGCGCGGCGACCGCTAGGACTCTTTGACGAAAACGATGCCGTGATTGTTGGCGGGCATCGCGACGGTTTCGCGGTGCACGAGCCCGTTCGATCTCGCGAGCGCGATGATCGCCTCGATGTCGCGGATACCCCAGGCGGGATCGCGGGCGCGCAGGCTCTGGTCGAACACCGCATTCGACGGCGCGGTATGAACGCCTTCGATCTTGAAGGGACCATAAACGAATACCGTGCCGCCCGCGGGCAGGATGCGCCCGGCGCCGGTGAAAAGGCCTTCCGATGCCGCGAAGGGCGCGATGTGCAGCATGTTGATGGACACGATGGCATCGGGGCTGAACCCGGAGGGGAGCGGCCAGGGCTGCTCGGTGACGTCGAGACGCAGGGGGTCGAGGACGTTCGCGACCCCGGAAGCCTCCCGCCATTTGGCGGCCGAGGCCACCGCCGCGTCATCGATGTCGGCGGGCAGCCAGCTCAGATGGGGCAGGGCGGCGGCGAAAAACGGGGCCTGCTCGCCGGGGCCGCAGCCGATCTCGAGCACCGCATGGGCGCTCGCCAGAACCCGACGCAGGACAGCGAGGATGGGGTCGCGGTTGCGAAGACTGTGCGGCGCATGCAGGGCGCCCGGCGGGACGGTCTCGGTCATCGATCCAGCCTAGGCAGCCGCTCCCGCCGGCGCAACCCGTCCCTGCGGCGGCTTCGGCTTGCCGTCGCGGGGGGCCTGTGATAGGCAAGCGCGCGATATCTCGGATCGAGGCGGCGGGTGCCGCCTAAAGAGCGTGAAAGGACGGTAAGGCCTATGGCTTACGTGGTGACCGACCCCTGCGTAAAGTGCAAGTACATGGACTGCGTCGAAGTGTGCCCGGTGGACTGCTTCTACGAGGGCGAAAACTTCCTCGTCATCAACCCCGACGAGTGCATCGACTGCGGCGTATGCGAGCCCGAATGCCCGGTTGAGGCGATCAAGCCCGATACCGAGGGCGATCTCAGCAAGTGGTTGGAAATCAACAGAAAATATGCCGACTCCTGGCCCAACATCACGCGCAAGGGCGAACCCCCCGCCGATCGCGAGGACTGGAAGGACGTCAAGGACAAGTTCGACGCCCATTTCAGCCCTGAGCCGGGCAAATCCGGCGCTTCCTGACCGCTCAGCCGGGTTTTTTGCTTGTGGGCCTAGGATTCACGGCAAATTTCTGTTATATTACACAAACGGTTGGCAATTTTAGCCTGTTTCATCAATAGGTTAGAAATTCCCAGCTTCAGAGGACGCGGGTCCGGACAACGTTGACCCGCGCGTTTCCGACTGGAAACCAGCGACACCGAGGGGATGCTGCCCGAGTGGCGGCCCTTGGGTGTTGTGCGGCTGGCAACCGGGTTTTGTAGCAGATGAGTCGTGTAGCGCGTTCCAGTGAGAATGCAAGGACAGGACATGGCAAAGAGCAGCAAGAGCACCAGGAAGTCGGTTTCAAAAACGGCGGCGCGGAAGCGTTCGGTTGCGGCCAAGCGCGGTGCACCGTCGAGCAAGAAACTCCCGGCCAAATCGGCGAAATCCACGAAGAAGCCCGCCAAGGCCGCGCCCAAGAAGGCCGCGCCGGCGAAATCCAAAGCCAAGAAGCCCGCCAAGGCCGCGCCCAAGAAGGCGGCGGTCAAGGCGGCGCCGAAGAAATCCGCGCCCGCAAAGGCGACGGCGAAAGTCCCGTCAAAAGTACAGCAGAAGGTTCCGTCGCAAGTGCAGTCCAAAGCCCAGTCGAAAGTTCAGTCGCAGTCCAAGACCAAATCCGCAGCCAAGCCCGTTGCGGCCAAGCCCGTTCCCGCAAAGGCTCCCGTCAAAGCGCCCGTGAAAGCAGCGGTACCGGCGAAGCCGGTCAAGCCCGCCAAGCCGTTTTCGGCGAAGAAGCTCGGCGATTTCGCCTGTGGCGATTACGTCGTCTACCCGACCCATGGCGTCGGCCTGATCGAGGCGATCGAGGAACAGGACATCGCCGGTTTCACCCTGCGCCTTTATGTCATCCGCTTCGAAAAGGAAAAGATGACCCTGCGGGTTCCGGTCAACAAGGTCCAGGAAGCGGGTCTGCGCAAGCTGTCGTCGCGCAACCAGATCGATGTCGCGTTGACCACGCTCCGCGGCCGCTCGCGCGTGTCGCGCGCCATGTGGTCGCGCCGTGCCCAGGAATACGAAGCCAAGATCAATTCGGGCGATCCCGTGTCGATCGCGGAAGTCGTGCGCGACCTGCACCGCAATGCGGGCCAGCCCGACCAGTCCTATTCGGAACGGCAGATTTACGAGGCGGCGCTCGAACGCCTCGCCCGTGAACTTGCCGCGGTCGAAAAGATCGAAACCGAAGCGGCAACCGCCAAGCTCGAACAGGTTCTGGGCAAGGCCGCCTGAACCTTCGACCTTTCAGTTGAAAGGGCCGGCACCTTTTGGGTTCCGGCCCTTCTTCTTTGTGGCGTCGCGATCTAGGTGTTTTCCAGGACCAGTTTCACGGTCTGGCCGGGCGTGACCTGTTCGCCGGCGCCAAGCCCATTGAGGGCGCGGAAGCGCTCGACCTTCAGCTTGGCAAAGGGCAGGCGGGCGGCAAGGCTTTCCACCGTGTCGCCGGGAGCGACGCGGTGCAGGCGGATGCGCCAGGGTTTCCACTGGGACGCTTCCGCCGCGCCGACCGTGCGGAAGGAATAGGTGGCCTCTCGCAGGTCGCGCGACATTGCCGCGGTGCGCGACGTGGGCGTCAGGAACATCATGCGCCAGATCTGCGTTTCGCTGCCCTGAATTGCAATCAGTCGTACATCCATCACCCCGTCGCTGGTACGCGCGCGCGCCGATGCGGTCGCGGCGCGCAGACCGTTGATGGTGATTTCTTCCCGGTCGTTCAGGCGCAGGCCCTTGCCCCAGACGTTGATCAGGTAGTCGTAGATCGAGCGCTGGCCCGGGCGCTTGGCGCCGTCGAATATCATCAATGCCTTGTCGGGGCCCTTGGCGATGACGCGGCTGGGCGTGTTCTGCAACTCGAACCCCGGCGGTGCGCGGAAGCGGAACCGCAGCTCCGGATGCAGGAAATCGCGGCCGCGGGCGAAGCCCTGGGACGGGCTGTCACCGTAAATCAGCCCGTCGATTTTCTTGAGATAAATGTCGCGCCCGAGGATGGGGTTCTTGACCGGGATGTTCCCGGCCGCCGCCGCCGCGCGCTCGACGCGGTCGAGGGTACGCGGATGGGTGGCAAGCAGGTCGCGTTCGTCGATCTTTCCCGGCGCCAGTCCCTGCGCTTGCGCGTCCACCTGCGACTGCGCGCGCAAGGAGGCGAGAAAACTTGCCATCGCCTTGGCGTCGAACCCGGCGCGCCTGAGATAGCGCACGCCCAGCATGTCGGCCTCGAATTCGTGATCGCGCGAATAGCTGCGAAGATAAAGTTCCGCTCCGGTGCCCGCCAGATTGGCAAGCTCGCGCGAACCCGTCAGGACGCCGAGCACATTGACGCCAATCCCCGCCAGCACGCTCTGGCTGTAGCGCTGGGCCGAATGGCGGCCGGTGACATGGCCGATCTCGTGCGCGAGCACGCCCGCCACCTCGGCTTCGGAATTGGCCAGCGCCAGAAGGCCCCGGCTGATGTGCAGATAGCCGCCGGGCAGTGCGAAGGCATTCACGATATCGGAATCAAGTACAGTGACCGTGAACTTCTGGTTCGGCATTTCCGACGTGCGCGCCAGCAGCTGGCCGATCGAATCGACATAACGCACCAGTTCGCGGTCGGTGACTTCACCGCCGAAGGCGGCGACCAGCTTGGGGTGCTCCCGATCGCCGATGCGCTGCTCTTCCTCTGGCGACATGAAGCTCAGGATCTGGCCGCCCGTCGCCGGGCTGGTAGCGCAGCCGCCAAGAAGCGGCGCCATGCCCGCAAGCAGCGCCAGTGCCGGCAGAAGACCCGATTGCAAGTGTCTCGTCATTTTCCCAATAGCTCGATCTGTTCGGGATGGGTTGCTTCGATCATAGGTCCGTTGAATTGTCTGAGCCAGCCGCGCACCCGCACGCGCTGGCCCTCTACATCCTCAAGCCTGCGCCCGAAAGCCGACCGAAATGCGGCGAGCGCGCGCTTGGGAATGGTGATGGTGAAATCGGACCGCCAGTCTTGGCCGAAGTTCAGATAGCCCTGGCCGCGTGCCAGCGCCGCCTTCAGGACCCGTCCTTCGACCAGCTGGAAGGATCCGATATGGCGATGGGCTTCGCCATCGGCAAGGACCCGGTAGTAAGGGTGCGCCCAGATGCCGCGCCGCGCGGCGCGAGCTTCGCGCTCGACGGCGTAAAGGGCGGCTGTGACGGCGCGGTTGTCTTCGAAGGTGTAGACCCGCGCCAGGCCGCGGGCGAGCATCTCGCCCTGGATCCAGACACCGTCCTCGCGCCCGAGATGGGCCAGAACGCGGCCGTGGCGGTCCTGGCGGGCGCCGCCGAACCACGGGGTCAGCGACCGGTTCAGCGCCAGTTCCGAGAGCGCCCTAGCCGATTCGGGCGCCAGCGGCCAGGTCGGGAAGTTGCGTCGCCCCAACGGCAGCTTCGGCGCCTGGATGCCGACCAACCGCACGATGCGCCCGTCGTCCAGTTCCAGCGTGTCTCCGTCGGTAATCGCGACGGCCTTGCCGGGTCGTCCCCGGTCTAGGCCGCCGGGCAGGCCGGCGCCTTCGCGGGCCGGTGCAACGGTCGCGGCAAGCGCAAGGATCAGAAGCGCGCCCGCCAGGACGCGCAAGGGTCGCAGGGCAAATTGCATGGCGACAGTCTAGCCGTCGCCGGGGGCGCCCGGAAGCGGCTGCCTTTGACCCGGCCGATGCTGCCTCGCTAAGATGGCCGGCCATGGACCAGACCTCTTCCGTACGCCGCACGGCGCTTTATCCCGCCATCGAACCGTCCGAGACCGGCATGCTCGATCTCGACGCCCGTCACCGCATGTATTACGAGGTGTCGGGCCGCGCCGACGGCGTGCCGGTGGTCTTCCTGCATGGCGGGCCCGGGGCCGGGACCCATTCCCATCACCGCCGCTACTTCGATCCGCGCCATTACCGCATCGTTCTGTTCGACCAGCGCGGTGCCGGCCGTTCCGAACCTTTCGGCGAGCTTGCCGACAACACCACGCCCGATCTTGTCGCCGACATGGAAAAGCTGCGCCGTCATCTCGGCATCGAGCGCTGGCTGCTGTTCGGAGGCTCCTGGGGCTCGACGCTGGCGCTCGCCTATGCCGAGACCCATCCCGACCGCGTCATCGCCATGGTGCTGCGCGGGATATTCCTGGGCCGCTCGTTCGAGGTCGACTGGTTCCTGCGCGGCATGCGCGGGTTCTTCCCCGAAGCCTGGGGGCGCTTCACCGGGTTCCTGCCACCCGACGAACGCGAAGATATTCTCGGCTCCTATCACCGGCGTCTCATCCATCCCGATCCGCAAGTGCATATGCCCGCGGCCCGCGTCTGGGCGGCCTATGAAGGCGCCTGTTCGACGCTGCGTCATGATCCGGAACTGGAATCGGAATTCGGCTCCCCGCGCATGGCGCTCGGCCTCGCGCGGATCGAGGCGCATTATTTCGTCAATCGCATGTTCATGGGCGAAAACCAGCTGATCGACAACATCGGCATGATTTCCGGTATCCCGACGACGATCGTGCAGGGGCGCTACGATGTCGTCTGCCCGATCCGCTCCGCCGACGAACTGGTGCGCCACTGGCCGGGCGGGTCGGATATGGAACATCTCGATTACCGGGTCGTGGTCGATGCCGGACATGCCGCTTCGGAACCGGGTACGCGCGCCGCGCTCATGGCCGCGACGGAACGCTACAAATCGCTCAGGCCCTGAGCGTCTCCGGCGGGCGCTTGCCCGCGTCGCAGCGGCTTCCTAGAATGGCCGCAATCGCCCGAACGGGCGGCAAAGGGGGAACAGGCGTGATCAACTGGGTGACATGGGCCGCGGGCCGTATCGGCGTGGTCGTACTCGCTTCGCTGATTTTTCTTTCGGCGGGCCCGGCGCGGGCGGACGATCCCGAATTCCTGACCTTCGGGGCGGGTGCCTTCGACATCAACGGCGATGACGGCACCGCCGCCATGATCAGCATGGAATATGTCGATGACCGCAAGTGGATCTGGGCGTTGAAGCCGATGACCGGCTTTTTCATCAACCACCATGGCGGCGCTTATGGGTATGCCGGTCTCGCGCTCGATCTCTATTTCGGACGGCGCATCGTCGTCACGCCGTCCTTTGCGCCGGGTCTCTACTGGCAGGGCGGCAGTACCGACCTCGGTCATCCGGTGGAATTCCGGTCCTCGGTCAAGTTTGCCTATCGGCTCGATGACCGCTCGCGCATCGGCTTCGACATCAGCCATATTTCCAATGCCGGGCTCGACAAGCGCAATCCCGGCGCCAACCAGCTGATGCTGTTCTACTCGGTCCCCTTCACGCGGGACGGCAAGTAGGCTGGCGCCAAACGGGCTGGCGCATTGCCCGCCCGGCCCGGCCCCGTGCTATAAGAACAGCCGGGCGCCCGTAGCTCAGCTGGATAGAGCACAGGATTCCTAATCCTGGGGCCGTGGGTTCGAATCCCGCCGGGCGCACCATTTATTGTCCCTTGTTGCAGGCGCGAACATGGCCCCGGCAGCGAACCGGATGTGATGCACCAGAACGAAACCTCTTCTCTTGCGCCGTGGCGGCACGATCACGGTTTCGGGCTTCAAACGAAGCGCGCGGCCGAGCGCCGGACGCGCCAGGTGGTCATGATCACCGCCGTGACCATGTGCGCCGAAATTCTTGCGGGCCTCGCTTTCGGATCCATGGCCTTGCTTGCCGACGGCCTGCACATGGGTTCCCATGCGCTTGCGCTCGGCATCAGCGCCTTCGCCTATCTGTGGATGCGCCGCAGGGCAGGGCACCCGAGCTATGTCCTCGGTACGGGAAAGATCGCCTCGCTCAGCGGGTATACGGGCGCCCTCTTGCTGCTGGTGCCCGCCGTCGGCATGGCCTGGGAAAGCGTCGAGCGTCTTTATGCGCCGCGCCCGATCGATTTCGAATGGGCCATTGCCGTCGCCGTCGTCGGCCTGATCGTGAACATCGGCTGTGCCGTTCTGCTGCAAAGGGGCGGCGGTCACGCCCATTCTCATGATCATGACCATGACCATGACCATGACCATGGCCATCATCATGACGACCACAACCTGCGGGCCGCCTACCTGCACGTCATTGCCGATGCCCTGACCTCGGTTCTCGCCATCGCGGCGCTGCTTGCCGGGGCTTACTGGGGGCAGGTCTGGCTCGACCCGGTCATCGGCATTGTCGGCGCGGGGCTGATCACGGTCTGGGCTTGGGGATTGATGCGCGACAGCGGTAACGTGCTGCTGGACCGCTCGGTGCGGGCGGAAGTGCGCGACGGGGTGCGCAGCGCCATCGAAGGGGACGCGGACAATCGCCTGGCGGATTTTCACGTATGGTCCATCGGGCCGGGCATTTACGCCGCGGTTCTATCCGTCGTAACCCATGACCCAAAATCCCCGGGCCATTACAAGTCGCTGATACCCGATCACCTCGGCATCCGCCATGTCACGGTGGAAGTCCATTGCTGCGAGGAATAGGCGTGTCTCGAACCGCGCCGACGATCTGGCGAGCGGCGGCCGGCTGCTGTAAGCTGCCGTGATGCTCCGGGTTCTTCCCGCGCTGCATTTTATGCCAACCGCGCAGGTGCCGTGACCATGTACCGACTTTTTCTCTCACTGATCGCAGGTCTTATGATGACTATCGGACTCGGCAATGCCGACGCTTCCGCCGCCGGCTCGGCCAAGGTGCGGCTCACCACCAACATGGGCGCGATCGTGCTCGAGCTCGATGCCGCGCGGGCGCCCAGGACGGTCGAAAACTTCCTCGGCTACGTCAAATCGGGCCACTACAACGGCGTGATCTTCCATCGCGTCATTCGCGGCTTCATGATCCAGGGCGGCGGTTTCACCACCGACTTCCAGCAGAAGCCCACGCGCGACCCCGTCCAGAACGAAGCCGACAACGGCCTGCGCAACGAGACGGGCACCATCGCCATGGCGCGTACCTCCGATCCCCATTCGGCATCGGCCCAGTTCTTCATCAACACCGCCGACAACGGCTCCCTCGACCACCGCAGCAAGGATGCCCGTGGTTGGGGCTACGCGGTGTTCGGCAAGGTCGTGGACGGCATGGACGTGGTGCGCAAGATCGAGGGATTGCCGACCTATTCCGTAGGCCCCTATAACGACGTCCCCCGTCAGGATGCCGTCATCGAAAAGGCGGAGATCGTCACGCCCTGACGCGGGCCATGATCGAGAGGTTGCGATGATCAAGGGACTCCATCACGCCGCCTACCGCTGCCGCGATTCCCAGGAAACGCGGGAATTCTACGAAGGCTTCCTCGGGCTGCCGCTGGCCGGCGCGCTCGAGATTCGCGAAACCAAGACCGGGCGCGCGACCGAGGTCCTGCACACGTTCTTCCAGCTTGGGGACGGTTCGTTCCTCGCGTTCTTCGAAGCCCCCGACCGGCCCTTCGACTTCAGGGCGCAGCACGACTTTGACCTGCACATCGCGCTCGAGGTCGACGACGCCACGCTCATGTCCATGTTCGAGAAGGGCAAGGCCGCGGGGGTGGAGACGCGCGGCATATCGGATCACGGCTTCATCCGCTCGATCTATTTCCGCGATCCCAACGGCTATGTCATCGAGCTGACAGCGAAGAAGCCGGGCCACGAGGATGCCATGGACCCGGCCACAAACGGCGCAGCCACGATCGTGGCGCGCTGGACCGCACAGAAGACTTCCTGAAATCCCGTTCTAGATACCGAGCGCCTTGAGCTGGCCCGCCGGGTAGCGCGTACCCTTGGCCGCGTCCGCGGGGAAGGCCGCCGACAGCTTCGCGATCTCGGCCCCGCTCAGGGAAAGATCGGCGGCGGCCGCGTTCTCGCGAACGTGCTCGGGCCGGTGTCCGCCCGGAATGGACACGACGCCCTGCGACGCGAGCCAGGCGAGCGCCACCTGCGCAGGGCTCGCACCCTTTGCCCCGGCGATGTCCCTGATCGTGGCGACAAGGGCAAGGTTATGGGCGAAGTTTTCCGGTGCGTAGCGCGGCATGTCGCGGCGGCGGTCCTTGGCGTCGAGATCGTCGACGCTGTTGAAGCGCCCGGTGAGAAACCCGCGCCCCAAGGGCGCATAGGCGACGAAGGTGATGTCGCGTTCGCGGCAGGCGGGCAGGATTTCCGCCTCGACGAACCGCGACCACAGGGAATATTCCGTCTGCAGGGCCGATACCGGATGCGTCGCATGCGCCCGGCGCACCGTTTCGGCGCCCGCTTCCGACAGGCCGATGGCGCGCACCTTGCCCGCTTCCACCAGGCGGCTCATCGCGCCCACGGTTTCCTCGATCGGCGTGTCGGGATCGACGCGGTGCTGATAGAAAAGATCGATGACGTCGGTGTTGAGCCGCTTGAGGCAGGCGTCCGCCGCCTCCACCACGTAGTCGGGCTTGCCGTTGACCGCTCGCGTGCCGTCGGGATAGCGGATATTGCCGAACTTGGTGGCAAGGATCACCTTGTCGCGCCGGCCCTTGAGCGCTCGGCCCAGCAGTTCTTCGTTCTTGCCGTCGGCATAGGCATCGGAGGTGTCGATGAAATTGGCGCCGGCCTCGATCGCGGCATCGAGCGCGCGGAGGCTTTCTGCCTCGGTCGGCGGCGAATAGATGGGCGTCATGCCCATGCAGCCGAGCCCGATGACGGGCACGCGAAGGGAAGAGTTGCCGAGCGCGACGGTCTTCATGGATGCCTCCCCGTGGGCCCCCGATACCGTGCCGGAAGGCCCGTTTTCCCTGTATTTTCAGCGCCCCGCCGGCCGGTTTCGAAGGCTGGAAATCGGGGGTTGTTCTGTTATGTTACGCCTCAATTATACAGAAATCCTACAGGAGAGGACCAGGTGGCGGACACTGCATCCATGCCCGCGGGCGTCGAGTTCAAGGCCCCCATTCATCCCGATTTCAAGCACATCCTGACGCCTGAAGCTGTCGCCTTCGTCGCCGAGATCGAGCGCCGTTTTGGAGCGCGCCGCCGCGAACTGCTGGCCGCGCGCGCCGAGATCCAGGCCAAGCTCGATTCCGGCTGGAAGCCCGATTTCCTGCCCGAAACCAAGGAAATCCGGGAAAAGGACTGGACGGTGGCGCCGCTGCCCGAGGACCTCAAGGACCGCCGCGTGGAAATCACCGGCCCGACCGACCGCAAGATGGTCATCAATGCGCTCAACTCCGGCGCATACGTCTTTATGACGGATTTCGAGGACGCCAACGCGCCGACCTGGGACAACATGGTGCGCGGCCAGGTCAACCTCTATGACGCGGTGCGCCGCACCATCAGCTTCGACGACCCCATCAGCAAGCGCCAGTACAAGCTGAACGACAAGACGGCGGTGCTGCTGGTGCGCCCGCGCGGCTGGCACCTGCCCGAAGCGCACATGCTGGTCGACGGCGAGCCGGTCACCGGCGCCTTCTTCGATTTCGGCCTGTTCTTCTTCCACAACGCCAAGGCGGCGCTGGAACGCGGCACCGGCCCCTATTTCTACCTGCCGAAGATGGAGCACTATCTCGAAGTGCGCCTGTGGAACGACGTGTTCAACTTCGCCCAGGACACCATCGGCATTCCGCGCGGCACGATCAAGGCGACGATCCTGATCGAGACCATTCTCGCTGCTTTCCAGATGGACGAATTCCTTTGGGAAATCCGCGATCACAGCGCGGGCCTCAACTGCGGGCGCTGGGACTACATCTTCTCCTTCATCAAGAAGTTCCGGAACGACCCCGACTTTGTCCTGCCCGACCGCGGGCTGGTGACGATGGCGACGCACTTCCTGACCTCGTACTCGCTTCTGCTGGTCAAGATCTGTCACCGTCGCGGCATTCACGCGATGGGCGGCATGGCCGCGCAGATTCCCATTCGCGGCGACGAAAAGGCCAACGCCGAAGCACTGGAAAAGGTCCGCCTCGACAAGCTGCGCGAGGTCAAGAACGGCCACGACGGCACCTGGGTGGCGCATCCGGGCCTTGTCGCCACGGCCAAGGCCGTGTTCGACGAACACATGCCCGGCCCCAACCAGGTCGATCGCAAGCGCGATGACGTCAACATCACGGCGGCCGACCTGCTCAAGGTTCCCGAAGGCCCGATCACCGAGGCGGGCTTCCGCCAGAACATCAACGTCGGCCTGCTCTACACGGAAGCCTGGCTGCGCGGCAACGGCTGCGTGCCGCTCTACAACCTGATGGAAGACGCGGCGACGGCGGAAATCTCGCGCACCCAGCTGTGGCAGTGGGTGCGCTACAACGCCAAGCGCTCCGACGGCAAGGTGATCGACGAGGATCTGTTCAAGAAGACCCTCGACGAAGAGGTGGGCAAGATCAAGCACGGCCTCAACGACGCCGCGCGTGGCAAGGCGGTCGATGCCGCCGCCGATCTCTTCCGCAAGATGGTGCTGACGAAGGAATTCTCCGAATTCCTGACGCTGCCCGCCTACGACTACGTCCTCAGCCACGGCGGCTGATCGGACCGGAGATACAACATGAGCAAGATCTGGAGCGCGGAATACACCGCGAAAAAGGGCGATGTGTCCCTTTACATGTACCGCAAGTGCGACGGCGCACCCGACAAGGGCAAGCCGAAGCCGGTGCTGTTCCTCGTGCACGGTTCGTCCTTTTCGGGGCGGTCGGGGTTCGATCTCGTCGTCAACGGGTCGAGCGAATACTCGCTGATGGATGAGTTTGCGCGGCGCGGCTACGACGTGTGGACGATGGATCACGAAGGCTACGGCCGCTCCGACTGGCGCGACGGCTTCCGTGCCTCGATCGCCGACGGCGTCGACGACCTCAAGGCCGCCATGCCGGTGGTCGAAAAGGAAACCGGGCTCAAGTCCTACTACTTCTACGGCCAGTCCTCGGGCGCGCTCAGGCTCGCCGGCTTTGCCGCGGCTTCGCCGTCGCACTGCCTGCGCATCTGCCTCGATGCCTTCGTTTGGACGGGCGAGGGCGCGCCGACCCTGATCGAGCGCCGCAAGAAGCTCGACCAGTGGACCGGCTCATGGAAGCGCAAGGTGGATTCGGCTTTCTATCAGTCGATCTTCAACCGCGACCTTCCCGGCACGTCGGAACCGGCGATCCCCGTGGCGCTCGCCGCGGCCGAAGCACCGCTCTGTTCCGAAGTGCCGACCGGCACCTATGCCGACATGTGTTCGATCCTGCCGACGGTCGATCCGCTCGACGTCATCTGCCCGACGATCATCCTGCGCGGCGAACATGACGGCATCGCCACCGAAGAAGACCTCTACGCCTTCTTCATGCGGCTGCCCAACACCGACAAGCAGTTCTCCATCATCGAGGGCCAGGCGCATGTGTCGCCGCTCGGCCTCAACCGTCGCCGCTTCTGGCACGTGATGGACGGTTTCTTCCGCCTGCCCGAACGGCAGGATCCCTACCTTGCGGAAGATCAGGAAAAAATTCAGGAAAAGCGTCGCGCGGGAGGCCGCACATGAACATCTGGTCGCAGGCCTATTCGGCCAAGAAGGCGGGCATCGACCTGCATGTCTGGCGCAAGCGTGAAGGCGCGCCCGCCAAGAAAGGCGACAAGCCGGTCCTGTTCCTCGTGCACGGCTCGTCGTTCTCGGCGCGCTCGGGTTTCGATCTTCAGGTGCCGGGCCTTTCGGGCTATTCGATGATGGATCACTTCGCCGGGCTCGGCTGGGATGTCTGGACCGTGGACCACGAAGGTTACGGCCGTTCCGGCTGGCGCGACGGCGTGTTCTCCTACGTCAAGGAAGGGGTCGACGACCTCAAGGCGGCGATGGCCGTCGTTGCGGCCGAAACCGGGCAGAAGAGCGCCGTGATGTACGGCGGCTCCTCGGGCGCACTGCGCGCGGCCTGCTTCGCCGCCGCCTGTCCCGATGCGGTCGATCGCCTGGCCATCGCGGCCATGGTCTATACCGGCAAGGGTTCGCCCACCCTTGCGGACCGCGCCAAGAAGCTCGACGTGTGGAAGTCGTCGAACAAGCGCCCGGTGGACCACGCGTTCTTTTCCACGATCTTCAACCGGGACAAGCCGGGCACCTCGGACGACCGGGTTGCCGTGGCATTGGCCGATTCGGAAGCGCCGCTCTGCACCCACGTGCCGACCGGCACCTACATCGACATGTGCGCGAACCTGCCGCTGGTCGAGCCCGAGGACGTCAAGTGCCCGACGCTTCTCGTGCGCTCCGAACACGACGGCATCGCCACCGACGAAGACGTGATGGAGTTCTTCGCTCGCCTGCCCAACAAGGACAAGCAGTTCACGATGATGGACGGGGCGTCGCACGCGGCGGCGCTCGGCTTCAACCGTGGCCGCCTGTTCCACGTGCTGCAGGTGTTCCTGGGAATGCCCGCGAAGGTCTCCGGCTAGGACGGCTTCGCCGTTCGAATCGCCCGCCACACGCGCTCGCTCGTCACCGGCATGTCGATGTGGGTGATACCGAGCGGGCTCAGCGCATCGACGACGGCATTGACGACGACGGCGAGTGCCGGCGTCGTGCCACCTTCGCCGCCGCCGCGTACGCCGAGCTTGTTGCGGGGCGAGGGCACCTCGCTGATCGCCACCTTGAAATCGGGCAGCCGGTGGGCGCGCGGCATGGCGTAGTCCATGAAGCTACCCGCCTGAAGCTGGCCGGTGTCCGGCGCATAGGCCATGTGTTCCCATAGCGCCTGGCCGATGCCCTGCACCGCGCCGCCGTGGGATTGGCCGCGCAGGATCAGCGGGTTGACGGCGCGCCCGACGTCATCGACGGCGGCGTATTCGACCAGTTCCAGGGCCCCGCTTTCGGGATCGATCTCGACCTCGCAGACATGGCAGCCGTAGGGAAAGGCGCCAAGGTGAACGGTTTCGTCCGACACCGCGGCGAGCGGACCTTTCAGGTCGCCGGGCAGGCTGTCATCGGAAAGGGCGATCCCCGCGATCTCGAAAATATCGAAGGAGCGGTTGACCCCGGCAACGCCGAAGCGCCCGTCCTCGAATTTCACATCTTCCGGCGCTTCACCCAGCACGTGGCCGACGATGCGCCGCGCGCGGGCGGCGATCTCGTCGCTCGCCTTGCCGATGACGATGCCGGCCATGCGCATCGAGCGCGCCGAATGGGACCCGCCGCCCTCCGATACGCGCGCCGTGTCGCCGGTGATCAGCTTGACGCTGTTGACCGGCACGCCCAGCCAGTCGACCAGAAGCTGGGCGAAGCTGGTTTCATGTCCCTGTCCCGATGACAGGGTGCCGATCACCATGTCAATGCTGCCCTCGGGATGGACGGTGATCTCGGTGCGCTCGCGGGGATAGCCGCCGGTCAGTTCCAGGTAATTGGAAATGCCGATGCCGCGCAGGCGCCCGCGCGCGGCCGCTTCCTTGCGCCGGGTCTCGAAGCCGTCCCAGTCGGCAAGCTCCAGCGCCTTCGTCATCACCTTGTCGTAGGCGCCGCAGTCGTATGGCAGGCCAAGGGCGTTGGTGTAGCCCTCGCCGATCATCGGGATGAAGTTCTTGCGCCGGATATCGATGCGGTCGAAGCCGTGCTCGCGGCAGGCAATGTCGATCAGCCTTTCGAGCAGGAACATCGCCTCGGGCCGGCCGGACGAGCGGTAATTGTTGATCGGCGGCTTGTTGGTGATCACCGCCTGGGCGCAGAAATGCGCGGCGGGAATGTCGTAGACGCCGGTCATCAGTTCCACACCCTTGATCAGCGGCACGAAGGTCGTGGGATAGGCGCCCGAATTGAGCCGGTTGGTGCCGCGCACGGCGAGGAATTTTCCATCCGCGTCGAGGGCGAGCATCACCTCCGCCGACAGGTCGCGGCCCTGGTAGTCGCTGAGGAAGGCCTCGCTCCGGCTCGCCGTCCACTTGACCGCGCGGCCAAGGCGCTTTGAGGCCCAGACCACCAAGGGGAATTCCGGGAAGATGGCGTTGCGGGTGCCGAAATTGCCGCCGACTTCCCAGGCGGTGACATGCACCGTCTCAATCGGGACATTCAGGATGGCCGCAACCTCGCGCCGCTGGCGCACGACGCCGCCCGATCCCGCGTGCAGGTGGTGCATGCCGGTGGCGGGATCGAACCAGCCGATTGCCGCGCGCGGCTCCATAGGTACGCCGGTGACGCGCTGGATTGCAGTGCGCAGTTTCACGACATGGGCGGCCCGCGCAAAGGCGGCATCGGCGGCCTTGGGGTCGCCCGCGTCGGCATCGACCAGAAGGTTGCTGCCGCGTTCCTCGTACAGGAGCGGCGCGCCCGGCTCGCCCGCGGCCCAGGCTTCGGTAACCGAGGCGAGCGGCTCGTAATCGACGTCGATGCGCTCGGCGGCATCCTCGGCCTGCGCTTTCGTTTCGGCGACGACGAGGGCGACGGCCTCGCCGTTATAGCGGGCCTTGCCGAGCGCCAGCATGAACTGGGGCGGCGAAACCGGCACCTCGCCCGAGCGATGGTCGAGCAGGATATCGGGCGGGCCCGAACGCGGCGGGGGATGATGGATGGGCTGGATGCCGTCGGCCTCGGCGTCCTCGGCGGTCAGCACCGCGACGACGCCGGGTGCGGCGAGCGCCGCGGACTTGTCGATGGAGCGGATGCGCGCATGGGCATGGGGCGAGCGCAGCACCGCCGCGTAAAGCTGGCCCGGCAGGTTGACGTCGTCGGAATAGCGGCCCTTGCCGCGCAGAAGGCGGTCGTCCTCGCGCCGCGGCAGCGGCGCGCCGATGCCTTCCTTCGCTGTCGTTTCGCTCATCACTCCTCCCCTTATGGGCGGGTGTAGAGTCCCGCCACTTCTGCACGCTGCTGGATCAGCGCCAGCACGGCATCGATGTGGGGCGTCGCCGTTTCGGTGAGCCGCCCCATTTCCTGCACCGCCGTCACCAGCGCATCAATCTCCATCGGACGCCCGCGTTCGAGGTCCTGCAGCATCGAGGTCTTGTGGGCGCCGACGGCCGCGGCGCCGTCGATGCGCTTTTCGACGCTGACCGGAAACTTGATGCCGAGCTTTTCGCCTATGGCCTGGGCTTCCAGCATCATGTTGTGCGCGAGCGCACGGGTGCCGGGCTCGGTTGCGATGACGTCGAGGGTCGCATGGGTCAGCGCCGAGATCGGGTTGAAGCAGACATTGCCCCACAGCTTGACCCAGATCTCGTCGCGGATACGCGGGCGCACCGGCGCCTTCAGGCCGCCCGCGATCATCGCCGCGGAAAATTTCTCGATGCGTTCGGTCTTTTCGCCCGAGGGCTCGCCCAGCGTGAAGCGGTCGCCCGAGACATGCTGGATGACGCCCGGCTCCGGCACGTCGCAGGCGGGATAGACGATGCAGCCGATGGCGCGTTCGGGGCCGATGCCGTTCCACTGCACGTCGCCCGGATCGACGGTGGCGAGACGCCGGCCGTCGTGTTCGCCGCCATGTTTGTGGAAGTACCACCACGGCACGCCGTTCACCGCCCAGATGACGGCGGTATCGGGGCCGAACAGCGGCGCCATCGCGGGCACCACCGGCGGCACCGAATGGGCCTTCAGGCTGATGATAACGAAGTCCTGCGGCCCGGCTTCCTTCGCGTCATTGACGGCGCGGATCTTGAGCGTCGATTCGGCACCACCCTCGATCAGGCGCAGGCCGTTCTTCTGCATCGCGGCAAGGTGGGGCCCGCGGGCGATCAGGGTCACCTCCGCGCCCGCTCCCGCCAGCTTGGCGCCCATGTAGCCGCCGATGGCGCCCGCTCCGAAAACGCAGACCTTCACGCTCATGCGCCCGCTCCCAGCCCCAGCTTGTCGGCAAGCCCGATGCGCTGGAGCTTGCCGGTGGCGCCCTTCGGGATCTCGGCAAGGAACAGGATCTTGCGCGGCACCTTGAATTCGGCCAGGTGCTGGCGGGCGAAGTCGCGCAGCTCGTTTTCCGTGCAGGCCTTGCCTTCGCGCAACACCACGGCGGCGGCGACTTCCTCGCCGAGCTTGGGATGCGGCATGGCGAAGGTGACGACCTGCGCCACCGCTTCGTGGTCCATCAGGACTTCGTCGACTTCGCGCGGCGAAATCTTCTCGCCGCCGCGGTTGATGATTTCCTTCAGGCGCCCGGTGATCGACACGTAGCCGTCCGCGTCCATCACGCCCTGGTCGCCGGTACGGAACCAGCCGTTGGTGAAGGCCTCGGCATTGGCTTTCGGATTGGATTCGTAGCCCGGCGTCACGTTGGGGCCGCGGATGACGATTTCGCCGGTCTCCCCACGTGCCAGCAGCTTGCCGTCGAGATCCATGATCGCCACTTCCGGGCCGGCAGCGGGGCCGACGGTGCCGGGCTTGCGTGCGGCGGGCGGCAGCGGGTTGCAGGCCATCTGGTGGGCGGCCTCGGTCATGCCGTAGGCCTCGACCACCGGCGCCTTGAACACTTCTTCCAGTTCCGCCATCACCTGCGGCGGCAGGGACGACGACGACGAGCGGATGAAGCGCAGCGGGTTGCGGTCGATGGTATCGAGATTGCGCCCTGCGCGCGCGAGGATCGCCTGGTGCATGGTGGGCACCGCCGTGTACCAGTTGGGCTTCACCTCGTCCATCCAGCCGAAGAACTTGAGCGCGTTGAAGCCTGGCGAACAGAACACACCGGCGCCCGCGCCGATCGACGACAGCACCGCCGCGATCAGGCCGTGGATGTGAAACAGCGGCATGATGTTGAGGCAGCGGTCGGCGGGCGTCAGGCTCAGCGTCGCCGCGATGTGGCGGGCGGACGCGGTGATGTTGGTCTGGGTCAGCGGCACGATCTTCGGCCGCGACGTGGTGCCCGAGGTATGCAGCACCAGCGCGATGTCGCCGTCTTCCGCCATGCCGGGCCTGGCGGGTTTGGCGCCGCTGCCGGCGGGCAGGGCGAAGGTCCCGGCGGGGGCATCGGCGCCCCACGAAATTTCATGGACCGGCACGTTCAGCTTCTTGGCCACGCCGATGGCGGGCGATGAACTGCCCTTTTCGACGACCAGCGCCTTGGCGCCGAGATCGGAGAGATAGAACTCGAACTCTTCCGCCTTGTAGTCGGGGTTGAGCGGCGCCGTGGTCGCGCCGCAGGCGATGCAGATGAAGGCGGTCGCCATTTCCGGGCTGTTGGGCAGCACGATGGCGACCCGATCATTGCGCCCGATGCCGAGCGCATTGAGATCGGCCACCGTCTTCTGGGCAAGTGTACGCAGGCCCGCGTAATCGAGCGTCTTGCGTTCAGGGGCGCCGATGGCGGGCGCCGCGTCGGTGCCCTTGGCGAGCAGGTTCCAGACCGTGGTGGGGTTGCTCATGTTGTCCCTTTCGAATTTCTTGCTTGGCTTGTTCTGGTTGAGGGTCGCGGTCAGCCGCCGCCGTAGGTGGCGAAGGCGGCGCGGGTCTTGCGCCGGTCGAGGCCGGCGCGGCGGGCGAGCGCGAGGAGGATACGTGCCTTGGCGGGATCGAGCCAGCCCGCGCGCATCAGCCCGCGCGAGGTCAGGTCCATTTCCGATCCCTTGAAGCCATAGGTGCGCGCCAGCACCGGCCCGCTGCCGGTGCGGCTCGCCAGCACCACGGGCACGCGGCGGGCAAGCGCTTCGGCGGCATCTGCCGCCTTGGGCGAAAGATGCCCGCCGCCGACGGCGGCAATGACGACGCCCGCGATCTCGCGCCCGTAGATCGCGCGCAGCACCTCGCCATCGTCGTTTTCATGGGCGGTGACGACCAGCACGGGGCGCGTGTCCGCGTGCTTCGCGGTCAGGGTGATGGACGCGCCTTCGACGGGGTGCAGCAGGATGCGCACCTGACCTTCGGCGACGAAGCCGATGGGGCCGGCGTTTGGCGAGGCGAAGGCATCAGGCATCGCGGTGTTGGTCTTGCGCACGAGGGATGCGGCATGGATGCGGTCGCCCATGACGACCAGTGCGCCGAGACCTTCGGATGCCTCGCTTGCCGCGACGGTGACGGCGGCCAGCAGGTTGGCGGGGCCGTCCGCCCCGGCGAGGCCCGGATGGCGCATGGCGCCGGTAACGACGACCGTTTGTCGCCCGCCGACCAGCAGGTCGAGGGCAAAGGCCGTTTCCTCGATGGTGTCGGTGCCCTGGGTGACGACGGCGGGTGCGCGGCCCTTGATGATGGCACGGGCCAGTTCGATCAGGTCGTCGTCGTCGAGCTGGGCCCCGGGCACACGGCGAAAATCGATGGCCTTGATGCGCGCGACTCGGCCGAGACCGGGCGCCGCGCGCACGAGGCCGCGCGCGGTCAGCCGGGGCGTGACCCCGGGCCCCTTGGCCCGTCCGCGGACGGGCTGCCCGCTGTCGGGGGCGGCCATAGCGATGGTGCCGCCGAGGGCAAATACATTCACTGTCGTGAGTGCCATGGCCCTGATTTTAGGCGGTTTCGGGGTGCCCCGTCACGCCCGCAATCGGCCCGTTCCCGGGCTTTTCGGGGCGTTCGACAGGGCGGGACGGGGCGGCTATTGTGCGGGGCCGCCGGAGCAAACAGGAACAAAAGGGGAGGACGTCATGGCAGGTCTAGAGGTGCTGAGCGCGGGCGCGGTCAAGCCCGCCATGGGGACCATCGTTCCGGCCTTTGAGGGCGCGACCAAGGTGCGCGTTTCGGTCAGTTTCGGGCCCGCCCCGGAGCTCAAGGCCCGCACTGCCGACGGCACCGGCTCCTTCGGGGTGATCATCGGGCCCAAGAGCCTGATCGCGGCCCTTGCCGGCGAGGGCAAGGTCAAGGCGGCCTCGCGCCGCGCTCTCGGCGGGGTCAAGGCGGCCATCGCGCTCCACCGCGATGCGCCCGTGCCCGACCTTTCCACCCCCGACGCGGTGCGCGAAGCGGTGCGCAAGGCATCGGCCATCGTTTTCAACACGGCGTCGTCGGGCCAGTACATCGAAGAGATGATCAAGCGGCTTGGCATCATGGACGAAGTGGGCGCGCGTATTCAGCGCTTCCCGACGGCCGAGGACGCCATGCAGTTCCTCGGCTCCGACGCGGGCCGCGCGGCCATCGGCTTCGGCCAGTCGTCGGCCATTCGCGGCTATGAAAAGCCGCTCGGCGTGCGCCAGGTCGCGGCCCTGCCGGATGCCATCGGCAATGTGACCAGTTACGAAGCGGCACTTGCTGCGGCGGCCCCAGATGCCGCCATCGCCCAGGCCTTCCTCGATTATCTCTCGGGGGAGGAGGGGCTCCGCCAGCTCGCCGCCACCGGCGTCGAGTAGCGCAGCCCCGTTCCGTCACCCGGCGTGGGGGGGGGGGCGCGGGCGCCCCGCGCCCCCCCCCCCCCGCCCCCCCCCCGGG
>JAYQQF010000007.1:0-21173 GCA_038145705.1 Alphaproteobacteria bacterium | reverse complement strand
GGCCCCCGGGGGGCGTTTCTGCGCCGCCCGGTGCCCGCCCCGGGGGGGGGGGGCCCGGCGGCCGCGCCGCTTTTCCAGCCACAGCGGCACGGCGATGTTCAGCACCAGTCCGATCCACAGGATGTTTCCAAGGGTCGAGGAGAACAGGATGCTGATGTCGCCGTCGGAAATCTTCATCGCACGGATGAAGTAGCTTTCCAGAAGCGGCCCCAGGATCACGCCGATCAAAATTGCCGCAACGTGGTAGCCGGTTTTACGCGCGATATAGCCGATGATGCCGAAGACGATGGCCAGCATCATGTCGAAGGCATAGTCGCGGGCGACGAAGGCGCCGACCAGCGTGAAGGCGATGATGACGGGCGCTAGGTACGATGTGCTCACCACCGTCACCCGCGACATGATGCGGGTCAGCGGCAGGATCGTCACCAGCATCAGGATATAGGCCACCGTCATCGAGGTGAACGGCAGGTAGGCGAGCTTCGGGTTGTTGAGGAACAGCTCCGCGCCCATGTTGATGCCGTGGTACTGCAGCACCACCATCATCACCGCCGCCGTTTCGCCCCCCGGGATGCCGAGGATGACGAGCGGCACCAGGGTACCCGAGGTCACGCCGTTGTTGGCGGATTCGGGCGCGATCAGGCCTTCGATGTGGCCGGTACCGTAAAGCTCCGGTGTTTTCGAATAGGTCTTCGACTGCTGGTAGGCGACGAAGGCGGCAATCGAGGCCCCCGCGCCGGGGATGACGCCGATGATCAGGCCGATGAACGATGTCCACAGGACGTGCCACCAGCGCTTCAGGGTCTCGATCACGCCTTCGATGCTCGATCGCCAGCCGGCGGCCCGCATCGCCTTCATGCCTTCATCGGACAGGATCGATTTTTCGGTGATGATGATGAAGGCTTCGGAAATCGCGAACAGGCCGATCAGTGCCGGGATAAGCGGCATGCCGTCGTAAAGTTCGAGAAATCCGAAGGTGCCGCGCGGCGTTTCATAGACATGGTCGGCGCCGACCGCGCCCAGCATCAGGCCGAAGAAGCCGGCCACCAGCCCCTTCATCGTGTCATGCGCGGCAATGGTGGCGATCAGCGAAATACCCAGCAGCATGATCACGATCATCTCGACCGAGTGCAGGTAGAAGGCCACTTCCGCGAACCACGGCATGGCCAGCACGGCGAGGATGGTGGTGAACAGCCCGCCGATCACCGATGCCGTGAAGGAAATGGACAGCGCCTGCTGGCCCAGTCCCTTGCGCGCCATCGGATAACCGTCCAGCACCGTCGCCGCGGCCCCGCCGTTGCCGGGGATGTTGATCAGGATGGCCGTGGCGCCGCCCCCCAGATGCGTCGCGCAGTAAAGCGCGATCATGAAGACGAAGCCGATCTCGACCGGCATGGCCAGTGCCACGGGCAAAAGGATGATGATGGTGTTGGAAGCGTTGAATCCGGGTACGGCGCCGACGACGATCCCGAGCAGGATCGCCGGGATCATCACCCACCAGTACTGGAAGGCTTCGCCAAAAAGGCCGAGGAAGACCTGGGGATTGAACTCCATTTTACCGCAGCCTCCCCATCAGCATCTCGAACGGGCCGTCGGGAAAACGGATGTCGAAGGCGAGCACGAACAGTGCCCAGCCCGCGACGGCGAGCGTCCCGGCGAGCGCTGCGGCAATGCCGATGTTCCGGCCATCACGAAGCAAAACGACGCCGAGGAACAGAAAGCCGAAGGTCGTCAGCGTGAAGCCCGCGATATGTGTCGCCGGAACATAAAGAACGGTGAGAACGAGCAGGACGACGCGCTTGTTGATGAAATCGAAGGGCGTGACCAGAGTATCGAAGTCGAGAGACTTCTTTCCGGCCCGCCAGTCCCGCCACACGCGCCAGCCGACGACGCTGCTGCACAGGATCAGGATGGCGCCGGAGAAAAACGTGCTGACCTGGGCCGTCCAGGGCGAATCGATGATCGTGGTGAAGTAGTAAAGGGTGAAGGCGACGCCGATGACGGGAATGATCAGCTCGGCGCCCCCCGACCGGGCCCGTTTTTCCGGGCCCGTGCTGGCGCCCGTGTCGGCGCCGGTATCGATGGACATGGTTGTTGCCCTGCAAATCTCGCGTGAAACGCGTGGATGGGATTGGTGGCCGATGTCCTGTTGTGCGACAGGGCGGCGAGCATTCAGCCCGCCGCCCCTTTATGTCGTTATGATGATGTCCGGTTTGGCCGGATATCAGGTGCTCTTTTTCTTCTTCTTCTTTTCCTGGGCTTCGGCGCCGCGCATGAAGTCGCGGTATTCCTCGCCGATGGCCATGATCTGCTTCACGTAGTCGTCGCAGTCCTTCTGCCCGCCCGGCTCGATCAGTTCGAACGGGGTGTTGGCCTTGGCGACGGCCTTCTTGTATTCCTCCGTCGCCACGACCTTGCGCAGGGTGTCCTCAAGGATCTTCATGCGCTCGGGGTATTTCTCGATGGTCTCGGACTTGACCGCGAAGGCGCGCGCCGAAACGAGCGGCGGCAGCTTGAGGCCGAACTTGGCATTGACCGTCGGTGCGTTGTCGAGCCGTTCGCCCAGCACGTTCTTGTCGTCGAACAGCAGCACGATCTTGAAGTTGTTGCGCGCGGCAACCATGCCGGCGGCGGGCAGGGCGCCGAAGTCGAGCTCGCCGGTGGCGACGGCATTGCGCGTATTGCGCCCGCCGCCCAGCGGGATCGGGTTGAAATTGGCGCCCGTCGCCTTGGCCAACGCCATCGCGCCGATGGTGGCGGGGTGCGCGATGCGGCTGGTGGCGAAGTTGAGGCGGCGCTTCTTGCCCTCGGCGATGATGTCGTCGATGGTCTTGAACTTGGAGCGCTTGGAAACGTAGATCACGCTGGGATCGGCATCGACGCGGAAGAAGTAGCGGCAGGCTTCCAGCGGGAAGGTCGGGCGTTTCACCACCCAGTTCAGCACTTCCGGTCCCATGTTCCCGAACAGCAGGTCATGGCCGTCGTTGGACGCGCGGCCCATGAAGGTCTCGTAGGCGACACGGCCTGCGGCGCCGGGGTTGAAGGACGGCTCGAAGCGCACCTTCAGCAGGTTCTTCCAGATGTCGGTGATCAGGCGCAGGTTCAAATCGGCACCGCCGCCCTGGGCGGTCGGGACGTAGACCTTGATGTTGCGCGCGGGGAAGTCGGCGGCGAAGGCATCTGCGATGCGCTGCGATCCGAGGATGCCGGCCGCCATCGTCGCCAGGGTGGCGTTCAGGAACCGCCGCCTGTTCAGGCCCGAAAGAAAATCGTCAGACATGTCACTCTCCCTGTTGCCGCGGCAAGGCTGCGCGCGGCTTTAAAATTTTTTCGTGAAGTGAGGAGTTTTCGGGAACTCCGCGTCGGTCCGATTATCGTGCAAGACGCGCATCCGTGGACAATCGGGGCGGTGCTGTATACCGCCCCCGGCGCGTTTACATGTGGTCGGAAAGACCCTTGAGCTCCTGTCCCTGTTGGGGGGCTCCGCGTCTTATGGAAAATTTCTGTGCGGAACCATCGGCGGATGATGGCGCCCGATTCCTGAAAACGTCAAGACGGAGAAATTCCGGCGACGCGGCAATCGGGAAAGGCGCGGGCAGGGCGCATTGCCGCCCTGCCCGCAATGCCTCAGGCGGCTTTTGCCTTCTTGCGGTCGCGCCGGTATTCGAACCAGATCGGCACCGCGAGGTTGATGAGCAGGCCTACCCACAGGATGTTCCCGAGCGTCGAGGAGAAAAGCACCGAGATGTCGCCCTGGGACATCTTCATCGCGCGGATGAAGTATGTCTCGAGCAGCGGCCCCAGGATCACGCCGATCAGGATCGCCGCGACATGGTAGCCGGTCTTGCGGGCGATGTAGCCGATCACCCCGAAGACAAGCGCCAGGTACATGTCGAACACGAAGTCGCGCGACACGAAGGCACCGACCAGGGTAAAGGCGATCACGATCGGGGCCATGTAGACCGTGCGCACCACGGTCACGTGGGACATGTAGCGCGCGAGCGGCGGGATCGTGAAGATCATCAGGAAGTAGGTCACCGCCATCGCCGTGAAGGGCAGGTAGGCGAGCTTCGGATTGTTCAGGAACAGTTCCGTGCCCATGGTGACGTTGTGGTACTGCAGCACGACCAGCATGATCGCCGCCGTGGCGCCGCCCGGGATGCCGAGGATGATCAGCGGTACCAGCGTGCCCGAGGTGACGCCGTTGTTCGACGATTCGGGCGCGATCAGGCCTTCGATATGGCCGGTTCCGTATTTCTCCGGCGTCTTCGAATAGGTTTTCGACTGCTGGTAGGCGACGAAGGACGCGATCGCCGCGCCGGCGCCGGGGATGACGCCGATGAACAGGCCGATGATCGACGTCCACACGACGTGCCACCAGCGCCTGAGCGTCTCCATGATGCCCTCGATGGTCGGCCCCCAGCCGCCGCTCACCACCGCATCCTTGCCGCGTTCGGTCAGGATCGAATCGCGGTCGATGACGATCATCGCTTCCGAAATCGCGAACAGGCCGATCAGCGCCGGGATCAGCGGCACGCCGTCGTAGAGTTCGAGGAAGCCCATGGTGCCGCGCGGCGTCTCGTAGACGTAGTCGGCCCCGATGCAGCCGATCATCAGCCCGAAGAAGCCGGCGACCAGGCCCTTCAGGGTATCGCGCGCGGCGATGGTTGCGATCAGCGAAATGCCGAACAGCATAACGACGATCATTTCCACCGAATGCAGGTAGAAGGCGACCTCCGCCAGCCATGGCATGGCGACCAGCGCCAGCACCGTGGTGATCAGCCCGCCCAGAACCGACGAGGTGAAGGAGATCGCGAGCGCCTGCTGGCCGCGGCCCTGCTGGGCCATCGGGTAGCCGTCGAGCGGCGTTGCCGCCGCGCCCGCGGTGCCGGGAATGTTGACGAGGATCGCCGGGATGCCCGCGCCCATGCGCGACGAACAGTAGAGCGCGATCATGAAGACGAAGCCGATTTCCACCGGCAGCACGATCGCCAGCGGCAGCAGCATGATGATCGTGTTCGCCGCGGAGAATCCGGGGATGGCGCCGACGATAAGGCCAAGGAAGATGGCCGGGATGATCACCCACCAGTACTGGATGGTGTCGGCGAAAAGCTCGATGAAGATGTGCGGATTGAACTCCATTACAGCACCTTCTTCATCAGCAGTTCGAACGGACCCGCGGGGAAGTGAACCTCGAAGGCGTAGATGAACAGCGCCCAGCCGCTGATCGCCATGATCAGCGACAGGATGGCGATGAACCGCAGGTTTTTCCGGTCATTCAGGACTGCCATTGCGCAGAACAGAAATGCGAATGTTGTCAGCGTGAAGCCCGCGAACTGGATGACGACGACGTAACCGATGGTCAGCGCGAACAGCGCGAGGCGCTTGGGCAGGTAGCTGCGCGGCTCCACCAGCCGTTCGAAATTGAGGGTCGTTTCGCCGCGCCGCAATGCGCCGACGATCTTGATGGTCACGATGGCGCTGGTCAGGATCAGCACGCAGCCTATGAAGAAGGCGCTGACCTGTGCCGTCCACGGCGAATCCCAGATGGTGGAAAAGTAATAAAGCGCGAAAATGGTGCCCGCGACCGGGATGACCAGCTCGGCCCCGGCGCTTCGTCTGGGCTTCTTGTGCAGTTCTGCGGAGGTGTCTATGCCGCCGCTCAATTCTTCGCGCATGTCTTCTGTCGTCATGATCCCTGCTCGCGGACTGAATGTTGAATAAATCAGGGCGGGATACGAACCGGGCGACGGACGCTGGCGCCCGCCGCCCGGGTATTTACCCGCTTACGCAGTTGCTGGAAGCCGTGGTCAGCTCTTCTTTTTCTTCTTCTTGGCGGCGGCATCGGCGCCAACCAGGAAATCGCGGTACTCTTCGCCGATTGCCGTGATGTTCTTGACGTACTCGGCGCATTCGGCGGGGCCGCCCGCGCTGATCAGTTCCAGCGGCGCCTTGGCCTTGACGACGGCCTTCTTGTAGGCCTCCGTCTCCACGACCTTGCGCAGAGTATCCTCGAGGATCTTCATGCGGTCGGGGTGCTTCTGGCGCACCGAGGACTTGATCGCGAAGGCGCGCGCCGAAACCAGCGGCGGCAGCTTCGTGCCGAACTTGGCGTTGACCGTCGGCGCGTTGTTGATCTTTTCGCCCAGCACGTTCTTGTCGGCGAACAGCAGCAGCATGTTGAAGTTCTTGCGCTGCACGACCATGCCGCCCGCGGGCAGCGCGCCGAAGTCCAGCTCGCCCGTCGCCACCGCGTTGCGCGTGTTGCGCCCGCCGCCCATCGGGATCGGGTTGAACTTCGCGCCGGTCGCCTTACCGAGTGCCATCACGCCGATGGTGGCGGGATGGGCGATGCGGCTGGTGGCGAAGTTGACGGTGCGCTTCTTGCCTTCGGCGACGATGTCGTCGATGGTCTGAAGCTTCGAGCGCTTGGAGACGTAGATCACGCTCGGATCTTCGTCGACGCGGAAGAAGTATTCGTAGGCGTTGAGCGGAAAGGTCGGCTTCTTCAGCACCCAGTTCAGGACTTCCGGCCCCATGTTGCCGAACAGCATGTCATGGCCGTCGTCGGAGCCCTTGCTCATGTACTGTTCGTAGGCGACGCGTCCCGCGGCGCCCGGGTTGAAGGACGGTTCGAAGTTGACCTTGAGCACATCCTTCCACAGGTCGGTCACCAGCCGCATGTTGCGGTCGGCGCCGCCGCCCTGGGCGGTCGGGACGTAGATCTTGATGTTGCGCGAGGGGAAATCCGCCGCATAGGCATCGGCGATACGCTGGGAACCGATGATTCCGGCCGCGATGGTTGCCACGGTCCCCATGAGGAACCGCCGCCTGTTCAGTTCGAGCAGGTAGTCGTCAGACATGTCACTCTCCCGGTTTGCCGTGCCGGGGGGCACGGGTTCACGTTGTCATTCGCGGCGGAACTGGGCGTGGAACCTTGTCATCCCCGGACCCGTGTCCACAAAGGAACTGGGCCTGTATGCGAATGCACACTGCCGGTGTTCGGCGGAAATGACGGCTAAGCTCCCTGTTGTGTCATACGTTTTTATAATGTGCTGAAAACTATTCTGTTTTCGGCAAGCCGCATCTGGGATGATGCCTCATGCCCTTCGCGGGGGTCAAGGCGCGATCCGGCGAAGTTATCCACAGAGGGGGGCCGGGAACCATGCGTTTTCTGATGATGGGCTCGGGCGGGGTCGGCGGCTATTTCGGCGCGCGCCTGCAGGCGGCCGGCCACGAGGTCGGCTTCGTGGCCCGGGGCGTGCACTTAAATGCCATGCAGACCAGTGGGTTAAGGGTCGAAAGCCCGAAGGGTGACCTGACTTTGGCCACGGTGCGCGCGGCGGCCGACCCGGCAGCCCTGGCGCCGGCTGACGTGGTGTTCATCTGCGTCAAGCTCGGCGACCTCGATGGCGCGATTTCCGCCATCACGCCCGTTGTTGGTCCCGAGACCACGGTGATTTCGCTGCAGAACGGCATCGAGGCCGAGGATCGCCTGATCGCCGCCTTCGGCAGGGAGCGCATTGCCGGTGGCGTCGCCTATATCGCGAGCGCCGTCGGCGCGCCCGGCGTTATCCGCCACATCGGCACCAACCAGCGCATCCAGATCGGCGCGCTGCCGGGCGGCGAGGCGGTCCCCGTCGCGGACATCGTCGCGGCACTGAAAGGTGCGGGCGTGGATGGCGAACATGCGCCCGATATCCGTCTCGCGATCTGGCACAAGTTCGTGTTCCTGGTGGCGCTGTCGGCGACGACGACGCTGACCGGGCAAACGGTCGGTCCCATCCGCACCGATGCAAATGCGCGCGCCATGTTCGCCGATATCATGGCCGAGGCCGCCGCCGTCGGCCGCGCCCGCGGCGTCCCGCTCGCGCCCGATTTCGTCGCCGACCGCATGGCCTTCACCGACACCCTGCCCGAGGCGATGAGTTCCTCGATGGCCCACGATGCCGCGGCGGGCAAGCCCTTGGAGCTCGATTGGCTGTCGGGCGCGGTGGCGCGGCTTGGGCGCGAACTGGGCGTGCCTGTGCCGGTCAACAATGCGGTGGTGGCGGTTCTCAGGTTGCGCGGCGGCGCGACACGGTGACGACGGTGACGATGGCCGCCGCCATGAACGCGCCCGAAAGCCAGAACACGAGGTCGGGCCGCCCGGCATCAAGCGCATAGCCGAACATCACCGGCGTCGCCGCCATGCCGATCCAGCCGCCCGTCGATACCAGCCCGAACACGCGGCCGATGGCCGATTTCGGAATGGCCGCGCGCACGATCAGATCGCGCGCCGGGCGGATGACGCCGTTGAAGAAGCCCGATACCGCCATCGCCGCGATCACCAGTGCGGCGGGCATCGGCACCAACCCTGCCGCCAGCAACAGCAGGGCGGCGAGCGCGATGCCCGCGACGGCAAACAGCGTGTGATTGCGGCTGCGGTCGGCGATCCAGCCGCCCGCCAGTACGCCGACCATGGCGGCGACGAGATAGGCAGAAAGCGCGACGTTGGCGGCGCCCAGATCGAGCGCGCCCTGCGCATCGAGCGCCGTCACCGAGAAGCTCTGCACGCCCGACGTGACCATTGCCAGCATGACGTAAAAGCCGAGGCACAGGATCACCGGCGCCGACAGATACAGCGCCAGCGTGCCGCCCTGCACTTCAGGCGTTGCTTGCGCCGTGGGGGTCGTGTCGGCTTCGCTCGCGAGGTGTTCGCCCTGCCACGCCAGAAGCGCCATGACGACGATGCCGGCCAGCCCCACGATAAGCAGTGCCGTGCGCCAGTCGGTCACCGTCGCCAGCGCAAGGATGACGGGCGGTGCGGCGGCGAATCCGATATTGCCGGTGAAGGTATGGATGCCGAAGGCGCGCCCCATCCAGTCGGGTCGGATGGCGGCATTCATGATCGCGTAGTCGGCGGGGTGGAACACGGCATTGCCCAGCCCCGTCACCAGCATCGCCGCGATCAGGAGCCAGTAACTTTCGGCCAGCGCCGCGCCGACGACGCCGATGGAGGATGCGGCCATGCCGAGGATCAGGAGCCGTTTCGCCCCGTAGCGGTCGACCAGGACGCCCGCCGGAACCTGGGCGATGGCGGTGGCGAGGTTGAGCAGGCTGATGACCAGGCCCAGCGCCGCATAGGACACCCCGAAATGGCCTTTCAGCAGGGGAAACAGCGGCGGCAGGACAAGGGTATAGAAGTGGCTGAGCCCGTGGCCCGCCCCGATCAGGCTCATGACCCGCGCCGTCCGGCCCGCCGTTGCCGCGCCTGCGCTCATGTCCGGTTCTCCATCCTTGTCGCCCCGCTTGACCCCCCTGCGGCAATGTTCGTATATCAGGCCCCGTATTCGAGAGCTACCCGCGCCGGGGGCGGTAAGTCCGGCGGCATCTGCGGTCCCGTCGATCGCCCGTTCGAACCGATCAAAAGGAATTTCCGATGAGCTACGCCGTTCCTGCCGCGCCGGTCGTCACGCTTCCCGTGGCCGGGTCAGAGGACACGTACCCCGTGCGCCGCATCTGGTGCGTCGGGCGCAACTACGCCGCCCATGCGCGCGAAATGGGTTCCGATCCCGATCGCGAACCCCCGTTCTTCTTCGCCAAGCCGACCGACGCGATCGTGCAGAACGGCGACCCGATTCCCTACCCGGCGGGCACCAAGAACCTGCACCATGAAATCGAGCTGGTCGTCGCCATCGGCAAGGCCGGCACGAAGATCCCGGTCGAGCAGGCGCTCGATTACGTCTACGGCTATGCCGTCGGCCTCGACATGACCCGCCGCGACCTGCAGAACGCCGCCAAGGACACCGGCCGTCCGTGGGAAATGGGCAAGTCCTACGACTTCTCCGCTCCGTGCTCGGCCATCCAGCCGGCCTCGCGCATCGGCCACCCCGACAAGGGCGCCATCTGGGTGAAGGTCAACGGCGTCACCAAGCAGTCGAGCGACATCTCCTTCCTGATCTGGAACGTCGCCGAGACGATCTCGCATCTGTCGCAGCTCGTCGATCTGCGTCCGGGCGACCTGATCTACACCGGCACGCCCGAAGGCGTGGCGGCGGTGGTCGCGGGCGACGTGATGGAAGGCCACATCGACGGTGTGGGCGACATCAAGACCCCGGTGATCAAGTAGCGGCCGGACACTCACGATGCAGGACAACCTGACGGCGGAACGGCCGACCTTCGTCACCCATCTCGAATGCGGCATGACGGGGGAACGGCTGCCCGCCGACAGGCTGGCCAACCTCTCGGCGGCGGGAAAGCCGCTGCTGGTTCGCTACGATCTCGACGGCATCGGGAAGGCCGTTTCGCGCGACTACCTCGCCGCCCGCGCGCCCGATCTTTGGCGCTACCGCGAACTGCTGCCGGTGCGCGCCTGCGAAAACATCGTCTCGCTCGGCGAAACCATGACGCCGCTGATCGAACTGCCGCGCCTGAAAAAGGCGCTCGGCGGCGGCGACATCATCGTCAAGGACGAAGGCCGCCTGCCCACCGGCTCGTTCAAGGCGCGCGGCCTCGTCATGGCGGTGTCGATGGCGAAGGAGTTGGGCGTCCGCAAGATGGCGATGGCGACCAACGGCAACGCCGGCGCGGCGCTTGCCGCGTACTGTTCGCGCGCTGGCATCGAATCGGTCGTCTTCTGCCCGGCCGATACGCCCGAAGTGAACGTGCGCGAAATCCAGTTGCAGGGCGCGCGGGTCTATCGCGTCAACGGGCTGATCAACGACTGCGGCAAGATCGTCGTCGATGGCCGCGACAAAGCGGGCTGGTTCGAAACCAATACCCTGAAGGAGCCCTACCGCATCGAAGGCAAGAAGACGATGGGCCTGGAACTTGCCGAACAGCTCGGCTGGGACGTGCCCGACGTGATCCTTTATCCGACCGGCGGCGGCACCGGTCTGATCGGCATGTGGAAGGCTTTCGCGGAGCTGGAGGCGCTGGGCTGGATCGGCGCGAAGCGCCCGCGCATGGTCGCGGTGCAGGCCTCCGGTTGCGCGCCCATCGTCAAGGCCTATGAGGCGGGCGTCGAACACGCCGATCTGTGGAAGGGCGCCCATACGGTTGCCGCGGGCATCCGCGTGCCCGTCGCCATCGGCGATTTCCTGATCCTGCGCGCGGTGCGCGAATCGAACGGCTTCGCCGTCGCGGTGGACGACGACAAGATCGAGGCGGGCCAGAAGGAAGTCGCCCGCGAAGAAGGCCTGCTCTTGTGCCCCGAAGGTGCCGCGACCTATGCCGCCTACAAGCAGGAACTGGCCTCGGGACGGATTTCGAAAGACGAGCGCGTGGTGCTGTTCAACTGCGGCTCGGGCCTCAAGTACCCGATGCCGCCGGCAGATGCGTCCCTGAATAAGGACGGCGAGATCGATTACGCCGCGCTTTAGCGCGCGGCCTTTGCTTCCGCCATCATCCGCTTTACCCGTTCGGGCGTGAACGGGATTTCGCGCAGGCGCACGCCGGTCGCGGCGAAAACGCCGTTGGCGATCGCGGCGGGCGTCGGCCCCTGGGTCGCTTCGCCGACACCCATCGCCTTTTCCGTTTCGCGCTGAAAGACGAAGGTTTCGATTTCCGGCACTTCGCGGAAGGTGAGGATCGGGTAAGTCTCCCAATCGACGCTGGTGATGCGCACGGGATCGAAGCGCACGGCTTCCTTCATGGTCCAGCTCGCGGCCTGGATCAGCCCGCCTTCAAGCTGGTTGGCGACGCCGTCGGGGTTGATCGAGAGCCCCGCGTCGGCGGCGATGAACGCCTTCGGCGTTCTGATGACGCCGGTCGCCTCGTCCACTTCGACGTTGAACACGACTGCGGCATAGCACTTCGAATTCTTGTAGCGGTTGAACGCGATGCCCTGGCCTTTTCCCTTGCCCCATTTTTTGGGGTCCCATCCTGCCATCGCCGCGACCTTCTCGACGACGGCACGTGCGCGCGCGTCCTTCAGGTGGCGCAGGCGGAACTCGACGAGATCGAGGCCCGCTTCATGGGCCAGTTCGTCCAGCATCGATTCGGTCGCGAAGATGTTGCCGAAGGTGCCAAGGGCGCGCAGCGACGACACGCGGAACGGGTGCGGCTTGACGAAATGCTTGGCGATGCGGGTCCTGGGGAAATCGTAATAGGGCCGTGCGCCACGGTGCGCGCCGCCGTCCTTGCCGTTGTTGTCGACGGGCGCGGGTGCGGGCGTCGCGTTCTCGCGGTGCCAGCAGGCGATGAACCCGGCGGTTTCCTTCTTCGCGCGCGGGCGGCCCGCATGGGCGTTCGACCACACGTCGAAATTCCAGTCGATGATGTCGCCCGACTTGTTCACGCTTGCCTGCAGCGCCATCACCATGCCGGAACCGTAAGGCTCCCACTTGAACTCGTCGTCGCGCATCCACTGCACCCGCACGGGGCGGCCCGGCACGGCACGCGCCAGCATGGCCGCATCCATGGCGGCGTCGTCGGCGCCGTTATGGCCGTAGACGCCCGCGTTTTCCGCATGGATGCAGCGGATCTTTTCCTTAGGCCAGTCGAAAGCGCAGGACAGGGCGGCGCGCAGCGGGTAAATGCCCTGGCTGTGCGCCCACACCGTCAGGCGGTCGCCGTCCCATTGCGCCATGCCCGCCGATGGCCCAATGGAGGCATGGGACTGGAAGGGCCGCGCGTAGATCGCTTCCACCGTATGGGCGGCGTCCGCGGGCGTCACAATCTCGGGGATCGGCTTGTCCACGGGGATGCCGCCTTCGACGACGGTGTCCTCGCACTCCTGGCTCATCATCCAGTCGTAGAGGTTGTCCTCGTCGGGGTACTGGGCAGCCTCTTCCCATTGGCACGCGGCGGCGAGAACGTCGCGCGCCTTGACGGCGGCGGCTTCGCTCTCTGCGACGATCCCGAGGAAGCTGCCGTCGCGCACCACTTCAACAACGCCCGCGACTTTTCTGGCGGCATCCAGATCGGCGGATTTCAGCTTGGCGCCGTAGCTCGGCGGGAAGACGACGCGCCCGTGCAACAGGCCCGCCACCTCCATGTCCTGGATGAAGGCGCGGACGCCGAAGACCTTGGCCGGGATGTCGAGGCGCGGCGCCGGCCGGCCGACGATGTGGTAGTCGGCGGGCGATTTGGGCTTCGTCGCGGGCGTTACCTCGGCCCCGAATTTCTGCCCGCCCATCAGGTCCCAATAGGTGACCTGCCGGTTGGTGGCGGGGCTTTTGACTGTGCCGTCCTCGACGATCAGGGTGTCGCGCGGCACGTCCAGCGCGGCCGCCGCCTTGTCCATCAGGATGGCGCGCGCGGCGGCGGCGGCAAAGCGGATGGCGGCGCCCGATTCCTCGATCGAGCCGGAACCGGCAGTCAGTTTTTCGTCCACGGTGGCGCCGGTATCGGCCATCTTGACGCGGATGCGCTCGAGCGCGACGTCCAGTTCTTCGGCGCCGACCTGGGCGACGGCGGTCATCACGCCCTGGCCGTATTCGACCTTGCCCGTGAAGATGTTGACGATGCCCGCGGCATCGAGTGCGAGCCACGAATCGATGCGCGCATCGGTCTTGAGGCTGCCGGGAAGTTTGACCTCTTCGCTCATGGCGGTCAGCCGGCGAGCTCGCGGGCGGCGCGGCGCACGGCCCTGAAGACGCGGCTGTGGGCGCCGCAGCGGCACAGGTTGTCCTGCAGGCCGACGCGGATCGCATCCATGTCCGGGTTCGGGTTCTTGTCCAAGAGCGCCTTGGTGGCGATGATCAGGCCCGATGTGCAGTAGCCGCACTGGGCCGCCTGTTCGGCGATGAAGGCGGCCTGGATCGGGTGAGGCTGTTCGGCGGTGCCGAGGCCTTCGAGTGTCGTCACCTGCTTGCCCGCAGCGTCCTTCAAGGTGACCGAGCACGAAAATGCCTTTTCGCCGTCGATCAGCACGTTGCACGCGCCGCATTGTTCCTGCCCGCATCCGTATTTCGGCGATACCAGCCCGATGTCGTTGCGCAGCACGTAAAGAAGCGGCGTGTCCGCATCGGCGCTGACCGTGTGCGCCTTGCCGTTGACGGTGAGCTTGAACTGTTCGCTCATACCCTGTTCCCCCTGTTAGCCCCTGCGGGCTTCTTGAATCATCTTGCGCACGCGTTCGGGCGTGAACGGCAACTCGCGCAGCCGCACTCTGATCGCCGCGAACACGGCATTGGCGATGGCGGCCCCGGTCGGGCCCTGGCTTGCCTCGCCGACGCCGAGGAATTTCTCGCCCGGGCGGTTGAGAACGACGGTCTCGACCTCCGGCGCCTCGCGGAAGGTGAGGATGGGATAGCTCTCCCAATCGACGGAGGTGATCTCGCCCGGCGTGAAGCGCACGCGTTCCTTCAGCGTCCAGCTTACCGACTGGATCACCCCGCCTTCGAGCTGGTTGGCGATGCCGTCGGGCGCGATGGCCTCGCCCGCGTCGCCGGCGCAGGCCGCGCGCAGGATGGTGACGACGCCGGTTTTCTCATCCACCTCGACATCGACGGCGACGGCGCAATAGGCGGCGGTGTTCTTGTAGCGGGCATAGGCGATGCCCTGGCCGGGGCCGGGCACCTTGTCGGCCTTGCCCCAGCCGATGGCATCGCGGGCCGCGTCCAGCGTGAAGCGAGCGCGCGGGTCGGACATGTGGGCGAGGCGGAATGTCACCGGGTCCTCGCCCGCCGCGCAGGCCAGCTCATCCATCATCTGCTCGATGGCGAAGACATTGGCAAAAGCGCCGAGCCCGCGCAGCGACGAACAGCGGAACGGGTGCGCCTTGACGAAATGCTTGGCGACGTTGATCTGCGGGAAATCGTAGCCGGGCCAGGCGTTGCGGTGTTCGCCCGCTTCCGAATCCTTGGCCGGGCCGAGGGTTTGCGGCGGCAGGCCGTCCTCGATCATGCGCGCGGCCAGAAGACCCGATTCGGTCGGCTTCGGCTTGGGCCGGTTGCCGTGGTGGTTGGACCACACGTCGAAGCGCCAGTCGGCGACGCGGTTGTCGGCCCCGAGGCTGGCGCGCACCTTCGTCACCATCGCCGTGCCGAAAGGCTCCCAACAGTGTTCGTCGTCGCGCATCCACTGGATGCGCACCGGGCGGCCATCGACTGCGCGCGACAGAAGTGCTGCGTCCAGCGCGACATCGTCGGCGCCGCTGTGGCCATAGACGCCCGCCCCTTCCATGTGGATGCAGCGGATGTCGTCCTCGTCCATGCGAAACACGTTTTTCAGCGCGCGGCGCAGCGGAAACACGCCCTGGCTCTGGGTATGGACGATCAGCTTGCCGGCCTTCCATTCGGCGACGGCGCAGCTCGGTCCCATCGTGCCATGCAGGATGAAGGGCTTGGCGTAGATCTGATCCAGCGTGGCCTTGGCGTCGGCGGGCGGTTCGGTGTCGGGCGGCGGTTCGTCCGTATGTACGCCATCGACGCAGCCGCATTCGACGGTGTCCTGGGACATCATCCATTCGTAGAGGTGATCTTCGTCGGGCAACGGATCGCCCGCGCTCCAGCGGGCATTCGCAGCCAACGCGTCGCGGGCGCGGATGGCGGCGATCTCGGTTTCCGCGACGACGCCGAGGAAATCCCCGTCGCGCAGGACCTTGACGACGCCCGGAATTTTTTCGGCCGCCGCCGTGTCGGCGGATTCCAGGGCGGCGCCCTGGTGGCGCGGGCGCACGATGCGCCCGTGCAGCATGCCGGGAAGGCGCAGGTCCTCGATGAAGGCGGGCTGGCCGAACACCTTGGCGGGCAGGTCGATGCGCGGCACGCGGGTGCCGACGACGCGGTGCGCCTGCGGCGGCTTGGGCGGGAAGGCGGCGGTCGCGTCGCGGCCGAACTTGCGCCCGCCCATCAGGTCCCAGTAGGTGACCTGCTGGTTCGATTCGGAACTGCGGATGGCGCCGTCCTCGACGCTCAGGCTTTCGACCGGCACGCCCAGCTTTTCGGCCGCCATCTTCAGCATGATGGCGCGGCATTCGGCGGCGGCAAAGCGCAGCGCGGTGGCCGAAACCTCCATCGAGCGCGAGCCCGAGGTGACGTTTTCATCGGCCGTTTCGGCCGTGTCGGCGGTCTTGATACGCACGCGCGACAGGTTGACGTCGAGTTCTTCCGCCGCCACCTGCATGGCCGCCGTCTTGAGACCCTGGCCGATCTCGATTTTGCCCGAACGTACGGTAACCGTGCCGTCGGTCTCGATGCCGATCCACAGGTCGAGGCCCGGGTTGTTGCGAAGGCTCCCCGGCAGTCGTTTCGCTTCAGTGGCCACGGTGCGCTCCCTGCGTGGTCCGGATTTATTCGTTCGTATTACCCGGCATTGTCCCGGGGGGCGCGCCATTGTCAAGCGGGCCCGGCCCGACGGGCCTTGTCTTGGGGCCATTTGGTCGTATATCTGTGACAGGGGCGAAAGCCAGAAGCGGGAGATAGAGATATGGCCGATATCATACCCGGCGCGGACGACGACGTGCTCGGCACCGTGCATCGCTGGAAAGACGAGGGGCGCAAGGTCGCCCTTGCCACCGTCGTGACCACCTGGGGTTCGAGCCCGCGCCCCGTCGGCAGCCAGCTCGCCGTTGACGACAAGGGCAATTTCGTAGGCTCTGTTTCCGCCGGCTGCGTGGAAAGCGCCGTCGTCGATGCCGCCGCGCGGATCATCAGGAACGGCAAGCCCGAACTGCTCGATTTCGGCATCGCCGACGATCAGGCGTGGGAAGTCGGACTTTCCTGCGGCGGCAAGATCGAAATTTTCGTCGAGACGGTGGACTGATGCGGGCGGGTGACCTCGACAGGCTGATTTCGCTGCGCGATTCCAAGCGTTCCGTCGCACGGGTGACCGATATCGCGACGGGCGATGACGCGCTGATCATCGAGGGCAAGGCCGAAGGCGCGCTCGCCATCGATGCGAAGCTTCAGGCGGCCATCGACGATGCGCTGGCGCGCGAGGAATCGCGCCTGATCGAGGACGGCAACCGCCGCGTCTTCATCCAGGTGCTGACGCCGCCCTTGCGCCTCGCCATCATCGGCGCCGGGCATATCTCGCAGTTCCTCAGCACCATCGCCGCCGAAATCGGTTACGACGTCACCGTCATCGATCCGCGCACGACCTATGCGAGCGCCACGCGTTTTCCCGGCGCCACGCTGTCCCACGAATGGCCGGACGAGGCGCTGGCCAACCTCGGCCTCGACCGCCGTTCGGCGGTGGTGGCGCTCAGCCATGATCCCAAGCTCGACGAGCCGGCGCTTGCCGCCGCGCTCAAGTCGGATGCCTTCTACGTCGGCGGGCTGGGATCGCGCAAAACCCAGGCCCAGCGCCGTGAACGCATGAAGGGCCAGGGCTTCACCGATGCCGATCTCGACCGCATCCACGGGCCCGTCGGCCTCGACATCGGCGCGCTGTCGCCCGCCGAGATCGCCGTGTCCATTGTCGCTCAGATGATCGACGTGCTGCGCCCGAAGAAAAAGGGCGTCAAATCCGCATGATCCGGGTTTGCGGGCGATGACCGTCGCGGCCATCGTGCTGGCGGCCGGGCGCTCGACCCGGGCGGGCAAGACCAACAAGCTGACCACGCCGGTGGCGGGCACACCTATGGTGGCGCGCGCCGTCGACGCGGTGCTGGCCTCCGCCGCGCGGCCCGTCATCGTCGTCACCGGCCATGAGGCCGAAAAGGTGCGCGCGGCCCTTGCCGGGCGCGATGTGCGCTTCGTCCACAATCCCGATTATGCGGACGGCATCAGCACCTCGATCCGTGCTGGTATCGGGGCGCTGGCGGCGGATACGTCTGCGGCGCTCGTCTGCCTCGGCGATATGCCCGCGCTGACGGCGGCCGATCTCGGCAGGCTGATGGATGCGTTTGCCGCAGGCGGCGCTGCGATCTGCGTGCCGGTGGCGGGCGGGCGGCGCGGCAACCCGGCGTTGTTCGCGCGCGAAATGTTCGCGGACCTCATGTCACTTTCGGGGGATGAGGGCGCGCGCCGCCTGATCGCGGCGCATCCGGAAAAACTGCGCGAGGTACCCCTCGATGGTGCGGGCACGCTTACCGACCTCGACACCGAGGCGGAAATCGACGCCTATAATCGCACACAAAATCAATAAGCATCGCGGCTCCCTCGCATCCGGCTTGACAGTTCAGGCGGGAGAGTTCGAAATGACGCAAATGGCCGCGCCCCGAATACAAAAATGCGCGGCCCGTATGGGGAGCTTCATTCTTTTGGTCCGTAACCGGTAGGCTTACGACGGTTCGCCGTCCCCTTTGGGGTGGGTGTTCGTCGTCGCGCGGGGTGTCCCTTCCCGCGTTTGTACCGCCGATTGCGACCGATATACAGGGAGGCCGCAATGGCAGCACCAAAACGCATTAAACTGAATGTCGACGGGAAGCCGTATTCGGTTACGGCCGATCCGGAGATGCCGCTCCTTTACGCGCTGCGTAACGACATAGGGCTCGACAATCCCCATTTCGGCTGCGGCCTCGCCCAGTGCGGCGCCTGCACCGTTCATGTTGATGGCGCCGCGACGCGGTCGTGCTCCTTCACCGTCGGCCAGGCCGAAGGCAAGAAGGTGGTGACGCTGGCCGGGCTCGGTACCCCCGAAAAGCCCCATCCGTTGCAGAAAGCCTATGTGGACGAACAGGTTCCCCAGTGCGGCTACTGCGTCAACGGCTGGATCATGACGGCGGCGGAGCTTCTCAAGAAGAACCCGAAGGCCGACGACAAGCAGATCCGCGAAGGGCTTGCCGGGCTTAAATGTCGCTGCGGCACTCACATGTCCATCATCCGGGCGGTCAAGCGTGCCGCCAAGGAAATGGCGAGCTGAGGGAGGGCAGAACAATGACCAAGATGATCTCGATCAAGGACTTCACCTTTTCCCGCCGCAAGCTGCTGCAGGGCGCGGGCGCGCTGGTCGTCAGTGCCGCCGCGCCGGTCGTGGCGACCAAGAAGGCGCGGGCGGCTGCTGCGGCCTTCGGCTCCGCCGTCAAGCCGGCGCTGATGCCCGACCAGCTCGACAGCTTCATCGCCATCACCGCCGACGGCAAGGTCACGGCCTTCTTCGGCAAGATGGACATGGGCCAAGGCGTCGACGTGGCGATCAGCCAGATCGTCGCCGAAGAGCTCGACGTCAAGTACGAGCGCGTCACCTCCATTCTCGGCGACACGCAGACCTCGGTGAACCAGGGCGGCGCCTCGGGTTCCACCGCCGTGCAGAACGGCGGCAAGGCGATGCGTGCCATCGCCGCCGAAGCCCGCCGCGTACTGGTCGAAGAAGCCGCGAAGCGGCTTGGCGCCGGCGTCAATGATCTCGTCGTCGATGACGGTGTGGTCAGCGTCAAGGGCAATGCGGCAAAGAAGATTTCCTACGCCGAAATTCTTCAGGGTCGCTACTTCAACCACAAGCTCAAGTGGAACAAGAAGTACGGCAACGCGCTGTACTCCGAAGGCAAGGCGAAGCCGAAAAAGCCGTCCGAATACAAGGTGGTCGGCCAGAGCTTCCCGCGCACCGACATCCCGGGCAAGGTCTACGGCACGTCGCCCATGATCACCGACGTCAGGGTGCCGGGCATGCTGCACGGCCGCGTCATCCACCCGGAAAAGGCGGGCGGCATGCCGAAGGGCTTCGACGCCTCCTCGATCAAGCACATCAAGGGCGCGCGCGTCGTCCATGAAAAGGGCTTCATCGGCGTCGTGGCCAACACCGAGTGGGACGCCATCCGTGCGGCGCAGGACCTGAAGGTGACGTGGTCCGACGGCGGCAAGCCGTTCGGCGACCAGAAGGCCTTGTACGACCATATCCGCAAGGCGAAGGTCATCGCCAAGAAGCACGACACCAAGGAAGGCGACGTCGCCGCCGCGCTCAAGGGTGCCGCCAAGGTGATCGAGGCGGAATACGAATGGCCGTTCCAGTCCCATGCCTCCATGGGCCCGGCCTGCGCCATCGTTGATGCCAACCCGAAGAACGCCGTGGTGTGGACCGGTTCACAGAAGCCGCACTACACGGCCGAAGGCGTCGCCGCGATCCTCAAGATCAAGGCCGACGACGTGCGCGGCATCTGGGTGCCGGGTCCCGGCTCCTACGGGCGCAACGACGCGGGCGACGCGGCGGCGCAGGCAGCGCTGCTGTCCAAGGCCGTGGGGAAGCCCGTGCGCGTGCAGGGCATGCGCCATGAAGGCACCGCCTGGGACCCGAAGTCCCCGGCGTCGATCCATCGCTGCCGCGGTGGCCTCGATGCCAGCGGCAATGTCGTCGCCTTCGAGTTCATGTCGAAGGGCTTCGACCGCCAGGACGTGCGCTCGAACGAATCGAAGCCGCAGGACAATCTCGCCGGTCAGCAGATCGGCGCGAAGCTGCGTCCGGCGAAGACCTTCCGTTCGCCCGAAGACATGTACACCTTCGGCGCCCGTCTGATCGGCTGGGAAGTCATTCCGCCGTTCATCCCGCGCTACTCGCCGCTGCGTACGTCGCATCTGCGCGACCCGCTCGGTCCTCAGATCCAGTTTGCGGCCGAGCAGTTCCACGACGAGATGGCCGAAGCGGCCGGCATGGATCCGGCGGCCTACCGCCTCAAGTACCTGAAGGACCCGCGCGATCGCGATCTCGTCAAGGCCGCCGTCGAGAAGTCGGGCTGGAAGGAACGGGTCGGCCCGCGCAAGGACCAGGGCGGCAAGACCACGGTGTCGGGGCGCGGCATTTCCTATGCCTACCGCAACGGCACCCGCGTCGTCGTCATTGCCGAGGTCGAGGTCGACAAGACCACCGGCCGCGTGTGGCCGCGCAAGTTCACGGTCGCTCATGACTGCGGGTTGATCATCAATCCGGAGGCTCTCAAGCTCTGCCTTGAGGGCAACATCGTGATGGCCGCGAGCCGTTCGCTGTTCGAGGAAGTGATGTTCGATCCCGACCGCGTGACCAGCGTGGACTGGGCGACCTACCCGATCCTCGAAACGCCGGACGCGCCCGAGGTGATCGACTGCGTGCTGCTCAACCGGCCCGACAAGCCGGCGACGGGCGCGGGCGAGGCGGCAACTCGCCCGGTCTCGGGGGCGATCGCCAATGCCGTTTACGATGCCACCGGGCGGCGCCTGCGCCGCGGCCCGGTGACGCCGGAAAGAGTCAAGGCGCTGGTCTCCTGAAGACCGGTAGCCTGGAGGGGGGAAACGGCGGGCATGTAGCCCGCCGTTTCGCTTGTGGACCCCGCCCCCCCCCCGTAATAAGGGGGCCATGGAACCCACATACCCACCCCAGCGGGCCCCCCAGCCGCC
>JAYQQF010000006.1:148925-170662 GCA_038145705.1 Alphaproteobacteria bacterium | reverse complement strand
GGCTGGCGGAGAGGGCGGGATTCGAACCCGCGATACGTTTTACCGTATGCACGCTTTCCAAGCGTGTGCCTTAAACCGCTCGGCCACCTCTCCGTTTTCCGGGGCGGGCGCTAACCATAGGCGCGTCCCGCCGTCGTCTTCCCGAACCCCGAAACCGGCGCATTCGCGCGGTCCGCGGCGGGGTTGGGAGCGCGCAAGTTACCCGATTGGGGTTAACGATTCAATTTCAGTAAATTTCCAATATTTGCAATGGCTTATCCCGCTTCTTACACTTTTGGGGAAGCCGGACAGGCCATAATGGCCCCGGTCGGTCACGCAAAAACGGAGGCCCCCCGTCATGCCAGGCCGCATCATTGCCATAGTGCTGCTCCTCGCCGCGGCCATCGCCGCGGCAGCAGAAATAGTCCGATCCTTCGACCAGGGACGCTACGACGTCTTTTCGGCGGCGGATGTCTGGCTGCTCGCCCATCGCGGCAGCATGACTGCCGTCGAAAAGGTGATCGTCGATTTCATCGCGCCCTGGGCGTGGGATTCGGTCATCCTGAAAATCCTGTCCCTGCCCGCATGGCTTTTGGCCGGCGCGCCGGCGCTGCTGGTGCTGTGGCGCGCAGAGCCGCCATCGAGGAACCGCGTCGTGCCGAACAGCGATGCGTCGAAGCGCAAGCGTCTTGCAGGAATGATGGCGGAAAACAATCGCCGCGGCGGGGCGGGCTGAAGCGTCAGTTGTCGCCGGTCTTGAGCGCGGCGATGAAGGCCGACTGCGGGATCTCGACGTTGCCGATGGCCCGCATGCGCTTCTTGCCTTCCTTCTGCTTCTCCAGAAGCTTGCGCTTGCGGGTGGCGTCGCCGCCGTAGCATTTCGCCGTCACGTCCTTGCGCAACGCGGAAAGCGTCTCACGGGCGATCACCTTGCCGCCGATGGCGGCCTGGATCGCCACCTTGAACAGCTGGCGCGGGATCAGGTCCTTGAGCCGCATGCACAGATGCCGCCCGCGCGCTTCCGCCTGGGTGCGGTGAACGACCATGCTCAGCGCATCGACCGGATCGCCGTTGACGAGGATCGACAGCTTGACGAGGTCGCTTTCGTGATAGCCCTCGAGCTGGTAGTCGAACGACGCATAGCCGCGCGAGACCGACTTGAGCCGGTCATAGAAATCGTAGACCACTTCGTTGAGCGGCAGGCGGTAGACCGCCATCGCGCGGCCGGAAACATAGGTAAGGTCGAGCTGCTCGCCGCGCCGTTCCTGGCAAAGGGCCAGCACCGCGCCGAGGTAGCTGTCGGGAACCATGACCGTGGCGCGGATCCATGGTTCCTCCATGCCGGCGATGCGCACCGGGTCGGGCATGTCGGCGGGATTGTGCAGCTCGATCGTCGTGCCGTCGGTCAGGTGGACCTTGTAGACGACGCTCGGCGCCGTGGTGATGAGGTCGAGGTCGAACTCGCGCTCGAGCCGCTCCTGGATGATTTCGAGGTGCAAAAGGCCGAGGAATCCGCAGCGGAATCCGAAGCCGAGCGCGGCGGAGGTTTCCATCTGGTACTCGAAGCTCGCGTCATTGAGCGCGAGCTTGGCGATCGAATCGCGCAGCTTTTCGAAGTCGTCGGAGTTCACCGGGAACAGGCCGCAGAACACCACCGGCTGGGACGGCTTGAAGCCGGGCAGCGCCGCCGCCGCGGGGTGGCGGTCGTCGGTGATGGTGTCACCCACCTGGCAGTCGGCGATGGTCTTGATCGAGGCGGCGATGAAGCCGACCGAACCGGGAGTGAGCTCGTTGACCTTGAGCGGCTTGGGCGTAAACACGCCGACCTCGTCCACCTCGTAGGCCGCGCCCGTGCCCATCATGCGGATCTTCATGCCCTTGCGCAGCACGCCGTCGCGGATGCGTACCAGGATGACGACGCCGAGATAGGCGTCGTACCAGCTGTCGACCAGCAGCGCCTTGAGGGCGGCCTTTTCATCACCCTTGGGCGGCGGCAGCTTGTGGACGATGGCTTCCAGAACTTCGTCGACGCCCATGCCGGTCTTGGCCGAAATGGGCAGCGCATCGCTGGCATCGAGGCCGATGACGTCGTTGATTTCCTGCTTCACGCGGTCGGGCTCCGCCGCGGGCAGGTCGATCTTGTTGAGAACGGGGACGATCTCGTGATTGGCGTCGATGGCGAGATAGACGTTGGCCAGCGTCTGCGCTTCCACCCCCTGGCTCGCATCGACGACGAGGATGGAGCCTTCGCAGGCGGCGAGCGAGCGCGACACTTCGTAGGTGAAGTCGACATGGCCCGGCGTATCGATAAGGTTGAGCTCGTAAGTCTCGCCGTTGCGCGCGGTGTAGTTCAGGCGCGTCGTGTTGGCCTTGATGGTGATGCCGCGTTCACGCTCGATTTCCATCGAATCGAGAACCTGGTCGCGCCGCTCGCGCGCGGTCAGTCCGCCGCACAGTTCGATCAGCCGGTCGGCCAGGGTCGACTTGCCGTGGTCGATATGGGCAATGATCGAGAAATTACGGATATGGGCGAGATCGGTCACCGCTTGCCTTTCCTTTGCCGCCCGGGCACCCCGGGCGCGAGCGGAAGATAAAGGCTCCGCCCCGCCGGCGCAACGCCGGGGAAAGGCGCTGAATCTGACGGTTTTGGGGCACCGCCGGGGGCCGGCACCCGCGCCCGCGCATGGCTGCCCTGCCCGGGCCCGGCTTAAAAACCGGGGCCCATGCTGTTAGGATCGCCCCACGTTTCAGGCCCGTTACAGGAGTAGCCCGTGTCCCGCATCGTGCTTGCCGTCATCGCCGCCATCGTTCTGGCCGTGGCCGGGTATTTGGTTTTCAAGCCGGGCGGCGGGCCGGGTCAGCGCGGGCCGGGCGGCTTCGCCATTCCCGTGGAAACCGCCAAGCCGCGCGTCGAGACGATGCTGCGCACGGTACCCGCCGTCGGTACCCTGCGCTCGGCCGAAAGCGTCGTCATCCGCCCGGAAGTGGCGGGCCGCGTCGCGGCCATTGCCTTCAAGGAAGGGGCCGCCGTCAGGAAAGGCGACGTGCTGGTGACGCTCGATGACGACATCGCCCGCTCGCAGATGAACGAGGCGCGGGCCAGCCTCAACCTCAGCAAGGCTAATTTCGAGCGCGCCGCCAAGCTGTTCAAGCAGAAGGTCGGCAGCGCCCAGGCGCGCGACCAGGCGCTGGCCAACATGCGCGTCGACGAGGCCCGCGTCGCCGTCGCCCGTGCCCAGCTTGAAAAGACCGTCATCCGCGCCCCCTTCGACGGCATCATCGGCCTGAAGAAGGTAAGCCCCGGCGACTACCTGACCGTGGGCGCCGAGATCGTCAATCTCGAGCACATCGACACGTTGAAGGTCGACTTCGCCGTCCCCGAACTGGCGCTGCCGGAAATCGCCGTCGGCCAGACCGTGACCATCACCGCCGACGCCCTGCCCGGGCGCAGCTTCGAAGGAAAGGTCTATGCCATCGATCCGCTGATCGAGGCCAAGGGCCGCTCCATCGCCGTACGCGCGGAAATCGCCAACGCCAGGCGCGACCTTCGCCCCGGCCTGTTCGTGCGCATCGCGCTGATTACTGCCCGCATCGAGGGCGCCCTTCTGGTACCCGAAGAGTCGATCGTGCCCGTCGGCCGCGACCGCTTCGTATTCAGGATCCAGGACGGCAAGGCGGCGATGACGAAGGTCGAGACCGGCCTGCGCCGGAAGGGCGAGGTCCAGATCGTCGGCGGGATCGGCGCGGACGACACGGTAGTGACCGCAGGCCAGATCAAGCTGCGCGACGGCGTCCCGGTCATGCCGGTGCCGCCCGGAGGCGCCCCCGGCAAGCCCCCCGCAGCAAACGCCAAGGGCAAGTAGCCGGCCATGAAGCTGCCCGATCTCTGCATTCGCCGGCCGGTATTCGCCATCGTCGTCAACCTGCTGATTCTTCTGGTCGGCGCCATCGCCTATGACCGCCTCAGTGTGCGCGAATACCCGAAGATCGACGACCCGGTGGTGACCGTCGAAACCACCTATCGCGGCGCCAGCGCGGAAATCATCGAGACGCGGGTGACGCAGCCGCTGGAAGATTCGCTTTCCGGCATCGAAGGCATCAACTTCATGACGTCGATCTCGCGGCCGGAAAAAAGCCAGATCACCGTCACCTTCCGCCTGACCCGCGACATCGAATTCGCCGCCAACGACGTGCGCGACCGCGTCGCGCGCGTGCGCGCGGCCCTGCCCGACGACATCGACGAGCCGGTCGTGTCCAAGGTCGAAGCCGATGCACAGCCGCTCGTCTACCTCGCCTTTTCGTCCAGCCGTCATTCGGCGATGGAGGTGACCGACTTCGCCGACCGTGTCGTGCGCGACCGGCTGCAGAACGTCGGCGGGGTCGCAAGCGTGCGCATCTTCGGCGAACGGCGCTATTCCATGCGTATCTGGCTCGACCCGGCCCGCATGGCCGCCTATGGCATTGCGCCTGCGGATATCGAACGGGCGCTGGCCGCACAAAACGTCGAAATCCCGGCCGGGCGCATCGAAAGCAGCGCCCGCGAATTCACCGTGGTGAACGAAAGCGACCTGCGCGGCGCCGACGAATTCGCCGATATCGTGCTGCGCGACAGCGGCGGCTTTCTCGTTCGCCTGAAGGATGTCGCCAGGGTCGAGCTTGGCCCCGCCGACACCCGCGTGCGCGCGCGCTTCAAGGGCCAGAGCGCCGTCGCCCTCGGCGTCATCAAGCAGTCGACGGCCAATCCGCTCGATGTCTCCAAGGGGGTGCGCGAGGCGCTGCCGGAAATCACCCGCGCCCTTCCGCCCGGGATGTCGGTGGAGGTCGCCTACGATTCCTCCATCTTCATCGAGCGCTCCATCAGCAACGTTTACAAGACCCTCGCCGAAGCGGTGGCGCTGGTCGTCGCCGTGATCTTCCTGTTCCTGCGTACCGGCAGGGCCACCATCATCCCGCTGGTGACGATTCCCATATCGCTGATCGGCGCCTTCGCGCTGATGGCGGTGCTTGGGTTCACCATCAACACGCTGACCCTGCTCGCCCTGGTGCTGGCGATCGGGCTGGTGGTGGACGACGCCATCGTGATGCTGGAAAACATCTACCGGCACATCGAGAACGGCATGGAGCCGGTCGCCGCCGCCTTCAAGGGTGCCCGTGAAATCGCCTTCGCCGTGCTGGCGATGACCATCACCCTTGCCGCGGTTTTCGCGCCGATGGCGACGACCGAAGGACGCACCGGCAAGCTGTTCACGGAGTTTGCCCTGACGCTGGCCGGCGCCGTGATCGTGTCGGGCTTCGTCGCCCTGACCCTGTCGCCGATGATGTGTTCGCGGCTCCTGCGCAAGAGCACCCGCCACGGCCCCGCCTACAGCGCCATCGAAAAGAGCCTCGTCCGCCTGACGGAGGGCTACCGGCGCTGGCTGGAACGTGCCCTTGACGTTCGTGCGCGCGTCGTCGGCGCAATGATCGCCATTGCCGCCACGGGCGGCGGGCTCATTTACCTGCTGCCTTCCGAGCTTTCGCCGCTGGAGGACCGCGGCTATGTCGTCGCCATCCAGATCGCGCCGGAGGGCTCGTCCCTCGATTTCACCGACCGCTACGCCCGCCAGATCGAGGGAATTCTCGGCTCCGTTCCCGAGGTCACACGTTATTTCATGGTGGTGGGCTTCCCGGTGTCGAACCAGGCGATATCCTTTTCCCTGCTGAAACCGTGGAACGAGCGCGGCCGCAAGGCACGCGACATCGTCACCAGCATCGGGCCGCTCATGTTCGGGGTAACGGGATCGCTCGCCTTCCCGGTCAACCCGCCGTCGCTGGGCCAGAGCCCGGTGTCGAAGCCGCTCGAATTCGTCGTGCAGACCACCGGTACCTATGCCGAGCTGCAGGACATGGTGAACAAGGTCATCGGCAGGGCGCAGGCGTTTCCGGGACTGGCGAATTTCGATTCGGATCTCAAGCTCAACAAGCCGGAGTTGCGCATCACCGTCAATCGCGACAAGGCGGCAGCGGCCGGGATCGAGGTTGCGACAATTGGCCGGGCGCTCGAAACCATGATCGGCGGCAAGCAGGTGACGCGCTTCAAGCGCGCGGGCAAGCAGTACGACGTCATCGTGCAGGTGGACGATCCGGCACGCAACGCGCCCGACGACATCCGGCGCATATACCTGCCGCTGAAAGACGGCCAGATGGTCCCGCTCGCCAATTTCGTCGATGTCGTCGAAACCGTGGCGCCGCGCGAGCTCAACCACTTCAACAAGCTGCGTGCGGCAACCATTTCGGCCACCCTGCAGCCGGGATATACGCTCGGCGACGGGTTGAATGCGCTGACGGCCGCCGCCCGCGAAGTGCTGCCCGCCAATGCCCAGATCGACTATGCCGGCCAGTCGCGCGAGTTCCGCGAATCGAGCACCAGCCTGCTGGTCAGCTTCATCCTCGCCCTCGCCTTCATCTACCTGGTACTGGCCGCCCAGTTCGAGAGCTTCTCCGACCCCCTGATCATCCTGCTTACGGTGCCGCTCTCCATCGCGGGTGCGCTGGCGACGCTTTATGCCACCGGATCGACGATCAACGTCTACAGCCAGATCGGCCTGATCACCCTGATCGGCCTGATATCGAAGCACGGCATCCTGATCGTGGAATTCGCCAACCAGCTGCGCGACCGCGGCATGAGCGCCGCCGAGGCCGTGCGCGAGGCCTCCGTCCTGCGCCTGCGCCCGATCCTGATGACGACGGGCGCAACCGTGCTCGGCGCCCTGCCCCTTGCCATTGCCACGGGCGCCGGGGCGGAGGCCCGCCAGACCATCGGCTGGACCATCGTCGGCGGCATGACGTTCGGCACCCTGTTCACCCTGTTCGTCGTGCCCGTCGCCTACAGCTATGCCGCTCAGTGGATCGCGCGCAAGAAGCTGGTCGAAGCGCCGCCCGAGGCATAGCGGCACCGCCCGATATGTCGGTTACAGGGAGAATTCAGCCGCGCAAGGTTGCGCCGCAGGCCTTTTCGGCGGCGGCGACGATCTTCTTCGCCACCGCTTCAATCTCGACATCGGTCAGCGTCGCCTTGGTCGGCTGCAGCGTCACCGATACCGCAAGCGAGACCTTGCCCTCGGGCACGCCCTTGCCGGCATAGACGTCGAACACGGATGCTTCCGCGATCAGGGCACGGTCCGCGCCCTTGACCGCGCGGATCAGCGCTTCGGCCCCGACACCTGCATCAACGATGAAGGCAAAATCGCGTTCGACGGCCTGCAGCGCCGACAGGTTGGGCGCGCCGCGCGCCTTGCCGGACTTGCCCTTGGCTTCGGGAATGGCGTCGAGGAAAACTTCAAAGCCGACGACGGGCCCCGCCGCATCCATGTCGGCAAGCACGCCCGGATGAATTTCCCCGAACGCCGCCAGCACCGTCTTGGGGCCGAGGCGCAACGTGCCGGAGCGGCCCGGATGGTAGTGGCCCGGAGCCTCGGCGAAGGTCTGGAGCGAGCCGACCGGGGCGCCGCATTCGGCAAGTGCGGCAAGGGCATCGCCCTTGGCATCAAACGCATCGACGGGCCGCGGACGATCCGACCAGTGGCGCGGGCCGGTGTTGCCCGCACGGATGCCGCCCGCCACCAGGGACTGCCCCGCGGGCGTCGCATCGGCGAAGGCGGGGCCGACTTCGAACAGACCGACATCGGCAAGGCCGCGGGCGGCGTTGCGAGCCGCCGCCTGAATGAGGGCCGGCAGCAGCGACGGCCGCATGTCGGTCAGTTCGGACGAAATCGGGTTGGCAAGGCGCAACGACGCATCGCCGCCGCCGAACAGTTTCGCCTCGCGCTCGCCGATGAAGGAAAAGCTCACCGCTTCCGAAAGGCCGCGCGCGGCAAGGGCGCGCCGGGCGAGGCCGCGCCGGCGCTGACGGGCGGTGGTCACGGGCTTCGCAAGCGATCCGCTGCGCGCGAGCGAGACCGAGGGAATGGCATCAAAGCCCTGGATGCGGAGCGCTTCCTCGACGAGGTCTTCGGGAATGGAAACGTCGCCGCGCCAGCTCGGCACGCGCACGTTGAGGCCGCCCGCGCCGGGCTTTGCTTCAAAACCAAGCGCGGTCAGGATTTCGACGACGCGCTTTTCCGGCATGGCGACGCCGCCGCGCCGCGCAACCAGCGCGGACGGGAACTGGATCACCGTATCGCGCGCAGGCGCTTCACCGGCGACAACCAGGTCCGACGCCTCGCCCCCGCAGAGATCGAGAATGAGGCGCGTCGCCGCCTCGATGCCGGGCAGCGTGGAGGCCGGATCGATACCGCGCTCGAAACGATAGCGCGCATCCGATTCGATGCCGAGCCGGCGCCCGGTCGCCGCAATGGCGAGAGGCTCGAACCAGGCGGCCTCCAGCAGGACGTTGGTCGTCGCAGCCGTGCAGCCCGAGGATTCGCCGCCCATGATGCCGCCCAAGGACAGCACGCCATCCTTGTCGGCGATGACCACGGCGCCCGGACCAAGATCGTAATCGCGGCCATCGAGCGCGGTCAGCTTTTCGCCCGCGCGCGAGAAGCGCACGACGAGATCGCCCGCGACCGCGTCGAGGTCGAACACGTGCAGCGGCCGGTTGCGGTCCATCAGCAGGTAGTTGGTGATGTCGACCAGCGCCGAGATCGGGCGCAGGCCCACGGCCTTCAGCTTGCGCTTCAGCCAGTCGGGGCTCTCACCGTTCCTGACGCCGCGGATGACGCGCCCGACGAAATGCGGGCAGGCGACATTGTCGGCGGGAAAATCGAGAGAGATACCGATGGTGGGCTTGAACGCGCCTTTCACCTGCGCGGGCATTTCGGGCTTGAGGGTTCCGAGCCCGCGCGCGGCGAGATCGCGCGCGATGCCGCGCACGCCGAGGCAGTCGCCCCTGTTCGCGGTCACCGCGATGTCGATGACGGGATCGTTGAGGCCAAGCGCCGCCGCGGCCGCGCTGCCCGGCGCGGGATTGCCGGAAAGTTCGATGATGCCGTCGTGGTCTTCGCCGATCTGCAGTTCGCGCGACGAGCACATCATGCCCATCGATTCGACGCCGCGGATCTTGGCCTTCGACAGGGTGACATCGAGACCCGGAACATAGGTGCCGGGTGCTGCGAACACGCCGACGAGGCCGGCGCGCGCGTTGGGCGCGCCACAGACGACCTGCACCACTTCCTTGCCGGTATTGACCTTGCACACGCGCAGGCGGTCGGCATCGGGGTGCGGAACGGCTTCCTTGATCTCGGCAACGGTGAAGGCGGCAAGCGCCTGGGCGGGATCGAAGACGCTTTCGACCTCGAGCCCGAGGGAGGTCAGCGCATCGGACACGGCGGCAGCATCGGCCGTGGTGTCGAGGTGATCCTTGAGCCAGGAAAGGGTGAACTTCATCGCGCCAACCCCTGGGCAAGCGACGGCTGGTCGAGACAGGCGAAGCCGTAATGGCGCAGCCAGCGCAGGTCGGAATCGAAGAAGGTGCGAAGGTCCGGGATGCCGTATTTCAGCATCGCCACGCGCTCCACCCCCATGCCGAAGGCGAAGCCCTGCCATTCGTTGGCATCGAGGCCGCAATTGGCGAGCACGTTGGGATGCACCATGCCCGCGCCGAGGATTTCGAGCCAGCCTTCGCCCGCGCCGATCTTCAACTCGCCGCCCGAACGCGAGCAGCCGATGTCCACTTCGCAGGAAGGTTCGGTGAAGGGGAAATAGCTCGGCCGGAAGCGCAGCGGCAGGTCGTCCACTTCGAAGAAGGTGCGGCAGAGGTCCTCGAGGCAACCCTTGAGGTGGCCCATGTGGGTCGCCTTGTCGATCACCAGTCCTTCGATCTGGTGGAACATCGGCGTGTGGGTCATGTCCGAATCGCAACGATACGTCCGCCCCGGCGCGATGATGCGGTGAGGCGCGGGCGTCGCCATCATGGTGCGGATCTGCACCGGCGAGGTGTGCGTGCGCAGCAGCATCGGGCGGCCGTCGGCGGCGGGCGGCAGGTAGAAGGTATCGTGCATCTGGCGCGCCGGATGGGATTCGGGAATGTTCAGCGCGTTGAAGTTGTGGAAATCGTCTTCGATGTCGGGGCCTTCGGCGACGGCAAAGCCCATGTCGCCGAAGATCGCCATCAGTTCGTCCATGACCTGGGAGATCGGATGAATGGTGCCCGCCGCCTGGGGCCGCGCGGGCAGGGTCACGTCGATGCGCTCCGCCGCGAGGCGGGCATCGAGGGCGGCGCGGGACAGGGCGGCCTTGCGGGCCTCGATCGCGGTGGCGACGGCATCCTTGGCGGCGTTCAGGGCCTGGCCGGCGGCGCGGCGCTCGTCAGGGCCGAGCCCGGAAAGGCCCTTCATCGCCTCGGTCAGCGAACCCTTGCGGCCGAGTGCCGCGACGCGCACCTGTTCGAGCGCATCGAGATCGGCTGCGGCGGCAACGGCCTTGAGGATTTCGGCCTTCAGGGTATCGGCATCGGCCATGATGGCTCTGTCGTTCTTGGACGGTTGCACGTTTAATAAGACAAAAGGGGCTGTCGAGACAGCCCCTTCGTCATTTTATTCTTTTGGCCGGCGTGGGCTGTTCGCTTACGCGGCCTTCAGGGCCGCGCGGGCCTGTTCGACGATCGCGGTAAACGACGACGGGTCGCGGGCGGCGATATCGGCCAGAACCTTGCGGTCAAGGACGATGCCCGACAGCTTGATGCCGTTCATGAGCTGCGAATAGGTCAGGCCGTTTTCGCGGGCACCAGCGTTGATGCGGCGAATCCACAGAGAGCGGAATTCGCGCTTCTTCGCGCGGCGGTCGCGGAATGCGTAGCGCAGGCCCTTCTCGACCTTCTCGATGGCGACGCGGTAGCAGCTGTTTGCGCGACCGCGATAGCCCGAGGCGAGCTCAAGGATCTTCTTGTGACGGGCGTGTGTGGTAACGCCCCGTTTGACGCGTGCCATGACTCAGATCCTCAACCGTAGGGAAGGAAGTACTTCTTGACGTTATCGGCATCACCCTCGAACAGGATGAAGGTGCCGCGGGCGGTACGCTTCATCTTCTGGGTGCGCTTGCGCAGGTTGTGTCGCTTGCCGGCGACATTGCCGCGCACTTTTCCCGAGGGAGTTACGCGGAAGCGCTTCTTGGCGCCGCTTTTCGACTTCAGCTTGGGCATGACCCGAATTCCTTGGAAACCCTGCAAAAAAACGTGGCACCGGCCCGGCCCGAAGGCGGCCCGGCGGAGCGCGTGTTTATAGCGGGGAAGCCCCGGGATTGCAAGCGCCCCCGGGGCCGGGGGACGGTCCCCGGCACGGCGCCGGGGAGCCAGAAAAAACCTTTGTATTACAGGTACTTGCTATTTCGGCGCGATGACCATGGTCATCTGGCGGCCTTCCATCTTGGGATGGGCCTCGACCTTGGCCTTCTCGTCGACCTCTTCGCGGACCCGGTTAAGGACCGCAAGACCATGTTCCTGATGGAGGAATTCGCGCCCGCGGAAGCGGATCGTGACCTTCACCTTGTCGCCTTCGTCGAGGAACTTGGTGATGGCCCGCATCTTGACCTCGTAGTCGTGCTGGTCGATGCCGGGGCGCATCTTGATTTCCTTGACCTCGATGACCTTCTGCTTCTTGCGCGCCTCGTTGGCCTTTTTCTGGGCCTGGTACTTGTACTTGCCGTAATCGAGGATCTTGCAGACCGGCGGCTCGGCATTGGGCGAAACCTCGATCAGGTCGAGGCCAGCGGCTTCTGCGCGGGCCAGCGCCTGGGCGACGGTCATGACGCCGAGCATTTCGCCGTCTTCGCCGACGACGCGGACAGAGGGAGCATGAATGGCTTCATTCACGCGGGGGCCGCCCTTGGCGGCGGGCGGGGGAGAAAAGGTGGGACGGGCTATGGAACTCTCTCCATCGGTTGTTGCAAAGCGAAGGTCAATAGACAGGCGGGCCGTGGGGCCCTATCGCAATTCCGTCGAGCCCCCCGTCTATTCTTCGTGTCTTTATGAAGTGCTAGTCACCGGCAGCGGTTTGTGATGGCGCCTTGGCCTCGGCCGCAAGTCTAGCGCGGGCTTCATCCAGCGCAAGGGATTCTTGCGCCTGGGAGCCGAGCCGGCGCATGGCCACGGTCCGTTCCTCGGCCTCCCGGCGGCCAATGGCCAGGATGACCGGGACCTTGGCGAGCGAATGCTCACGCACCTTGTAGCTGATCTTTTCGTTGCGCAGGTCCAGCTGGCAGCGCAAACCCGCCGCCGCCAAGGTTTCCTCGACCTCACGGGCGTAGGCATCCCCGTCGTTGGTGATGGTGGCGATAACCACCTGTACCGGCGCCAGCCACAGCGGGAAGGCGCCCGCGTACTGCTCGATCAGGATACCGATGAAGCGCTCCAGAGACCCCAGGATGGCGCGGTGCAGCATGACCGGGCGGTGGCGGCTGCCGTCCTCGCCGATATAGGACGCGTCGAGCCTTTCGGGCAGGACGAAGTCCACCTGCAGGGTGCCGCACTGCCAGTCGCGGCCGATGGCGTCGCGCAGCACGAATTCGAGCTTGGGCCCGTAGAAAGCGCCCTCGCCCGGGTTGAGGATGGTCTCAAGCCCGGCGGCGGCCACCGCTTCGCGCAGCGCCCCTTCGGCCCGGTCCCAGATGGCATCGGTGCCGGCGCGGGTCTCGGGCCGGTCGGAGAATTTCACGACCACGTCGCTGAAGCCGAAATCCTTGTAGACGCTCAGCAGCAGCTCGCAGAACGACTTGGTTTCGGACGTGATCTGGTCTTCGGTGCAGAAGATATGGGCGTCGTCCTGGGTGAAGGAGCGCACACGCATGATGCCGTGCAGCGCACCCGACGGCTCGAAGCGATGGCAGGAGCCGAACTCGGCCATGCGCAGGGGCAGGTCGCGGTAGCTCTTCAGCCCCTGGCGGAAGATCTGGACGTGGCACGGGCAGTTCATCGGCTTGACCGCGAGGATGCGGTCGCCTTCGTCCTTGCGCGCCTCGGCCGAACGCGGCTGAGCGGTGAACATGGCGTCGCCGAACTTTTCCCAGTGGCCCGACTGTTCCCACAGCACGCGGTCGACGAGGATCGGCGTCTTGACCTCGACATAGCCTTTGCGGCCCAAGCGGTCGCGGACGTAATTCTCGACCGTGCGGTAGAGCGTCCAGCCGTTGGGGTGCCAGAACACGGAACCCACGGCCTCTTCCTGCACGTGGAACAGGTTCATTTCGCGCCCCAAGCGGCGGTGGTCGCGGCGTTCGGCCTCTTCAAGGCGATGCAGGTGATCGGCAAGATCCTTGTCGTTGGCCCAGGCGGTGCCGTAGATGCGCTGCAGCATCTCGTTGCGCGAATCACCGCGCCAGTAGGCGCCGGCCAGCTTCATCAGCTTGAACGCCTTGCCGAGCTTGGCGGTCGACGGCAGGTGCGGACCGCGGCACAGATCGATGAACTTGCCCTGGCGATAGAGGGTGACGTCCTCGCCAGCGGGGATCGATTCGATGATCTCGGCCTTGTAGTGCTCGCCCTGGTCCTTGAAAAACTGGATCGCCTTGTCGCGCGGCCAGACCTCGCGCTCGATCTTCTCGTCGCGGGCGACGATATCCTTCATGCGCGCTTCGATCTTCACCAGGTCGTCGGGCGTGAAAGGCTCCTTGCGGGAAAAATCGTAATAGAAGCCGTTCTCGATGGCCGGGCCGATGGTGACCTGGGTTTCGGGATAAAGCTCCTTCACCGCTTCGGCCATGACATGAGCGGCGTCGTGGCGGATCAGCTCGAGCGCGCCGGGCGACTTGGCGGTGACGATTTCAATCTCGGCATCGGCCTCGATGGCGCGGCCGAGGTCCCAGTCCCTGCCGTCGACACGCGCGGCAAGCGCCGCCTTGGCGAGGCCGGGACCGATGGCGGCGGCAAGCTCGCCCGCGGTCGTGCCGCGCGGCATCTCGCGCACGGAACCGTCGGGAAGGGTGAGCTTGATATCGGCCATCTGAACGTCCTTGCCTGCACGAAAAGGGTTGCGAACCGGCGGAGAGTACTTTGGTTAACGCCCCTGTCAAGGGAAGCGCCCCCGCCTTGCCGGTGTTAGTCCATCAGGGTTAACGGCCGGTGAAGGATCAGGCGCCGTCCAGCCCCAGGACCTCGGCATAGACCGCCAGCGTGTCGGCGCACATACGTTCGACCGTGAAGCGTTCGCGCATGGCACGCATGGCAACCTCGGCGAGGCGCAGGCGCCCGGCGGCGTCCAGCCCGAGCGCCGCATGCAGGGCAGCGGCCATGCTTTCGGAATTGCCCGGCCGGTAGAGCCAGCCCGTCTTCTGGTCGTCGACGATCTCGAGCGCGCCGCCGTGGGCGGGTCCGGCGACGGGGCGGCCCATGGCCAGCGCCTCGGCCAGCACGCGGCCGAAGGCCTCGGGCTTGGTCGCCGCCGACAGCACCACGTCCGACAGCATGTAGGCGGCGGGCATGTCGCGGCAGTAATCGACGAAGCGGATGAGATCGCCGGCATTGCGCCGGGCGGCCAGCTCGGTCAGGCGGCGCAGGTAGTCTTCCGAACCCGTATCGGCCCCGACCATGACGCACAGCACGTCGCGCCGGCCCAACCGCGCCACGCCTTCGATGGCAAGTTCATGGCCCTTCCAATCCGAAAACCGCGCCGGAAACAGGATGATCTTGCGGTCGTCGGGCAACTGCCAGCGCGTCGCCAGGTCGATGATGCGTTCCTGGGTGACGTTGTCGGGATTGAAACGGGCGACATCGACGCCGCGATGAATGGTGCGGATGCGATCGTCCTCGACCTTGTAGACGGTGCGCAGATGATTCGCGATGAAATCCGAAATGGCGATGACGCGCTCGCCCCGCGCCATGACGGCATTGTAGAAGCGCTTCGGCCCGAAGCCGTGGCCGTAGGTGCCGTGGAAGGTGGTGACGAAATGCACCCCTGCGCGGCGCGCGGCAGCTTCGGCGCTCCATGCCGGGGCGCGCGAGCGCGCATGCACGACATCGACGTTGTAATCGGCAATGACCCGTTCGAGGCGCGCGACATTGGCGCGCATCTTGAACGGGTTCTTGGTATCGAGCGGCAATTCGACATGGATCGCGCCGGCGCGCGTCATCTCGCGCACCATGGGTCCGCCCGCCGAGACGACGATCGACCCCCACCCCGCTTTGGCCAGGGCAACTGCGACGTCGATGGTGCCGCGCTCGACCCCGCCGCCGTTCAGGCTCGGCAGAACCTGAAGCACGACTGGAGCGCGCGCACCTTCGGTGTTAGCTTGCGCGGCGCTGGCGTTGTGCTGTTCGGGTGCGGAGGTCATCGGCTGGCAGTCATCGGATTATCGGACCGGGATCGTCCGGAGCGGGCGGCCGGGTTATCTCCCATTGCGGGCGCGGGATGCAAGAAGGAAACGAAAGTCTACCACGGCCCGGGCGCGGGTCCATCGCCTACCGGCGCTCTCCCGGCAGTGACGGGGCGGCGGGTACGGCGGCGCGGCCCGGCATCGTGTTCCTCGGCGGCTTCATGTCGGACATGACCGGCACCAAGGCCCAGTGGCTGGAAGGCTTCGCCCGGGGATCTGGTTTTCCCTACCTGCGCTTCGACTATACGGGCCACGGCGCTTCCGAAGGCGCCTTCACCGACGGCACCATCGGCGGCTGGCTCGATGACGTTCTCGATGCCCTCGACCAGTTGAGCGAGGGACCGCAAATTCTCGTCGGCTCCTCCATGGGTGGCTGGCTCGCGCTGCTTGCGGCCCTGAAACGGCCCGAACGGGTGCGCGGCATCGTCGGGCTGGCGGCGGCGCCCGATTTCACCGAAGACCTGATCCACGGCGAGTTGAGCCCGGCGCAGATGGACACCCTGATGCGCGAGGGCGTCGTCAACCTGCCGAGCGAATACGGCGAGACCCCCTACGCCATCACCCGCGCCCTGATCGAGGAAGCCCGGGCGCACCTGCTGCTGCGCGGGCCCATCGGCATCACCTGCCCGGTGCATCTGCTGCACGGGCTCGCCGATCCCGACGTCCCCTGGCGCACGGCGGTGAAGATTCTCGAAAAACTGGCGTCGCCCAGCGCCGCGGCAACCTTCATCAAGGATGCCGACCACCGCCTGTCGCGGCCTGAAGACCTGGAGCGCATCGGCGCCGCCGTCATGGCGGTCGCCGGGGCAGAGGCCTGAGCCCTAGCCGCCCGCGGCCAGCACGGCATCGAGGCCGCGGCGAAAATCGGGACAGGCAAGACTGACGCCGAGTTCGCGCTTGATCAGGGAATTGTCGACACGCTTGTGGTCGGCCCAGAAGCTGCGCGCCATGTCCGACAGGGCGGCGGGATCGAAGGGGACGAGCGGCGGCGGCGCGATGCCGAGGATGGAGGCCGCATATTCGACGACGGCGCGCGGCTCCGCCGGTTCGTCGTCGCAGACATTGTAGACGGCGCCTGCCCGCGGCCGCGCGATGGAGGCGGCCAGCACGCGGGCGATGTCGTCGACATGGATGCGCGAAAAGACATGGCCCGGCCTGTCGATGCGTTTCGCGGTCCCTGCCCGCAGGTCGTCGAGCACGCTGCGCCCGGGACCGTAGATCCCGGCAAGACGAAACACCTGCACACACAGTCCGTTCGCTTCGCCGAAACGCAGCCAGTCAAGCTCCGCCTGCACGCGGCGGCGCGCGCGCTCGGACGTCGGCTTGAGGGCGGAGCCTTCGTCCACCTTGGCCCCGTCGCGGTTGCCGTAGACGCCGGTGGTCGAGAGATAGCCGATCCAGCGCGGCCGGGCCGCCGTGATGGCGGCGCGCTCCAGCCGCAGGACCGGATCGCCCGCGCCGTCGGGCGGAACGGAGACAAGCACGTGGCTCGCCCCATCGAGAGCGCCCGGCCCGAGCGGCGCGCTGCCGTCGAAGGGAAAGGCGGCGATGCCCTGGGTGTGCAGGGCCTCGGCCTTTTCCGCGTCGCGCGTCGTGCCCGCCACCTGCCAGCCATTGGCGCGCAACAGGCGCGCGAGCGCTGCGGCCGAATAGCCGAAGCCATAGCAGAACAGTCGGGAGGGTGCGTTCGCGGTCATGGCCGCGATCATAGGCGCTGGCGGGTGCCGACAGAAGCCGCCCCTTGCGGGGCGCGGACAGGCGGGGAAATATGGCGCCCATGACGCGCCCCCACGGACTCTTCGCCATCCTGCTTCTGCTGACCGCCCCGGCCCATGCGGCCAATGGCAGCGCCGGCTACGCGACCTGCATGGAACTGGCCCGCCGCGCGCCCCATGACGCGATCGCGCAGGCCGAAGCCCTGTACAAGGCGGGGGCCGCGCAGCCCTCGCGCCATTGCCTTGCCACCGCGCTGCTGACGTTGGGCCGCGCGGCCCAGGCGGCGAAGGTGTTCGGCGATCTCGCCCGCGACATGAAGGGCGCCGATGCGACAGAGCGCGCCGAGGCCTTCGGACAGGCGGGCCGCGCCTGGCTGGAGGCGGGCGACGTGAAAAAGGCGGAAGCCGCCTTCAACGATGCGCTCGCGGCAAGCCCCAACGACGTCCTTCGTCTGATCGACCGGGCGATTGCGCGCGGCACGCTCGGCAAGGATTTCGAGGCGCTCGATGATCTGAACCGCGCCGTCGAACTGGCCCCCAACGTCGCCGATGCGCGCATCCTGCGTGCCGCCGCCAACCGGCGCGTCGGCGCCGGCGAACTGGCCGAGATCGACATCGCGGCGGCCCTGCAGATCGATCCCGACTCGCCCGCGGCCTGGCTGGAAAAGGGCCTGCTGGCCGAAAGCCGGCAGCAGCAACGCGACGCGCGCGCGGCCTTCAGGCGCGCGGCCGAACTCGATCCCGAAGGGCCGTCGGGCCTGACCGCCAAATCGGCGCTGCGGCGCCTGGGCGACGTCCCCTAGGCGCCCGCGGGCGGGCCGTTTTCGTCGGGCTTGTTGAGGTACAACCGCGCGAAGGTGCGCCAGTCGCCGTCCGGCCCATTGCATTCGATGCTCGGGTCCATGGCGAGGCGGATCGAGATGCCGCCTTCCTTCCACAATTCTTCGAAACCACCTTCGTTGCCGAAGGCCTTTTCCAGCACGCGGGTGCGCAGCTTGCGCAGCACCCACTTGGGCAGGATCAGGAAACCGAAGAACGTGAGCGCGAGAAACAACGACAGGCCGGCCTGCCAGCTGGAAGTCACGCCCGTGTAGAGCGAGAGAAAACCGACGAGCGCGATCGGCCCCCAGTTTTCATAGGCATTGTAGACGCTCGATCCCGGCCGGTTGAGAACGGCGACCTTGGTGCCGAAATGGATCCAGCCCAACAGGTAGGCGCGGTAGATCAGCTCGTGCGGGGTTTCGTCGCCGGTACGGGGGCCGAGCTCTTCGAGCGGGGTCTTGGGCGTGGGCGGTGGTTGGAACTTCGGGAACTTCAGCGTCGCCTCCTTGAGGTCTGGCTTGGGGTCTGGCGCGGTTTTCAGAAATCGAGGTCGGCATAGTGCCGGGGCGGCGGCAGCCCTGCAATATGATCGGCAAGCAGGGGACGGAAGGACGGCCGGGACTTGATGCGCACATACCAGTCCTTCGCCGCCGGATAGTCCTCCCACGGCACGTCGCCGATGTAATCGAGGCAGGAAAGGTGCGCTGCCGCCGCGATATCGGCGAGCGAGAACTGGTCGCCCGCGAGCCAGGTGCGGCGTTCGGCAAGATACGTGATGTAGTCGAGATGCACCGGCAGGTTGGCGTGCCCGGCGCGGATCGCAGCGGAGTTGGGCTCGCCCAGGCCGAGAAAGCGCTTCATCATCTTCTCGCCGACGAGGTTGCGCGTCACCTCGCGCTCGAACTTGAGGTCGAACCACGCGACGAGCCGGCGGATCTCGGCGCGCTGGCGCGGCTTGCCGGCGACGAGCGCCGGCTCGGGAAACAGCTCTTCGATGTATTCGCAAATGGCGGAGGATTCGGCAAGCACGGCGCCATCCTCTTCGACCAGCACGGGAACCTGCCCCGCCGGGTTGAGGGCGAGGAACTGGGGACGGCGCTCCCACACCTTCTCGACCTGCAACTGGTATTCGGCCGCCTTTTCATTGAGGACGACCCGGACCTTGCGGCTGAAGGGGCAGAGCGCAACATGGTAGAGAAGACGCATCGCGCCCTAATCTAATGCAAACGCCGCACGCGGGGAACCGCCACCCTGCCTATTCCGCCGCCTGGCCGGCACGGGCCCGGTAGCGCATCGCCCACCACACGGGCAAGCCGAGGAGCACCACCGCCACGCCCACCAGCGCACCCCGCCCGGTATAGGCGATGGCCGAATACAGCATATAGGCCGCCGTCGCGCAGAACAGGATCGGGGTCAGCGGGTAGAAGGGCACACGGAAGCCGTCCGGGCGGCCGGTGCCCTTGCGGCGCAGCACGAACAGGGCGATACCGGTCGCCAGAAGGAAGAACCAGAACACCGGCGCCGTGAAATCCACCATGGTGGCGAAGCCCTTGCGGGTGGCGGTGCCGAGTCCGATCAGGGCCAGCGCGATCCCCGCCTGTACGAGATGGGCATTCACCGGCCCCTGGGCACCCGCGTCCCAGCGCCCGAGGATGCCGAACAGCCCGGTGTCGCGGCCGACCGCATAGGCCGAACGCGCACCGGTGAAGATGGTGGCGTTCAGGGTCGTCAGCGCCGCGATCAGCACCAGCACGGTCAGCACGATGGCGCCCGGGCGGCCGAGCAGGGCCTGCATGTAGTCGGCGCCGATGGCATCCGACTTGCTCATGGCCTGGGGACCGAGCACGTGAAGATAGGCGGCGTTGATCGAAACGTAGAGTACGGCGACCACGATGGTGGCGATGATGACGACGCGCACCATGGAGCGGGCGACGTCCTTGAGTTCGCCGGAAATATAGGCGGCCTCGTTCCAGCCGCCGTAGGTCAGCATGACGAAGATCATGGCGAAGCCGATGCCGGCAAGAAGTTCGCTGGTGGCGACCGGCGCCACCGGCTGCGGCGCGGGCGCCGCGGGCGTGCCGATGGCAAAGCCGATGACCGCGGCGGCAATCACCGAAAGCACGAGGGTCACGGCGAGAACGTCCTGCACGCGGGCCGACAGCCATGTGCCGCGGATATTGATCGCGGTCAGGCCGACGACGGAAAGAGCGGCATAGATCGACGCCCCGTAGGGGCCGAGGTTGTAAAGGCGCTGGGCATAATCGCCGAGCACGAAGGCGACGGCGGCGATGGCGCCGGTCTGCACCACCAGCAGGCGCCCCCAGGCGAACAGGAAGGCGGTACCGGGGCCGAAGGCACGCTGGAGGAAATGGTATTCGCCGCCAGCATCCGGATAGGTCGAAGCCAGCTCGGCGTAACACAGCGCGCCGATCAGCACGATGACGGCGCCGAGAACCCAGAGGCCGATGATCAGCGCCGGATCGGAAAGCTTGAGCGCCACCAGCGAAGGGGCGCGGAATACCCCGATGCCGACGATCATGCCTACCATCAGCGCGACGCCGTCGCGAATGCGCAGGGAAGCCGTAGGTCCGGCCATTACCATCACTCCTTCAGGGCGAAGGGGCGGCCCGCGTCATGCGCCGACCGCCCATTCCGATGTCAATTTGCTGCCGGCTTTCGGGCCGGGGCGTTAGTTGTCGGCCCTCGTCCGGTAAGCGGTCCAGGGGACGGTCTTGGTTTCGACAGGCCCGCGCAGGGTCACGGTACCGCGCAGGTAATTGCCGTCGATGACGCCCTCAAAATCCTGCTGCACGGTGCGGTCCTCGATTTCGCCGGTGACGGAGAAACTGACCTTTTCACCATCGATCTTGGCGTTGAAAATTCGCATCGGCAGGACACCGGTATCGATGCGCCCCTCGAAGTCCTGGAAGCGCTGGGTGATCTGCGCCTTGTAGCCGCGCTCGCCTTGGAACAGCGGCGTGTAATCGATCTTCCAGTCCCAGATGCCCGCGATCTTCGCCGGAACCTTCCAGAAATAGACGACGTCTTCTTCGCCGCCGGTCTTGGAACCGACGGGCGCGGCGCCGTCGAAGCGCCAGTTGCCCATGTGATAGTCGTGGGAAACGATGCGCGTACCGGGCTTGAGGGCGAGCAGTTTGGGACGAAGCTGCATCATCACCTCGGGCAGCAGATACATGGTGATGACGGAGGCCTTGGACAGGTCTTCCTTGAACAGGTCGCGCACGTAGAACTTGGCGCGGTCGGCGATGCCCGCGCTCTTGGCGCGCGCATTGGCGACCTTGACGAGACCTTCGTTCAGGTCGATGCCGTGGCCGCGCGCACCGAAATGCGAAACGGCGTAGTTGACGATGCGGCCGTCGCCGGAACCGAGATCCATGACGTAATCGTCCTTCGTCGGCTTGGCGAACTTGAACATGGCATCGAGCACCGCATTGGTCGACGGCACGAAGGGCACGTCGAGCTGGTCGGAGCGGTTCTCGATTTCCGGCGTGACGTCTGCGGCATTGACCGGCAGCGCCGCGAACGCCGCAACCGCAAATGCCGCAACCGTGGCGGCGCGCAACCCGCGCGCAATGCCAGACCGGCGCGAAGCGCGCCCGAAACAAGATGACTGCATGGTATGCCTCCCTGACGGACGGGCCCCGGCGACCCGGTGCGGGTACGCCCGGCGGCACCTGCGCGCCCCTCACGGGGACTGCCTTGCCGCGATGCCCGGCCGGCGCGCAGGTTGTCCTGACTGCAGCGATTTCGCAATGGGAATGTGACTTAAATAAGGCTGGTCCCGGTTTTTAGGGGTTAGCCCTTCGGGTACCGTGGCAGCAATGCATCACCCCCGAGAGGGTGGTGCCCCCCCCCCCCCGCCGGGGCCGAGGCCCGGGGGGTTATAAAAAAAAACGCCCCCCCCCGCACCGACAAAAA
>JAYQQF010000006.1:0-148915 GCA_038145705.1 Alphaproteobacteria bacterium | reverse complement strand
GGTCCGGTGGAACCAAGCCACCCCCCCGGTGGGGGGGGGGCCCGCCGCCGGGGGGGGGGCACTTCGACCAAACGCCTAGGCGCGTTCCGCCCCGCCCGCCCCGTTCTTGGTGATCGGGTGTTCGAGGATGGTCAGCATCTCGCGCGGGACAACCTGCCAGAACTTCTTCGATTCCCGCTTCCAGGCATTGAGCAGGCGCTCGGCGAAGCGGGACTGGGTCGCCTGGACGTGCATTTCGACCAGCCGCTTGACCCGCTTTTCCCAGTACGGCGTCTCGATCCGCTGCCACAGCAGGGTTTCCGGGTTGACCCGGGATTCGAAGGTGCCGTCGGCGTCATAGACGAAGGCCATGCCCCCGGTCATGCCGGCGCCGAAGTTGTCGCCGACCGCACCGAGGATAACCGCCATGCCGCCCGTCATGTATTCGCAGCCATTGGAGCCGCAGCCCTCGACCACCGCTTCGGCGCCCGAATTGCGCACGCAGAAGCGCTCGCCCGCCTGGCCGGCGGCGAACAGATAGCCGGCCGTCGCCCCATAGAGCACGGTATTGCCGACGATGGTGTTTTCGTTCGAGACCAGCGGCGACGATGCGAGCGGACGCACCACGATGGTGCCGCCCGACAGGCCCTTGCCGGCATAGTCGTTGGCGTCGCCGAAGACCTCGAGCTTGAGGCCCTGCACCGCCCAGGCGCCAAGGGACTGGCCCGCCGTGCCGCGCAGGCGCACGGTGACCTGGCCCGGCTCCAGCTTGTCCATGCCGAAGCGCCGGGTAATGGCCGACGACAGCTTCGAGCCGATGGCGCGCTGGGTGTTGCGCACGTTGTACTGCAGCTGCATCTTCTCGCCCGCTTCCAGCGCCGGGGCCGCGTCCTCGATCATTTCCGCATCGAGGGTTTCGGGAACCTCGTTGCGCCCTTCAAGGGTGCAGAAGCGCGGCAGGTTGCCAGAATCCGCCTTCGACAGCAGCGGGTTGAGATCGAGATCATCGAGATGCTCGGAGCCGCGGCTGACCTGGGTCAGCAGGTCGGTGCGGCCGATGACTTCCTCGATCGAACGCGCGCCGAGGGAGGCGAGAATCTCGCGCACTTCTTCGGCGACGAAGCTGAACAGATTGACCACCTTTTCCGGGGTGCCGACGAACTTTTCGCGCAGCTTGGGCGCCTGGGTGCAGACGCCGACCGGGCAGGTGTTGGAATGGCACTGGCGCACCATGATGCAGCCCATCGCCACCAGGCTGATGGTGCCGAGACCGAACTCCTCAGCCCCCAGCAGCGCCGCCATGACGACGTCGCGGCCGGTCTTGAAGCCGCCGTCCACGCGCAGTTTCACGCGGTGGCGCAGCTGGTTCAGCGTCAGCACCTGGTTGACTTCCGACAGGCCCATTTCCCACGGCAGGCCCGCGTACTTGATCGAGCTCTGCGGGCTGGCGCCGGTGCCGCCCGAATGTCCCGAAACCAGGATCACGTCGGCCTTGGCCTTGGCCACGCCCGCAGCGATGGTGCCGATACCCGTCTGCGAGACGAGCTTCACGCAGACCTTGGCATCGGGATTGATCTGCTTGAGGTCGTAGATGAGCTGGGCCAGATCCTCGATCGAATAGATGTCGTGATGGGGCGGCGGCGAGATCAGCGTGATGCCGGGCGTCGAATGACGCAGGCGGGCGATCATCTCGGTCACCTTGATGCCGGGCAGCTGGCCGCCCTCGCCGGGCTTGGCGCCCTGGGCGACCTTGATTTCCAGCTCGCGGCAGTTGTTGAGGTATTCCGCCGTCACGCCGAAGCGGCCCGACGCCACCTGCTTGATCGCCGATGATGCATTGTCGCCGTTCGAACGCGGGCGGTAACGGGCCGGGTCTTCGCCGCCCTCGCCCGAGTCGGACTTGGCGCCGATGCGGTTCATGGCGATGGAGAGCGTCTCGTGCGCCTCGGGCGAAAGCGCGCCGAGCGAAATACCGGGGGCAACGAGACGACGGCGGATGTCGGTGATCGATTCGACGTCGTCGAGGTCGATCAGCTTCGCCGCTTCCTTGAAATCGAGCAGGTCGCGCAGGCTGACCGGCGGGGCGGCGCGGTTCATTTCCGAGAAGCGCTTGTAGACCGCGTAGGAATCGGTCGCGACCGCCGTCTGCAGGGTATGCATCATGTCGCCCGTCAGCGCGTGCACCTCGCCCGAATGGCGCGACGTATAGAAGCCGCCGACCGGCAGGGTCACGTTGGCCGCCACATAAGCCGAGCCGTGCAACTGGGTCACCTTGCGTTCGATGCCGGTGAGGCCGATGCCCGAAATGCGCGAGGTCATGCCAGGGAAGTAATCGGCGACGAGCGCGCGGCTGAGGCCGACGGCTTCGAAGTTGTAGCCGCCGCGATAGCTCGACAGGACCGAAATGCCCATCTTGGACATGACCTTGAGAAGGCCCTGGTCGACGGCCTTCTTGTAGTTCTTCACGCAGTCCTCGACGGTGAGGCCCGGGAACAGGCCGCGCCGGTGGCGGTCCTTGATCGATTCTTCGGCGAGGTAGGCATTCACCGTGGTGGCGCCGACGCCGATCAGCACGGCGAAGTAATGCACGTCCATGCATTCGCCCGAACGGACGTTGAGCGAGGTAAAGGTGCGCAGCTGCTGGCGCACGAGATAGGTATGCACCGCGCCGGCGGCAAGAATCATCGGGATCGCCGCGCGCCCGGCACCCATCGCCTGGTCGGTCAGGATGACGTGAACGGCACCGCCGCGGACGGCGTCTTCGGCTTCGCGCTGGATGCGCTCGATCGCCTCGCGCAGCGCGCCGTCGCCCTTCTTCGAATCGAAGGTGCAGTCGATCTCGACGGCGTTCTTGCCCATGTATTCGCGCATGGCCATGAATTCGGCCGTCGACAGGACCGGGCTTTCGAGCTGCAGCAGGTGCGTCTGGCTGTCGTCCTCGTCGAGGATGTTGCCGAGGTTGCCGAGCCGCGTCTTGATGCTCATCTGGTAGTTTTCGCGCAAACTATCGATGGGCGGATTCGTCACCTGGCTGAAATTCTGGCGGAAGAAATGGTGCAGCCCGCGGTAGCGTTCCGACAGCACCGCCAGCGGCGTGTCGTCGCCCATCGAACCGACCGGCTCCTTCGCGTCCTCGACCATCGGGTGAAGGACCAGCTCCAGGTCTTCCATGGTGAAGCCCAGCGCGCGCTGGCGCTGGCGCAGGTCGTCGGCACCGAACTGGGCCGGCGTGTCCTTGGCCGCGCGCAGGAGCGAATCGAGCGGGGTGATGTTCTTCACCCACTTCGAATACGGATTGCGGGCGGCGAGCATGTCCTTCAGCTCGCGGTCGGAATAGAACTTCCCTTCGGAAAGATCGACGGCGATCATTTCGCCGGGGCCGACGCGGCCCTTGCGCGTGATGTTGGCCTCGGAGACCGGCACCATGCCCGATTCGGAGCCGACGATCAGCAGGCCGTCCTGGGTCAGGGTGTAGCGCATCGGGCGCAGGCCGTTGCGATCCATGCCGGCGATCACCCAGCGCCCGTCCGTGGCGGCGACGGCGGCAGGGCCGTCCCAAGGCTCCATCACGCAGTTGCAGTAGGAATAGAAGTCCTTGTGGACCTGGGGCATCAGCTCCTTGTTGGCCCAACTGTCGGGAATCAGCATGGACTTCACCATCGGCGCCGAACGGCCCGCGCGCACCATCACCTCGAAGACGTTGTCGAGAGCGGCCGAGTCCGAACCGCCCGACTGGATGACCGGCTTGACGTCGGCGATGTTGTCGCCGAACACGTCGGAGGCCATGCGCGTTTCATGGCTCTTCATCCAGTTGGTGTTGCCGCGCAGGGTATTGATCTCGCCGTTGTGGGCCAGCATGCGGAACGGCTGCGCGAGACGCCAGTTCGGGAAAGTGTTGGTCGAATAGCGCTGGTGGATGATAGCGAAGGACGAAATGAAGCGTTCATCCAGAAGGTCCGGATAGAACAGGTCCACCTGCTCGGCCAGGAACAGGCCCTTGTAGATGATCGACCGGCACGACAGCGAGCAGATGTAGAAGTCGTTGATGTATTCGCCCAGCACCTTCTTCTCGATGCGGCGGCGGATGATGTAGAGGTCGGTCTCGAACTGCTCCTGGCTCACGCCCGGATTGGACGCGATCATGATCTGCTCGATCTCGGGACGGGTGGCGTTGGCCTTGTCGCCGATCACTTCGACGTTCACCGGCACCTGTCGCCAGCCGTAGATGGTGTAGCCGAAAGAGAGAATCTCGCTCTCGACGATGGTGCGGCAGCGCTCGAGCTGGCCGAGATCGGCCTTCGGCAGGAACACCATGCCGACGCCGAGCCGCCCGGGCTTGGGTTCGTGGCCGGTGCGCGCGATATGTTCCTTGAAGAAGTCCTGCGGGATCTCGACATGGATGCCCGCGCCGTCGCCGGTCTTGCCGTCGGCGTCCACGGCACCGCGGTGCCACACGGCCTTGAGCGCGTTGATGCCCGCCACCACCACCTCGCGGCGCGGACGGCCGTCGATGGCGGCGATCAGGCCGACGCCGCAGGCATCGTGCTCCAGCGTCGGGTCATAGGCATGGTCGCCCGCCAAATGCGCCGCGTTCTCGCGCCACAGGCGTACGCTCTCTTCGCCGTCCAGCATGAGGGCGCTCGGGATCAGCTTGTCGTCCATGTCTACTCTCCTACTCCGCCGCGCTCTTGGCGTCGGCACGCGCTTTCTGTTCACACCACGCATCGATGGCAGCGGCGGCCTGGCGGCCGTCATGGATTGCCCACACGACGAGCGAGGCGCCGCGCACGATGTCGCCCGCCGCGAACACGCCGTCGAGCGACGTCATCAGGGTGCGGTAATTGACCTTGAGGGTGCCCCAGCGGGTCACCGCCAGTTCCGGCTCGTTGAACATCGCCGGAAGGTGTTCCGGGTCGAAACCGAGCGCCTTGATCACGAGATCGGCGTCGACGTTGAAGGACGAGCCCTCGATCGGTTCCGGCGTCTGGCGCCCGGTCGCATCGGGCACGCCGAGATGAATGCGCTGGGAACGCACGCCCGTCACCTTGCCGTCGCCCAGAATCGCTTCGGGCGCGGCCAGCCAGACGAACTCGACGCCTTCTTCCTCGGCATGGGCGACCTCGCGCCGCGAGCCCGGCATGTTGTCGCGGTCGCGCCGGTACAGGCACTTCACCGACTTGGCGCCCTGGCGAATGGCCGTGCGCACGCAGTCCATCGCAGTGTCGCCACCGCCGATGACGACGATGTTGCGGCCTGCCGCGTTCAGCGTGCCGTCGGCAAAGACCGGAACCTTGTCGCCGAGGCCAATGCGGTTGGACGTCGTCAGGTAATCCATCGCCTGGAAGATGCCCTTGAGGCCGGAGCCCGGCATCTTGATGTCGCGCGCCTTGTAGACGCCGGTCGCGATCAGCACCGCGGTGTGGCGCTTGCGCAGTTCCGCCATCGTCACGTCCTTGCCGACGGCGCAATTGAGATGGAAGGTGATGCCGGCGTCCTTGAGCAGCTTGGCCCGACGCTCGACCACTTCCTTTTCCAGCTTGAAGTTGGGAATCCCGTAAATCAGCAGGCCGCCCGCGCGGTCGTAGCGGTCGTAGACGTGCACCTCGTAGCCGCGCTGGCGCAGCTGTTCGGCGGCGGCAAGACCAGCCGGGCCGGCGCCGATGATGGCGACCGAACGTCCGTTTTCGGACGCGGGCTTCGGCGGCTTGACCCAGCCGCGCTCAAACGCCGTGTCGGTGATGTACTTCTCGACCGAGCCGATGGTGACGGAACCGTGGCCCGACTGTTCGAGCACGCAGTTGCCCTCGCACAGGCGGTCCTGCGGACAGATGCGCCCGCACACTTCGGGCATGGAATTGGTCGCCGCCGAAACCTCGTAGGCTTCCTCGAGGCGGCCCTCGGCCGTCAGCTTCAGCCAGTCGGGAATGTTGTTGGAAACCGGACAATGGACCTGGCAGAAGGGCACGCCGCACTGGGAACAGCGCGAAGCCTGCTCGGCCGCGGCCAGGTCGGAGAAGCGGGCGTAGATCTCGCCGAAGTCGGCGCGGCGGTCTTCGGCCTCGCGCTTGTCGGGCATGCGGCCGGCGAGGCCGGTGAATTTCAGCATCTTCTGGGACATCGAACGCTTGCGCCTTGCTTCAGTTTCAAAAAGCTGCAGTTTCAAAAATCGGGCGGCGCCGAACAACCTGCCTGCCGTTGCCGCCCGAGGGGCGGACTAAACGGGCGAGAACCCCCGTCGGGGGCCGGTTCTTCATCCTGAAAGGAGCCGGCGAAACGCCTTTAACGGCCCCTCATATTTGACAAGCCAAGGGAAAGCGAGCAAAAACGTACATATTGGTCAGTGTTTCTGTCTTAAAATACACTCCGATCGCGGCGCACCGGCGCTTCACGGCGTATGTTCACCCCGGGACCACCGATGGACTGGATTATTTAGTCTCGATCTGGAACTATTTTCTTCGAAACCTTGGGGTGCCTTGCCCCTGACGACCCCCACATCCTGTGTTATAAGCCTCCCGTCGGCCGCGGGGCCGATGACCGAAGGGGGGGACAGCTTGAGCCTGCTGCAGATGATCGTTACTGCCCTGGTTCAGGGCATTACCGAATTCCTTCCCATCTCCTCGCAAGCGCACCTGATCATGCTTCCGCGCCTGACCGGCTGGTGCGACCAGGGCCTGATGATCGATATCGCCGTCCATGTCGGCACGCTGGGCGCCGTCGTCGTCTACCTGTGGCCCGAATGCTTCGGCATGGCGCGCGGCGTCTTCAACCTGGCCCGCGGGCGGCGCTCCAACGAGGCCCGCCTGTTCCTGTTCCTGGTGCTGGCGACGATCCCGGTGGTCGTCGCAGGCTGGCTGGTCAAGACCTACCTCGGCCTGGAACTGCGCAGTCTCAAGGTCATCGCCTGGGCGACGCTGGGCTTTGCCGTGCTCCTGTGGGTGGCGGACCGCTGGGGCCTCAAGATTCGCCGGGTCGATCACATGACCTGGCAATCGGCGCTGTTCATCGGCGCCTTTCAGGCGGTCGCGCTGATCCCGGGCACGTCGCGCTCGGGCATCACCATGACGGCGGCGCGCCTCCTCGGCTTCGAGCGCGTCGCCGCGGCGCGCTTCTCGATGCTGATGGCGATCCCGGTCATCGTCGCGGCAGGAACGCTGGCGGGTCTCGACCTGGTCAAGGAAGGCAACGCCCAGCTGACCCACGCGGTCTTCATGTCGGCGGGCCTCGCGTTCGTTGCCGCCTTCGTTGCGATCGTCGCCATGATGGGGTGGCTGAAGCGGGCGAGCTTCACGCCCTTCGTCGTCTACCGCATCGTGCTCGGCGCGGTGCTGCTGACGCTCGTCTACGCCTATGGCGTGCAGGACAGTGCCCTGACCGTGGCCTGCCCCGCCTGAAGCGGAAACCCTAGAAACGCGGGCTTTGGAAGCGGCCGGTGCGGCGGAAGCGGTCGAGATAGGCCGGCAGCACGACATCCATCGCCGTCGCCCGGATTCCGAGCGCGGCCAGGCCGTCCGAAGAGGCAACGTTGTCGCTGCGCAGCAGAACCGCCTGATCGCGGGTGAGCTGCGGCGGGATGCCGAAGACCTTGCCCAGGTCGCCGAAGAAGCCGATCACGTCGGCAAGGCCCATCGGCAGCGGCACCAGACCGCGCCGGCGGCCGGTGACCGACAGGATTTCCTCCATCAGCTCGCGGAAGCTCGCGACGCGCGGGCCGCCGAGCTCGAAGGTGCGGCCGCGGGCATCGTGGCGCGCGAGCGAACGTGCCACCGCCTCGGCGACGTCGCAGACATAGACCGGCTGGAAGCGCGTCTTGCCGCCGCCGAAGAGCGGCAGCGCCGGCGCCAGGCGGGCGAGGCAGGCGAAGCGGTTGAAAAAATCGTCCTCGGGCCCGAACACGATGGACGGACGCAGGATCACGGCATCGGGGAAAGCGGCGCGCACCGCGGCCTCGCCCCGGCCTTTGGAACTCGCATAGGCGGAAGCAGCATTCTCGTCGGCGCCGATGGCCGATACATGAACCAGCGAGCGCAGGCCCGCCGCGGCCGCGGCGCGGGCGATAATGCCCGGACCCCCGGCATGAATGGCATCGAACCTGTTGGAACCCTTTTCATAGAGAATGCCGACGAGGTTCACCGCGGCATCCGAACCGGCCAGCGCGCGGGTCACCAAGGCTTCGTTGCGAATATCGCAAGCGAGCGGCACGATCTGGCCGACATCGCCCATGGTGCGCAGGAAAGCGGCTGCTTCCGTATCGCGTACCGCGGCGACGATGCGCGCGCCATCGGCGGCGAGCCGCTTGACAACATGGCGGCCGAGAAAGCCGGAAGCGCCGAATACCGTGACCTGACGTGGACCCATGACCAAAACCCCTTCGTTCCTGAGCCCTTGCCTAATAGGCGCGAGGCCGGGCGCCGTCAAGGATGGCGGGGCCGGCGGGCGGATGGGCGGACGCAAGCCCCCGCGAGAGTTGACTTTGGCGGGGGCTGAGTATATTCAACCCCGCTTGCAGCGGCGGGCAGCCCCAAAGGCGCCAGCCGTCCCCCGTCAAAGGGGGTCCTGCTCCGGATTCCGTGCCCAGGTGGCGGAATTGGTAGACGCGCTAGTTTCAGGTACTAGTGGGCGAAAGCTCGTGGAAGTTCGAGTCTTCTCCTGGGCACCATCTTCGGCCGGGCCGCTTTCGCGGCCCCGCCGCCATTAGGGAGCACGCGATGGCCATCCATCTTCATGAAGGCGACCTGCCCGACGGCCTCGATCTCGGCGATATCATCGCCGTCGATACCGAGACCATGGGCCTGATCACCCCGCGCGACCGGCTCTGCGTCGTGCAGCTGTCGGCGGGCAACGGCGATGCCCATCTCGTCCGCCTGCCCCAGCAGCCGCGCCCCTACAAGGCACCGAACCTCGCGCGTACGCTCGCCGATCCGAAACGCCTCAAGATTTTTCACTTCGCCCGCTTCGACATCGCCGCGCTGAAATACTGGATGGGCATCGATTGCGCGCCGGTCTATTGCACCAAGATCGCATCCAAGCTGGCGCGCACCTACACCGACCGCCACGGGCTTGCCGACCTCTGCCGCGAGTTGGGCGGCGTCGAGCTGAGCAAGCAGCAGCAGTCCTCCGACTGGGGCGCCGGCGCGCTGACCGACGCCCAGAAGACCTACGCGGCCTCGGACGTCCTTCATCTGCACGTGCTGAAGGCGCGCCTCGACGAGATGCTCGCCCGCGAAGGCCGGGTGGCGCTGGCCCAGGCCTGCTTCGACTTCCTGCCCCACCGCGTGGCGCTGGACCTTGCCGGCTTCGGCGAGGGCGACGACATTTTCCACCACTGAACCACGCCCATAACGAGTAAGGCGAGTATGGCGCGGCGGGCGAATCTGCTAGCATCGCGCCCGAAAGGACACCACCCCGATCCATGAGCACCGCCCGCAGCCGCGCCGCATCCCCCAAGACCGCCCCGAAATCCGCGAAGGGCGCGAAAGGCGCGCGCGCATCGGGTGACGGACTGGCCGCGGCGCGCCGGGTCTTCACCATCGAGGCCGAGGGCCTGGCCGAAGCCTCGCGCAGGCTCGATGCGCGCTTCGATGCGGCGCTCGACCTGATCGCCGGCATCGAGGGACGTCTCATCGTTTCCGGCATGGGCAAGAGCGGCCATGTCGCGCACAAGATCGCGGCCACCCTCGCCTCCACCGGTACGCCGGCCTTCTTCGTTCATCCGGCCGAAGCGTCCCACGGCGATCTCGGCATGGTCACGCGTTCGGACGCGGTGATCGCCATTTCCAATTCGGGCACCACCGCCGAGCTCGGCGATCTGGTCGCGCACACCCGCCGTTTCTCGATCCCCCTGATCGCGATCACCGCCGATCCGAAAAGCCAGCTCGCGGAAGCCGCCGATGTCGTGCTGGAACTGCCGCGCGCCAAGGAAGCCTGTCCGATGGGTCTTGCGCCCACGACATCGACGACGATGACGCTCGCCATGGGCGATGCGCTGGCGGTGGCGCTGCTGGAACGGCGCGGCTTCACCTCGGACGATTTTCAACTGCTGCATCCGGGCGGACAGCTCGGCAAGCGGTTGCTCAAGGTCGCCGACATCATGCACGCGGGCGAAGAGATTCCGGTCGCAGCACCCGGCGACAAGATGGCCGATGTCCTGATCACCATGACGGCAAAGCATTTCGGCTGCGTCGGCGTCGTTCGCGGCGGCAAGCTGGCAGGCATCATCACCGACGGCGACCTGCGCCGCCACATGGCGCCCGACCTTCTGCGCCAGAAGGCCGCCGACGTCATGACGGCATCGCCCGTGACCATTTCCTCGAATGCGCTGGCCGCGGAAGCGCTCGGCATCATGAACGACCGCACCATCACGACGCTGTTCGTCGTCGATGACGGCAAACTGGCCGGCATCGTCCACATTCACGACATCCTGCATTCGGGCGTTGCCTGACATGACCCCGCCGACGCCCGCCCTCGCGAACCAGGCCGCGCCTCGGCCCGCGGCGCGGCGGCAGGGGTGGAGCCGGACCGTCGGCCTTCTCAAGATCCTGCTGCCCGCGGTGGCGCTGTCGCTGATCGCGCTGGTCATCGTCTGGGCGCAACTGCGCAACACGGACCCGGGCTTCCGCATCGGCTTTTCACTGGTCAAGCCGGAGGATGCGCGCCAGCTCAGCATGGTCAACGCGCGCTATGCGGGGCGCAACAGGAACAAGCAGCCTTATCTGGTCACGGCGACGACGGCCGTGCAGGAAACGGCGAAGGCCGACAAGATTCGCCTGCAAAGCCCCAAGGGCGACATGACCATGAGCGGCGGCGCCTGGGTCGCCCTGTCGGCGCCGGAAGGCGATTACCATCAATCGACGCAGATCCTCGACCTGCGCAACGGCGTCAACCTGTTCCATGATTCGGGCATGGAATTCAATACGCAGACGGCACGGATCAACCTCAAGGATTCGACCGCCTTCGGCAACGATCCCGTCACGGGGCATGGCCCCGCCGCCGACATCAAGTCGAAGGGCTTTCGCATTCTCGACGGCGGCAAGCGCGTCATCTTCACGGGCAAGTCGCAACTGACGCTTTATCGCAAGAAGGAAACGCCGGCGAAGCCGAAGCGCGCATCAACCGGGGGGAAGAAATGAAAACACGGCAGTGGGCAATGCTGGCCCTCATCGCGGGCGCGCTTCTGGCGCTGGCGGCCACGGGCCCGGCCCGGGCAGCGCAAAGCCTCGGCCTCGGTTCCAAATCCGACAAGCCGATCCAGGTTTATGCCGATGAAGGGATCGAGTGGAACCAGAACACCAAACAGTACATCGCGCGCGTCAACGCCAAGGCGATCCAGGGCGATACCACGGTCCACGGCGACACGCTGATCGCCTATTACGAGGAAATCGCGGGCGGCAACACCGAGGTCTACCGCATCGATGCCGTCGGCAACGTGCGCATCGTCTCGCCGAGCGAGACGGCCTACGGCGACAAGGCGACCTATGACGTCCGCAAGGGCGTGCTGGTCATCACCGGCGCCGGCCTCAGGCTGGTCACCCAGACAGACATCGTCACCGCGCGCGACAGCCTCGAGTATTACGAAGAGCGCAGCCTTGCCGTTGCCCGCGGCAACGCGGTCGCGCGCCCGGTCCCGGCCAAGGGCAAGGCGAAAGGTTCCGGCGGCGAACGCACGGTGCGCGCCGACGTCCTCACCGCGCATTTCGTCGATGAAGCCGTCAGGAAGAAATCGGCAAAGAAGCAAGCCCAGACCGGCGGGCGCAGCACCATCGAACGCATGGATGCCTACGGCAACGTTTCGGTCACGCGCCCGGGCGAAGTGGCGCTCGGCAGCCGCGGCGTCTATTTCCCGCAGCGCGAACTTGCCCATCTCTGGGGCCGCGTCCGCATCACCCGGCAGGACAACCAGCTCAACGGCGAATATGCCGAAGTGAACTTCAGGAGCGGCATTTCCCGCATCCTGGCGAGTCCCTCTGCCCCCGTCCGCGCCCTGATCGAACAGGACAAAAAGCCGGAAAATGCGCCGTCCGGGGCCAGCCGTTAAGATTAATCTTCACTAAATAGCAAGAATCAGGCCAATAATAAGGGGTCATGAAAGAACAGACCCCCGCCAAGGGACCGACCGCCGCATCTTCAGAACCCGCCACTTTCGGGCCGGCGCTGGTGCGCGACAATCCCGGCCTCGAAGCCATCAACCTCGGCAAGCGCTTCCATCGCCGCCCCGTGCTGCGCGACGTCTCCATGACCGTGCAGCGCGGCGAGATCGTCGGACTGCTGGGACCCAACGGCGCCGGCAAGACCACCTGCTTTTACATCATGAGCGGGCTGATCGCCGCCGACTACGGCACCATACGGCTCGACGGGCAGGACATCACGAGCCTGCCGATGTACCGGCGCGCGCGGCTGGGCATCGGCTACCTGCCGCAGGAAGCCTCCATCTTTCGCGGCCTGTCGGTGGCAGACAACATCCGCGCCATTCTCGAAGCGACCGAACCCGACGCCGAACGGCGCGAGGCGATGCTCGAAGACCTGCTGGCGGAATTTTCCATTTCCCATCTGGCCCGCACGCCGGCGCTGGCGCTGTCGGGCGGCGAACGCCGCCGCGTCGAAATCGCGCGCGCCCTTGCCGCGCAGCCGAAGTTCATGCTGCTGGACGAGCCGCTGGCCGGCATCGACCCGGTTGCGCTCGGCGATATCCGCGACCTGGTGCTGCACCTGAAGGATCGCGGCATCGGCGTTCTCATCACCGATCACAACGTCCGCGAAACGCTGGAGATCGTCGACCGCGCCTACATCATCCACGACGGGCACGTGCTGATGGAAGGCAAGCCGTCCGAGATTCTGACGCACGAGGACGTGCGCAGGGTCTACCTGGGGGAACGGTTCAGCCTGTAGGCGTTTCGCAATGGCGGTTGGCCCCAGACTCGTTCAAAGACAATCCCAGCAGCTGGTGATGACGCCCCAGCTGCAGCAGGCCATCAAGCTGCTGCAGATGTCGAACCAGGAACTGGCGAGCTACATCGAAACCGAAATCCAGGAAAATCCGCTGCTCGAGCGCGAGTCGGCCGAGGGCGGCTTCGAGCAGGAGGCGGACGGCACCCCCGACGCCGCGGTCGACGGCTTCGATGCCGCGCCCGATCCGGGTGACGCGGCCGACCATGCCGCCGCCGAAAGCCTGCCCGAGGCCCAGGACCAGCCGCTCGATACCGATTACGAAAACGACTACACGAACGATGACCGCCCCGGGGCAAGCGACGACGACCGGCCCGAACAGTTCGCCGACTGGGGCCAGGGCGGCGATCCGCGCGGCGGTGGCGGCGACGGTTTTGGCCTCGAGGACCGGCTGAGCAGTGAAAAGACGCTGCGCGAACACATCGTCTTCCAGATCAATGTCGGCTTCGAACAGCCGGCCGAACGCATGATCGCCCGCGCGCTCGCCGACCAGCTCGACGAGGCGGGCTACCTGACCGGAACGCTGGAAGACGTCGCCGACAAGCTCGGCGTCGGGACCGATGCGGTCGAGGCCGTGCTGGCCCGCTGCCAGGGCTTCGACCCGGTCGGCGTATTCGCCCGCAACCTTGCCGAATGCCTGGCGATCCAGCTCAGGGACCGCGACCGTTTCGATCCCGCCATGGCGACGCTGGTCGCCAACCTCGAACTTCTCGCCAAGCGCGACATCGCCCAGATCAAGCGCCTGTGCAAGGTGGACGACGAGGACCTCGCCGACATGGTGGCCGAGATCCGCGCCCTCGACCCCAAGCCGGGCCTCGCCTTCGAAGACAACGTGGCGCCGCCGGTGGTGCCCGACATTCTCGTGCGCCGGCGCACCGACGGCACGTGGCAGGTGGAGCTCAACGCCGATACCCTGCCGCGCGTGCTCGTCAACCAGACCTACTTCGCCGAAATCAAAAATGGCGCCCGCAGCAAGGCGGATCGGGACTACGTCAACGAGCGCATGACCTCGGCCAACTGGCTTGTCCGCGCCCTGCACCAGCGCGCCACCACGATCCTCAAGGTGGCGAGCGAGATCGTCCGCACCCAGTCGGACTTCTTCGAAAAGGGCGTGCAGTTCCTGAAGCCCCTGACCCTGCGCGACGTTGCCGATGCCATCGGCATGCACGAATCGACGGTCAGCCGGGTCACTTCGTCCAAGTTCATGGCGACGCCGCGCGGTATGTTCGAACTCAAGTACTTTTTCACCACCGCCATCGCCGCGACCGCGGGGGGCGAGGGACATTCGGCCGAATCGGTGCGCCACCGCATCCGCGAGATGATCGAGGGCGAAACGCCCCACGCCGTGCTGTCCGACGACAAGATCGTGACCCTGCTGTCACGCGAAGGCATCGAGATCGCCCGGCGGACGGTCGCCAAATACCGCGAATCCATGCATATCCCGTCCTCCGCCCAGCGCCGCCGGGAGAAGGCCATCCGCCTTTAGAACTACGATTTATTCATTGTATTTCAATGTATTAACCAATTTCCCATGTTCTATTGACTTTAACCTGCCGCAAGACCTATGGTGCGGCCACCGCGACGACGGGATGGCGCCGAGAAGGCCGCCACCCGGACCGGCCGCCGAATGAGCCCCGGGGGGGACTCGGCACCGCAGCGAGAGAGATATCGCGGCCCATTCACAGAAGGACATGACAGTGGACATCAGTGATCTGATCACACCTGCCACCATCGTTCCGAGTCTCAAGGTTACCAGCAAGAAACAGGCGCTTCAGGAACTGGCCCGGCTTGGCTCGGAAGCCACCGGCGTGGGCGAGCGCGAGATCTTCGAGATTCTCCTGGAACGCGAGCGGCTGGGGACCACCGGCGTCGGCGGCGGCATCGCCATTCCGCACGGCAAGCTGCCCGGCCTCAAGGGCCTCCGTGGTATCTTTGCCCGCGTCGAACAGCCCATCGATTTCGATTCCATCGACGAACAGCCCGTCGATCTGATCTTCCTGCTGCTTGCCCCGGAAACGGCGGGTGCCGACCATCTGAAGGCCCTTGCCCGCGTTTCGCGCCAGCTTCGCGACCGTGAGATTTGCGAGAAGCTGCGCGGCTCGGATACGGCAGACGCTCTTTATGCGTTGCTGACCGAGGCACCGGCGAGCCACGCCGCCTGAAAACAGGATCGAAAAGCACCAAATAAAAAACCCCGTGCCATCGGCGCGGGGTTTTTCATTCCGTTTGCCCCGAAGGGCGAAAATCAGTGGCGTCGCCCCACGGGGCACAAATTAGTGAACGCAGACCGGTTCGAGGTCGTGGCTGCGGATCGCCGCCACCGCCGTGTCGCGGTTCTCCATGATGGCGATTTCCGTGCCGTCGGCGGCGTAGATCGCATAGGCAACATCGCCGCGGTCGGCGACCGGCTTGACGTAGGCAACGAACTGCAGCCCCAGGTTGGCGAGGTCGTTGTCGGACATGATGCGTTTTTCAGCGTTCAATTCCATGACACTTGCCTTTCAGGCTATCCGCCTTGGTACGAAGCCTAGCGGCCCATACTTAACATCGGGTTTACGCCGCGACGGCGGGTTGAGATCACTCTGAACTCCCCGGTTTTTCAGGATTTCAGCCGCGGCGCTCGATGGGGATGGAGCGGCTCGTCTCGCGCCCCTGCGGGCGCACCAGATCGATATGCAGCAGGCCCTTGTCGAGGGCCGCACCCGCCACTTCCATGCCGTCGGCAAGAACGAAGCGGCGCTGGAAGGCGCGCGCGGCAATGCCGCGATGGAGAAACACGCGGTCGCCCGGGTCGTCGGCCTGGCGGCCGGCGATGGACAGCTCGCTGTTTTCGAGCGTGACGCTCAGCTCGCTCTCGTCGAAACCGGCGACGGCGACGGTGATGCGCAGCCGGTCGGGCCCGAGGCTTTCGACGTTGTAGGGGGGATAGCCGTCGCCCGACGACTTGGCGATGCGTTCGAGCGCTTCCTCGAACACGTCGAAGCCCAGCAGAAAGGGCGACGAAAAACCACGTTCACGCGACATCGGTCTCCTCCTCCGAGCGAGAGCCACGGGCGGCCCACGAGAGCACCGCCATGAAGGAGAGATAGGCGGAGATACCGGTTTTTCAAGTCCAGCCGGGAATGCCGAGGCTCAGGGCTGGACGGGCTTCGGTTTGGTGCCGAGCGCGTTGAAGGCGGTGGCGAGGTCGTTGAGCTCGCTCTGCAGCTTGGCCGGATCGTTTTTGGGCAGCATGGTCACCATGCACCAGCCGTCCTCCAGTCCGCCCGGCATGACCACATAGATGCTGTAATAATCGGCAATCGCCATCGTCATGCCTGGCGCGAAAAGCACGTCCTGGTACTTGACCGTCCTGCCCTTGTTCAGGGTGATGGATGCATCCGAATACCTGCAGCCGTAGGTTTTCATCGTGTTGGTCACATCCCTGTCGGACAGGTGCTTGTAGGACCGGATGTAGTTGAGCGCGATGTCGGGCGGCATTTCCCTCGCCAGATCGACCTGCGGGCGGGCGGCGATCTCGGTGCAGGCACCGAGGACAAGAAGAGCTGCGAAAGCGGCGGCGGTGCGGATGTTCATGGCTGGTTTCCTGTTCATTCGGCGAAGACCGAGGCCCCCGCCGCCAGCGCCGAAAGATTCGGCGAGGTGACGAGGATCGTGTTCGCATCCTTTGTCTTGCGCGTGTGCGGCGTCAGCGGAATGCGTTCGCCGGTCACGGTCATGGCGTAGAACTTCACGCCGGCGGCAGGCTTCGCACCGGACAGGGTGACGACGGCGTAGCCGAACTGGCTTCGCACCGCGCTGACGGCGCCGATCGACCGCGAAGGCGCGGCCGCCGTCTGCGTACCACCCGGAGCCTTGCCCGCTGCAACAGGTGCCGGTGCCGCCGCACTCTCCATGACGACCATCCGATCGTTGAAGGAGATCGGCATGTAGCCGTTGCCCAGCCGCGTGATGAAGAAGCCGTAATTCTCGGACTTGTTGTAATCGCGGCCGGGCTCCAACCAAGCCCCCGCCATGATGACGGAACCATCGTCGAGATGGCGCAGGGCGCGCGGAAACAGGACGGAATTGAAGCTGTATTTGCCGGCAACGCTGCCCCGGTACCAGGGCATGATCGCCCTGATCTCGCAAAGGGGCCTGCCGTCGGCGTTTTCATCTTCCGGGGCGCAGCCGCGCGGCGCCGGCCGGGCGAGGCGCCCGAAGATCACGGCACTGCGCATGGTATAAACGATCCTGTCTCCCGATGCGGTGACCGGCACGATCAATACCTTGCTATCGGATGACCAGCCATTCGGGACAAGGGCGGAAGAAAGCTGCGTGTTCCGCCCCGCAAGGTAAAGGTGGTACATGCCCCTCGCAGCACTCTTCCCGGCAAGAACGACGCCGTCGCCCTGGGTGCCATTTTCCATGGCCTGCCGGGGCACCGTCGCGAGCGGCGCGCCTCGGTCGAGGCAGGCCCCGGCCGTCCGCCGCTGCCAGAACGGCGTGCCCGATGCCGTAAGCTCTGCGACGGTCAGTTCGGATGTATTGCCGGAAAATTTCGCGCAATAGGCGATCGCCACGCCGCCGCCCTTGCGGGGCAAAGGCCGCGCGAGCTCGACCGAGGCTGGACTTTGAAGGACAGGCGAATAGGTGAACATCTGCTTGCCGTCGCGCCCGTAACGCGCGAGCAGGGGCTTCTTCATGTCGCCCCGGACATAGCCGAACAGCCAGACGCCGCCATCTTCCGCAGGCGCCATTTCGACGTTGCGCAGATAGGAAGACGCCGCGAGGTTCTCGATCAGGAAGGGGCCCGCTTCACGTTTGCCGTCGGTGCCCAGCAGCATCAACTGGTGGCCGTAAGCGTGGCGGGACGACGGGCCGAAGAATTCACCCGTCGAAACATTGCCCGAAAAAGACGTCAACACCCAGGTGCGCCCTTCAGCACCTTCGGCAAGGGCGGGATGCGCCGTCGCACTGTAGGTGCAACCAACCGACGCATTGAAAAGCTGGCTGCCCCTGCGGTAGCGGCGCACCACGTAGGACAGGTTGTCCGAACAGCCCAGTCCCGACTGCAGCAGCTGATGGGCAACGATGACGTCGCCATTGGCGGCGATTTCAAACGTCGCGCGGCTGTCGGCACGCACCACGGACAGGTTCGTCTTGTACGCGTGGCGGGCGAAAAGATCGGTGAAGCGCTGCTCGTTCGCCCGTGACCGCGCCTGCCTTTTCTGCTCCCGCGCCGCCGCCTCACGCCGCGCCTTGTCGGCTGCTTCACGCTTCTTGCGATCTTCCTCCGCCCTTGCCGCGGCAGCACGGCGGGCGGCGGCCTCGCGCTCGCGCCGGGCCTTTTCGGCCTCCGCGCGCTCGGCCTCGGCCTTGGCCTGACGGTCGGCGGTATTGTAGAGCGCAAGCGCCTGCGAGTAATACTTCCCGCCCTGGCCCACTTCCTTGAAGTAGCGTTCCAGCAGCGCCTTGGCTTCGGCCGAACGCCCAACACGCGAAAGCGCTATGGCCTCCATGAAAAGCATGTCCTTGGACAGGTTGGGATCGAGCTTGCGCAATTCGGCCAGGGTGCCGAGCATGGCGCGGTAATCCTCGCGCTCAAGCTCCTGGGCAAGGCGCGCGTTCAAAAGATCGACCTGCACCGACATCGGCACCTGGGCAAAGGCCGGGGCCGCGACCAGCGGCGCGGCACAAAAAAGCGCCGCGGCAAGAAGGACACGGCGGACTGCGGCAAGGGCTTGGCGGGACATGGAGATACCCTGAAAAGAAACACGATTAATCGAATGAAATTTAGCCGCGCCGCCCCCCCGCCCATCAAGCTGAATTTTCATAATGCGTTCACTTGCGGTTCAGTTATCTTCAGACATAACGCGAAAATAATTGTGATCGGCCATCAGCCTAGGGGGCCCTGCATGGTTAACCGGACCGTCCTGACCTGCCTGATCGCGCTGGCGGCCGGACTCGCCGCGGCGCCGGCCACGGCCCGCGATACCGAAGGCACGATGGCTATCAAGGGCCGCTTCTGCCGCGAGCTCGGCCCCGACCAGTCGAAGCACGTCGCCCGCATCTGCCTGACCTCTCTCAATATCGGCTGGCGCATCGGCAGCTTCTTCGGCGAGCCGGTGATCAACACCGCCGCCCGCTGGCAGGCGGAAGAAAAACTTCATACCCGCGACGGGCGCGTGCGCGAACTTTCTGCCCTGCCCGCCCCCATCGCCAACGCGTTTCGCGAAATTGTCCCCTACAACGTCAAGATCGCCGCCATCGCCTGGGGCGAAGGCGCCACCGGCCAGGGCCGGCGTGAATTGCGCCTGCCCGCCGATATCCGCGCAGCGCTGGTGTTCGATCCCGGTGCGTGGTCCCGCTCGGGCCAGAACCGCAGCTACAACCGCCCCGGCAGCCCGAAGTGGGCAACGATGTTCAAGCAGGCGCGCAGTTCCGATGCCTGTGCCGCGCAGGCGAACGGGAACCTTCCCGCCGAGGAAGCAAAATCCATCGTGCGCACCGGCGCCGTTCTTGGCGAACCCGCGATCTGCGAGATGCAGTTCAGCGGGCTGGCCGACCTCGACCGCGCCCTTGCAGCCGAAGCCGCCGAGATTGCGGCCAAGGCGCCGAAGATGGACAGCCGGGTCAGCTCGGCACTCGACCGCGCCCTCGGCATCCCGAGCCAGCCCGCGCAGGCGCCGACGACGACGGCACAATACAAGGGCAAGCCCGGCTCCGGCGCCGACGCGCTCGCCAGCGTCATGAACCGCAAGTTTGGCGACGCTCCCACCACGGCCAAATCCCCGGGTGGCACGGGTGCGGGTGCACCACCGCCCGCTTCCTCCGGCGATGCCTTCGCCAACGCCTTCGACAAGGTGCAGCAGAAGGACAAGGTGCGCCAGAAGCAGGCCAAGGCCCTGACCGGAACGGTGACCCAGCAGATGGCCCGCGTCGCGGGCAAATGCCACTGTTATCTTTCAGGCCGCAACTGCCCGCCGGCGCTGGCCGATCGTTCCTGGCTCCATGACGACACGGCGCGTTATGCCTTCAACAACGCTATCAGCACGGCGCGCAACCAGTGCAGTTCGTGGACGGCGCTGCGCGTGCGCAACATGACCGAAGCCAACAAGGCCGATGTATTGCCCGCGAAGAAGGTCGAACTGATCCGCACCGTGACCACCGAGGGCGAAAAGGCACTGGCAGCGATCGACCGCGTCGAGCGGCAGGCGTCTGCGGCCCGGGTCTTTGCCAACGCGCGCGAACAGGAACGTCAGCGCGCCGAGGCCGAGCGCCGCGAGCGCGAGGCGCGCGAGGCCGAGGAACGCCGCATCGCCGAAGCCAAGCGCAAGCAGAAAGAAGAAGAGGAAGACGAGCACCGCCGCCAACGGCAGCGCCAGCGCGAGCGCGAGATGGCCCGCTCGAACAACAGCGGCCCCAATTACGATCCCACCATGAAGGCACTGGTCGATGCCGCCCGCGGCATGGGCGGCGGCGGCGGTATGGGCGGCTGGGGGCCCTTGCCCGGCACGACGTCAGGGCGCAGCTATAGCCCGCCGTCACGGTCCTATAGCCCACCGTCCCGTTCTTACGAATCTTCGTCGCGCAGTTCTTCCTCGCGTGGCTCGTCCTCAAACAGTTCGGGGTCAAGCAGTTCGTCGAGCTATGCCGAGGTCACGGTCTACAACAACACCCAGTTTTCGGGTGGCAGCGCGCGGGTCGGCGACTACACGTTTTACCCGGCATCGCGCAGCGGGTGCTTCATCGGCTCGACCCACAAGCTGACCGTCTGGCGGCAAACATTGCGCGGTGCTTCGGCGAACAACGTTGCGTCGAGCCTGTCGCGCTCGCTCAGCCAGGAAGTTGAAAAAAACAAGAGAATGTGGGGCCACGGCGGCAATACTTTTCTCGCCGAAAGCCGGAGAGAGGCCGAGAACTGGCTGCGCGGGCAAGGCTGCACTACGATCAACAAGTAATTGGCCCGCACAAATACTGCGGATGGGAAAAAGGCCCGGACGATGTCCGGGCCTTTTCCGCTCGCCGGGCGCGTGAGGGGGGACCACGCCCAAGCGTCTGCTCCTTTTTTACTGGCCGGACGAGACAACCTCCCAGGCGCCGTCGGGCTTGCGGCAGGCGGTGCCGAAGGCGTCTTCGGTGCGCCCGCCGATGGTCACAGTCTGGCGGAACTCGCGGCAATAGGCGCCGCCCGACGACGTTCCGTCGCGGAGCGGCGTGACCGAACCGAAGGCCCCCGAATCGTTCCAGGTGATGGTCTGGCCGATGGGCGCACTGGCGGCCGTCACCTGCGCCTGTTCATAGGACCGCTGCTGACGCTCGTTCATGTTGTTGAGGATGCCGAGCGTGATCGCGGTGAAGGCAAGGTAGCGCCACGCCTCGGCATCGCGCCGGTAATGACCGTAGCCGTGGTAGCGGTGGCCGAAGGGACGGATCACCACCACGTTGCGGTAGCGGCGCACGTGGCGCGGCTCGACGTAGATCACCGTGCCGCTGATGATCGGGCGATTGTAATGGCGCGGGCGCCAGTGGCCGTGGGGACCACGATAATCGACGGCGACGACCCCGGCCTTGGCGCGCCGGCCCCAGGCATTGCCGTGGCCTTTGCCAGGATGCCCGTCGTCATGATCGAAGGCGCGCTCGAAGCGGGTACCGCGCGGCTCGGCCGCGGCCGGGGCGGCAAGCGCCCCGGCCAGAGCGACAGCGGCAACGGCCGCGGTCAGGCCCCTAGGCAGGGAAGAACGTTTGAAGATGCAGGCGGTCATGGCGGGACTCCCGTCGTTGACGATGACGGGCACAGATTGACCGGGGCCGCTTGAACCGGCCCTGAACCCCGCTTTCAGCCGCCGTTCATCTTGGCGCGGCGCTTTCCGCCAAAAGAGAAGGCCCGGACGATGGCCCGGGCCTTTCTGGAACTGGTGGAGCCGAGGGGAATCGAACCCCTGACCTCGTGAATGCCATTCACGCGCTCTCCCAACTGAGCTACGGCCCCGAAATTCGGGGCTGGCGCCGGTGCCTCTCGGGCCCCGGGCCGCCATGGGGGGCGAACATAGGGTCGAGCCCCGCGCCCACGCAAGGAAAAAATCGGCGCCCGGCGAGGAACGCTGAAACCGGCAGATTGGGGGGAAACAGGGGGAAAGAGGGGCTCGGGCGGGGAACGGAGGCCTCAGGCGTCCTTTTCCCCGTCCATGTTCTCCATCACCTCGGAGACGTCGTCGTCGTCGTCGCCAAGGTCGGAGGCGTCCTCCATGACCTCGTCATCTTCGTCGTCGTCGTCGTCATCGAGATCAACGTCGTCGATGTCGATATCCTCGTTCTCGAGATCGTCATCTGCGGCCGCCTTCTTGGGCGCAGCCTTCTTGGGCACGGCCTCGGGCTTCGGCTCCGCCTTGGGCGCGCGCTTGGGCTTCGCCGGCTGGGCCACAAACGCGGCGCCGCATTTCGGGCACGCGATCTCGGGCTTGCGCATGTCGTAGAACTTGGTGCCGCAATCCTGGCACGTACGCTTGATGCCCCACTCAGGCTTCATTGCGCAGATGACCTCCGAAAAACCGGCGGCGATGAAGGGCAACGCCCTCCCCGGCCGCGTCGAAACACGGTTAGCCAATTGCCATGATCGCGGGGCGCTGTCAAAAGCAAATTTGCGCCATCAATCCCGGCTGCACATCGGCGTGGCGGGCGCAGGACAGGCCGGACGAGGTGTGATAAGGAAATACCCGCCGCCAAAACCGGCGGCCCAAGGAAAAACAAAGCCATGGCTGAAACCGAACCGCTCCGTCCGATGACCGCCCGCCCGTCCGGCGCGCTCAAGGGCGACGTGCGCGTGCCTGGCGACAAGTCCATTTCCCACCGTGCATTGATGATCGGCGCGGTTGTCGTCGGGCGCACCCGCATCGACGGCCTGCTTGAAGGCGAAGACGTACTGTGCACGGCGGAAGCGCTGCGCCGTCTCGGCGTCACGGTCAACCGGCTCGATGCCGCCACTTACGAAGTTTCCGGCGTCGGCGTCGGCGGCCTTGCCCAGCCCGAACAGGTTCTCGACATGGGCAATTCCGGCACCGGCGCGCGCCTGCTGGTCGGGCTGATCGGCACCCATCCGCTGTCGGCGCACATGACGGGCGATTCGTCGCTCTGCCGCCGCCCGATGATGCGCGTCATCGAACCGCTGTCGCAGATGGGCGTGCGTTTCGACGCGCAGCCGGGCGGCCGCCTGCCCATGCTGGTGCGCGGCGCGCGCCTGCCGGTGCCGATCGAATACCGCCTGCCCGTGGCCTCCGCCCAGGTGAAGTCATCGATCATCCTCGCCGGACTGAACACGCCGGGCACCACCACCGTGATCGAACCGGAAGCGACCCGCGACCATACCGAGCTGATGCTTGCCCATTTCGGCGCCCATCTCGCCATCCGCCAGGATCGCGACGGGGCGCGGCGCATCACGCTGACCGGACAGCCCGAGCTGACGGCACGCAACGTGCTGGTGCCCGGCGATCCGTCATCGGCCGCCTTCGCCGCGGTGGCGGCGCTGATCGTGCCGGGTTCCGACATCACCATCCGCAACATCGGCACCAACCCGCTGCGCATCGGGCTGTACCAGACGCTGGGCGAGATGGGCGCCGAGATCGCCTTTGAAAACGTCCGCGAGGAAGCGGGCGAGCCGGTCGCCGATCTGCGCGTGCGCGCCTCGCGCCTCAAGGGTGTCGAGGTGCCCGCCGAACGCGCGCCGTCGATGATCGACGAATATCCGATCCTCGCCGTTGCCGCCGCCTTCGCCGAAGGATCGACGGTCATGCACGGCCTTGCCGAACTGCGGGTGAAGGAATCCGACCGCCTGACGGCGATCTGCGACGGCCTGCGGGCCATCGGCGCCGATGTGCGCGAACAGGGCGACACCCTGATCGTGACCGGGCGCGGCGGCAGCCTGCCGGGCGGCGGGCCGGTGGTGACGCACTACGACCACCGTATCGCCATGTCCTTCCTCGTCGCCGGGCTTGCCTGCGACAAGGGTGTCGCCGTCGACGACGGCCGCGCCATCGTCACGTCCTTCCCCGGGTTCGAGGGGCTGATGCGGGGTCTGGGCGCCGATATCGCCACGGCCGCGGCGTGACAACCAAGCCCTTCGTCATCGCCATCGACGGCCCGGCCGCCTCCGGCAAGGGGACGCTGGCGGCACGGCTTGCCGCCCATTACGGCTATGCCCGCCTCGATTCCGGCAAGCTCTACCGTGCCGCCGCGCGGCACCTGCGCGACATGGCGGGCGACCCGGCCGACCCCGCCGCCGCCGAAGCCGCCGCCCGCCGGGTGCGCGCCGATGAACTGGATGATGCGGAGCTGGCGGGCGACGACATCGCGGTGCTGGCATCGCGCATATCATCGTATGCAGGGGTGCGGGCCGCCCTGCTGGCCTTCCAGCGCGATTTCGCCGCCAGCCCCCCGCAGGGCGCCCCCGGCGCCGTCATTGACGGCCGCGACATCGGTACCGTGGTGTGCCCCGGGGCGGATATTAAGCTTTTCGTGACCGCGGCCCTTGAAATCCGGGCCGAGCGGCGGGCCCGGGAGCTATCGGAACGGTTGCGGGAAGCCGATCCAGCCAGTATAAAGGCGCGCGTTTTGCAGGACATGCGTGAGCGCGACGCCCGCGACAGCGAGCGGGCCCAATCGCCCCTGAAAAGGGCGGAGGACGCTCACCTCGTGGATACGTCCGGCCTCGATGCGGATCAGGTTTTCGAAATCGCCCTCGGGCTCGTCGAAGCCGCCCGCCGCCGCCCGTAACACGGCACGTTCCCGCAAGCGCAGATCCTCGCCGGATCGGGGTGCAGCCCTTTGGGACGCCTTTCCAAAACTCGGGACACGTCATGGTGGCGTGGGCACGGCGCGGAAGCCAGCTAGGAGAACATATGGCCACTCAGAAAGCCGGTACGGCAGACAAGCCGTACGCGACGGGCGAGAATTTCGCCGACCTTCTTGAAGAATCCTTCGGCACGAGCGCACCCGCCGAAGGCAGCGTGCTCAAAGGCACCATCATCGCCATCGAAAACGACGCCGCCATCATCGACGTCGGACTGAAGTCCGCCGGCCGCGTGCCGCTGAAGGAATTCGGCGTGCCGGGCGTGAAGTCCGACCTGAAGCCGGGCGACACGGTCGAGGTCTTCCTCGAACGTTACGAAGACCGCAACGGCGATACGATGCTGAGCCGCGAGAAGGCACGGCGCGAGGAAGCGTGGACGCACCTCGAAGACGCGCACAAGCAGAACACCCGCGTGAAGGGCGTCATCTTCGGCCGCGTGAAGGGCGGCTTCACCGTCGACCTGTCCGGCGCGGTGGCGTTCCTTCCCGGTTCCCAGGTCGACATCCGCCCGGTGCGCGACGTCAATCACCTGATGGGCAACCCGCAGGAATTCCACATCCTGAAGATGGACCGCTCGCGCGGGAACATCGTCGTCTCCAGGCGCGCGGTTCTCGAAGAATCCCGCGCCGAGGCCCGCTCGGAACTGGTCGCCAACCTCAAGGAAGGCCAGGTTCTGGAAGGCGTGGTCAAGAACATCACCGACTACGGTGCGTTCATCGACCTCGGCGGCGTGGACGGTCTGCTCCACATCACCGACATTTCCTGGCGCCGCATCAATCACCCGAGCGAAATGCTCAATGTCGGCGACACGGTGAAGGTGCAGGTCATCCGCTTCAACCCGGAAAACCAGCGCATCAGCCTCGGCATGAAGCAGCTCGAGGCCGATCCGTGGGAAGGCATCCAGGCCAAGTACCCGGTCGGCGCGCGCCTGAAGGGCCGCGTCACCAACATCACCGACTACGGCGCCTTCGTGGAGCTGGAGCCGGGCGTCGAAGCGCTGGTCCATGTCTCGGAAATGAGCTGGACCAAGAAGAACGTCCATCCGGGCAAGATCGTTTCCACCTCGCAGGAAGTGGAAGTGATGGTGCTGGATGTCGATCCGCAGAAGCGCCGCATTTCGCTGGGTCTCAAGCAGTGCATGGAAAATCCGTGGAACGACTTCTCCGCGAAGTTCCAGCCCGGCACCGAGATCGAAGGCGAGATCAAGAACATCACCGAGTTCGGCCTTTTCGTTGGCCTGCCCGGCGACATCGACGGCATGGTTCACCTGTCGGACCTCGACTGGAACCGTCCCGGCGAAGAAGCCATCCAGGACTACAAGAAGGGCGACATGGTCAAGGTGAAGGTCCTTGATGTGGACGTCGAAAAGGAACGCATCAGCCTCGGCATCAAGCAGCTTGGCGAAGACCCGTTCGAGGGCAAGGCCGGCGAGATCAACCGCGGCGATGTCGTGACCTGCACCGTGAAATCGGTCTCCGACAAGGGGATCGAGGTCGAAGTGGATGGCGCCACCGGCTTCATCCGCAAGGCCGACCTCGCCCGCGATCGCGGCGACCAGCGCACCGACCGTTTCGCCGTGGGCGAAAAGGTCGATGCCAAGGTCACCCAGGTCGACCGCGCCACGCGCAAGCTGTCGCTCAGCATCAAGGCGCGCGAGATCGAGGAAGAAAAAGCGGCAATGGCCCAGTACGGGTCGTCGGATTCGGGCGCGAGCCTCGGCGATATCCTGGGCGCGGCCATCAACCGCGCCAACGCCGAACGCGCCAAGAGCGACGACGACAAGTAGGCCCGACCGGTTGCATGATGGGAACGGCACAAGCCGTTCCCATCATTCCCGGCCCAACTGGCAAGCGATCGGACGGACAGCATGTCTCTCGAATCGGATGCCGTCATCGACAGGCGCAAGCTGAAGCGCCGGCTTTCCGTATGGCGCATCGTTGCCATCATCGCCGTTGCCGCCGCCGTACTGGTCGGCATTGCCCGTGACAACGGCGTCATCCCCCGCGACCATGTCGCCAGAATTTCCATCAACGGCATCATCGCCGAGGACGCAGCACTCGACCGCGCGCTCAAGCGCATCGCGACGGACGACCACGCCCGCGCGCTGATCGTCAGTATCAACAGCCCCGGCGGCACCGTCGTCGGCGGCGAGAACCTCTATCGTGCACTGCGCCGCATCGCCCAGTCGAAGCCCGTCGTCGCCGTGATGGGCACGGTCGCGGCATCGGGCGGTTACATGACCGCGATCGGCGCCGACCGCATCTTCGCCCAGCAGGGCACCATCACCGGCTCCATCGGCGTCATCCTGCAGTCGACCGACGTGACCGGGCTTCTGAAGAAGCTCGGCGTCGAGGCCGAGGCGATCAAGTCCTCGCCCCTCAAGGCCGTGCCCAACCCGCTCGAGCCGCTGACCGAAGAAGGCCGCGCCGCGACGCGCGCCGTGGTCATGGACATGTACGAGCAGTTCGTCGCCATGGTGGCCGAGCGCCGCAGGCTGGCCCTGGACCGGGCCCGGGCGCTCGCCGACGGGCGCATCTATACCGGGCGCCAGGCGGTGGCCAACGGGCTCATCGATGCCATCGGCGGCGAGGGCGAGGCCCGGAACTGGCTGGCCGAGGCCCGCAAGGTCCCGAAAACCCTGCCCGTCCGCGATATCCGGGTGCGGGGCGAGGCGGAGGAACTGCTGGGCCTGGCCGAGCGGATAGTCGGAAAAACATTGTTTTCTGAAAGACTTAAACTTGACGGGCTGGTTTCGGTTTGGCACCCTGATTTAAAATAGTGCCTGTCTAAACAAGGGGCTGGGGGGTCCGCGTCGGGTAAGGAACCCGTTCCCCGGAAACGCAAAGAGAGCCGCATGACGAAATCGGAACTGATCCTGCGCCTCGCCGAGAAGAACCCGCACCTGTATCACCGCGACGTGGAGCGCATCGTCTCCGCGATTTTCGACGAAATCACCCGTGCGCTGGCGCGCGGCGACCGCGTGGAACTGCGCGGCTTCGGCGCCTTTTCGGTGAAGAAGCGCGATGCCCGCGTCGGGCGCAACCCGCGTACCGGCGAATCCGTGCGCGTGGCACGCAAGCACGTGCCCTTTTTCAAGACCGGCAAGCAACTGCGCGAACGGCTGAACACCGGGGAGTAATTTCCCCGGCGCACCGGTTCACGGGCGCGGGATAGAGAGCCATGCGTTTTCTGTTCTGGATCATTGCCTTGCCGGTGCTGGCCTTTGCCGGTGCGTTCGCTGCGGCCAACCCCGGCCCGATCACCCTCAAGCTGTGGCCGTTTCCCCTCGAAATCTCCCTGCCGGTCTATGCCGCTGTGCTGGGGCCGTTCTTTGCGGGTTTCCTGCTGGCCGCCGTCTGGTTCTGGCTGAAATCCCTGCCCGGACGGCTGGCGCGCCGCCGCCTTGCCCGCCATGAGCGGCAGCTGGAAGAAGAAACCCGCCGCCTCAAGGACGAGCTGGCCGCCGCCGAACGCCGCGGCCCGGAAGCCGCCGACGATGCCCGCCGGCGGATGATCGCCAACGCCGACTAGGCGCCCGCGGTATCGCGCGGCCCCCAATCGCGCTATAACCCGCGGCAAATTGATACCAACAACGACCGCGACGCCAGCCCATGCCGCCCCTTACCGCCGCAGACGCCGCAAGACGCATCTACTGCGCCATCGACACGCCCGACCTCGCGCGCGCCGAAGGGCTTGCCCGCGCGCTGGCGGGGGCGGGCTGCGGCATCAAGCTCGGCCTCGAATTTTTCTCGGCCCAGGGCCCTGCGGGCGTGGCGCGAGTGCGTAAAGCTGCCGGGGGCGACCTGTTTCTCGACCTCAAGTTCCATGACATTCCCAACACCGTCGCCGCCGCCGTGCGCGCCGCGGCACCGCTCGCGCCCAGCATCGTCAACGTCCATGCCGCGGGCGGGCGGGCGATGATGACGGCCGCGGCCGAGGCCGCCCGCGAGGCCGCCGCAAAGGCGGGCACGCCCGCGCCGCTGGTCATCGCGGTAACCGTGCTGACCTCGCTCGAGACCGCCGACATCGAACGCATGGGCGTGATCGGCGGCGTCGAGGAACAGGTGGTGCGGCTTGCCGCCCTTGCCCACGAATCGGGCCTCGACGGCGTCGTCTGCTCGGCGCGCGAAATAACCCCCATTCGCAGGGCGCTCGGCCCCGATTTCAAGCTGGTGACGCCGGGCATCCGCCCCGCCGGCGCCGACGTGGGCGACCAGAAGCGGGTCATGACCCCGGGCGAAGCCATCGCCGCCGGCGCCGATTACCTGGTGATCGGCAGGCCCATCACCGGCGCCGCCGATCCCGCCGCCGCCGCCCGAGAGATCGCTGCGGAGATCGCCGCATCGGGGAATTAGCATGGCCGTGCGCTTCAAGATCTGCGGCGTCAATTCCGAGGCGGCCATGCGGGCCGCCATCGAAGCCCGCGCCGATTTCGTCGGCCTGATGTTCTATCCGCCCTCGCCCCGCTATCTCGGCGTCGCCGATGCCGCACGGCTTTCGGCAATGGTGCCCAACGGCATAAAGCGCGTCGGCGTCTTCGTCGATGCGCCGGAAAACGTCATCGAGGAAACGCTGGAAGACGTCGGCCTGGATATCCTGCAGCTGCACGGCTCCGAATCGCCCGAGGCCGTTGCCGCCATCCGTGCGCGCTTCGGCCTGCCGGTCCTGCGCGCGATCAGGCTGGCGACGCCCGACGACCTCGCCGCGGCCAGGGCTTTTGAAGACGTGGCCGACATGCTGCTTTTCGATGCCAAGCCGCCGCCCGAAATGACCGATGCCCTTCCCGGCGGCAACGCCATCTCCTTCGACTGGCGGATGCTGGCGGGCTACCGGGGCAAAAGGCCGTGGATGCTGTCGGGCGGGCTGACGGCGGCCAACCTGGCCCGCGCCGTCGCCATCACCGGCGCGGACATGGTCGATGTGTCGTCGGGCGTGGAAAGCCGCCCCGGCGTCAAGGAACCGGCCCTGATCGCGGCTTTCGGCAGGGCCGCCCGGGCCGCCGGTACGGCGTCGTGAGGACATGCGGGAACCGTTGGATTCCTTGCCCTCTGCCGCTATAGTCCCGGCCTTTGGTAAGAGCCAGATATGAGCACACCCAACACCTTCCGCAGCGGCCCTGACGAGGCCGGACATTTCGGCATCTTCGGCGGCCGTTACGTCGCCGAAACCCTGATGCCGCTGATCCTCGAGCTTGAGACGGCCTACGGCGCGGCCAAGGCCGACCCGGCCTTCCGGGCCGAGTTCGACTATTTCCTCGCCCATTACGCGGGCAGGCCGTCGGCGCTTTACTTTGCCGAACGCCTGACCGAGGAGCTCGGCGGGGCGAAGATCTATTTCAAGCGCGACGAGCTCAACCACACAGGCTCGCACAAGATCAACAACTGCCTCGGCCAGATCCTGCTCGCCCGGCGCATGGGCAAGAAGCGCATCATCGCCGAAACCGGCGCCGGCCAGCATGGCGTGGCGACGGCGACGGTTTGCGCGCGCTTCAACCTGTCCTGCACCATCTACATGGGCGAAACCGACATCGAGCGCCAGCAGCCCAACGTCTTCCGCATGAAGCTTCTGGGCGCCGAAGTGGTGCCGGTGAAGTCCGGCTCGCGCACCCTCAAGGACGCGATGAACGAAGCCCTGCGCGACTGGGTGACCAACGTCGAAACAACCTATTACCTGATCGGCACGGCGGCGGGGCCTCATCCCTATCCCGCCATGGTGCGCGACTTCCAGTCGGTGATCGGCTTTGAGACCCGCGAACAGATGATGGAGGCCGAAGGCCGCCTGCCCGACAGCCTGATCGCCTGCATCGGCGGCGGCTCGAACGCCATCGGCCTGTTCCATCCCTTCCTCGACGATGCAAACGTGCAGATGTACGCCGTCGAAGCGGCGGGCGAAGGGATCGCGACGGGCAAGCACGCCGCCTCCATCAGCGCGGGGCGCCCGGGCGTGCTGCATGGCAACCGTACCTTCCTGCTGCAGGATTCCGACGGCCAGATCACCGAGGCGCATTCGATCTCCGCCGGGCTCGATTATCCCGGCATCGGCCCCGAACATGCGTGGCTGCACGACACGGGGCGCGTCAATTATGTATCGGCGACCGACAAGGAAGCGCTGGCCGGCTTCAAGCTGTGCTCGCGCATCGAAGGCATCATTCCCGCCCTTGAGCCCGCCCACGCGCTGGCACATGTCATCCGCTTTGCGCCCACCCTGCCGAAAGATCACCTCATGGTCATGAACATGTGCGGGCGCGGCGACAAGGACGTGTTCTCGGTGGCGAAATACCTGGGGACCGAACTGTGAGTGCTGCACCTGACCGCATCGGGGCGCGCTTCGCCACGCTCAAGGCCGAAGGCCGCGCCGGGCTCGTCACCTTCATCACCGCGGGCGATCCCGATTTCGACACCTCGCTCGAAATCCTTTCTGGCCTGCCCGCCGCGGGCGCCGACGTGATCGAGCTCGGCATGCCGTTCTCCGATCCCATGGCCGACGGCCCGGCGATCCAGGCGGCATCCTTGCGCGCGCTCCATTCCGGCCAGAACATGATCAAGACCCTCGACATGGTGCGCCGCTTCCGCGAGCGGGACGCGGCCACGCCGATCGTGCTGATGGGCTACTACAACCCGATCTATATCTACGGCAACGACCGCTTTCTCGCCGACGCCAAGGCCGCTGGCGTCGACGGCCTGATCGTCGTCGACCTGCCGCCCGAGGAAGACACCGAACTGTGCCTGCCCGCGCTGAAAGCCGGGCTGCATTTCATCCGCCTGGCGACGCCGACGACGGACGAAAAGCGCATGGGCAAGGTCCTGACCAATACGTCGGGCTTCATCTATTACGTTTCGATCACCGGCATCACCGGCACGCGCGCGGCGGATGCGGGCGACGTCGGCGGGCGCGTCGCGGGCCTGCGCAAGCGCACCGATCTGCCGATCGCCGTCGGCTTCGGTATCAAGACCCCGGAACAGGCGGCGGCCATTGCGCGCGTCGCCGATGCCGCGGTCGTCGGCTCGGCGCTGGTCGAGGTCATCCGCGCCGGGCTCGACGCAGGCGGAAAAGCCGGCACCGCCCTGGTTAAAGATGCGCTATCCTACGTGTCCGCGCTTGCCGGCGGCGTGCGCGGCGCACGCGGCTGATACGCTTTTGGTTTTGCTCAGGTAACGACGACGGGAACCGACGCATGAACTGGCTCAAGAATTTCGTCCGGCCGAAGATCCGCGCGCTGGTGCGCAAGGAGAACGTGCCGGAAAATCTCTGGCACAAGTGCCCGTCCTGCGAACAGATGATCTTTCACCGCGAGCTGGCGGCGAACCTGTTCGTCTGCACCCACTGCAATCACCACATGCGGGTGTCGGCCAAGGAACGGCTCGACATGATCTTCGACCCGGGCAGCTACCAGACCGTGGAACTGCCCGACTGCGTCGATGATCCGCTGCGCTTTCGCGACAAGAAGCGCTATTCGGACCGCATCAAGGAATCGCGCAACAAGCTCAAGGTCGACGACGCGATCCAGGTCGCCCACGGCAAGATCGGCGGCGTCAACGCCGTCGTCGCTGCTTTCGACTTCCGCTTCATGGGCGGGTCCATGGGTGTCGCCGTCGGCGACGGCATCCTTACGGCGGCACGCCTCGCGGTGCTTCAGGAAGCGCCGCTGATCGTCTTCCCGTCATCGGGCGGCGCGCGCATGCAGGAAGGCATTCTCTCGCTGATGCAGATGCCGCGCACCACCGTCGCGGTCGAGGAAATGCGCGATGCGGGCCTGCCCTATATCGTCGTGCTGACCGATCCGACCACCGGCGGCGTGTCGGCGTCCTTCGCCATGCTGGGCGACATCGCCATTGCCGAACCGGGCGCCATCATCGGCTTCGCCGGGTCACGCGTGATCGAGGACACGATCCGCGAAACCCTGCCCGAAGGCTTTCAGCGCGCCGAATACCTGCTTGAGCACGGCATGATCGACATGGTCGTGCATCGTCGCGACATGCGCGCGACGCTGTCTCGAATCCTCGATCTTCTGCGCAACCGCACCCCGGCGGGCGATGTGGTCAAGCTTTCGGGCGGCAGCAAGGCGGCGGTCCGCCCCGCCCCGGGTGCGAGGCCCAATCCTGGCCAGTGATCGCGTGCTGAAGCGCCTGATGGCGCTTCACCCGCGGACCATCGACCTGTCGCTTGGCCGGATCGAGCGGCTGCTCGCCGCGCTCGGCCATCCCGAGCGCCACATCCCCCCCGTCATCCATGTCGCCGGAACCAACGGCAAGGGCTCGGTCGTGGCCTACCTGCGCGCCATGTTCGAAGCAGCAGGCTCGCGCGTTCATGCCTATACCTCGCCCCATCTGGTGCGCTTTCACGAACGCATCAGGCTGGCCGGAAAGCTGATCTCCGAACGCGAACTCGCCGCCGTTCTCGGCGAATGCGAAAAGGCCAATGCAGGCGAGCCGATCACGTTTTTCGAGATCACCACGGCGGCGGCGTTTCTCGCCTTTTCGCGGCACGCAGCCGACGTCACCCTGCTGGAGGTCGGTCTTGGCGGCAGGCTCGACGCGACCAACGTCATCGCGCGCCCTCGCGTCTCGGTCATCACCCCGGTGTCCCTCGATCACCAGCAGTTCCTGGGGCACGGCCTTGCGGCCATTGCCGGTGAAAAGGCCGGAATTCTCAAGCGCGGCGTACCCGCCGTGATCGGCCCCCAGCATGCCATCGCCGCCCGCGTCATTGCCGCCGCCGCGCGCAAGGCAGGTGCCCCGCTCATCCGTTTCGGCAAGGACTTCGAGGGGCAAAGAGCCGACGGAGGGCTCCGGTTTTGCGACCCAAAAGGTTCCCTTCACCTGCCCGTGCCCGCCCTGCCCGGACGCCACCAGTTCGCCAATGCGGCAATCGCCTTGGCCGCCGCCCGCGCCTTCGGCGATCCGGCTTTGAACGATACGGCCCTTGTCCGCGGCATCGCCGCCGCCGACTGGCCCGCGCGCCTGCAGAATCTGGGGCGCGGCAGGGAAAGCGCCAGGCTGTCCCGGCGCGGGTTCGAGGTCTGGCTCGACGGCGGCCACAATCCCCATGCGGGCCGCGCGCTCGGCCAGGTACTGGCCGGCTGGCGGCAGGAAACCCCGGCCCGGCCCGTCTACCTCGTCTGCGGCATGATCCGGACCAAGGACCCGGCAGGCTTCCTCGCCCCCCTGATGGACCACGTGGCGAGCGTCATCGCCGTGCCTGTGCCCGACGAGCACGCGGGCATCCCGGCAAAGGACATCGCCGCCATCGCCCGGCGGCTTGGCCGGCCGGCCCGCACCGCAACCAGCATCACCGCAGCCGTAGATGCGCTACTTGGGCGCAGGCCCGGACGAGTGCTGGTGGCGGGCTCCCTTTACCTTGCGGGCGCCGTGCTGGCCGCCGAAGGCGACGCCCACCGCCCCCGCTAGCACCCCGAAGGCACAAAAAGAAACGGCGCGACTATCATCGCGCCGTTTCTGCGTTTCGGTCGAACCGCCGAAGCGGTCCGAGGCGGCGTTAGTCGCCCGCCTTTTCCTTCTCGCCTTCACCAGAGGGCTGGCCCGAACCGGCCGCCGGCTCTTCCTGGTAAATCACGCCCGAGGCAAACGCCGGGGTGGACAGCGCAAACATGACAGCAAGCATCGCCAGGAGGGTCTTCTTCATTTCTCTCTCCAGAGAAAAGTTGCGGCAGTTCTCCCGCCGCATTCGGATCGCAGTGCGTCTCCGAATGACTGCACTATACGCCTCACAAATAAAACCTCAAGACAAAAATAGACGAAAAACCGATTTTTTGATCTTAATATTGTATTACAAAGACAATCTCTTATAAAAGATAAATATTCGTTATGTAAATGATTTCCTTTATTTGGACACAACTTGGCATGATTGCGCCCGCTCCATGTCCACATTGCGGCAAAAGCCGCAAATCCGCCCAAATCAAAAGGGCCCCGCCGCGAGACGGGGCCCTTTCGGGAAAAGAAGACCGGAAAAGTCAGATGACCGAACGCACCCAGTCCATCAGCGCGGTCTTCGGCGCAGTGCCGACCTTGGTACCCGCAACCTGCCCGTTCTTGAACAGGATCAACGTCGGGATGCCGCGCACGCCGTACTTGGACGGGGTCTGCGGGTTATGGTCGATATTGACCTTGGCAATGGTGAGCTTGCCCTGAAGTTCCTTCGCCATTTCTTCCAGCACCGGCGCGATCTGCTTGCACGGGCCGCACCACTCGGCCCAGAAATCGACCAGAACCGGACCTTGTGCGTTCAGCACATCGGCTTCAAAGCTGGCGTCGGTGACTTGGGTCATACTCATTTTTTACCCCACGGGATGGTTACGTTTTCTGGGCGGAGTCTAAAAGGCGGCGGGAGCCAGCGTCAAGGCAAGCGGACAGACCGTTTCACAGTGCCAAAAAGCGAACCGGCGTGACCCTTGCGGACCACGCCGGCTCCTGACGGCTCGCCGGAAGGGGGAGAACCCGCTACCGGCAAGCGAACTGGTTGGGGCTAGTCGCCACCGCCGCCGCCGCCTTCCTTCTTCTTTTCGCCTTCTTCCTGCTGGACGACAGGCGCTTTGCCGGAAATGACCGAGGCCAGGGCCGGGGTGCTCAGCGCGAACAGCGCAGCAAGGGCCGCAAGAACGATCTTCTTCATGACGCTCTCCTTGGGTGAGTTTCGCCGCTTCGGAGCGGCTCCTTCCGGCGCGACTTTCCGCTCCGGACGGAAAAAACTCTACGCGTGCCAAAGAACACTTCCAAATAATCAATTGTGATTTATTTGTGGCGAACGGCTTTGTTATGTAAATTGAAAGTAATTACGGAAAATATCATGTACTTGTTATGTAAAACGCTTATGTAAATTGATTATGACAACTTGGCGCCCGCAAGGACGGCATCCATCAATTCGGGCGGCACCTCGACGAGCCGCGCCGATGCCGTGTAGAGGAGCGCGCAACGCACGGTGCGCCCGGGAAAAATTTCGCCGAGCGCCGCGCGATAGAGCGCCATCTGCGCGACGTAAGCCGACGGCACCTTTGATGCGTCGGCGGGCACCGGACGCGCGGTCTTGTAATCGACGGCGAGGATTTCCCCGTCGCGCACCAGCAGGCGGTCGATCTGCCCGTTGACCACGCGCGTGCCGAAGCGCGCCGTGATCGGCACCTCGGCAAGGCTGTCGGCGCCGAAGAGACCGCCGAAGGCCGGATCGTCGAAAAGCGCCAGGGTTTCCGAAACGATGTCTGCCTGCGCCGCCGCGTCGAGGCCGAGTGCCGGGCGCGCAAGGAAGCGTTCCGCCGCACCGGCCCGCGCCGCCGGCGCCAGGGACGGCAGAAATTCGAGCAGCCCGTGCACGAGACGGCCCTTGAGGAAGCGCGCCGACTGGTCGCCGGCAAGCGGCGAGATGAGGGCGGGCTCGCCTTCCGCCGCCGATGGCGCCAGCGCCGCCGCCGCACCTTCCGACGGGGCCGGGTCGGTCTCCCATCTTTCCGGGGCGCGGCGGGGAAACTCGGCAGCCTCCACCTCGCCATCGGATTTGCGGTCGGGTTCTTCGGTCTGCGCCGCTTCGAGACGCAGACCCTCGCCCTCGAAGCCCGTCAGCGGGTCATTGAACGTGAATGGCGCGACCCCGGGCGTGCCCTTGAGCCCGTCACGCACGAGGTTGTACCAGCAGCCCGCGGGGGCGGCCTTGCGACCCTTCCAGCCGCCGATGAACAGCATGTCCTCGGCCCGCGTCATGGCGACGTAGAGAAGCCGGTGATGTTCCTCGTCGCGCGCCGCCGCCGCCGCCTGCCGGAGCGCGCGGCCCACCGGATCGAGATCGCCCGCCTTCGGCGTCCACAGCGGCATTTCGCCGCCGCGCGGGCTTTCGCACCAGTAGGGCGCCTCGGGCGAGCGCTCGGTGCCCATGGTATCGGGCAGGATGACAAGCGGGGCCTGCAGCCCCTTGGCGCCATGCACCGTCATGATGCGGACGTGCTCAAGGCTCGCCTGTTCGAGGTCGCGCTTGATATCGCTCTGGCCGCTTTCGAACCAGTCGAGGAAACCCTGCAGGGATGGCGCATGGATGCGCTCGAAGGCGAGCGCGAGCTCAAGAAATTCGTCGACGGGGTCTTCGGCTTCGGCGCCGAGGCGCGCGATCAGGCGGGCGCGGCCGTCATGTTCGTCGAGAACCTGCGCGAACAGTTCAAACGGGCGCAGGTAATCGGTGCGCGCCAGCAATCGGGCGAGGAAATCGCGCGCCGCCAGCCAGCGCGCGCGCTCACCGGCACGTGCCGAAAGTTCCGCCCACAACGTGCCCTTGCGCGCAGGGGCAAGCGTGATCAGGTCGTCGTCGTCACAGCCGCAGAATGGCCCCTTCAACACGCAGGCCAGCGAATAGTCGTCTTCGGGCAGAACGAGGAACCGGGCGAGCGCAACGAGGTCCATGACCGCGAGTTCGGAGGCGAGCTTCATGCGATCGACGCCGGTGACGCCGACCTCCAGCCGCTTGAAGGCGCGCACCAGCTGGTTGACCAGCCGCGTGCGCCTGCGCACCAGAACGAGAACATCGCCCGCCCGCAGCTTGCGCCCGCGCGACGGCAGGTCGAGGACCCCGTTCCATTCCTTCACCTGCTGGGCGATGAAGGCGGCAAGTGCGACCTCGGCCGAACGCGCCGCCTCGGCCTCGGGGTCCGGGTCCCAGGGATCGGCGGGCACGTCGTCGCCCGGCTCGAAGGCGGGCCAGATTTCGACGCGCCCCGCCTGCCCTGCGCGGCTGGTGACATGGCGCACCGCCTCGCCGTCGGCGACGCCGGCGGAGGCCGGGGCATTGGCGAAAACGCGATCGACGGCGGCCAGCACCGGCGCGACGGAACGGAAGGAATGCTGCAGCAGCACGTCGCGGAAGTCGCCGCCGACGGCGGCGACATCGGACCGGTAAGCCTCGCGCATTTCCGAAAAGGCGCGGGGATCGGCGCGCTGAAAGGAATAGATCGACTGCTTGGCGTCGCCGACGGCAAACATCGTACGTGCCGTTTCGTCGCGCTCGGCACGGGCGCCGAGCCCTGCGAAAAATTCGCCCGTGAGCCGCCGCACGACGTCCCACTGCTCGGGGCTGGTGTCCTGTGCCTCGTCGACCAGGACGTGATCGATGCCGCCATCGAGCTTGAAGAGGACCCATTGCGTCGCCTCCCGGGTGGCGAGCAGCTCGCGCGCGTGCAGGATCAGATCGTCATAGTCGAGCCGTGCCGCTTGCGCCTTGCGGGCCGCGTATGTCTCGATCAGGGCGGCGCCGATGGTCAACGCCGCGATGGAGGCCTGCGCCGTGCGCACGGCACGGCGGCGATCCTCCACCGCCAGCAGACGCTCGGCCTCCGTCTGCATCGCGTCGATCAGGACATCCGGGCGGTCGGCGCCCTTGAGCGCGCCCCCGGTGATCATCGTCTTGAATGCCTCGCCCTTCGCAGTGAGGAAGCCACCCAGATACGCTTCGTACAGACCGGGCCGTGCGGAAATATCGGCGGCAAGGAAAGGCGTCATCGCGGATGCCTTCTTCTTGTCGGTCACCCCGCCTTCGTCCAGCACGGCCGCAGCCCTGCGCAGGGCGGGTGCATCGAAGGCAGCATCGGCGCAGGCGGCGGCGATGACGGAGGCTTCCGTGTCGTCTGCGCGTACGCCAAGACGCGCGCAGAGAGCGGCGATTGCGCCATCGAGTCCGCCTTCGAGGGCCAGCAGGCGGGCGATGCGCCCGCGCTCGCGGGTGAGGATTCCCATCAGCTTGTTGAAGCTGTCCGCGTTCAGCCGCCCCGCGACGCGCTCCACCGCGCGCGCCAGCGCATCATCGGACCCCGCCGCGCCGGTGCCGACCGCGCGGGCCAGGACCTCGTCGCGGGCATGGAACAGAAGGGCCTGCTGCTCGGTATCATCAAGCAACTGGAAATGCGGGGCCAGCCCCGCCTCGACCGGGAAACGGCGCAGCAGTGATTCGCAGAAGGCGTGAATGGTCTGGATCTTGAGCCCGCCGGGACAATCGAGAACCTGGGCGAACAGGCGGCGTGCGCGGGCGCGGGTCGTCGCATCGGCCGCGGCGCCAAGGGCGGAAAGCGCATGGTCGAGGTCGGCCTCCTTGGCAAGGGCAAGGCGGCCCAGCTCGCGCTGCACGCGGATCGCCATTTCCGCCGCCGCCGCCCGCGTGTAGGTCAGGCACAGGAGCTTGTGCGGCGGCGTTCCCGCAAGCAACAGGGCAAGCACGCGGTCGGTCAGCACCTTGGTCTTGCCGGTGCCCGCCGACGCGCCGACCCAGACCGAGGCGGCCGGATCGGCGGCGTGGCGCTGGCGCGCCGTTGCGTCGTCGGGAACGGGGGCAAGAGGCGGGCGTGTCATTCGCCGTCCTCCTCGCCGCCGCCCGACCACTCCGCTTCGCGCGCGAGATGGGCGAAGTCATCGAAGCGCACGCGGGCCCGGTGAACATAGGGCGCGTAGGCCATCTTGGGATTCTCGAAGCGTTCGATCAGGCCGCGCAACCCGGCCAGCGCATCGCGCACGGCCTGGCGAATGTCGACGCCATCGGCACATCGGAAAAGCTGCTCCTTGCCGCCGTCCTCGCCGCCCGAAAGCTGCCAGTAGGCAAGCTCGGAGACTTCCTTCGGACGTACGCCTGCAAGAACGCCCGCCTCGGCCATCGCCGCCAAGAGCGGCAATTGCGGCGCAAAGCCGGAGCGGTCGTCGCCCGGTTCCGGCAGGGCGCCCGTCTTGTAATCGACGATGGCGAGGCGGCCGTCGCCCAGCAAATCCACGCGGTCGGCGCGCCCGGTGAGGAAGAAATCTCCCGCCTTCGTTTCGATGCGCAACCGCCCCGCCGCTTCCGCCGCGAGCGGCCGCGAGGTGGCGCGGCGGACGACTTCCTGCGTGGCGACGAAGCGGGCGATGTCGCGAAAGCGCGGCCACCAGATGGCGTGCAGGCTGGGCGCGAGGCCGGCGGGCGCAAGGCAGGCAAGGCCGATTTCTTCGAGGGCAATGCGAAACTCCTCGGCCCCGCCCGCAGGCACGCCCTTCGGGAAGCGAGCGAGGAACTTTTCCATCGCATCATGGATGAAGGTGCCGCGCTCCGCCGCACCCGGGTCGGCGCCGAGTGCCTCCAGCGGATCGAGGCCGAGAACATGGCGCGCGTAAATCGCGTAGGGGTTTATCTGCAGGTCGCCGATTTCGGTCACCGAGAGGCGTCGCGGACGCAGCTTCACCGGCGGGCACGGCATCGGGCGGGTGGCGGGTTCAGGGGCGAGGCGGCGATCGAGCATCCATGCGCGCGCGCGCCAATCGCGCCCGCGCGTCTGCATTTCCGTCACGATATCGCTGCCGACCGTATTGGCGAGCCGCAGCAACCAGCGTGACGGCACCGTCGGCTGGCCGCCGACGCGCAGCGAGCGCGTCATCACCACCTGCGGCGCGGAAAACGCCTCGGCAAAGTCGTGGGCGGCAAGGCCGATGCGCCGTTCAGGCAGCGCTAGGCCGAGATCGGCGCGCATCGGTCGGCTCATCCACGGGTCCATGCCGGGATTGGGCGGCCAGGTTCCCTCGTTCAGTCCGGACAGGATCACCACATCGGCATGCTGGAGGCGCGCCTCGAGCGGCCCCCAGATGCTGAGGCGCGGATGGCGCCCGAAGCGCGGGCGCACGACACGCCCGGCCATCAGCGCCGCCATCATGTCCGGGTAGCGACGCCCCGCAACCGCAGCGAAACCCGCAGCCGCCCCTTCGATATCGGCGAAAAACGCAGCAACCGATTCGGCTTCTTCGCCGCACCACAGGCGCGCGGCACCGGATTCGGCGTCGCTGGCGGCCAATGCCTCCGCCGCGGCGACGTGCGCGCGGGCGAGCGTCGCCGGGCCGGCGCCGCGTCCCGCCATCGTGTCGATGAACGGCTGCACCAGCGCCACCACGCCGTCGAACCACGGCAGCAGGCGGCGCACGCGCTCGGCGTCCTTCTGGGCGCGTTCGGATTCCTTGCGCGCCGCGAGCTCTTCGGCACGCGCAGCGATGCGCGCGCGCAGACCCGCCACCCCGCGCGCCCCTGACGGTCCGCGCAGGACAAGACGGTCGAGGTCGCGTACGCGGGCGCGGAAGGCATCGCGCGCTTCGCCGCCAGAGGCGAGCGGATGCTTGAGACAGGCAAGCACCGCGACGGCATCGAAGCCGCCTGCGACCATTTCCGCGACGAGGCGTAGGTAGGTGGCGACCGGGGTCGCCGCGAGCGGCGTGCCCGCCGAATCGTCGATCTCGATGTTCCAGCGCTTGAGCTTGGCGGCAACGCGCCGGGCCAGGGCGCGATCGGGCGTCACCAGCGCCGCCGTACGGCCATCGTGGCGCAGCGTTTCGCGCATCACCAGCGCGACGGCGGCGGCTTCTTCCTCGGGCGCGGGGGCTTCGAGCCAGCTCACCCCGGCAAGCGCCGTGCCCGCATCGGCAGGCGCTGCAACCGGTTCGGGGTTGAGTGCTGCGGCCAGAACGCGGGCGCGCTCCGGCCTGCCGATCCCCGCCGCGGCCGAAGGCCAGTCGGCACCCCACGGGCGCACTGCATCGCGGCCGACACCGATATGGCGCAACAGGCGGGCAAGGCCCGACTGGGGATGGGTTTCCTGGTCCTCCAGCTTCGCCCAGTCGCCCTCGGCCATGTCGAGATCGAGACCGGGCAGCACGACGCAGCCCTGCGGCAGGCGCGATATGGCGGCCAGCAGTTCCGCCGTCGCCGGGATCGAGCCGGTCGAACCAGCGGCCACGACCCAGCCGCCGGGCGGCGCCGCGCGCCAGTGTTCGCCCTGGGCGGCGAGCAGCCTGTTGCGGCGCTCCGACGGACCGATGGCGCCCTCTTCGGCGAGCACGGCGGGCCAGGTTTCGGTGAGGATCGAGAGAAAGGCGAGCACCTCGTCCCAATGCCTGGCAAGGGCAAGATCCGCGGGACGGATATCCTTGAGACGATCGAACCCGACGCCTTCGGTTTCCATCTGGTCGAGAAGGCGCGCAAGCTCGCCGGCAAGTTCGACTGCCTGAGCGGGGTCCAAAACGCGGCCGACGCCAAGTACGAGGCGCGCCAGCAGCAACTGCCGCCGCATGCCGCCGATGACCGGCGGCATGTCGGCGAGTCCCGCGCCGGGCTCCGATCCCGAGGCAGGCTCGGTCGTCAACAGCAACTCGTCCTCATCGAGATCGCCGAGCGGCATCATGCGCGGCAGCAGAAGGGCGCGACCGCCGGTCACGCGCAGGAATGCCTCGCGCAGGCTGCGCACGGCGCGGCGCGTCGGCAGCAGAACCGTCGCGCGGGCTAACGCGAAGGGATCGGCGGGCGACCCTTCAAGCAGGCGCGCCATCATTCCCTGGGCCAGCGCATCCACGAAGGGGATGCCCGGCGCGATGGTATAGAGCCTGGGGCCCGGCCCCGTCATGGCGAGGCCCGGCCGCGCGGCGGCGCGGCGCCGAGAGCGGCTTCGGCAAGATCGAGGCCCGCGGGCGTGCCGATATGGAACCAGCGCCCGTCATGGACGAGCGCGCGCAGGCGATTTGCCGCGAGCGCCCTGTCGTAAAGGATGTTCAGTGAGAAGGCCCCGGCGGGGCTTCCGGCGAACAGGCGCGGATGCAGAATCTGCACGCCGGTGAAAACGTAATCGGCACGATCATCCTTGCCGCGGCGAACAGGCACGCCGTCGGTGCCGAGGTGAAAATCGCCGGCCCCATCGTAGCCGACGGCACGCGCTGTCGGCGCCAGCAGCAGAAGCGCGTCGATGGCGTCAGCATCGAACGCCGCGGCAAGCCGCGCCAGTGCGGGCGCGGCGGGACCGTCTTCCCAGATGATATCGGCATTGACCGCATAGAAGGGATCGCCGCCCAGCATCGGCAGCGCCTTGGCGACGCCGCCGCCGGTATCGAGCAGGTCGCGCTCGGGCGAAATCGAAATCGCCGGACGGCGGCGCGACGCGAGATGAGCGGAAATCTGTTCGCCGAGGTAGTGGGTATTGACGATGCATTCGCCGACACCCACGGCATCGAGGGCGTCGAGGGCGCGGTCCAGCATCGTGCGCCCGCCGACGGCAACGAGGGGCTTCGGCAGCCTTTCCGTGATCGGGCGGAGCCGCAGGCCGAGCCCGGCGGCCAGCACCATTGCATGGAGGGGAACCGGCGCCGTCATGGACGGGCCCCCGCATCGGGCACGAGACGCGCGGCAGGCGGTACGGCCCGGTCGAACCAGCGCGCAAGACGGGCGAGTGCCGGATGGGCGAGATCGCCTTCGAGCAGCCGCCACACGCGCGGGATATGGGCGAGGTAGCGCGGCTTGCCGTCGCGGCGGCAAAGACGGGTGAAGATGCCGATGATCTTGGCGTTGCGCCCCGCGGCCAGCACGGCGCCCGCGGCGGCGAAGGCGTGATCGGCCGCATCGGGACACTGGGCGATGTAACGGTCGCGCGCACGCGCCGCGATACCGGGGCCGAGATCGCGCCGCGCATCCTCGATCAGCGAGACAAGGTCATAGGCCGGATGGCCCGCGAGCCCATCCTGGAAATCGAGGAGCCCACAAGCGGCGATGCCGTCGCGCCCAGGCACGCGCATCAGGTTGTCGACATGGTAATCGCGCAGCACCAGCGTCGGGCGCGGCGCGGCGGCAAGGGAAAATGCCTCGCGCCACAGAGCTTCGAATTCCGCCCGTTCGTCCGCCGCCGTGTCGCGGCCGCGAATGGCGGGCAGGTACCAGTCGGTGAACAGGAGCGCCTCCGCCAGCAGGCGCTCGCTGTCATAGGGCGCAAGCCCCGCGGGCACGGCATCGGGGCAGGCATGCAGACGAGCCAGCACATCGACGGCGAGATCGTAAAGCGCGCCTTCATCGGCCCCCTTGGCCAGCAGCCGGGTGAAAGTGTCGTCACCGAAATCCTCGATCAGCAGCAGGCCCGCAGCGACATCTTCCGCCAGTACCGCGGGCGCGGAAAACCCAAGTCCGTTGAGGTGACGCGCGATCAGGAGCCACGGGCGCACGTCTTCGCGCCCCGGTGGCGCATCCATCACCAGGGCCGGCGCCGGCCCGCCCGCAAGCCGCCCGTAACGGCGGAAGGATGCGTCGGCGGCCAGCCAGTCGAGGCGTGCCGCGCCGAAACCGGCGGCCGCAAGGAAAGCTGCAATGGCGTCGGCGCGCGCCCGGTCTTCCGCCATCACGCGGCCCCCTTCGCGAAAAGACGCGCGAGCGCCGCCTCGATTTCACGGCCGCGTGGCCCGATGCCGGTGATGGTCGCGCTGCGCGCGTCGCCGGGGCCGGTGCGCGACAGCTCGACCTCGATCCTGTCGTCGGGCATGTAGCCGCCCAACCGGTCGGGCCATTCGATCAGCGTGATCGCGTCGGCAAAGGCTTCCTCGATGGCAAGCTCGAGCGCATCCCCGGGCCGCTCCAGGCGGTAAAGATCGAAATGCCAGAGCGGCACGGTACCCGCTTCGTAAATCTGCACGAGGGTATAGGTCGGGCTTGGAACCTCCGCAGGCGGCGGCGCACCGGCGGCTTCCGCCCGGGCGAGGATGACGAACCGCGCCAGTGCCGTCTTGCCCGCACCCAGCGCCCCCGAGAGCGCCACCACGTCGCCGCGGGCAAGCATGCCCGCCAGCGCCCGCGCAAGGGCGCGGGTGGCGGCAAGGTCGGCAAGTGTTATTTCGATCATGGCGCGCAGGTCCGCATTTGGACTTCGTTTGTAGCCCCGCCGGTTCGGGGGAACAAGGGCGGGCCTTTGGGCTTGCGCCGAAGCGGGCGACCGATATCTTAGGCCCGCAACGGAGGATACATGACCGCAAACCTTGCTACCGCCGCACCGGGCGGCGTCCACGAAACCGACGTCGTCGTCATCGGCGCGGGACCCACCGGCCTCTTCGCCGTTTTCGAATGCGGCATGCTGAAGATGCGCTGCCATGTCATTGACGTTCTGGAAGCACCGGGCGGGCAATGCGTGGCCCTTTATCCGGAAAAGCCGATTTTCGACATCCCGGCCTGGCCGGAAATCACCGCCGAAAACCTGATCGCGAAGCTGGCGGAACAGGCGGGCGCGTTTGCGCCGGTCCTGCATCTGGGCCAGCGGGCGGAAAAGCTGGAAGACACGGCCGACGGCGGCTTTCGCGTGACGACATCGGCGGGCACCGCGATCACGGCGCGCGCGGTCATCGTTGCGGGCGGGGTCGGCGCTTTCGGCCCCAACCGGCCGCCCTTGCCGGGCCTTGCAGCCTATGAAGGCAAGAGCGTCTTCTACCTGGTCGCGCGGCGCGAGGATTTTCGCGGCCGCCGCGTGGTCATCGCGGGTGGCGGCGATTCCGCGGTGGACTGGACCAATTCGCTGGCCGATATCGCCGAAAAAATCTACGTCGTGCACCGGCGCGACAAGTTCCGCGCCGCGCCGGAAACCGTCGCGCGCATGCAGGCGCTGACGAAAGACGGCAAGGTCGAAATGGTCATCCCCTACCAGCTTGCGGGGCTGGAAGGCGAAGACGGCAAGCTGTCGGCTGTCGTCGTTTCATCGCTCAAAGGGGAGACGCGGCGGCTCGAAGCCGACCGGCTGCTGCCGTTCTTCGGCCTCGCCACCAATATCGGGCCGATCGGCGACTGGGGCTTGGGGACCGATCAGGGCCGCATTCCGGTCAATTCCAACGGCATGGAAACGGCGCGCAAGGGCGTCTTTGCCATCGGCGATATCGCCGATTACCCGGGCAAGCTGAAGCTGATCCTGACCGGCTTCGCCGAAGCGGCAAGTGCAGCACACGCGGCCTTCGCGCGCGTCCATCCCGGCGAAGCGCTGCATTTCGAATATTCTACGAGCAAGGGCGTTCCCGGCGCCTGAGCGAGAACCCGCTCAGATATCGCGGCCGAGATCCGACAGGATATCGACGCGAGGCACCTCTTTGGACTGCTTGGGCGCGGGCATTTCCGGCAAGCTCATGGTCACGGTCGTGCCGTGCCCAAGCTCGCTGTCGAGGATGACTTCGCCGCCGTGCAGGTCGACGACGCTTTTGACCAGCGCAAGCCCGAGGCCGACGCCGCCATGGCCTTCGCCTCCCTGACCGCGCTCGAATTTCCCGAAGACGCGATCGCGGTCTTCCCGCGCAATGCCGGGTCCCGTATCGGCAACCGAAAGCATGACCTTGCCCTCGGCGCGGCGCGCCGACAGCGTGATGCGGCCTTCGGCCGGGGTGAACTTGATGGCGTTCGAAACCAGGTTGAACAGGGATTGGCGGATACGACGGTCATCGGCGACAAACGCGCCGATGCCCGAAGGACAGTCGACAACCAGCGACAGGCCACGCTTGCGGGCATTTTCGCGGGCCAGAGACACGACCGAATCGAGAGCGGAACGGATATCGGATTTCGACGGCTCCAGGGCGAACTGGCCGGACTCGATGAGGGCAAGGTCGAGAATATCGTCGATCAGCGCCAGCAGCTGCTGCGACGCATCGAGAGTGCCGCGCGCATATTCCATCTGACGCTGGTTCAGGGTGCCGAAATACTGATTCGCGAGGATTTCCGTGAAGCCGATGATGGTGTTGAGCGGGGTACGCAGCTCATAAGAGACATTGGTGATGAATTCCGACTTCAGGCGATCGGCGGCCAGCAGCGCCTCGTTGCGCTCATGCAGAGCCTTCTGCACGGCGATCGAATCCGTGACGTCGATATAGGTGAACAGCATCGCCCCGTCGGGAAGCGGTACTGCCGCGTAATCGAGGATGGAACCATCGGCGCGCTCGAAACGGCCGGCGCGGGAAACGCGATCGGCGGCTTGCGAGATGACCTGATCGCGGAAAGAGTCCCAGGACCCGCGATAGAGGAAGAGGGACTTCGCCGAATCGACGACTTCGGCCATGCGCGGCTCGCCCTCGAGGAGTTCCGGCGACAGGCCCCAGATGCGGGCAAAGGCCGGATTGAACAGCTTGAGACGCCCGTCCGAACCGTAGACCGCGACGCCCTCGTGCAGGTTGTCGAGGGTTTCGGACTGCACCGCGATGAGGGTGTTGTAGGAGCGCTCGAGCGCGAGACGGTCCGTGACGTCCTCGCTCGTGAACATCAGGCCGCCCAGCGGATGCGGACTGATCACGAGACGGATCACGCGATTGTCGGGGAGGTAGAGCAGTTCCTCCTGCGCGTTGATGAGAGACGTATAGAGATCGAGACGCTGCCGCTTGTAGTTCTGGAAATCCGACTGTTCGGGATACATGCGGCGCGAACGCAGGTCTTCGAGCATCTCGGCATGGCTCGGATGTTCGCGCAGCCATTCAGGATCGAAGCGCCACATGGCGGCGAAAGCCGCATTGAAGAACTGGAGCCGGGCATCGGGACCGAAGATCACCATGCCGGTACCGAGCTTCTCGAGCACCTCGGCATGGGCCTCGACATGGCGGGCAAGCTCGGCGCGTGCGGAATCGGCATCGGTACGGTCGATTGCGATCCCTCCGATTCGCCAGGATGCCCCCTGATCGCTGACGGGAAATTCGGTGATTTCCATGAGACGGCGGCGGCCCTCGACGACCGTGTGCAGGCTTCGCGTGCTGGCGCTGCCTGACGCCAAGGCCTCGCGCGCGAGGCCGCCCCCCCAGCCCGAAGGACCGGCGGCAATTTCCTTGCCCGACGCAACGGCGGCAGCGGGCGAAGATTCCTCGACCGCGCGCGCATAAGCGACATTGCAGTAGACGATGGAAAGATCCGGCCCGCGCACCCAGACCGGCACCGCGAGCCCGTCGAGCACGTGGCAAAGACCTGTATTCTGGGCGCTGAGGCCGGATACGCTTTCCATCAGGCGCCCGGTTTCATGGGCCGAATCGCTGATATCCAGAAACCATACCGTGTCGGCATCACCGGCCCCGGGGTATACGGCTGCGCGCATGCCGCGCACCTGCAGCACGCGCCGTCCGTCGGTCGTTTCGGCCCGTACGGTGAAACCGTTACCGGTTTCATGCAACCGCAGAACAAGGTCGGCCATTTCCGTCGCGTGGTCGCGGCGCAGCAGATGCATGACATCGTCGAAACGTGCGAGGCTTTGGGGGGCGACGGACAGAATCTGGGCCAGGGCGCCGCCGCCTTCGCCGATATCGAAGATTTCCCCTGCCGCGGGGACCTTCCAGGTCCAGTAGCCGGCAGGTGATGACGCCAGCGCGGCGCCCCGGCGCAGGGCATCGGATCGCTGGCTCGCAAGCGCGGAACGTGCGCGCACCAGACCGCGCCAGAAGTTGAAGGCCAGGATGCAGGCGGCGAACGCTGCAAAAGCGAGCAGCCCAAGCGCCACTGTCAGCGCCATCGTTTCGTCCATGGCAGGCAGCCAGGGCAGCGGCAGCGCAGCATGCAGGGAACGCCGCCGTCCTGCAGGCAGCGAAATACGATGGGGACTTCTTGATCCGGGACTCAGCACGGCCGGAATCCTACGCCTTGCGCACGGGCGCCACAAGGCGGGCGCCCGGCGCGGCCGGAAGCTTCCGGTCAGTAGCGGTAATGTTCCGGCTTGAACGGGCCACTGGCAGGCACGCCGATGTAATCGGCCTGCGCCTTCGACAGCTTGGTCAGCTGCACGCCGACATGGGCGAGATGCAGGCTGGCGACCTTTTCGTCCAGGACCTTGGGCAGGAAGTAAACCTCGTTCTTGTACTGGCCGTGGTTCCGCCACAGCTCGAGCTGGGCCAGAACCTGGTTGGAGAACGAAAAGCTCATGACGAAGCTCGGATGGCCGGTGGCGCAGCCGAGGTTCACCAGGCGGCCTTCGGCCAGCACGATCAGGCGCTTGCCGTCGGGCATGGTGACTTCATGGACCTGCGGCTTGATCTGGTCCCACTTCATGTTGCGAAGCGCCGCAATCTGGATCTCGCTGTCGAAGTGACCGATGTTGCAGACGATGGCGCGATCCTTCATCGCGCGCATGTGTTCGATGGTGATGATGTCGACGTTGCCGGTGGCGGTCACGAAGATGTCGCCGATCTTGGCGGCTTCTTCCATGGTCATGACCTGGAAGCCTTCCATGGCCGCCTGCAAGGCGCAGATGGGATCGATTTCGGTGACGATGACGCGCGCGCCCTGCCCGGCCAGCGCCGCGGCGCAGCCCTTGCCGACGTCGCCGTATCCCGCGACCACGGCCGTCTTGCCGCCCAGCATCACGTCGGTGGCGCGCTTGATGCCGTCGATCAGGCTTTCCCGGCAGCCGTAGAGGTTGTCGAACTTCGACTTGGTGACCGAGTCGTTGACGTTGATCGCCGGAGCCTTCAGTTCGCCCTTGCGCTGCATTTCGACGAGCCGGATGACACCGGTGGTGGTTTCCTCGGAAATGCCCTTGATGTCATCCATCAGTTCCGGGAACTCGTCATGCATGATGCGGGTAAGATCGCCGCCGTCATCGAGGATCATGTTCGGCGTCCAGCCGTCGGGACCCTTGATCGTCTGTTCGATGCACCATACAGCTTCTTCCTCGGTCTCGCCCTTCCAGGCAAAAACCGGGATGCCGGCGGCCGCGACTGCGGCAGCGGCCTGGTCCTGGGTCGAGAAAATGTTGCACGACGACCAGCGCACCGTCGCGCCGAGATGGGTGAGCGTTTCGATCAGAACCGCCGTCTGGATCGTCATGTGCAGGCAGCCGGCGATCCGCGCGCCCTTGAGCGGCTGCGACTTGCCGAATTCGGCGCGCAGGCTCATCAGGCCGGGCATCTCGGTTTCGGCAATGGAGATTTCCTTGCGGCCCCATTCGGCGAGCTTGATATCGGCGACCTTGTAATCGTTCTTCACGTCTTTGCTCCTCTGGCGGATGGGGCCGAACGAACGGCGGGCGGCAACGCCGCCCGGCCGAGAAATTCAATATATATAAGGAGAACTTTATATTTTCCTAACCGCGCTTTCGCAAGGGTAAATCCTGGGCTTTCCCGGAACGCGATCAGCCCTCCGCAAAACCGCTGTCGACATAGCGGCCAAGGGCGTCCAGCGCCGCCACCGCATCATCGCCGCGGGCAGAGAGCGTCAGTTCCGTCCCGTCCCCCGCGCCCAGCATCATCAGTCCCATGATCGAGCGGCCGGATACGGTCACGCCCTTGGCCGAGACATCGATCTCGGCCCTGAAGGCAGAAGCGATTTTGACGAAACGGGCGGCGGGGCGTGCGTGCAGGCCCAGTTCGCCGTGAATGACGACCGTGCGCGTCAGGGTTTCCTGCGCGCCGGAAGATGGATCACTTGCCATTGCCGTCCGACAGAAAACTCGAGGCGACATTGATGTATTTGCGGCCCGCGTCCTGCACGGCCTGAACGGCCGCGGCGAGATCGCCGCTTGCGCGCACGGAGGCAAACTTGACCAGCATCGGCAGGTTGACGCCGGCGATGACCTCGACACCGTCGCGACCGAGCGCGGACAGGGCGAGGTTCGACGGGGTCCCGCCGAACATGTCGGTCATGACGACCGCGCCCTTGCCCGCATCGACCTTCTGCAATGCGGAGAGAATATCGCCGCGGCGCTGTTCGACGTCGTCATCGGGACCGATGCAGATGGCGGCGACGCCCTGTTGACTTCCCACAATATGCTGCAACGCCGCGAGAAACGCGGAAGCCAGGTCGCCGTGCGTAACCAGCACCAGGCCGATTTCGCCCCCGGTACCCGCGTTGACGACAATATCCGTTGAAGAAGTCATGCGCGCCTTCCCGCTCTCATGTGCGGCCTTCCTTATCCATGTCCCTGTGAAGTACGTCAACCTTGCGTCCGCCCTCGCCGAACCAGGATGCGAGCCGGTCGGCGACGTACACCGATCGATGGCGGCCGCCGGTGCAGCCCACCGCGATGGTGAGATAGGCCTTCCCCTCGCGCTCGTAGCCCGGCAGCAGCACGTCAAGCAGCCCGGTCAGGGCGCCGAAAAACGGCCTCCAGGCCGGGTCCTTCACGATGAACCCCGCGCAGGCATCGTCAAGCCCGGACAGGCGCTTGAGTTCCGGTTCGTAATGGGGATTGGCGAGAAAGCGCACGTCGAAGACGAGATCGGCTTCGCGCGGAATGCCGTGACGGTAGGAAAAGGACTGCACGAAGATGCTGAGCCCCGTCGTCCCCGCCAGCGCGAAATGGCCCGCCAGAATGCGCCGCAGATCGCCGGGCACGAGATCGCTGGTATCGAGAACGAAGTCGGCGCCGTCGCGCAAGCCCGCAAGCAGGCGGCGTTCCTGGGCAATGCCGTCGCCGACCGGCCGGTCGACGGCAAGCGGATGCGGGCGCCGCGTCTCGGTGAAACGGCGGCGGAGAACTTCGTCGGTCGCATCGAGAAAGACGAGGCTGGCGAAGAATCCGCCATCCGATGACAGGCGGGAAATCGTCTCGCGCACCGAGGCGACATCGAAGTTCCGCGTACGCACGTCGATGCCGATGGCCAGCGGCCGCGACCCCGCCGCCGGGCCGAGCGCACCGAGAAGTGCCAACGGCATGTTGTCGACGGCTTCGTAACCGATGTCTTCGAGGCACTTGAGGGCCGAGGAGCGGCCCGCCCCCGACATGCCGGTGACAAGCACGAGACGGGGTTTGTTTTCGTCGTTGCGGGGGGTGGGGTTCATCGCGTGGGGCGCTGCGAATTCATGCGCCGACCATTATAGACCCCGGCCCGACGCCGACCGCAAGCCGCAGCTTGACCGGCGCCGCCGCCTCGAACGGATCGAGGACGAGGCGAGGCAGCGAAATACCGAGGATTTCCGCCCGCGAAGGCTCGGGCAGCCGTTCGATTTCCCCGCCCGCCGCCAGGTCGCAAACGAGCCCGCAGGGTGCCTCGGCGGCCACGCGGCCCGCGGTAAGCCCGATGATGCCGACGCCGCGGACCTCGATCAGGCCGGCCAGCGCTCCGGGTGCCCGCGCGACAACGGCATCGCCGCGCCGCGACAGGCACACGCGGTCATCGGCGACCAGCAAGGCGCCCGCCTCGAGCAGGCGCAGGGCGAGGTCTGACTTGCCCGCGCCGGAGGGCCCGCGCAGCAGGATCCCGATACCGCCGAGCGAGACGCAGGTAGCGTGGATATTGGAATCGTCAGGCATCGGCGGCCGGCCGCAGGGTCACGATGAAGCGCGCGCCCAGCACACGCCCGTCCCGCACGATGTTCTCGGCCCGGATGTTGCCGCGATGGGCTTCCACGATCTGACGCGAAATGGCGAGGCCGAGGCCGGAATGGGTGCCGAATTTCTCGCCCGCCGGGCGCTCGGTATAGAAACGGTCGAAGACCGCTTCGAACTTGCCTTCCGGAAGTCCGGGGCCCTCGTCCTCGACTGCGACGACGACGGCATCTTCCTGCCGGCGCGCGCTCAGAACGATCCTCCCGCCCGGCGGCGAGAAGGATACGGCATTGGAAATCAGGTTGCGGAAGACCTGAGCGAGGCGGTCCTCGATGCCACGCACGAGGAGCGACCCCTCGGGCAGATCATGCACCAGCTTAGGCGCCGAAGGCCCGCGCGCATCGGCGGCCGTCTGCTCCACCTCGATCAGGGTCTGCAGCAACCCTCTCAGATCGACGCGGCCGAGCTGGGCGCGACCGAGTTCCGCATCAAGGCGCGAAGCATCGGAAATATCGGAAATCAGCCGGTCGAGCCGCTGCACATCGTCGAGAATGATCATCATCATGCGCCGCTGCTTGACCGGGTCCTCGACTCGCGACGCGGTTTCGACGGCGCTGCGCAGACTGGTCAGCGGGTTCTTGATTTCATGGGCGACGTCGGCGGCAAATCCCTCGATCGCATCGATGCGCGCCCACAGTGCCGCCGTCATGTCGCGCAGCGCCGCCGACAGATCGCCGATTTCGTCGCCGCGGTCGCGCAGATCCGGTATTTCGACCAAAGGCCCGCCGCCCGCCCGCACCTCCTGTGCCGCGGCGGCCAGGCGGCGCACCGGGCGCGCAATGGTCTGAGCAAGCCACAACGACAGGGCGACGATCACCACCAGCATGGCGCCGAGCACGGTGAGGATTTCGATGCGCACGTCGCGCAGCGCCTCGTCGATTTCCCCGGATCCGGTCGAGATCATCAGCACGCCGAGAACCTGCTTGTAGCGCTGCACCGGTACCGCGACCGACAGCACCAGTGCGCCATGAGAGAGCGAGCGCACCGAAGTTCCCGTTTCGCCGCCAAGCGCCTTCTGCGCCTCGGGGAACTGGCTGGCGCGCGGCGTCGGGATTTCGACGTAGCGGGGATAGGTCTGGCCGCTGGGAATGTGGTTCGCCACCCAGTCGTAGGCGTCGAGCAGCGTGGTCAGGATTCCGCCGTCGCGCAGCGGCGGCAGGGGCGCAACTTCGACACCGCCGCGCACCATGCCGATGTACTGCGAATCGGCAATCAGGTCGCCATTGGCGGCGAACAGCCGGGCGCGCAGCCGCGCGGGCACCGCAAGGCGGCGCACCATCGGGCGCGCGAAAGCGGTCAGAGTATCCTGACCGGCGGTGACGTTCGATGTCACCGCCGCCTCGCCAAGGGCGGCGGCGAATATCCCGGCCTGGGTCGCGAGCGAACTGATCTGGGCATCGATCAGGTTCTGCTTGTAACGGTCGAGATACAGCAGGCCCATCGCGAGCATCACCACGGCGACCATGTTGACCGCGAGCACGCGCACCGTGAGAGACCGCAACTGCAGGCGCGACAGCGAGGCCGCAAAACGCCCATGCAAACCGACGGAAGGTCTGGCCGTTTCCTTGGCTGCGGGACGACGACGGGATTTCACCGGGGCACGCGAACCTGCGCCCGCGGGCGCGCGCTTGCGCGGGCGCGCGCGCCGCTTTTGCGCCCGCGCAGGCGATTCGCCGGCCTCGGCCCGGGGCGGTTCGCTCGCCATTCAGATGTGTCCCCCCTCGCGCATGAGATCAGGATTCGCGATAGCGGTAGCCGAGGCCGTAAAGAGTTTCTATCTGGGCAAAATCGTCGTCGATGCGCTTGAACTTGCGCCGCAGCCGCTTGATATGGCTGTCAACCGTACGGTCCTCGACATAGATGTGTTCGCCATAGGCGGCATCCATCAGCTGGTCGCGCGTCTTCACATGGCCGGGGCGCTGGGCGAGCGCCTCAAGGATCAGGAATTCCGTGACGGTAAGCTGCACGGGTTCGCCCTTCCAGCTGCACAGGTGGCGCGACGGGTCGAGAACGAGATCGCCACGCACGATGCTGCCCTGCTCGGGCGCGGCATCGGGCTGGCCCGCTTTGCCGCCGGACGGCGGCGGGCCGAGTTCGACCCGGCGCAACAGCGCGCGGATACGTTCCAGCAGCAGGCGCTGGGAGAACGGCTTGCGGATGTAGTCGTCGGCGCCCATGCGCAGGCCGAGCATCTCGTCGAGTTCGTCGTCCTTTGAGGTCAGGAAAATCACCGGCATCTGGGATGTGCGCCGGATGCGGTTGAGCAGTTCCATGCCGTCCATGCGCGGCATCTTGATATCGAGGATGGCAAGGTCGACCGGATGGCTGGCGAGGCCCTCGAGGGCCTTGGTGCCGTCGGTATAGGTGTCGACCTTGAACCCCTCGGCCTCAAGGGAGATGGCGACGGATGTCAGAATGTTCTGGTCGTCGTCCACAAGGGCGATGGTGCGGGGCATGTTCTTTCTCCTTCCGCCTCTGCTCTTATCCTGTGGCTCCACCCGGGGTGGCGCATTCTGGCATAACCGCCGGAACCGGACCAAAAGAAACCCGGAAGTAGGCTATTTCACGGCCCTTTCTGGGCTGTTTCGCGGCAAACGGCCGGGCGATGCAGAACACCCGTTTCCCGTCTGTTCCCGCGCGCGGCTTCCGAACCCGCGGCACAGCCGGACAAGGATGAAAATATTCTCGTTAATTCAATAGGTTAATATTAAGAATCTGGCCGTGCCGACCGTCGCCGAAAAAACCGACCGCAACCCTCTCTCGGGGGTGGCGCAGGACAAGGCTAATCCGTATATAAGAGGGCCTCAAATGCCCCCCGGGGCACGTGTTCAATACGGGAGAGACCAGTGGAACAGCGCGGACCCATCAAGAGCAATTACGGCCTCGACAAGCACGGCATCGGTGCCGCGCGAATGGTCTTCTGGAACCTTGAAGCCCCCGCGCTCTACGAAGAAGCGGTGCGCCGCAACGAAGGCATGATTGCTCCGGGCGGTTCCTTCGTCGTCGAGACCGGCGAATACACCGGCCGCTCCCCCAAGGATAAGTTCATCGTCGACGAGCCTTCCAGCACGAAGGATATCTGGTGGGGCTCGGTCAACCAGAGGATTTCGGAAGAAAACTACCGCAAGGTTCGCGAGAAGATCATCGCCTACTACAAGGACCGCGATCTTTTCGTTCAGGACGTTCATGCCGGCGCGGACCGCGACTATCGCCTGAACGTGCGCGTGGTGACGCAGACCGCGTGGCACGCGCTGTTCACCCGCAACATGTTCCTGACCCCGACGGCGGGTGATGCCGCGAATTTCGCGCCCGATTTCACCATCCTTCACGCGCCCGGCGTCAACGTCGATCCGAAGACCGACGGCACCCGTTCGGACATCTGCATCATCCTGAATTTCGGCACCCGCGAAGTGCTGATCACCGGCACCTGGTATGCGGGCGAAATCAAGAAGTCGGTATTCTCGATCCTGAATTACCTGCTGCCCGCCAAGGGCGTCATGCCGATGCACTGCTCGGCCAATGTCGGCAAGAACGGCGACGCGGCGATCTTCTTCGGCCTGTCGGGCACCGGCAAGACGACGCTGTCGGCCGACGGCTCGCGCACGCTGGTCGGCGACGACGAGCACGGCTGGTCGCCCAACGGCATCTTCAACTTCGAGGGCGGCTGCTACGCCAAGGCGATCAAGCTGTCGGCCGAAGCCGAACCCGAGATTTACGCGACCACTCATCGCTTCGGCACGGTGCTGGAAAATGTGGTGATCGATCCGGTCACCCGCCAGATGGACTTCGATTCCGACGCGCTGACCGAAAACACGCGCGTGTCCTACCCGATCGAGTTCATTCCCAACATTTCCGAAACCCTGACGTCGGCCCATCCGCGCCACATCGTCATGCTGACGGCCGATGCCTTCGGCGTGCTGCCGCCGATCAGCAAGATGACCGCGGACCAGGCGATGTACCACTTCCTGTCGGGCTACACGGCGCGCGTTGCCGGGACCGAGCGCGGCGTCACCGAGCCGGAAGCGACCTTCTCGACCTGCTTCGGCGCGCCCTTCATGCCCCGCCACCCGACGGTTTACGCCAGGCTGCTGGGCGAACTGATCGCCAAGCACAAGACGAGCTGCTGGCTGGTCAACACCGGCTGGACCGGCGGCAAGTACGGCGTCGGCACCCGCATGAAGATCGCCCACACGCGCTCCATGCTGCGCGCGGCGCTGGACGGCAGACTGGACACGGTTCAGTACGCGCCCGACCCGAACTTCGGCCTGCTGGTCCCCGCGACCTGCCCGGACGTTCCGGAAAACGTGCTCAACCCGAAGAACACCTGGGCGGACAAGTCGGCCTACGACACCACCGCCCAGAACGTCGCCCGGATGTTCGAAAAGAACTTCAAGGAATTCGAACCCCAGGTCGGCGACAGCGTGAAGAAGGCAGCGATCAAGCCCGCCGCCTGAACACGACCCTGATCCAAGGCGAAAAGCGCCGGCCGCGAACCCGCGGCTGGCGCTTTTCTTATATGTCTTTCAGCGTGTTAGCCAATTTCAGGCGCAATCCTCGTTAAGTCCCGATTAACGACATTGGGTCTACCTATTCCTGCACAAAAACCGTTCAGCGGAAGCGGTGGGGAACATGGCTGCACCGAAACACATCAAGACGGCGGAACACGTGCCGGGCGATCTCGACCCATGGGTCATTCTCGAGGCCCTGAGCCAGGGCATCGCCGTGTTCGATTCGGATGCGCACCTCCTGCATCACAACCAGCGCTTCATTGAGCTTTTTGATTTTCCCGAAGGCTTCGTCAACCCCGGCATGCCGCTCGGCGAAATCGTCGAATTCAACCGGGCGCGCGGCGTCAAGGATCACAACAACCCCTATGCCACCCTCGGCGATCTCGCTGGCCGGATAGAGCGTCGCGCCGGCGCCTTTCGCGTGGAACTGGAACTGCCCGACGGTCATGTGCTGGCCCTGCGCCACGCGCCGCTTCCGGGCGGCGGCTTCGTCAACACCTACACGCGCATCACCAGCCGCTCCATCGCCGAAGAGGAAAAGCGCCGCAACCTGGAACTGCTGCAGGATGTTCTTGCGAACATGGCCGACGGCGTCCGGGTCTTCGACGAAGAATTGAAGCTGATCGCCTTCAACAAGCGCGCCTTCGAAATGATGGACATTCCGAAGGAATTCCAGCGCATCGGCATGTCCTATGAATCCCTCGCGGAATTCACGCGCCGTCGCGGCGACTACGACAGCGATGCCTCGTCCGATCTCGCGTCGATGGAAGAGCGCCTTGCCCGAGCCCGCGAAGGTGTCGGCCGCTCCTCGCTGCAGCAGTTGCCCGATGGCCGGATCATCCAGAAGCGCCGCAATCCGATGCCCGGCGGCGGCTTCGTCAGCACCTACAGCGACATTACCAGCCTCAAGCGTGCCGAAGCGGCACTCGCCGAAAAAGCCGGCGAGCTCGAAGCCGCCCTCGACGACCTGCGGCGGTCCAACACCGAACTCGAGCAGTTCGCCTATGTCGCTTCCCATGACCTGCAGGAGCCGCTGCGCATGGTCGGCAGCTACTGCCAGCTCCTGGCCCGCCGGTACGGCGACAAGCTGGGAGAGGACGGCAAGGAGTTCGTCGGCTTCGCCGTCGACGGCGCGGAGCGCATGCAAAAGCTCATCAACGACCTGCTGATGTATTCGCGCGTCGGCACCCGCGGCAAGGAACCGGCCCCGGTCGATCTGGAAAAGGTGATTGCCGCCGTCGAACAGAATTTGAAGATCGCCATCGGCGAATCCGCCGGAACCGTCACCCACGATCCCCTGCCGACCGTGATGGGCGATGACGTCCAGATGATCCAGCTGCTGCAGAACCTGATCGGCAACGCGCTCAAGTTCCGCCGCGACGTGCCGCCCGCGGTTCACGTCAGCGCGGAAGAGGACGACAAGACCCCCGGCCGCTGGACAATTTCGGTTACAGACAACGGCATCGGGATCGAGCCCGCCTACTTCGAACGCATATTCCTGATTTTCCAGCGCCTGCACGAGCGCGGCAAATATCCCGGCACAGGCATCGGCCTCGCGGTCTGCAAGAAGATCGTGGAGCGCCACGGCGGCAGCATCTCCGTCGAATCGACCCCCGGTGAAGGCACTACTTTTTCGTTCACGCTTCCCAAGCAAGGAGCCCAGTCATGAGCGGCGAACCCACCGGCGCACCGGTCAACATCCTCATGGTCGAGGACAATCCCGGCGACGCCCGCCTGACGCGCGAAGCGCTGAAGGAAAGCAAACTTTCCAACAACCTCTATCACTGCAAGGACGGCGTCGAGGCGATGGATTTTCTCCTCTGCCGCGGCGATTTCGCCGATGCGCCGCGTCCGGACATCGTGCTGCTCGATCTCAACCTGCCGCGCATGGACGGCCGCGAGGTGCTGGCCGCGATGAAGGAAAATCCGGCGCTGAAGCAGATCCCGGTCGTCGTGCTGACGACTTCGGAAGCGGAAAGCGACATCCTGCGCAGCTACGAGTTGCACGCGAACTGCTACATCACGAAGCCCGTCGATCTCGACAAGTTCATCCAGATCGTCCATGGCATCGAGGACTTCTGGCTGACCGTCGTCAAGCTGCCGGCAAGGGTCGCGTAATAAAAATCAACAACGCCGACGATCATGGCTGAAGAAACACCGATCAAGATCCTGCTGATCGAGGATAACCCCGGGGATGCCCGCCTCGCGCGCGCCCTCCTCGAGGAAGTCCCCTTCGCCCGCTTCGAGGTCGGCGAAGCGACGACGCTCGCCGGCGGCATCCGTCTTCTGCAGCAGGAGGCCTTCGATGTCGTGCTTCTCGACCTGTCGTTGCCCGATGCCAGCGGCCTTCAGGGAGTGGCGCATATTCACCAGGCCTCGCCCGGGATGCCCGTGGTGGTCCTGACCGGGTTGAACGACCCAGCGGTCTATAACCAGGCCGTGCAGGCAGGCGCTCAGGACTTTCTCGTGAAAGGCGAAGGCGACGGCAACATCATGGCGCGCTCCATCCGCTACGCGATCGAACGCAAGCGGGTCGAAAGCCAGCTGATCGTGGCGAAGGAAAAGGCGGAACTCGCCAACCGCTCGAAATCCGAATTCCTCGCCAATATGAGCCACGAGTTGCGCACGCCGCTGAATGCGATCATCGGCTTTTCGGAGCTGATCCGCGAGGAACTGAAAGGCCCCGTGGGGGCGCCCTGCTACAAGGAATATGCCCGCGACATCTACGATTCGGGCGTCCATCTGCTCAATATCATCAACGATCTTCTCGATATTTCCAAGATCGAGGCCGGGAAAATCGAACTGCGCGAGGAAAGCGTCGATATCTCCCGCGCCCTGCAATCCTGCGTGACCCTGGTCATGGAACGGGCGCGCACCGGGACCATCAACCTTCGGGTCGAAGGCACGGCCGAAAATCTGCGGGTGCGGGCCGATCACAGGATGATCAAGCAGATCCTCCTGAACCTCGCCTCCAATGCCGTCAAATTCACGCCCAAGGGCGGCGACGTGGTGCTGGCCGCGCGGCTGGAGAGCGACGGGCGGTTCGCGATCGCCGTCGCGGACACGGGGATCGGCATTGCGCCCGAAGATATCGAACGGGCGCTGACGCCTTTTGCGCAGATCGAAAGTTCCCTCGATCGCCGCTACGAAGGCACCGGGCTCGGCCTGCCGCTGACCAAATCCCTGGTCGAACTGCACGGCGGCGAGCTGGTGATCGAGAGCGAACCGGGGCGCGGAACCACCGTGACCGTCTACCTGCCCGGACATCGCGTCATCGGACGCGCGGCGTAACCTGCGCGATCCAGGTAGCCCCACGGGTTAACGCTTTGTTTACCCTGATGAAGGCATATTCAGAAAGTATATAGAGACCCGAAAAGAGAGCAGTCTTGCCGACCCTGCCGTATCCGCACCGCCAAAGGCGCACCCCGCATGAGCGCTTCAGCTAGTCCGGGGCCGGACCTTTACCTTGCGTGCTTGAATGACCTGAGACTGGGCGTTGCGGTATTTGATGCAAACCAGGAACTTATTTTCCACAACCCCCGCTTCATCAGGTTGATGCGCCTGCCCGCCGACTTCTTCAAGGCGGGGGTCAAATACGTCGATCTCGTGCAGTTCAATCGGGCGCGCGGGGTTTTCAACGACACCGACAAGGACCACAAGGCCGAAAAGCGCCTGTCCATCACCGGCGAATCAAGGGCACCTTACCGGGCAACCCTCGTCCTGCCCTGGGGCGATACCCTGACCATGCGTCTTCAGCCCCTGGATCAGGGCTGCTTCATGATCACCTACCGCAGGATTACCCGACGCCGAGCCGTCGAAAAACAGGTTGCCGCAGCGCTGGAACAGGCGCGTTCGGCTGCACAAAAAGCGGAACTGGCGAACCGTTCCAAAACCGGATTCCTGGCCAACATGAGCCACGAGTTGCGTACGCCGCTTAACGCCATCATCGGCTTTGCCGATATCATGCGCAACGAGTTGAAGGGGCCGCTCGGCAATCCCGAGTACAAGAAGTACGCAGCCGATATTGCCGAATCGAGCGAACACCTGCTGCAGATCATCAATGATCTGCTCGATATTTCGAAAATCGAGTCAGGCAAGCTCGATCTTCGTGAGGAAAATTTAGATCTGGCCCGAGCCTACAACACATGCGTGACGATCCTGCGCGAAAGGGCGCAGCAAGGGGGAGTGACACTTCTGTGTGAGGCGTTGCCGCGCGACATTTACCTGCGCGCCGATGCGCGCATGATCAAACAGATTCTGATCAATCTGGTCGCCAATGCCGTAAAATTCACGCCCCCCAAGGGGAGGGTCACTCTCGGCGCCAAGCGCGAAACCGACGGCAGCGTCACTATGTCGATATCCGATACGGGCATCGGCATCGCGGCAGAGGATATCGACCGAGTGCTCGAACCCTTCATCCAGGCCGACAACGACCTGGCGCGGCACTATGAAGGAACAGGGCTGGGCCTGCCGCTGGCAAAAGCGCTGACGGAATTGCACGACGGACGCCTTGAAATCGAGAGCAGCCCCGGGACCGGCACCACGGTGACCGTGAACCTGCCCGCTGAACGAGTCCTTACCCGCGCCGCGTAAGGCGGCAATCGACGGTCAGTGAATTTCGGCCCAGCTTGCGCCGATGCCCGTTTCGACATCGAGCGGCACGCCGAGATCGAGGGCCGGACGGCAGGCGCCGACCATGACATCGCGCACGGCGGCGGCGACATCGGCGGCTTCCGCCGACGGCGCCTCGAAGATCAGTTCGTCGTGAACCTGCAGCAGCATCCGCGCCTTGAACTTGCATTTTTCCAGCATCGGCGGGATGCGGATCATCGCGCGCTTGATGATGTCGGCGGCAGCGCCCTGCAACGGCGCGTTGATCGCTGCGCGCTCGGCAAAGCTGCGCATCGGCCCCTTGGCGCCGATGCCGGGCGTGTGAATCTTGCGGCCGAAAATCGTCGTGACGAAGCCCTGCGCCCGCGCGAGCTCCTTCGTCCGTTCCATGTAGTCGCGGATACCCGGATAGCGCTTGAAATAGGCGTCGATGTATTTCGCCGCCTCGCCCTGGGGAATGCCGAGCTGTCGGGCAAGCCCGAAGGCCGATATGCCGTAGATGATGCCGAAGTTGATGGCCTTGGCCGACCGCCGCACCATCGGGTCCATCCCTTCCACGGGGGTGGCGAACATTTCCGATGCCGTCATGGCGTGAATGTCGAGACCCTTGCGGAAAGCCTCCTTCAACACGGCGATATCGGCGACATGGGCCAGCAGGCGCAGTTCGATCTGCGAATAATCGGCTGATATCAGCTTCATGCCGTTTTCGGCGACAAAGGCGGCGCGTATCTTGCGCCCCTCTTCGGTGCGTACCGGGATGTTCTGCAGGTTGGGATCGGTCGAGGACAGCCGCCCCGTGGATGCCACCGCCATGGCGTAGGACGTATGCACACGGCCGGTTTCGGGATTGATCTGACGCTGCAGTGCGTCCGTGTAGGTTGAACGCAGCTTTTCGATCTGCCGCCAGTCGAGGACGCGGGCGGGCAGGTCATGGCCCTGGCCCGCGAGGTCTTCGAGGACGTCGGCCCCGGTGCCATAGGCCCCAGTCTTGCCCTTCTTGCCGCCGGGAAGGCCCATGTCCTCGAACAAGACCTCGCCCAGCTGCTTGGGGCTGCCGACGTTGAACGCGCGCCCCGCCAATTCGTGAATTTCCTCCTCCAGCTTCGCCGCGCGGCGGGAGAAATCCCCGGACATCTCCTTCAGGACCTTCGGGTCGACCTTGATGCCGGCGCGCTCCATCGCCACCAGCACGGGCACCAGCGGCCGCTCCAGCGTCTCGTAAACGACCGCCATGTGTTCGGTCGCAAGACGGGGCTTGAGCAGGCGGTGAAGGTGAAGCGTGACGTCCGCATCCTCGGCCGCGTAGTCGCGCGCGGCTTCCAGCGGCACGCAATCGAAGCCGATCTGGTTGCGGCCGGTGCCCGTCACTTCGGCATACTTGATATTGGTGTGACCAAGCATCAGTTCGGCCAGCTCGTCGAGGCCGTGGCCGTGCAGGCCCGCTTCGAGAACATAGGACAGGATCATGGTGTCGTCGAAGGGCGTCACTTCGACGCCGTAACGGGCGAACACTTCCTTGTCGTATTTGATGTTGTGGCCGACCTTGAGAACGCCGGCATCAGACAGCATCGGCGCCAGCAGCTTGAGGGCCCGGTCGCGGCCGATCTGCCCGCGCAGCAGGGCGCCCTTCCGGCCCGTCGCTGCCCCATCGCCACCGCCATCGCCGAGATCGAGCGCGCCTTGCGGCGCACCCCCCGATGCCTCGCGGTGCCCAAGCGGTATGTAACAGGCGCGCCCCGGCGCGACCGCCAATGAAATGCCCACCAGTTCGGCCTGCATTGCGTCAAGGGAGGTGGTTTCCGTATCGACCGCGACGGTCCCGACAGCAATCGCTTCGTCGATCCAGCGCTTGAGTCCGTCCTCGCTCGTCACCAGTTCGTAGCCCGAACGGTCGACCTTCGCCCCGCCTTTCGCCTTCGCCGGAGCGGCGGGCGCTGCTGCTGCGGGCGATTTCGCCGCAGGGGGTGCGGGCTTGGCGCCGTCGCCCTCGACCTCGGCGATATGCCCGTCGCCCGAGATCTCGCTCTCGACGCGGGCGATCAGGCGCTTGAATTCCTGCTCGCGCAGGAAAGCCAGAAGCCGCGCGTGGTCGGGCTCGTGTTTGCCCAGCGTATCGTAGGGTTCAAGGCCCGGCACATCGCGCCGGAGCGTCACCAGCTGGCGGGACACGCGCGCCTGTTCGGCGAAATTGATCAGGTTCTCGCGCCGCTTGGGCTGCTTGATCTCTTCGGCCCGCGCCAGCAGCGTGTCGAGATCGCCATAGGTCGCGATCAGCTCCGCCGCCGTCTTGATGCCGATGCCGGGAACGCCCGGAACATTGTCGGTCGAATCACCCGCCAGCGACTGGACATCTATGACCCTGTCCGGCGCGACGCCGAATTTCTTTTCGACCTCGGGAAAGCTGATACGCTCGTAAGTGATCGGGTCCTGCAGCGTCACCTTGTCGGAAACGAGCTGCATCAGGTCCTTGTCCGACGAAACGATGGTCACTTCATCGCCCGCCGCTTCCGCCGCGCGGGCATAGGTGGCGATGATGTCGTCGGCCTCGAAGCCGGGGACCTCGATGGCGGGAACCGAAAATGCCCGCGTCGCGTCGCGGATCAGCGGGAACTGGGGGACCAGCTCCTCTGGCGGCTCGCCGCGGTTGGCCTTGTAGTCGGGATAGATGTCGTTGCGGAAGGTCTTGCGCGCCGAATCGAAAATGACCGCCAGGTAATCGGCTTCCGTATCGTCCAGCAGCTTCAGCAGCATGTTGCAGAAGCCGTAGACGGCATTGGTCGGCGTGCCGTCGGAGCGCGACATGTGCATCTTCAGGCCGTAGAAGGCCCGGAAGATGAAACCCGAGCCGTCGACGAGGAAGAGATGCCGGGGCTTCGCGTCGCTGTCTTTCGATGAACGCTTGGAACTCAATGTCCGCTGCCCGTGCGCGCGCCTGCCGCCAGCACGAAATGGCGGCCGCAATAGGGACATTCCGCCGAACCCTTGGCTCCGACGTTGAGGTAAACCACCGGGTGCCCAAGCTCGGTGCCGCCGTCGCACGCGACGGTCGCGGTTTCCACGATGATTTTTTCGTCAGGCTGCATGGGCTTGGTCCTTACGGGTGATATCGAATGACGGGGAACGGGCCGGCCGTATTGACCGCCCGGCACCCCGGATGATACCGATTGCCCCACCTCTTTCAACCGCGCGGAGCCTGTCATGACCGCCCTTCCCCTGCCGGTCCGCGAAGACACCCGTCCGGGCGCCGAAAGACCCGGCCGCGGCCCCCGAAAGGCCCTCGAAATCCGGGGCCTTGCCAAGACCTACCAGGGGTTCGGCGCGAGTCCGCCCAAAACCGCGCTCAAGGGCATCGATCTCGACGTGCCGCGCGGCGCGTTTTTCGGGCTGCTCGGCCCCAACGGCGCGGGCAAATCGACCCTGATCAATATCCTGGCCGGAATGGTCGACAAGACCGCGGGCAGCGTCCGCGTATGGGATCATGACATCGATACCGACCGGCGCGCCGCCAAGATGGCAATCGGCATCGTGCCGCAGGAACTCAACATCGATCCCTTTTTCACGCCGAAACAGTTGCTCGACCTGCAGTCGGGGCTCTATGGCCTGCGCAAGTCGGAATACCGGACATCGGAAATCCTGCAGGCGGTCGGGCTGGCCGACAAGGCCAATGCCTATACGCGCCAGCTTTCGGGCGGGATGCGCCGCCGGCTGCTGATCGGCAAGGCGATCCTGCACAGCCCGCCCATCGTCGTGCTGGACGAACCGACCGCGGGCGTCGACGTCGAACTGCGCCAGCACCTGTGGAACTACATGCGCCGCCTGAACGCGGCCGGCACCACGATCCTGCTGACCACCCATTACCTGGAAGAAGCTGAAAAGCTCTGCGATACCATTGCCATCATCGACGAGGGCGAACTGATCGCCTGTGCGCCGACGGCTGAACTGATCGGTCGCCTCGATCACAAGGAAATGACGGTGACGGTCGAACAGGATCTCGATGCCGTGCCCGCGGCGCTGTCGCGTTTCGACGTGACCCTGGCCGGGGCGCGCCGGCTGGTTTTCCGCTTCAAGCGTTCGGACCAGCCGATGTGCGCGATCATCGAGGCGATCAACAACGCGCGCCTCGTCATCGCCGATCTTTCGACCTCCGAGGGCCGGCTCGAAGATGTGTTCCTCGAACTGACGCGGGGCCATCAGCAGGGCAAGGCATGAAGCGGCGCGCCGCTGTCCTGCCGCTCGGGCTCATTGCCCTTATCCTTCTGGCCCTGACCGCCGCCTGTGCCCCGCGGATACAGGAAAGCGGCCCCTTCGACGCCGCGCCCGCACTCGAATCCGACACTTTCATCGCCCGCGACCGGCTGCGCCTGCCGTTGCGCAAGTGGCTGCCCGATGGTGCGCCGCGCGCCGTCGTCGCCGCACTGCACGGCTTCAACGATTACGCCAACGCCTTCGACGAACCTGCCCGCGCCTGGGCAAGGCGCGGGATCGCCACCTTCGCCATCGACCAGCGCGGCTTCGGCGCCGCACCCGGGGCGGGCCTGTGGGCGGGAACGGACGCGATGGTGGACGACATCACTGCCTTGGCGCAGACGCTGCAAAGCCGTTTCCCCGGAACGCCGGTCTATCTTGCCGGCGACAGCATGGGCGGCGCCGTGGTGCTGGCGGCGCTTGCCCGGCGCAAGGACCTGCGGCCAAGCGGCGCCCTGCTGATTGCGCCCGCGGTCTGGGGCCGCGCACATCTCGGGCCATTCAAGAGCGGGATGCTGTGGCTGACGGCACATACGCTGCCGTGGTTTCGCGTCACTGCCGAAGGACTTGATATCCAGCCGTCCGACAACATCGAAATGCTGCGCCGCCTCGCCCGCGATCCCCTCGTCATCAAGGCCACGCGTATCGACGCGATCTGGGGACTGGTCAACCTGATGGATGAAGCGCTGGCGGCGACCGCGAATGTCGACATTCCCCTACTGCTGCTCTACGGCACCCGCGACGAAGTGATCCCGGCGGAGCCGACGCGAGACGCCATCTTGCGTCTTTCGCAAAATGGCAAAACCCGTACAGCTTTTTATGACACGGGCTACCATATGCTTCTGCGCGACCTTGGCGCGGCGCAGCCGACCGGCGATGCCGGGGCATGGTTTCTCGACCCTTCGGCGCCGCTGCCGTCGGGCGCGGACCGGAAAGAACCCGCAGGGAACTGAGCAATCTGCCCGTTTCTGACCGAAAAAGGAGTCTGCTAAACTCCCGTCATGAAGTTGCCTCAGGCGCAGTCTGACGGACGTATCTCCCGGGCCGGCCGCTGGATCAGCGCCGCGCTGCTGGCGATGGTTTTCCTACTGCCGGCGACCCTTGCCGCAGCGCAGGAACGCAAGCCGACGCCAAGCCGCGCGTCGCAAGGCACGCGCACCGTCGTTGGGTTCACAGAAACCGTCCGCATCTATCCGCACGATCTCGAAATTCGCGCCAAGATCGACACGGGCGCGCGGACTTCCTCGCTGCATGCCCAGGATATCATCACCTTCGAGCGCGGCGGGCGCCTGTGGGTACGCTTTCATGTCACCAACCGGGATAACCGAACGGTGATGTTCGAGCGCCCGGTCGTGCGCAACACCAAGATCAAGAGCCTTGCCGGACCCGCTCTGTCGCGGCCGGTCATCATGATGGGAATCTGCATCGCCAATACGTTTCGGGTGACCGAGGTCAACCTCAGCAACCGGACAGGGTTCAATTTCCAGCTTCTCGTCGGTCGCCGCTTCATGCGTCAGGCGATCATTGTCGATCCCGGCCGCCAGTTTACCCGGGAACCGAACTGCAACGTGACCGAGGAGAGCCTGCGCGAAATGGACGCTCTCCCGGGCATCCTTGCACCGAAAGAGGACGAATAGGCTGATGAACAACCGACACCTGTATTGGCTCGCGGGCGTTCTTGCCGCCATAGCTTTCGCTATTTTCGGGTACAAGGTGCTGATCCTGAAATTCCCGGTGACGCCCGACCGTCTTGAGACCGCGTGGAGGATCGAGGCGCGCATCGACTTCAACGCCCGCGGCGGCCCGGTTTTGGGCGAGTTCCTGCTGCCGCGCTCCACAACGACCCGGCCGGTATTCAATGAAGCCTTCGTTGCCGGCCCCTACGGGATTGCCACCCGCGATGCGGGCGACAACCGCGCCGCGGTGTTTTCCGTCGCCGAGGCGGACGGACCGCAGACGATTTTCTACCGCGCCACCGTCGAACTGGCGCCCGCCAACGAAACACCGCCGCCGAGCCCGACGCCGTCGCTCAACCGCATCCCGATGAACGAAGCGGAATTGGCGGCGGCACGCGCGCTTCTCGCCAAGTTGCGCCCGCGTGCGGCAGGCGTGCCGACGCTGATGGGTTTGCTGATCACCAACCTGCGCAATGCCCGCGCCGGCGACGAAGCCTCGCTGCTGCTCGGCAATTCGCGATCCACCCGGCGTATCGTCGATACCGCGATCAAAGTCCTGCGCCAGGGCGGCATCCCGGCGCGGCGGGTCAACGGCTTTGCCCTTGCCGAGGACCGTCGGCAAATCGGCGTCGCCCACTGGATCGAGGTTTACGTCGAGGACCGCTGGCTGCCGTTCCAGGCGACCGACGGCGCTGCCGGGGTGCCGCCCCGCCATTTCCCCTGGTGGCGCGGCGAACACAACGCGGTCACCATCACCGGGGCAGACCGGCCGCATATCACCTACTCCGTCGCCATGGCCCACCAGTTCGCCCTGCGCGCGGCGCTTGAACGCGGCCGCTCGATCGGCGTCAGCCTGACCGATTTCTCGCTGTTCGGGCTGCCGTTCCAGACCCAGCAGGTCTACCGCATCCTGCTCGTCGTGCCGGTCGGCATCTTCCTTCTGGTGCTGCTGCGCAATGTCATCGGCCTAAGGACCTTCGGTACCTTCATGCCGGTCCTGATCGCCATGGCATTCAGGGAAACGCGACTGGTCTGGGGAATTGTCCTGTTTTCCATCGTCGTGTTTCTCGGCATTTCGGTGCGGTTTTATCTCGAACACCTGAAACTGCTGCTGGTGCCGAGACTGGCGGCCATCGTGATCGTCGTCATCGGAGTCATGGCCCTGCTGTCCGTCGTGTCCTTCAAGCTGGGCTTCATGGGCGGCCTTTCGGTAGCACTTTTCCCCATCGTGATCCTGACCATGACCATCGAGCGCATGACCGTGGTCTGGGACGAACGCGGCGCGATGGAAGCGATCATTCAGGCGGCGGGCAGCCTTGTCGTCGCCATCTTCTGCTACCTGCTGATGAACGCGCGGATCGTCGAGCACCTGACCTTCGTTTTCCCGGAATTGCTGCTTGTCCTGCTGGCGGGCATCCTGCTGCTCGGCCGCTACTCGGGCTACCGGCTGACCGAGCTTGGCCGCTTCCGGGTGCTGGCCGGGAAGGATCCGCGATGATCGGGCTGGCGCGGCGCCTTCGGGAAGCGGGGGTACTCGGCCTCAACTGGCGCAATGCGGAATACACCCTGCTCTACAACCAGCGGCGCCTGTATCCGCTTGTGGACGACAAGCTGCAAACGAAGGAGCTCGCGCTCAAGGCGGGGATTGCCGTCCCCGACCTCTATGGAGTGATCGAGGTCCAGCGCGAGGTTCGCAACCTTCCCCAGATCATCGCAGGGCACGACGCCTTCGTGGTCAAGCCGGCGCAGGGATCGGGCGGCAAGGGCATCCTCGTTCTCGAAAAAGGCCCCCGCGGACTTTACCGCAAGCCGAACGGCAGCTTCATGAGCGAGGCCGAACTCGCCTACCACACCGGCAATATCCTGTCGGGCATCTACTCGCTGGGCGGCCAGCCGGACAAGGTCCTGATCGAATACCGCGTCAATTTCGACCCCATCTTCGCGCGCATCGCTTACCAGGGCGTGCCGGACATCCGCATCATCAGCTTCCTCGGCGTGCCGGTGATGGCGATGGTGCGCCTGCCCACGCGCCAGTCGGGCGGCAAGGCGAACCTGCATCAGGGCGCCATCGGCGCGGGCATCGATCTTTCGACGGGCCGCACGCTGACCGCAGTATGGGGCAATGGTGTCGTCGATACGCACCCCGATACCTTGAACCCGGTGACGGGAGTGGAAATCCCCCATTGGCCAGCATTGCTCGATCATGCGGCGCGGTCATGGGAACTGACAGGGCTCGGCTACCAGGGCATCGACATCGTGCTCGACCGCGACCTCGGCCCGCTGATTCTGGAACTGAACGCGCGTCCGGGCCTCAACATCCAGATCGCCAACCGCGCCGGTCTTGGCCATCGCCTCGAAAGGGTGAAGGCTGCCCGCGACGGGCTCAAGACCGTCGAGGAGCGGATCGCTTTCGCACGCGAGAATTTCGCCACGGCCTAGCGGGCCTTGGGCGGCGGCGACAGCATGAAGTCGCGCACGAATTTCGGAATATCTTTTTCGGAGAACTTCGCACGCTCCGCCGGATCGTTGATGAAGGCGATGATGTCCGCCATCTCGTCCGGCGCGAGGTCGATGTTTTCCGCAAACAGGTTTTCCTGCAGCGCCACCATGGAGCGCGCGCCGCGCCACATCCGGGTGACGAAATCGAAGATATCGATTGCGTCTCCGTCCGCCGCGGGCTCAAGCGGCGGCGCCACCGAACCGCCGATGCCGTTGACCTTGTGACAGACGACACAGGCGCGCGTCGCAAAATAAACGCGCCCGCGCGCCGCGTTCATGTTGGGAATGATGATGTCGCGCTCGCCAGGCCGTTTCAGAAGAAGTTCTTCCGGGGCAGGATTGCCCATCACGTCCTGTGCGTGCACGGGCACGGCAAGGCCGAGCGCCAGCACGAGCAGGGCCGGAAACAAAATGCCTTTTCGGCAAGGCAATGACCTATCAGCCATGACATGCCCTCCGTTCCGGGAAACGGGGCCAGAGAAGCCCGGCGCCTAGGGTACGGCATCGGCCGCGCAATGGCGAATCATTCGCCCCTTCCATGTGGGGGGCGCAATCGCCAGGCCGCAATATGTCAGGCGGCGGCAGCGGCCTTCGGCATCTTGCCTTCGGCCACGAAGACGGTGCCGTCGAACAGAAGCCGCGCCGTACGCAGGATACCTGCCGCCTTGATGGCGGGCGCGGCGCCTGAAAGGTCCATGGTCACGGCAACATCTATGGTGCCGGCGGGATGCTCGATGGTGAACATCTTGAGGGCTTCTGGCGCCGGCTTGACCATCTGGTGGCCGACCGTGCCCGGGCTCAGCGTCGCGCAGGCGACGCAGACGGCGCCGGTGACGGCGTGGGCCTCGTGGGTGGAGTGAGGCGTGAAATACCGCGACGAGATGGTGCCGCCCGCGCGCGGCTGGGCCAGCAGCACCGGCTTCGGGATCACCTTGTCGGCGACATCGCCGAAGCCCATCATCAGACCGGCCTTCCTGCGGATCGGCTCGAGCCGGGCGAACAGGTCCTTGTCGGCGTCCAGCTCCTTGACCGTTTCGTAGCCGGTCTTCCCCATTGCCTCGGCGCGCATCATCATCACCGGCATCGCGGCATCGGCGAGCGTCACCTCGATGCCGTCGATGACATCGACGACGTTGCCGGTCGGGAACAGCTTGCCCGTCTTGGAGCCGAGACAATCCATGAAATTGAGCAGGATCGGCGACGCCGTTCCCGGCACGCCGTCGATCGCCGTATCACCTTCGTATTCGACCTGCCCGCCCGGCGTCTTGAATACCGATTCGATCAGGTCGCCGGTGTTGACCGCACGGATGCGCACGCGGGTTTCGCCGTCCCGGGCCGGAACGATGCCGCGCTCGACCGCGAAGGGACCGACGCCGGCCAGGATGTTGCCGCAGGTCGGCGCCGTATCCACCGTGTCGCGGTCGGGCGTCACCTGGCAGAAGAAGTAATCGACATCGACGCCTTCTTCCTTCGACGGGCTGATGATCGCGTTCTTGCTGGTGAGAAACGTCGCGCCGCCGACGCCGTCGATCTGGCGCGGATCGGGCGAACCCATCGCGGCCAGGAGAATGGCATCGCGCACGGCCGGATCTTCCGGCATGTCCTTGGCTTCGAAATAAAGGGCCCGCGACGTACCGCCACGCATCATGGTCGCCCGGATTCTGCGCTGCATGGTCATCTCCTTGAAAGCTTGCCGGTGTGGGGCCGTGTTCTAGCAGGCCCTGTGCCTCAGTTGAAGGGATAGGGAAGATCGAAGGCATCCTGCAGCAGGCCGCCCGGGAAATTGAGGGCGAGGATATGCCCGAGCCCCGCCAGGAAAACGAGCGCCGACGCCGTCAGGATAAGGTTGCGGACGGGTTTCGCCCCGGCCTTGTAATGCAGGAACGCGAGGAAGAAGGCCGCCATGGCCAGGAAGAACCCGACCAGATAGGTCACCACCACCAGACCCGCGAACCACAGGATGAAATGCTCGGCCGAGGCCGCACGGTCGGGGCCCTCGACCTGGTCGGCCTCGCTATCGTAGGCAACGACGCTGTCTTTCCTGCCGCGCAGAAGCGTCACCAGCGCATAGCCGACGAAGGCCAGCATGACGATGGCCGTCGTCATCGGAAAGACCTTGCCGAGGAAGTTCTTGTCCATCGCGTCGTAAAGACCGAAGACGAAAACGAGCAGAAGGATGAACGCAAAGACGATCTGCGGCCGCAGGTTTTCGGACTGGCCGCTGCCGGTGGTCAGGTCGCCGGTGCCGTGCGCCTTCTGCGCGTAGCGCGCGCCGAACCAAACCGAAAGAACGGTGGCGACGAGGATGATGAGGACGCCCGGGCGCAGCATCCAGCCGAAGCCGTCGTAGAACTGCACCGCCTGATAGAGGTTGGTCTCTGCCGGGTCCGCCAGAACGAAGCCGATCAAGAGCGGCGGGCGCGGCCAGCCGAAGCGCTTCATGTAGATGGCGAAGAGGCCGATCAGGAACAGGGCTGCGATATCGCCCCAGTCGCGCGTCGCCTGGAAGGCGGCGAAGGTGATGACCATGATCATGAACGGCGCGAGATAGACGTAGCGGATCGTGGTCAGCGCCGCGATCGGGCGCGCCAGCACGATGCAGGCGGCGGCGCCGACAACATTGGCGATGGCCAGCGACCAGATGATGACGTAGGTCTTGTCGAGATCCTCGCCCACCATGTTGACGCCCGTATCAATGCCGATCAGCAGGAGCCCGCCGAGGAACACCGCCATCGCCCCCGACCCCGGGATGCCGAACAGCACCGTCGGGATGAGGCCGCCGCCTTCTTTCGCGTTGTTTGCCGATTCGGGGGCGATCACGCCGCGCACGTCTCCCTTGCCGAAGTTTTCGCGATCCTTGGTCGTCTGCAGCACGTGGCCGTAGGCGATCCAGTCGACGACGGAACCGCCGAGGCCGGGCAGCGCGCCGACCAGGCAGCCGATGCCAGCACAGCGCGTCGCCAGCCACTTGTTCTGCCAGACGTCCTTGACGCCCTGACGCCAGCCCCTGCCGAGGCGGGGCGAATCCGAGATCGCGCCCTGGCTGCGCAGCAGGTCGACGATTTCCGGCACCGCGAAAATGGCGAGGCCGACGACGACCAGCGGCACGCCGTCGATCAGGTAGTCGATGCCGAAGTTCATGCGGAACTCGCCCGTTGCGGGCGCACCGCCGACGCTGCCGAGCAGCAGGCCGAGGCCGCAGGCGACGATGCCCTTCGCAAGGCTCTTGCCGGCGAGCACCCCGACCATGCTGAGGCCGAGCAGCGCCAACATGAACAGTTCCGGCGTGGCGAAGGCGAGGATCACCGGGCGCGCCACCAGTACGAACAGCGTCAGCACCAGCGCGCCGATCAGCCCGCCGTAGAGCGATGCCGCGAAGGCGGCCGAAAGCGCCCGCGCGCCTTCGCCTTTCTTCGCCATCGGGAAACCGTCGAGCACCGTCGCCTGCGAGGCGGACGAGCCGGGAATGCCCATGAGAACGGATGTGAAGGTATCGGAAGTCGGGATCACCGCGACGAGGCCGATCAGCATGCCAAGGGCCGAGATCGGGTCCATGCCGTACAGGAACGGCAGCAGGATCGACATGCCGGCGATGCCGCCGAGGCCGGGGAAGATGCCCACCGCAAGGCCGAGGATTACCCCGGCACAAAGGAACATGAAATGTTCAGGCGTGGCGATGGCCGCGAGTGCGGTCGATGCGGCTTCGAGCATGTCTTCCCCCGCGGGCGCGAGAGCACCCCGAAACAGAAAAAGCGGGCGGCCTTCCCTTAACCCCGGGGAAAACCGCCCGCCTGTTTACGCGATCAGAACTTCACCTTGTACCGCTTGGTCAACCAGTCGCGCACCCATTCCTTGGACTTGGGGCTGACGGTGATGGCGGTCTTGAGGCCGGCCTCGGCCTCCTTGGCGACAACCTGCTTGTAATCGCCGAGCACCTTCTGGGCCTTCTTCGCGAAGTCCGGGGCGCTGACCACCTGCTTGGCGGCGGCGCGATAGGCATCGACGATATCCTTCGGCGTGCCCTTCGGCAGGAACAGCATCTTCTGCATGCCGAAACCGGCCGCAACGAAGGCCTTGTAGGCTTCCATGGCGGGGCCGCGCGGCTTCTTGCCGTGCATCATTTCGTAAGCCTCGGCCCAGTGCGGAACGTCGGGGAAGGTCGGGTCGCGGGCGAGCTCGCCCTTGTCGTCGAGGACGCCCCAGCTCCACAGCGGGACCGCCTTGCCTTCCTTGACCAGCGGCGTGACGTTCTTGATGTAGGCGGAAGACGTCTGGTAGTCGACGTTCACCTCACCACGTTCGAACGCGAGACGCCCGGCGCCGCGCGACTTCATGCCGAACACGGCCTTGGTCGGCAGGCCCATCATTTCGAGCGCGAGCAGCGGCACGAGATCAAGAGCCGTGGGCGACTGGGAAGCGTACTTCACCGACTTGCCCTTCAGCTTGTTCATGTCCTGCGGACCCTTGAGGCCGAGCTTCGGCGAGACGTAGAACACGCCGCCGGTGGGCGAGCCCATGACCACGTTCCAGTCCTTGTATTCGTACTGCACGCGCTTGTCGCCGAGCAGGTACGGGAACTGCGTGGAGCCGGACGTGCCGAGGATGGTGAGCCCGTCGGGCTTGGCGCGGGCGGCGAACAGGTTCGCGCCCTTGGTCGAGCCGCCGCCCGGCACGTACTTGATCACGATATTGGGCTTACCGGGCAGGGCCTGGGCAAGCTGCGGGGCGAGGAACTGCGCCCATGCGGCGGACCCGCCGCCGGGGCCGAACGGAATGATCCATTCGATGTTCTTGCCGGTGAAATCGACCGCGCGGGCCGGCGTCTGGGCGAAGCCGGTCACGGCCATCGCCGTGAACGCGAATGCGAGCAAACGTTTCATCTCTGATGCTCCCTGTGGATGTAAGGGCCTGATTATACAGCGTTGGCGCGCCCGATAGTGCCAAACGCAGATTTTTGTATTATGAGCACTCCCTCAAGGTGCTATCCCATCCCTTCCGGGATGCCCTGTCAACGAAGTATTACAAAGACTTAACCCCCCATGCGGCAGTTTCATGGCCGGCAGGCCGGAACCCGCCAGATGCGAGAAAAACCCTTGAATGACAGCGCCCTGAACAGCCTCGAGGTCGACGTGGTGGTGGCCGGGGGCGGCAACGCCGCCCTGACCGCAGCCGTCACCGCCGCCGAGGCCGGCGCCAGCGTCGCCCTCATCGAGGCCGCGCCGCGCATCATGCGCGGGGGCAATTCGCGTCATACCCGCAACATGCGCACCATGCACGAGGCCCCGACCGGCGTCCTCGTCGAGGCCTATCCCGAACAGGAATATCTCGACGACCTGATGCGGGTCACCGGCGGCATCACCGACGAAAACCTCGCCCGCATGGTGATCCGCGGATCCGGCGCGGCGGTGGCCTGGCTCGAATCCCACGGGTTGCGCTTCCAGCCGGCACTCGGCGGCACGCTCAGCCTCGCGCGTACCAACGCGCATTTTCTCGGCGGCGGCAAGGCGCTGGTGAACGCACTTTACCGGGCGGCAGAAGCGACCGGCGTGCGCGTCTTCTATGATGCGCCGATCACCGCACTTGAAATCGAGGGCGGGCGCTTCAAGGCCGCCATCGTCGAGCATGAAGGCAAGCGCCTGCGTATCGGGGGCCGCGTGCTGATCGCAGGGGCCGGCGGGTTTGAGGCCAACATCGACTGGCTGCGCGAATACTGGGGACCGCCCGCCGACAATTTTCTTATTCGCGGGACGCCCTACAACAAGGGCGCGGTTCTGAAGATGCTGCTGGAAGCGGGCGCCGCCAAGGTCGGCGATCCCAAGCAATGCCATGCGGTCGCCATCGACGGGCGCGCGCCGAAATTCGACGGCGGCATCGTGACCCGCGTCGATGCGGTGCCCTTCGGCATCGTCGTCAACAACAGCGCACTTCGTTTCTATGACGAAGGCGAAGACTTCTGGCCCAAGCGCTACGCCATCTGGGGGCGGCTGGTCGCGGCGGAGGAAGGCCAGGTCGGCCACGTCATCATCGACGCCAAGCCCGTCGGCCGTTTCATGCCGCCGGTGTTTCCGGCCATCCTTGCCGATACCATCGGCGAGCTGGCGGCGAAGCTCGGCCTCGACGCGCCAACGCTGGAAAAGACCGTGCGCGATTTCAACGCCGCCTGCCGCGCGGGCAGCTTCGATCCCAACCGTCTGGATGATTGCCGCACCGAAGGCCTGATGCCGGCCAAGACCCACTGGGCCATGCCCATCGACAAACCGCCCTTCCGCGCCTATTCGCTGCGCCCGGGCATCACCTTCACCTATCTGGGCGTCAAGGTGGACGCTACGGCGCGCATGCAGATGGCGGACGGCAAGCCGTCGGAAAACATATTCGCCGCCGGCGAAATCATGGCCGGCAACGTTCTGGGCAAGGGCTATCTCGCCGGCATCGGCATGACCATAGGGGCCGTGTTCGGCCGCATCGCAGGAACGGAGGCGGCAAAACATGTCCGCGGCTGAACACGATACGACGCGCGCAGGCATCCTCGCCGAGGCCGAGCGGCAGATGAACATCTGCAACGCCTGCCGCTACTGCGAAGGCCATTGCGCCGTGTTCCCGGCGATGGAGATGCGGCTGTCGTTCGGCGCGGGCGATCTCGGCTATCTCGCCAACCTGTGCCACGACTGCCGCGCCTGCTACCAGCATTGCCAGTACGTGCCGCCCCATGAATTCGGCGTGAACATTCCGCGCGTAATGTCCGAAGTGCGCACCATCACCTACGCCGAAACCGCGTGGCCCGCGGCGCTCGGGCGGCTTTATCGCGGCAACGGCATCAAGGCCGGGCTGATCACGGCGGCAGCACTTGCCCTGTTCGTGGCAGGCACCGTGATGCTGGCCGACCCCGCCGCGTTGTGGGGCGCCAACCGGGGCGCGGGCAGCTTCTATGCCGTCATTCCGCACAACGTCATGGTGGCGCTGTTCGGCGCGGCCTTCGGCTTCGCGCTTCTGGCGCTTGGCGCGGCGACGGTCCGCTTCTGGCGCTGGATGGGCGCCGATGCGGCGACCAGCGGCACCGATATCGGCACGGGGCCGTGCCTGGCGGCAACCGCAAAGGCGCTGCACGACGGCGCAACGCTCACCTACATGGACGGGGGCGGCGACGGCTGCACCTACCCGGGCGAGGCGCCTTCGGGCCTGCGCCGCGTCTTTCATCACCTGACGGCTTACGGCTTTCTTCTGTGTTTCGCCGCGACATCGGTCGCCACGCTTTACCATTACGCATTCGGGCTGGTGGCGCCCTACGCCATGACGTCGCTGCCCGTGATGCTGGGGATCATTGGCGGCATCGGGCTGATCGCAGGCCCGGCCGGACTGATCGCGTTGCGCACGACCGCCGACCCGGCGCCCGCCGATCCCGCGCGCACCGGCATGGACGGGGCGTTTCTGGTGCTGCTGCTGCTGACCAGCGTCACCGGCCTCGCGTTGCTGTTCTGGCGCGAAACGACCGCGATGGGCCTGCTGCTCGCCGTTCACCTCGGCGTCGTCATGGGCCTGTTCCTGACCCTGCCCTACGGCAAGTTCGTGCACGGCTTCCTGCGCCTTGCCGCGCTGACCCGTTACGCCATCGAAAAGAAAAAAGGCCGGGCGCTCTAGCCCGGCCTTGATTTCGCAAATAGCGTTCTATCAATGACGCTCGGAGTTTTCAGCTTCCTGAGGCGCAGGTTTTTCTTCAGGCGGTTTTGAATAAATCGGCGCTGGAGCCGGCTGCGCTATAGGAACCATCGAGATATTGATTGGGCTCGTATATTTGTTATCAGCGCCCGACGACGAATCAACAATCCACCCGATTCCACCGCCAAGTATGATATTTCCAAACGTCGCGCCCTCAACATCGGACTTGTTGTAGTACGTCAATTTATGAAATCCGTCTTTCGTGCATTCCATAACGATATTCTGCTTCGTCTTCTTTACCGTGACCGCCCCCGGCGTCGAAGCGATTTGACCCACCGGCATTCCATCACGGGTCATGTTGCAAAATGCGCCTGACGGCGTGGTATTCACCACAATCTGCTGAGTGGTGCCTTCAACGATTGAAGCACACCCTGAAATAATGACAGAACCAATCAACAAAGATGCGAACCCCAAACTTAACCGCGCTCCCATGCTCCACCTCATAGGTTGAATTAAAATATTTTATTATCGTTAAAATTGTATACTATTTGCGCCGCCTGGCACGCAAAGAAAAAGGCCGGGCGCTCTAGCCCGGCCTTTTCCCGTCGGAAAGACGGCGGACTATTCGGACTTCTTTTTCTTCTTCTTCTTAGGCGCGGCGATCTTCACGCCCTGTTCCTTGAGCATATCCAGCATGTAGCTGAGCGCCGGGGGCGGCAGGGCGGCGAGCGCGCTCACCTGCTTGGTGAGCTGGTCGGCCCTAATAATCGTCGCTTCCTCGTTCATCTTGCGGGCGTAGTCCTTGAAGGCCGCTCCGTTCACGGTCTTGTCGAATGCCGCGCGGTGCACGTTCGCGACCTCGTTCGACGTCTTGGGCGGCAGGGCCACCCACTTGATGATCGAGGAAATGGCCCGCCAGTACTCGAAGGCCTGTTCCTCGACCTTGGTCTTGAACTTGCCTTCCATCTCCTTGGCGAACAGGGTGACGTCGCGCAGACCATCCATGTCGGCGGGCTTGGTGCCGGAATCGATGCCCGACTGGTAGATGATGGCGTATTTCGACTTGTCGAGAAGTTCGGGCTTGATCTCCTGGTTGGCGAAGGAGGTCATGCCGATCTCGCCGCGGCCGATCGCCAGCATCAGCTCAGGCGTGCCGGGATAGCCGGAGATCCAGCGCGCGTTCCAGCCGAGATACTTGATGCCCCAGGCCGTCATGTTCATGCCCGAACGCGGCACGCCCGGAACCGAACCCATCGTCACCGGCGGCTTCGACTTGTCGGTCAGCGCGGCGAGCTGGTCCTTGCGGATGATCATGAAGGCGCCGCCGATGTCGAGGCCGCCGACCATCTGGTAGGTGGTCGGATCGTATTTCGACTGGGGCACGCGGTAATTGGTCGGATCGATCTGCGAACCGGAAGCCACCAGTATGGTGTGCCCATCGCCGGCAACCTGGGTGGCGAAGTAATTCTGGGCATTCAGCCCCTTGGCGCCCGGCCGGTTGACCACGACCATTTCCGGGGTGCCCGGCAAATGCGCGCCCATGAAACGTGCGATCAGGCGCGCCGAGGCATCAGTGCTGCCGCCGGCGGTGGAGCCGACCAGCACCGTGATGTTCTTCCCCTTGAACGAAACGTCCGCCATTGCCGGCGTGACAACCGCGAACACCGCGGCCAGCGCGCAAGGCACGAGAGTCGAAACGAATATGGTGTCGCGTTTCATCGCAAATGGCCTCCCTATCCCGCACCACGTAAACGGGCTTGGTTGTTTGTGAATTGGCTTAATTATCACAATACGTTTTGATCATTGCAAATTCAACGCGCAAAAAAGCGGCAGCCCTCGCGGAATTGCCAAAACTTCAGCCAATTACAATGGGTTAAATACAAAAAGTCGGGGCGCAACGTTGATCCATGCAGCGCGAGCGTCTACCCTGAACGGGCTCCCCAAATTTCAGACCTTATTCTTCAAACAACCGAGAGGCTGACCATGGCGACCCGCTCCCTTCGCAAGCATGAACGCAAGGTTCTGGTTCGCCGCCTGCGCGAAAGCGACTTCGAGGCGGTGGTGAAAATCCAGAAACAGGGCTTTCCGGACATCCCGACCTGGCGAAAAGAGCAATTCATCAGCCAGATTCGCATGTTCCCGGCGGGCCAGTTCGGCATCGAAGTCGATGGGAAACTGGTGGGCTCGGCAGCCAGCATGATCGTCAGCGATACCGCTGCCAGGGGCGCGCACAACTACAAGGAAATGACCGACGGCGGCTTCATACGCAGCCATGACGAAAACGGTGAATATCTCTATGGCATCGATATCGTCATCATGCCCGAATTCCAGGGCCTGAAATTTGCGAGGCGACTGTATGCCGCACGCAAGGAACTGGTCCGCCGGCGCAACCTGCGCGGCATCATCATCGGCGGGCGCATACCGAACTATCACAAGCATGCGGAAACGATGAGCGCGGAAGAATATGTTGCCGCCGTCAAGTCGAAGAAGATCAAGGACCCGGTGCTTTACGCCCAGCTCGCCAACGACTTCAAGATTCTGCGCGTCGTCGCCGATTATCTTCCATCCGACCAGGAATCCTGCGGCTATGCCGTCCTTATGGAATGGGCCAACCCGAACTACAGCAAGAGTACCTCACACGAAGGTCGCAAGTCGCGGGCGCGGCTCTGCGTCGTCCAGTACCAGATGCGGCGCATCAACCGGTTCGAGGAATTCACCCGCCAATGCGAATATTTTGTCGATACGGCATCGGATTACCGATGCGACTTCGTGCTGTTTCCCGAACTTCTGACGACCCAGCTGCTGCCGCTGGTGCGTTCCGACGCGCCGGAAGAAGCGGCCCGGCATCTTGACCGCTATACCGAGCGTTACCTCGATTTTTTCACCGACCTCGCGATCAAGTACAACGTCAACATCATCGGCGGCACCCACCTGACGACGGAAAACAAGAAGGTCCATAACATCGCCTACCTGTTCCGGCGCGATGGCACCATCGGCAAACAGTACAAGCTGCATATCACGCCGGCCGAAGCGAAGTGGTGGGGTGTCAGCCCGGGCAACAGGTTGGAGGTCTTTGACACCGACTGCGGGCGCATCGCCATAAACGTCTGCTACGACATCGAATTTCCGGAGCTCGCCCGCCTCGCCATCGAAAAGGGCGCGCAGATCATATTCGTTCCGTTCAATACCGACATGCGGTCGGCATACCTGCGTGTGCGCACCTGCGCCCAGGCACGCTGCATCGAAAACCACTGCTATATCGCGATGTCGGGCGCGACCGGCAACCTGCCCGATGTCGAGGTGGCGGACATCCACTATGCCCAGTCCTGCATACTCACGCCCTCAGACATTTCCTTCGATCGGGACGGCATTGCCGCCGAATGTACCCCCAACGTCGAGATGGTGGTGATCCATGACCTGAACCTCGACATGCTGGCCCAACACAAGCTTTCCGGTTCGGTGCGCAACTGGCTGGACCGGCGGCGGGACCTTTACCAGATCCACTTCGACAATGCCGGGGACAAGGTCGAGGTCTGATCGGCGGTCTTGATATGGGCAAAGGTTCTCGATTAGCCTTGGATGCTGCGTAAGCAATCGCCTGAAAGGCGGTGTGCCCGTGAAGATCACCCGCGTCGAACCGATCCTTGCCCGCCTGCCCTGTAAGAACGGCACACCGGAGGACGCCGGCGTGAACGCGCTGTTCGTCAGGGTGGAAACCGATGAAGGCGTGACCGGCTGGGGCGAGGCGTTCGGCTTCGCCACGGTGCCGGTGACGGTGCCTGCGATCCGCGACGTGATCGCGCCGCTCGCCTTTGGGCGCGATGCCCTCGACATCACCGGACTGACCGGCGATCTCAAGCGCCGTTTGCAGAACATGATGCACGGCGGGCCGGCGCGCTTCGCCCTTTCGGCCCTCGACATCGCGCTGTGGGATATCGCCGGCAAGGTCAAAGGTGTGCCTGTCTGGAAACTGCTGGGCGGCAAGGGACGCGAACGCGTGCCCGCCTATGCGAGCCTGTTGCGCCTGCCGACGCCCGATACCTGCGCCGAGATTGCGGCAACGGCCGTCGCGCGCGGCTACCGACATGTGAAACTGCACCAGAAAACGCCGGACATGCTGGCCGCGGCACGCGCGGCGATCGGCCCGGATATCTCGCTGATGGTCGATACCAACTGTGCCTGGACGATCCGCGAGGCGATCACCAACGCCCGTGCCATGCGGCCCTTCGACCTGACATGGCTGGAAGAGCCGATCAGCCCGCCCGACGATTACGATGCGCTGGCGCTGCTCAGGCGCGAAGGCGGCGTGCCCATCGCCATCGGCGAGAACATGGGCAATCCCAATGACGCGAAATGGGCTGCGCGGATGCATGCCGCAGATTACGTACAGCCCAGCGTCGTCAAGCACGGCGGCATCAGCGACGTCTGGGAGATGATCACCGATGCGCGCGGCACCGGCGTGCGCTGCGTACCCCATTCGCCCTTCGTCGGGCCGGGCCTGATCGCCACGATCCACATCGTCGCGGCGATGGAAGAAGACATCTTCTGCGAACACCGCTACGGCGATCTCGGCACGAACCCGCTGGGCGAGGCCGTGATACAGCACGACGGCTTTCTCACCGTGCCGCAGGGCCCGGGCCTCGGCATCGAGGTGGACGAAGCGCTGCTGGAACGCTTTCGCGCCTTGCGCTAGATTCCCGAAAAAGCGGCCCGGTCTGAAAGCCGCAACGAAGCAACGGCGGCCGAACATGGCGCCGCAAAACGGGAGGAATGCCGATGATCCGGTCAATGATGTTGCTTGCCGGTGTACTTGCTGTTTCCGGCGCGGGTGCCGCACAGGCCGACGCGGTTACCGATTTCTATAAAGGCAAGCAGATGATCCTCAGCGTCGGCTCGGCCGCCGGCAGCGGCTTCACGGTCTATGCGCGCCTCTTGTCGCGCCATTTTTCCAACCACCTGCCAGGCCAGCCCAACATCGTCATCGAGAACCGGCCGGGCGCCAGCGGCCTGCGTCACATGGAATACATGGTGACGGTGGCGCCGCGCGACGGCTCGGCCATCGGCCTGCTCAACCCCGCCGTCACCACCGCGCACATGCTGCGGCCGAAATCGGCGAAGCACACGACCGACAAGCTCGCCTGGATCGGTAATGCGAATTCGGAAGTCAGCACCTGCCTGTTCTGGCCCCATTCGGGGGTGAAGTCGGTCGGCGACCTGAAGAAGCGCGAATACGTGCTGGGGTCTTCGGGCGGCACCGGCAGCTCGTACTACGGCACGCGGGCGATGAACACGATCCTCGGCTTTCCGTGGCGCATGGTATCGGGCTACCAGGGATCGTCCGACGTGATGCTGGCAGGTGCCCGCGGCGAGATCGACGGCACCTGCATCCTGCTGTCGGGCGCGCTCAAGGCGCAGTACTGGCAGAACTACCAGCGCGGCGAGTTCAAGGTCATCCTGCAGATGCCGCCGGGCAACCACCCGGACCTGCCCGGCGTCGCCAACACGATGGACGTCGCCGCCAATGACGAGCAGCGCCAGGTGCTCAACTTCATCTACGGGTCATGGGCGTACGGGCGGCCTTTCGCGGCGCCGGCGGGAATCCCGGCCGACCGTCTTGATGCGCTGCGCAAGGCGCTGAAGGCGACGCTGGACGACAAGGCATTCCTTGCCGAGGCCGCGCGCATCGGCGTCAGCGTCAGCTACATGTCGCCCGAGGAACTCGCCCGCCGCGTCGCCGAAATCCAGGCGACGCCCGAAAGCGTCGTCGCCAAGGTGCGCGCCCTGATCCCGAGCAAGAAGAAAAAGCAATAACACAGGAGTACGGACATGAACGCGCTGACCCAGCAAAACCCGGTATTCGCCGCCTACATGATCGCGGCCGCGATCATGGTCCTGAAGATCATGGGCCAGGGCTGGGTCACGGTTTACCGGATGCTCAAGAGCAACTCCGGCCTCGCCAGCCCCGAGGATTTGCGGCCGGGCCTCATCAACCGGGCGCCCAGCGCCGATCAGCTGGCCGTCAACGATTACGTCGATCGTTCGCGCCGGGTGCATCGCAACGATCTCGAAAACATTCCGGCCTTTCTCGTCTGCGGTTTGCTTTTCGTCATCACCGGACCGGGGCTTCTGCTGGCGCAAATCCTGTTCTACGGCTTCGTCGCCGCGCGCCTGATGCACACGCTTGCCTACATGACCGAACAGAGCCACGAAGTCCGCGCCACGCTCTATACCATCGGCTCGGTGATCGTCATCGTCATGGCGGGCTATGTCCTGTGGGCGGCCCTGTCCGCGGGGTAATCCCCAGGCGGCCGGACACCGCCCCCATTGAACCCGCCCGGCTAATCGACTACCTTGGCCGCGCTCGGGGCCTTCGGCCCCCAACCCAAACTGGCATTAGGCACCCGTAGCTCAGCTGGATAGAGCGCTGCCCTCCGAAGGCAGAGGTCGTGAGTTCGAATCTCGCCGGGTGCGCCAGTTTGCCGGGGCGCGGGCCGCCGGCGCGGCCCGCCGGTTCCCGTCCTAGTTTCGCTTCGTGCCGGTAATCACGTCATAGACATTGCAGGCGATGCCCGTGGCTTCATACCCGTCGCCGCCGGTCGCCTGGGCGATGGCGAACATCTGGTAGGCGAGGCCGACGAAGGGCATCGGCACTTCCATCTCGCGCGCCATGTCGAGGCCGAAACCCACGTCCTTCGGCATCCACGACTTGCGCGGCTTGAAGTTGCGGCTGACGACGATCTCCATGATGCGCCGGGTCGCCACCGAATCCTGCTGCGAGTTCTTCAGGATGTTCTGAAAGGTGGCTTCGTCCAGCCCACCCTTCTTGAGCCAGGAACAGATCTCGACGACGCTCAGATGCTGCACGGCGGCCAGCATGGCCATCGCGTTCTTGACGAGCTTGGCGTTGCCGAGCTCGCCCACGTGCAGGATCGACTTGCCCATCGCCTTGAAGATCGGCTGGTGTTCGTCGAACAGTTCCTTCGAGCCCGACAGCCACAGCGCCAGCTGGCCCGCCGCCGCCACTTCCTCGACGCCGCCGGCGGATGCATCGACCACCGTCCAGCCCTTGCCGGAAAGGTCGTTGCTGGCGCGCACGATGGTTTCCTTGTCGATGCTGCTGAAGTCGATCCACACCTTGGCGCCCTTGGTCGCCTCGGCCAGGCCACCCTTGCCGGTGGCGACAGCCTTGACCGCATCGTTGTGCGGCAGCATGGACAGGACGAGATCGCAGGATTCGGCGACGGCCTTGGGCGAGTCGACGAACTTCGCGCCCTGGGCTTCCAGCGCCTTGGCCTGCTCGCGCCGGAGATCGGTGACGACGAGGCTGTATCCCGCCTTGATCAGGTTGGCGGCCATGCCGCTGCCCATGCCGCCAGTGCCGATGAAACCAAGCGTCTTCATATGTCAAACTCCCTTATGCGTTGCTTCAGCTTGCGATTGCGAGCCCGCAGAGTTCTCCGGGCCGGATCATGCGTCAAGGTTTAATGCGCCCGCGTTCAGGCGGCCGTCCACAATGGCCGGCAGCGCGTCGCCACGACCCGGTCATAGGGCACCGGCCCGCCCAGGTGCCCGATGGATTGGGCGAAGCCGTTGAGCTCGCGCACGGCTTCTTCGGAAATGACCGGATCGTAAAACCCGCTGTCGCGCGCGACGATGCCGGCGATCAGGTCTGCGGCCTCGGCCGGGAACTTGCGTTTTCCCGCCTCGCGCGCGAGCGACGGATCGGCGCGGAGCGCCTTCTGCGCCTTGACGATGGCGCGCACGGCCGCGTCGATGGCTTCCGGCTCACGGGCGAGAAAGTCGTCGGTGGTGGCGAGCCCGGCGAAGGTGAACATGCGCACCTTGTCCGGATCGTCGCCGCGGCGCACATCGACGTGGATCTTGCCGACGCCGCGGCTGACCGCGGTTTCCGCGCCCATCGCATTGGCCCAGAAGCCGTCGATCAGGCCCTTCTGCAAAGCCTCGGCGGCGAACACGCCGAAGGATACGTGCCGTTCGCCCACCCCCGGCAGGTCGATGATCTCGACATCGCGCTGGGGGTCGATCCCGGCGCGGCGCAGGCATTCCTTGAAGGCAAGGTCCGGCCCTTCCGCAGCCGTCAGCCGCAGCCCGCGCAGGGCTTCGAAATCGCCGCGGCGGGCGGCAAAATCGGCGCGCATGGTCAGCAGCCACGGCGTGCCCTGTGACAGGGCGACGCAAATCTTGGCGCCCTGCCAGTCCTTGAATTCGGTGAGCAGGTCATGGACCGAGCCCGCGATCATCGCATCGGCGGTGCCATCGCGCAGCGCGCGCGTGGAGCCGTACATGGGCATCAGTTCGATACGCGCATCCAGGCCTTCGGCCTTGAAGAAGCCGAGCTCGTCTGCGGCAAGAACCGGGAAACAAGTGTTACTCACAAGATCGACGGCGGCGATACGCATATGCGGAGAATCCTTGCGAAGGTTGTTGCGATAAAAGCGCGACCGAAATATCAGGCCGGTTGCGCTACGGCAAGACGCGAGGCGCCGAGGCGGCCGAGATCCGGCATCCTATCGTCGATGCCGAGCTTTCGCACCGATGCCCACAGGGCGACCTGATTGCTGGTCAGGACGGGCCGGCCCAGTTCCGCCTCAAGTTCCTCGATCGTGTCGATGGCCTGGATATTGGCGCAGCTGATGAAATAGGCGTCGGCGCTGTCGTCACGGTGACGCCGCGCGAGATCGGCCCAGAAGGCGGGCGGCGTCGTGCATGACTGGTCGCTGACCAGGCCGGCGCCGGACCCGCCGAGGATTTCGTAACCCGCATCGAGGAGAAAGCGCTTCTTTTCCTCGTACCCTTCGGGGTGGTTTTCCGAAATGAAGACGAAACGGCGCACGCCGATCGCATCAAAAGCCATCATCAGGCAATCGGCCGTGGTCAGCGCGGGACGGCCGGTCGCCCCTTCGATCGCGTCCTTCATCGTCTTTTCCCCGCCGTAGCCGCCCGACATCGAGGTGCCTGTGCATTGCAGCAGGGTAAGGTCGCATTTCGAATCGCCGAGCACGGCCGCCGCTTCGCCCAACCTCGAAATGAAACTGTTGAATTCGCCGCGCTTGTCACCCGACATGCGCAGGCGCATGAAGTGTGGCACGACGCCTTTGGGCGCAAAGCGCTGGAAATTGGGCTCGGCCATGCGGTTAGACGACGGGATGATCACGCCGATACGCGCACGCGGCTTAACAACGGGATGATCCATGATGCGGCCCTCTCCTGTATGGCCGCCTTGGTGGCGGCCTTGGCAAAAGTCTAGGCCGCGGGCGCCATCAGGCCAAAGAAAAATCCCCGGGGCGCCAACCCCGGGGATTGTCCTTATTTATGGCCGGAAGGCCGATCAGGCCCCGGCGCCCCAGAATTTGCCGGGAACCGGGATCACTTCAACCTGCCCGTTTTCCTTGGTGTCGGTCGGGATCGGCTCGCCGTAGATGTTCTGGCGGAAGTAGCCCGGAACCTCCGGCGTCTTGCAGCCGACGCGCAGCAGCACCAACGGTTCGTCGCTGGTGGCGTTGAAGCGGTAATAGGCGCCGGCCGGCAGCATGATGCCTTCGTACTGGCCGCAGTCGACGGTTTCGCCGCGCGGGCCGTAGAAGCGCGCGCTGCCCTGCATGACCAGGTGGAAATGATCTTCGTCGGTGTGGTTGTGCAGGCCGTTCTCGCCACCCGATGCGTAGACCTTCACATGAACCTTCATGTTGTCGGTCGCCGCAGCAAGTTCGGTCGTGCGGCCCTGCTTCAGCATCTGCGCGCGCAGCTTGAACATGGTCGGGCGCGGGCTCTTGGCGAGGATATCCTCGCGCGCCCGGCGCTGTTCAGCGGTTTCGTTTTCGACCTGGCCGCGGTCGAGGGCTTCGAGGGACATGTTTCCTCCTACGGATAATCTGTCTTGTCGTTGCGGGGCCGGACGGGCGTCGCCGCCGGGCCCGGTCTGGTGCCTATTTCACTCGTCCGCGAGCCAAAATACAAGAGGGGCGCGGGGCCTTTCGGCGCCCGCGCCCGCGAATCGTTCGCAACCGGCGATGCCGGCGGCAGGAACGCTTACTGCTTCTTTTTCTTCTTCGGCACTGCGGGCGGCCACAGCTTCGCCGCGATGGCAACGATATCCTTGGGCGCCGCATAGGCTTCCTTGATCGCCTTTTCCATTTCGCCGCCGGTCATCGGATCGAGGTCGATCTTCAGGCGCTTGGCGTCGGCGATGAACTTCGGATCCTTCATCGTCGCGTCGAACGCCTTGCGCGCCGCTTCTACCAGGTACTTCGGCGTCTGCGGCGGATAGAGGAACGGACGGCCGACCTCGTCACGCACGCTGAAGAGCGCGAGCGCACGCTTCTGCTTTTCGTCCTTCACAAAATCCTTGAGCAGCGGAACGCCCTGCAGTTCCTTGATGCCCTTGGAGCCGGCCTGAAGAATGAACCGGATCTTCTTGTGCTGGAGCCATTCGGGATTGGCGGCAACGTAAGTGTCATAGGACAGGCCGCAGATGCCTTCCACTTCCTTGCGCTCGACCGCAAGGCGCATTTCCGTGGTCGAATAGCCCGAGATCACCTTGAACTTGGTGCCGAGCAGCATGTTGACCATCAGCGGCGTCTTCGCCGAATTGCCCGACATACCGGTCGTCGAGACCAGGATCTCGCGCTTGGTGGCGTCCTCGATCGTCTTGATGTCGCTGGTATGCCACACCATGCAGGCGTTGTACTGGGTGGCGATGGAGCCGATCCACTCGAACTTCGTCGGGTCGAAATCCGCGGCCTTGTTGCCGAGCAGCGGCTCGGTCAGCAGCGTGTTGTAGGTCGAACCCATGGTCGTGCCGTCGCGGGGCGCTACCCGGAAAAGCCAGTTGGTACCGCGTACGCCGCTGGCGCCGGGCATGTTCTGGGCGACGATGCGGGGCTGGCCCGGAAGGTTGCGGTCGATGTTGCGCGCGAGCAGGCGGGAATAGGCGTCATAACCGCCGCCCTCGCCCGAGGGGATGATCATGGTCACGCGCTTGCCTTTGTAGAAGGCTTCCGCCGACTGCGCCTGCGCCGCCCCTGAACCGGCGATGATGCCGGCCATAAAAACAGAAGCGACAACAAAGCCGCCCCGCAAAACCGATGAAGTCACGTTTTTCATATTTGGCTCCCTGTAGTGCCGATACGGTTCGCCTTTGTTTTCCCAAAGGTGCCGCAGGCGGGAAAAGTCTTCCACGAATCCGGGGGGTAGGCAACGGGTCTCCCTGCCCCCTACCGGACCGGACCGGTCCGGCCTATGCTGGCCGCCAAGCCTTCCCCGCCGGGGCCGGAGTACCCGTTTTGACCATGTCGCCCGCGCCTGCCGCCCTTCCGCCAGCCAGCGTTTTCAACCGCTGGCGTTCCTCCCTTGCCGCCCTGCTTCTATGGTTCGAGGACCTGAAGGCCCGCACGCCCGGCTTTCACAAGAAACTGTTCGCGGCATTCATGGGGCTCAATATGGCCTGTTTCTGGTGGGCGCTGCTGACGGCCTATCCGGAAAAGATGCTGACCCACGAAGCGCGCGAAATCGTGCTGATGTCTTTCCCCGTCAGCATCTTCGGCGGCCTGTTCGACTACCTGTCGCTGTTCGTGACGCTGCTGATCGCAAGGCGCGCGCTGGCGACCCCCGACAACCGGGCGTTCCTTTCCTACCTCAGCATCGATCTGCTGATCGCCATCGCGGCAACGGCCTGGGTGCTGTTCGTCTTTACGGTATCGGGCTGGCTGATCAACCTGGCGCTGTCATTGCCCGAGACGCTCGGCCAACGGCAGGAGCTTTACAAGGGGCGGTTCTGGATGGCGCTGATGAATCCGCTGCACCCCGAAAGCCTGCGCAACATCTATTTCGGCATCGTCATGGGCGCATCGGCCATGCTGCCCACCCTCGTGCATCTTTATCATGCCCTGCGCGCCGCCCTTGGCGCGCTGTTCGCCCCAGCCCCCCGCAAGGTCTAGACATGGAAACCGCGCTGCCCTTTTCACCGACATGGATCGGCATTCTCGCCGCGTCGCTGACCACCACCGCCTTCGCGCCGCAGGCGATCAAGGCCTGGAAGACACGATCGACGGGCGACGTGTCGCTCGCCATGTTCCTGATGCTGGTGAGCGGGATCGTGCTCTGGCTTGTCTATGGCGTCCTGATCGGCGACGTGCCGCTGATGATCGCCAACAGCATCACGCTGGCGCTGGCCGGCGCCATCCTGATCGCCAAGATCCGCTTTCGATAGGCGGGCCTCAGGACGAGGCCAGCATCCGGCGAACGTTCAGATACTGCTTCGGCCACCGGGGGTCGACGCCCTGTTCGTGGGCCGCATGGCGGACGAAGTACGGATCGTAAAGATGGTAGCGCGCGACGCAGCAGATATCGGCGCGGCCTTCGCTGATGACCGCGTTCGCGTCGTCGGCGTTGCGGATATTGCCGACGGTCATGGTCGGCTTGCCGGTCGCCTTGCGGATCGCTTCGGAGAACGGCGTCTGGAACAGGCCGGGCAGTTCCGGCCGGCGCTCGCCGGTGACGTTGCCCGACGATACGTCGACGATATCGAGCCCGGCATCGAACAGCATCTTGGCGATTTCGATGCCGTCTTCGATCTTGTTGCCGCCTTCTTCCCAGTCGATCGCGGAAACGCGCGCGGAGATCGGTTTGTCCTCGGGCCAGACCGCGCGCACGGCGCGCAGGACTTCCAGCGGAAATCGCATGCGCGCCTCGAGGCTGCCGCCGTAGCCATCGGTGCGCTTGTTCGACAGCGGCGACATGAAGGACGACAGCAGGTAGCCGTGGCCCATGTGCAGTTCGATCAGGTCGAAGCCCGCCTCGATCGACCATTTCGCCGACTGCACGAAGCAGTTCGTGATGGCGGCGATGTCATCGGTGGTCATGGCACGCGGCATCGGGCTGTCGTCGGAAAACCGGATCGCGCTCGGCGCGATGATTTCCCAGCCGCGCTCGGCGAGCCCGCGCGACGACCGCTCCCAGGCGACCGGGACCGAACCCTTGCGCCCGGCGTGGGCGAGCTGAACGCCGATCTTCGATTCGCTTTCGTTGTGAACGAAATCGACGACGCGCTTCCACGGCGCAACATGTTCGGGACGCCACAGCCCGGCGCAGCCCGGCGAGATGCGGCCGTCGGCGCGCACGTTGGTCATTTCCGTCAGCACCAGCCCGGCGCCGCCCTGGGCGCGCGAACCGAGATGGACGAGCTGGAAATCGCCCACCGTCCCGTCCACGGCCGAATACATGCACATGGGCGAAAGTGCAACGCGATTGGGCACCGTCATCCCGCGCAGGGTGAAGGGCTGGAACATCGGCGGCAGGGCGGAAGTGGCAGGCTGGACGGACATGTTTGCACCCCGGGGGTTTGTGTTTGTTTCGGCTCTTATAGCGCCCCCGGCGGCGGCGGCCAACCGGCCGAGGTAAAGCGGCAAATAATAGTATGTTTATCATCGGCGATGATCGGGCCGATTCGCATTATTCCTGAAATTTGTGCTATTTTACTAATCGGACGCTGCGGGCGACCATCCGACTGTCCCTGACCGATGAGCGAAGACCAGCAATGGATCACGACGAACGCGAACACTCCTCCGACCGTGCACCGTCTGAGACGGCGCGCAAGACCGTGGACCGGCGAGCGGCCCTGGCGCGCCTTGGCCTTGTTGCCGGAGCCGCCTATGTCGCGCCGACCCTGATGCTGATTCAGGGCGCGGGAGCACAGTCTCAGCCCGCCGGCGGCGGGGGAGGTTCCGGCGGACCCAGCGGCCCCGGCTGGGTCAAGCCGACCAAACCGTCGAAGCCCGGGCCCTCGCAGAAACAGTAATCAGGTGCGCGCCGCCTGCGTTGCCCTGTCCCGGCTCATGTGTTCTGCTCGTCATGGGCATGATGGACTGTGGCCGCATAGTGACTGACGACACTGCATTTTTCCGGTTCGGGCCTGTCGCCCGTCCAGTTGCGTTCGTGAACTGCGCGCCGCTGTCACAGACGATTGCCGCACGCCTCAACGGCTGGGCCGTCGCGCCGTGGCCCGAAACGACCGCGAGGCCCGAGCCCGTTATTACCGTTACCCGCCGCGAAAACGATTACGCGCTCGCGTCCGACACGATAAAGGGCGAGGAAATCTATGAGGGCGATACCAACATCGTTTGCGCCTTCATCGCCGAACTGGTCATGGCCTTCGGCGCGGCGGACCCCGAAACCCTGTTCCTGCACGCCGGCGGTGCCGTCGTCGGCGACCGGCTCGTGATCTATCCGGCGCGCGGCAAGACGGGCAAGAGCACGCTGACGGCCGAGCTCGCCGCGCGGGGCGCGCGCGTATTCACCGACGACGTGGTGCCGGTGAACCTCGAGACCGGCAAGGCCATGGCGCTCGGCATCGAGCCCCATCTGCGCAAGCCGCTGCCCGATGCCCTGCCCGCAGCGGAGCGGCGCTGGATCGAAGATCATGTATCCATCGCCAACGCACGCATGGCGTATCTTGGCCTGCCCCGCGCAGGCGCCGGAGCGCTTGCGCCGCTGGGCGAAACGCGACGCATCGGCGCTTTCGTGCTGCTGAAGCGCAATGAGGGTGCCCGCCCTCGTCTCGAATCCTGCCCGCGCGTCGATCTGATGAAATTGATCATCCGCCAGCATTTCGGAGCGGCGCGGCCCGCGCCCGAAATCCTGCCGCGCTTCAAGGCATTGATCGAGAGCGCGCCATGCTGGCGGGTTACCTATTCGGGTGGCGATGAGGCGGCAAGACTGATCGAGGAGCTGGCGAGCAAACCATGACGATACCCTCCAGTGAGACCCGCTTCTTGCGCAAGGGCGGATTGAGCGTTACCGAGGTGGAAGACGATATCTTCATCGTCATCCCCGAGACCGAGGACATCTTCCACCTGAACAATCTTGGCCGCGCGCTCTGGGCCTTGCTGGCTGAACCGTCGAGCGCGGCGGAGCTTGCCGACGCGGTTGCCGAGGCCTTCCCCGGCGAGGCGCGCGAGAAGATCGCCCGCGATATCGCGGACTTCCTCGACAAGATGACGAAGCAGAAACTGGTGACGGCCGCGCCCAAAAGTTCCTAGGACACGCCGAAATGCCGGCCGGGTGGCAGGCCCCGCCACGGGCGGACCATGCCTTTGATCCGGCGCAGGTTGCGGCGCAGCAAAACGCCAGGCGAGGAAATCACCAGCCAGTCGCGGCGCTGCTTTTCGATCTTTCCCGGGACGGTCGCGAAAACGCGCTGAACATCCGCCACCATTGCCGCGAAGGCCGATTGCGCGGGCCAGCGGTACACGGGCATCAGGCCTTGCGGCAAGGCATCCGCAGAAACACCCAGCGCCGCGAGCAAGCCGACGGCCGCCTTGAGCGCAGGCAAGAATCCGCCCCGCTCGCCGATTGCGATGATCCCGTCCCAGTCGGGACGCAGGCCCGTAACCGCCAACGCCGCCACCAGATCGGCAATTGAGCGCAGCGAATTTTCGTCGAACTTGTCGCGCGCCGCATTGGTCATCGCCAGCAGAACGAGGTGTTCGTCGCAGGGAATGGCGACGGGCAGGCCGTCGACGTCCGCCTGTCGGGCGGCGGCGAATACTTCATCCACATCGAGACCGCGCGACAAGGGGTAGTCGTCGGCAGCCACGTGCAGATCGAAGCTCATTCCGCCGTCGGCGGATACGAGGGGGTGAAAGCTCGATTCGCTGGCAAGGCCCCAGCGCGGCGTGCCCTTGGAGGGCAGGAAGCGGAAGCCGTCCTTTTCCAGAAGGTCGCAGAGCCGCGAAAGGTCGCGCGGGCGCACCAGCAGGTCGACGTCGCCCATGGTGCGGATCAGCGGCTCCGGATAGAAGCGCGTCGCCGTGGCGAAGCCCTTCAACACCAGCACCTCGATCCCGGCATCGCGGATGCGCCCGGTCCCGGTGCGCGCCCGGGCGCGAAGAAAGCGGTTGAACTGGCGGGCGCGTTCGACCTCCGCGGGTGGCACCAGCCCGGGCAGGCGCGCCGCAACAGGCGAGAGCAGCCAATCCGCCATGCTGGGCGAGGTGTAATAGGAAAGACGCGCCGCCGCCGCGCGGAGCGCGCCCTCGTCACAACGATCAAGGGGATGGCCCGGCGCCGTTACCGCCCGCCACATGGCGCGGCCCGCGATCAGGGCATCGCTTGCGCGCGCGGCGGGCATGCCTGCCGGTTCAGGACTGCAGCCCGCGCAGGCCGGACTGATGGCCGGCATCGCGCAAGGTGCGTTCCTGGCGGGCAAGCTCCATATCGTGGGCCACCATCATCGCGACGAGACCGGCGAAATCGACCTTCGGCACCCAGCCCAGAACGCGGCGCGCCTTCGAAGCATCGCCCTGCAGGGCATCGACCTCTGTCGGGCGCAGGTAGCGTTCGTCGAAGGCAACATGCTTTTGCCAGTCGAGGTCTGCTTCGGCGAAGGCTGCTTCGGCGAATTCGCGGACGGAATGCATCCTGCCCGTCGCAACCACATAGTCGTCCGGCTGTTTCTGCTGGAGCATCGCCCACATCGCCTCGACATAATCGCCGGCAAAGCCCCAGTCGCGTTTGGCATCGAGATTGCCGAGATAGACCTTGTCCTGGAGGCCGAGCTTGATGCGGCCGACCGCGCGCGTGATCTTGCGGGTGACGAAGGTTTCACCCCGGCGCGGGCTTTCGTGGTTGAACAGGATGCCGTTGGTGATGAACATGCCGTAGGCTTCGCGGTAGTTGACGCCGATCCAGTGCGACGCGACTTTCGCCACGGCATAGGGGCTGCGCGGATAGAACGGCGTGGTTTCGTTCTGCGGCGGCGGCGTCGCACCGTACATTTCCGAGGACCCTGCCTGATAGATTTTTACCTGCCGCCCCGCCGCCTGTTCGTAATCACGCAGGCATTCGAACAGGCGCAGGGTGCCCGTGAAATCCACATCGGCAGTGTATTCGGGCTGATCGAAGGAAACGCGCACGTGCGATTGCGCACCGAGGTTGTAAACCTCGTCCGGGGCGACCTTCTGGATGATGCGGCGCAGGCCGGTGCCGTCCGACAGATCGCCGTAATGCAGGAACAACCGCGCCCCGGATTCGTGCGGATCGGCGTAGATATGATCCAGGCGGTCGGTATTGAAGGTTGAGGCGCGACGGATGATGCCGTGGACCGCATAACCCTTGGCGAGAAGAAGTTCGGCCAGATAGGAGCCGTCCTGGCCGGTAATGCCCGTGATCAAAGCGGTCGCCATGAACCCTGTCCCCGTTGAAAATCCGCCGCCAGAGTAGCACCGGCCCCGGCGAGCCCAAAGCCGAACCGAAGGGCGCCGCCTTCAGGGACGGGCCATGCCCACGAGAATTCCTTCAACCTGCAAAAGGATCGCTTCGCGGTCCCATTGGGCAAGCGCGCGTTCACGCGCCGCCTTTCCCAGCGCGGCGCGGCGGCCGGGTGCGGCCGCCAGCTCGACGATGGCTTCCGCCATGGCGGCCCCGTCGTCGGGGGCCACGACGATTCCCGCACCCGTCACCGCATCGGCAACCTGGGTGCCGGGACCGGCGCCCGCGACGACCGGACGCCCCGAGGCCAGCATGCCGCCGAGCTTCGACGGCATGACGAGGTCGGCCGCATCCGCCCGCTGGGGCAAAAGATGGATATCGGCAAGGTTGAGAAATTCGTTGAGACGTTCGAGGGGCTGCAAATCCAGGATGGTGACATTGGCGAGACCGCGCGCTTCTTCCTCGAGCCGCTCGCGTGCCGCGCCTTCGCCCGCAAGGATGAAATGCACGAGGCCAAGATCGGCAGTGCGCCGCGCCGCGTCCAGAATGGTGGCAAGGCCCTGCTTGTCGCCCATGTTGCCCGAATAGAGCGCGATCACGGCCCCCGGCTCGAGACCGAGTTCGGCGCGATAGGACGATGGCCGGTCGAGCGGCCGAATGTTTTCCGTATCGGCCCAGTTTGGAAACAGGGCGCTGCGTTCCTCCGCCACGCCCTTGGCGCGCAGCTTGTCGAGCATGCGCGGTGAAATGGTGGTGGCAAAACCGAAGCGGCGAATCCAGAAAGCTTCCGCCGCCAGCACCGCACGACGCAGCCAGCCGCCGGACAGCAGCTTCATCTCGAAGGCGGCGTCCACCTCGAAATCCTGCACGTGCAGCCACGACCGCGCGCCGCCGACAAGTGCCGCCAGCAATCCCCCCGGCAGCGAAAAGGCCGGCGGCTTGATGACGAAAACGACATCGGGACGGAAAACCAGCGCCTGCCAGAGCAGGACGGGAAGGCTCGAAAGGGAAAAAGAGGCGAGATGGAAGATGCGCTTGAGGCTCGTCGGCCGGCGCGGAACCCAGAACGGGCAGCGCCAGACCTTGGCGCCCGCGATGTCCTCGCGCGCGTACCAGAAGCGGCGATAACCCTGCCTGATTCGCCATTCGGGATAATAGGGCGGCGTCGCGACGATACGTACATCGTGGCCGCGCGCGGCGAGCCAGGTTCCCATTTCGCCGGTGAACTTGCCGATGCCCGTCAGTTCGGGCAGGTAGTTTATCGAATGGATCAGGATTTTCATGGCGCGGCCCGACGCTTGCTTGCGCGCAACACGAGGGCATCGCCGCGGCCCTGCCGGTTCAGCCACCACAAAAGCGGGAACAGCAACAGCCGCACCATCGCAACCACCGGCACGACGACCAGGAGCGAGCGCATCTGGCGGCAAGGCCTGCCCGGGCGCGCGAAGATCGCCGCGATCAGGGATTGCGCGACCCAGAGGGCGGGCGTCTCGTTGCGAAGCTCGACAAGATCGAAACCCTGTTGATCGAGCAGGCGCACGAGGCTGGCGTGATCGAAATGGGTAATGTGATAAGGCACGTGCCAGTTGATCCACCGGCGGCCGAAGATCCGGCGCCACGCGCTTGCGGCATTGGGCAGGCTGATCCATGCCTCGCCCCCCGGACGCAGCAAACGGCGGACTTCCGTGAGCATGGCACGGGGATCGGTCGCGTGCTCCAGCACGTTGCTCATCACCGCGACATCATGGACGTCTTGCCCCGGCACCTTTTCAAGCGGTCCGACGCTGACCTCGAACCCGAGTGCGCGCGCCATGTCGGCGGCAATCGGATTGACCTCCTGTCCCTGCGCATCGAAACCGTTGCGCCGGAAGGCGACAAGCCCCCGGCCCTCGTTGCAGCCGATGTCCAGCAGCCGGCCCCGCCCGCGACGCGTCTGGAAGGTGATATCGCCGTCAAGCGCCAGCCACAGGCGATAGGGCCAGCTTTCCACCAGTCGCCGGCGAAATTCGGCATAAGCAGTCGCGCCGCTGCCGTAATTGTAATAGCGCTCGTAGATGGCGAAGAGTTCGCCATCGCTCAGACGTGGACGCGTCTGCAACTGTCCGCAGGCACGGCAGGATGCAATGGAATATTCGCCGGGCGCTCCGAAGCGCGTGTCGAACACGGAAGCCAGAATATCCGTGGTCTCGCCACCGCAGAGCAGGCACAAGCTTTGACCGCCGACAGGCAAACAAATCTCCCCCTGAAGGATGGGCTATTGCCCGGATCCTTTGGCGATCATAAGCCCCCGGGCCGCGACCGGCCAGCCGCGCCAAGCTCGGCCAACAGGGCCTCAAGCGCAGGCAAGGCTTGCTCATGCATCGCCCGGGCGCCGTCGCGGGCTGACTGCCGGGCAGATACAAGGGATTCGGGCGCGGCGGTCCGGGCGCGGAGCCACGCTTCGGCCTCCACCGCGAAAGACTGGTCGGCCGCGACGACGCGCCCCGCACCTTCGGGGATCATGTGCCCGATGCAACCGCGGCCGTAGGCAACGACGGGGACACCGGCCGACAGCGCTTCGAGCACGACCAGCGGTTCCGCTTCGTTGACGTAGCGCGTCGGGAACAGGAACACGTCGATATCCGCGTAGAACCGCCGCTTTGCTTCGCCCTCGAGATGGCCGCGCAAATCGATCCGCGAACCCAGCCGCGCCTTCGCATCGGCCACCAAATGGGCCGCGTCCCTGTCGGCCGGATTGCCGGCAAGCACCAGCCGCGCGGACCCGTCGCAGCGGTCCAGGGTTTCGATGACGAGATCGAGTCCCTTGTCCCGGCTCAGGTTCGAAAGGTGCCCGATGACGAGAGCACGGGAGGGCCGCCCGGAGGGCAAGCCTGGCGCCGGCGGAAAATGCGCGGCGTTCGACACGATCCTGATTTCCTCCACCCCCCGATAGCGCGCCCGCAGCTCATCAGCCATGCGCCGGCAAAGGCAGATATGCCGACACGATCCGCCGGCAATCGCAAACAACAGGCGGCGGCACCAGTCGGTCCGATCAATATAGGCAAACGAATGGTGGTGCAGGAACAAGGGGCGGCGCAGGCAGCGCGCCGCGGCGGCGAGGGCTATATCGTAAAAAACACCGCCGCCGCCCGCGGCCGAGATGTAGACGGCACCGCCACGGCGCCCCCCATGGAGAATTGCACCAATGGCCGCGACAACCCGGGGCAGCCGCGAGAGGTGGTAGAATATTCCCCGCAAGCGCCCCTTCGGCGCGGTATCGCAGGTCACTGCCCCGCCGCTCTCGGCAAGCCGTTGCGACAAGCGATCGGTAATTTCCGCCGCACCCTGAACCGGAGGCGGGAAAGGACCTATGACCACAGGCCGCGAAGCCTTCGCCTGTGACGTCAATTCAGATCCCCGTGAGGGCGCGCACACCCTTGGCAAACCGCGAAACGTCGCCCTCTGCCGCCGCTGCGGCGGCGCCTTCGGCAAGCCTGCGCCACTCGGCCTCCTCGCTGCCGATACGATGCATCATACGGGCAAGGCCCTCGCTGTTGTCGGGTTCGAAAACATAGCCGCTGACTTCGTCGCGAACGAGGCTGTCGCGGGCCCCGACCTGATCGCTGACCAGAGACGGCACGCCCATGGCGGCGGCCTCGTTGACGACGAGACCCCATTGCTCTTCCACGCTCGGCAGAATGAGGGCAAGGCTCGATGCAAGCGCGCGGGCGATAGCCCCTTCCTGCTGGAAACCCATGAAGCGCAAACCTTCCAGTGTGCCCGCACGGGTCCGCAGGTCGTCTTCGAGCGGACCGGACCCATAGATAACCAGGTCGCGCGGGACCGCATTCGGCACACGGCCGGCGAGATCGCGATAACGGCGATAGGCATCTATGGCGAGGGCGATGTTCTTCTTGGCAACCAGGCGGGCGACGATCGTGAAATGACGTTCGGCGAACGGCAATCCGTCGGGGGCGGCCTGCGCGTGCGCCAGATGCCGGATACGGGCAATGGAAATGCTGTCATATCCTTCGGCCAAGGCTTGATCGCCAAAGCCGAGGAACCGCATATACGCGCGGCTGCGCGCGCCGCCGACCAGCGCGCCGCTATAGGGAAGATAGAAAAATTTCTTCGCCACCTCGCGCCAGCCGGATCGCGGCAGGTCATCGAACTTCGAATCGGTCATCACGTAAAGGCGACGTCCGAGCAGGCGCAGTGTCAGGGCAGCTGCTAGATATTCGGGCTCGCTCGCATGACAGATGAAGATGTGCCGGGCATGGGAGGCGAGACAGGCGCGCAGGATCCGGCGATAGCGCTGAAACCCGGTCGTTGCGTTATAGGACCGGTCAGGAAACAACGTCACCTTGCGGAAATGGCGGCCCTCGCCCGTTCGGTCCCAGGCGTAATAATCGCTGGACCCGGCGACTTCGATCCCGGTCACGGCGGCTATGCCGCGCAGGGCTTCGGCGGCGCCATCACAGCGATCCATGTGGTAAGGGCCGAACTGGCCCCAGACAAAGGCGATCACGGGACGCGCGGTCATGCGGCTGAGTCCCCTGCCTGCGCCGAGGCTCCGGCACCTTCCACCCCGAACACTTCCCTGAAGAACCGCGTCACTTTTTCGATATCGTAATCGCGCCGGATTGTTTCCGCCGCAGCCTCCCGCAGGCGCGTACGGAGTTCGGGCGAAGAATACAGGAGCATCACCCGATCGGCCATCGCCGCGGCATCGTGATTGCGGAACAGAAAACCGTTCTCGCCATCAGCAAGAAATTCACCGAGCCCGCCATAACGCACGGAAGCAACGATGACGGCCCCGCAGGCAGCCGCTTCAACCGGCGTCAGCCCGAATGACTCCCCATCGGAAACGAAAAGCACCACATTCCATGCGCGGTAATATTCGTTGACGTCCTGAACCCAGCCGGAGAAAAAGACGCGATCGGCAATTCCCAGACTGCGCGCCTGCCCCTCAAGTGCGCTGCGCAACGGACCATCGCCGCAGATCACGAAATGCGCGGCGGGGATCGCCGCCGCGATCTTCTGCGCCGTCGCCAGGAATACGTCAAAACGCTTGCGGTCGATCAGCCAACCGGCGCCCCCGATAATAAAGGCATCCGCCGGAAGTCCAAGACGGCGGCGGGCCTCCGCCCGGGCCTGACGTCGCTCCGCATCGTCGCGATACCGCATCTCGCACCCGTTTCGAACGATGACCGCCCGTCCTTTGAGCCACGGTGCGATACGCAGGGCCTCGTCGCGCGTAAACGCCGATGGATAAGTGACGGCATCAAGATCGCGGCACGTCAGTTCATAGAATGCGCGCCAGCGCAGCCAGGGAAAAGGCCCCTCGAAGTGAGGGTAGTGATGGGAGAGAACCTTCGGGCCGGGCAGGCCACGAATCGCCGCCAGCGACGCGGCACAGGTGCCGGTCACCCAGATTCCCCTGCACCCTTCGACAAGCGAGCGAATATGGCGGCGAAACGCCGGAAAATCGCGCCAGCCGAAGCGCCCACGGTACGAAAAATCGCGCATATTAGGGTCGAAAGCCCTGAAGGCCGCCGCGCCCGGGCCGAAAGGCCGGGGCGTCGCAAGCCGGAACCGCACACCATGTGCCCGCAGGTTTTCCATCGAACGCAGGGCTGCGTGTTCCATCCCGCCCAGGTTCGTACACTGCAGGATATGGAGGATAGGCCCGTCAGCCGTCATCGCCCGCTCCCGCGGCCATCGAAGGGCCGGCGATGTCCATACGGCCCGGACCGTTGCAGCGCATGCCTTTTTTCCTGCAGATCGCCGATCAGCCTGCTGAAAAACGACCACAACAGGATCGGCAATATCGTCCACAGCACAAGCTTGGCGATCGAGATGCCGCCGTCACGAAACCAGTAGATCGACAACGGCAGGAACACGAAGTACCCCATGACGATCTTCGGGTTCGCCTGATTGCGCCAGTACCAGCGATGCAGGCGCCCCAGCACGAAACCGACCGCCCCCAGGGTCAGAACCACCCCGAGCCAGCCCCAGCTCATCCAGCCGTCGCCAACCAGCGACGTCGTCATGAAAAAGAAGTTCCCAAAATCGTTCAGGTTGATCAGCTTGATCGGCGCACCAATCGGTTTTTCCGGCCAGATAATTCGCGGGATCGGCTCGGTGAAAAGTTGCAGGTATTGGGTAAAGTAGGTAAAGGTCTGCGACTTCTCGGGGACGACCGAAACGATAAAGGCCAAGAATTCGAAATTGGCGAAGTCCGGATTGTCGAGCTGGTCGATAAACGAGTCCTTCGATTTGTATTGAGGGACATCGGCGACAGCAATGCCCTTATCCTCGACATAATCGCGAATGAGGTCGCGGTTCATGCCGAGACTGTGAAACAGCACAAAAATCGGAAGGACAATCGCGAGATAGCGAATTTTCAGCCAACGGCGATTGTGGCGGTACAAATAAACGAGCAGCAGCGTGATGATCGACATGATGATCGCCCAGCGTCCCCAGCCCAGAAACGCACGATACGCAAGAAACGCGACAAACGGCGCATAAGCCCATAGCCGGAAATTAAATCGCCAGATCAACAAAATGAACAGGGTACCCATCATTGCGTGGGCATCGGCGATATAGCCTGTCGTATTCGTAAAAACCGAGATCCCTGTCGTCAGATCGAGAGTCATCTGGATATTGCCTTCGCCGGAGAAGGACGTGCCCGCCTTGGCGAAAATGGCCGAATAAATCGCGAGAGGCGACAAAAGCGCGATGACAACCAGAAATGACCGTTTTTCCGCCAAGGACCATGGCGGCAGTTCGGTAGCGGTAAATTCGATGGGGGTGCGCCCCGCAAACCATGACGCGAGAGCAAACGCAAGAAGTCCGACCGAACTCACCAGTAGTGTGTTCACAAACTGCAATTCATCGGGTCTGAATTCCATGTAGTACCACATGCCGCCGAAATCGAGGGCGTGCACCATCAACGGACGCAGAACGAAAACCAGGAAATGAAAAATCAGATAAATCGTCAGCGGATGGAAAAAACTGGCGCTGCGCGAAAACAGAAACGCCAGCGTGACGATCACAAAAAAACAGGTCTGAAGAAACAGGCCGGTCTCGATCATTCCGCCACGACCTCCCGCACCCGAAGCGCGTAAGCCTTCCAGCTGCGCTCCTTGCGCATCCGCCAGGAGGTGTTCTGCCACCGGAGCAGCCGGCCACGGTCTTCCACAACACCCCGTATCGCTGCCCGAACAGATGACACATCCACATGATCAAGGACCATGCCGTTTTGCCCGTCGTGCGCCCCGTCCCCGGCGGAACGGCTGTTAATGACGCCGAGTCCCGCCCCGACGGCCTCGCCCAAGACTAGGGCGGAGCCCTCGAACAGGCTAGGGAATATGAAGCAATCGGCGGCACGGTAGTGCGCGATCAGTTCGTTGCGCGGCAGATGCGGAATATGCGTCACGCGTCCGGCAAAACGGGCCATGACCGGAGCCGGAATATCGCAGCGCCCGATCAGCGTCAGCGTCGCATCGGACGGCGGAATTTCCGAAAAGGCTTCAAGCAGATAGGGCGCGCCCTTGCGCGGCTCCACGGTGCCGACGAACAGGAACCTGACCGGGCGTCCGGCCAGCGGCTCACGAACGGGCTGTATGTCGGGAAAAAGTTTTTCGCTGAAGCCGTAGGGAACGACCCGCAGCTTCTCCGCGGCGCAGCCATTGTCACGCATGGTATCGGCACAGAAGTCGGAGCCGCAAACGACGATATCGGCGAGCGCCGCCTCTTCGTCCTGACGCGCGATCGCGGCGGAATCGAAATACTCGAACTTCTTGCCGAAAAACTCCCCGTGAATGGCGTATTCGGCCGCAAACATTTCATTCATGGCGCGCGGATGCCCGATGGTCTGGTCAAGGACACACCGAATCCCGCGCCGCTTCGCCCAGCGAAACACTTCAAGCGCTGACGTATTGAAGCCCCAGACGACGTCGACCGGCTCGCGCTCGATCAGACCGATAACCTGGCGCCCGAACTGCCTGTTGCCAAAAATGTTGATTGCATCGGCCATGCGCATGAAACCCAGACGCCGGGCAAGCACCTCGGCCCATTCGGAAAGGCCGAAAATCCGCAAATGCCGGGGATCGAGCTCCGGCGTGTAGCGGCGTCGAAGTTCCCGCTCGATCCGCGCGCCAATTCCACCTGGCAGCAAACCGGCGGCACGCCAGGGCCAGCGGCCGGGATCGCAAAAAATGGACGTCGCATGCCAGCCGAGTTGGTCCGTACCCTGGAACGCGATTGCCGTATGCCATGAATGCTGGGTTCCCGGATGGAAAACACCGATGGTCTGGGCGCTCATGAACCTCCCCTCCCATTCCGCAAGGCACGTAACTGACCGACGATCATGCGGACATCTTCGGCGCGCGGACGCAGCACATCGACCCAGCCCGATCCGATGTCTCTCCTGCCGTCAATCATCATGCACACGAGCCCGCCCGCCTGGGCGATGACTGCGGCAAGAGCAGCACCGAAAAGCCCATAGAGCGGCATAAGCGAGGCCAAGGAAACGACGGAACACAGCAAACCCGCCAGTTCCCCGCGCGCGGGCACCAGCGGCCGCCCCAATCCCTTGAAACCGGCAGAAAGCACCAGCTTGAGGCCGAGCAGGAACATGGCAACGGCGAGAACCATGGCAATCGGTTTTGCCTCGGCGAAGGCCGTGCCGAAAAAAACGGAAAGGATCAAGCCGGCAAAACCTATCACAAGCACCATTGCCACCAGAACAAGGGCAAATGTCACGCGCAAATAAAGGGCAAACAATGCCTGACGGTCTTCCGGGGAGGCACCATTGGCGATCTTGGTCAGCGCAAGAGACGAAAGGGTTGCCGCAGGCACCGAGACGAGACGCGCCACGGTCACCCCCACGACGTAAAGGCCGAGACCGGCCCCCCCGATCATTACCGATATGAACATCTGGTCGACGCGCTCGGACAAGGCCTGGACGACCGAACCGGCATGGGCGCGCAGGCCGAAGCCGGCAAGTTCACGGACCGCAGCGGGGCGCGTGGGCCGCAGCCAGCCGAGCGGCGCCGCGCGAGCCATGGCGACGACGATAAGCAAGGCATTGGCCAGCAGCATGGCGATCACCATCCCGCCGGGCGTGCCCCATTCTGCAAGGTAGAAAATCCCGATCAGCGCAGTATAGGCCACGTGCACGAAGGCGCGCAGGAAATTCCAGTCATCGAGCCGCATGGCCCCCTGGAACATTCCCACCAAGCACAGGCCGATATAGTTCAGCGGGATGAAGGCAATGCAATAACGTGCCGCCGTGACGACGTCGGACCTGTAACCGGCGAGCGCCAGGTCGATCGCGATAAAGGCCGCCGCCGCCGCAACCAGCGAAAGACCGGCGACCGCCGCGAATGCCGAATAGAGGATCGTGTTTCCCGGGGCAGTCCTGCGCGAGAGGTGATAGGTGATCGATTCGTGCATGGCGAGCGTACCGAGAGCGGCAATGACGGTCGGCCACAATGTCGCCGCCGCGAGCTCGCCCCGGCCTTCGACCAGAAGAATTCGCGCCAGCATGATCCCGCTCAGGATATTGATCAGCTGTATGACGCCGGTCGTCAGGAAGGCTTTGAGTACATCTTTCATGCTGGGCCGTCGCCAATATTACGAAAAGCCGCACTCGGCGTGGTCTCGGAACGGGCAGCGGCGGCCATGGTTTCAGTCGACCGTATCGAGGAAGCGGCCCGTCTCTCCCTCGAGCACGAGACAGGTCAACTTGTCGGATGCGAATGCGCCGGTGTCGATGCCGATCCGGTTCTTTTTGACCTCGGGCACGCGGGTGATGCTGTGGCCGTGAACGACGACTTTGCCGAAATTCTCTTCCGAGTCGAGAAACTCGTCGCGAATCCAGAGCACGTCCTTTTCCTGCTGGCGCTCGATCGGCACGCCGGGACGCAGGCCCGCGTGAACGAAAACGTAATCGCCTTCGGCGTGGGTGAGCGCGAGGGACTGATAAAAAGCCCAATGGCTCTCGGGAAGATTGGCGCGGAATTTTTCCTGCGCCTTGGCGAGTGTCGCGGGCTGGGTTCGCGGCCCTTCGATCCCGACGCCATAGCTGTAAAGGGTCGCATCGCCGCCGTAAGTCATCCAGTCGAGTGCGACCCGCGGATCGGCGAGAAAATCGAGCAATGCCCGCTCGTGATTACCCATCAGGAACACGCGCTCGAAGCCGGGAAGCGGATCTTCGAGAAGATAATCGACCGTCTCGCGCGATTGCAGGCCGCGATCGACGTAATCGCCGAGATAGACGAGAACCTTGCGCTGCCCAGCGAAATTCGCGACGTCTTCGCCGATTATTCCGTGCAGCTTGCGCAGCAGATCGAGCCGACCGTGGATATCCCCGATCGCGTAAATGCGGCTGCCGTCCGGAACGCGGGCGGCATTGGCTGCTGGCTTGCGGGGGCGCCCGAAAATTCGCTCAAACATGAAGTCAATATGACCGATGCGCGGGCCGAAATCCACGGCCCCGCGGGGCGGCTCTAGGACGCCGCCTGCGCGCGGGACAGGTCGTCCCAGGCCGCCCGGCCGCCGCGATTGTCGAAGTAATTGACCAGCGCAGCGACGACACGGCGATCGAAAGAGGCGCCGACGCCTGCCATCAGCTGGTCGATGGCTTCGTCGACAGAGGACCCTGCACGCCAAGCGCGCGGGCTGGTCATGGCGACGAAGGCATTGGCGACCGCAACGATGCGTGCCGGCAGGAGGATTTCTTCGCCCTTCAGGCCGCGCGGCACCCCGGTGCCGTCCCAGCGTTCCTGGAGCTGGCGCAGCGTGTCGACGACCGGTCCGTCGAACTCGATATCGGCGAGCAGGTCCGCGGTCGCCTGCAGCGAATCGCGTACTTTCTGGATTTCATCGGCGGTCAGGCTGCCGCTGCGGGTCAGCACCTCGGCGGGAACCAGCATCTTGCCGAGACTCATGACCGAACCCGCGATCTCCGCCGTACGAACGATGACCGGGTCGAGATCCATTTCCCCGGCGATGGCGCGGGCGAGGAAAGAGGTGCGCTCGGACTGATGACCCGCGTAAGGATCGCGCTTGTCCACCACCGCCATGAGAGTGCCGACGAGCTGGTTGAGCGTACGCTCGCGCCGGGCGCGCTCGGTCACGGCTTCGGTGACGTCGTTTTCAACAACAAGAATGGAAGGCGCGGTTTCGCCGTCTTCGCGCGGAAGAGGAACCGCGACGGCCTGAATGACGCTGCCCCCGTCTTCCTGATGGGTCTGCACGGCCTTGGTCCCGCTCTCGATCGCCTCGCGGTTCAATTCGATCCGTCCGCGGGCCGCGGCAGGCCCGAAGATCGACGCGAGCCCCTTCCCCAGCATGTCGGGAACCGGGATGCCCGCGCGCCGGGATGCTTCCTGGTTGGCAAAGCTGATGCTACCTGCGGCATCGGTAATGAAGATGGCATTCGGTTGGCTGTCGGTAACCAGACGCAGAAGCTGTCCGCGTGCTTCGAAACGGCGGGCCATTTCCGCATAGCGCTGGGCCGCAGTACTTGCGCGGCGCGAAGCGCCATGGCGCCACAGCGCCAGAATAACGGCGGCAAGACCGGCCACGGACAGGAGGCCGATGGCGAGAAGACGATTGAGCCGCGCATCGGTGGCGCCGAGAGCCTCGGCACGATCGATCTTGCTGACGAGCACCCACGGCAACCCGGCGACGGGACGGGAAATCGCCAGCACTTCGCGCTCGCGGTAATCGCGCGCGGCGACGAAAGCCCCGGGCCGCAGGGCCGCGGCAACGGCGGCGAGCCCCGGCGTGTTGTCGGCGAAGGAACGGGTCAGCGGCGGCGAACCGTCGCCGAGCGGCGACAGATACTCGACCAGCGGCGCACGGTGACGGACCAGGATGTTTTCGGCCGATTTGTTGACCTCGCCGGGCTGGGCCAGCAGCGGGAACAGCTCGCGCGCGACCGGCTTGATGCCGATGATCCAGCCGACCTGCTCGCTCGGCTGGCCGCTGCCCTGCACGCGATAGACGGGTACCGCATATCCGATGGTCGCGCCGCCCGCATCCGAACGATAGAGATCGAGCACCTTGACGGCGCCGCGCGCGAGCGACCCGAAGAACGTGGCGAGCGATCCATCGAGCGGTACCATCGCGGGCGTCGTAGCGAGCGGCCTGCCGGACATGTCGTAAAGACCGATCCCGGCAATGCCGATGCGCCGTACATTGGCGGAAACTTCCGGGCCCGCGACGGGAACGCTGAAGCCGGAACGTTCCGCCGTCACCACAAGAAGATTACGCAGGAAGGTCGCCTGTGCCGGCTCGTCGGCGATCGAAGCGCGCGCGCCCTGCGCGAGCGCCAGCTGCGTCATGTAAATCTGGAGACTTTCGTTGGCGGCCAGCTCGCTCAATTCGCCGCTGACACGCTCGGCAAACCAGCGCGAAACCGCACCGGCACGCGAATCGGCGACGATCGCAAGCCGCGTCTGCCAGGCACGCAGTTCGCGCGCGCGTTCCGATTCGATGAAGGAAAACACCCCCGCAATCGCCGCAGCGACAACAGCCGCAAGCACGACGATGGTCGCGACGACCCCGAGTAGGGTGCGCGATTCCGATGCCGGATTCGTATCCCCGGGCACGGGTAGTTCCGCTCGGCCTTGGCTGCTCACGGTTGCGCTCAATGTTCCTTCAAAGGGCTGTCTGCGGCCCGATTCCAAGGTAAACGGCGGCGCTTGAGATTTTATTAAAATTTGATGGGCTAGGCTGGGGTCACGATGAAAAGGTCAGGAGAATGGTTTTTGGCCAGGGTGCCTGCATCTCCGGTTATGCGCGGGGCGATGCTGGCGCTTGCCCTGATTCTGGCGGTGGCTGACAAGGCGGTCGCCGAATTCACGCAGTCCGGGCCCGATATCTTCAACACCCTGGCCATCCGTTCCGAAAACCTGGCGCCGTTTCCCAAATGGCGCGGGTCGCTGGAGCGGTATTTCAGCGAATCGCGGACACCGCGGCCACCCTGTACGTCCGGCATGTTCACGCGATGTCCCGTAGAAGACTGGAAGGGATTCCTGAGTTCCATCGCCGGGCGCTCGCCCGCCGATAAATTGCGCGAAGTGAACTACTTCCACAACCGCACGCGCTATGTCCTCGATGTCGTCAACTGGCAGGTCGAAGATTACTGGGCGAGTCCCTTCCAGTTCTTCGACAAGGATGGAGATTGCGAAGACTACGCCATCGCCAAATTCATGTCGCTGCGGGCGCTCGGCTTCGCCAACAGCCAGATGCGCATCGTTGTCCTGCGCGATTTGAACCTGCGGGTTGCCCATGCCGTGCTGGTCGTCGAACTCGATGGCGAAAAATACATTCTCGACAACCAGATTCGCGATGTCGTCCCCGCCAGCCTTATCCGCCACTACCAGCCGATCTACTCGATCAACGAAACCCACTGGTGGCTGCACCGGCGGGCCTAGGCCCCGCTTGGCATTTTCGCCCATCTATTTCTATGGTTTAATGCCGCGTCCCTTCGGATAAAGGGAAGACGCGCAAGAGGCCCCATGTTCTTCCATAATTCCTTCAGCCCGGCGGAACGGGGTGGCCTGCTCATCGGCCTGCTGAGGCTTGCAGACGTTTGCGTCGTGGTCGCGGCCGGCGTTTTCGCCTTCTGGATGCGCGACAACATCGCCGACCTCCCGGCGCGTTATGTGCTTGCCATCTTCCTCGGGGCATTCGGCATCGCGAACGCCGCCCAGGCCATAGGCCTTTACGAGATGTCGGCACTGGTACGCGTACGCGGACAATTCGGGCGCGCGACGGTCGCCTGGGCGGCGGTAATGACGGTGTTGATCGTCTTCGCCTATTTCACCAAGACCTCGGACGGCTTTTCACGACTGTGGGCGGCAACCTGGTTCCTCGCCGTGGCGACGGGCCTGATTGTCTGCCGCGTCATCGCCATCGACCGGATTGAGCGGTGGCGCGAACAAGGCAAGTTGCGCAGGCGGATCGCCGTGGTCGGCGCCGGCGACAAAGCGGAGAGGATTCGTGGCCTTTCCGACAGCCCGAGCGGACGCGATTTCATTCTTGTCGGCATTTTCCCGCCGCAGGAGATCGACGCGTTACTTGAGACCATCACACGCGAACAAGTAGACGAAGTCATTATTGCATTGCCGGGCCTGAATGACGAAGCCCTTGCCCGGGTTGTCCGGATTCTGGGCACCCGTTCGGTCGAGGTCAGCTATCTTCCCGAATCTCAGGCATTGCCGTTTCCCATCCTCGGGATGTCCTTCATCGGCCCGCTACCTCTGTTCGGCATCCACCATCGCCCGCTTTCCATCTGGAGCCGGGTAATGAAGCGACTGGAGGACCTGATCCTGGCATCGATCATTCTGGCCCTCGCCTTCCCGCTGATGCTCGTCGTTGCGGCGCTGATCCGCTTGACGTCCCCGGGACCGGTCTTGTTTCGCCAGAGACGGCTCGGCTTCAACAACAACGCCTTTACCCTGTTCAAGTTCCGCACCATGCGGGAGGAAACAGAGGCTGCAGAAACCACCGAAGTCCTGCCCCAGGCTCGCAAGGATGACCCGCGCATCACCCCGGTAGGGCGCATCCTGCGCCGCACCAGCCTCGACGAACTGCCGCAACTGTTCAACGTCCTGCGCGGCGAGATGTCGCTCGTGGGGCCGAGGCCTCATGCCATCGCCCATAACCGGGAATATGCGCAAATGCTGGACGGTTATCTTTCGCGCCACCGCGTGAAGCCGGGCATGACCGGTTGGGCGCAGGTGAACGGGTTGCGCGGCGAAACCGATACTCTGGACAAGATGCGGCGGCGCGTCGAACATGACCTTTATTATATCGGGCACTGGTCGCTGTGGCTGGATCTGAAGATCCTGGCGATGACCGCCCTTTTCGGATTCGTCAATCGCAACGCGTATTGACCGGTGCATATCGACCGGCACCTGACCCCAGCAGGAAGAACGAGAGGCATTCGACCATGATCCCGCGCATCGTCTTCTCGCTCCTTCTGCTGATGCTTGCGCTCGTTGCCGTACCCTTCGGCGCCAATCGCGAATGGGCCTGGGGCCTGCTTGCCGCCCTGATCGGCGCCATGCTGCTGCCGATGGCCGCGGCCTTTATCCTGAAACCGGGCGCCCAGACGGTCGCATGGCAGCATTATCGCTGGCTTGCCGCAGGGTACCTTCTCGTCCTCGCATGGATGATCGTGCAGGCAATGCCGGGGCTGCCGGAATTTCTGCATCATCCGGTCTGGCAGCAGGCATCGGCGGCGCTCGGCCGGACACTGCCCGGCACCATCGCCGTCAACCCCGCTGCTGCCGCAGCCGAAACGGCGAAATTCGCGGCCTATGGCGGGATTTTCTGGCTGGCCCTTCAGTTCGGCGGCCACGATACCCGTGCCCGGGTCATGCTCTGGGTCATCCTTCTCGCCGTGGCAGCGAATGCCCTTTACGGTCTCGCGGTCTATTTTTCCGGGAACAACACGATCCTGTGGTTCCCCAAATGGGCCTTCCCCGAATTCCTGAGCGGCACCTTCGTCAACCGCAACCATTTCGCCACTTATGCGGCTCTCGGCCTGCTCATCGGATTCGGCTTTCTCGTTGAAGAATTGCGGCGCATTTCGGCCGGCATGAGCCTGCGCAGCATCGCGGGCCTCCTGCGTGCGGTCGATGCATTGGATTTTCGGCTCTACGGTCTGCTTCTGATAGTCGGGACGATTGCCCTCGCGATGATATTCACCGCATCGCGTGGTGCGATGATTGCCACGGCTGGCGGGATCATCGGCTTTCTCGTATGTGCCTCACGTTCCTCCCGGGTCTCCGGTGTGCGCATCCTCCGATTTGGCGCCGCATTGGCGCTCGTCGGCCTGGTGGCGCTTTCTGTTAGCGGCGACAAGCTCGCGGCCCGGCTCGAATCGATCGCCTTCCATTCCTCAAGCCGCCTGAACGTGTTTGAAGCGACGATACAACTGATTTTTCAGCGGCCGATTTTGGGAATCGGCGGGGGCGGTTTCGAGGGCATGTTCCACTCGATCCGGCCTGAGCCCATGAACGCGGAATATGCGATCTACGCGCATGCTCACAATACCTATCTCGAGTTTGGCCTCGAGCACGGGCTGCCCGCACTTTTCATCATGCTGATCCTGTCCGCCCTGCTGCTGGCAGCGTTCCTGCGCGGCGCAGCACGCCGAAAACGCAATGATCTCATTCCGGCCATCGGCGCCGGCGCGTTGGTGACCGTCGCGATGCATGCTTTCGTTGATTTCTCGCTGGAAATTCCCGCGGTCGCGGCCACCTATGCCGCCATTGCCGGGGTTTGTTTCGCCCAGTCCTTTCCGCATCGGAGCCGCGGTCACGCCGGGGAAATCCCCGCTTCCCCCGAGGAAATCAGGGCGCCTGGCTCCTGATCCGGGCCCGCACGTAGTTGTAGCGCGCGAGGGTAATCGGGTCAGAGGCAACGTAGCCCGCGACCGCGTCCTCGATCTGCCTGGCCCTGGCAATCCGGAAAAGAGAGGTCGGCGACCAGCGGGCGGCAAGGATGAATTGGCGGCCCATGCGGTCTTTCATGGCCGGGCTGAGCCCGCGCCAGTAAAGCCCCACAATTGCGATGCGGGTCAGGACAAGGGTCGGATGGCTCGAAGCGCGCTCAAGAGAGACATCGAGAACGCGCTCGACATCGGCGACCGGGGCCGCCGTTACCGCCATCGTCTGGAGAAGCCGCACCCAGCCAAATCCATCGCCGGGGGCGAGCGCCAGTGCCTTTTGCTGAAATTCATGGGCGTCGCCGGCAAGCCGGCGGCGTTGCGCGGAGAAAACCGGCGCGCGCGACGCGGCAGCAAGCCGCAATACGGCAAGATCGGCATAAAGAGCACTGTTCTCCGTCCAGGGAATTGCCGAATGCCGGCTGGTTTCAGCAAGCGACAGGAGATCAGGGGTAACGGGACGGTCGCGGGCAATATCGCCGAATACGTCGTCATAAGGATTGCTGTAAAGGCCGGCCATCATCCGAGGCACCCCTGTGAACAGCGCAACCAACCCCACAAAGAGGATCGCCCCGGCCAGGGCCAGGTTTCGGGATGATTGTTCTTTCGTCACGAGATGATCAGACATGGGGCCTCGACCAGCAGCAGACCGCACGCGCCAGGAACCCGTCAGTCGTTCGTATAGTAGTTATGGTACTGGTAGTAACCGGCGTCGGATGAATCGTACTGGCTTTGCTTGCGCAGGTCCACCTGCGTCAGGATCAGGCCGGCGACGGAAGCGCCCGCCTCGACCGCCTGGCGCAAGGCCAGCAGAACATTCTGGCGCGCCGTCTTGACCCAGCGCACGACGAAGGCCGTGCGATCGACGTAACGAACGAGAACCAGCGTATCGGATACGGCCAGAAGTGGCGGCGCGTCGAGAATCACGAGGTCGAAGACCTCGGTCAGGCGGCGCAACAGTTCGCGCATCTTGGGCGCACCGAGAAGATCGGGCGGATTGGGCACATAGGACCCGGCCGTGATGTAACGGATGCCGTAACGGGGCTCCACCTCGATCACATCGGACAGCTGGCAGCGTCCCGCAAGGTAATCGCTGAGGCCGCGCTCGTTGGCGCAACTCAGGTTCGCATGAACGCTGGGGTGGCGAATGTCGCAGTCCACCACCACGCATTTCTGTCCGGAACGGCTTGCCATCGCCGCCAATGCAAGCGCCGTCGAGGTCTTGCCCTCCCCCGGCACCGCCGAGGTCACGAGCACCGTCTTCGGCGGCTGATCGACGTTCGCCAGCATCAGGCTGGTACGCAGTGTCCGGATCGCTTCCCCGAAGGCGCTGCCCGGCTGATCTGCGGCGACCTCGTGCGCCTTCTTGTGACGCGCCTTGGCGCCCGGGACCAGCGGCACGATGCCCAGCGTGGGCAGGCCGGTATATGCCTCGAGCTGGTAGATGCTGCGGAAGCCCTTGTCGAAGAATTCGAGCAGAACCGCAAGTCCGACACCAAGCACGAGCGAAATCAGCGTTGCCGAAACGATGATGAAATTCTTGCGCGGGTAATACGGCGACGTCGGCTCGACCGCCCGCGAAATGATGCGCGCATCGGCTTCCTGCAGCGACTGGTCCTGCACGCCGGTTTCCTTGAGGCGCGCCAGGATGGTCTCATAGAGTTGCTTGTTCGCCTTCACCTCGGATTCGAGGGCCCGCAGGGAGACCTCGGCCTCGTGCTGCTCGTCAAGCTTCACCTGGATACGGCCGATTTCATCGTTCAGGTTTTTTTCCCGCACGACGGCGATTTCGGTCTCGCTCTTGAGGTTGGTGACGATCTTCTTCACTTCGCTCTCGATCTTGCCGCGCAGATCCTTGATTTCGTTTTCCGCCAGGACCATGCGCGGATGCCCTTCGCGCAGCTGGGTCTTGAGTTCGGAAATCTTGCGCATGATCAGGGATTCCTGCTCACGCAGTTTCTGGATCAGGGGCGAATCGAGCACTGCCGCAATGGATTCCGCGCTGGCGCCCTGGGACAGAAGCTTCTGGACCTGGGAGTAGCGGGCTTCCGCTTCCGCGCGCTTACCCCGGGCGGCAACGAGCTGGCTGTCCAGTTCGGCACGCTGGCGGGCGTAGACGCTGGCGCCGCCGACTTCGACGATGCCGGATTTGCGGCGAAATTCCTCCAGCCGGCGCTCGGATGCGATCACGCGGTTGCGCAGTTCCTGGGCGCGTTGGTTGAGCCATTCGGACGCGCGCGAGGTTGCGCGCCCTTTGGATTCGAGCTGCTCGAGAACATAAATGTCGGCAATCGTATTGGCCGCCAGCATCGCCATGGCGGGATCGGGAGAATTGAACCGCGCCGTTATCACCCGGGAACGCTGCGCGGGCATCACCTTGAGGCCGTAAAGGAACAGATCCGTCGCTTCCTCGACCGCTTCATCGCGCAACTGTTCGGGGGTTTTCTTGGCCCTGGCCAATGCCTCGGTTCGCTTCGCCAGCTTTTCGGCGCTATGCCGCCCGCCGGTCGCAAGATCCTGCGCCCAGGTTGCAACGGCCGAAGCCGCCGAGGTGAATGGCGATGTTATGACGGAGACGATGCTCTTGTTTTTTGGGCGAAGCGACGGATTGAACAGCGGGCTTTCGATCAGATTCAGTTTGACCACGACTTTTCGCGCGAGCTCGCGCGAGCCGAGCACGGCCGCTTCCGTTTCATTCGTGTAATAGTCCGGTCGCAGGCTGGATACGACCGACTCGACATTGAGGACGCGCTGCCGGCTGGGTTCGACCACCAGATTAGTTTCGGCACTGTAGAGAGGCGTCAGGCTGTTCGAATATACGGTAGCCCAGGCCGCCCCGACCAATGCGATGCCGAGGATGAGATATTTGCGACGCTTGAGAATGTTGAGGACATGCGGAATGGAAAGCCCGGACTGGGCCTCCTCTTCGCGGCTCACATATTCATCGGCAAGGCGCGACCCTCTCTCCGACGATGGATGAAGTGGCGTTACGCTACTCATGTCGCAAAGACCGCTACTGCTCCAGGTTTCCTTGCCCCGGCGGGGAGACATTGCCCCGCCCCCACGGGCCGGATATTCAGGCAACGCGTCACAAACGCTCGATTACCCGCTGAAATTACGGCACTTTTATTAAAACTTTAGCTATTTTGACAGAGGTTTCGACATTCCCGGCAAAAATAGCAGGCGTCGAAAAACTTCCGGCGGCCCAAGGAATTAACGCATATATCTAAGGTTATAGTCAACCTAAATGATGCTGAGTAAATGCTTAATAAAAATTTAAGATTTGCCGTTAAAACAGGCGCCGTTCCACCTCGATCGTGTCGCCGGGCAGCACCGCGGTATGGGGCTGGGCCGACACAGTCACCCGCCCCTGGCCGGTTTCACGCGTAATGCGCACGGAAGACGTCCTCGCCCTTCGCGTATAACCACCCCCCAGCGCCACCGCCTGGGTAACGTCGATGCCCGCGACGTAAGGGTAGGAACCCGGCTTGTTGACCTCGCCGAGTATGAAGAAAGGCCGGTAATTCAACACCTCGATCGAGACGCGGGGGTTGACGATGTACTTGTCATTCAGGGTCTGGCGCAGGGACTCCTGCAGCCCAGGCACGGTCAGGGTCCCTGCCTTGAACTGTCCGACCAGCGGCAGGGACAGATTGCCCGAGCCGTCGATCACGAATTCGCCCGAGACGTCCTGATGCCCGAATACGACGACCTTGAGCTTGTCGCCGGGGCCAAGGCGATATTCGTCGTTAATGCCGGGGTCCCCGGCGCCCTCACTCACGGACTCGATCGGGACGGCAGGAGCAGGCTGACGCCGTGCACAGGCCGAAAGCGCAACTGCCAGCCCCAGGAAAACCGCAATGAATATTCCGAACTTCGTGCTTTTCATGATCCCGATGCCGCCGCCCAAGGCAAAATACCCCTTCATTTTAGCCGAAAGCCGCGGCTTCGGACCACCCGTTACAGGCGTTCGACTATCGCAATACTGAAGCGCATGTCCTTGAAACCCGAATTTGCCGTCGTCGAGGTTTTCTCTTCATATTCCGCAGCGCCGCGCAGGGACCAGTTCTGTCCGATCAACCAGCGCCAGCGGAACGCCATCCGGGAGGTGTCGTCGCTGCGGTTGGTTCCGCCGACCTCTTCCGTCGTCAAGCCGCCGTCGAGCGAGAGGATCAGATTGTAACGCGCTTCCCAGTCGAGCCTGAGCCCGAAAATGGAAGCGAGGACCCCCGAAGAATTCGCCTGCGACGTTTCCCGCACCTCGCGCGCGGCCGATCCGGAAACGGTCAGTACGCCAGTCGGATTCCACAGGAAGCGCCCGCGAAAGGCGGGTCCCTTCTGGGACTTGTAGTTCTTGTCGTTCGGGTCCTGGAAAAGATAACCCGCGCCGAATTCGACGAAGGTCACGCCGGAAACGTCCCAAACGATACCGACAAGTCCTTCATACCCATGAGAGCCGAGTTTCTTGCCGTTGTCGTCGTAGGAAAGGACATAATCCCGAAGATTGGCCGCACCCTCGATGAAAATCTGGCTACCCTCATCAACGTCATGGCCGAACCGCTGACGCAGGGTGTAGGTCCAAACGTCACGGTCGTCATGATTGGTGGTGCCGTTATCGAAGAAATCGGCAAAGGACGCGGTCAGTGTCGTGCGCGAAAAAATTTCTCCGACGTCGCGATTATATCCCGCGTTGAAATTGAAGTTCTGCGACACCGTCGGTTTCGCGGAACTTTGATCGTCGATCGACCCGCGCGCCTCGTGCCCCCGGCCCCAGGACAGGCCGAGGGTGGCTGCCTCGCCCTCGTCGATATCGACCTTGCCGTCAACCCCCGCATTGAAATCGTTGTAGTCTTCCGAAGAAAGATCCAGATACCGGCCGAAACTGCCGCTCAGCGAGAAATTCAGCGCGTGGTTGGCCCAGTCGGATCCCACCCGCAGGCCCGGATTGAACCGCATCAGGGTATCGGACGTTTCGTTCGTGTTTTTGCGATAGACGTTTGAATCGTGGACTGTTTCAAGTTCCATCGTCGTATTGACGATGAAGCTGCCCAGCGTTTCGCCGCTGCGCGGAACAGGCGCGGCACGGCGGCCGACCTGAAGGCGGCCGAGCATCTTCAGGCCGTCATCGAGATAGATTCCGAGCGGATCGTATTCGGGGCGCGACCGGCCCTCGACCGATTCGGCTTGGGCACTTTGCGCCCTGACGATGGAGGGTGCGGCAACACACACGGAAAACAAGGCGACGGCCGCGCCCAGTAAAAAAAGGCGCGAGACTGGCGCGATACGCAAGCGTCCTGACGTCAAGACTTTCCCATCCCCTGCGCTTATCGCTCCCCCTGCGACAAGGCCCCCGGATCAGCCGGGACTTGCCTGCTGCACCGTCTGTACCGGGCGCGAGAGCGCGTCGGTTTCCGGACCCGCGCTCGGGCTCGTCTGCTCCAGCAGATTGGCAACCGAAGACGCGATCTGGGATTCGTATCGGGCCCTCGTCTCCGGCGCCGTGTAAAGCGCATTGCGAACCTCGGGAACCGTCGACAGCACCGACGGCCGGTTTGCAGGCTCGATCACCATGCCGGTAAGATAGGTCTTGAGTCCGCCGCCGGCCCCCATGTCGAAGCCCATGTCGAGCTTGCCGCCCGTCACCTTGACGGTCACGGTCACGGCGCCGCCCTGGCGTTCGGTCGCGCTCTGGAACCCGCCGAGGCCGCTGTTCGACAATACCGATTGCTTGAGCCAGGCATCGGGCGTCGCCTGCGCCACGTTGAAAGGCTGGCCATTGGCGACGATTTTCTGGCCGAAAGGCGACAGCCCGGTCGAGGCATCGCCGAGGTGTTCGGTCATCAGCGTCACCCGATATTCGCCATCGGGCATCGGCATGGAAATCTTCTCGATCCCGGCAACGCCGTCGGCCAGCAAGTCGGTATCGTCGCCGGGGCGGCGGACACCCTGCACCTGTTGGCCCGAAAGCATGGCATCGTTGGGAAGGACCTTCTTGAAACCCTCACGCGCCTTGGCGTCGGGCGGCGCGAAGTCGAGGGCGATCACCCCTGCGGGCGGGCGGAAATTGCGATCGATCTTGAGTTGCGTGATCTTGGCCGCCGACAGCGTTTCCGTGACGGCCTGGGTGACCCGTTCGGCCGCAGCGATGATCAGCGCAGGATCACGGACGATCCCCGATTCCTTCAACTGCTGCACGAGATCGAGCGCCCGCTTGGCGACATCGTCGGGCGATGCGGCAACCGCGGCCAGGTACTGCTTGAGCGCCAGCAGGGATTCCGGCGTGCCGGTCAGCAGGCCGGCCAACACCACCGCCGGCATCTTCGCCGCTGCCGCCGGAGCCTGCGCCGACTTGGGTGCAGGGGCCTGCGCCGCCGGAGCCGCGTTCTGCGCCAGGGCTGATGCGCCCGGATGGGCGAGGGCCGCAGCCAGTGCGGCGGCGACAACGGTCAGCCGCGCATGAGGGAACAACAAGGTCTCACGAATCAGGATCATCGCCCAACTCCTGCCGCAACAAGCCCGAAAAGGCCAAAGGCGGGGCCGTTTGTATTAAAAATGATATAGCTATCGCTCAGGGTTAATACCACCAAAAAACCGGAAAATTTTTTGGGTGATTTTGCCCGCACGCCTAGTCTGCGCCGAAAATCCGCAAGAAATCGTTGACGAACCGGCCCGGGCGGGCCGATACCGGCCATCCCGGAGGACCGCAAACCGGCATGATTGCCACCACTTCAAACGCCCCCCTCGTCATCGAGGTCGAAAACCTGACCAAGCATTACGGCGCGATCACCGCCGTCGATGGCATCAGCTTCGCCGTTCGCCGCGGCGAGACGGCGGCGCTGCTGGGCACCAACGGCGCCGGCAAGACGACGACCATCGCCATGTTGCTGGGGCTGCTGTTGCCCGATTCAGGCAGCATCAGGATTCTCGGCGCCGATATGCTGAACGAGCGCTACCGCGCCTTGCCACGCATGAATTTTTCCTCGCCCTACGTCGACCTGCCGCGCCGCCTGACCGTCGCCCAGAACCTGGAAATCTTTGCGCGCCTTTACGGCGTTGCCGACATCAAGGCCCGGGTGCGCGACATTGCCGCGGAACTCGACATGACGACGCTGCTCGACCGGCCTTCCGGACAACTGTCGGCGGGGCAGCGCTCGCGCGTGGCGCTCGGCAAGGCGCTGATCAACCGTCCCGATGTGCTGCTGCTCGACGAACCGACGGCGTCCCTCGATCCCGACACTGCCGACCGCATCCGCGGTTACCTGACCGCCTATCAGGCCAATCACGGCATGACGATCCTGCTCGCTTCCCACAACATGGCCGAGGTGGAGCGCATGTGCGCAAGCGTCTTCATCATGCGCGCGGGCCGCATTCGCGACCAGGGCAGCCCGCGTGAACTGGTGGCCCGTTACGGCCGGGCGAACCTCGAAGAAGTTTTCCTTCACATCGTCCGCGAGACGGCGGGGCCATAACATGTCTGATCCTTCGGCATCGGTTTTCGCCGCGCTCATTGCCAGCGCCAATCGCGCCTGGGCCATGGCGCTGCGCTACATCTACATCCTGCGCACGAGCTGGCCGCGCATCGTCGAGCTTGCCTACTGGCCCCTGATGCAGATGATCCTGTGGGGCTTCATCTCGAAATTCATGGCGACCAATTCCACCTGGGTCGCGCAGGCGGCGGGCGTGCTGATTGCCGCGGTGCTGCTGTGGGACGTGCTGTTCCGGGGCCAGCTCGGCTTTTCGGTTTCGTTCCTCGAAGAAATGTGGTCGCGCAATCTGCCCAACCTGTTCGTCACGCCGCTGCGGCCGCAGGAATTCATCGTCTCGCTGACACTGATGAGCCTGGTGCGCACCGTGATCGGCACCCTGCCCGCGGCGTTGCTCGCGATCGTCTTCTATCACTACTCCATCTTCGATCTCGGCCTGCTGCTGGTCGCCTTCTTCGTCAACCTGATGGTGCTGGGCTGGTCGACGGGACTGATCATCAGCGGCCTTATCCTGCGCCATGGCCTCGGCGCGGAAAGCCTGGCGTGGATGGCGATGTTCGTGCTGGCGCCGCTGTCGGGCGTCTTCTACCCGGTCACCGTCCTGCCCGACTGGCTGCAGGTCATCGCCCATGCCCTGCCGTCCACATATGTGTTCGAGGGCATGCGCGCGGCGCTGTTCACGGGGGCGACGCGCATCGATCTTCTGCTGATCGCGGCGGGTCTCAACATTCTCTATTTTGCAGGCTCTACCCTGTTCTTTCTTCACACCTTCCGAATCGCGCGGCGCGACGGGCTTCTGATGCGCATCGGCGAGTAACACCTACCCACTTGTTGAGCGCCCGCGCCCGTCATACCCTTCATCCATGAGCGAAAAGGACAACGATACCGGCGGCGGCGGCGGGCTCGGCCCGGCACAGATTTTGGCCGGCTGGGGCGAAGCGCTGCGCACCGTCGCAATCGAATTCCTGCGCCCGCCGCGGCGCCTGCTGGGCCGCGCAGATGCCGAGGACGTCACCGATGACGGCGCGCTGGCACGCGCGGCGCGCGGCTTCCCGGTGGCCGGCGCACTGGTCGGCATTGCCGCGGCCTTGGTTTTCGTCGTCGCCCGCGGCTTCGGCGTTCCGATGTTCGTCGCCGCCGCATTTTCCCTGGCCACTACTGCCTTTGCCAGCGGCGCCTTGTTCGAATCTGGTCTCGCCCGTTTCGCTGAAGCGGCAATTGCCGGCGGCGACAAAAGCCGCGCGCACGATGTCATGCGCAATCACACGCCGGGATATTACGGGATCGTCATCATCGTCGCGGTCGCAGCGATGAAACTCGGAGCTCTCGCCGCGCTCGGCGGAACGGGACGCGCCGCAATGGCGCTGGTGGCCGCGGGCGCAGTGTCGTGGACCGCCATGGCCGTGCTGCTGCACCTGCTGCCGGCGGCCAGTACGCAGGGCCTTGCCGCCCGCGCCGGACAACCCGGTTTTGAACAGGTGGCTGTCGCCGCCGCGCTCGGGGCGGCCATCGCGCTGCTGGTTCTCGGCCCATGGACCGGCATTGTCGCGCTGGCGCTGGCAGCGGCAGGCGCCTTCAAGATGTTCTGGTTTTCCCGCCGCATGACGGGCGGCGTCACCGGCGCGACCCTCGGCGCGGCGCAGCAGGCGGCGGAAGCAGGCGTTCTGATTGCCGTTGCCGCCGTCGGCTGACGCCATGACGCAGACGACGCGCTGGTGGTGGGTGCGCCACGGCCCCGTCCATAATCCCGATCGCAGGCTTTACGGGCAGCTTGATCTCGATGCCCATTTTCCCGACGCAGGCGCGGTCGCGGCGCTGGCGGCACGCCTGCCGGGCGATGCACTGTGGCTGACCTCGCACCTCAGGCGCACGCACCAGACCGCCGATGCCCTGTTCAATGCGCTGGAAAAAAAACCCGGCACCCGCGCTGCTCACGCAGCACTTGCCGAACAGCATTTCGGCGAATGGCAGGGCCTGAGCTTTTCCGAACTGCGCAAGCTCGGCGATGATTTCGAGCGTATCTGGAGCGCGCCCGGCGCCACGCGGCCGCCCGGCGGCGAGAATTTCGCCGACGTCATCGCCCGCGTCGCCCCGGTGATCGAGGACCTGACCGCCCGCCATGCCGGGCGCGACATCATCGCCATCGCCCACGGCGGCACCATCCGCGCAGCACTGGCGCTGGCGCTCGGCCTCGATGCCGATACCGCGCTCGGCTTTCGCATCGACACCCTGTCCCTTACCCGCATCGATTTCGTCCCCGAAGGCCGGGAACGCACGCCAGGCAGCCTGCGCCGCTGGCGGATAGAAGCCGTCAACCTACCGCCCCTGCCCTCGCATGCCTGTGAATAAACCTGTGGAAAAAAATCGCGCCGCCGCTCCGCGCGCGGGTTTGGAATCGACGCCCGCCGCATGGTACCTTGCCGCCATCCTTGAGCCCCGCCGCGAGCCGAAAGCGCCCCGATGACCGATACCATCAGCCAGCAGAACGAGACCCGCACGACAGATCGCGGCGGCTCGGGTGTGCTGATCGCTTCCGACATCGAAGCACTGGCCGCGACCGGCGCCATTGCGCCTGCGCGCCCGCTGGAAGCGGGCCAGATCCAGCCTGCCAGCATCGATCTCCGGCTCGGCCCCGTCGCCTATCGCGTGCGCTCGTCGTTCCTTCCGATGGAAGGCCGCAGCGTGCGCGACAAGCTCGACCAGCATGTCATGCATGCCATCGACCTGACCAAGGGCGCGGTGCTGGAACGCCAGTGCTTTTACGTGGTGCCGCTGATCGAGAACCTGGCCCTGCCGCGCAGCCTGTCTGGCACGACGAATCCGAAAAGCTCGACCGGGCGGCTCGACGTTTTCACCCGCGTGATCGCCGACGGCGCGGGCGCCTTCGACATGGTGCCTGCGGGCTACCGCGGACCGCTCTATGCCGAGATCAGCCCCAAGACGTTTTCCATCTTCGTCCACGAAGGCTCGCGCCTGACGCAAATGCGCCTTAGGCGCGGCGCGGTGGCCCTGTCGGAGAAAGCCACGCGCGAGACCCATGCCGCGACGGCACTGGTGCACAGCGACGCGGCCGCGGCGACGATCAAGGACAACACCATCGCCGTCAGCGTCGATCTTGAAGGAAAAGATTCCAAGGGGCTGATCGGCTATCGCGCGCGCCGGCACACCGGCGTGATCGATCTCGATCGCATCGGGCATTACGACGCGGGCGCCTTCTGGGAGCCGATCCACGCCGAAGCCGACGGCGGCCTGATCCTCGATCCCGGCGAGTTCTATATCCTCGCCTCCAAGGAGCGCGTGTCGGTGCCGCCAGACCTCTGCGCCGAGATGGTCGCCTATGACGTGCTGAACGGCGAGTTCCGCGTCCACTACGCAGGATTCTTCGATCCGGGCTTCGGCTGGCCCGACGGCACCCGCGCGGTACTTGAAGTGCGCTCCCACGAAGTGCCGTTCCTGCTCGAAGACGGCCAGATCGTCGGACGGCTCGCCTATGAACGGCTGACCGGGGCGCCGGCGCGCATTTACGGGCAGGGCATCGGCTCGTCCTATGCCCATCAGGGCCTGACGCTGTCCAAGCACTTTCGGCGTTAGTGGGGCGGCGTTAGTGGGGCGGCGTTAGTGGGGCGCCGCTAGGCGGCTAGAGGCGTACCAGCACGAGCGTCAGCAACGCCACCAGCATGATGTTGAACAACGACGCCACGGCGCAGAGATAGAACACGCTGCGGATGTCGCCCTGGCCGACACGGGCGCGCCCGTTGCCGATCCAGGCGTCGGCGGAGCCGCCGCCCCTGGTGCCGAAAGGCCCGCCGAGCGCGAGGCCGAGAGCGCCCGCGACCGCACCCTTGACGCGGCCGTCGTTGACGAGGACATCGCGGTGCGCGTCGATCGCCATGTAATGAAAGGCGCCGCCTACCCTGGCGCGCGGAAAAAGCCCGGCGGCCAAACAGAGAAAACAGGCCGCCAGATATGACGGCAACAGGCCGAGCGCATGATCGAGGGACAGCGCCGCCGCGCCGAAGGCGCGTCCCTCGCGATCGCGCAGAAGCACGGCGCGCGCGATCTGAGTGACGGCGCGGCTTGCGAGAAGGCCGGGAAGGCCCAGCAGCAGATACCAGAACATCGGCACGACGATGCGGCGGCTGAAGCCGATGGTGCCCGTTTCGATAACGACACGGACCAGGCCGAACCTGTCGAGGCGCGACGAATCGCGGCCCGTCAGTTCCGCCACCAGCGCGCGGCCCTGCTCGATGTCGTTCGCCCCGGCAAAGGCGAGGCCGCGGCGCAAGTCGTGAAATACGCGGCGCCCGGAAATGCAGACCAGCAGGACCAGCGCTTCCATGGCCCAGCCGTATGGCACGGCCTTCGACACTTCCGAGAGCGCCAGCCCCGTCGCCGCGCCGAGCGCGACCAGGAGAAAAGTGACGATCGCACCGCGCACAATAAGATTGCGACGTGTGCGGCCCTCGCGATTAAGGCGGCGTTCCAGACCCCGCGCGACGGACGTAAAAATTGCCGCACCGTCGGGCACAAACCGGGCTGCCCCCGGCACGAGCCCCAGAAACAAATCGATGATCAGCATGGCCAGCAGCAGAACGAGCGCATCGCCATGCGTACCCGGAGCCAGCGGCATGAAAGTCATCATCGTGCGGGGAAACCTTTATCGTGAACGAGGCCGACGCAGCCCTTCGGGATTTTTTGCCCTGGCGCGCGCAAATGCAAGGCACGCTTCAATCGCATAAACCGGTAAATATTTACTGACCGTGGCCGGGTTATCAGTGCGCCCGCGCGGCCGCCTCTTCAAGGATGCGAACGATATCGCCGAAACCTGCCGCGCGGGCGTGCTCGAGGGCTGTTCCCCCATGGGGCGTGTGCGGTTTCAGGTCGGCGCCGGCGGCAACAAGGCGGCGTACCGCGTCCGCGTGACCAGACCCCGCCGCCCAGATCAACGCCGTTTCGCCGTAAAGGTCGGTCAGGTCAGGGTTGGCCCCGGCACCAAGAAGAATATCCATGACCGGGACATTATTCGTCCAGGCGGCGAGGATCAGCGCACTGACCCCGCCGTCAAGCTCGCCCGCGCGCGCATCGACCCGCGCGCCGCGCGCGATCAACAGCCGCACAAGCGCCGCGTCACGATGCAACGCAGCCCACATAAGGGGTGTGCGGCCTTCGGCACTGGCGACGTTGACGTCCGCACCGGCGGCAACCAACGCCCGCATCATCTCCAAGTTGCCGTCTACAGCGGCATAATGCAGGGCCGCTTCACCTGCATCGTTGGCAATGCGTGGATCGGCACCCGCCTCGAGGAGCGCCATCGCAATGGGTTGCGACCTTGCCCGCATGGCATAGAGAAGTGCGGTGTCGCCCTTGATATTGCGGTAGTTGACGCGCCGGTCATGGCGCAGAAGAAACCGCGCCACGTCGCCGTGTCCGCCGTAAGCGGCATTCATCAGCGGCGTATCTCCATCCCGGTCGGCGCGTTGAACGGCCGCACCTTTCGTCACAAGCATTTCGACCGTCTGCACATGGCCAGCGGAAGCAGCCCAGGCCAGAGCGGTGCGGCTTTCGTCATCAACCTGATCAATCCTGGCCCCCGCCTCGAGCAGGTATTCGGCAACGTGCAGGTGACCGCCGACGGCAGCGCGCATCAAAGCCGTGATCCCGTTCTCGTCGGTGCCGTTCGGATCGGCGCCGAGGCGAAGAAACCGTTCGACGTCATTTATGCGGCCAATCCAGGCCGCGCGAATCATCTGGCGCGTGACATGCTCGAAGCTGTGCTCGCCAACCGCCACGTTCACGGACCAGGTCACGGGGGAAAAAGCGAAAAGCAAAACCCCCAGCAAGGGACCAAAGCGAATTCGCATGACCGAATGCATAGCACGATTTGGCGCTCCCCCGCGTGAAAAGCCGTTTTGCCCCGGGCACGGCCGGTGCAATATGCCCACATGAAATCTGCAAACGATCTTTCACAGGGCCCGATGGCGCTCGCCGATCTCGAGCCGGGCTGGGTCTGGCTGGTCGGCGCGGGCCCGGGCGATCCCGGCCTGCTCACGCTTCTGGCCGCCCGTGCGCTGGCCCAGGCCGATGCCGTGGTCTACGACGCGCTGGTGGATGGCCGCATCCTGTCGCTGGCGCGCGCAGGTGCCCGCATGATCTTCGCGGGAAAACGCGGCGGGCGGCCGTCGCCGGCGCAAGCCGATATTTCCGCCCAGCTTGTGGCGCTGGCGAAGGAAGGGCTGCGGGTGGCGCGCCTCAAGGGCGGCGATCCCTGCCTGTTCGGCCGCGGCGGCGAGGAAGCGCTGGCGCTGGCCCAGGCCGGCATTCCCTTTCGCATCGTGCCGGGGGTCACGGCGGGCATCGGCGGCCTCGCCTATGCGGGCATCCCCGCGACCCATCGCGGCGCCAATGCGGCGATCACCCTGATCACCGGTCACACGGCCACGGGCGATGTGCCGGGCAACCTCGACTGGGCAGCACTGGCGAAGGGATCGCCGGCCATCGTGTTCTACATGGGGCTCGGCCATATCGGACGCATCGCCGATGAAATGATGGCGGCGGGGCGCAAGGCAACGGAACCGGTGGCCATCATCTCGCGCGCGACGGCCCCCGATCAGTCGGTACTGGTAACGACGCTGGGACAGGCGGCCAGGGACGTTGCCGCGGCGCGCCCGGCAACGCCGGCGCTGATCGTCGTCGGCGAGGTCGTGCGCCTGCGCGAAGAACTGGCGTGGTTCGAGAAGATCGCAACGGCGGCCAGCGCCCGATGACGCGCAAGGCAAAAAAACGCAGCGGAAAAAAACACGAGGAGTCGCTTCCTTTCTGGAAGACCAAGACGCTTTCCGAAATGACGCAACGCGAATGGGAATCGCTTTGTGACGGCTGCGGCAAGTGCTGCCTGCTCAAGCTCGAGGACTGGGATACCGGCAAGGTGGATTACACCGACGTCGCCTGCCGCGGGCTCAACACCACAACCTGTCAATGCAACTTTTACGAGAAAAGAAAGCAGGAGGTCCCCGACTGCATCGTGCTGCGTCCGGCCATGGTCAAGCGCTTCGGGTGGCTGCCGCGCACCTGCGCCTACCGGCTGGTGGCGGAGGGCAAGGACCTGGAATGGTGGCATCCGCTCGTGTCGGGCGACCCGCAAACCGTTCATGAAGCGGGGGTTTCCGTGAAGGGCCGTGCGGTGTCGGAATCAGACGTTGACGAAGATCGAATCCAAGATCATATCGTGAAGTGGCCGAAGTGATGTTCGGTGCCCCGCGAACCTGGTTTTCCGGATTAACCAATCCCATGCCGACCCGTGCCGTCCCCCTCCAGGATCGACCCGCCAGCAAGCGCCGCGGCGGCAAGAAGGCGCGCAAGGGCGGCCACGGGGTCGCCCGCAGCGCGCCGGGCAACCAGCGCCTGATTAACCACCTCGGCCGCGATATCCCGGTCCGCGTGCAGCGCAACCGGCAGGCCCGTCACATGTCGCTGCGCATCGACGCGCGCGAGGCCTGCGCGGTGCTGACCCTGCCCTACTGGGTCTCGATCACCGAAGGCATGGCCTTTGCGCGGTCCAAGGCCGACTGGGTCGTGCGCCAGCTCGACGAGCTGGCCCCGCACACGCCGTTTGCCGACGGGCGCACCGTTCCCTATCACGGGCGCGACGTGCTGATTTCCCACTTCCCGCTGGCCGGTCCCGATCCGATCCTGTCGGGCGACGTGCTGCACGTGCCGGGCAGCCCCGCCGCGCTGCCCGCGGCGGTGCGCGACTGGCTGGTTGAAGAAGCGCGCCGCGCGCTCGCCGTGCGCGTTGCCGTCAAGGCGGCGATGATCCGCCGCGACCCGCCGCCCTTCCGCCTGACCGATCCCCGGGCCCGCTGGGGAAGCTGCTCTTCCGACGGCAGGCTGTGCTTTTCCTGGCGCCTGATCATGGCGCCGATCGAGGTTCTCGATTACGTCGTCGCGCACGAAGTGGCGCACCTGCAGGCGCTCGATCACAGTCCCCGCTTTCATGCCATCGTCGAACGCCTGACGCCCCATGCCGATTTCGCCCGCGACTGGCTCGACACCGAGGGCGCGCGCCTCCTGCGTTATGGCTGAGCCCGGTCCCGCTGCTCCCGGCGGCGAGAAGTCCCCCGCGTCCCGCACCTCCCGTTTCGCGCCCGATTCGCTGGCACTGACGCTGCTGCTGACGGTGCTGGTCGCCTTCGGCGCGCTCAGCAACAATACCTACCTGCCGTCCTTCCCCGCCATGTCGCGCGAGTTGGGCGTGCCCGCATCGGGCATCCTGCTGACGCTCTCGGCCTTCTTCGTCGGCTTTGCCTTCGGCCAGCTTTTGTACGGATCGGTCTCCGACCGCTTCGGCCGCAGGCCCGTGCTGCTGGGCGGGCTTGCCGCCTATACGCTGGCATCCGCCGTATGCGCCGCCGCCCCCGATATCGCCACCCTGATCGGCGCCCGCTGCGTGCAGGGCGTCGCTGTCGCCTCCACCCAGGTGCTGTCGCGGGCCATCGTGCGCGACCTGTTTCCACCCGATAGGGCGGCGCGGCTGATGTCGGTGATGGCCGCCGTCTTCACCATCGTCCCCGGCTTCGCGCCGCTGGTCGGCGGCTTCATGGAAACCGCCTTCGGCTGGCGATCCATCTTCATGCTGCTGACCGGCATCGGCGCGCTGGTGGCGCTGACCGTGTGGAAGGGCCTGGGCGAATCGCTGCGCGCACCCGATCACCTCGCCCTCGACCCGGTGCGGATGTTCTACAACTATCGCGCGATTATCCGGAATCCCGTTTTCCTCGGTTATACCTTCGCCTTCGGCTTCACCTTTGCCGGCATGTTCGCCTTTCACTCGGCCTCGTCCTTCGTGTTCATCGACCTGCTCGGCTACCGTCCGGAAACCTACGGCATGTTCTTCACCATGGTGGTGACGGGATATTTTCTGGGCTCTCTCGCCTCGGCACGCCTCACCATGCGCTTCGGCTACCGGCGCATGGTGAGCGCGGGCGGCATGGTCGCGACGCTGGGTGGCGCGCTGATGGTGGCGCTGGTGCTGGCGGGTTTTCGCGGCTGGTGGGTGATCGTCGGGCCGCAGTTCCTGTTCCTCGTCGGCACCGGGCTGATCATGCCCAATTCGCTGGCAGGCGCCTTGGCGCCGTTCCCCGAAAAGGCGGGGGCCGCATCGGCCCTGTTCGGGTTCCTGCAGCAGCTGACCGGCGCCTCGATGATCGCGGTGATCGGCTTCGCCGCCGACGGCACCGAACTGCCGATGGCGGCGGGAATTCTCGCGGGCGCGGCACTGGCATGGATGGCGGGCCGTTTCGCCATCGGCGCCGAACGCAAGGCGGCCGCGGCCGCCTGAAATCAGTCGCGGCGCGCGCGCAGCGTATCCTTGTCGCGCTCGCTGTCGTCGGGGGTGACGGTGACGGAACGCCCGAAAGAAAATCCGCCCAGAAGATTCGACCAGAACCCGCCGCCCTTGCCCGCCACCAGCGCGCGGCCCGAACGGCCTTCGTGGGCGGCGACCATGACCTGGCGCCAGAGCTGGGCGGGCAGGCCGCCGCCGGTAACCGACCTGGTCGGCCGGCCGTCGTCATTGCCCATCCACACGCCGGCCACGTAATCGGCCGTGTAGCCGACGAACCACGCATCCCGGTAATCCTGGGTGGTGCCGGTCTTGCCCGCGGCGGGCACGCCGAAGGCCGCCGCCCGCGCGGTGCCGCGGGTGACGGCGGCCTGCAGCATGGCGTTCATGTCGTCGACATGGCGGGCGGGAACGACATTACCCGGGCCTTCGCCCTGGCGGCGATAGAGGACGCGCCCCTGGCCATCCGTAATGGATACGACGCCGTGGGCAAAGACGCCGTCGCCGCCATTTGCCAGCACCGCGTAAGCCGACACCAGTTCCGAGAGCGTCACTTCCGAAGCGCCGAGGGCGAGGCCCGCCTCGCGCCGCAGCCGCGACGCAATCCCCAGCTTGCGCGCCCAGGCAATGACGCGATCGACGCCGGCCTTTTCGAGAACGCGCACGGCGACGGTATTGAGCGACAGTGCCAGCGCATCGGTCAGGCTGACGGCACCGTGGAACTTGCCGTCGTAATTGGCGGGACGGAAATTGCCGATGCGCACGGGGGCATCCGTCATCTTGCTGTCCGGCGCGAGACCGGCATCGAGGCCGGCAAGGTAAACCACCGGCTTGAACGCCGAACCCGGCTGGCGGAGCGCCTGGGTCGCTCGGTTGAACTGACTTTGCGCATAGTCGGCACCGCCGATCATGGCGCGCACGGCGCCGTCGGGCGACATCACCACGAGGGCAAGCTGGCCGACGCCACCCTGGCGGCCGGCACCCTCGATCAGCGCATCGGCGGCGGATTCGGCACGGCGCTGCAGGCGGGCATCGAGCGTCGTCTGCACCACGAGATCCCCGGTCGCGCCGCCGACGTAACCGCGCACCGCTTCCAGCGCCCAGTCGGCGAAGTAGCGCGCGATGCGCGCCTGCTGGCGGCCGAGACGGGCGGGGTTGAGCTTCACCACGTTGGCCTGGGCCTTGGTGATGAAGCCGGCCGCGGCCATGCGGTCGAGGACGACGGAAGCGCGCGCCGCGGCGCGGTCGCGGTTGCGCGCAGGCGAGTAGCGCGACGGCGCCTTGAGCAGGCCCGCCAGCATCGCCGCCTCGTTCAGCGACAGCTTTGCCGCGGGCTTGCCGAAGTAGCTGCGCGCCGCCGCTTCGATGCCGAAATTGCCGGAACCGAAATAAACGCGGTTGAGATAGAGCGCGAGGATTTCGTCCTTCGTAAAACGGCGTTCCAGCCAGAGCGCAAGAATGACTTCCTGCACCTTGCGCTTGATCGTGCGTTCGGGCCCGAAAAACAGGTTCTTGGCAAGCTGCTGGGAAATGGTGGAGCCGCCCTGGCGAATGCTGAGCGACATGACGTTGACCGCCATGGCGCGGGCGAGGCCGATCAGGTCGATGCCGAAATGGGAATAAAAGCGCGCGTCCTCGGTCGCGATCACGGCGCGCGACACGTAAGGGGGCAGTTCGCGGATGGTGACGGGCCGCGCCGCCGCCTCGCCGAAGCGGGCGAAGGGCGTGCCGTCGACGGCGAGCAGGGTCACGGCCGGGCGACGCTCGAGCGCGGGGATGCGGTCCATTTCCGGCAGGTCGTAGGCGTACCAGCCGACCAGCGCCATCACCCCAAGGCTTCCCCAGATGGCGGCAACCGCCGACCACTTGAAGATCGCGCGCAGCCACGAGCCGCGCCCCTTTACGGCGCGGGCCTTGGCGGGCTTGTCGCCCCGCCCGGATTTTTCGGTTTTTTTCTTCGCCATGACCGGGGCTTAGCCGTCAATTGCGGCGACAACGGGGCGCATCAAGAGGCCCGCGCCATGCGGCAGGTCAGATCGAAAGCGGCGCGCATACCGTCGGCCCTGGCGATGCCCTTGCCGACGATGTCGAAGGCGGTGCCGCTTGCAGGCGTGGCAATGGCGATAGGCAGGCCCCCCGAGACGGTGACGCCTTTCGAGAAGCCCATCAGCTTCATCGCGATCTGGCCCTGGTCGTGATACATGGTCACGACCGCGTCATAGGCGCCTTCGGCCGCCTTGACGAATATGGTGTCGGCCGGGAACGGCCCTTCGACGGCAAGCTGCTCGCCCTGTGCATTCTTGACCGCTGGCGCGATGATATCGATTTCTTCGCGCCCGAACAAACCGCCGTCGCCGCCGTGAGGGTTGAGCGCGGCAACCGCGATGCGCGGGTGCGCGATGCCGGCGCGCTTCAGCGTCGCATTGGCAAGACGCGTCATTTCAAGGATGCGGTCTTCGGTGACGCAGGCCGCGGCGTCCTTGAGCGGGATATGCGAAGACACACGCACCGTCCACAGATCGCCGAGAACATTGTGTTCGCAGTAAGGGCCGGTGAAGCCCAACTCATGGGCGAAAAGCTGGTGTTCGTCGGCGAAGGGCGATCCGCCCAGCGCCAGCGCCTTCTTGTTCATCGGCGCGAAGCAGAAGCCGTCGATGATGCCGTCCTTGGCAAGGCGCAGCGCGGTCTTGATGGCGAGGAGCACCGATCGCCCGCCCGCTGCCGTCGCCTCGCCCGGCGTCACCTCTTCGGGCGCGATGGAGGGTTCATCAAGAAATTCTATGCCGCCATCGAGCCGCAGGTCCGACGCCTGCGCGACCCTGCGATGGGGAATGTCGAGACGCGCCACCTTGCAGCCCTGATCGAAAACGCGGGCGTCGCCGATGACGACGATGTTTGCAGCGTCCGTCACGCCGGGCTGGGCCAGCAGCTTGGCGGCGAGCTCCGGCCCGATGCCGTTGGGATCCCCAAGCAGCAGGCCGATGCGGGGCTTTGGCGTCATGTCGCGCCCTTCGTCAGACGTCGAGGTTGGCAACCTCGAGCGCGTGGGTCTGGATGAATTCGCGCCGGGGCTCCACGACGTCACCCATCAGGGTGGCGAAGATGTCTTCCTGCGCCTCGGCATGGCTGACCTTGACCTGAAGCAGCGTGCGCGCTTCGGGGTCGAGCGTCGTTTCCCAGAGCTGTTCCGGGTTCATTTCGCCAAGACCCTTGTAGCGCTGGATCGCCATGCCCTTGCGGCCGAGGTCCATGATCGATTCGACGAGGCCCGTCGGCCCCGCGATCTGGATTTCGACATCCTTGCGTGTGAGGACCGAATGACGCTCGTAGACCTTCTGCAGCTTGGCCGCCATCTGATCGAGCTTGCCGGTTTCGACCATCGACAACAGCTTGGTGTCGATGCGCCGGCGCTCCGGCACGCCGCGCAGGATGCGTTCGAACACCATGACGTTGTCCTCGACCCGTCCCTGCCAGCCCTGGTCGATCTTGTCGACCAGCGCATCGAGCCGCTTGGCGAGGTAGTTCGCGACCGCGGTGGCGTTCTTGGCCTCGGCAAAGATCTGCTGGTTGAGGACGCCAAGGATGGCGGCCTGTTCGACCAGCGCCAGCGAGCCCGAACGGCGGGCAAGGGGCGCCAGCAGGTTGCGGGCCTGACGCGCGTCTTCGAGCACGGCGCGCAGGTCGGCACCCGCGAGCTGGGTGCCGTCATAGAGGGTCAGCACCGCGTCTTCGAGCCCGGCATCGATCAGGTAGTCTTCCAGCGCCCGGTCGTCCTTCAGATAGACCTCTGAATTGCCGCGCTTTGAACGGTAAAGGGGCGGCTGGGCGATGTAGAGATGGCCGTTGTCGATCATCGCCCGCATGTGGCGGTAGAAGAAGGTCAGGAGCAGCGTACGGATATGGGCGCCGTCCACGTCGGCGTCCGTCATGATGACGATCTTGTGGTAGCGCAGCTTGCTGATATCGAAATCGCCGGCGCCGATGCCGGCGCCGAGCGCCGTGATCAGGGTGCCGATCTCGGCCGATGACAGCATCTTGTCGAAGCGCGCACGCTCGACGTTCAGGATCTTGCCGCGCAGCGGCAGGATCGCCTGGTTCGCCCGGTTGCGCCCCTGCTTGGCGGAGCCGCCGGCCGAATCGCCTTCGACGATGAATATCTCCGAAAGCGCCGGGTCGCGTTCCTGACAATCGGCGAGCTTGCCCGGCAGGGAAGAGATATCGAGCACGCCCTTGCGCCGCGTCAGCTCGCGCGCCTTGCGCGCCGCCTCGCGGGCGGCGGCGGCCTCGATGGCCTTGCCGATGATGCGCTTGCCGTCGGCGGGATGTTCCTCGAACCACTGGCCGAGGCGGTCGGCGACCACACTTTCGACGACCGGGCGCACTTCGGACGACACCAGCTTTTCCTTCGTCTGGGACGAGAACTTGGGATCGGGCACCTTGACCGACAGCACGCAGGTGAGGCCTTCGCGGGCGTCATCGCCGGTCAGCTGGATCTTGTCCTTGCGCGAACCGCCCGCTTCCGCCGAAAAGGCGTTGATCGTGCGCGTGAGTGCCGCGCGGAAACCCGCGAGATGTGTACCGCCGTCGCGCTGGGGAATGTTGTTGGTAAAGCACAGCATGTTTTCGTGATAGGCATCGGTCCACTGCATTGCCACTTCGACGGTGATGCCGTCCTGTTCGGCGCGCAGATAGATCGGCGGCGTGTGCAGCGCGGTCTTGGAGCGGTCGATGTATTCGACGAAGGCGACGAGACCGCCTTCGTAATGCATCTCCTGGGCGACGGGTTCGACTTCCCGTGCGTCGGTCAGGATGATGCGGATGCCGGAATTCAGAAAAGCCAGTTCGCGCAGGCGGTTACGCAGGGTGTCGTGGTCGAAGCGGATCTGCGTGAAAATCTCGGCCGACGGATAGAAGGTCACCTCCGTGCCGGTGCGGAAGCTGCCGTCGTCCAACTTCGGCGCCTCGCCCACCACGGCAAGCGGCGCTTCCGGATCGCCGTCTTTGAAACGCATGTAATGTTCCTTGCCTTCGCGCCAGATGCGCAGATCAAGGGTCGACGACAGCGCATTCACCACCGACACGCCGACGCCGTGCAACCCGCCCGAAACCTTGTAGGTGTTCTGGTCGAACTTACCGCCCGCGTGCAGCTGGGTCATGATGACTTCCGCCGCCGACACGGCTTCCTCGGCATGGATCTGCACGGGAATGCCGCGGCCGTTGTCGTTCACCGTGACCGAACCGTCGACGTTGAGCACCACGTTGATGGCGTCGCAGTAGCCGGCCATCGCTTCGTCGATGGCGTTGTCCACCACTTCGTAAACCATGTGGTGAAGGCCGGTGCCGTCGTCGGTATCGCCGATGTACATGCCCGGGCGCTTGCGCACGGCTTCGAGGCCGCGCAGCACCTTGATGGCGCCGGCGCCGTATTCTTCCGCGGCTTCGGACTTGGACTTCTTGGCCGGGGCGGGGGCGGGAACTTCGCTCATGGTCTTTGCTTTCGACTACGGTTCACTTGCATGTTCAGTCCGTGGCGCGCACGCGTCCGGCGGCCACGGTCAGGAAATTTGCGTCGCGCCCGAGCGGCGCGAACAGCGCCGGATCGGTGCCGGTCATCCAGGCCTGGGCGCCGAGCGCCGCGATCTCGGAATAAAGGGCTGCGCGATGCACGGCATCGAGATGGGCGGCCACTTCATCGAGCAGCAGGATCGGCGCAAAGCCGCGCCGCGCCGCCTGAAGGCGCGCGGCGGCGAAGATGATGGAGACAAGCAGCGTCTTCTGTTCGCCGGTGGACAGTTCCGCCGCAGGCAGCGCCCGGGCGCAGTGTTCCACCACCATGTCGGAACGATGCGGCCCCGCAGAGGCACCGCCGATTTCCCCATCGCGCCCGCGCGCGGCGGCAAGCGCTGCCGCAAGGCGATCTTCGGCATCGAGCGCCGGGCCTTCGCCGAGCCAGCCTTCTGCGTCGCCCTCGGCGCGGATGCGCGCCGCCGGGAACGGGCCGATACCATCCGCTGCCGCGCGGGTGAGATCGGCCGCCGCCTGGCGGCGGGCCGCGGCAATGGCGATCCCGGTTTCGGCCATGGAACGTTCGAGCGCAGAAAGCCAGGCGGGATCGGCCGGGCCTTCGCCCGCGGACTGGCCCTTGAGCAGGCGCGCGCGTTCGCGCAGCGCCTTTTCGTAATCGTTCAGGAGGCTCGCGTGTTCGGGCTGCAGCGCCGCCACCAGCTTGTCGAGATAGCGCCGCCGCGCATTGGGTCTGTCGAGGAACAGGCGATCCTGTGCAGGCGTCAGCCACAACACCGCGACGCGTTCGGCGAGCGCCGCGGGCCCCGAGGCCGGCTTGCCGTCGAGGCGCACGATGCGCCGCGCCGTAGCCGAAGCGCCGTCGCGCCCGGTGCCTGCGCTGAAGGCGCCGTGGGCATCCTGCAAGGTCGCTGCAACGGCCCAGGGGCGGTCTTCGACGCCACCCTTGAGATCGACGTCGATCAGGCGCGCGCCGCGCAGGCCGCGCCCCGGTCCAAGATAGGAGACAGCTTCCATCAGGTTCGTCTTGCCCGCGCCGTTGAGCCCCGTCAGCACCACCGGCCGGGGATCGATATCGAGGCGCAATTCGGCATAATTGCGATAGGCGGTGAGCCTGAGCCCGAGCACCGCCAGCGTCGCCCGTCCGGGCCGGGCCTCAGGCCCGGGGCCGGCCCCCGGATTGGCATGGGCCAGGGATACAGCGTTCAGTACCGCCTCCACGCGCCCGCCAAAACGATCACACCCGCATCGGCATCAGGACGTAAAGCGCGTTCGCGTCGTCCGAGTCGCCGACGATGGCGGCCGAGGCCGCATCGCCGAGGCGGAACTGCGCCTTCTCGCCCTGGACCTGCCCGGCAATGTCGAGCAGGTAGCGGGAGTTGAAGCCGACTTCGATGGCATCGCCGGTGTAATCGACCTCGAGTTCTTCCTCGGCGCTGCCCTGATCGAGGGAGGTCGCGGACAAGGTCAGCACACCCTTGGCAAGGGCGAGCTTCACCGCGCGGGACTTTTCCGTGGAAATGGTCGAAACGCGGTCCACCGCGGCGGCGAATTCCTTGCAGGGAACGTTCATCACCCGCTCGTTCCCCTTGGGGATGACGCGATCGTAGTCGGGGAAGGTGCCGTCGATCAGCTTCGAGGTCAGCGTCACGTCATCGAAGGAAATGCGGATCTTGGCATCCGACAGGGCAACCTCGATGTCCGAATCCGATTCGTCGATCAGCTTGCGCCACTCGGTGACCATCTTGCGCGGCACGATGACGCCCGGCATGTCGGCGGCACCCTTGGGCAGCGGCACGTCGAAACGGGCAAGGCGGTGGCCGTCGGTGGAGACCGCGCGCAACACCGGCGTACCGTCGCGCTTGGCGGCATGCAGGTAGATGCCGTTCAGGTAATAGCGCGTTTCCTCGGTCGAGATGGCGAAGCGGGTATGGTCGATCAGCGCCTTCACGGCATCGGCGGGAACGGTAAAGGCCGTCGGCAGGTCGTCTTCGCCGAGCGCCGGGAAATCGGCCGGCGGCAGGCAGGCGAGCTGCGAGGCGTAACGGCCCGAGCGCACCGCCATCTGGCTGTCGCCGTCGGTGGTCTCGACCTCGACCTGGGCGCCTTCGGGCAGCTTGCGCACGATGTCGTAGAACGTATGCGCGGGCGCCGTGATCGCCGCGTTGCCGCCGGTTTCCGCCGCCACGCTTTCGGCGATGGCGAGCTCCATGTCGGTGGCGGTCAGCTGAAGCTTGCCCTTCGACGTGTTCATCAGGACGTTGTTGAGAATGGGAATGGTGTTCCGCCGTTCAACGATGCTCTGGACATGGCCGAGAGAGCGGAGCAGAGCGGAACGTTCGATCGTGAATTTCATGGCTGGGTTATCGCGCCTTATTGACCCGCGCGTGGTGCCGCGCGTTGGCCTCCGTTCAAGCTTCGGGGTGGCGGAAAATTGCCTGCCGGAAGGGTCCGGGAACGGCCCCCACGCCCGCCCGGCGGGCTCCGGCGGCTTCCCTTCGAGCGGGGCGGTCCGGCCGGGTCCTGAACCGGGAGCCGAGTATAGCAGGAGGCCTTGAAATCCAAAAGAAAAAGGGCCCCGAAGGGGCCCCCGAACCGGCCCCGCAAAGGGCCGGTTTTCAAGCCTTTTTCAGGCTCAGGTTTCGAGCATCCGGCGCAGCAGTTCGACATCCTCGGAGAACGAGGTATCGGTGGCCCGCAATTCCTCGATCTTGCGCACCGCATGCATCACCGTGGTGTGGTCGCGGCCGCCGAACTTGCGCCCGATTTCGGGCAGCGAACGCGAGGTCAGCTGCTTGGCCAGGTACATCGCCACCTGGCGCGGGCGGGCCACGGCGCGGGCGCGGCGGGCGGAATGCATGTCGGCGACGCGGACGTTGAAATGCTCGGCCACGCGCTTCTGGATTTCCTCGATCGTTACCCGGCGGTCGTGGGCCCGCAGCAGGTCGTGAAGGACGTCCTGGGTCGCCTCCAGGGAGATATCCCGGCCGACCAGCGTGGCATGGGCGACGACGCGGTTGAGCGCGCCTTCCAGCTCGCGGACGTTGGAGGTGATCTTGTGGGCGAGGAATTCGAGGACTTTCGAGGGAACCTGGGAGCCCAGCTTTTCGGCCTTGGACTGCAGGATCGACAGGCGCAGCTCGTAATCGGTCTGGTGGATGTCGGCGACCAGCCCCCAGCCGAGGCGCGAACGCAGGCGCTCCTCCATCCCCTCGAGGTCGGAGGGCGACTTGTCGGCGGAGATGATGACCTGCCGGTTCTGGTCAACCAGCGCATTGAAAGTGTGGAAGAATTCTTCCTGGGTCGTTTCCCGGCCCGAAATGAACTGGACGTCGTCGATCATCAGCACGTCGACCGAGCGGAACTGCTCCTTGAACGCCATGGTGTCCTGGAAGCGCAGCGCCCGGATGAACTGGTACATGAACTTTTCCGCCGAAAGATAGATCACCCGGCGGTTGGGATCGGCCTTGCGGATGTGCCAGGCGATGGCGTGCATCAGGTGGGTCTTGCCGAGCCCGACGCCGCCGTAGAGGAACAGCGGGTTGAAGGGAACGGTCTGGGCCTCGGCCACGCGGCGGGCGGCGGCATAGGCGAATTCGTTGGACTTGCCGACGATGAAATTGTCGAAGACGAAGCGCGGATCGAGCGGCGCCGAAATATCTTCGTGGCTGCGCGGCGCGGACGGCCGCGGACGCGCGCGGGCGGCAGCGGAATTGAGCGTGCCGACGGCTTCGGCCGGGGCCTTGGCCGGATCGGCGGTGCGCACGGCGCTGCGCACGACGATCTCCACGGCGGGCGCGGCAGCCTCGCCATCGGTCAACATCTGCGCAATACGGTCGAGATAATGGCGCTGGACCCAGTCGCGCATGAAGCGCGTCGGCACCGAAATGACGGCACGGGACGCGGAGGCGGAATCAAGCTCGATCGGCGCCAGCCACGACTTGTAAGCGGCGTCCCCGAATTCGGCCCGCAACCGTTCCTTGATCGTCTGCCAATCTGCGCGCATCGCGCCCTGCCCCCTCTAACGCAAACCTTGTTACTTACGAACAGTCAGTCCTGAACCCAGGGCAGACCGGCAACCTTCCAGCCTTCGCGGCTGCCGCGATGGCGCTTGTCGTCATGGGCGCCCTCGAAGCCGCCCTTGATGTTGTAGGCACGCCCGAACCCCTGTCCGGTCGCGGCGATCGCCGCCGAACGCGAGCGCGCCCCCGACCGGCACAGGAACAGGACCGGCGCCCCTTCGGCCGCCCCCGCGGCCTTGATCTGCTTGGTGAATTCGGGGTTCAGCTGCATCGTCGGAAAGACCTGCCAGGGCACCAGAACCACCTTCTTGCCGAGGGTGGAAAGGTCCGGGACGCCGACGAAGGCCCATTCGGGCTGGGTACGGCAATCAACCAGCACCGCCCCCGGGCTTTCTTCGAGAATCTTCCAGGCCTGATCAGGCGTGATGTCACCCGCGTAACCTTCGCCCGGTGCCACTGCGCGCTCGGTCGAGGTCTTGGCGTCTTCACTCGACATCAAACGTCCCCCTGTTCGGATATCCGGCACTGGTTTGATCGAAGCTGCGCCGGTTGAAAGCAGTCATGGACAAAAACCCGAAAACAAAACTTCAAACTCGAACACGAAAAACTGCAACGCAGTTCGCATATTTCGCTCGAGATACCTGCTCACGAAAGGAACAAGCTGGCGAAACACGCCGCGACTACAAACTGGATTGCTGCGAAAAATTCCCGACGGGCGGAAATGAACTCGCCCGGACTCTAGCCACAGGAAATTTGAATCGCAACGGGCCAAGACGCGACTCCGTCAAAAAAAATTTTTGACTCGTTGCAGCTAATGTGTAGCCACGGGAAAAACAAAAGCGCGCCCGAAATGGGCGCGCTTTTAATGCAATTTCTAACTATTGGTGCGGCGCGGAGGCCACACAAGGACTTAGGCCATCGCCTTGATGCGCGCGTTGAGACGCGACAGCTTACGCGCTGCCGTCTGCTTCTTCAGTATGCCCTTGGTGACGCCACGGTGAAGTTCGGGCTGCGCGGCGCGGAGCGCGTCGCTTGCCGCCTTCTTGTCACCGGTGGAGATCGCGGTCTCGACCTTCTTCACGAAAGTGCGGATGCGGCTGGTGCGCGCGCGATTGACGTCCGTCTTGCGGGCGGTCTGCCTGATGCGCTTCTTGGCGGAGCGGATATTCGCCATCTGATACTGCCTTTGAATGTTCGCTTCACGGGATTAAGCGTGCGGTCGCGCGGCCGAAACTGCCGACCGGCGCGGGAGGCGAGGTTATAGTCCGCGACCGGGCGTCCGTCAAGGCCGGCTGCCCACAGCCAAAATGCCTCTGAAACCATGCGGATTCCGGGGGTTTGCGATCCGCCTTCGCGGACCTATTCCGGCCGAAGATCAAAGCCCAGCGCCATGGCGTCTCCCTTGACCTCGACACGCAAGGTCAGCGTTTCGCCGTCGCGGCGAAAACGGACCGGGCTTTCGGCCCGCCAGCCGAGCGCCGGGAGGCTCGCTCCGTAGAAGGCGAGCAGCGCGCCGAGATCGACGCCGGGACGCTTTCGGCCCGTGATGCGCGCCGTGACGATGCGCCCGGACGCGGTATCGAAAGCAACCGCCGCAGCGGCGTCCTCGCTGAACCCGGGCATGACCGGCACATCTTCGAGCAGGCTCAGGAATTCCGCGCCACGGACGGGAACGGGTAAAAATGACACGGCGAGCAACGCCAGAACAGGCGCGGCCAGAATGATGCGGCGCAGCAGGATCGTCATGGCGGCAGGCTAACACATAGTGGCGACAATGATCACGCCCGCGCTCAGCGCTGGCGTGCCGGACAAAAGAAGGTCGAGCGTCCCGACTGCACGATGCGGCGAATACCGCCACACGCCCGGGGGCTCTCGCATGACGGGCAGGTTTCGCCTTCGCGGCCATAGACGGCGAAACTGTGCTGGAAATAGCCGAGCTCGCCGTCCGGACGACGATGATCGCGCAAGGTCGAGCCGCCCGCCTTGATCGCCTCGGCGAGAACGGCCCGGATCGCACCATGCAGACGCCGTGCGCGCGCGCCCTGCACGGTGCCGGCGCGTCGGCGCGGGCTGATACCGGAACGGTAGAGCGCCTCGCACACATATATATTGCCGAGCCCGGCCACCACCCGCTGATCCAGAAGCGCCGCCTTGATCGGGCTGGCACGGCCCTTGAGGGCACAGGCAAGGACGTCGGCGGTGAAGGCCTCATCCAGGGGCTCGGGCCCGAGGCCCGCGAGCAGCGGGTGGCTTGCCTCCTCGCCCGGGGCGATCAGGGTCATCAGGCCGAAGCGGCGGGCGTCGTTGAACACGACGCGGCCGCCGGCGTCGGTCTCAATCACCACGTGATCGTGGGGCGAGGGCGTGCGCGGCGCATTGGCGAGGCCCGGCCCTTCGACCGCCATGCGCCCGGACATGCCGAGGTGGATCAGCAGGCTGTCGCCGCCATCGTCGAAGCGGACGAGGATGTATTTTGCGCGCCGCACCAATCCGGCCACGCGGCGGCCCTTGAGGCGAGCGGCAAAATCCGGCGGAAAGGGGATGCGCAGGTCGGGCCGGTTGACGGCGACGCGCGCCAGCCTGCGCCCCGCGAGAACGGGCACGAGACCAAGACGCACGGTTTCCACTTCGGGCAATTCGGGCATGGCGCGGAACGTAGCGGAATTCCGGACCTTGGGCTATTGTCCGGCCCATGAAAAAATCCCCTGCCACGGCCCACGGCGCCGACCCCGATACGGTGCCGTTCGGCGCCATCGACGTTCCGCCCGCGGAAAAGGCCGGGCGCGTGCGCGCCATCTTCGACAGCGTCGCGGAAAACTATGACCTGATGAACGACCTGATGTCGGGCGGCCTGCACCGGCTGTGGAAGACGGCCGCCGTCGACTGGCTGGCGCCGCGCCCCGGTGCGCGCATCATCGACGTCGCGGGCGGCACCGCCGATATCGCCATGCGCATCGTGGCCGCGGCCGGCGGGGCCGAGATGATCGCCCGGGCCGGCGGCACGGTCACGGTGATGGACATCAACCACGCCATGATGAGCGTCGGCCAGGGCCGGGTGGCAAAGGCGGGCCTTTCTGATGCCATCGGCTTCGCTTGCGCCGATGCCGAAAACCTGCCGCTGCCCGATGGATCGGTCGATACCTATGTCATCGCCTTCGGCCTGCGCAACGTCACCCGCACGGCGCAAGCCCTGGTCGAAGCCAGGCGCGTGCTGGCGCCGGGCGGGCGGTTTCTCTGCCTTGAATTCTCGCGCCCGCGCCTGCCGCTGGTCGGCCCGGTATACGACGTCTATTCGGAGCACGTCATGCCGTGGCTCGGCGAAAAGGTGGCGGGCGACGGCGCCGCCTACCGCTATCTCGCCGAAAGCATCCGCCGCTTCCCCGACCAGGACCGGCTGGCGTCCATGATGTCCGGCGCCGGGTTCGAACAGATCCGGGTGCGCGATCTGGCTGGCGGCATCGCCGCCATGCATTCGGGCTGGGTGCTGTAATGCTCGGCGGCCTTGGCCATCTCTTCCGCCTGATCGGCCTCGCCCGCCTGCTCGCGCGCTGCGATGCGCTGGTGCTGGCCGAGCGTTTCGGCGCGAGCCCCGGCGTGCTGACGGCAGCCAGGCTTCTTGCCCGCCTGCCGGGCGGACCGCATCCGAAGCCCGGCACGCGGCCCGGCGAGCGCATCGCCCAGGCGCTGAGCGCGGCGGGACCGACCTTCATCAAGCTCGGCCAGTCGCTTGCCACCCGCGCCGACCTGCTGGGCGAGGAAATCGCCGACGACCTCGCCTTCCTGCAAGACCGCCTGCCGCCCTTCCCCGGCGCGGCTGCCCGCGCGGCCATCGAGGCGGAACTGGGCAAGCCGGTTTCCGAGCTGTTCGCGAGCTTCGAAGATACCCCCGTCGCCGCCGCCTCCATCGCCCAGGTGCATCTGGCGGTGACGACCGAAGGCGAGGAAGTCGCGGTCAAGGTGCTGCGCCCGGGCATCGAGGAAGCCTTTACCCGCGATCTCGACATGCTGGCATGGGCGGCGGCCGCGATCGAACGCACGCGCCCGGCAACGCGGCGGCTGAAACCACGCGAGGTGGTGGCGACGCTCGCGCGCGTCGTCGAAGTGGAAATGGACCTGCGCCTCGAAGCGGCGGCGGCCTGCGAGCTCGCCGGGAATTTCGAGGGCGACGCCAGCTTCCACGTGCCCCGCGTCGACTGGACGCGCACGGCGCGCCGGGTCATGACCCTCGAGCGCATCAGCGGGATCCCGATGGACCAGCGCGGCCGGCTGGTGGCCGCGGGCCACGACCCGGACGAGGTGCTCAGGAAAGCGGCGACCGCCTTCTTCAACCAGGTCTTCCGTGACGGCTTCTTTCACGCCGATCTTCACCCGGGCAACATGTTCGTCGGCCCCGACGGCAACCTCGTCGTCGTCGATTTCGGCATCATGGGACGGCTCGATGCGCCGACGCGGCGCTATCTGGCGGAAATGCTGCTGGGATTTCTTCAGGCCGATTACCGGCGTGTCGCCGATGTCCATTTCGAGGCGGGCTATGTTCCCGCCGACCAGCCGCGCGAGCTGTTCATGCAGGCCTGCCGCGCCATCGCCGAGCCGATCCTCGGCCGGCCGATGAACGAGATCTCGGTCGCGCGCCTGCTCGCCCAGCTGTTCCGCGTCACCGAACAGTTCCAGATGGAAACCCAGCCGCAGCTCCTTCTGCTGCAAAAGACCATGATGGTGGCCGAAGGGGTCGGGCGCAGGCTCAACCCCAAAGTCAACATGTGGGAGCTGGCGCGCCCGCTGATCGAAAGCTGGGTCCGCGACAATCTCGGTCCCGAGGCACGGATCGCGCGCGGCGCACAGGATTTCGTTTCGGGCCTGGAACGTCTGCCCGGATTCCTGACCAACGTCGACAAGGCGGTCCGGGCGCTGGCCGAACAGGGCTACCGGCTGCACCCCGATACTGTCCGCCGCCTGCTGGGCGAGGACGGCACGGGGGGAAACGGGGGTCGTGGCGCGGTTCTCTGGGTCATCGCGGGGCTTCTTGCCCTGATCCTGGTCACGCTGCTCACGGGCCGCCCCTGAGCCTTCCCGGCCGGGGATTCAGATGTTGCGCGGTTCTTAGGGAATTACTATCTAATAACAAGTAAATTGCGTAAATTCATCCCCCGCTCCGGGACCATCCCGGAAAGGGGCAACTTGGGGCTTATCGGGAAAAAACCATGATCGCGAACCGGCGCATCCTGCTGGTGGTGTCGGGCGGCATTGCCGCCTACAAGGCGCTCGAGCTTACGCGCGAGCTGAAGCGCCGCGGTGCCGCCGTGCGCGCCATCCTGACCGAGGCCGGAGCGAAGTTCGTCACGCCGCTGTCGCTGGCCGCACTTACCGGCGAAAAGGTCTACGGCGATCTGTTTTCGCTGACCGACGAAAGCGAGATGGGCCACATCCGCCTGTCACGCGAAGCCGATCTCGTCCTCGTAGCACCTGCGACCGCCGACATCCTGGCCAAGATGGCGCACGGGCTTGCGACCGATCTCGCCACCACGGCGCTGCTCGCCACCGACAAGCCCGTCATGGTGGCGCCGTCGATGAACGTGCGCATGTGGGACCACGCGGCGACGCGCGCCAACATGGAAACGCTGCGCGCGCGCGGCATCGTCGTCGTCGGCCCGGCAGCGGGCGAGCTTGCCTGCGGCGAAGAAGGCGAAGGCCGCCTCGCCGACGTGGCCGACATCGTCAAGGCCGTCGAAGATTTTTTTGAAGCCGCCGCGCCGCTCAGGGGCCGCCGCGCGGTGGTGACTTCGGGCCCCACCTTTGAGCCGGTCGACCCGGTACGCTTCATCGGCAACCGCTCGTCGGGCAAGCAGGGACACGCCATCGCCGCGGCCCTTGCACGGCTCGGCGCGCAGACGGTGCTGGTCTCCGGCCCCGTTGCACTGCCCGATCCCGCGGGCGTCGAAGTCGTGCACACGGAAACGGCGGAACAGATGCTGCGCGCCGTCAATGAGCGCCTTCCCGTCGATGTCGCCGTAATGGCGGCGGCCGTCAGCGACTGGCGCGTACGCGACGTCGCCAATGCCAAGATCAAGAAGTCGAAGGGTGCTGCGCCGCCAAAGCTGGAGCTTGCGGAAAACCCCGACATTCTCGCCACCGTCGCTGCTGCCGGCAACAAGCGCCCGCGGCTGGTCGTCGGCTTCGCGGCGGAAACGGAAAATGTCATCGCCAATGCCCGCACCAAGCGCACGGCCAAGGGCTGCGACTGGATCGTCGCCAACGACGTATCGCCCGCGGAGGGCGTCTTCGGCGGCGACAACAACACGGTGCACCTGATCACCGGCGCCGATGATGCCGACGTCGCGTCCTGGCCGCGCATGGGCAAGGATGCCGTAGCGGCGCGGCTGGCCGATGCCATCGCCCGGCACTTCGGCGCGGCACAATGACGTCCGTGTCGGTCCCCATCATGCGGCTCGATCATGCCCGCGACCTCGCCCTGCCCGACTACGCCTCGGCCGGGGCGGCGGGGATCGACCTGCCTGCGGCCGTCGCCGCCGATGTAGTTATCGCGCCCGGCAAGCGGGCGCTGATCCCGACGGGCTTTGCCATCGCCCTGCCCGACGGATTTGAAGCGCAGGTGCGCCCCCGTTCGGGCCTTGCCGTCCGCCACGGCATCTCGATCGTCAATGCACCCGGCACCGTCGATGCCGATTACCGGGGCGAGGTCATGGTCTGCCTGATCAATCTCGGCGAGGAATCCTTCACGGTGACGCGCGGGGCGCGCATCGCACAAATGGTCGTCGCACCGGTCACCCGCGTGCGGCTGAACGAGGCGCAAAGCCTCGATGCCACCGAACGCGGCGCCGGGGGCTTCGGCTCCACCGGCACCGGCGCCTAGGGAGAACGTCATGTTTCGCATGTCCAAGAAACTTCTCTACGCGATCGAGGCGGTTCTCGACATCGCCTACAACGCGGGCTCCCTACCGGTTCAGAGCAAGGACATCACCGAACGCCAGGGCATTCCGCGCCGCTACCTGGAACAGGTCCTGCAGCAGCTCGTGCGCGCAGGCGTCCTGACCGGCGTGCGCGGACCGCGCGGCGGGTATCTGCTCGCGCGCGAACGCCGCCGCATCACGGTCGGAGAAATCACCCGCGTCGTCGCCATGGCGGAAACCGAGGATGCGACGGAACCGCCGTCCGATCTCGGCCGCAAGGTGGTGTGGCCGATGTGGACGGGTTTCGAGGCGGAGATGATGGAGCGGCTCGATGCCGTCACCATCGAAGACCTGTGCCTGCGCGCCAATGCCGCCGGCATTCGCAGCGACGCGGCGGAACGGCTCGATTTCATCATTTGATCTTGAACGCAAGACGATCGCGGCAACGCGACATCAGGGAGATAGAGGTAATGACCGACAAGCAGAACAATTCCCGGGGCAGGGGCCGCACCTACGGCTCGATCCTCGAGACCATCGGCGATACCCCGATCGTCTATCTGCCGCGCCTGTCGCGGGAAAGCGGCTGCAAGGCGGAGCTTTACGGCAAACTTGAATTCTTCAACCCGATGTCGTCGGTCAAGGACCGTATCGGCCTTGCCATGATCGAAGCGGCGGAAGCCGACGGACGCCTGAAGGCGGGCACCACCGTGATCGAGCCGACCTCGGGCAATACCGGCATCGCGCTCGCCTTCGTCTGCGCGGCCAAGGGCTACCGGCTGATCCTGTGCATGCCCGAGAGCATGTCGATGGAACGGCGCAAGATGCTGCTGATCCTGGGCGCTGAGCTGGAACTGACACCCGCCGCCGAAGGCATGAAGGGTGCTTTGCGCCGGGCGGGAGAGCTGAACGCCGAGATCAAGGACTCGATCATCCTTCAGCAGTTCGAGAACCCCGCCAATCCCGATATCCACCGCCGCACTACGGCCGAGGAAATCTGGAACGACACCAACGGCGAAGTCGATGCGGTCATTTCCGGCGTCGGCACCGGCGGCACGCTGACCGGCGTCGGCTCTGTGCTGAAGGCGCGCAAGCCTTCGCTCAAGATGATCGCGGTCGAACCCGAGGACAGCCCCGTGCTGTCGGGTGGCGTTCCCGGCCCGCACAAGATCCAGGGCATCGGCGCGGGTTTCGTGCCGGCCAATCTCGACGTCAAGCTGATCGACGAGGTCGTGCGCATCGGTAACGAAACCGCTTTCGCCACCGCCCGCAAGGCGGCGCGCATGGAGGGGGTGCCGGTCGGCATTTCGTCTGGGGCAGCGCTCGCCGCCGGGATCGAGGTCGGCGCGCGCGCCGAATTCGCGGGCAAGAAGATCGTGATCATCCTGCCGTCTTTCGCCGAACGCTACCTGTCGACGGCGCTGTTCGACAACATATAGGCCGGCACCCGAAGATGACCTTCGAATTCACCGACCAGCAGCTCGAGCGCTACGCGCGCCACATCATCCTGCCGGAGCTTGGCGGCAAGGGTCAGGAAAAGCTGCTGAAATCGTCGGTGCTGGTGATCGGCGCGGGCGGGCTGGGCTCGCCCCTGCTGATGTACCTCGGCGCTGCCGGCGTCGGGCGCATCGGCATCGTCGATGACGATGCCGTGGACCTGTCCAATTTGCAGCGCCAGGTGATCCACGCGACAGAGCGCATCGGCACGCCCAAGGTCGAAAGCGCCGCCAAGGCAGTCGCGGCGATCAACCCCGATGTCCGCATCGAGGCCCATGCCGTTCGGCTCGGCGCCGGAAACGTCATGGACCTGATCGCGGGCTACGACATCGTCGCCGACGGGTCCGATAATTTCGCCACGCGCTTCCTGCTCAACGATGCCTGCTACCTCGCCCGCAAGCCGCTGGTGTCGGCGGCACTTCTGCGCTTCGAGGGACAGGTGGCGACCTTCCGCGCCTTTGAAGAGGGCAAGCCCTGCTACCGCTGCATCTTCCCCGCGCCGCCCCCCGAAGGGCTGATCCCGACCTGCGCCGAAGGCGGGGTGCTGGGCGCGGTCGCGGGTATCGTCGGCTGCCTGCAGGCGACGGAAGTCATCAAGGAACTGCTCGGTCTCGGCGAGAGCCTGGCCGGTTCGCTGGTGGTCATGGACATGCTGGGCGCCACGTTCCGGCGCATCAAGGCACGTCCCGACCCGGCCTGCGCGCTCTGTGGCGAGCACCCCACCATCACGGACCTTTCCCGGCATGGCGCGTAAGCGCAGCATTGTCATCGTGGCGCTGCTGGCAGCGGGTCTCGCCTGCGCGGGACACCCGGCCGTCGCGCAAACCGAAAACGAGGGCGACAAGGCCGCCGGCCCCAAAACGGCGGTCAAGCGCACCGGCCTGCCGCTGCCGCGTTTCGCCAGCCTGCGGGCGAACGAGGTCTACATGCGCGCCGGCCCCGGCACACGCTACCCCGTGGAATGGATCTACCGCCGCCGGGGCCTGCCGGTGCAGATCGTTGCCGAGTTCGACGCCTGGCGAAAGGTGCGCGACTGGAACGGCACCATCGGCTGGGTGCATCGCGCCATGCTGGCGGGACGGCGCACCGCAATTACCGTTGCCGACGACACGGTGCTGCGCCGCGCTCCGGAAGCGGCCGCCCCGGCGCTGGCCCGGGCAGAACCGGGCGTCGTCGCAAGGCTGCTTTCCTGCGAAGGCGTCTGGTGCCGCGTCGAGATGCGCGGCATCAAGGGCTGGACCCCGCGCGCGACGCTCTGGGGCACATTGCCCGGCGAAAAGGTCGATTGAAGAAAAAAGCCCCGGAACCGGTCCGGGGCTTTTTTGTGCAAGCTGCGTTGCGTCAGGCCAGATCTTCGGCAAGTGCCGCGCGCGTCGCTTCGTTGATGACCGCCATGTGGCCGTAGTTTTCATGGCCGATGCCGAGCACGATGCGCGTACCCGCCGTCTTGAAGGCGGTCGCCTGCGCATCGGTCAGCGGGAAGCGCAGGAAGTGGATGGCCGAGGTCTTGCCGTCGGCCTTGGTGCGCTCGATATCGACCTCGGCCTGGGCCTTGATCTCCTCGCCGCCGATGGCCAGCGTCACCGTCGTTTCGATGAAGGTGAGGCGGCGCAACTCGCGGTCGCGCACGACGGGATCGTCGTATTCGATCATCATCGTCGCCACCAGCTCGCGCCCCTGCGGGATGAGCGGGTTGTAGGCCGCGAGCTCGTCGGCGATCTGTTCCTCGCCGCCCTTTTCGATGAACAGCATCTCGTGGATCTGATGCAGCATCGTGGCGTGACTTTCGAAGTAAAAGGTCACGTGCGGGCCGACGGAAACACGGCGGTCGCGCTTTGCCGCCGCCATGGCGCGGCGGCGTTCAGCGCGCACCCCGGCGTAGGCGCCCATGTCCATGATGTCGTCACGGGTGATCTTGCGGGGCGCGGACATTTCGAAACCTCCATCCATAACGTCTGTCCTTACTTCTTGTCCGGCCCGCCGGCACCGAAGCCGTAAGAGCGGGCGAAAATCTCTATCGGGTGCGAGGGCGCCTCGATCTTTACCTTTTCGGCATCCAGCATGTTCATGCCCTGCACCACGTGCTTGGCGGCAAGGGGGCATTCCGAAGCCACATAGGCCTTGCCCTCTTCGAGCGCCTTGCGGGCGACGGGCTTGCCCACCTTCAGCGCGGTGTCGAAGTTTTCCTTGAGAATGCCCCAGGAGCCGCCGTGGCCCGAGCAGCGCTCGATCACGGAAACGTCCGAGCCCGGAATGCGCTTGAGCATGTCTGCGGCCTTCGGACCCAGGTTCTGGGCGCGGGCGTGACAGGCGAGATGCAGCGTGATGCCGCCGTCCACCGGCTGCATGCCCGGCGCCAGGCCTTCCTTGTCGGCGATGTCGACGACGTATTCGGAAATGTCGCGCGTCGCCTTCGACAGCCTGACCACCGCGTCATAGGCGGGATCGTCCTTGGGGACGATCAGGGGCCATTCGAACTTGAGCATCAGCGCGCAGGACGGCGTCAGCGCCACCACGTCGTAACCCTTGTCGATCCAGGGGCCGAAATAGGCGGCAGTGCGGCGCGCATTTTCCGCAACGCGCGCGAGATCGCCGTGCTCGAGCTGCGGCATGCCGCAGCAGCCGGGATAGCCGACTTCGGTCTCGACGCCGTTCTTCGCGAGAACGGCGAGCGCCGCCTCGCCGATGCCGGGGTTGTTGTAATTGACGAAGCAGGTCGCGAACAGGATCGCCTTGCGGCCGTGGGCGGGTGCTTCGGCATTGATAGCGGGCTTGCCCGTCTTGGCGCGCGCGGTGAAGGTCTTGCCGTGGAACTTGGGCAGTTCGGCGCGCGCATCGACGCCGGCGACGGCCTGCAGGACGGGCCGCGTCAGGCCGTTGCCCGTCTTCGAGGCCCAGTTGGCGACAGGCGCCACGGCGCCGGCGAGCTTGCCGTTGCGATCGGTTTCGGTGAGCTGGCTTTCGGCGAAACCGACCTTGCCCTTCTTCAGTTCGACCGCGCGGTAGCGCAGCATCAGGTGTGGGAAATCGAGGTTGAATTCGTGGGGGGGCACGTAGGGGCACTTCGTCATGAAGCACATGTCGCACAGCGTGCAGGCATCAACGACCGGCTTGAAATCGTCGCTGGAAACCGAGTCGAGTTCGCCGGTCTTCGATTCGTCGATCAGGTCGAACAGCCGCGGGAAGGAATCGCACAGGTTGAAGCAGCGCCGGCAGCCGTGACAGATGTCGAAGACCCGGCGCAGTTCCGCATCGAGCTTCTCCTCGTCGAAGAAGTCGGGATCGTTCCAGTCAATCGCGTGGCGCACCGGGGCACCCAAACCACCTTCTGAAGCCATGATCAACCTCGTTGCGTTTTACGGTCTTGCCGGGATGCGGGAAGCCTCGTGCCGGAAGGGAAACCTCCGGCATTATGTATGCCTAAGACTAAAGTTTACAGCAGGGCGCGATCCGCCGGGCGGCAAGGC
>JAYQQF010000005.1:82011-177504 GCA_038145705.1 Alphaproteobacteria bacterium | reverse complement strand
GCCTGCGCTTCGCCATCCGCGAAGGCGGTCGTACCGTCGGCGCCGGCGTCGTCGCCAAAATCGTCGAGTAGGGAGCGCGAACGCGCTTAAAGGCACGGGATCAGGAAAATGGATAGTCAGAACATCCGCATCAGGCTGAAGGCCTTCGATCATCGCTTGCTGGATCAGTCCACCAGCGAGATCGTGTCGACGGCCAAGCGCACCGGCGCCCGCGTCCGCGGCCCGATTCCGCTGCCCACCCGGATCGAGCGCTTCACGGTGCTTCGTTCTCCGCACGTGGACAAGAAGTCGCGCGAGCAGTTCGAAATTCGTACCCACAAGCGCCTGCTCGACATCGTCGATCCGACGCCGCAGACCGTGGACGCGCTGATGAAGCTCGACCTCGCCGCGGGCGTCGATGTCGAGATCCGGCTGTAGAGCAGGACAGGACGGGATAAACGCCATGCGTACCGGAATGATCGCACAGAAGATGGGGATGACCCGGATTTTCGCCGAAGACGGCCGGCATGTGCCGGTGACGGTCCTGCGGGTCCAGGGTCTGCAGGTTGTTGCCCAGAAGACCGCGGAGCGCGACGGCTACACGGCTGTCCAGCTCGGTCTCGGCGAAGCCAAGGCCAGCCGCGTGACCAAGGCGATGCGCGGCCACTTCGCCAAGGCGAAGGTTGCGCCGAAACAGAAGCTGGTCGAATTCCGCGTCGCGGAAGATGCCCTGCTGCCTGTCGGCGCTGAAATCAAGGCGAGCCATTTCCTTGCCGGCCAGCGCGTCGACGTTGTCGGCACGACCATCGGCAAGGGCTTCGCCGGCGCCATGAAGCGCTGGAACTTCCGCGGCCTCGAAGCCAGCCACGGCGTTTCCATTTCGCACCGTTCCCACGGCTCCACGGGTAACCGTCAGGACCCGGGCAAGGTGTTCAAGGGCAAGAAGATGGCCGGCCATCTCGGCGTCGAGCGCGTTACCCAGCAGTGCCTGGAAATCGTGCGCACCGATGACGAAGCCGGCTTGATCCTGATCAAGGGCGCGGTTCCGGGCCCGAACGGGGGTTACGTCCTGGTTTCTGATGCGACCAAGGTCGCGCGTCCCAAGGATGCACCCTATCCGGCGGCGTTGAACGAGGCCGCTGCGGCCGAGGCTCCCGCGCCTGAAGCCGAGCAGAAGGACTGAGTACCATGAAGGTCGATATCCTCAATCTCGACGCCAAGAGCGTCGGCTCGATCGAGCTCTCCGACGACGTCTTCGGCGCCAAGGTGCGCCCGGACATCATGCACCGTTGCGTCGAATGGCAGCGTGCGAAGAAGCGCGCCGGCACCCATGCCACCAAGACCATCGAACAGATCAGCGGCACCACCCGCAAGCCCTATGCCCAGAAGGGCACGGGCCGCGCCCGCCAGGGCAGCCTGCGTTCGGTGCAATTCCGCGGCGGCGCGCGCATTCACGGCCCGGTCGTGCGCAGCCATGCCTACGGCCTGCCGAAGAAGGTTCGCCAGCTTGCCCTGCGCTCTGCGCTGTCGGCGAAGCAGGCCGCCGGGCAGCTGATCGTTCTGGAAGAAGCGAAGCTCAGCGACGCCAAGACCAAGGCGCTGATCGAACGTTTCGCCAAGCTCGGCATTTCCTCGGCGCTGATCATCGATGGCGCCGCGGTTGACCAGGGCTTCGCCCGCGCCGCGCGCAACATCCCGAACATCGACGTGCTGCCCAGCATCGGCGCCAACGTCTATGACATTCTTCGCCGCCACACCCTGGTCCTGACCAAGGATGCGGTGACTGCGCTGGAGGCGCGCCTGAAATGACCAAGCGGCTGAATGCAAAGAACGTCCATGTGGGCGAAGGCAGCAAGTTTGATGTCTTGCTCGCGCCCGTCATCACGGAAAAATCGACCCGCGGCTCCGAGCACAACCAGATCACTTTCAAGGTGCGTCTGGATGCGACCAAGCCCGAAATCAAGGTCGCGGTCGAAAAGCTGTTCAAGGTCAAGGTGACCGGCGTCAATACCGTGCGCCAGAACGGCAAAATCAAGCGTTTCCGGGGACTCGTCGGCAAGCGCGACGATTTCAAGAAAGCGATCGTCACCCTGGCCGAAGGCCAGACGATCGATATCACCTCGGGGCTGTAAGCAAGCGGACAGGACCGGATCATGGCACTCAAGACCTATAACCCGACGACACCGTCCCAGCGCGAACTCGTGCTGGTGGACCGTTCGCACCTGCACAAGGGCAAGCCCGTCAAGGCGCTGACCGAAGGCAAGAAGAAGAGCGGTGGCCGCAACAACAACGGCCGGATCACGTCCTTCCAGCGTGGCGGCGGGCACAAGCAGCGTTACCGCGTCATCGACTTCAAGCGCACCAAGCGTGATGTCGAGGCGACCGTTGAACGCCTGGAATACGACCCCAACCGGACGGCCTTCATCGCCCTGATCCGCTATGCGGATGGCGTGCAGGCCTACATCCTGGCGCCGCAGCGCCTCGCCCCGGGCGACAAGGTCATCGCCGGCGAGCGCGTGGACGTACAGCCGGGCAATGCGATGCCGCTCAAGTCCATTCCGGTCGGCACCATCATCCACAACGTGGAAATGAAGCCCGGCCGCGGCGGCCAGATCGCGCGCTCGGCGGGGACCTTCGTCCAGCTGGTCGGCAAGGACTCGGGTTACGCGCAGATCCGGCTGGGTTCGGGCGAGTTGCGCATGGTTCCGGAAAGCTGCATGGCGACCATCGGTGCCGTGTCGAATCCGGACCAGCAGAACGTCAATTTCGGCAAGGCCGGGCGCATGCGCTGGCTGGGCCGCCGCCCGGTCGTCCGCGGCGTGGCCATGAACCCGATCGATCATCCGCACGGCGGCGGCGAAGGCAAGACTTCCGGCGGCCGTCACCCGGTGACTCCGTGGGGCCGTCCGACCAAGGGTGCCAAGACCCGCGGCAAGAAGTCGTCGGACAAGTTCATCATCCGCTCGCGTCATCGCGGCAAGAAATAGGAATAGGGGACCGCTTATGGCTCGTTCCGTCTGGAAAGGCCCGTTTGTCGACGGCTATCTGCTGAAGAAGGCAGATGCAGCCCGCGCTTCCGGCTCCAAGCAGGTGATTAAGATTTGGTCGCGCCGTTCGACCATTTTGCCGCAGTTCGTCGGGCTCACCTTCGGCGTGCACAACGGTCAGAAGTTCATACCCGTGCTGGTGACCGAAAACATGATCGGCCACAAGTTCGGCGAATTCGCTCCCACCCGCGTCTTCCACGGTCATTCCGCGGATAAGAAGTCGGCCGTGGGTTCGTCGGCGAAAGCCTAGGTTCAGGAGACCGCGTTATGGGTCAGAAAGCCAATTCCCGCCGCGAAGCGGACAACGAAGCCGCCGCCGTCGGCAAGATGATCCGGACCAGCCCGCGCAAGCTGGGCCTGGTCGCCGGGCTGATTCGCGGCCTCGACGCGAACCAGGCTCTTGCCGAGCTGACGTTCAGCCGCCGCCGCATCGCCCAGGACGTGAAGAAGGTCCTGCAGTCGGCGATCGCCAACGCGGAAAACAATCACCAGCTCGACGTAGACCGCCTGTATGTCGCGGAAGCGACCGTCGGCAAGGCTCTGGTCATGGGCCGCTGGCGTGCGCGTGCGCGCGGTCGCGTGGGCCGTATCCAGAAGCCGTTTTCGAACATCAAGGTTGTCGTGCGCGAGCGCGACGAAGAGAGGGCCTAATGGGTCAGAAGGTCAATCCGGTCGGGCTGCGGCTCGGAATCAACCGTACCTGGGACTCCCGCTGGTACGCCGACGGCCAGTATGCCGGCCTGCTGCATGAGGATCTCAAGATCCGCGAGCACCTGACCAAGCGCCTGGCCCAGGCCGGCGTCAGCCGCGTCGTCATCGAGCGCCCGGCGAAGAAGGCCCGCGTCACCATTCACACGGCCCGTCCCGGTGTCGTCATCGGCAAGAAGGGCGCGGACATCGAAAAGCTGCGTTCGGACGTCGCCAAGATGACCGAAGGCGAGGTTCACCTGAACATCGTCGAAATCCGCAAGCCGGAAATCGACGCCCAGCTGGTGGCCGAAAACATCGCCCAGCAGCTCGAACGCCGCATCGCCTTCCGCCGTGCCATGAAGCGCGCCGTTCAGTCGGCCATGCGCCTTGGCGCCGAGGGCATCCGCATCAACTGCTCGGGCCGTCTCGGCGGCGCCGAAATTGCCCGCATCGAGTGGTACCGCGAAGGTCGCGTGCCGCTGCACACGCTGCGTGCCGATGTCGACTATGGTCGCGCTACCGCGTTCACGACCTACGGCACCTGCGGCGTGAAGGTTTGGGTGTTCAAGGGCGAGATCATGGCCCACGACCCGATGGCCCAGGACAAGCGGCTCGCCGATCAGCAGGTCGGCACCCGTAATGCCCCCGGCGGCTCGTCCGCCCAGGGGGCCTGAGAGAAGGCGTAAGCGTCATGCTGCAACCGAAGAGAACCAAATACCGCAAGGGCCACAAGGGCCGCATCCACGGCAACGCCAAGGGCGGCTTCCAGCTGTCGTTCGGCGCATTCGGCCTGAAGGCGATGCAGCCCGAGCGCGTGACCGCGCGCCAGATCGAAGCCGCGCGCCGCGCCATTACCCGCGCGATGAAGCGTTCGGGCCGCGTCTGGGTCCTGATTTTCCCGGACGTCCCGGTGTCGAAGAAGCCCGCCGAAGTCCGCCAGGGCAAGGGCAAGGGCGCGCCTGAATTCTGGGCCTGCCGCGTACACCCGGGCCGCATCATGTTCGAAATCGACGGCGTGCCGGCGTCGGTTGCGCGCGAGGCTTTCGCCCTTGCCGCGGCGAAGCTGCCGATCAAGACGAAGTTTGTCGCCCGCCTGGGCGAAGGAGCCTGACATGAAGGCAAGTGAACTCAGGACCAAGACCCCGGACGAGCTCAAGACCGAACTGCTTGCGCTGAAGAAGGAGGCCTTCAACCTCCGCTTCCAGCAGGCGTCGGGCCAGCTCGAGAATACGGCGCGGGTTACCAAGGTGCGTCGCGACATCGCGCGTATCCAGACCGTGCTGAACGAGAAGTCGGCCAGCGCGTAAGCGGCAGGAAGACGAGGAAAGACGATGCCGAAGCGTATTTTGCAGGGGACTGTGGTCTCCGATAAAGGGAACAAGACGGTAATTGTGCGCGTGGACCGTCAGGTGCTGCACCCGCTGGTGAAGAAGGTGGTGCGCAGCTCCAAGAAGTACGCGGCGCATGATGCCGAGAATGCCCATAAGGTCGGGGACAGCGTCCGCATCCGCGAATGCCGCCCGATTTCGAAGACCAAGCGTTGGGAAGTGATTGCCGAGGAAGCCTGAGGGCTCCGAGGCGAAGAACCCCATTTGTAGAGGAAGTGACCGATGATCCAGATGCAGTCCAACCTGGAGGTTGCCGATAACTCCGGCGCACGCCGCGTCCAGTGCATCAAGGTGCTGGGCGGTTCGCAGCGCAAGGTAGCCGCCGTGGGCGACGTCATCGTCGTCTCGGTCAAGGACGCCATTCCGCGCGGACGCGTGAAGAAGGGCGACGTGCAGAAGGCCGTGATCGTGCGCACCGCTTCGCCGATCCGCCGGCCCGACGGCAGCCTGATCCGCTTCGACCGCAACGCGGCCGTTCTGATTGACAACCAGGGCGAACCGATCGGCACCCGTATTTTTGGCCCGGTGACGCGCGAGCTGCGTTCGAAGGGCTACATGAAGATCATCTCGCTCGCGCCGGAAGTGCTTTAAGGCGTGGCGAAACCGAGGACAGTTCGATGAACAAGATCAGGAAAGGCGACAAGGTCGTCGTGCTCACCGGGAAGGACAAGGGCAAGGAAGGTTCCGTGCTCAAGGTCATGCCCGCCACGGGCCGCGTCCTTGTCCAGGGCGTCAACATGGTGAAGCGCCACTCGCGCGGGTCGCAGACCCAGCAGCCGGGCATCATCGACAAGGAAGCGCCGATTCATCATTCGAACGTCGCTGTTCTCGATCCGAAGGATGGCAAGCCGACCCGGGTGACCTTCAAGGTGCTCGAGACCGGCAAGAAAGTACGCGTTGCCAAGCGCTCCGGCGAAGTCATCGACGCCTGATGCGCCGCGGTTTGTGAGGAAAGATCATGGCTGAAGCCACTGAAAAATACGTTCCCAGGCTCAAGTCCCACTACGATTCCGTGGTGCGCGGCCAGCTGCAGGAAAAGTTCGGTTATCCGAACCGCTTCCAGGTCCCGACGATCGAAAAGATCGTCATCAACATGGGTGTCGGCGAAGCGGTCGCGGATTCGAAGAAGATCAACAATGCGGTCGAGGACCTGAAGGCCATTTCCGGCCAGAAGCCCATCGTTGCCCGCTCGCGCAAGGCTATCGCGAACTTCAAGCTGCGCGAAAACCTCGCGATCGGCTGCAAGGTGACGCTGCGCCGCGAGCGGATGTGGGAATTCTTCGACCGCTTGGTCAACATTGCCCTGCCGCGCGTACGCGACTTCCGGGGCGTTTCGGGTCGCAGCTTTGACGGCCGCGGCAACTATTCACTTGGTCTCAAGGAGCAGATCGTGTTCCTCGAGATCGATTACGACAAGATCGATACCGTGCGTGGCATGGACATCACCATCGTCACCACGGCAAACACCGACGCAGAAGCACGTGCGCTTCTCGAAGGTTTCGATTTCCCGTTCGCCAACTAGCCGGCGAATTACGGATACGGAGGATCGAAGTATATGGCGAAGACCAGTTCCGTCGAAAAGAACAAGCGTCGTGAGCGTTTGGTTCGCAAGTTTGCCGCGCGTCGCGCCAAGCTGAAAGCTATGGCGAAGGATGAATCGCTGCCGCCCGAAGAGCGGTTTGCTGCGCGTCTCAAGCTCGCGTCGCTGCCGCGTAACGGTTCGGCCGTGCGCATCCGCAACCGGTGTGAATTGACCGGTCGCCCGCGCGGTGTTTATCGCAAGTTTAAGCTCGCCCGCCTGTCGTTGCGCGATCTTGCCTCTAATGGCCAGATCCCCGGCATGGTCAAGGCAAGCTGGTAGGAGACGGCTTATGTCGATGAGCGACCCCCTTGGGGATATGCTGACCCGGATCCGGAACGCGCAGGCGCGCAAGCTCGCCAGCGTGACCACTCCGGCGTCCAACCTGCGTGCCAACGTGCTCGAGGTCCTGCTGAAGGAAGGCTATATCCGCAGCTACGAGCGCACCGAAGCGGCGCCGGGCATGTCGGAAATCCGCATCGAGCTCAAGTACCACGAAGGTGAGCCCGTCATCCGCACGATCCGGCGCGTTTCGAAGCCGGGCCGTCGGGTCTATTCGAAGATCAAGGATCTGCCGCGTCCGTTCAACGGTCTCGGAATCGCCGTCCTGTCGACCCCCCGTGGCGTGATGTCGGACATCGACGCCCGCGAGGCCAATGTCGGCGGCGAAGTCCTGTGCCAGGTATTTTAACCGGGTCGGGCAGGAAGGTTTAAGGAGCGCAATATGTCGCGTGTCGGCAAATATCCGGTGGCTGTTCCGAGCGGCGTCACCATCAATGTCTCCGGCAAGCAGATCTTGGCCAAGGGCAAGCTGGGCGAACTCAGCCATGTTCTGGTCGACGAGGTGCTGGCGGAATTGAAGGACAACCAGATCGTGCTGAAGCCGCGCGACAATTCCAAGCGTGCACGCATGATGTGGGGCATGAGCCGCGCCATCATCGCGAACATCGTCAAGGGCGTGTCGGCGGGCTTCACCAAGAACCTGGAAATCGAAGGCGTCGGTTACCGTGCCGCGGTCCAGGGCAAGGACCTGGTGCTGCAGCTTGGCTTCTCGCACGAAGTTCGCTACCCGATTCCGAAGGGCATCACGGTGGCCTGCGAAAAGCCGACCTCGATCGCCATTTCCGGCGCCGATATCCAGCAGGTCGGCCAGATGGCTGCTGAAATCCGCGAATATCGTCCGCCCGAGCCGTACAAGGGCAAGGGTGTCCGCTATGCCGGCGAATACATTCGCCGCAAAGAAGGCAAGAAGAAGTAGGTCAAGCGATGCTGAGCAACCGGGAACTTTTCAAGCGCCGTCAGGCCCGCACGCGGACCGCGCTTTTGAGCAAGACGAAACGGCCACGCCTGTCGGTGTTCCGCTCGTCGAAGCACATCTACGCCCAGGTCATCGACGACGGAAAGGGCGTGACCATTGCCGCCGCCTCGTCGATGGACAAGGACCTCAAGGGCAAGCTCCGCACCGGTGCAGACCGTGCGGCCGCAACCGAGGTGGGCAAGCTGATCGCCGAGCGGGCCAAGGCCAGCGGCATCGAGGCCGTGGTGTTCGACCGCGGCGGTTACATGTATCACGGCCGGATCAAGGCGCTGGCGGAAGCCGCGCGTGATGCCGGACTGAAATTCTAGAGAGGCCCCCATGGCGCGTAGACCCAGACAACGTGAAGAAGGCCAGGACTCGGAACTGGTCGACAAGCTGGTCAGCATCAACCGCGTGGCCAAGGTGGTGAAGGGTGGCCGTCGTTTCGGCTTTGCCGCTCTCGTCGTCATCGGCGACACCAAGGGCCGCGTCGGCTATGGTGCGGGCAAGGCGCGCGAAGTGCCGGAAGCCATCCGCAAGGCGACTGAGCAGGCCAAGCGCAAGATGATCCGCGTTCCCATCCGCGATGGCCGTACGTTGCATCATGACGTCGAAGGCCGTTTCGGCGCGGGCCGCGTGGTCCTGCGCGCGGCACCCGCGGGTACCGGCATCATCGCCGGCGGCCCGATGCGGGCGGTTTTTGAGACTGTCGGCATCCACGACATCGTCACCAAGTCGGTCGGCAGCTCCAACCCCTACAACATGGTGAAGGCGACTTTTGCCGCGCTTCAGAACCTGTCGTCGCCGCGCGCCGTCGCCGCCCGCCGTTCCAAGAAGGTCGGCGAGCTGTTCGGTCGCGGCAAGGCCGACGCGCAGACCGCGGGCCAGGAGGGCTGATTATGGCTTCCAAGACCATTCGCGTGACCCAGACCGGATCGCCCACTCGCCGTCCCGGCGACCAGCGGGCGACCCTGATCGGGCTCGGCCTGAACAAGATGAATCGTACCCGCGAACTCGCCGATACGCCGTCCATCCGCGGCATGATCGAAAAGGTCAGGCACCTGGTTCGCGTGGAAGAAGGCAAGTAACCGGCGCCGTCAGCAAGGATCAAGTCGATGAAACTCAATGAAATGACGCCGAGCCCCGGCTCGCACCACAAGTTCAAGCGCGTGGGTCGCGGTATCGGTTCGGGCAAGGGCAAGACCGCCGGCCGTGGCGTGAAGGGCCAGAAGTCCCGCGAAGGCGTTGCGATCAAGGGGTTCGAAGGCGGCCAGATGCCGATTCACCGGCGCTTGCCCAAGCGCGGGTTCAACAACCCGTCGGCGAAGCGCTATTCGGAAATCGGCCTCGATGACCTGCAGGCGGCCGTTGACGCGAAGAAGATCGACGCGTCCAAGACGATCACCGGCGCGGTCCTCAAGGAAGCCGGCCTGATTACCCATCTGCGCGATGGCGTGCGTGTGCTCGGCAACGGTGCGCTGAAGGCCAAGCTGACCCTCGAAGTCAGCGGCGCGACCCGTGCGGCGATCGCCGGGATCGAAGGCGCCGGCGGCTCGATCAAGGTTGATCGCCTGCCTGGTACCCGCGAAAAGCGTCCGCCGAAGGGCAGCCGTGGCCGCAAGCTTGCCCGCGCGGCCAAGGCCGCGTCCGGCGGCAACGCCGAACAGGCTCAGTAACCCCGGGGGCGCCGGACCGGTTCCGGCGCCGCCTGTGACAGGAGAGGGCTCATGGCCTCCGCCGCCGAACAGCTCGCCGCAAACATCAATTTCGCCGCCTTTGCCAAGGCGACGGAACTGAAGAAGCGGATCTGGTTCACCCTCGGCATCCTGATCGTCTACCGCCTCGGCACCTATATCCCGCTGCCCGGCATCGACCCGCAGATCCTGGCGGATATCTTCCGCCAGCAGTCCTCGGGCATTCTCGGCATGTTCAACATGTTCGCGGGCGGCGCGCTCGAGCGCATGACCATCTTCGCGCTCTCGATCATGCCCTACATCTCCGCCGCCATCATCATGCAGCTGATGACCAGCGTTTCGCCGCGTCTTGAAGCGCTGAAGAAGGAAGGCGAGCAGGGCCAGAAGAAGATCAACCAGTACACCCGCTACGGCACGGTGCTCCTCGCCGCCCTTCAGGGCTGGGGCATCGCCGTCGGCATGGAAGGCATGTCGTCGTCGACCGGGCCCGCGGTGGCCGATCCGGGCCTGTTCTTCCGTGTCACCACGGTTATCACGCTGGTCGGCGGGACCATGTTCCTGATGTGGCTTGGCGAGCAGATCACGGCGCGCGGCGTGGGGAACGGCATTTCGCTGATCATCTTCGCCGGCATCATCGCCGAATTGCCGGGCGCCCTTGCCGCGACCCTCGAACTCGGCCGTACCGGCGCGCTGTCGAGCTTCGTCATCATCCTGATCCTCGCCATGGCGGTGGTGGTGATTACCTTCATCGTGTTCATCGAGCGCGCACAGCGACGCATTGTCGTCCAGTACCCGAAGCGCCAGGTGGGCAACAAGATGTACGGCGGCGAAAGCTCGCACCTGCCGCTCAAGATCAATACGCCCGGCGTCATTCCGCCGATCTTCGCGTCCTCGCTGCTGCTGATGCCGGCGACGATGGCGGGTTTCTCGACCGGCCAGGGGCCCGAATGGCTGACCTTCATGACGACCATGCTCGGTCGCGGCCAGCCCCTGCACATGATCCTGTACGGGACGCTGATTGTTTTCTTCGCGTTCTTCTATACCGCGGTGGTCTTCAACCCGGTGGACACGTCCGAGAACCTGAAGAAGTACGGCGGCTTCGTGCCCGGCATCCGCCCCGGCAAGAACACGGCCGATTACCTCGATTACGTCCTGACCCGCCTGACCGTGGTTGGCGCGACGTATCTCACGGCGATTTCGCTGCTGCCTGAATTCCTGATTTCGCGCCTGTCGGTGCCGTTCTATTTCGGCGGTACCAGCCTGCTCATCGTCGTTACCGTGACCATGGATACGGTCGCCCAGGTGCAGTCGCATCTTCTGGCGCATCAGTACGAAGGCCTGATCAAGAAATCCCGTCTGAAGGGCAGGCGCGGATGAACCTGATCCTTCTTGGACCTCCGGGTGCCGGCAAGGGTACGCAGGCGGCGCGGCTTGAAAGCCTTTACGGCCTCAAGCAGCTGTCGACCGGCGACATGCTGCGGGCGGCCGTTGCCTCGGGCAGCGCACTCGGCCAGGAAGTGAAGGGCATCATGGAACGGGGCGAACTCGTTTCCGACGACATCATCGTGCGCATGATTGCCGACCGCATCACCGCGCCTGACTGCAAGGACGGTTTCATCCTCGATGGCTTTCCCCGCACCGTCGGCCAGGCCGAGGCCCTCGACCGGATGCTGGCCGAAAAGGGCCTCAGGCTCGACCATGTAATCGAGCTGAGGGTGGACGACAGCGCCCTCGTTGCCCGGATTTCCGGCCGTTTTTCCTGCGCCAAGTGTGGTGCGGGCTACCACGACACCAACCGCCGGCCCCGCAAGGACGGGGTCTGCGATGCCTGTGGCGGGACGGAATTCGTCCGCCGCAAGGACGACAACGCCGAAACCGTGGCGACCCGGCTCAAGGCCTACCATGCCCAGACGGCCCCGCTGCTGCCCTATTACCAGGGCCGCGGGGCGCTCCAGAGCGTGGACGGCATGGCCGCCATCGACGATGTCGCCCAGGCGCTGGATAAAATCATCGGAAAGGCCGGAAAATAAGGGGTTTCGGCGGTTGACTTGAGACCGGTTTTTCCTATAATCGCTCGCCTTTTCGAAGGCCCCGGGCGATTCCGTTACAACCTATTTTTTATTGGGAGCGAGACACTTGGCGCGCATTGCTGGCGTTAACATTCCGACCGAGAAGCGGGTGGAGATTGGCCTCACCTACATTCACGGTATTGGCCGCAAGCTGGCCGTCGACATCTGCGAAAAGGCGGGCATCCCGCTTGGCCGCCGGGTGCAGCAGCTTACCGACGACGAAGTCATTCGCATCCGCGAACTGATCGACAGCGACTACACCGTGGAAGGCGATCTTCGCCGCAACACGGCGATGAACATCAAGCGTTTGATGGACCTCGGTTGCTACCGCGGGCTGCGTCATCGCAAGGGGCTCCCGGTGCACGGGCAGCGCACCCATACCAACGCGCGTACCCGCAAGGGCAAGGCGCGGCCGATTGCCGGCAAGAAGAAAGCTGTCTGAAGTCAAATTGGGCGTCATTCGTTAGGAACACACTATGGCTACTCCTCCTACTGCTTCGGGCGCGCCGCGCGCCCGCCGTCGCGACCGCAAGAACATCGCGTCGGGCGTTGCTCACGTGAACGCGAGCTTCAACAACACCATGATCACCATCACCGATGCGCAGGGCAACACCATTGCCTGGTCGTCGGCTGGCGCCCAGGGGTTCAAGGGGTCGCGCAAGTCCACTCCTTATGCCGCGCAGATCGCCGCCGAAGATGCGGGCCGCAAGGCGATGGATCATGGCATGAAGACCCTCGAGGTCGAGGTGAAGGGGCCGGGCTCCGGTCGCGAATCGGCGCTGCGGGCGTTGCAGGCGGTGGGATTCACCATCCTGTCGATCCGCGACGTTACGCCGATCCCGCACAACGGTTGCCGCCCGCCGAAGCGTCGCCGGGTCTGATCCGCGTAGTGGTGCCGCCGTATCGCGGCACCGGTTTTGATTGTTTTCCCGCCGCAAGCGATCGCGGCATCGGGCCGAAGGCAAATTAGCAAGTCTGCCCGCCGCCAAGAAATGAGGTCACATCCGTGATTCAGAAGAACTGGACGGAATTGATTAAGCCGAACAAGCTCAACGTCGAGCCCGGCAAGGAGCCGAGCCGCTTCGCCACCGTCGTCGCTGAACCGCTGGAACGCGGCTTCGGCATGACGCTCGGTAACGCGCTGCGTCGTGTGCTGCTGTCGTCGCTTCAGGGCGCGGCCGTCACCTCCATCCATATCGATGGCATCCTGCACGAGTTCTCCTCGATCCCGGGTGTCCGCGAGGACGTGACCGACATCGTTCTCAACATCAAGGAACTGGCGATCCGCGCTCCGGGCGAAGGCCCGCACCGCCTGTCGCTGAAGGCGACCGGCCCCGGCGAGGTTACCGCCGCGCAGATTTCCTGCCCCGGCGGCGTCGAAATTCTCAACCCGGGCCTGGTGCTCTGCACTCTGGACAAAGGTGCCAACATCTCGATGGAACTGACGGTCAATTCGGGCAAGGGCTATGTGCCTGCGTCCCAGAACCGTCCCGAGGATGCGCCGATCGGCCTGATCCCGGTCGATGCCCTTTACTCGCCGGTGCGCAAGGTTGCCTACAAGGTCGAAAACTCGCGCGTCGGCCAGGTCACCGACTACGATCGCCTGTCCATCGACCTTGAGACCGACGGCACCGTGACGCCGGAAGACGCCGTGGCGCTTGCCGCGCGCATCCTTCAGGACCAGCTTCAGCTCTTCATCAATTTCGAAGAGCCGACCACGGTCGTGTCCGAGGCCCATGCCGAAGAGCCGGCCTTCAACAAGAACCTGCTGCGCAAGGTCGAAGAGCTCGAGCTCTCCGTCCGTTCCGCCAATTGCCTCAAGAACGACAACATCATCTACATCGGCGACCTGGTCCAGAAGACCGAGGCCGAGATGCTGCGGACGCCGAACTTCGGCCGCAAGTCGCTCAACGAGATCAAGGAAGTGCTCGCCCAGATGGGCCTCCATCTCGGCATGGAGATCCTCGATTGGCCGCCCGAAAATATCGAGGAGCTCGCCAAGCGCCTCGAAGAACCCTATTGATGAGCCGTTAAGGCCAGTAACCGGAGAAGAGTGTCATGCGTCATGGATTGAGCGGTCGTAAGCTGAACCGCACCTCCGCCCACCGCAAGGCGATGTTTGGCAACATGGCTGCGGCCCTGGTCAAGCACGAGCAGATCAAGACCACCCTGCCGAAGGCGAAAGAACTGCGTCCGGTGGTGGAAAAGCTGATTACGCTGGGCAAGCGGGGTAATCTCCACGCCCGCCGGCAGGCGATCGCCGTTCTCGGCGATGCCAAGCTCGCGGCGAAGCTGTTCGACACGCTGGCCCCGCGCTATGCGGACCGCAAGGGTGGCTACACCCGTGTTCTCAAGGCGGGCATCCGCTACGGGGACAATGCGCCGATGGCTCTGATCGAGCTGGTCGACCGCGATCCCGAGGCCAAGGGCCAGGATTCCGGCCCCGTGCAGAACGCCGAGGCCGAGGAAGCCGCTGCCCAGGCCTGAGGCCCGTTTCCAAGCAATTTGAAAGGCAGCCCTTTGGCTGCCTTTCTTTTTGCCCGGATGCTAGATTGAGCCATGCGCCCGTTCCCGAGCCTGTTTTCCGCCCTTCTAGCCGTGACCATGGTTACGGCAGGGGCCGCATTCGCCCAGCAGCCTGCGCCGGCGATGCCGCAGGTGTCCGCCGAAAAGGCGGTGCCCGCGTCACGCGGCGAGGTCCAGCTCTCCTTCGCCCCGGTGGTTCGCAAGGTGGCGCCTGCCGTCGTCAACATCTACACGAAGAAGGTCGAACTCAAGCGCCAGCGCAGCCCGCTTCTTGATGACCCCATCTGGCGGCGTTTCTTTCCCGATGATTTTGCTTCCGGCGGACCCGTGCGCAAACAGGTGCGGACCTCGCTGGGCTCCGGTGTCATTGTCAACGCGAGTGGGCTGATCGTCACCAATGTCCATGTGGTGCGCGGCGCGGAAGAAATCCGCGTGATCCTGGCCGACCGGCGCGAATTCGACGCGCGTGTCGTGCTTGCCGACCCGCGCACCGACCTTGCTGTCCTGCGCATCGACACCCATGGCGAGAAACTTTCCTTCATCGAGTTTTTCGACTCGGAAAAGCTGGAGGTGGGCGACCTCGTCCTTGCCATAGGCAATCCCTTCGGCGTCGGCCAGACCGTCACTAGCGGTATCGTATCGGCGCTGGCCCGCACCACAATCGGCGTGACCGACTATCGTTTCTTCATTCAGACAGACGCCGCCATCAATCCCGGCAATTCGGGTGGCGCGCTGGTAACGATGGATGGCCGCCTTGCCGGCATCAACACGGCGATTTTTACCAAGACCGGCGGTTCCGTCGGCCTCGGCTTCGCCGTGCCTTCGGCGATGGTCAAGGCGGTAGTCGCAGGGGTGGCATCGGGCGGCAAGCTGGTGCGCCCGTGGCTCGGCGTCTCTGGCCAGCGGGTGACGTCCGCGATTGCCGCCAGCATCGGCATGGCCCGGCCGCGCGGCGTCATCATCGGGAAGGTCCATCCAGAGAGCCCGGCGGCGAGCGCCGGCCTGCGCCTTGGCGACGTGGTAACGGCGGTGAACGGTCTCGACGTCGATGACGACCAGGCGCTGCGATTCCGTTTTGCAACCCTCCCCGCCAGCGGCGAAGCGCGCCTGACCGTGATCCGCGGCGGGCGGGAAATCAGCGTCCCGGTCAAGTTGGTGCGCCCGCCCGAGGTGCCGCCGCGCGATTCGAGGCGCATCGATGGCAACAACCCGCTTTCCGGCGCCACCGTGGTCAACCTGTCGCCCGCCGTTGCCGATGCGCTCGGTCTGCCGGACGATACCCGTGGCGTCATTATCATCTCCGTTGCAGGTAATAGTACTGCGCGCCGCGTTGGTTTCCTGCCGCGCGATGTCATTCGTGCCGTCAACACCGAAACCGTCACCAGCACCGGCGGACTTGCCGACTACCTCACGCAGGCCGACGGGATGCCCCGCTGGCGCGTGACGTTCGAACGCAAGGGGCGGACGCTCACCGTGGTGACCGGCGGGGGCGGCTGATGCCGAGCCTGTTCGAGGCCGACGCCCCGCGGCCGCTGGCCGACCGCTTGCGGCCGCGCAAGCTTGCGGACGTTCTCGGTCAGGAGCATCTGCTTGGACCCGATGGCCCCATCGGGCGCATGGTGGCGGCAAGGCGCCTTGCCAGCATGGTCCTCTGGGGGCCGCCCGGCTGTGGCAAGACGACCATCGCCCGCCTGCTGGCCCAGGCAACGGACCTGCATTTCGAGCCGCTCTCGGCGGTGTTTTCCGGTGTTGCCGACCTGAAGAAGGTCTTCGCGGAAGCGCGCAAGCGGCGCGAGATGGGCAAGGGCACGCTTCTTTTCGTCGATGAAATCCATCGCTTCAACCGCGCCCAGCAGGACGGCTTTCTTCCTTACGTCGAGGACGGCACCGTGGTGCTGATCGGCGCGACCACCGAAAATCCGTCCTTCGAGATCATCGGGGCGCTCTTGTCGCGCTGCCAGGTTTTCGTCCTCAACCGCCTGGGTCCCGAAACGCTGGAAACGCTCCTGGTCCGTGCGGAAACCGAGCAGGGCCGCAAGCTGCCCCTCGATGCCCCCGCGCGCGAGGCGCTGAAGGCGATGGCAGACGGTGATGGCCGTTATTTCCTCAACCTCGTCGAGGAACTGCTCAGCGCGCGCATCGACAAGCCGCTCGATCCGGCGGGGCTTGCGGCGCTCCTGCAGAGGCGGGCACCGTTGTACGACAAGGCCCAGGAAGGTCATTACAACCTGATCTCGGCGCTGCACAAGTCCCTGCGCGGCTCGGACGCGGATGCCGCGCTCTACTGGCTCGCGCGCATGCTGGAGGCGGGGGAGCCGCCGCTCTATATCGTCCGTCGCCTCGTGCGCTTCGCCTCCGAAGACATCGGCCTCGCCGATCCAGAAGCGCTCCATCAGGCGCTCGCCGCCAAGGATGCCTATGATTTCCTCGGCTCGCCCGAGGGCGAACTTGCGATCGTCCAGGCCGTCATATATCTCGCCACCGCGCCCAAGTCGAACGCCGCCTACAAGGCGGAAGGGGCCGCGCGCCGCGCCGCCCGCTCGACCGGATCGCTGATGCCGCCCAAGCACATCCTGAATGCGCCGACGCGCCTGATGGGCGAACTCGGCTACGGCAAGGGCTACGAATACGACCACGGGGCCGAGGACGCCTTTTCCGGGCAGAACTATTTCCCGGAGGGCATGGCCCACGAATCGTTCTATAAACCATCTGAACGCGGCTTCGAGCGCGAGGTGACGAAACGCCTCGCTTGGTGGGCGAAACTTCGCAGTGAGCGTGCCAGCGGGGGAGGTGACTGATGCGAATGATCGGATGGATCGCCGCCGGCGGCGCGGTGGGTGCGGTCGCGCGTTACTTCGTCATGATCGCGGTTGCCCAGGTCATGGGCGCGGCCTTCCCGTGGGGCACGCTGGCGGTGAATGTCGTCGGGTCCTTCGTGCTCGGTGTGCTGGTCGAGGCCTTCGCCCTCGTCTGGTCCGTCTCCGAAGGCGTGCGCGCCTTCCTGGTGGTCGGCATGCTTGGCGCCTTCACGACCTTTTCTACTTTTTCCCTCGATGTTGCGACGCTGTACGAGCGCGGCGCGCTGTTGCCGGCTGCCCTCTATATCATTGCTTCCGTTGTCTTTTCCGTCGCCGCCCTGTTCCTGGGGCTGGCGCTTGCCCGCCTCGCGCTGTCCTGAATGGCAAATTTCCGCACCATCACCGTGACCAAGGGCGATGCTGGCCTGCGCCTCGACCGCTGGTTCCGCGCGCGCTTTCCCGCCGTCGGCTTCGGCGAGTTGCAGAAGCTGTTGCGCACCGGGCAGGTGCGCCTCGACGGCAAGCGGGCCAAGGCCAATGCGCGGCTCGAACCCGGTCAGCAGGTGCGCGTGCCGCCGCAGGTGCAATCGGGTGACGACAAGCCCGCCGCGCGCGCCGAAGCCCCCCCGCCGCGCCCCGTGCGCATCAGCGCCGCCGATGCGCGCGCCCTGCAGGACCGCGTTCTCTACCGCGACGACGACATGATCGTCATCGACAAGCCCGCGGGGCTTGCCGTGCAGGGCGGTACCGGCACGCACAAGCATCTCGACGCCATGCTCGATGTCCTGACCTTCGATGCCGACGAGTGCCCGCGCCTTGTCCATCGGCTCGACCGCGACACTTCGGGCGTTCTCGTGCTGGCGCGCAGCCGCGCCGCGGCCCAAGCCCTGACCCATGCCTTCCGCGCCCGCGAGACCCGCAAGATCTACCTCTGCGTGACCGTGCGCGTACCGCGCCCGCGCCGGGGCAAGATTGACCTGGCGCTCGGCAAGTCGGGCGGCCGCGGGCACGAAAAGATGACCGGCGATGCGGAAGAGGCGAGCCGCGCCGTCACCCTTTACGACGTCATGGATGCGGCGGGCCAGCGCGCGGCGCTGGTGACGCTGATGCCGCTCACGGGCCGCACCCACCAGCTGCGCGCCCACATGGCGGCCATCGGCACGCCCATCCTGGGCGACGGCAAATACGGTGGGCGCGAGGCCTTCATCAGTGGTCTCGGCCTCGAAAAGCGGCTGCATCTGCACGCATGGCGGCTGGAAATTCCGAAGCCCGCGGGTGGCGTGCTTTCGGTCACGGCACCTTTGTCCCCCCACATGAAGACGGCGATCGATGCCTTCGGCTTCGACGCGGGCGGCGAGGGCGATCCCTTCCCGCGCGACTGAGCCCTAGCGTCCCTGTGCCCAGTCGGGAATGCGCCCGACCTCGAGCCCGAAGACAAGCGGCAGCAGCGCATAGGCCAGCGCGGTAATCACCACGATCCCGGCAACATTGAGCAGGAAGCCCGTGCGTGCCATCTGGGGCACGGTCAGGCGGCCCGAGGCGAAAACGATGGCATTGGGCGGCGTCGCCACCGGCAGCATGAAGGCGCAGCTTGCCGCGATGGCCGCGGGTACGGCGAGCAGCAGCGGGTTTTCGCCCATCGTCAGGGCCAGGGTTGCGAGCACCGGCAGAAAGGTTGCAGTCGTCGCGGTATTGGACGTCAGTTCGGTCAGGAAAATGACGATGGCGACGGCCACCAGCACGATCAGCACGGCAGGCAGGGCACCGAAGACCGACAGCCTGCTGCCGATCCAGTCGGCAAGACCCGTCGCCGCGATCGCTTGCGCCAGCGCAAGGCCGCCGCCGAACAGCAGCAGGATGCCCCAGGGCAGCCTGATCGCGTGATCCCAGTCCATCAGGAAGCGTCCGCGCCTGGGCTCGACCGGGATCAGGAAGGCGGCCAGCGCCGCGGCAATGGCGATGACCGTGTCGTCGAGCGCGGTCAGGCCGGTCAGTTTCACGATCAACGGCCGCAGGACCCACAGGGCGGCGGTGGCGACGAAGAGACAGGCGGCGAGTTTCTGTCCGCGGTCGAGTGGCGCGCCCCGCCCGGCATGGCCGGCGATGGCCTCGTCCGCGCCCGCGATGACGCTGCCCTTCAGGTCGAACAGGACGCGGGTCAGCAGCCACCACGCGATGGCGAGCATCACGGCGGCAAGCGGCAGGCCAAGGGCCATCCATTCGGCGAAGCCGATGCGCAGGCCGTAGCGTTCCAGCATGAAGGCGGCAAGAAAGGCATTGGGCGGTGTGCCGACCAGCGTCGCGATGCCGCCGATGGACGCGGCATAGGCGACCGCCAGCAGCAGCGCCGGTGAAATGCGGTCGTTGATACCTTCCGGCCCGCCCGCCATGCGCAGGACCGACAGGACGATGGGGATCATCATCAGCGTCGTCGCCGTGTTCGACACCCACATGCTGAGAAAGGCGGTCACGCCCATGAAGGCGGCCGCCAGCCTGTCGGCGCGGTTGCCCGCCCGCGCCAGCACGGCGAGCGCGATGCGCGCATGCAGGTTCCATCTTTCCATGGTCAGGGCGACGACGAACCCGCCGAGAAACAGGAAGATCAGGGGGTTGGCATAGGGTGCCGCGGCCTTGGCAACGGGTGACACGCCGAGGATCGGAAACAGCGCGATGGGAAACAGCGCTGTCGCGGCAACGGGCAGCGCCTCACTGATCCAGAACACCGCCATCAGCACGGCAACGGCGGCGACGCGCCAACCCGCGGGGGAAAGGCCGTCGGGCGGCGGCAACAGGAGCATTGCGCCGAAAGCGAGGGCACCAATGGCGAGTCCCGCGAGCCGTCGCGGAACATTGCCGGTGGGCGTTTCGGAATCGGCCAATTCGTACCTCCTCGGTGCAGGATAACGGATAAGGCGCAGCACCGGAACCCGTGCAGCTTTGGACTTTCCAATCGCAAGCATCCACGCCAAATTGCTCCCATGAACGAACAGCAGAAAAAGCTCCCGAAGATCGAAGCCGCGGTGCGCCCCGAATCGGGTGCTCATCTGGTTACGGTCAACGGCCGTCCGGCCAAGACCCCCCGCGGCAATGCGCTGATCGTGCCCGCGCGGTCGCTGGCCGAAGCGATCGCCGCCGAGATCAACGCCCTGCCCGCGACCCTGATGGGCAAGGGGCTCGCCGATCCCAAGGCCGCGCCCAATTTCAGGATTGCCGCGGGCGCCGTCGACGTCGTCGGCGAGGCGGACGGCCGCGCCGAGGTCGAAAAGGAACTGCTCGGCTACGCGGCAACCGATCTCGTCTGCATCCGCGCCGATCAGCCTGCCGAACTGGTGGCGCGCGAGGATGCAGTGTGGGGGCCGCTCTGTTCGTGGTTCAACGAGCGCTTCGGCATTGGCCTCGTTTGCGCACGCGGGGTTTTCGCGGCGCCGCAGCCGCCGGCCGTCGCCGCGGCCTTGGCGGCAGCCCTTGCCGGGCTCGATCCCTTCCGGCTTGCGGCGCTGTCGCTGGCGACGCGGGCCGCCGGTTCCATCGTCGTCGGATTTGCCCTTTGCGAAGGGCGCATTGATGCCGACGCGGCCTTCGCCGCGGCGATACTGGAAGAGACGTTCCAGGAAGAAAAATGGGGCGCAGACCTTGATGCGGCCAAGTCGCGCGAGGTGAAAAAACTCGATCTCGCGCAGGCTGCGCGTTTTCTCGAACTTCTGTCGGAGGCGTAAATGACCGATACCGATGAACCGCAGATGATGGCGCTGCACGTGCGCATCAAGGGCGACGTGCAGGGCGTCTTTTTCCGCCGCTGGGTGCAGGAGGAAGCGACCAAGCGGGGACTGCGCGGCTGGGTTCGCAATCGCGCCGACGGATCGGTTGAGGCCGTTTTTTCAGGTGAAATGTCGGTCGTCCGCGCCATGGCGAAGGCCTGCTACCAGGGGCCGCCCAAGGCCAATGTCCGCCAGGTCGTCCAGATACCGGGCGAGTTCCGCCCGACCGACGACGACTTCGGCGCTGCCTTCAAGATTCTGCCGAGCCTCTAGCGCTTCAGGCCGCTGCCGGGGCAAGTACCCGCCCGAACACCTTTTTGAATTCTTCCGCGAGCGCTTCGTCGAAAGCGGCCATGCCCGGATTTTCTCCGAGTGCCGCCAGCGACGTCACCCCGTGCTCTGATATGCCGCAGGGCACGATGCCGCCGAAATGCGAAAGATCCGGGGCGACGTTGATGGCGATGCCGTGGTAGCTGACCCAGTGGCGCACACGCACCCCGATGGCGGCGATCTTTTCTTCCTGTCCCGATGGCCGCACCACCCAGATGCCGACGCGGCCCGTCCGGCGCTCGCCCTTGACCCCGAAGCGCGCCAGGGTGGCGATGACCCAGTTTTCCAGGTCGCAGACGAAGGCGCGAACGTCGGAACCGCGCGATTTGAGGTCCAGCATGACATAGGCGACCCGTTGGCCGGGGCCGTGCCAGGTGTAGCGGCCGCCCCGGCCCGACCGGTAGACGGGCAGGCCCCGGGGGTCGAGAAGCTCGTCGTCCGCGGCCGAGGTGCCTGCCGTATAGAGGGGCGGATGCTCCAGCGTCCACACCAGTTCCGGGGCCGTTTGGGCGCGGATGCCGGCGACCCGGGCCTCCATCGTGGCCACGGCCGCCTCGTAGGGCACCAGGCCCTCGCTCCGGCGCCATTCAACCGCCCCGATTCCGGGGTTTTTCACGGTTCCGTTCATAGGCTTGCGAAGCCCCGCCCGATTTGCTATTTCCCATGCGGCCCGGACGTCCAACGTCCGGGCTTGAAGTTTATTCTACCAGTCAATTTGCGGTCGTGGCGGAATTGGTAGACGCGCAGCGTTGAGGTCGCTGTGGGAGAGATCCCGTGGAAGTTCGAGTCTTCTCGACCGCACCATTGACATGGCTTTTCAGGATCGGGCCCGCGAACAAGTGACGGGCCCGATAGCGTAAGGCAGAGGGGGCCGTCCCGGCCCCCCGTACGGGAGAACGGGCATGACGGACAACGCTCCGCGCCCCGAAGCGGAAGAACCGCAGCCCGACGAGCTCTACGGCGTCACCGGCAGCCAGGTTGCCGAGTTGCGCGCCGCGCTGGATGCCCATGACCTCGCCAGTGTCGAGGAAATCGCCCTTTCCCTCCATACGGCCGACCTTGCCGACCTGATCGAGGAACTGACGCCGGGCGAACGGCGCATCGTCATCGACCTGATCGGCCCGCGCGTTGATCCGGAACTTCTGACCTTCCTTGCCGAACCCGTCCGCGAGGACGTCGTCGGCATGCTCGGTCCCAAGGACGTCGCCGCGGCCGTCACCGAAATGGAGACCGACGACGCGCTCGATGTCGTCGCCAGTCTCGATGAGCCGGTACAGGCGGCGATTCTCCGCCGCCTCGATGCCGACGAGCGCGCAATCCTCGAAGAAGCCCTGGCGCTGCCTGAAGATTCTGCGGGCCGCCTCATGCAGCGCGAATTCGTCGCCGTGCCAGCACGCTGGACGGTGGGCGAGACCATCGACTACCTGCGCGACGAGGCCGAGCGTGGCGCGGAAAGCCTGCCCGAGGAATTTCTCGATCTTTTCGTCGTCGACGACGACGGCAAGCCGCTCGGCATGGTGTCGCTGTCGCGCATATTGCGCACGCGGCGTCCGGTCCTGCTCGGCGACCTGATGGATACCGACATCGACAAGATTCCGATGGCGACAGACCAGGAAGAGGTGGCCAACCTCTTCCGCCAGTATGACCTTGCCTCGGCGCCCGTCGTCGATGAAGCAGGCAAGATGGTCGGCGTCATTACCCATGACGACGTCCTCGATGTCGTGCACGAGGAGGCAGAGGAAGACATCCTCGGCCTTGCCGGCGTGCGTCAGGACAGCGTCTACGATTCGATCCTCAATACCTCGCGCTCGCGCCTGTCGTGGCTGATGCTGTCGCTGCTCGGGCTCCTGTGTGCTTCATTCGTGATCTGGCATTTCGAGGCCACCATCGAGAAACTGGTGGCTCTTGCCGTTCTCATGCCGATCGTCGCGGCGCTCGGCGGCAATGCGGGCATCCAGGCGATGACCGTGGCGGTGCGGGCGCTGTCGATGAAGGAACTGCACACGGGCAATGCGGCACGCGTGCTGGGCAAGGAAGTACTGGTCGCGGCGCTCAACGGCCTTCTGCTGGCTGCCGTCGTCGGGACTGTGGCGGCCTTCTGGTTCTCATCGGCGCAACTGGGCGCGGTGCTGGCGGGGTCCATCCTCGTGACGCTGCTTGCGGCGGGGCTGGTCGGCGTTCTCATTCCGCTGACCCTCGACCGCCTGTCGCTCGATCCGGCGATTGCATCCAGTCCCTTCCTGATCACGGTCACCGATACGGTCGGCTTCGCATCCTTCCTCGGTTCGGCCAGTCTTTTCCTGCTATAGTTCCGTCATGCCCGTTGTCGTCATCACCGGGGCGAGCCGGGGCCTTGGCCTCGAATTCGCCCGCCAATACGCCGCCGATGGCTGGCGCGTCCATGCCTGCTGCCGGACGCCTGCCGCCGCCGATGCGCTTGCCGCGCTGGCGGGGGATGTTTCGATTCACGCCCTTGATGTCACCGACGGCAAGGCCATTGCGGCCCTTGCGCGCGATCTTGCGGGCGAGGCGGTGGATATCCTGATCAACAACGCCGGCGTCCTCGGCCGTCAGCAATCCCTCGGGCAGATCGACTATCTCCGCTGGGAAGAGATGATGCGCACCAACACCCTCGCTCCCGTCGCGGTGACTGAAGCCCTGTTGCCCGCGCTCGGGCGGGCAGGGGCTGCGAAAGTGGCCCTGATCACCTCGCGCATGGGCTCGATCGCAGACAACACATCGGGCGGTTTCTATGCCTATCGTGCATCGAAGGCGGCGCTCAATGCCGTCGGGCGGTCGCTCGCCCTCGACCTTGCCGACAAGGGCATTACCGTTCTGTTGCTCCATCCGGGCTGGGTGCGCACCGACATGGGCGGCCCCGAGGGGCTGATCGACGCGCCCCAGTCCGTCGCCGGTCTCAGGCACCTGATCACCGCCGCCAAACCCGGTGATTCGGGCAGCTTCACGGCCTATGACGGGCGCGCATTGCCGTGGTGACCGCGGGGTCATTATAGGGGTGGCGAGGCCCCGCCGCCTCGGCTACAAAACAGTCAAAATACCTCGGGCCACCGGCTCAATCAGGGAGTTCCCATGTCCACAAAGACCCTCGCTTCGGGCTCCGTCGCGGAAGCCTATCTCCAGCTCCTTGCCGATCGCGGCATCGACTACCTGTTCGGCAACGCGGGCACCGACTTCGCCCCCCTGATCGAGGCCTATTCCAAGCTGCGCGCGGGCGGCATCAAGGTGCCCGAGCCGATCACCTGCCCGCACGAGAACGTGGCGATGGCAATGGCGCAGGGCTACTACGCCCGCACCGGCCGCCCCCAGGCGGTGATGGTCCATGTGAACGTGGGCACGGCGAATGCCATGTGCATGCTGATCAACGCCTATCGCGGCAACGTGCCCATCCTGTTTTCGGCCGGCCGCACGCCGTTCTCCGAATCGGCGACCCTGACGGGTGCGCGCACCGGCGAAATCCACTGGCCGCAGGAAATGTTCGACCAGCGTGCCATGGTCCGCGAAGTGGTCAAGTGGGACTACGAACTGCCCAATGCCGAGGTCCTGGAAACCACGGTCGACCGCGCGCTCAACTCGATGATGGGTTATCCGCGCGGGCCCGTGTACCTGACCCTGCCGCGCGAAGTGCTGGCCGCACCCGTCAGCAACTTCACCTACGATTCGCCCTCGCGTCATGCCCATGCTTCGCCGCCGGCACCTGATCCCGAAGCGGTCGCCCGTGCCGCCGCCATCATCGCAAAGGCGGAGAACCCGCTTATCATCACGGCGAGCGCCGGCGCCGATGAAGAGGACGTGGCGGCGCTGGGCAGCCTTGCCAGCCGCTTCGCCATTCCGGTGACCCAGCGCAAGCCGCGCTACATGTGCATCGAATCGGATCATCCGATGAACGCGGGCCACAACCCCGACAATTTCGTGACCGATGCCGACGTCATCATCGTCGCCGATTGCGACGTACCGTGGATTCCGGCGAAGAAGGCCCCGAAGGTCGATTGCAAGATCATCCATCTCGGCGCCGATCCGCTGTTTGCGTCCTATCCGATTCGCGGCTTCCGGTCCGACGTCGCCATCACGGGCCTGCTCAAGTGGACGCTCCGTGCGCTCGATGCGGCGCTGGAGGCTGAGCAGAAGGGGGCTGCATCGCGCATCGATGCGCGCCGCAAGCGCATGGCCGAGGTTCAGGCCAAGCAGGCCGAGCAGAAGCGCGCGACCCTTGAAAAGGCGCGCACCGACAGCCCGATCCATCCGGCCTGGGTGTCGCACTGCATCGACCAGGTGAAGGGCCCCGACGACATCGTCATCAAGGAAAGCCAGATCTCGCCCGCCCACATGAATTTTAGCAAGCCCGGCACGTTCTATTCGCTGGGCTACGGCGGCGGCCTCGGCTGGAGCCTCGGCACCGCCTGCGGCATGAAGATCGCCTCGCGCGACCGGCAGATTTTCTGCACCACCGGCGATGGCGCCTACATGTTCGGCAACCCCGTGTCGGCCCATTACGTCGCCAGCGCCGAGAAGCTGCCGATCCTGTTCATGGTGTTCAACAACTCCATGTGGAACGCGGTGCGCCGCAACACCCGCGAGGTCTATCCCGACGGATTCTCTGCCAAGTCGAACTGGGAGCCGCTCACCTATTTCCAGCCGGGCACGGCTTACGAAAAGGTGGTGCAGGTGGCCGACGGCTACGGCGAGCGGGTCGAAGACCCGGCCGAACTGCCCAAGGCCATCGACCGCGCGATGAACGAGATCGCCAAGGGTCGCCAGGCGCTTCTCAACATCATTTCCAAGAACGGCTGACCACCGGGAACGGCTCCGTGGCGCTGCACCTGCTCAAGATGGCCGTCGGCATAGATTCGGTGGCCGACCTTGCGCGGGTGCAGAAGCAGCGCCGTGCCGAGCGCAAGGCCAGCGGCGAGGGCGCGGGCACTTTTCATTTTACCCGCAACTTTCCCCGTCAGGCGGACGAGGTTACCGATGGGGGATCCATGTACTGGATCATCCGCGGCGAGATCGTCGCCCGCCAGCGCATCTTGGGCTTCGAGGAGCGCATCCGTCCGGGCAAGCAGCGCAAGCGCTGCGCCATCCGGCTTGCAGCGGAAATCGTCCGCACCGTGCCGGTGGCCCACCGGGCTATGCAGGGCTGGCGATACCTCAAGGGCGAGGACGCGCCCGCCGACCTCAAGGACGCCCCCGCCCGCGGCAAGGCCAAGGGCGCCGATCGCCTGCCCGCCGAAATGGCGCGGGAACTCAGGGAACTCGGCCTGCTCTAAGCAAGTTCTATAAAATTTTAGGCAAATGCCCCGCGAAAGTCCGAGGGCATTAGAAAAATTCCATGGCGATGCGGTTATCCTTGCACCGTGCCCGATCCGCACCGCGGAAGGGGCCGAAACGATTTTTGCCAGGGCCATGATCGTCGAACTCGTCACCGGATACAGCGGCACCGCGACGCAATCGCCCGTCGTAGCGCGCTCAGGCACGACGGCGCGCACCTCGGGCGCTTTCACGCCGACGCAGAGCCTCAAGCGCGATGCACAGGGCCTTGCCCCTGCCGGGCGACTCGCGCTCGCCATGGGCGCGGCGAAGGGCGCCGCTGCCGGTGCGGCCACGGCGCAAAGCCTTCTTTCCGCAGCCAAGACGGGCATCGATGCCATCGCCGCCGCGCTCGACGACATGAAGGTTCTTTCCGAGACGGCCGCTGAAGCGGACATGTCGGCGCGTGATCGCGCCATTCTCCACGACGCCTTCGAAGCCCTGCGCAGCGAGATCGGCGCCATCGTCGACCGTACGACTTACGGCGGCGTGAAGCTGCTGGATGGCGACGGCGGCGCGTCGCGCAGTTTCACTTTCACTGTCGGGTCGTCCGACGGCGATTCTGCGAAAGCCACGGTATCCATTGCCAAGGCGACGGCGGCGGGTCTTGCCGCGGGTCTCGAAAGCGCCTCTCTGTTGACCGAGGCAGGTGCCACTGTAGCCGATGCCCTCGTCGATACGGCGATCGATGCCGCGGCCGGGATCGGGGGCGTGCTGCGCGCGGCGGCGGGCCGCGCCGATGCCGCGGCCGATGTCGGGTCACGCGTTTCAGCCGAAAGCGGCGCGGTGCGGTCGAACTTCCTTGAACTGCGCGCCACGGCCGACCGTGCGCGCGCCATCAGCCAGGATGTCGCGGGCGAGGCCGGTTACAGCCTCGTGCCCGAGGCCGCAGCCACGACGAAGGCGATCCTCGACAGCCTGCCTGCCTCAGGTGGCGGCGATGGGGCGGAGGACGGTGGCGAGGATGCTTCCCGGCCGCGCGAAAAGGTCGATATCCGCGCCTGATGTCAGTCGGTACCGAGGATGGTGAGGACGCCGTCGATCACGTATTGCACGGCGAGCGCGCCAAGGATCAGCCCCAACACCCGCGTGATGACGTTGGTGCCGGTGACGCCGATCACCCGCACCAGCCTGACCGCGGCCAATAACCCGACCAGAACAAGGGCCAGCACCACCGCCAGTATGGCAATGGTCATTCCCTGGCGCAGCGGTTCGCCCGAGGCCTGCTGCATCAACAGGACGATGGTGGTCATCGCTCCCGGTCCCGCGATGAGCGGAATGGCGAGGGGAAAGACTGATATGTCCTGCCGGTGAATGGCTTCTTCGTCCTCGACCGCCGTGGTGCGCCGCAGCGGCGTTTCGTGAGCGAACAGCATGTCGACGGCGACCATGAACAGCAGAAGCCCGCCCGCGATGCGGAAGGCCTCGATGGTCACGCCGAGCATGCGCAGGACCCATTCGCCGACGAAGGCGAAAGCGACCAGGATCACTCCTGCGGTCACCGTGGCGCGCAAGGCCAGCCGGCGTCGCGATGCATCGGTTTCGTTCGCCGTCAGCCCGGCGAATATCGGCGCCATCCCCGGCGGGTCAAGAACGACGAAGAGCGTCACGAAGGCCGATAGTGCCAGCTCGATCATCGGCAAGCTCCTTACGGCGCCGGTGCGCGGAAGCGCCGGATGTTGAAGCGGCGAAGGCGCAGCGCTGCCGACAGGGCGATGATCAGTCCCGCCGTCGCCAGCAGGTAGTAGATAAACTGCACGGCCGCACCGTAAACGATGCCGGCAAGCAGCGTGCCCATGACCGTGCCGGGGATGCCGCCGACATCGGCATAAGCCGAGCGCAGCCTTGTGATCTCCGCAAAGAAGCGGGCGAACAGGCCGGGATCGCGGGCAAGGGCGAAGACCGTTGGCGCCATTTCGATGGCGACCTGCACGGCGAAGAGGCCCAGCAGGAACCCGGCGATATAGACCGAGCGCGTCACCTTGATCAGGAAGCCTGCGATCAGGAAGGCAAAGCAGGTGGCCAGATACCAGCCTTCGGGCAGGCGCTGGGCCGCCTCGCCGAGCCACGGGCCGAAGCGCGCGCCCACGGGCAGGCCCGCCGACAGGAAGTAGTAAAGGACGGCGAGCGCATTCAGCGCCGCGATGAAATAGGCGATGTTGCCGCCAAGCCGTACGCGGAAACGCATGCGGTCGACGGCATCGTTGAAACGCATGAAAAAGCGCTTGGCAATGGCGAGCGCGAGCGCGAGCACCGCCAGAAGGGGAATGGCCGCCATCACGATCATCAGGCCGACGACGAGGTAGAGCATTTCCGCCATCGCCGCCTCACGCCGCTCCCAGCTGCCGGGTGACGTATTCGCCGATGGCGAGCGACGACGTCAGCCCGGGGCTTTCGATCCCGTAGAGGGAAACCAGCCCTTCCACGCCGTGACTGTCGGCACCCTGCACCACGAAATCGTTGAGCGAGGCGCGTTCCTTGTTCAGCTTCGGGCGGATGCCGGCATAGCCCGGCACCAGGTCGCCGTCCTTCAGCCCCGGCCAGAAGGTGCGCGCCGCCTCGTAGAAGAACGCGGCGCGTGCCGGATCGACGGTGTAGTCGATGCGGTCGACGGCTTCGGTGTCGGGGCCGAAGCGCAGCTGCCCGGCGAGGTCGAGACTGACATGAACCGCGGCATGGCCGAGCTCGGGCAGCGGGTAGATCAGGCGTGAAAACGGCGAGCGCCGGCGCAGCACGAAATAGCAGCCCCGCGTCAGCACCTGTCCGGGCACGCTTTCGGGCCGCACGCCGTTAATGGCGCGGGCGACCTTCTGCGCGCCGAGGCCCGCGGCATTGACGACCATGCCTGCCCGGATGGTCGTGGCGTCCTTGCCGCCGGTGGTGATCTCGATGCCGTTGCCGGTGGCGCGGCCCGCGACGACCGGCGCGTTGAGCGCCAGCACTGCACCGTAGGATTCGGCATCGCCGAGGATCGCCTGCATCAGGTCGTGCTGATCGACGATTCCTGATGACGGCGAATGGACAGCAGCGGCAAAGCGCAGTTCGGGTTCCATCTCGCGTACTTCGGCCGGATCGAGCATGCGCATGTCGAACAGGCCGTTGGCCTCGGCCTGTTTCATCAGCGCATGAAGGGCGGGGATCTGCTCGGGCTCGGTCGCCACTACCAGCTTGCCGCAGCGCCGGTGTGCCACGCCGTGGTCGGCGCAGAAGGCGTACATGAGTTCCTTGCCGCGCAGCGCCAGCCGGGATTTCAGGCTGCCCGGCACATAGCCCATGCCCGCATGGATGCAGCCGGTATTGCGCGAAGACGTGTGCTGGCCGGGCGCGGCCTCCGCTTCAAGGATGACCACCTCGCGTCCGGTGCGCGCGAGCGCACGCGCCGTGGCGAGCCCCACCACGCCTGCGCCAATAACGATGCAGTCGGTTCGTTCCAGAATTGGTCCCTCGTTCCTGTCCGAAAGTGTAGGGGCCGTCCGGGGCGGGGGTCAAGGAAGGGTGCCTCAGCCTTTGGGCAGACCGCTTCCGGGCATCCTGTCGGCGGGGCTTGTCACCAGGCGGGCCCCCAGCGCGACCACGGCCAGCAGGGCGACGACGGCGCCGCCGGTGATGAAGAAGCTCGCCTCCAGACCGACGCCTTGCACCACGGCGCCCATGATCACCGGCAGGAAGGTGGCTGCCAGCCGGTTGGCGGTGGTGCGCAGGCCGACGGCCTTGCCCTGCTCGCCGCGGCCGACGACCTTGGAGGTAATGGAGATCACCAGCGGCTGGCTGAGGCCGTAGCAGCCCCCGTTGACGGCAGCGGCCAGCAGCAGCAGCCAGTAGCTGCCGAGCGCGGGCGTCAGCGCGATTGCCGCCGCCGATCCGCCGATGACGAAGATCAGCAGCCACAGCGGCGCGAAGCGTCGGGTGAGAGGGCCGACGGCAAGGGACAATCCGCCGCCGAACAGCGAATAGGCGGCAAGCAGCACGCCGATGGCAGTGCCGTTGTAGCCCCGGCCATCAAGATAGACTGCGTAGAAAGACGACTGGATGCTGAAGCCGGCGATGCGCAGCACCGATACCGCCATCACCACTGCGACCAGCGGCACGGCGAGCATGCGGAAGGCAATGAGATAGTCGGAGAGCCGCGGCATCAGATCGGCAACACGCGGGCGCGGGCGCGGGGCGGTATCGCCTTCCTGATGCACCGGCGGCAAGGCGATGCAGCAGAGCAGCATGCCAAGCCCCCAAATCGACAGGATGCCGAAGGCCGCCCAGGGACCACCAAAGTCCCAGGCGGCGCCTGCCACCGGCGGGCCGATCAGGGCGCCGATGCGCACGACGAAGGCCATGCGCCCGGTGTGAACGGCGCTGCCGCGCATGACCTGACCGATGATCGCCTGGGCGCCCATCCAGCCGGTGGCCGAGCAATAGCCGCCGATCATCTGCAGGATGATGATGGCCCAGATCCAGGGCGTGATCGGGAACAGGAGCGGCAACAGGACGCCGAAGCTGGCGAAGGCGATCATCACCCGGCGCACGTCGAGGCGGTCCATCATCGCCCCGCCGTGGATCGAATAGAGCAGCACCAGCGCGTGCCGCGCGCCGAGGATAATGCCGACCATCAGCGGCGACACGCCGAGGGTCACCACCCACAGCGGCAGCACCACCATGATCATGTAGCCGAGCGAGTTGGAAAACGTCGCCGCGCCATAGACCGCCATCTCGAGGCGGCGGGGCACCTCGGGCGCGGGGTCCTGATCGGCCATTGTCGGCGCGCTCATGACGGGCCCCCCTCGCGCTTTTGGCCCATGATGGCGATGGCGGAACCGCCAAGGATCAGCAGCAGAAGCCCGCCGGTGACGAAGAAGGTCGCCGCCAGCCCCCATGTTTCCGCCACCGCGCCCATCAGGATGGGGAGCGTGATGCCCGCGACGCGGTTGCCGGTGGCGCGCAGCCCGATGGCGGTGGCCTGGGTTTCCCGCGACACCGCGCGCGACAGGATCGTGTACATGACCGGCTGGCTAGCCCCCTGGGCGAAGCCACGCACCGCGATCGCGATGGCGAGGATGAACAGGGCCGAGCCGAAGACCGGCGTGGAGTAGATCAGGATCACCGACAGCGTCACCATGCCCAGAAACACCCAGTGCGGGGGCACGAAGCGCGACATCCAGGCCCCCGACAGCGTACCCGCCGCCGCCATCATCTGTGACAGGGTGACGAACAGGCCGATGAAGGTGGCCTGCAGGCCAATCTCCTTCAGGTAGACGATGTAGAAGGATTGCTGCATCAGCGCCGATCCGATACGCACCGACGACACCACGACGACGAAGGCGACGACGGGGATCACCATCAGCCCGATGGCACCGATGTAATCGCTGAGCCGCGGCATGATGTCGCGCAGGCGAAACGGCGGACGGGGATCGTCGCTCGAGCGGTCCTCGCCGGTCGCCGCAGGCGGGATGGCGCGCACCGCCAGCCAGAAGGCGCCGCCCGCCGCGCCGATCACGACGAAGGAAATCCAGTGGGGCAGGAAATCCCACATGGCGCCCGCCAGTGTGGGCGCGACCATGACGCCGACGCGCGCGAAGAACGAAAACCGGTCGAGGACGCGCGGGTTGTCCTTGCCGACGGCGACCGCAAGGGCCTGGGCGCCGATCCAGCCGAAGGACTGCACCATGCCGAGCGCCATCTGCAGCAAAAGCAGGGTGGGGAACCAGCTGGCGACGATGAACAGTGGCGGCATCAGGGTGCAGGCCGCACCCATCATCAGCATGACCAGCCGCGTGCCGTAGCGGTCCATCAGCACGCCGCCGTGGATGGACAGGATCGAGGGCAGGATCGACTTGGCGCTGACGAGGATGCCAAGCTCGAGCGGCCCGAATCCGAGCGCCACCGCGTACAGCGGAATGATGAAGCTGACGAGCTCCGTCTGGGCGTCGTTCAGGGTGCCGGTGGCATAGGTGTAGATCTCGGCCCGCTTCATGACGGGCTGCCCCGAAGGGGACATGGGCTTCCTCATTTCCTGCGGGGCTAATGACCGCCCGCGGTGCCGGTTGGTTCCGGCGCTGCAATCAATTTAAAGGTCCAAGGCCTAGATGGCAAAGGCAGTGGCGCGCGCGTCAGGAGAGGGTGCGGAACGCGGGGTTGCGCCCCGACCACACGGCGATCACGGCGACGATGCCGAGAAGCCCCGTGCCGATGATCAGGAAACTCGCCTCCACGCCCACGACTTCCGCGACGAAGCCCATGACGATGGGCAGAAGAAGCGCGCCCAGCCGGTTGCCGGTGGTCCTGAGCGCCACGCCGCGCGCCTGGGCTTCCGCGGGCAGGGCCTTGGCGATGACCGAAAAGGCGGCCGGGTGCAAAAGCCCATGGCCGAGACCGCGCAGAACCTGGGCGGCCACCAGAATGGCGAAAATGCCGCCGAGCAGCGGCGTGACCGCCATAAGCACGATGGTCAGCGCCGTCAGCCCGACCAGCAGCCAGTGCACCGGCACGCGGCGCATGGCGGGCGCTGCGAAAAGGGAGCCGAAGGCGCTCGGCACTTCGGCGCAGCCGATCAGGACGCCGATCAGCGTCGCGGTCAGGCCGATGTCCTTCAGGTAGGTGATGTAGAAGGAAGCCTGGATGGTGGAGGGCGTGTGACGCAGCAGCGCCACGGCAATGCCCAGCATGACCGCCGGAATCGCCAGCAGTTGCACGCAGGCGATGTAATCGCCGATGCGCGGCAGGGTATCGCGCCAGCCGAAGGGTGGCGGCGGGTTGGCGGCCTGCGCGCGGGCGTAGGCCTCGGCCTCTGCGGCGCTGCCGTGCTCGCCCCAGCCGGGCACGGCGATCACCGTCGCCCACATGGCGAGCGCGACGGCGAAGCAGGCGGCAAAACCGCCCCAGACGCCGGTGAAATCCCAGATCAGGCCGATGACGACCGGCCCGCCGATAGACCCCACCCGCGAGATGAAGGAAAAGATGCCGAGGTAATGCGCATCGCCCTTGCCCATGCGCGCGATCAGCGTCTGCGCGCCGACCCAGTGCATGTTGGAGAAAAGGCCCGTCAGCATCTGCAGAAGAACGAGCATCGGGAACCACGTGGCGAAGGGATAGAGCGGGATCAGCCCCGCCGTGATGCCGGTGAACAGCAGCATCATGCGCCGCGTCCCCAGCCGGTCCATCAACACGCCGCCGTGGATCGACAGCAGGAACGGCAGGATCGAGCGCGCCCCGATCATGATGCCGATCTGCGATGGCGTCGCGCCGAGCTTGAGCGCCCACAGCGGCACCACTACCAGCATGAAATCGGCATAGAGGTTGGTGGCGAGCCCGGTGCCCAGAACCGGCCACAGCGCGCGGCGGGGCACCTGCGGGCGCGGATCGCTCATGTCGCTGCCGCCTCGGGCATGCGGCGGGCATAGAGCCACAGCACGGCGGTGCCCGCCAGCAGCACGGCGCCGAGGATCAGGAAGCTCGACCCGATGCCTGCGGCATCGGCGATGATGCCCATGACCGGCGGAATGATGATCGACGATACGCGGTTGACCGTGACCCGCAGGGCGACGGTCGCCCCCTGGCGTTCGGGCGGCACCGCCTTTGCCTGGACGGAAAACATCACCGGCTGGTTGATGCCCTGGATGACGCCGCGCAGGGCCTGGGCGACGAAAAGCAGAACGACGATGCCGCCCAGCAGAGGTGTTATGGCAATCAGGGCAATCGCCGCTGCGGTGGTGCCGATCAGCATGACGAAGGGCGGCAACAGTTTGGAGGCGCGTCCCGCGACCAGAGAGCCGATGCTGCTCGCCCCTTCGATGGCGGCGAACAGCACGCCGATGACGGTGCCGGTGATGCCGATTTCGGTCAGGTAGACGACGTAGATCGAGCTCTGGATGCTGGAAGTCGAATTGCGCAAAAAGCACGCGCCGATGGAAATGGCGATCGCCGGGATGGCGCAGAGCGCGATGGTTTCGCGGTAATCCGACCATTTCGGCATCACCGTGCGGATCATGCCCGCGATGGAGCGCGGCCCCGTCGGCGCTTCGCTGGCACGCCTCGGACCGTCCCCGGAAATGGAAAGGGTGAGCGCTAGCATCACGGCCGCCCACAGGGACACGCCGATGAAACAGGCGGTGGGGTTGGTGAAGTCCCACAACAGGCCGAAAATGATCGGGGCGACGAAGGTCCCGATGCGGGTGGCGAAGGAAAAATAGCCGATGTAGCCCGTTTCGCCCTTCGACAGATGAGCGATGGTGGTTTGCGCGCCGACCCATTGCATGGTCAGCGCCAGCCCGATGATCGTCTGCATGATCAAGAGCGGCACGAACCACGGCAGCAGCGGATATAGCGGCGCCATGACGATGATGACGACGACAAACACGATCATGATGCGCCTTGGCCCGTAACGGTCGATCAGGGCGCCACCGTGAATGGCGAGGAGGCCCGGCAGCAGCGAGCGAGCGCCCACCAGCAGGCCCACTTCTGTCGCGTTGGCGCCGATCAGCACTGCCCACAGCGGAATGATGAAGACATAGGCATCCATCAGGCCGAGTGCGAGCAGGCCGGAACCGTAACTCAGCATAAGGGCACGGCGTGGAGGGCTGGCGGGCGCTGAGGCCATGATCAGGACTTGAACCCGGGAATGCGGCGCACGAACAGGACGACGCAGAGCGTCATGGCGATCAGGCTGCCACCGATCCAGTAGAAGCTCGCCTCGACGCCCACGGCTTCGGCCACCAGCCCCATGACGCCCGGCACGATCATCGTGGCAAAGCGGTTCGAGGTCGTGCGCAGGCCGATGGAGGTCCCCTGTTCGTTGCGACCGACCGCGCGCGAGAGAATGCCGAACATCACCGGCTGGCTCAGGCCCTGGCCGTAGCCGCGCAGGAAAGTCGCAATCGCGAGCAGCGCGAAGACGCCGCCGAGCAGCGGCGTGATGGAGACGAAAAACAGGGACATGACGACGAAAAGGATGAACACCCAGTGAGGCTTCAGGTATTTCTCCCAGAAGGAGGCCATAAGGGCGCCCAGCAGTCCGGCGCCCTCGGACAGGGCGACCAGCACGCCGACCAGCGTACCGATCATGCCGATGTCGCGCAGATAGACGACGTAGAAGGACGTCTGCACGGCGGTCGATGAAATGCGCAGTGCGCTCATCACAACGACGAAAGCGACCGCCGGTATGGCGATCAGGGAAAAGGCGCGGATGTAATCCGACATTTTCGGCGTCAGCTCGCGCACGACGTCGCGCGCCGTCGGGCGCGGTGTGGTGTCCGGATCAGTCGGCGCGATCCACAGTGCCGCCACCACGACCCAGGAGGCCAGTGTCACCAGGCCGAAAGCACCCCACGGCCCGCCGATGTCCCAGGCGGCGCCGACGACGATCGGGGCAATGAGCGTACCGAGCTTGCCCGCAACCGAGAACTGGGCGATCAGGGCGGTGCGCCCCGACGACAGGTTGCAGATCAGCGCCTGGGCGCCGACCCATCCCATGTTCGAGGTGAGCCCGGTGATGAGCTGCAGGACGATGATCGCCCAGAAGAAGGGCAGCACCGGGTAAAGGGGAACCGCCAGGGCCGTCGTTATGACATAGGCCAATGTCACCCGGCGGATGCCGAGCCGGTCCATCAGCACGCCGCCGTGGATCGAGAGCAGGAAGGGCAGGAGCGCGCTGGCCGAGGAGGCGAGGCCGAAGTGGCCCGGCGACATGTGCAGGTGCACCGCCCAGAGCGCGAACACGACCTTGACCATCAGCGCCACGGAATTGGCGGTCAGTCCGACGCCGAAGGCGGTGTAAAGCGCGATCCGCGAAGGGCCGGCTTCGGCCTCCCGCGGCGCTTGGTTGCGCTCGGTCTCGGACACGGTTTCCTCTCCCGGTTTTGCTTATTTATGGGGTGCGATGGCCGCCGGTACGGCCGAAGTCCAAACTAATCCAGCCCCGTGAGCGTGAAAAGTCCCGAGTACAGGCGGGAATTGGCGTCTACCTCGCGCCGGTCGGATTGCGTATCATTGTCCCATGAGCGGCAAACGCGATATTCGCTCGGGCAGTGCCAAGGCACCGGCCGAGCGCCGGTCGGCCGACGTCGAGCGCTTCCTCAATCAGGTTGCCGCTGCGCCGCCGCGCGCGGCCGGCACCCGTGGCCGGCTTATGTTCGCCATGGACGCCACCGCCAGCAGGGAACCGACCTGGGATCGTGCCTGCGCGATCCAGGGCGACATGTTCACGGCGACCGACACGCTGGGCGGCCTCGAGGTCCAGCTCGTCTTCTATCGCGGCTACAACGAGTGCAAGGCGAGTCCCTGGGTGACCAATTCCGCCGATCTCGTCCGGCGCATGACGGCGGTGCGCTGTCTCGGCGGGCATACCCAGATCGGCCGCGTCCTCGCCCATGCCGCGAGCGAGACCCGCAAGAAGAAAGTCAACGCATTGGTCTTCGTCGGCGATGCCATGGAAGAGCCTGTCGATGATCTCTGTCAGGTTGCGGGCGAACTGGGACTTCTCGGCGTTCCGGCATTCATCTTTCACGAAGGCGGCGATCCAGTGGCCGAGCGCGGCTTTCGCCAGATCGCCAAACTGACCAAGGGCGCCTATTGCCGTTTCGATTCCGGATCGGCGGAACAGCTCAAGGAGTTGCTTTCGGCGGTCGCCGTCTATGCCGCGGGCGGACGCAAGGCGCTTCTCGATTATTCCGGCAGCCGCAGCGGCGTCGTGCGCCTGCTGACCAACGAGATGAAGTAGCCGATGATCGCGTATTTCGTTCTTGGAATCGGACTCCTGTTCGGCCTGTTGCTGCTGGCGCGCTGGATCGTCAATGCCGACCCGCGGTTGCTGGCTTGGGCGGTCAAGGTGCTGGCGGTAATCGTCGTGCTCGGCTTCGGCGGGATCATCCTTGCGACCGAGCGTGTGCAGTGGGCGCTCTACGTTCTGCCGTTGCTCTTGCCGTTCTTTTTTCACTGGCGTTCGATCCGGCTGCGCCAGCGCAACGCGCAGGGCCCCGCTGCGGGCGGCCGTTCGACGATCAATACCGGCTGGCTGAGTATGGAACTTGACCACGACAGCGGCACCATGCGCGGCACGGTCCAGCGCGGCCGCTTCGCCGGGCGCGGCCTTGCCGGGATGTCGGTAGAGGAATTGCGGGATCTGCTCGACGAGGTAGCTGATGACGCCGATTCGGTGGGGGTCCTTGAAGCCTACCTCGACCGTACGCATGGGGCCGACTGGCGCCAGGGCGGAACGGGGGAAGGGACGGAGGCGCCGCCCCGGCGGCCGCCGCCGTCCGGCGGCATGAGCGCCGAGGAGGCCCTCGACGTCCTCGGCCTCGCCCCGGGGGCCAAGGCCTCCGAGATCAAGGAAGCCCACCGGCGCCTGATGGCCAAGCTGCACCCGGACCGGGGCGGGTCCACCTATCTGGCTGCAAAGCTCAATCAGGCCAAGGATGTGCTCCTCAAGCGGGGGTGAAGGGGCGGCCTTGCCGGGGGGCGGGCGCTATGGCACAAAGGCCGCGCCCGGCGGGGACCCGGGGACGAAAAGGAACGCAGCACACCATGGCGAAAGCCGTTCGCAAGGCGATATTTCCTGTAGCGGGGCTCGGCACCCGTTTCCTTCCGGCGACCAAGGCGGTACCCAAGGAAATGCTGCCCGTCGTTGACCGGCCGCTGATCGACTATGCCGTGTCGGAAGCCCGCGCCGCCGGCATCGATACCTTCATTTTCATCACCGGCCCTCGCAACGAGCCGATGTTGCGGGCGCATTTCGAACTGGTCGCTTCGCTCGAGGCGGAACTCAACGCCAAGGACCCCAAGCTCGTTACCATGCTGCGCGAGATGGAGCCGCCGCGCGGCTCTGTCCATTGCGTTCACCAGGACCGTCCGCTCGGCCTCGGCCATGCGGTCAATTGCGCGCGCGATCTCATCGGCGACGAGCCCTTCGCGGTGCTGCTGCCCGACGACCTGATGGACTGCGATCCGCCGGCGCTGGCCCAGATGGTGGCGCTGCACGGCAAGACCGGCGGCAACGTCGTCGCGGTGGAAGAAGTGCCGCGCGAACTGACGCGCCGCTACGGTGTGCTCGATGTCGGTGCCGATGACGGCCACATGGCGGAAGTGAAGGGGCTGGTCGAGAAGCCCGAGCCGGAAAAAGCGCCATCTACACTGACCGTGATCGGACGCTACGTCCTTCTGCCCGAGGTTTTCGAGCATCTCGCGCTTCGCCAGCGCGGCGCGGGCGGAGAAATCCAGTTGACCGACGCTATGGCCAAGATGATCGGCCATGCGCCCTTCCACGGCCTGCGTTGCGGCGGGCATCGTTACGATTGCGGTTCGCGCGTCGGTTTCGTCGAGGCGCAGCTCGCCTTTGCCATGAAGGACGACGCCATGCGCGAGCGCCTTCGTGATTACATGCGCCGGACCAGCGCCCACTAGGCCCGGCGATACGGAGAACAGGAACCATGCGTATTGCCATGATCGGCAGCGGCTATGTCGGCCTCGTATCGGGGGCGTGTTTCGCCGAATTCGGCTTCGACGTCACCTGTGTGGACAAGGACGATGGCAAGATCGCGCGTCTCGAACAGGGCCAGATTCCGATTTTCGAGCCGGGCCTCGATGACCTCGTAACCGAGAACGTCAAGGCCGGACGCCTGTCCTTCACTACCGACCTCGGTGCCGCGGTCAAAGCGGCCGACGTCGTGTTCATTGCCGTCGGCACGCCCAGCCGTCGCGGCGACGGCCATGCGGACCTGAGCTACGTCTACGGCGCCGCCGAGGAAATCGCCCGTGCCATCGACGGCTACACGGTGGTGGTGACCAAGTCGACGGTGCCGGTCGGCACCGGGCGCGAGGTCTCGCGCATCATTGCCAAGACTCGTGCCGATGCCGATTTCGACGTAGCCTCGAACCCCGAATTCCTGCGCGAGGGCTCCGCCATCGGCGACTTCATGCGCCCCGACCGCGTCGTGATCGGTGCCGATTCGGAACGCGCGCGCGAGGTGCTGGGGCGGCTTTACCGGCCGCTCAACCTGCTGGAGACGCCGATCCTCTATACCAGCCGGGAAACGGCCGAACTGATCAAGTACGCGACCAATGCCTTCCTCGCCACCAAGATCACCTTCATCAACCAGATGGCGGACCTGTGCGAAGCGGTGGGCGCCGACGTCACCGATGTTGCGCGCGGCATGGGTCTCGACGGGCGCATCGGGCGAAAGTTCCTGCACCCCGGGCCGGGTTACGGCGGGTCATGCTTCCCCAAGGACACGCTGGCGCTGGTCAAGACCGCGCGCGATGCGGGCGCTCCGGTTACCATCGTCGAAAACGTCGTGGCGTCCAACAATGCCCGCAAGCATGCCATGGCGCAGAAGATCATTCGTGCTGTCGGCGGCGATGCCAAAGGCAAGACCATCGCCGTGCTGGGCCTGACCTTCAAGCCCAACACCGACGACATGCGGGAAAGCCCGGCGCTCGACATCGTGCCCGCGCTGCTGGCGGCGGGGGCAAAAGTGCGGGCCTATGATCCCGAAGGCATGAACGAAGCGCGCAAGCTGCTGTCGGGCCTCGATTACGCCGACGGTATCGAGACGGCGATGGCGGGGGCCGATTGCCTCGTGATTTTGACGGAATGGAACCAGTTCCGCGCCCTAGATGCGGAGGCGATCAAGGCGGTGCTGAAATCGCCGGTGGTCGTCGACCTGCGCAACGTTTTCCGCCCCGAGGACATGACGGCGGCGGGCATTCGCTATGTCAGCATCGGCCGGCCGACGCCGGGACAAGAGGAGTAAGCCCATGACGGGTCATAAATTCGATCCGACCATCCTGCGCGAATACGATGTACGCGGCACCGTCGGCAAGGACCTGACGGAAGCCGATGCCCGTGCGCTCGGCCGCGCCTTCGCCACGTGGCTTTCGAAGAAGGGCGGCAAGACCGTCCATGTCGGGCGCGACGGGCGCAAATCGTCGCCTGTTCTCGAAGCGGCGCTGGTCGAAGGCCTGACGGCGGGCGGCATGGACGTCGTGCGCGTCGGCGAAGGCCCGACGCCGATGCTCTACTACGCGACCGTCTCGGCGAAGAGCGACGGCGGCATCCAGGTGACCGGATCCCACAATCCGCCGCGCTACAACGGCTTCAAGTTCATGGCCTTCGGCAAGGCCTTTTTCGGTGCCGATATTCTGGCTCTGGGGGCCATCGCCGCCTCGGGCGACTATGCCTCGGGCAAGGGTTCGGTGCGCGACCAGGCGGTGTTCGATGCCTATGTTGCGCGGCTCGCCGCCGATTACGACGGCAAGGTTCCGCTTGCCATCGGTTGGGACGCGGGCAACGGCGCCGCCGGTCCGGCGATGAAGGCGCTGACGGAAAAACTTCCGGGCCGCCATGTTCTGCTGTTTGAAACCGTCGACGGTGAATTCCCGAACCACCATCCCGACCCGACGGTGCCGAAGAACCTAGAACACCTGATCGCTGCCGTGGCGAAGGAAAAACTCGATCTCGGCATCGCTTTCGACGGCGACGGCGACCGCATCGGCGTGGTCGACGGCAAGGGACGCATCCTGTGGGGCGACCAGATGATGGCGCTGCTGGCCCGCGACGTCGTGGCGGCCAAGCCTGGCGCCACAATCATCGCCGACGTCAAGGCGAGCCAGGTCCTGTTCGACGAAATTTCCCGCATCGGCGGCGCGCCGCTGATGTGGAAGACCGGCCATTCGCTGATCAAGTCGAAGATGGCCGAAACGGGCGCACCCTTTGCCGGTGAAATGAGCGGGCATATCTTCTTCGCCGACCGCTACTACGGGTTCGACGACGCGCTTTATGCCGCGGTGCGGCTGGTGTCCTTCGTTGCGCGTTCGGGCAAGTCGCTGGCGGAACTGCGCGACGAACTGCCCGTCGTGATCAACACGCCGGAACTGCGCTTTCCCTGCGCCGAGGATCGCAAGTTCAAGGTGGTGGAGGAGGTCAAGGCGCGTCTGCTCGCGCGCAAGGCCGACCTCAACGACTGCGACGGCGTGCGCGTTTTGACGGCCGACGGCTGGTGGCTGTTGCGGGCTTCGAACACCCAGGACGTTCTTGTCGCGCGCTGCGAATCGGCGACGTCGGAAGGGCTGGAGCGGCTGAAGGCGGCGCTTGTTGCCGAACTCGATGCCAGCGGCGTCGCGCCTCCCCAGTTCTGAGCCGGCGCGCCCCTTGCGCCTCTTTTTCTACGGCACGCTCCGCGACGAGGATGTGCGCAGCTGCGTCCTAGGGCGGAGCGGCTCGGGCATCGTTATCTATTCCGCGTGTGCGCCGGGATGGCAGGCGGTCTATGTCCGCGGCAAGTCCTATCCTGTTCTCGTACGCGCGGCCGGCCGCGCCGCGCCGGGGTTGATTGCCGAGGCTATCGACCTGACGGTGCTGCGCAAGCTCAAGGCTTTCGAGGTGCGCTACCGTCTTGCCCAGATCCTGGTGGAGACGGATGGGCGGGTTGATTCGGCGTGGGTCTTTCTGCCCTGCCGTGGACTGCGGGCGGGAATGGCGCCTTTTGTGCTCGACGCGTGGCGGCGGCGGTTCAAGAAGGCGTTTCTGAAACGGATAAGGCGGCGGATACTGGGCCGCGCTATTGCCCGCTAGCGGGCGCTGCGACGAAGCCTTCGGGCGGCACGGTCTTGCAGTCCATGCTCTTGGCTTTCAGCAATTCGCAGGCGCGTTCCGCCCGGTCGCCGTCGAGGCCGGCAAGGCGGGCGCGGTAGATGGTCTTGCCGTCTTCGCGGGTGGTGACGACATTGACCCGCGCATGGGCAAGCAGGCTGGGCAGGCGGCGCATGGCGCGCGTCGCGGTCAGGTGCGCGGGCGCCAGGCGCGAAAAGGCGCCGACCTGGATTTCCCAATCGAGCGGCCGCGCTTCGGGCAGCGACGGGATTTCCGGCTGGTAGGCGGAACCTTCGCCGGTGGCCCGCGCCAGTTCCTGCGGCCGCTTGGGCGGCGTCAGGCGGGCAAGCTGTGCGTTGCCGCGGGCACCCTTGGCGCGTTCGACCTTTTTCTTGGCGCTGGCGGGGTGCTTGGACGGGTCGGCCTGGATGTTGCGGTCGTAGTCGTAGGCGATGTAGCGGCCGTCGGTCGCCTTTTCGAAGGCGCGTTCCAGAAGACCCATCATGTGCAGATCGCGCGCCTGGGGCGAAGAGGTGCCCATCACCACGCCGATCAGCCTGTGCCCGGAGCGGGTGGCGGAGGCGGCTAGGTTGAAGCCCGATGCGCGGATATAGCCCGTCTTGACCCCGTCGGCGCCTTCATAGCGGTCGAGAAGCCGGTTGTGGTTGTCGTGCTTGCGCCCGTCCCAGGTGAAGGAGCGGGTCGAGAACAACTTGTAGTGTTCGGGATGCTGCACCTGCAGGGCGCGCACCAGTTTGGCAAAGTCGCGCGCGGTCGTCAGCTGCTGGCGGTGGGGCAGTCCCGAGGCGTTGCGGAAGTGCGTGTTCTCGAGGCCGAGCGCCTCGGCCTTCGCATTCATCATCAAAGCGAAGTTGCGCTCGGTGCCGCCGAGGTGCTCCCCCATGGCGGTGGCGATATCGTTGGCCGACTTGACGATGAGCGCGGACACGGCATCACGGACGGCGATGGTCTCGCCCGCTGCGAGGCCGAGGCGGGATGCCGGCTGGCGCGCGGCGCGCTGGGAAATGGTGATCTTGTCGTCCATGCGCAGCTTGCCCGCCTTGATCGCGTCGAAGGCGATGAACAGCGTCATGACCTTGGTCAGCGAGGCCGGATAGTGGCGGACGTCGGGGTTGGCGGCATGGAGGACCTTGCCGGTGCGCGCATCCATGACGACCGCCGCGTATTTGGCTGTTGCAGGCGTATTGAAGAGGGCTGCGGAAAGGGCGAAGAGAACCGCCGCCGCGGCGGCGCGGCGGGCCAGGCGAAAGGCGCCGAAAACGGGGAAAAACCGGGCCTTCCAAGCGTTCAATACACAGTCCGTGACCAATCGGTCCCCCACGTCGGTCTGGTGCCGTCGCAAGGACAGCGTGTTAACCATTGTAAATAATGAAGGATTCACTGTCTACAGGATAGCAGGCAGGGATTAATATTTTTCCAACCATAATTCCGCCTTTGCGATCGCCTATAAGGAAAGACGTTCAGTGCCTGTTCAGGCGATCCGTGACAGGGTGTTGGCGACGCCAATGATGGGGAGCCAGGAATGACCGTTTTCCGCCCTTTTGCCTTAGTTGCGCTGGTCTTGCTGATGACCGCCTGCACCTATCGGGAAGAGAACCGCTCGAACCCGATTCTTCGTAACCTGGCCTGGTTCAGCTACCTGAACGGCGACGACATCAGGTCCTATTGCCGGGCCGGCGGCCCCGACCGCTATCGCCTCGTCTACAACGGCAACTGGTACGAGCAGGTGCGAACCTACGATCTGACCGCCACCGGGGACGGCGGCGCCGACCTCGTTATCCAGGTGTCGGGCGATGCCAACCTGATGGGCGGCATTTCCCTGTCCGATCCGCTGGCGCCCTGGCGGGGGCGGATCGAGCGCGGGCAGGTCGGCCGGGGCGAGTTCCGCGCCATCCGCGATGCCCTGCATGCCAGCGGCTTCGCAACGCCGCCGCCCAAGGGAACCCGGCTCAAGTCCTGGGGTTTCTTCTGGCTGGCGGCGGGCTGCGAAGGGGGCAAATTTCGATACAATGGCTGGGCGCATCCTTCGGCCCGCTTCGAAGGCGTCAGGCTGCGCGATGCGCTGATGGCTGTGGATAAAACCGGCGTCGCCTTCAACCCGCCGCGGGAGGTGGATTTCCGCCTCGACCGGGAACAGAAGGAAGCTCAGCAGCATTATCAGCTTGTGATTACCGCCGAGGGCATCAAGGATAACTTCATCCCCTTTTAAGAGATAAGGAGTACACTTCATCCTGTGGTTATTTGGCGTATAAGGCACCACCCGTGCCACTGTTGCGTGACAAGGGGCGAGGAATCGCCCTATGATGCATTGGTACGATCTGGTTTTTGGCGCGTAGCTCTTCCGGTTCCCATGAACATGCGAGACGAGCTGATATGGAACATGGCGCCCATCCCCGCCAGGGTCATTCCCGCGACTTCGGGCGGCGGGGACGAGGACCCCGGCCAACCCGGTGGCGGAAACGGCTCCGGGACGGGGGTTGTTACGGCTACCCGGCCGAAAACCCAGAAGCCGTCCATGTACAAAGTCCTCATGCTCAACGACGACTACACGCCGATGGAATTCGTCGTGCACGTCCTCGAGCGTTTCTTCAACAAGTCGCAGGAAGATGCGACGCAGATCATGTTGCACGTCCATCGTCGGGGCGTCGGCATCTGCGGGGTCTATCCTTATGAGATCGCCGAATCGAAGGTGACGCAGGTCGTGGATTTCGCGCGTAAACACCAGCACCCGTTGCAATGTATTCTTGAGAAGGATTAGCCCATGCTCTCGCGGAATCTCGAACAGACCCTGCACCGTGCTCTTGCCTTCGCCAACGAACGCCGCCACGAATTCGCGACGCTCGAACATCTCCTGCTCGCGCTGGTCGAGGACCAGGATGCGGTGGCGGTGATGCGGGCCTGCGGTGTCGACCTCGACCGCTTGCGCAACGACCTCAAGACTTACCTCGACAACGAACTCGAAAGCCTCGTCCTCGACCGGCCCGAAGACGCGAAGCCGACGGCGGGCTTCCAGCGCGTCCTGCAGCGTGCCGCCATCCATGTCCAGTCCTCGGGGCGCGAAGAGGTGACGGGGGCCAACGTCCTCGTCGCCTTGTTCTCGGAGCGCGAAAGCCACGCGGTCTATTTCCTGCAGGAGCAGGAAATGACGCGCCTCGATGCCGTCAACTATATCTCTCACGGCATCGCCAAGGTCGGCCGCTCCGAAGACCGCCGCGTGCGCGGCGCTGCGCAGGAAGAGGAGACCGGCAAGCGGTCTTCGTCTTCTTCGTCGGGCCAGTCCCAGGGCGGGACCAAGGACAAGAAGGCGGGCGAGGCGCTCGAGTCCTTCTGCGTCGATCTCAACAAGAAGGCGCGGGACGGCAAGATCGATCCGCTCATCGGCCGCGAGGACGAAGTCGAGCGCACCATCCAGATCCTCTGCCGCCGCACCAAGAACAACCCTCTCTACGTCGGCGATCCCGGCGTCGGCAAGACGGCCATCGCCGAAGGGCTGGCGCGGCGCATCGTCAAGGGCGAGGTCCCGGACGTTCTCAAGAATGCGACCATCTACTCCCTCGACATGGGCTCGCTGCTGGCGGGTACGCGTTATCGCGGCGATTTCGAGGAACGCATCAAGGCGGTGCTGACAGACCTCGAAAAGCACGACGGCGCCATTCTGTTCATTGACGAAATCCACACGGTGATCGGCGCCGGGGCGACTTCCGGCGGTTCGATGGATGCGTCGAACCTGCTCAAGCCGGCGCTCCAGTCGGGCGGCCTGCGCTGCATCGGTTCGACCACCTACAAGGAATTCCGCAACTACTTCGAAAAGGACCGCGCGCTGGTGCGCCGGTTCCAGAAGATCGACGTCAACGAGCCGTCGGTTCCCGATGCGATCAAGATCCTGATGGGACTCAAGCCCTATTACGAAAAGCATCACCGCGTGCGCTACACCAACGACGCCATCAAGACGGCGGTGGAACTGGCGGCGCGCTACATCAACGACCGCAAGCTGCCCGACAAGGCGATCGACGTGATCGACGAGGTCGGCGCGGCCCAGATGCTTGTGCCTGAAAGCCGGCGCAAGAAGGTGATCAACGTGAAGGATGTGGAGGGCGTGGTTGCCAAGATCGCCCGCATCCCGCCAAAGACCGTGTCGTCGGACGACAAGGAAAGCCTCGCCAACCTCGAGGGCGACCTCAAGTCCGTCGTCTTCGGCCAGGACAAGGCGATCGAGGCTCTCGCGTCCTCCATCAAGCTCGCCCGGGCCGGCCTGCGCGAGCCGGAAAAGCCCATCGGCAGCTACCTGTTCTCGGGCCCGACCGGCGTCGGCAAGACCGAGGTGGCGCGCCAGCTATCACGCATCCTCGGCGTCGAGCTGATCCGTTTCGACATGTCGGAATACATGGAGCGCCACACGGTGTCGCGGCTCCTGGGCGCGCCTCCGGGCTATGTCGGTTTCGATCAGGGCGGCCTGCTGACGGACGCCATCGACCAGCACCCGCACGCGGTGCTCCTGCTCGATGAAATCGAAAAGGCGCACCCGGACCTGTTCAACGTGCTGTTGCAGGTCATGGACCACGGCAAGCTGACCGACCATAACGGCAAGAAGGTCGATTTCCGCAACGTCGTCCTGATCATGACGACGAATGCGGGGGCGGCGGACATGGCGAAGCCCGCTATCGGCTTCGAGCGCGAGGCGCGCATCGGCGACGACGAAGATGCGATCAAGCGCATGTTCACGCCGGAATTCCGCAACCGTCTCGACGCGGTGATCCCGTTCTCGGGCCTGGCGCCCGAGATTGTCGCCCGCGTGGTCGACAAGTTCGTGATGGAACTGGAAGGCCAGCTCGCCGAGCGCGGCGTCGATATCGAACTGTCGGAAGAGGCGCGCAACTGGCTCGCTAGCCGCGGCTACGATCAGGCCTTCGGCGCACGGCCGCTCGCCCGCGTGATCCAGGAGCATATCAAGCGGCCGCTCGCCGATGAGCTGCTGTTCGGCAAGCTTGCCAAGGGCGGCCACGTGCGCGTCGCGGTCAAGGACGACAAGCTCGTCTTCGATATTTCTTCGCGCCCGCCCAAGGGCGAGGCCAAGCCCAAGCAGATCACCAAAAAGCCGCCCAAGGTGCCGGCGCTGGTGGAATGATCATCCTGCGATAGACTCGAAAAGGGGCCGGGAGGAATTCCGGCCCTTTTCCTTTCAGAAGTCTTCTTCCGCGTCATGGCGGAACGGCGCATGGGTTGCCAGTGCGGTCCGTTCCCGTCCGATCTCGGCGCGTTCCATCCTCAGGAACCGGTCGACCGCATCGCGGAAGCTGTCGTTGGCAATCCAGTGGGCGGAATAGGTGGCCGCCGGCATGTAGCCGCGCGACAGCTTGTGATGGCCGCCGGCACCCGCCTCGACGCGCTTGAGGCCGCGCTCGACGGCAAAATCGATGGCCTGGTAGTAGCAGCATTCGAAATGGAGGAACGGATGGTCCTCGGCGCAGCCCCAGTTGCGCCCGAAGATCGCCTCGTCCGAGAACAGGTTGAGCGCGCCCGCCACGGGCCGGCCGTCACGAAACGCCATGACCAGCAGAACGCGGTCGGCAAGGCGCGCGCCGATTTCCAGAAAGAACTCGCGGGTGAGGTACGGGCTCCCCCATTTGCGCGAGGCCGTATCGAGGTAGAAATCGAAGAATGCATCCCAGTGGGCGGGTTCGATGTCGCTGCCGGTCAGGCGCCGGATCGTGACGTTTTCGGTGGCGCGTTCGCGTTCCTTGCGCAGGTTCTTGCGCTTGCGCGATGAAAGTGCGGCCAGGAAATCGTCGAAGGAACGGTAATCGTCATTGTGCCAGTGGAACTGGCGGCCTTCGCGCAGCAGGAAGCCGTTGTCACCGGCAAGGCGCCACTCTTCCTCGGTCGGAAAATTGAAGTGCAGCGAGGAAACCTCCGAGCGCTTCGCCGCCTCGATCAGGCCGGCGAGAGCGATGCGCCGCAGTTCGGGAGCGCCCTCGGCGCGGGTCAGGATGCGCGGGCCGGGAACCGGCGAAAACGGCACGGCGGCCAGAAACTTCGGATAGTAACGGCCGCCTGCGCGCTCGAAGGCCTCGGCCCAGGCCCAGTCGAAGACATATTCGCCGTAGGAATGCCCCTTGGCGTACATGGGCACGGCGGCCAGGATCTTCCCCTTGGCGTCGAATACGGCGAGGTGACGCGGCGCCCAGCCGGTATTCGCGCCGACGCAGCCGGTCGTCTCCAGCGCGTCGAGAAAGTCCCAGGACGGAAAGGGATTGAAGGATGCGTCGGTCGCCGCAAGCAGGGCATCCCAGTCGGCCCGCGCGATTTCGTTCACGCGGCCAAGAAGCCTGATTTCAGCAGCGTCCGACCCGTCCGGCATGCAGGGATGCTAGCACTGCGCGCGGCGTGAAGAAACGGCTGCCGGTCAGGCGGCGGCGCGGGCCTTGCCGTCCACCGGCACCAGCGGGATTTCGAGGGTGACTTTCGTTCCCTGGCCGAGGGCGCTGTCGATCCTGAGATCACCGCCGAGCAAGCGCGCATAGCGCTGGCAGAGCGGCAGGCCGAGGCCCACGCCCGACAGCTTGTGGGCGATCATCGCGTCGCCGTATTTCAGCACGTTGAGGCGGTCGCTGGTTTCGTCGCCGCTCATGCCGATCCCCGTATCCTCCACGACGAGAGCGACCGCATTCCGGTCCCGGTCGATATGGATGTTGCCGGTGATGGTGCCCCCTTCGGGCGTGAACTTTACGGCATTGCCGAGCAGATTGATCAGGATCTGTTTTACCCGCTGATGGTCCGTGCGGATCAGCGGGATATTCCCGCCGAAATCGGGGATGAGAATGATATTGCCGTTCTTGGCCTGTGCACGGACCATCGCGAAGGCCTCGCCGAATATGGCCGCGAGATCGACATCGCTGACTTCGGGTTTGATGCGCCCAAGGTCGAGCCGCGTCAGGTCGAGCAAATCGTTGATGATGCGCAGCAGGTGAACCGCCGAAAGCCGGATGTCGCCCGCGTATTCGATGATCTTGTCGCGGGGGAGATTGAGGTCGCTCGACTTCTCGATGAATTCGGAAAATCCGATGATGGCGTTGAGCGGCGTGCGCAACTCGTGGCTCATATGCGCGAGAAAGGCCGATTTCGAGGCATCTTCAGCGCGAACCTTGACGACTTCGGCCAAGGCCCTCCCGCGTGCCTCTTCTGCTTTCCGGATGGTGCGGTCGCTGTGGATGACGAGTACGACAAGCAGCGCATACAGGGCTGCGAGCCCCAGCGTGAGGCCGCCGATGCGAAGCCATGCCCGCAGCTGCGCTGCCTGCAAGGTCGGGCCGAAATTGGTATAGGTCTCGAACACCCCGATGGGCGTGGCCCCGTTTTCCGGACCATAGATCGGCATGTAGGTCGCCTGCATGACGACGTTGTGCTGCAGGCCATGGACCGTCACGAGGGAATTGTATCTTTCGGTCGTAAAAACCTCGGCGCCGGTCATGGCCTGCAGGAAATTGGGATTATCCACTTCATCGACGCCGATCTGCTTTGTGTTCGTCGAGTAGATAAGATATCCGTCGGCATCGAAGATCTTGATTTTGTCGATGTCGGTGTTCTGCAGGATCTTGCTAGCCTGGCGTTCGATTTCGCCGATGATCAGGTCGTTGATGCCCCGCACTGCCGGGCCTCGGTCGGTCACGCCGAACAGAGGTAGCGCCACCGGTTCGATATGCTGCCACAGCGTGCGAATGGCGATGGCGTTCGCGCGCTCGCCCATCGCCTCCATGCGTTCGATGGCGAGCCGGTAATCGAGGTACGTGAAGACCGTTCCCGCTACCAGAAATAGCAAGGCGCCGAGGGTCGCAAAACGCGCCGGCAGGCTTAGACGCTTGAACATTTCACCCCAATGCAATTCCGGCAGAGCGACTGCCGGAGGTGAATACCATCATCGGGGGTAGGGATTAAATCAGGATTAATCCGCCAACATGCTGAATTTAAAAGCCTATCTCTGACCTGTTATCAGTTGAATTCGATGACCGCTTCGATTTCGACCGCGGCACCCAGCGGCAGAACGTTCACGCCGACGGCCGCCCGGGCATGGCGGCCGGCGTCTCCGAATACGGCGACCATCAGGTCCGAGGCGCCGTTGACGACCTTGGGCTGGTCGGTAAAGCCATTGGCGGAGGCGACGAAACCACCCAGCCGCACGATGCGCCGCACGCGGTCGAGGTCGCCGAGCGCGGCCTTGGCCTGTGCAATGATGTTGATGGCACAAAGGCGGGCGGCCTTCTGTCCGTCTTCCAGCGACACGCCGCCGCCGAGGGGGCCTGATACGGCGATCTTGCCGTTTTCCATCGGCAACTGGCCGGAAACGAACAGCAGGTTGCCGCTGATGACGAAGGGGACGTAATTGGCGGCAGGCGCCGCTGCCTGGGGCAGAACGATGCCGAGATCGGCCAAAGTCTTTTCGGTATTTCCTGCCATGTTCCTGCCGGTGTCGGCCCCCCTGAAAAGGAGGGGTGTCCTGTCGGGCACCCCTCAAGTTTTCAGGGAGAACCTACACCACTAGGTACGTACTGACTAGCTACAGCCACTGGTGCTTCCACAGGTGTCACACTTGAGGCAGGTCCCGTTTCGCACCAGGGTGAAATTGCCGCATTCGCCGCAAGCGTCGCCCTCGTAGCCCTTCAGACGCGCTTCGCGAATCCTCTCGAGCTTCGTGTCGACTCTCGCCGCGACCGCGGCACTGACGGTGACGGAATTGGCGGGGCCGCCACCGGTCAGGGGTTGGGGGGATGCGACCGCATCTGCGATGGCTTCCATCGTTTCGGCGATGGAGCTTTCCATCTGCACCGCGGTTTCGGCGACCTGCGCGAGATCGCGCGCGGTTGCCGCACCCCCTTGCAGCACGTAGAGGTTGGAGCGCACGTAGCCCGTGCTCGCCAGCCTCCGGGTGACTTCAAGCTGAACGTCCGATGACGAGGCCGGCAGGTTGCCTTCCTTGTCGCCGCGGCCGACCGAGTCGGGCAGCATGTCCTGCGGCTCGACATGGGCGAGATCGTTGCGGCTGAGGTAGGAAACGGCCAGTTCACGGAAGATGTAGTCGAGGATCGACGTCGCCATCTTGATGGCGTCGTTGCCTTCCACCAGGCCCGCCGGATCGAAGCGGGTGAAGGTGAAGGCCTCGACGAATTCCTCGAGCGGCACGCCGTACTGCAGCCCGATCGATACCGCGATGGCGAAGTTGTTCATCAGCGACCGGAAGGCAGCGCCTTCCTTGTGCATGTCGATGAAGATTTCGCCGATGCGGCCATCCTCGTATTCGCCGGTGCGCAGGTACACCTTGTGGCCGCCGACGATGGCCTTCTGGGTGTATCCCTTGCGGCGGGCGGGCAGGGTCTTGCGACCCTGGATGAACTTCTCGACGATGCGTTCGGCGATGACCTGCGCCTTTTCGCTCTGGGGCAGGGCGGCGATCGCGGCGGCGACGTCTTCGGCGTCTTCGTCGCTGTCATCTTCCAGCAGTTGCGCATTGAGAGGCTGGGACAGCTTCGAGCCGTCGCGGTAGAGCGCGTTCGCCTTGAGGCCGAGTTCCCACGACATCAGGTAGGCTTCCTTGCATTCCTCGACCGTTGCCCAGTTGGGCATGTTGATGGTCTTGGAAATGGCACCCGAGATGAACGGCTGCGCGGCCGCCAGCATGTTGATGTGGCTCTGCCAGCTCAGGAAGCGCTTGCCGATCTTGCCGCAGGGATTGGCGCAATCGAAGACGGGCAGATGCTCGTCCTTCAGGTGCGGCGCACCCTCCAGCGTCATCGCCCCGGCGCAGAACGTATTCGCCGCCTCGATTTCCGACTTCCTGAAGCCGAGCGCGGTCAGCAGGTCGAAGCCCGGCGCGTTCATCTCCGCCTCGGTGATGCCGAGGCTGTCGCGAATGAAATCGACGCCGAGCGTGAAGCGGTTGAAGACGAAGCGGATGTCGAAGGCCGACGCAACGGCGTCTTCCACCTTCTGCAGCGTCTCCTCGTCGAAGCCCTTTTCACGGAGCGTGTCGTGGTTAATGCCGGGCGCGCCCGCCAGCGTGGCGTTGCCGACGGCGTAACGGGTGATGTCCTCGATCTCCGCTTCCGTATAGCCCAGCGTGCGCAGGCCAACCGGCACGACGCGGTTGATGATCTTGAAGTAGCCGCCACCGGCGAGCTTCTTGAACTTCACCAGGGCGAAGTCGGGCTCGATGCCGGTGGTGTCGCAGTCCATCACCAGGCCGATGGTGCCGGTCGGCGCAATCACCGAAGCCTGGGCATTGCGGTAGCCGGACTTTTCGCCAAGCTCGAGCGCCGCATCCCAGGCGCGCGCCGCGGCAACGGCCAGGTTGACGTCGGGGCAGGCCTCGATGTCGAGGGGCACCGGCCTCACGGTCAGTCCTTCGTAGCCGTCCTTTTCGCCATAGGCCGCGCGGCGGTGGTTGCGGATGACCCGCAGCATGGCTTCGCGGTTGCGCGGGTAGTCGGGGAAGGGGCCGAGCTCCTCGGCCATCTCGGCCGAGGTGGCATAGGACACGCCGGTCAGGATCGCGGTCAGCGCGCCGGCCATGGCGCGGCCTTCGCGCGAATCGTAGCCGAGGCCGGTCGCCATCAGCAGGCCGCCGATGTTGGCATAGCCGAGGCCCAGCGTGCGGTAGTCGTAAGAGAGCTGGGCGATGGCCTTGGACGGGAACTGCGCCATCAGCACCGAGATTTCCAGCACCACCGTCCACAGGCGCACGGCATATTCGTAGCCTTCGATGTCGAAGGAGCCGTCGGCCTTGCGGAAGGCGAGCAGGTTGATGGACGCGAGGTTGCACGCCGTGTCGTCAAGGAACATGTATTCCGAACACGGGTTGGAGGCGTTGATGCGCCCGGCTTCCGTGCAGGTGTGCCATTCGTTGATCGTGGTATCGAACTGCACGCCCGGATCGGCCGAGGCCCAGGCGGCATGGCCGATCTGTTCCCACAGGTCGCGGGCCTTGAGGATCTTCGCCGGCTTGCCGTCGACGCGGCGGGTCAGGGCCCAGTCGGCGTCGTTCTTCACGGCTTCGAGGAAGTCGTTGGTGATGCGGACCGAATTGTTGGAATTCTGGCCGGAAACGGTCAGGTAGGCTTCCGAATCCCAATCTGTGTCGTAGGTGCGGAAATCGATCGCCTCGTAGCCCTGCTTGGCGAACTGGATCACGCGCTGGACGTAGTTTTCCGGCACCATGGCCTTGCGCGCGCCGATGATCGCCTTCTTCAGTGCCCGGTTCTTCTTCGGATCGAAGGCGTCCTCGGCCTTCTCGAAGGACTGGACCGCCTCGCCGTCGCCGCGGCCGTGGCAGGCCTGCATGACGGCGTTGAGGTGGATGTTGGCGAGCTTGGAACCCGCCACCAGCGCGGCGACTTTCTGCTCCTCGATGACCTTCCAGTTGACGTAGGTCTCGATGTCGGGGTGATCGACGTCGATGGTCACCATCTTGGCGGCGCGGCGCGTGGTACCGCCCGACTTGATCGCGCCCGCGGCGCGGTCGCCGATTTTGAGGAAGCTCATCAGGCCCGACGACTTGCCGCCGCCGGAAAGCGGCTCGTTCTCGCCGCGGATGCGCGAGAAGTTGGAGCCGGTGCCCGAGCCGTACTTGAACAGGCGCGCTTCGCGCACCCACAGGTCCATGATGCCGCCTTCGTTCACCAGGTCGTCGCTGACGGACTGGATGAAGCAGGCGTGGGGCTGCGGGTGTTCGTAGGCGGAGTTGGAGGTGACCAGCTCGCCGGTCTTGTAATCCACATAGAAGTGGCCCTGGCTCGGGCCGTCGATGCCGTAGGCCCAATGCATGCCGGTATTGAACCACTGCGGCGAATTGGGCGCGGCCATCTGGCGCGCCAGCATGTGGCGCATCTCGTCGTAATAGGCGCGGGCGTCTTCTTCGGTGTCGAAGTAGCCGCCCTTCCAGCCCCAGTAGGTCCAGGTGCCGGCGAGGCGACGGAAAACCTGCTTGGCGCTGGTTTCGCCGGTGAACCGCTGGTTCTCGGGCAGCTGCGACAGGGCTTCCTCATCGGGGACATGGCGCCACAGCCAGGCCGGGACGTCGTTTTCCTCGACCGGCTTGAGCCGCGCGGCGACGCCCGCCTTTCGGAAATATTTCTGGGCGATGATGTCGGTGGCGACCTGCGAAAAGGCCTTCGGGACATCGAAGCCCTTGAGCGAGAAAACGACGGACCCGTCCGGATTCTTGATCTCGCTGACGGCTTCGCGGAAATCGATCCCCTGGTAAGCGGACTGACCGGCCTTGGTGAAATGGCGCGCGATACGCATGAACTGCCCCCCTAACATCTTTCGGGACCGCCAACGTTTCTGGCGCTACGGTCCGCCTGTCCCTATCAATCCCCCCGCATGCCATCCCCAAGATTTGCCCTGGTTTAGCGCCGATCCGGCGAGCCGAGGTCTATATCTAGGCCGCAGTGGGACTTTTAACTCTAAATATTGGGGTCGATTAGTGTCAACCACAAATTGGGTTTTTTGCCAGTCGATACACAATATATTGACGTGGATTTTAGCAACAGTTTGTGGGTGGCAATGGCCGGCGGGGCGATTTGCTTTTCGCCTCAAGGCGCAAGCGGAGGGTCAAAGGGCTGCGCGTCGGGCTTGTTCCATCGCCGATGGGGTGCCATATTCCGCCTCGCATTCATCTTTCGTTGGCAGCGTCCGTTGCATCCTGCCGGGCGTTTCCGTTGTTCGCGTGAGGCCGATTTGACTCTAGGCACCCGATTGCTCACCTGGCTGCGCGGCGAATTCGTCGCCGAGGATGAGTATGGTAACCGCTATTACCGCGACCCCAAGCGCCGCGATCCCAAGAACAACGGCCGCGAGCGCCGCTGGGTGGTTTACGCTGGCGATGCCGAGGGCTCCAAGGTTCCGCCCGTCTGGCACGCCTGGCTGCATCATTCCACCGACGAGGTGCCCAATGCCGCCGCGCTGGCGCGCCGGACCTGGCAGAAGCCGCACCAACCGAACATGACCGGCACGGATCAGGCCTATCGGCCGCCCGGATCGCTGCTGCGTGGCGGCCGCCGCGCGCGCGCGACCGGCGACTACGAGCCGTGGACGCCATCCTGATCAAGCCCCCGCTGGAGACCAGACGATGAAAAACAACATGATCGAGACTGTTCTCGGTGCCGTCGTCCTGCTGGTGGCGGGGGTATTCGTCGTATTCGCGTATTCGAATGCATCGCTGCGCACATCGACCGGCTACGAGGTCCGCGCGCGCTTTGACCGCGTCGGTGACCTCAAGCAGGGCGACGACGTCAAGCTGGCCGGCATCAAGGTCGGTTCCGTTACCGGCCAGAAGCTGGACCCCAAGACCTATCAGGCGGTCATTACCCTGACCATCGAGCCGAATGTGCAACTGCCGACCGACACCGCCGCCGAGGTCGCGCTGGCGGGCCTGCTGGGCGGCAGCTACGTTCTGCTGACCCCTGGCGGCGCCAACGCCAGCATCCAGCCGGGCGGCGAGATCACGGTGACGCAGGGCGCGGTCAACCTGATCGACCTGATCGGCAAGGCGATGTTCTCGTCCAAGGACGGCCTCGACAAGAACGACGCCGGGGGCAAGGGAACCGATGCGGCCAATCCGCTGCTGGGTCCGGCGCCGGCGCCGGGCGCGAAGTAGGCGGCTGCATAATCCGCGGGGCGCGGGCGTCCCGGCATCATTACCGGAACAGGCGCCGTGAAGATCATCTTCGCATTGCTGACCGTCGCATTGCTCGTCCCGTCGGATGCGGCGCGCGCGGCCGACCTTGAAGGCGGCGGCGCGCTGCTGCAGGGGCTCGACAAGGTGACGGCGCGCATTTCGCCGATCGAGGCTCCCATCGGCCAGCCCGTGCGGTTCGGTACCCTTGATATCACCGTGCACCGCTGCCTCAAGCGTCCGCCCGAGGAGACGCCCGAAAGCGCCGCGCTCCTGGAAATCCGCGAGGTGCGTCCGGGCGAGCCGCCGGTCGCCATCTTCCGCGGCTGGATGTTCGCCTCATCGCCGGCGCTGAACGCGCTCGAACACCCGGTCTATGACGTCTGGGTCAAGGATTGCCTGAACGCGAGATCGCCCGCATCGAGCGGCCCCCGGTAAAATTCCGCCGTCGTGACGAGGGCGGCGGCAAGCCGTTCGTGATATTCGGCGCGAGGTATTTCGACAGCGCCGAAACGCGCCAGATGCTCGGTCAGGAACTGGGTATCGAGAAGCACGTAGCCGCCGCGCCTGAGCCGCGCCACCAGATGGCAGAGCGCGACCTTGGAGGCATCGGTCGCGCGGCTGAACATGCTTTCGCCGAAGAAGGCGCCGCCCAGCGATATTCCGTAAAGCCCGCCGACGAGGCGATCGTCACGCCAGCATTCGACCGAATGGGCGTGGCCCATTTCAAACAGGCGTCCCGCCAGCCTGCGGATTTCCCCGTTGATCCATGTCGTCGGCCGGTCGAGACGCGGCTCCGCGCAGGCGGCGACGACCGCACCGAACGCAGTGTCTGCGCGCACGTCGAAGGGATTGCGCCGGACCGTCTTCTGCAGGCTTTTCGAAACGTGGAAACCGTTGAGCGGCAGAATGCCGCGCTGTTCAGGGTCGATCCAATGCAGGGTGGGGTCGTCGGCATCCTCGGCCATCGGGAAGATGCCCGCGGCATAGATGCGGAGCAGAAGCTCCGGCGTGAGCGGCGTCGGCAGGCCGCCCTGGCTCACGCCCCGTTCTTTTCCTGGGCCCGTTTCACGAAACGTTCGAGCCAGTGAATGTCGTAGTCGCCGTTGACGAAGTCGTGCTCCTGGGTCAGGCGCACGTGCAGCGGGATCGTCGTTTCGACGCCTTCGATGACGTATTCCTGAAGGGCGCGCCGCAGGCGCATCAGCGCTTCGTTGCGCGAGCGTCCGTGGACGATCAGCTTGGAAATCAGGCTGTCGTAATGGGAGGGAACGCTATAGCCGGCATAGATCGCCGAATCGACCCGCACACCCAGCCCGCCCGGCGGGTGATAGAGGCCGATGCGCCCGGGCGCAGGCATGAAGGTATCGGGGTTTTCCGCGTTGATGCGGCATTCGATGGCATGGCCGGAGAAGTTCACGTCTTCCTGCTTGTAGGCAAGGGGCATGCCAGCCGCGACGCGGATCTGTTCGCGCACGATATCGATGCCGGTGATGGCTTCGGTCACCGGATGTTCGACCTGCACGCGGGTGTTCATCTCGATGAAATAGAATTCGCCGTCCTCGTAGAGGAATTCCAGCGTGCCGGCGCCGAGGTAGCCGAGTTTGCTGATCGCCTTGGTTACGGTCTGGCCGATCGCAGCACGTTCGGCGGCATTGAGCGCAGGGGAGGGTGCTTCTTCCAGGAGCTTCTGGTGACGGCGCTGGAGCGAGCAGTCGCGGTCGCCCAGGTGAATGACATTGCCGTGGCTGTCGGCCAGCACCTGGATCTCGATGTGGCGCGGGCGCCCGAGGTATTTTTCGATGTAGACGTCTTCGTTGCCGAAGGCGGCCTTGGCCTCGGCGCGCGCCGTCGTGAAGGCGAGGCCGATCTCGTCGGCATTCTGCGCCACCTTCATGCCGCGGCCGCCGCCGCCGCTGGTTGCCTTGATCAGGACCGGATAGCCGATCTGTTCGGCGACGGCGCGGGCATCGACCTCGGTCTTCACTGCCCCGTCCGAGCCCGGCACCACCGGTACGCCCAGTGCCTTGACCGAATCCTTGGCGGTAATCTTGTCGCCCATCATGCGGATGTGGTCGGGCGACGGGCCGATGAAGACGAAGCCGTGGTCTTCGACGATCTGGGCGAATTCCGCGTTTTCCGACAGAAGGCCATAGCCCGGATGAATGGCGTCGGCGTTGGTTATGGTCGCCGCCGAGATCAGCGCCGCCATGTTGAGATAGCTGCGCGAGGCAGGCGCTTCGCCGATGCAGACGCTTTCGTCGGCAAGGCGCACGTGCATGGCATCGGCATCGACGGTGGAATGCACGGCAACCGTGCTGATGCCCATTTCCTTGCAGGCGCGATGGATCCGGAGCGCAATCTCGCCGCGGTTCGCGATCAACACCTTGTCGAACATGATGAAAAACTCCGCGCCGGGATGGCTACTCGATGATCAGAAGCACTTCGCCGTATTCGACGGGTGCGGCGTTGGTGATGAGGATCTGGGCGATCTTGCCGCCCTTGGGGGCGCGGATCGGGTTCATGGTCTTCATCGCCTCGATCAGGAGGAGCGTCTGCCCTTCCTTTACTGTGTCGCCGACCTGCACGAAGGGCTTGGCGCCCGGTTCGGGGGCGACGTAGACGGTGCCGACCATGGGCGAGGTCACCGCGCCGGGATGGGCCTTGGCGTTGTCGGCGGAGGGCGCCGCCGCCGCGGGGGCGGACGCTGCGGCAGCGGGTGCGGGCGCGGCCATGAACGCCTGGGGGGTCGCCGAATGGGCACGCGACAGGCGGACGCGATGGCGGCCTTCACCGACCTCGATTTCGGTCAGGCCATAATCGTCGAGCGCCTTGGCCAGCTTCTGGAGAAGTTTTTCGTCGATGTCGTGTTTGCCGATCACTTTTTGGTTCCTGCCCCGATCAATTGACTGATGGCATCCAGCGCGAGCCTGTACCCGTGGGCGCCGAACCCGGCAATAATGCCCTTTGCCGCGCGGGAAACATAGGATTCCGCGCGGAACGGTTCCCGCTGGAAGATGTTGGAAAGATGAACCTCGACCACCGGCACCTCGACCATCTTGAGGGCGTCGAGGATGGCGATGGAGGTATGGGTATAGGCGCCGGCGTTGAGGATGATCGCGCCGACCGCCCCGCGCGCCTGCTGGATCCAGGTCACCAGTTCCGCTTCGGCGTTGCTCTGTCGGAAATCGACATCGAGACCCAGCGTCCGGCCGTGCTCCCGACAGCTTTTCTCGATATCGGCGAGGGTTTCCCTGCCGTAAATCTCGACCTCTCGGGTGCCCAGCATGTTCAGGTTTGGACCGTTTAGAATCAATACTTTACGGCTCATTCGCCTGACCTGTCCTCTGCCGCCCCCGGCTGGAGGGCTGGTTTCCGGGGGGTTATAGCATGCGCCGGGCGGTGCGCAATGGTTACGGCCCGGCCTCCCCGTTTACGGCAATTTAACCAGAATTCGTCACAAATTGTAGCTATTGGAACCTGTTGAAGAAGGTAAACGCGTTTTGGAACCTGTCGACCCTAGGGAAAGACGTCTTGTGCTGCGGCTGCTCGGCCACTGGCGTGAAATCGCCGGTGAGCGCGATTTGCCGGCGTTTTCCGATGTCGTCGGCGCAGCCATTCCCGACATGTGGGACTACAGCTTCCTGATCGATCTCAGCAAGGGCGAGCCCTTGTTCACCCATTTCGGGGCCTGGCATGCCGAGTTCTACGGGACCGACATGACCGGTCGGGCACTTAGCGAACTGACCCGCGACACGCTCGCCGAGCGCTCGGTTCGCTATCTGCCGGAAGTACTGCGTCGGCGCATTCCGATCACTTACGGCGGTGAGGTGACAGAACCCGAGGGACGCAAGATTCTCTACCGCTCCATTCTGATGCCGTTGTCCGATGACGGCGAGACCTTGACCGGGATTTTCGGCGGATCGAACTGCAAGACTTCGCCCGATCCCGACGGCGCATGAGGTAGACGGTCATGTCGCTGCTCAAGGTTTTTGAAATCCATACCTACCGGAACGGTTCGTGGAAGATCGACTCGGTGTTCGACGACCGTGACCTGGCCTTGATGGAAGCCGACCGCATCGACCGCTCCAACCGTTACTCTGCCGTTCGCGTCGTAGAGGAGACCTTCGACGAGGAAACCGAGCGCGGCGGGACGCGCACGATCTTCCGTTCGACCAAGTCCGAACGCATCAATGCGGCCAATCAGGCGCGGCAGCAGCAGGGCCTCAAGGTGGCGGCGCCGCCACCGCCGATGAAGCCGAAGAAGAAAAAGCCGACGATTTCGCGCCAGCTCATCGTTGGCGTCATCGTTCTGGGGGTGATCCTCATCGGCGGCATGGTCGTGCTCGAGTTCATCAACAGCCTGACCGGCGTCGGCCCCCGGCGCTGACCCGCGGGGCCCTTCCGGCCCCGGCTTTTTCCCGGCGCGGGCCTTGCACGCCCGGGGTCCCCGTTCCATACTCCCGGAAAGCTCCAAACCCCTTTCAATCGGGGCATCAGGGAAGACCTTATGACCGGCCAGATCACCATCAACGGCGAAATGCGCCCGCTTGGCGATGCCCGCACTCTTGAGGCGTTGCTGGCGACCATCGGAATTGACCCGCGCAAGGTCGCGGTCGAACTCAACCTCGAAATTGTCCCGCGCTCGGCCTATGGGCAGACGCAGGTCGGGCCGGGCGACAGGCTGGAGATCGTCCATTTCATCGGCGGCGGTGCCGATGACCTCGGACTGGCCGATCCCGATCCGCTCGAGGTTGCAGGCCGCACCTACCACTCGCGCCTGCTGGTGGGAACGGGCAAGTACAAGGACTTCGAGGAAACCGCCCGGGCCATCGAGGCCTCCGGCGCTGAAATCGTCACCGTCGCCGTGCGCCGGGTCAACATCGCCGATCCCAAGCAGCCGATGCTGACCGATTACGTCGACCCCAAGCGCTACACCTATTTACCCAACACCGCGGGTTGCTACACGGCAGAGGATGCCATTCGTACGCTCCGCCTCGCGCGCGAGGCGGGGGGATGGGATCTCGTGAAGCTCGAAGTGCTGGGCGACCAGAAGACCCTTTACCCGGACATGCCCGAAACCCTTCGCGCAGCCGAAGTCCTCGTCAAGGAGGGCTTCAAGGTAATGGTCTACTGCGCCGACGACCCGATCCAGGCCAAGCGGCTTGAAGAACTCGGCTGCGTCGCCATCATGCCGCTCGCGGCGCCTATCGGATCGGGCCTCGGCATCCAGAACCCGGTCAATATCCGCATCATCAAGGAAAATGCGCGGGTGCCCGTGCTGGTTGATGCCGGGGTCGGTACGGCGTCCGATGCGGCCATCGCCATGGAACTTGGCTGCGACGGCGTTCTGATGAACACGGCCATCGCCGAGGCGCGCCAGCCGGTGATGATGGCGCGCGCCATGAAGCTGGCGATCGAGGCCGGGCGCTTTGCCTACCTCGCCGGGCGCATGGCCAAGAAACGCTATGCCGATCCATCCTCGCCGCTTGCCGGCCTGATCTGATCGTTCAAATCCGTCCGTTTTCCCGGCCGCGTCCGCGGCTTCTCATCCCGGGGGTTCCATGCAGCTTTTCGACTACTTCCGCTCTTCGGCAAGCTTTCGCGTTCGCATTGGTCTGAACCTCAAGGGCCTCTCGCCGGAACGCCATTTCGTCCATCTGACCAAGGGCGGCGGCCAGCAGTTTGCAGCTGATTTCACCAAGATGAATCCCCAGCAGTTGGTGCCGGTCCTCGTCGACGGGTCCGAGGCGATCAGCCAGTCCCTCGCAATCCTCGAATACCTCGACGAAACCCACCCGGAGCCGTCCTTCCTGCCGGGCAGCCCCGTCGATCGCGCACGCATCCGCGCGCTGTCGCTGGCGATTGCCTGCGATCTGCACCCGCTCAACAACCTGCGGGTCCTGTTTTACCTGAAGGATCCGATGGGCCAGTCCGAAGAGGCACGCAATACCTGGTACCGGCATTGGGTTGCAAAGGGCCTGTCCGCCTTCGAGACGGCATTGAAGGAAGATCGGCGCACCGGCACGTTCTGCCACGGCGATACGCCGACGCTCGCCGATATCTGCCTGGTGCCGCAGATTTTCAACGCCAAGCGGCTGGAATGCCCGCTCGACGCCTATCCGACCGTGATGCGGGTTTTCGATGCCTGCATGAAAGTGCCGGCCTTCGACGCTGCGCAGCCGTCGAAACAGCCCGACGCCGAGTAATACCGACGTCTATTTGCGTTCGTTCTCGCGTGCGGCCTGCTTGATATCCTGAATCCTGAGCCACGCGGCCGAGCCTTTGTTCACGCGTTTTTCCGCGCGCACCGCGTGGAACATGGCGTCTTTCTTGCGCCCGCGCACCAGCGCGCTTTCGGCCTGGGCGAGGGCGGAAAGGCCGAGTTGCCCGTCGCGGCCATAGGCGACGGCAAGCTGGTCCCAGCCGAAGCTGTAGAGAGGATCGGCGCCGGTCGCATAAAGCAGGTTCTGGATCGCGTCCTTGAGCAGCGCCGGATTTTGGCTTTCGATCTGCGAGCGTGCCAGGCCGACGCGCAGCAGCGAGGACTCGGGTGCTAGGCGAACCGCTTCGGCATTGGGGGCGAGCGATTCTGCAATGCGGCCGTTCTCGAACAGCATCTGGCCCTTGAGTTCGTGGAAGTAAGGATTGTTCGGTTCTTCGCGGATCAGTCCCTCCACCAGCGGCAACGCCTTGGCAAGGTCCGGAACGCGATAATAGGCGACGGCGCGGGCATAGCGCGCGGTGACAGAAGTATCGCTTTCAGGATAGCGTTCGAACACGGCGCTCGGATAATCGATGTAGCCCACCAGCTTGGCCACCATGCGCCGATGCATTTCCTCGAACTCGGGCGGCGTTTTCTTGCCGGTGTTCGACGATTTGCTGAGATGCTGCTCGACGTTGCGCACGCGCTCGCGGGTGATCGGATGGGTGCGAACGTAAGGGTCCTGGTTGTTGAAGGTCAGGAATTCCTGATTTTCGATGGTCCTCAGGAAGGTGGCGAGGCCTTCCGCCGACTGGCCGGTGCGATCAAGGAAAGACAGGGCGGCCTGGTCGGCGGCCGATTCCTGCGTACGGCTGTAATTGAGCAGGCTGCCGACCGCGAAGCCCTGGCCTGCCGTCATTACCGCCGCTCCGGCGTCGGCCCGCCCGCTTGCGAGCGCCGTCAGGGCGCCGAGCAGCGTCGTCACCAGCGCCGTATTCGACGCGGTATTGATCTGGCTGGAAAACCGCGCCAGATGTCCGCCCGAGATATGGCCGGTTTCATGGGCGATGACGCCGATCACCTCGGCCGCGCTGCGCGTGCGAGTCAGGAACCCCGTATTGACGAAAAGGTTCTGGCCGCCGGCCACGAAAGCGTTCAGTTGCGGGTCGTTAACAATGAATATGCTGACGTCCGACGCGCGCAGCCCGGCCGCCGCAAACAGTGGCGTTGCATAGGTGCGAATGGTATTTTCGATTTCGGCGTCGCGGATGAGCCCGGCGGCCTGCGGCTTCTGTGCGGTCCAGCACATGAAGAGGAAGGCCACAGCCAACAGGAAGGCGGAACGCGTTCTGATGAGTTTACCCATGGTTCACGATACCCGGTTTTGCGGGCAGGGTAGGCATCGCTTGCGGTTCGGTCAAACCCTGTTGCGTCTTTCCGTGGTTGCAGGGCTTGCCCTGACGGCAGGATGCGCGAAGGTCCAGGGCGTTTTCGACAACCGCGTGGCGGGATATGCCAAGGGTTTCGGCGGCGCCGTTGCCGCCGACGAGCCCCAGGCCGTCCTTGTTGCGCGCGACATTCTGGCGGCAGGCGGCAGCGCTGCCGACGCGGCGATCGCCGCCTATTTCACCATGTCCGTGACGCTGCCGACGGCGGCATCGCTGGGCGCGGGCGGCGTCTGTATCGTTCATGACAGGGCCAAGTCGTCGGCCGAGGCCCTCGACTTCATGCATCTCGCTTCGGGTCCTTTCGCCCGGCGTCCGGCGCCGATCGCACCGCGCGCCATGCAGGCGTTGCACGCGAAATACGGGTTCCTGCCGTGGACGCAGTTGCTGGGCCCGGCCGAAGGCCTTGCCCGCCTAGGTCATCCGGCGAGCCGCGCGCTTGCCCGGTCGCTGGCTTCCGCCCCTGGCATCGCCGGGCGCGATCCGGCGCTCGCAGCCATATTCGCCCGCAATTCAGGCAATCCCGTGGCGGAGGGCCAGCGCATCCAGCAATTTTCCCTGGCGGCGACGCTCAGCCAGTTGCGCCGCCAGCCCACGCAGTTCTACACGGGCTCCTCGGCTCGCCGTATTGCCGACGATTTCACCCGATCCGGCATCCTGCTGACGGCGGAAGAATTGCGCGGTCTGGTGCCCCGATTCCGGCCGGTTGTCACGGTGTCACGCGGCAACCAGGTCGCCCATTTCCCGCCGACGGCGGCGGGTGTCGTTTCCGCTCAGGCCTGGGCCATGCTGTACAGCCGCAACCTCGCTTCGGATGCGCTCGGCGCAAAAAGGGCGCTGACCCTGACCGAGGTTTCGCGGCGCGCTTACGGCGATGCCGGGCGCTGGTTCGCCGCACCCGCTGGCGTTCCCGATCCGGCCAATGCATTTCTCACCGACGACCGGATTGATAGGCTGATGGCGGGTCTCAACCTGTCGCGGCGCTCGCCACCGCCCAATTTCGGTGCCGGTGACGTGGTGGAACCGGTCGATCTCGGCTCGGCCAGTGTTGTCGCCTCGGACATCTACGGCCAGTCGGTCGCCTGCGGCTTCACCATGAACGGGGTCATGGGGTCGGGCCGTATCGCCGCCGAAACCGGCATCGTCATCGCGGCGCCGCCGGACCCGGCGCGCGCCGCTGCGCCGATCAGCCTGATGATCCTGCGCAACGGCACACAGCACCAGATGCAGTTCGTCGGTGCGGCGACGGGGGGGGCGGTGGCGCCGATCCTTCTTGCCGATACGGCGGCGAAGGTTCTGCAGACCACGCAGTCGCTGGAGGCGATGCTGTTGGCGCCGCGCTTTTACCATCCGGCACGGCCGGACCGCGTCGTTGTCGAAGACAGGCACGATGCGCGCCCCTTCGGCGCGACCTTGCGCGAGGCGGGTTATCAGGTGGTGACGGCGCCCGGTCTCGGGCGGGCCAACGCGATTGCCTGTCCTCTCGGCTTCGACGGCGAGCGCAGCCAGTGCGACGTGCGCGCCGATCGCCGCGCCTTCGGCCTCGCCCAGCAGAACTGACCGCCCTTCATGGCGATCAAGTCTTCACGGCGCGGACAGATCCCACCCTTCATCGTCATGGATGTGATGGCGGCGGCGAATGCCCGCGCCGCTGAAGGTTTCGATATCGTCCATCTCGAAGTGGGTCAGCCGTCGACCCCGGCGCCCGCGGGCGTCATTGCCGCGGCGCGCGCGGCGCTCGATGCCGACCGCATCGGCTATACGGAAGCCTTCGGCCTGCCGGCGCTGCGCCGTGCCATCGTTGGCCGCTACCGCGACCAGTACGGCATCGACCTGCCCGAGCGCCGCATCGCGGTCACGACGGGCTCCTCGGGCGCGTTCATTCTGTCCTTCCTTGCGGCCTTCGATGCGGGCGACCGGGTCGCCTTCGCCGCACCCGGCTATCCCGGCTACCGCAATATCCTGGCCGCCCTCGACATCGAAACCGTCAGCCTGCCGGCACGGCGCGAGGACGGTTTCCAGCCGACGGTCGACCTGCTGGAGGCGCTCGACCGCCCACCCGATGGCCTGATTGTGGCGAGTCCGGCCAATCCGACCGGCTCGATGCTTGATGAAGCGGCCCTGCGACGTCTCTGTGACTGGTGCCGTATGAGCGGCGTGCGCGTGATCTCGGACGAGATCTATCACGGCATCACCTACGGCAAGGACGCCGTGACGATGGCGGCGCTCGACCCGGCGGCAATCGTGATCAACAGCTTCTCGAAATACTATTCCATGACCGGCTGGCGGCTGGGCTGGATGGTTGTGCCCGAGGACCTGCTGCGGGCGGTGGAATGCCTTGCGCAGAACCTCTTCATATCGCCGCCGACCCTGTCGCAGTTCGCCGCACTCGGCGTTTTCGACTGCGTGCCCGAACTGGAAGCCAATGTCGCGCGCTATCGCGAGAACCGCGCCATCCTGCTGGAGGGATTGCCGCGATGCGGTTTCGGGCCTTTCGCCGCCGCCGATGGCGCCTTCTACATTTATGCGGGCATCGAGGCGTTTGGTGCGGATAGCGTAACCCTTGCCCGAGAAATTCTTGAAACCGCGGGCGTCGCGGCGACCCCTGGAATCGATTTCGATGCGGAGGCCGGGAGCCGCTTCATGCGGTTCAGCTACGCAGGATCGGCCGAGGAAATGCGCGAGGCGGTGCGCCGTCTCGTATCATGGTCGCAGGGACGCAAGACGCAACCGGCGCCAAGGATAAACCTGCCATGAAAAAAGCCCCGCTCTCGAGCGGGGCTTTTTCGATCTAGTTGCCGAACCGGTTCCACCAGCCCTTGCGCTTGGGCCCCTCGGCCTTGGGCGCTGCCTCCGCCTCGACGGCGGTTATCGCAGGTGTGGGCTCCGCCGGAGGCGTTTCGGCGACCGGGGCTTCGCGGGACTTGTCTTCACCGTTGCCACGTGCCGCAACGGCAGGTTCCGGTTCGATGCCGGTTTCGGCTTGCGGCGCTTGCGCCGGCTCTATTGCGGTTTCAGCGGTGTCATGGTCGCCCTCGGCGCCCGAGCGCTCGTTGCCGTCGCGTCCGCGACGGCGGCGCCCGCCGCGACGGCCACGGCGGCGGCGCTTGTGGGCGCGTTCGCCGCCTTCGCTCTCGCCTTCGCCCCGGGCCTCGGCACCCTCGGTGTCGCCACCCTCCCGGGGTTCCCCGGAGGTTTCTGTTTCGGTCTGTTCGGCGGCTTCCGTCACGTCGCCTTCGCCAGCGCGCATCGAGCGCGATTCTTCGCCGCCTTCTTCGCCCTCGCCACGACGGCCGCGACGGCCACGGCGGCGACGCCGGCGGCGGCCACGGCCGCGTTCCTCGCTGCCTTCGCCGTCACCCTGGCGGGATTCGGTTTCCGCGGATTCGCTTTCGTCCTCGTCTTCGAGGATGTCTTCCACGACCTCGGGTTCCTCGACGACGGCTTCAGGCTTCGGCAGTTCCCGGACTTCGCCGACCGGGCGCCCTTCGACGCGTTCGAGCTTGTAGGTCGGCGGGATGAGGCTGCTGTCGCCGCTGATGGAGACGCGGAAGCCGTAACGGCTTTCGATGGCGCGCAGCATGTCGCGCTTCTGGTTGAGAATATAGAGCGCCACGCCCGGATCGACATCGATGTTGAGTTCGATGGAGCGGCGGCGGATGCCTTCTTCCTCGATGGCGCGCAGGACATGGAGCGCCGCCGATTCGGTTGACCGGATCAGGCCCGTTCCCTGGCAGTGCGGGCAGGGCTGGGTGGATGCCTCGATCAGGCTCGGGCGCAGGCGCTGGCGCGACAGTTCCAGCAGGCCGAAGGCGCTGATGCGCCCGATCTGGATGCGCGCGCGGTCGTTGCGCATGGCTTCCTTCATGCGCCGCTCGACGTTGTGCTGGTTGCGGTGCTCAGCCATGTCGATGAAGTCGATGACGATCAACCCCGCGAGGTCGCGCAGGCGCAGTTGGCGGGCGATTTCGTCGGCCGCTTCCAGGTTCGTCTTGTAGGCGGTTTCCTCGATATTGCGTTCGCGCGTGGCGCGGCCCGAGTTGACGTCGATGGAAACCAGCGCTTCCGTCGGGTTGATGACGATGTAGCCGCCCGACTTGAGCTGGACCTGCGGCGAATGCATGGCATCGAGCTGCCCTTCCACCTGGTAGCGGTGGAACAGGGGAATTTCAGGGTCCCTGTAGGGCTGGACCTTCTTGGCATGGCTCGGCATGAGCATGCGCATGAAATCCTTGGCCGTCTTGTAGCCTTCCTCGCCTTCGACCTGAACTTCGTCGATGTCCTTGGTATAAAGGTCGCGGATCGAGCGCTTGATGAGGTTCGCTTCTTCGTAGACGAGCGTTGGTGCAATCGATTGCAGCGTCAGTTCGCGGACCTGGTCCCATGACCGCATCAGGAACTCGAAGTCGCGCTTGAGTTCGGCCTTGGAACGCTCGACCGCGGCGGTGCGCAAAATCACCGCCATGCCGTCGGGGATTTCCATCTCGGAAATCAGGCTCTTCAGCCGCTTGCGGTCGGTGGAGCTGTTGATCTTGCGCGAAATGCCGCCGCCCTTGGCGGTGTTGGGCATCAGTACGCAATAGCGCCCGGCGAGCGAAAGATAGGTGGTCAGCGCCGCGCCCTTGTTGCCGCGCTCTTCCTTCACCACCTGGACCAGCAGGATCTGGCGCCGCTTGATGACTTCCTGGATCTTGTAGCGATGACGGCGGGGGCGGGTGCGGCGGCGTTCTTCGTGATGGACGTCGGCATCGTCTTCGCCGCCGAGATCATCGAGCGGGATCGGCGCGGGGACGGGCTGATCGCCCACGCTGTCGGCGAATTCCTCGGCTGCGGGCGCTGCCTCGCCTTCCGCCGTTTCTGCGGGGGCTTCAGGGGCCGGCATTTCGACCGTTTCGGATGCCGGCGCTTCCGCGCTTTCCGCGGGCAGGGCGTCCTGCTGTGCATCGCCGCCGTCTTCGGTGTCGGACGGAATTTCGCGGGTGATTTCCTCGGGCGGTTCCGGCGGCGGCGGAATTTCGTCGTCGTCGTCGTCCTCGGCGATTTCGTCGTCCTCGGCTTCTTCGGCCGCCGCTTCGGCGGCGAGCGCCTCTTCGTGCTCGCGGATCAGCGCGGCGCGGTCGGCAACCGGAATCTGGTAGTAGTCGGGATGAATTTCGCTGAAGGCGAGGAAGCCGTGGCGGTTGCCGCCGAATTCCACGAACGCCGCCTGAAGCGACGGCTCTACCCGCGTAACCTTGGCGAGGTAGATGTTTCCCTTGAGCTGTTTCTTGGTGGACGTCTCGAAATCGAATTCGTCCAGACGGTTACCGTTCAATACAACCACGCGCGTTTCTTCGGCGTGAGTCGCATCGATAAGCATGCGCTTCGTCATTTTTTTATCTCCGCAGCAATGCCGCCAGGCCCGCTGGGGGCGGCGCATCACCAGCTATGTCTGCGAAGCCGTCGGCCTTGATCTCGACCCGCGCGAGTGCCGCGGGGAGGGGGTCCGGCCCGCCTTCCGTCCGGCGTCAACGCCAGGACCGGAAAACCGGCTTCAATGCTTAACAATCCTCCCAGGTGTCTGAGCGCACCGTAAGCCCCGTTCACCGGCGATTGTTGAGTAGTGCCAGGACGGAACCCGCTGCGCCGCCGAGGCCGGACTAATGTCCAACCAGGCCGACAGGAGGCGGTTCAGCTTTTACCATAGGGCTCCCATCGGACTTCCACAATGGCCTTGTTTGGCCCGCCATCCCGGGCCAAGCCCCGGGCAACGCTGCCATGGACGCTGGAAAGCCGGGAAACCCTAGTATATCTTGTGGCCAGAGAAACAAGGACCGCTAGATCGTGTGGATGAAAAAGGCCATTTCAGCGCTCCAGGCCGCCGGATTTCTGGCGGTGCTGTGCGCCGGTGCCGTTATTTCCCCGGATCACGCTCGGGCGCAGCCGTCCGTCAGCACCATTCGCTTCGGGGTTCATGCCGACAAGATCCGCCTGGTGCTCGAAGCGTCCGAGAAGCTGCCGGTGACGTCCTTCGAGCTGGGCGAGCCCTATCGCATCGTTCTCGACCTGCCCGATATCGACTGGAAGGTTTCCGCCGAAGAAGGCGACAAGGGCTGGGGCGTCGTCGCCGGTTATCGTTTTGGCCAGTTCGCGCCGGGCCGCTCGCGGATGGTCCTCGATCTGAAGGGGCCGGCCGTGGTGGACAAGGCTTTCCACATTGCCCCGACGGCAAAGCAGCCGTGGCGGCTGGTCGTCGACATCAAGACGATGGATGGGGCGGCTTTCGCTGCGCGGCTTTCAAAACAGGAAGTGCCGAAGGGGTCTGCCCCGGCGCGGGCCGCGGTTCTGGTTCCCCCGCCGCGCCCGAAGGCGGCGGGGCCCCAGCCGCGCAAGATCATCGTCATCGATCCCGGCCATGGCGGCATCGATCCCGGCGCGATCGGCCGCAAGGGCGTCTACGAAAAACGCATCACCCTTGCCATGGCGCAGCAGCTCCGGCGCGAACTGACGTCGCGCAAGCGCTACCAGGTGCTGTTGACCCGCGATCGCGACGTTTTCATCAGGCTGCGCGAACGGGTAGCCATGGCGCGCGCGGCCGGTGCCGACCTGTTCATCAGCCTGCATGCCGATTCGATCAGCAACAGCAAGGTCCGGGGCGCATCGGTCTATACGCTCTCGGAGAACGCCTCGGACAAGGAAGCCGCTGATCTCGCCGCGAAGGAAAACAAGGCGGACCTGATCGCGGGCATCGACCTGTCGGGCGAAAGCAGCGAGGTCGCCAATATCCTGATCGACCTTGCCCAGCGCGAGACGATGAATCATTCGGCATCCTTCGCCCGCGTCCTTGTCGACGAGATGGCGGAAACCGCCCGCTTTCTAAGGAAATCCCACCGTTTTGCGGGGTTCGCCGTGCTCAAGGCGCCCGATGTGCCTTCGGTGCTGATCGAGATGGGCTACCTTTCCAACAGCCGGGACGAGGCCCAGCTTTCGACCGCCGCCTATCGCCAGCAGCTGGCCGAGGCCATCGCCGATGCCATCGACGGCTATTTCAGGCGCCGCGCCCAGGCCGCGAAGCCCTAGGCCGGCGGGGCCCCGACGCCATAAGGCCGCCATTATTGGCTGTTAACGGGAAAGTCAGTGAAACCAGCCCATTATCCCTTAAGATGACGTCCGCCAGCGCCTTGAGCCCTGCGCACCGCAGGCCGCGGGCCGCGAAGATGCCGAAACTTCCATGCGATTCCTGATCACAGCCATTGCCGCCCTTTTGCTCGCCGCCTTCGTCGGCATCGCGGGCGTGCTCGGCCTGTTTTACTACTTCGGCCGCGGGCTTCCCGATTACCAGCAGCTTGCCACTTACGAGCCGCCGGTGATGACGCGCGTGCATGCGGGTGACGGCAGGCTGATCACAGAATATGCGACAGAAAAACGCGTCTTCGTGCCGATCAAGGCGACACCGAAGCTCGTCATCAAGTCCTTCCTCGCGGCCGAGGACAAAAATTTCTATTCCCATCCCGGCGTCGATTTTACCGGCGTATTGCGTGCCGTCGTCACCAATGCCCTGCAATTCGCGAGCAACCGCCGGCCCGTCGGCGCCAGCACCATCACCCAGCAGGTCGCCAAGAATTTTCTTCTGACCAACGAGGTCTCGATCGAGCGCAAGGTGAAGGAGGCGATCCTCGCCTTCCGCATCGAACGCGCGTTCACCAAGGACCGCATTCTGGAACTGTACCTGAACGAGATTTATCTCGGCTTCGGTTCCTATGGCGTTGCGGCGGCGGCACTCAATTACTTCAATAAATCCCTCGATCGCCTGACGATCGCGGAAGCAGCGTACCTTGCCGCGCTGCCCAAGGCGCCGAGCAATTACCATCCGGTGCGCAATCACCGTGCGGCCAAGGGGCGCCGCGATTGGGTGATCGAGCGAATGCTCGACGAAGGGTTCATTTCCGCCGAACAGGCGAAGGCCGAGAAGGCGACGCCGCTTGTCACCCGCGAGCGCGAGGCGACGCTGCTCACCCGCGCCGAATATTTCGCCGAGGAGGTCCGGCGCGAGCTTTCAGAGCGCTATGGACAGAACCAGCTTTACCGTGGCGGCCTGTCGGTGCGCACGACGCTCGATTCAGGACTGCAGGGCATCGCCGACCGCGTTCTCCATGACGGCCTGATCGCCTACGACCGCCGCCACGGCTGGCGCGGTCCCGTGGCGAGGCTGGAAGCCGCTGGAGGCGAGGCGCCCGGGGCCGACTGGGCGCGCAGGCTCGCAGCCCTGCCGCCGCCCAAGGCGCTCGGCGACTGGCGCATCGCCGTCGTGCTGAAGGCAAGCGATGCCGAGGCCGCGATCGGGTTCACCGATGCTTCGACCGGCCTCATCCCGCTCGCCGATCTCGGCTGGGCGCGCGAGGCCCTGAAGGAAGGCCGTCGCGGCGGTCCGGTGCGTTCGGCGGCCCAGGTGCTCAAGCCCGGCGATGTCGTCATGGTGGAAAAGGGCAAGGGCGGCAACTGGAGCCTGCGGCAGGTCCCCGCCGTCGACGGTGCCATCGTCGCCCTCGATCCGCACACCGGCCGCGTCCTGGCGATGAGCGGCGGCTATTCCTTTGCCGCCTCGCAGTTCAACCGCGCGACCCAGGCCGACCGCCAGCCGGGTTCGGCCTTCAAGCCTTTCGTCTATCTGGCCGCCCTCGATTCCGGCTTCACGCCCTCTTCGCGCATTCTCGATGCGCCCTTCGTGATCGACCAGGGGCCGGGCCTCGGGTTGTGGAAACCGCAGAACTATGCGCAGGAATTTTACGGCCCTTCGACGATGCGCCTCGGCATCGAGAAATCGCGCAACCTGATGACGGTGCGCCTGGCGCAGACCATCGGCATGGAAAAGGTCGTCGATTACGCGAAGAAATTCGGCATTGCCGACAAGATGAAACCGACCCTGTCGATGTCCCTTGGCGCAGGCGAAACCACGCTGCTCAAGCTGACCACCGCCTATGCCATGCTGGTCAATGGCGGCAAGAAGATCGAACCGACCCTCATCGACCGTATCCAGGACCGGCACGGGCGCACGGTATTCCGTCACGATGATCGCAAGTGCCCGGGGTGCGCCGTCACCGATCTCGCCTCGGCGGATATTCCCGTGGTGCCGGACAACCGTCCGCAGGCCGCCGATCCGCGTTCCGCCTATCAGGTCGTTTCCATGTTGCAGGGCGTCGTGCAGCGCGGTACGGGACGGCGCATTTCGGCTATCGGCAAGCCGCTTGGCGGCAAGACGGGCACGACCAACGACAGCTACGACACCTGGTTCCTCGGCTTTTCGCCCGACCTTGCAGTGGGCGTTTTCGTCGGCTTCGACAAGCCGGCGACGCTCGGCAAGGGCGAAACGGGTTCCTCGGTTGCCGCACCCATATTCAAGGACTTCATGGAAGCGGCGCTGAAGGACCATGCGGCCATCCCGTTCCGCATTCCGCCGGGCATTCGGCTGGTGCGTGTCAATCCCGACACCGGGCTCCTGGCTCGCCCGGGCGAGCGCCGCACGATCCTCGAGGCGTTCAAGCCAGGCACCGAACCGACCGGCGATGAGGGCGTTCTGGACGGATCCGGCCCGCTCGCCTCCGACGGCAAGACTGCGCCCCAGACCCGCGGCCTCTACTAGATCGAAACTTGTCAGCCTGCGCCGCATCTGTTTTGATGCGCGCGACTTTTTGCCGGAGAATCTCCATGCGTGCCGAAATCGCTACCGTCGTCGAAGAAGCCAAGCAGTCCCTCGCGCTGCTGAGGAGGTATCTTTGACTACGACAACGCGACCAAGGAACTGGCGAAGCTGAACGCCAAGGCGGAAGACCCCGAACTGTGGTCGAAGCCGTCCGAAGCCCAGCGCGTGATGCGCGCACGCACCCGCCTGGAGCAGAGCCTGAGCTCCTACGATACGCTGGCGCGTGAGCTTGGCGACAACATCGAACTCCTTGAGATGGCGGAAGCCGAAAAGGACGAGACGATGATCGCCGATGCGGAAGCGGTGCTCACCTCGGTGCGCGAACGCGCGGCGAAGCTGGAAATCGAAAGCATGCTGTCGGGCGAGGCGGATGCGAACAACTGCTTCCTCGAAGTTCACGCGGGCGCCGGCGGCACCGAATCCCAGGACTGGGCGGAAATGCTGCTGCGCATGTACACGCGCTGGGCTGAAGCCCACGATTACAAGGTCGAATACGTCGAAGAAAGCCCCGGCGAAGAAGCGGGCATAAAGTCGGGCACGATCAAGGTGTCGGGCATGAACGCCTACGGCTGGCTCAAGACCGAAAGCGGCGTGCACCGGCTCGTGCGCATATCGCCTTACGATTCGGCGGCGCGGCGGCACACCAGCTTCGCCAGCGTCTGGGTCTATCCGGAAGTGGACGATTCGATCGAGATCGAAATCCTCGACAAGGACCTGCGCATCGACACCTACCGCGCGTCCGGCGCCGGTGGCCAGCACGTCAACAAGACCGATTCGGCCATCCGCATTACGCATCTTCCGACGAATATCGTCGTGTCCTGCCAGACCGACCGTTCGCAGCACCGCAACCGCGCATCGGCCTTTGCCATGCTGCGCGCGCGCCTGTACGAGCTGGAACTGAAGAAGCGCGAGGAGGCGGCGGAAGCGGCGCGCGGCCAGAAGTCGGAAATCGGCTGGGGCAGCCAGATCCGCTCATACGTTTTGCAGCCCTACCAGATGGTCAAGGACCTGCGCACCGGGGTCGAAAAAGGCAACGCCCAGGGCGTACTCGACGGCGATCTCGACGACTTCATGGCGGCCTCCCTCAGCCAGCGCATCACCGGCACGGTGAAGAAGGTCGAAGATATCGAGTAGCGAATCTTATTGGCGAGCGGGTGCTGCGATTGCGCCGTACCAGTCCTCGGCCAATCCCGCTTCGTTGCGGGCGGCGATATTGAACGGCGGCTTTAGCTCGCCCCTGAATCTTTCCATCACCAGTTCCTGCCAGGCATGGCGCGGATCGAGCCCGCGCGCGAGGGCAACCCGGACGAACCACTTGCGCCCCGCGGCGACATGGCCGATTTCCTCGCGATAGATCAGTCCGAGGATTTGCGAGGTTTCGCGGTCGCCGAAGCGTTCCATGCGCTCGATCATCGAGGGCGTGACGTCGAGGCCGCGCGCTTCCAGCACAAGCGGTACGACGGCAAGCCGCGCCAGAAGATCGTCGGCGGTCTTTTCCGCCGCTTCCCACAAGCCGTCATGGGCGGGAAGGTCACCGTAAGCCGCGCCGAAGTCATGGAGACGCCGCGCGAGCAGTTCGAAGTGGGCGGCTTCTTCCGCCGCGACGCGCAGCCAGTCTGAGGCGAATTCTTCGCCGCCATCGGCGGGCGCGAAGCGAGCGACGATATCGAGGGCGAGATCGATGGCGTTAAGCTCGATATGGGCAAGGGCGTGCAGGAGGGCGATGCGGCCCGATTCCGACCGTCCGGCCCGGCGCTTGGGCATGTCGCGCGGGGCCAGAAGCTGTGGCCGCTCCGGCCGGCCTGGCCGGGCCGGGGGGCGCGTATCGCCGCGCGCCGTGATATTTCCCGCGCGGTAATCTTCGCTTAGCAGCCGCGCCATTGCGGCCTTGGCGGCGGGATCGGCCGTCAGCAGCGCGTCCTTGGCGCGCGCGGTCAGGGTGCAGTTTTCGGCCGACGTGGTCATGGTCGCTGCCATTCTATAGGATCGACACCAGGAAACGAGGGAGGTTGCCATGCATAAGAAACTCATGCCCGCCGATTTGCGTGCCAATCCTAACTACAGCCACGGGATCGAGGTGGCGCCGGGGTGCCGGTTTGTCGCGGTCGCGGGACAGACCGGTCAGCACGGCGACGGCAGCGTCGCCGAAGGAATCGCCGCCCAGGCGGCGGTGGCCTGGGCAAACGTGCTGGCGGTTCTGGCGGAAGCAGCGATGGGCCCGGAACACATCATCCACTACACGTCCTACATCGTCGCCGGTGCCGACGCGTCTGCCTACGACGTGGCGCGAATGCGTGCGCTGGGACCACACCGCCCGGCATCGACAAAGATCATCGTTGCCGGGCTGGCACGGCCTGAACTGCTGTGCGAAGTGCAGGCCTTCGCCGCAGCCCCGGTTGAATTGTAAGCGAGCCTATATTTCCTTGGCTGCTTTCAGCACCTCGTCGGCGTGGCCTTCCACGCTGACCTTGCGCCACGCCTTTGCGATGTTGCCCTTTTCGTCGATCAGGAAGGTCGAGCGTTCGACGCCCATGGACTTCTTGCCGTACATGTTCTTTTCCTTCCACACGTCGTAGGCCTTGATGGCCTTCAGGTCGGGGTCGGAAGCAAGGGTGAAGTTCAGCTCGTACTTGGCCTTGAACTTGTCGTGGCTGTCGGCGCTGTCCTTGGAGATGCCGATGATCTCCACGCCTTCCTTCTTGAACTTCGGATGGCCGTCGCGGAAATCGCAGCTTTCCTTGGTGCAGCCCGGAGTATCGTCCTTCGGATAGAAATAGAGCACGACCTTCTTGCCCTTGAGCTTCGACAACTGCACCTTGCCGCCGCCGTCGGTTTCGAGGTTGAAATCCGGGGCCTTGTCGCCTTCGTTCGCTGCCATGTCAGGTCTCCTCTGCTTTGGCTTGGATGCCTTGGTTGGGCGTCAGCCCGGCACGCCGGCCGGGTTGCCGATGAGCTTGATGAATATCTCGCGCACGGATTGCGCGGTCGCCTGCATCTCGCCCTTGAGCGCCTCGAAATCGGGGACGTCGGCGGCGCGCTGAAGCGCCTGCTTGAGGCCCGCCGGCGCGGCATCTTCTGAGAAGGCGCCCTCGAAGGTGAAACGCAGCATGCCCTGAATTGTACGCCAAAGCTGCCCGGCGTGGATCAGGCATTTCGCATCGTCGGGGTCAAGGACGCCGGCGGCTTCCAGCTTCGCCAGTGCCGCGCAGGTGTTCGTATCGAGCACCTCCGGTTTCGCATGGGCGTGCAAAAGCTGCAGATACTGGGCAATAAATTCGACGTCGATCAGTCCGCCCTCCGCATACTTCACGTCCCAGATGGAGGATGGCGGGTGGCCCTTGGCGAGACGCGCGCGCATGTCCAGCACATCGGCCTTGAGCTTCTTCGGATCACGCGCGGCCGTGACGGCGGCACGAATCGCCTCCGCGCTGGCGCGGGCGAGGCTGTCCTTTCCCGCCACGATGCGGGCACGGGTAAGCGCCATCTGCTCCCATGTCCAGGCGGATGCTTCCTGGTACTGGCGGAAAGCCGAAAGGCTGGTGGCAATGGGGCCCGCGTTGCCCGAAGGGCGCAGGCGCATGTCCACCTCATAAAGCTTGCCTTCGGCGGTCGGCGCCGAAACGGCGGTGATCAGCTGTTGCGACAGCCGCGCAAAGTACTGGCTTGCCGCAAGCGGCCGCTTGCCGTCGGACCGGGTAGTGGCCTCATCGCTGCCCTCGCTTGCAGGATCATCGTACAAAAACAGAAGGTCGAGATCCGAATTTTCCGTGATCTCGCGCCCGCCGAGCTTGCCCAGCGCGACGATGCACATGCCGCGGTCGTCGATCTTTCCATGTTTTGATTCGATATCGGCCTTCACCACATCGAACAACTGGGCCAGAACCACATCGGCAAGGTCGGTCAGCGCTGCGCCCGAAGCATCGCAATCGAGCTGGCCTTTCAGGATCTGCATGCCGACCCTGAACTTGTGATCATTGGTGAAGCGGCGCGAAAGGTCGAGGGTTTCCTCGAAGAAACCCGCCTGCGCGATGACCGCGGAAAGGCGCTTGGCGAGCCGTTCGCGGCTGTCGATGGCGCCGTAGAAATCGCCGGTCAGCACGCCGTCGAGCAGGGATGGGTTGGCGGCAAGGTGAACCGCGAGTTTCGGCGCGGAACCCATGATCTCGGCCACCAGTGTCATCAGCGCCGGGTTTGACAGAAACAGCGAGAAGATCTGCACGCCCGCGGGCAGTCCGGCGAGGAACTGGTCGAAATGGCGGAACGCGGCGTCAGGATTGGCGGTCTTGCCGAGCGCAGCGAGCAGGCCCGGCATCAGTTCGGTCAGCAATTCGCGGGCGCGGGCGCTGCGCGTTGCACGGAAGCGGCCGCGATGCCAGTTGCGCACCCGGTCGGCGATCATGGAAACATCGGTAAAGCCCATGCCCGCGAGCGTCTTCAGGGTTTCCGGGTCATCCTCGCCGCCGGTAAACACGAGGTTGCCGGTGGTGGCGAGCGGCGCCGATTCCTCGAACAGGCGGGCGTAATGTCCTTCGACGCGGCCGAGGTGCGCAGTCAGTTCGGTGGCGAAAGCATCGGTGTCGGGGTAGCCGAGGAACGCGGCGAAACGCTTAACGTCCTCGGGTGCTTCCGGCACGCTGTGGGTCTGGCGGTCGTCGGTCATCTGCAAGCGATGTTCGGCGCGGCGCAGGTAGAGATAAGATTCGGTCAGCTCTGCCGCGGCCTTTTCGTTGATCCGGCCTTCCCGGGCGAGCGCGGCAAGGGTGTCGCAGGTCGCCGCCGTGCGCAGTTCGGGAACGCGCCCGCCCCAGATCAGCTGCTGCGTCTGGCCGAAGAACTCGACTTCGCGGATGCCGCCGCGTCCGAGCTTGAGATTATGCCCGGCAACCGCAATGGTGCCGCCGCCCCGGTGCGCGTTGATTTGGCGCTTGATGGAATGGATGTCCTCGATGGCGGCGAAATCGAGGTTCTTGCGCCACAGGAAAGGTCGCAGCGCCTGCAGGAAGTCGGCCCCGGCGTCCCTGTCGCCGGCCGCGACGCGGGCCTTGATCATGGCCGCGCGTTCCCAGTTTTGTCCGGTGCTTTCGTAATAGGTCTCCGCCGCGCGCACGGAAATGGCGACGGGGGTGGAGCCGGGATCCGGGCGCAGGCGCAGGTCGGTGCGGAACACGTAGCCGTCGCGGGTGCGGCTTTCCAGCATCTTGACGATGCCCTGCACGGTACGGACATAGAACTGGGGCGGCGACTGACGGCCGATGTAGTCCAGCCTTTCGGCGTCATAAAGGGCGATGAGGTCGATATCACTCGAGTAATTGAGTTCAAACGCGCCCAGCTTGCCGAGAGCCAGAATGAAAAGCCCGGCATGGGCGGTAGGATCGTTCTCGTCAGCGAGCCGGATTTCGTTTTGGGCCGCCGCCTGCCACAGCAGGGTTGAAAGCGCCGAGGCGAGCGCCGTATCGGCGAAGCGCGACAGCGCGCCCGTGACCTTCAGGACCTCCCATTCCCCGGAAATGTCGGCCAGCGCCACGGCCAGCGCCACCTTGCGCCGGGCGCGGCGGAGGGCGGCCATGGTTTCCGCCTCGTCGCGTTCGCGCGCGGGCGCCGCTTCGGCCAGCGCCTGCTCGAAAACCGCCTCAGGCCCCTCGGCCGCTATGGCGCCGAGGGTCGCCGGGTCCTGCAAAATGAGGTCGGTCAGGAAAGGGCTGTTGCCGAAAACACTTTCCAGAATCGCCCTTCCGGCCGGGTCCTCGCCGAACGCCCGGGCCCGGGCGATGGCCGGATCGGTCGCAGCGCGGGCGGTCGCCTCGGCCCAGCGGCCGAAGGCGTTGCGTGCGGCCTCGTTGTCCCCGGGGCGGGGCAGGCGGTCTCGGTCGGGTAAAAACGTCACCTGTCGCCTTTCCTGTGACTGCGTTTTGCCGCACACTGCTTGAACTCGAAAGAGGGGTCAAGGGCAGGGGCGAAAGAGCCGCGTGATCAAGCGTAGTGTCAAATTTACTCTGGAATTCGTCGGCGTTGTCGTCGCCGGATTTACGGTCCTGCTCCTGCTTGCCGCCGTACGGCTGAGCTATGGCCCCGTGCCGCTCGACTTCCTGACACCCTATATCGAAAAGAGCCTGTCGGCGGACGATGGCTCGATCAAGGTCGGCATCGGCGAAACCGCGCTGAGCTGGGCCGGATGGACGCGCACCCTGGACATTCAGGTCTCCGACGTGACGGCGACCGGCGCCGACGGCGTGGAACAGGCCTATATCCCCGAACTTTCGATCAGCTTTTCGCTCCGCGCCCTGCTTGATGGCCGCATCGCTCCGACGCGGCTGTCGCTGGACGGCCCGCGCCTGAGCGTCGTGCGTCGTGCCGACGGCTCTTTTGCCTTCGGCGATTCGAACATCCGGCAGGGACAGCCGCCCCAGGGCCAGCAGCCCGGCCAGGCAAGCCCCGAGCAGTCGCGCCTGCAGGGCGCGCTGACGCAGGAAGTCATCGGCCATCTGGTCGGCCCGCCCGACCGCAAGGGGCCGCTCGGCTATCTTCATACGGTCAGCCTGCTCAATGCCGAGTTCGTCTATGACGACCGGCGTGCCAATGTGTTGTTGCTGGCCCCGGGCAGCGACATCGTACTGACGCGCGATCGCGCCGGTATCGGCGGTAATGCCCGCCTCAATATCGTTGCCGGGGACAAAAGTGCGGTCATCAACATCGCGGGCGGCTACAACGCTGCCGGCAAGGCCATCGATGCCGAGGCGCGTTTCAGCGGCTTGAACCCCTCGGAGTTCGCGGGCCTCGCCCCGGCGCTGGCGCCGCTCTCCGTGGCCGACTTTCCGGTGCAGGGCCGGGTACAGGGCCGCATCACTCTGGACGGCAAGCTGACCGGTCTTTCGGTCGATCTTGATGCCGGGGCTGGCGAAATCAAGGCGCCCACGCAGTTCGACAAGCCGGTTCCCCTTCGCCGCGCGACGCTCAAGGCGCAGGCGACCGAAGGATTTACCCGCTTTGTGCTCGAAGGCTTCACCGCCGACTTCAATGGCCCGCGCATTGCCCTGTCGGGCAAGGCCGCGCGCAGGGACGGGCGCATCGAGTCTTCGATCGAAGTCGGTGCGCGCTCCGTCCGCACCGCCGACTTGCGCAACCTGTGGCCCAAGGACGTCGCCTCCAATGCGCGGGAGTGGGTGGTGGCGAATATCGACAAGGGGGGCGTCAAGGAACTGCGCCTTGCCGCCGACATCTCCGCCCGCGAGGACGCGACGGGCAAGGTTACGGACGTTGCCATCGGCAAGCTCGACGGCTCGTTCGATTATTCCGGCCTCGATATCCATTTCCTGCGGCCCCTGCCGCCTGTCACCAACGTCGAGGGCCGTGCGATCCTGAGCCCGACGGCCATCGAATTCGTCACCTCGGGCGGCAGGCTCGGCGCGTTGCAGGTTACCGAAGGCAAGTTCCGCACCTTCGACCTGCATTCCGATGTCGAACTACTCGACCTGGAACTCGTCGCATCGGGGCCGATCACGGACGTGGTGCGGCTGCTCGAGCATCCGCGTCTCGACCTGCTCAAGGGACTCGGTATCAAGGCCGACGCGATCAAGGGTGCGGCGGCGACCCGGCTCGTCCTCAAGTTCCCGCTGCGCAAGGACCTCACGTTCGATCACATGCAGATCGCGGCGGCATCCAGCCTGCGCAATGTTGCGCTGCCTGGCGTCGCGCTCGGCAATGACCTGACCGACGGCGACATGACGTTGCGTCTCGACAAGCGCGGCATGGACGTGACCGGAACGGCGAAGCTCGCTGGTGTGCCCGCGGGTGTGACCTGGACGGAAAATTTCTATTCCGGTGCGCGTTTCACGTCGCGTTATGCCGTCAAGGGCATTGCCGACGATGCGACGCGGGCAAAATTTGGACTCGATTTCCTCTCGTCCTATGCGACGGGACCCGCCGGTGCGGATCTGATCGTGACGAAATTCGACAAGCGCCGCATGGCGCTGGCGGCCTCGGTCGATGTGAAGGATACGAAGCTGTCCTTTGCCGATCTGGGCTGGACGAAGTCTGCCGGCGTACCGGGGTTCGTGCGCGTGCGTCTCGATATCGAGGACGAAAAGATCAAGAAAATCGAGGAGTTGACCATTCGCGCCGGCGACATGAAGGCGGCGGGGTCGATCACCCTTGGCGCCGAGGGCAAGTCCATCAGCGCCTTCGACTTCGGAGAAGTCATCTTTACCGGCAACGATTACGCCGCGCGTGGCGCCTATCGCGATGACGGCACGCTGTCGCTCGACATATCCGGCAAGATGGCCGACATCCGTTTCTTCCTGAAACAGAAGGAAGACGGCAAGCCGAAGCGGCCGCTCGACATTCGGGTCAAGCTCGACGGCGTGCGCGCCTCGCCCAATGCGGTAATCACTTCTGTCGCGGGCCTGCTGCGCCGTGACAGCGTCGATTGGCAGGCGCTTGAGATCGGCGGCAAGGTCGGTGCGGCGGGAACCTCGCTCGTCATGTCGATCGCCCGGCAGGGCGGGGTGCGCAAGCTGAATGTCGCCTCGGCCGATGCGGGCGCGGCACTTAAGGCGTTCGACATTGCCGACAACATGGTGGGCGGCACACTCAAGATCGAGGGATCATATGATGACAGCAAGCCCGGTCGGCCGCTGGCCGGTCATTTCGCCGTTCGCAACTACCGCATGGAAAAGGCCCCGTTCCTTGCCAAGCTGCTGTCGGTTGCGTCCCTGACCGGTCTGCTCGATGCGCTTTCGGGAAAGGGCATCGGCTTCGACCGCGCCGACGTGCCTTTCGTCAAAACCGGCGACGATATCGAGATCAAAGACGCGCGCGCCCACGGAAATGCCGTCGGTTTCACCGCGAACGGCCGGCTTGATCTCGACAAGGATACGATGAACATCAGCGGCACGGTCGTTCCGGCCTATTCGCTGAATTCGGTCTTTGCCGACGTGCCCCTGATCGGGCGCATTCTCGTGCCGGAAAAAGGTTCGGGTCTTTTTGCCGCGACCTATTCCATGCGCGGGGCCATCGACAACCCCGATGTGACGGTCAACCCGCTGGCGACGTTGACGCCGGGTTTCCTGCGCGGCTTGTTCAACATCTTCGATGCGCCGGAAAAGAAGAAGGAAGCCCCCAAGGCCACGCCGCCTGCCGCGGCACCTGCCGCCCCGCCTGCCGCGACGCCCGCGCCTGCGCGCTGACCTATTTCGTTACGATCCGGGCGATTTTCTTTTTGCCGACGGTGAGCCGCCCTTCATCGCCCTGGGGGCGGATGACGAAATTCACGTCGGTGATTTTTTCGCCGTTCAACTGTACCGCGCCGCCCTCGATCAGGCGGCGGGCTTCGCTGCGCGACTTGGCGAATCCGGCTTCGGTGATCGACACGATCACCGGCATTCCATCCGCACCGTCGATGGTGACGATCGGCAGGTCCTCCCCGAGCGCGCCTTCCTCGAAGGTCTTGCGCGCCGTATCGGCGGCGGCCTCGGCGGCGGCCTTGCCGTGAACCAGCGTCGTCGCTTCGAGGGCGAGGATCTTTTTCGCTTCGTTGATCTCGGCCCCTTCGAGCTTTTCGAGCCGGGCGATCTCGGCAAGCGGCAGTTCCGTGAACAGGCGCAGGAAACGGCCGACGTCGGCATCCTGCGTATTGCGCCAGAACTGCCAGTAGTCGTAAGGCGAGAGCCGGTCTTCCGAAAGCCACACGGCGCCGCGCGCGGTCTTGCCCATCTTCTCGCCCGATGCGGTAGTGATCAGCGGGCTTGTCAGGCCGAAGACCTCGCGTTCGATGACGCGGCGGGTGAGCTCGACGCCGTTGACGATGTTGCCCCACTGGTCGGAGCCGCCCATCTGCAGGCAGCAGTCGTGGCGGCGCGCCAGTTCGAGGAAGTCATAGGCCTGAAGGATCATGTAATTGAATTCGAGGAAGCTGAGCGGTTGTTCGCGCTCCAGCCTGAGCTTGACCGAATCGAATCCCAGCATGCGGTTGACCGAGAAATGCCGGCCATAATCACGCAGGAAGGAAATGTAATTGAGTTGGTCGAGCCACGCCGCGTTGTCCAGCATGATCGCATCGCCGGTGTCGCTGCCGAAGAAAAGGAAGCGGTCGAAGATTTTCTGGATGCCGGCCTTGTTGTCGGCGATGACGGCTTCGGACAAAAGCTGGCGGCTTTCGTCCTTGCCCGAAGGATCGCCCACCTTGGTGGTGCCGCCGCCCATCAGGACGATGGGCTTATGCCCGCTCTTTTGCAGATGACGCAGCAGCATGATCGGCACCAGCGAACCCACGTGCAGGCTGTTGGCTGTGCAGTCGAAGCCGATGTAGCCGGCGGCGACACCTTTGCCCAGCCGCGCGTCCAGTGCGTCCATGTCGGTACACTGATGGACGAAACCGCGTTCGATCAGGGTGTTCAGGAATTCGCTCTTGACCGTGGCCATATCGTGGAGTCTGCTTGGTTTCGGCGGGCGCCGCCGCTTTGTGGCGCTCTTTAGCACGATCGGAAGGGCGGTACAAATTGAACGGCGAAGGCATGCTGCCGGGCATCGGCCCCGGCCGCGCGGTCTGGGCCATAGGGACCATGAGCGGGACCTCCATGGACGGGGTGGACGTCGCCTTGGTGCGCACCGATGGCGAAACCATCGCCGAGGTCGGCCCCGCCTTGACGCTGGCCTATGACGATGCCTTCCGCGCCCGCCTGCGCGGCGTCATCAGGGGCGAAGGGGACGACGCTGCCGTCGCCTTGGTCGAGGCGCAGCTGACCGAAAGCCACTGGATGGCGATCGGGTCCCTGGTCCGCCGCTGGACGGGCGATCCGCGCTCGATCCGCGTCATCGGCTTTCACGGCCATACGGTCTGGCATCGCCCGCAGGAGCACCGCACCCGCCAGATCGGCGACGGCGCGCTGCTCGCGCGGCTGTCGGCGGCTCCGGTGGTAAACGATTTCCGCTCCGCCGACATGGCGGCGGGCGGCGAGGGGGCGCCCTTGGTGCCGGTCTATCACCGCGCACTCGCACTGGCGTCGAAGCTGGAATTGCCGCTTGCGGTGCTGAACCTCGGCGGCGTCGCCAACGTGACCTGGATCGGCGCGCCCGGTGCCGACGGTGCGCCGCGTCTGCTTGCTTTCGATACCGGCCCCGGTAATGCGCTGCTCGATGACTGGGCGTTGGCCCATACGGGAAAGCCGTGCGATTTCGACGGCAAGCTCGCCGCCGCGGGACAAGAGGACGCGGCCGCGCTCGCCCGGTTGCTCGACCATCCCTATTTCGGCAGGGTGCCGCCCAAGTCTCTCGATCGCCTTGCTTTCGTTCCCGATCTCGCCGGCCTGTCGGCGGCCGACGGCGCGGCGACCCTGACGGCCTTCACCGCCGAGGCCATTGCCGCCGGTGCCGCGTTCTTTCCCGAACGTCCGCGCCGCTGGCTCGCGACCGGGGGCGGGCGTCACAACCCCGTGCTGCTCGAGCGCATCGCGCGCGCCGTCGGCGCAGATGTCGCGCAGGTCGAAGACGTTCGCTGGAACGGCGATGCGCTGGAGGCGGAAGCCTTCGCCTATCTTGCCGTGCGCAGTCTTCGCGGATTGCCGCTCAGCCTTCCCGAAACGACCGGCGCCCGCGCGGCGGTAACCGGCGGGCGCCTGCATCTGCCGCCGGTGGCGGCGGTGCGTAACTAGCTCGCGAGGCGTGCGGCCTCGGTATTCTTGCGCGCCGTATCGACGTATTCGCCGACAATCTGATTAAGTTCATCCAGCTTCTGCTGGAAGAAGTGGTTGGCGCCCGCCACCAGCACATGCTTGACCGTGATGTCGCGCTGGGCGGACAGCTTGGTCGCCAGCGCCTTTACCGGATCGATCGGCACCAGTTCGTCGGCGTCGCCGTGAACGATAAGGCCGTCGGCCGGGCAGGGCGCCAGGAACGAGAAGTCATAGAGGTTGGCCGGCGGGGCGACCGAGATGAAGCCCTCGATCTCCGGGCGGCGCATCAGAAGCTGCATGCCGATCCACGCCCCGAAGGAGAAACCGGCGATCCAGCAGCCGGCGGCATCGGGGTTATGGGCCTGCACCCAGTCCAGCGCGGCGGCGGCATCGGCCAGTTCGCCCTGGCCGTTGTCGAAGCGGCCCTGGGATCGGCCGACCCCGCGGAAATTGAAGCGCAGAGCCGAAAAACCGCGCTGGGTGAAGGTGTTGAACAGGTTGTAGACAACCTTGTTGTTCATCGTCCCGCCGCCCTGGGGGTGGGGGTGAAGCAGCAAGACCACCGGCGCATTCTCGATCTTGCTGTGAAAATAGCGGCCTTCGAGGCGCCCCTCGGGACCGTTGAAGATGATTTCCGGCATCAACTCACCTTAAATCCTGCTTGTTTTCCGGGGCCTTGCGGGCCGCCGTCCCGCCTCGGCGGGGGGAAGGGACAAAAAAAATACGGGTTTAACGCGAGGCTGGCCTTTAAGTTCGCCCCAATACCTGATAGAACCTGTGGGTTTTCAGAGCCCCGCTGGCGCGCCTGAGCGGGCCGCAACATAGCACAAAGACCGACATGGTTTTCAAGCACCTGATCGAGGACATCGATTCCGTCATGGCCCGCGACCCCGCGGCCAAGTCGCGTATAGATGTGGTGTTCTCCTACCCCGGTTTCCATGCCCTGGTGTTCTATCGCCTGACTCACCGGCTCTGGAGCTGGGGTTGGCGTGGCCTGGCACGCTGGATTTCCCATCTCGGGCGCTGGCTTACGGGCATTGAAATCCATCCGGGCGCCCAGATCGGGCGGCGTTTTTTCATCGACCACGGCATGGGCGTTGTCATCGGCGAAACGGCTGAAATCGGCGACGACGTCACCCTTTATCAGGGCGTGACGCTGGGTGGCACGGCGCTGCATGACGGCAAACGCCATCCGACGCTGGGGGACGGCGTCGTCGTCGGCGCGGGCGCCCAGGTTCTGGGCCCGATCACGGTCGGCCCCGGCGCGCGCGTCGGCGCCAATGCGGTTGTGCTGAAGGACGTGCCCGACGGCGTCACCATGGTCGGCATCCCGGCGCGCCCGGTGCAGCCGCGGCCCAAGGTGGTGACGACCGAGGTGCCCCTTGAATTCTGCGCCTACGGTACCCAAAACGGGGACATGCCGGACCCGGTGGCCAAGGCCATCGACACCCTGTGCGAACAGGCGACGGTGATGCAGCGCCGCATCGACGAACTGGAACGCCGCCTTGCCGAAGCCGAAGCGCGCGAGATCGCCGACCATCCGGCGCGCGCAGGCAAGACCGGTTCCTGAAATTCCGGCCGGGCTGTGTAACCGTCCGGCAATGCTGACTGACCTCGGAGACGAGCGATGAAACTGACGACGAAGGGGCGATACGCCGTGATGGCGATGGCGGACCTCGCGCGCAATGGCGGCGAGAAGCCGTTGTCGCTTGCGGAGATCGCCGAGCGCCAGGAAATTTCCCTTTCCTACCTTGAACAGCTTTTCGCCAAGCTGCGCAAAGGCGGCCTCGTGCGCTCCGTTCGCGGTCCCGGTGGCGGCTACCTGCTGTCGCGCCCGGCCGATGCGGTGCGCATTTCGGACATCATTCTGGCGGTGGACGAACCGATCCGCGCCACCCGCTGCACGCCGGGTTCGCCGGTCAGTTGCCAGGGCGCCAAGGGCCGCTGCATGACCCACGACCTGTGGGAAGAGTTGTCGAACCATATTCACCTGTTCCTGAGCGCGGTGACGCTCGCCGACGTCGCGAGTCAGAAAGTTCTCGGCATGTCCGGCGTCATCCATCGCGACGCGGTTACCGCCGCCGAGTGAGCCGGGCGGCAGCGATTCCAGCCGTTCCCCAGACATGAATCAGGCCAGACAAGACGGATGACCCGCGTGGCGGCAAAGACGCGCCATTACCTCGATTACAACGCCACCGCGCCCGTGCGCGCGGCAGCGCGTGCGGCCATGGCCGAAGCCCTGCTGCTGCCCGGCAACCCGTCCTCCGTCCATGCCGAGGGCCGGGCCGCGCGGGCTATGGTCGAGGCGGCGCGGGCCGAGGTGGCGACGCTTGCCGGTTGCGCGCCGTCCCAGGTGACATTCACCGGCTCGGGATCGGAAGCCAACAACCTCGCACTTTCAGGCACGCGCCCGGCGCGCGTGGTCGTGTCGTCGATCGAGCATGCCTCGATACTGCGGCCCGCCGCCGAAAGAACCGGCGCCTTCGCGCTGGTGCCGGTAAATCAGGACGGCATCGTCGATCTCGCGAGCCTCGAGGAGGCTCTGGCGACGCCCTGCGACGGCGGGCCGACGCTGGTATCGATCATGCTCGCCAACAACGAAACGGGGGTCATCCAGCCCCTGCGCGAGATCGTCGCGCTGGCCAAGCGGGCGGGCGCTCTGTGTCATGTCGATGCGGTTCAGGCGCTCGGCCGCATCGCGCTCGATTTCGATAGCTTGGGTTGCGACCTGATGAGCCTTTCGGCCCACAAGATCGGTGGTCCCAAGGGTACCGGCGCCTTGATCCGGCGCGACGGCTTGGCACTTGCGCCGCTGGTCGCGGGCGGCGGTCAGGAACGGGGCCTGCGTGCCGGCACGGAAAACGTCGCCGGTATCGCTGGTTTCGGCGCCGCCTCCGCCGCCGCGCGGAAGGAACTGGCCGGGGGCAGGGAAATTCCGCGCCTGGGCGCCTTGCGCGACCGGGTCGAGGCCGCCGTGCGTGCCGCCAGCCAGCGCGCCGTCGTCATCGGTGCCGCCGCGCCGCGCCTTGCCAATACGAGCTGCATCGCCATGCCCGGCATGAAGGCGGAGACACAGGTCATGGCCTTCGACCTTGCCGGGCTCGCGGTCAGCGCGGGTTCCGCCTGCTCGTCGGGCAAGGTCGAGCCGAGCCATGTGCTCACCGCCATGAACCTCGCCCCCGATGTGGCCGAAAGCGCCGTTCGCATCAGCTTCGGTTTCGAATCGACTGAAGCCGACGCCGATGCCTTCATCGCCGAATGGCGGCGGCTTCATGCACGTACGGGGGCCGATGCCTCCGCCCGCTAGATTTTATTTGTCACAGGAAAGGTAAGCACAACGATGCCGAAAATCACTTTTATCAGCAAGGATGGGACCCGCAAGGAAGTGGACGCGCCCGTCGGCCTGTCCGTTCTCGAAATCGCCCATCGCAACGGCGTCGACATCGAGGGCGCTTGCGAAGGCTCGCTCGCCTGTTCGACCTGCCACGTCATCGTCGCGCCGGAAGACTACGAAAGGCTGTCGGAAGCGACCGAGGACGAAGAGGACATGCTGGACCTTGCCTTCGGCCTGACCGCAACCTCGCGGCTCGGCTGCCAGATCATCATGAGCGAGGAGCTGGACGGTCTTACCGTTTCGCTGCCCGCCGAAACCCGCAACATGCTGGACGCCTGACGTTTAGCCGATGAGCCTCGCCGCCGACATCAATGACGCCATGGCCGCAGCACCTCCGCTGGTGGCGGGCAAGCGGCCCGCCGACACCCGTGTCGTCGTCGCCATGTCGGGCGGCGTCGATTCGTCGGCGACGGCAGCACTGCTGGCGGGGCAGGGTTACGATGTCGTCGGCGTGACGCTGCAGCTTTACGATCACGGCATGACGGTCGGGCGCAAGGGTGCCTGCTGCGCCGGGCAGGATATCTACGATGCCCGCACGGTGGCCGAGCGTATCGGCATTCCCCATTACGTTCTCGATTACGAAAGCCGCTTCCGCGAGGAAGTCATCGAGGACTTCGCCGATGCCTACCTGCGCGGCGAAACGCCGATCCCCTGCGTGCGTTGCAACCAGACCGTGAAGTTCCGCGACCTGCTGGCGACCGCGCGCGAGCTCGGCGCCGACGCCCTTGCGACCGGCCATTACGCGCGCCGTGTCGAAGGCGCGGCGGGGCCGGAACTGCACCGCGCCGCCGATCCCGCCCGCGACCAAAGCTATTTCCTGTTCGCCACCACGCGCGAGCAGCTCGGCCTGTTGCGGTTCCCGCTGGGTGGCCTGCCCGACAAGGCGGCAACGCGCGCACTTGCCGCGCGCTTCGGCCTGAGCGTCGCCGAAAAGCCCGACAGCCAGGACATCTGCTTCGTGCCCAACGGCAATTACGCCCAGGTGATCGAAAAGCTGCGCCCGGGCGGGGCCGAGCCGGGCGAGATCGTGCATATGGACGGAACCGTGCTCGGCCGCCACGAAGGCATCATCCGCTACACCATCGGCCAGCGCCGGGGCATCGGCGTCGGCGGGCGCCAGTCCGATACGGAGCCGCTCTACGTCGTGGCACTCGATGCCGCGGCGCGGCGCGTCATCGTCGGCCCGCGCGAGGCGCTGGCGACGTCGGAGCTGGAGGTGGCGGAGGTCAACTGGCTCGACGCCGCACCTCTTGGCGAAACGCCGCGTGCAGTATCGGTCAAGATCCGCAATACCCACGTGCCGGTGGCAGCCACCGTGCGCGCGGCGGGAGAGGGGGCGGCGGTCCGCTTCGGCCGGCCCGAATATGGTGTCGCGCCCGGCCAGGCCTGTGTTTTCTACGATGGCGACCGGGTGCTGGGCGGGGGCTGGATCAGCGCCCGCGGGCCCGCCTGAGCGCCGCGCAAGCCCTTGCTTTTCCTCGCGGCTTGACAGGGCAGCGCCCCCGGCCTATACGCCTGTTTCCTCGCCGCGCCGGCATGTCCGGCGCGATCTTCTTGGCGGAGTAGCTCAGCTGGTTAGAGCAGAGGAATCATAATCCTTGTGTCGGGGGTTCGAGTCCCTCCTCCGCTACCAAAAAACAAGCCCCGCAGCCCGACCGGCTGCGGGGCTTTTCGTTACCAGCTTCCGGTGTTGGGCATCGATGCCCAGGGCTCTTTCGGGGGGAGGGCGCCGGACTTTTGCAGCAGTTCGATGGAGATGCCGTCGGGGCTCCTGACAAACGCCATGTAGCCGTCCCTTGGCGGGCGGTTGATCGTCACGCCTGCGTCGAGCAGCTTCTGGCAGAGCGCGTAGATGTCCTCGACCGCGAAGGCCAGGTGGCCGAAGTTGCGGCCGCCCGAGTAGCCTTTTTCGTCCCAGTTGTGGACGATCTCGAGCAGCGGCGAGTTTTTGCCGTCGGCATCCGGCATGTCACCCGGCGCCGCCAGCTTGAGGCCGGTATAGCGGCCCTTTTCATGGTCGCTGCGGCGCAGGACGACGAGGCCAAGAAGATCGCAATAGAAACGCAGGGACGCATCCAGGTCGGAAACGCGGACGGCGGAATGCAGGTAGCGCATGAAAACTCCCCATGATCGTAGTCCTTGCCCCGGAAACGTTAAACAGACGGTCGTTTCGATTCAACGATCAAACCCGAACAGGTCCGGCGGCCTACGGACTGCGGAGCTTGTCATAATTCGGGCGTTTCGGGCCGGGGCCCGGAACAATAACCCTGCTGCAACGAATGCCGTTGCCAGTGTCTTATGGCGGGTTCAGAGTGACTTTCGGCGCTAGTCGGCAAATTGTTGGGGGGCATCAATGGCGAATTCCGTCGAGTCTCACTACACGGGTTCCGAGGATTTGACGACGCAGATCCGGGATGCGTTACGCGCATCGGGCAAGGATCTTGAAAATCTTCGCACCGTCGATCTTGCGAGCGTGGATGAATTTCATATCCGCGGGCGCGAAGCCACGCTGGAACTGGCCGGGCATATGGGGCTGCGTGAACGCGCCAAGGTGCTCGATATCGGCAGCGGCCTTGGTGGGCCGGCGCGGACGCTCGCAGAAAGTTACGGTTGCAAGGTCACGGGTGTCGACCTGACGGAAAGTTTTTGCAAAGCGGCGCGGGCGATGTCCGATTGGGTTGGGCTTGGCGATCGCACGGAGTTCCGGCAAGGCGACGCGACGAAGCTCCCGTTTCCCGATCTCAGTTTCGATGCCGCAATGACGATCCATGTGGCGATGAACATCCCCGCCAAGGACGCGGTTTATGCCGAGGCCAAGAGAGTCCTGAAACCGGGCGGTGTATTCACCGTATACGACGTCCTGCAGGGAGAAGGCGGCCCGGTGCTGTTCCCCGTACCCTGGGCGCGGGAACCCTCGATCAGCCACCTCGCGACACCGTCGGAGATGCGCACCCTGCTTGCCGACGCGGGCTTCGAGATTTTGCAGGAAGTCGATTCGACAGACCAAGGCCTTGCATGGTTTCAGGCGATGGCTGCGCGCATGGCGAATGGCGCGGTCCCGCCGGTAACCTTTCGCACGTTTCTGGGGGCGGATTTTCCCCAGATGGCGCGCAACCAGGTCCAGAATCTTTCCGAGAAGCGCATACGCACGGTTTTCTATGCCTGCCGCGCTTGACCGTATTGGCCTTACTGTTCCCGCCACGCGGCGATGATGGCATCGGCAAGGCCTTCGGCATGTTCGGCACGGGTGTCGTTGGAGATCACCGAAACGCGTAACACCTTGCGGCCCTTCCATTCGGCGGTGCGCAGGAAAAACCTGCCTTCGGCATTGATCGCGTCGGCGATGCGCTGGGTCACTGCATCGTCGCCAGGGCCGAAGCTCAGGATGGCCTGGTTGATGGTGACGTCGTTCATCACTTCGATCCCGTCTACGGCGGCGCACCTGTCGGCGATCAGTTTCGCGCAGGCGCAATGGCGGCGCACGATTTCGGCAATGCCGTCGCGGCCCAGTACCTGAAGCATCGTCCAGGCCGCAAAGCCGCGCGCGCGCCGCGAAAGTTCGGGGTTGAAGTGTGTCGGATTGCGGCCGTCGTCGGGGCTGCCGAGGATGTAACTGGCGCTGATGTCCATGGCGCGGCGATGGGCATCGGCATCGCGCACGATGGCGAAGCCCGCGTCATAGGGCATCTGCAGCCACTTGTGGCCGTCCACCGCCCATGAATCGGCGCGCTCGGCGCCCGCGGCCAATGATTTCTTTTCCGGCAAGGCCCGCGCCCACAGGCCGAAGGCGCCGTCCACATGCATCCAGGCGCCATGGTCGTGGGTGAGGTCGGCAATTGTATCGAAGCGGTCGAAGGCGCCGGTGTTGATCTGCCCCGCCTGGCAAATGACGATCGCAGGGCCGGATACGGCGGCAAGTGCGCGGGCCATTCCCTCGGTATCGGTGATTCCCTGGGCGTCCGTCGTCAGCGAAACGAGATTGGCCGTCCCGAAACCGAGATAACGCAATGCGGCAAGGTTCGATGCATGGGCATCCTCGGTGATCAGTACGCTGACCTTTGGGGCGCCCTGCAATCCATCGCGATCGAAATCGTGCCCGGCGCGGCGCAGCACTTCGCCGCGCGCCGCGGCAAGGCAGATGAAGGCCGCCATCGTCGCGCCCGTGGTGAAGCCGACCGAGGATTCGGCGGGCAGGTCGAGAAGGTCGAGCAGCCACCCGGCCGCCACTTCCTCCGCCGTCGCGGCCGCGGGCGAAGTCTGGAAGATTCCTGCGTTCTGGCCCCAGATCGATGTCAGCCAGTCGGCAGCGACGCCTGCCGGGTGCGAGGCACCCATCACCCAGGCGAAGAAATGCGGATCCGTATTGCCGACAAGGCCCGGTTCCGCCGCCTTGATCAGGTCGTCGATGACCGCGAGGGGATCACGCCCCTTTTCAGGCAGGCCGACGTCGAACAGGCGGCGAAGCGCGATTGCGTTGGCGCGGGGGTGGACCGGATGGCCCGATGTGCGGAAACGGCGGCCGTAATCGGCCGCGCGGGCGAGGGCGCGCGACGAGGGATCGTCGTCCTCGGCGTTCATCGCGGGTGCAGCCACTTGGGCAGGAAGCTGTAGGCGTCAGCCTTCTTTGTTTTGTCGTAGGGAACATTGTTGGCGTCGAGCAGCTTTTGAAGCTTGCCCGCATTGAAGGCGTCGAAGGTTTCGCTGCAGCCGCCGATATATTCGCCGCCGACGAAGACCTGCGGGATGGTCGGCGCGCCGATCTTCTGGCGCAGCGCCACGCGAATATCGCCGCCGAGGTTGTTCTTCTGGTACTCCACCGAATCGAGATCGATGGAGCGGTAGGAGATGTCGAATTCCTTGAAGAGCTTGCGCACCGACCAGCAGAACTCGCACCACTCGAGGGCGAACACGACGACCGGCTGGGATTTGTCGCCAACAGTCTTGTCGACGAAGGCGATCGCCTCGGGTTTTGCCGTCTCGGGCGCCGCCTGCGGCGCGGGCGCAGGCGCGGCGGGCTTGACGTCGAAGCGGAAGCGCGGCGTCGAGGCGGCGATTTCCATTTCCTCCTCGGTCATGGATTCGGCGATGCCTTCGAACAGCGGCGTCGACAGGTAGCGCTCGCCGGTATCGGGCAGCATGGCCAGGATCTTCGCGCCCCTCTTCGCCGTCTTGGCAACATTGAGTGCGCCCGCGAAGGTCGCACCCGCCGTTATGCCGCAGAAAATTCCTTCCTTCTGCGCCAGATCGCGCGCGCATTTCAGCGCATCGGCCCCCTTGATCGGCATGAACTGGTCGACCAGCCCGCCCTTGATCGCGTCATTGGCAAGTTTCGGAATGAAGTCGGGCGACCAGCCCTGCATCAGGTGCGGGCGAAAGCCGGGGTGGCTGGCGGCGGGGCTGCCGTCGGCGGCGTATTGCTGCGGCACGGGGCCGGCAAGGAGTTGCGAATTGTCCGGTTCGCAGGCGATGACCTGGGTCTTGGGGCTTTTGGCTTTGAGAACCCGCGCCACGCCCTTGAGCGTGCCGCCGGTGCCCGTGCCCGTCACCCAGTAGTCGAGGCCGTTCGGACCGAAATCGGCGAGGATTTCTTCCGCCGTGGTGCGGCTGTGCATGTCGGCATTGGCTTCGTTCTCGAACTGGCGGCAGAGAAACCATCCGTGCTTCTCGGCCAGTTCCTTCGCCTTGGCCAGCATGCCGCTGCCTTTTTCCGAGGCAGGCGTCAGGATCACCTTGGCGCCGAGAAAGCGCATCAGCTTGCGCCGCTCGATGCTGAAGTTTTCCGCCATGGTGACGACCAGCGGGTAGCCCTTCTGCGCGCACACCATGGCGAGGCCGATGCCGGTGTTGCCGCTCGTCGCCTCGATCACCGTCTGGCCGGGCTTGAGCGAGCCGTCGCGTTCCGCCGCCTCGATGACGCCAAGCGCGAGCCGGTCCTTGACCGAGCCCAGCGGATTGAAGGCCTCGACCTTGACGAACAATTCCACCCCCGCGGGCGCGATGTTGTTGATGCGCACGACGGGTGTATTGCCCACGGTTTCCAGAATGGAATTCTTGATTCCGGCCATTTTCCCGCTCCCTGTCTTTTCGGACGCGTGTGATTTTACTGGTCCGTTATTTGTATTAGTATTTGCATCATTTGCCGTGCGATCAAGTGTCTTGGGCTGGAGAGGCTGCGCAAGCGGTGCTAGCATCGCAAAGCGGCCCCAGGACCGCCGCGGGCGTAACCGGGCCGCGGGCAGGGAGGACAGCACATGGTCTTCAAATCATTTACCAAATGGGTCATCGAAAAGAGCGTCGAACGTGGCGCGCGCCATCTCGACCAGATCAACCCGGGCTGGGACAAGCGGATCGACCTCGGCAGTTTTTCCATCGGCACTTACGAGCGCTGCGTGCTCGGCCAGTTACACGGCGGCTATCACAAGGGCCTTGGCGTCGCCGGACTGACTCCGCGTGAAGCGTGGCGCTGCGGCTTCGACTTGTCGCCGCTGGCACGCTGGCCGAACTGGCGGATTTTCGCCACCCGGTCGGGCTTCGACGAACTGAACGACTGCTGGCGGCGACTGATTCTGTCGCGGCGCGGGCAGACAGCCTGAAATTTTTTTCCGGCAGCGACGGATTTCCACCCGGCCGCCGTGTAAGGGGTGAGGGGTTTCACCAGCCGTGCCGCCTGCGGGCGGTTCGGTCCTTACGCGAGGTCGATCATGTCCCAGAATAAATCGCTTACCGTTTCGCTGTTCGCGGCGATGCTGATGGTGCCGGCGCTTTCCGCGGCCCCGGTCCTTGCCGATGAAGAGGGCGGCCACCGCGCCATGACCCAGATGGCCCAGGGCGGTCCCGGCATGGGCGGCCAGAGTATGGGTGGGCAGGGCGGACGTGGTCCCGGCCAAATGATGCAGGGCGAGCGCGGCCCGCAGGCGGGCGGCGACCGCGCCTCGCGCCGCGAGCGCTGGATGCAGCACATGGCCGAACGGCGCATCGAACTGCTTGATACCGACAAGGACGGCAAGATTTCCGCCACCGAGATCGTCGCCGAACAGAAGCGTCTTTTCGCCGCCGCCGACGTTAATGGCGATGGTAAGCTGTCCGCGGAAGAATTCCGCCGGCGCGGCCGCTGGTTCGTGCGTCTAGGCACCATGTCTTTCTTCGACATGCTCGATGCCGATGGCGATGGCCAGCTCTCCGCGACGGAGTTGACCGGGCCTTCGGAACGTTGGTTCAAGCGCTATGACGCCGACAAGAACGGGACCATCGACATCAACGAATACGTCCGCTCCCGCGAACACGGCGGGCGGCGCGGCGGACAGCGCTGACCGTTCGGTGACGCCTTACCGCGATACGGCGAAGGGCGCCGCGGATCCATACGCGGCCC
>JAYQQF010000005.1:66925-82001 GCA_038145705.1 Alphaproteobacteria bacterium | reverse complement strand
GGGGGGCGGTGGCCCCTCCGCCGGGTGGGGTTCCCCTTCCCCCATTGCGGGGACGGGGCCCGGGTCTCCCACCCGCGGCGCCCCTGCCGGACGATCAGTTGATCGCCCGGGCGGCGGCGGGCGACCGTGCCGCATGGGCGGGGCTGGTCGAGCGCTATCTCGTTGCGATCGCGGGCTATGCCTGGTACATGCTGGGCGATCAGGCCGAGGCCGAGGACGTCGCGCAGGAAACCTTCATGCGGCTGATGGGAAAAATTCCCGGCTGGGATGCGGCGGGCAGCGCCAGTCTCAAGACCTGGCTTTACCGGGTTGCCATCAACCAGTGCATCGACAGGCGGCGCAAGAACGTGCCCGACCTGATGGAAACGCTGCCGGAAATTCCCGTCGGCGGGGCGGGGGAGACGGATGCGCGGTTCGACGAGATGCGCGCCGTCGCCGAGGCCGTCGGGCGCCTGCCCGAGCGGCAGAAGATGGTTCTGGTGCTGGTTTATTACCAGGGTTTCACCAACGGCGAGGCGGCTGAACTGATGTCGCTCAGCGTCGAGGCTGTGGAAAGCCTGCTGTCGCGTGCAAGGCGCGCGCTGCGGGCGACGCTGGCGCCGCTTCGCGCCGATCTTTTGGGAAGGAACTGAGCGATGAACGATGATCGCGAACTTGACCGGCTGCTCGATACCCTGAAGCCGCCGGCGCCTTCGGAGACCCTGCAGGCGCGGCTGTTGCGGGATTTTGCGCCCATGGCGGCGGCGCCCGCTGGCGCGCCCCCTTCGCCGACGGTGTGGCGGCGCTCTGGCCCGCTCGCAGTTGCGGCGGCGCTGGTGCTGGCGGTCGGCATCGGCATTCTGACGCCGGGGCAACGCCTGGCGTCGAACATTCGCAGCGATGTCTATGATGTCGTCCCTGCCGACGAGGAAGATGTCGTCCGCGAGGTCTTCGCCGAAGCGCCCCCCGACAGCGCCGCCTTCATGGTGGCGACGTTCAGCCTCGGCGGCCGATACGAAGATGGAACGCCCGGGGAAAGCGGCTTCGAGGGGCTTCCCCTCGACTAGTTCGATTATGGGAATTTCACATTAAACGCTTATTCATCCGACTTTTCTAATCTGCCGAAGGTTTTAATCCGGAGCCTTCGCCTGCGGGGCGCGACCCGCAAGTTCCTCTGCCCTGGCCGTCCTGTTCCTGAAGCAGGCGTGTCGTGTGCATGACCCAGGCGTTCCGGATCACCTGATTTCCGAATATCCCGGTTTCATTGCCATCCGTTGCCGCGGTCAGTCGCGGTCAATGAGGTCAGGCGAATTTTACGCAGACAACCTCCACTGGGCCGCTCTGGGGTAAAGGCGGCGCGGTGGGGCAAATTCTGGATGTTTTTTGTAAACTTATGCCTCTGGGGTTTCTCATGTTTCTCGACAAGTTTCGCATCGCGACGAAAATCCTTCTGATCGTCGCTGTTCTGGGATCGGTTTCGCTGGTGATTGCCGGCGTCGGCATCGTCGCGCTCAAGAGCCTGAGCGATGCTACCGATGAAATGGAACTGGCAGGCAAGGAAATTCTCAATCAGGCGCGGTTGCGCCAGATCGTCCTCCGCATGAATGGGGCTGAGTTCCGGGTTGCGGCAGACCCCAAGGGGCAGCTTGACGAAATGGTCAAGCTTCTTGACGCGGAAAAGGGCATGCTCAAGGAACGCATCGAAGGACTCAAGGAAACTGCGGACACGCAGCAGATGGAGCTCCTGAAGTCTGTCGAACAGTTGATCGCCACTTACAGCAACGAACTGGCCAATACCCTGAAAGTGGCGGAACGTAATCGTACGACGGTGAATACCAACGAAGCCCAGCAGGCCGTGGTCAAGGAAGCGCTGTCGAGCCGCGCGGTCGTGGAAAAACTTGAAGGGGCTGTCGTCAAGTACGGCGAATACACCCTAAACAAGTCGAACAGCATTTCCGCTGCTGCAACGGCAACCTACGAACAGATGCGCTGGGTGCTGGGCCTCGTGGCCGGTATCGGCATCTTTGTCGGGCTTGCTCTGGGCGTGGTGATTTCGCGTACCGGGATCGTGTCGCCGATCCGCAGGATCGTGACCGCAATGGGCCTGATTTCGGGCGGCAGGCTGGAAACCGCTGTCGAAGGCCAGGACCGCCGCGACGAAGTCGGCGAAATGGCCAAGGCGCTGCAGGTCTTCAAGGAAACCGCGATCGAGGCCCGGCGCCTTGATGCGGAGGCCAAGGCTGCGGCCGAGCGCGAGGCGCAGGCGAAAGCGGAACGCGAGCGTTTGGAGCGCGAGCAGGAACAGCGCGAGCGCGAGCGCGAACGCGCCGAGGTCGAGGCCCGTGAGGCCCGTGCACGCCGCATGGAAACGCTGATCAACGGCTTTTCGGGCGAGGTCGCTTCGATCATCGAGGGCGTGGCCGCGGGATCGACCGAGCTTCGTGCCAATTCGGAAGGCCTGTCGGCTATCGCCGAGGAAACCAACCGCCAGACCATGGCAGTGGCGGCGGCCTCGGAACAGGCGACGGCGAATGTCGAAACCGTGGCGGCGGCGGCGGAAGAACTTGCCGCGTCGCTTGGCGAAGTGACGCGCCGGGTTAGCGATACGTCGGCGATCGCGCGCAAGGCCGCGGAAGAATCCTCGCGTACCAGCGGCACGGTCGAAAGCCTGGCGCGGGCGGCGGAGGAAATCAGCAACGTGGTGGCCCTCATTCAGGACATCGCGTCGCAGACGAACCTGCTGGCGTTGAACGCCACCATCGAAGCCGCGCGCGCGGGCGAAGCCGGCAAGGGCTTCTCGGTCGTTGCCAGCGAGGTCAAGGCCCTGGCCAGCCAGACAGCGAAGGCGACCGAGGACATCGGCACGCAGGTCCAGCGCATCCAGGAAGTTTCCAAGGAGGCGAGCCTTGCCGTCAATGCGACGATCAGCAGCATCAGCAAGATCGACGAAAACGCGAGCGCCGTTGCCGCTGCCGCCGAGCAGCAGTCGGCGGCGACGCAGGAAATATCGAGCAACGTCCAGCAGGCTGCGGAAGGTTCGCGCGAGGTGTCTTCGAACATCGGCGGCGTGACCCAGGCGGCCGGCGAAACCGGGCGCATGGCGAAGGATGTCCTCGATGCGTCGTCCGACCTCAGCCGTCAGTCGGAAAAGCTGAAGGTTGTCATCAATTCCTTCATCCGCGACATCAAGGCGGCCTGATCGCGAAACAAGGAAAGCCCCCGGCGCCGTCCGGCGTCGGGGGCTTTCCCATGTCTGCTCACGCGGCTAGAGCGCGGTCTGCGTCTGGCGGTCGCGGGTGAAGTAATCGCGGTTGTTGAGCTGGCCGCGCCCGGCGACGACGATGACGTCGCCCGGCTTCTTCACCTGGTAGAGAAGCGCCGGTTCGTCGCTTTCGTTGTGCAGCTGGTAGTACTCGCCGCCCGGCACCAGTACGCACATGCCTTCGGTCAGGTGATGGACCGTGGGCTCGGCATCCTCGTTGTCCTTGGTGCGCACCGTCAGCTTGCCCTTGAGACACAGGAAGGACTGGGACGTACCCTTGTGGTAGTGGAACTCGTTGCGCGCGCCCGGCGCGTAATGGTTGAGCGCGATCAGGAGATCGTCTTCCTTGGACAGGAGCTTGCGCTGGCGCGGCCGTTCGGGATTGCTTAAATCGACGGCGTCGAAAATCTTGCTGACTTTGGCCATGGGTGCCTCCTCCGGTTGAACTTGGCCGTCTTGGGCGGCTTGGCGCGACTCTAACGCAATCGGGCGGGCGGGGCGAGGGGTAAGCCCTCCCGGGCAAACGGGCAATATGCTAGGATCGCCGCCGAACCGGGGCAGCCCGGAAAGAAGACAAAAGCAAAGAACCGAAGCCGCCGGAACAACCGGCCGCGATACCCCGACGACATTTCCTCAGGGACGCCGTCCCGTCAGGAGCCTTTCATGTTTTCCAACATTCGTTCCCGCGCCCTCGTCGCGGGCCTTGCGGTTGCAGTGGCGACCGCTTTCACCGCTGCCGGCGCTTCCGCTGAAACCGCCGCCGAATTCTACAAGGGCAAGGTCGCCAAGATCGTCGTCGGCTACGGGCCCGGTGGCGGCTACGACGCCTATGCCCGCATGATCGCCCCGCACCTCGAAAAGTCGACCGGCGCGCGCTGGATCGTCGAAAACCAGCCGGGTGCCGGCGGCGTGACTGCGCTCAACCGCATCTATTCCACGGGCGACGGCCTGCAGATGATGATCGTCAACGGCACGGGTGCAGCTCTCGGCCAGATTCTCGACCAGAAGGCCGTTCGCTACGACCTCGGCAAGCTCAATTACCTTGGCATCGTGTCCTCATCGCCATGGATCTGGCTGGTCAGCCCGAAATCGAGCATCAAGTCCGTGGCCGACGCGATGAAGCCCGGCGCCCGCGTCAACTGGGCGGCTTCGGGCGTCACCGACGGCCTTGGTGACGGCGCCGCCATCACCTGCGCCACCCTCAAGCTCAACTGCCGCATCGTGCGCGGCTACAAGGGCAGCAAGGCCGCGGCGCTGGCCGTGACCCAGGGCGAGATGGACGCGATGTACGTGTCCGATACCTCGGCCTTCAACTACGTGCGTTCCAAGGGCGCCACGGCGGTTGCCACCATGTCGCGCGAGAAGTCGCGTTTCTTCAAGGACCTGCCGACGATCTTCGAACTTGCCAAGCTGTCGCCCGAGCAGGCCTGGTGGTTCGACTTCCGCGCCACTCTCGACGATCTTGGCCGCATCCTCGTGACCTCGCCGAACCTGCCGGCCGACCGCCTCAAGTTCCTGCAGGACGGCGTGAAGAAGACGCTGACCGATGCGAAGCTGGTGGCGGAAGGGGAAAAGACCAACCGCTACATCGCCTATCAGGACGCGGAAGCGACCCGCAAGAAGGTGATGTCGGTGGTGGCGAGCCTGACGCCCGCGCAGAAGAAGCAGGCGCAGGAGATCATTCTCGGCAAGTAACCGATCCTTCGCGCAAACGAAAAGGGGAGGACGTGGTCCTCCCCTTTTTTGTCTGCCCTGACGGCTTACTTGCAGTTCACTTCCTTGGCCTCGGCCCCTTCGCGCAGATAGACGAAGGTGCAGGTCATGCCGACCTTCACGTCGCCGCGCTTCGCCGACTTGCCGGCCACGCTGATCTTGGTGCGCGAGCCGGAAATCTTGGCCGAGACTTCCTTGCCCTGGTGGTTGAGCATCATTTCCCGCCCGTCGTTCTTGAGCTGGGTGATGGGGCCGGTGTGATGGAGGTCTTTGACCGCTTCCTTGGGGTTCATCGCCTCGTTCAGCAGTGCGGCGACCTTGGGCGAGGGGTTGGCGACTTCGTGGATCGCCTTTTCGACCTCGTCGCCGAACATCGGCGCCAGCGGGCGGCCGGTCTTCTTGGCTTCCTCGTTGAAGCCCGCGTCTTCATGCGCTTTCTTGTAGGCGGCCCGCAGGAAGGCGAGGCGTACATCGGAAATACCCGGGGGCAAAGCGGTAAGGCGGTGGATTTCCCCCTGCGCCACCGCGACCAGCGCCGAAAGCTGCTTCATGTCGGGATCGCTCAGCAGTTCAGCTGCCGTCGGCGTCGTCTTGGCATCGGGATCGCGGGTTGCCGCGAACTGCACGATGAAGCGTCCCTTGCCCTGATGCACCATCACGTCGTTGGCATCGATCGACCCCGCCATGATGTCGATTTCACCGCGCTGCATGGCGAGGAAGGCATCCGGGCCCATGTAGCCGGGGATCATCTGGAATTTCATGTCGAAGGCCATCTCGGTCATCTTCGACACGGCCCAGCGCCCCGAACCGGGACCGCCCGTCGCCATCTTGAAGACCTTGCCCGATGCCTTCATCTCCTCGATCGTCTTGTAGGGATGACGGGTCGAGATCATCAGCACCTGCGGCGAGGACGACGACTTGCCGAGATAGCGCATCTTCGCCATGTCGTACTTCACGCCCTTGGCCTTGACGATCTGGTTGTAGACCATCGCCGTGTTGAAGGTGCCCATGGTCAGGCCGTTGGGCTTCGAATTGTAGATGAAGTTGGTGCCGATGATGTGACCGGCGCCGGGGATGTTGCGAACAACGAAGGTCGTGCCCGGGATGTACTTCTGCATGTACTTCGACGTGAGCCGGCCCATGAAGTCGTAACCGCCGCCGGCACCCGTGGCGACGACGTAGGTCACCGTCTTGCCCTTGTAGAAATCCGCCTCGGCAGCGACCGCGGCATGGTTGATGGCGCTTGCCGCGAAAACGGCGAGGCCGGCCGCAGACAGGGATCGTGAAAGGATCATTGCGTTCTCCATACGAAAAACGACACGCCGCAAAGGCGCGTCGATGGGAGGCCGTAGCCGGCTCTTTTTGCCCGTGGATTGGTGCCGCGCGAGGCGGCCTGCGGCAATTCTACAGGTGTTGGCCGCCTTCGTGAAAGCGCAATAAAAAGGGGGAGACGGTGGCCCGTCTCCCCTCAGGCGCGCAAAGAGTTGCGCTATTTGCAGTTTACTTCCTTGGCTTCGGCGCCGGGGCGCAGATAGACGAAGGTGCAGGTCATTCCGGCCTTGATCGCCTTGCGCTTGGCGCCCTTGCCGCCGACTGTGACCTTGGTGCGCGATCCGGAAACCTTGGCGGAGACTTCCTTGCCCTCGTGCATCAGGGAAATCTTGCGGCCGCCGTTCTCGGTCTTGGTGATCTTGCCGGTGTGATTGAGGATCACGACCTTGGTCGTTGGCGTATTGGCCTCGATGATCAGTTTCTTGACCCGCGGCGACACGTTCAGCGCTTCCTGGAAGGCCTTGTCGACTTCCTCGCCGTAGGCCGGCATCACCTCGCGCCCGGCCTTCTTGGCCTCGCCCTGGAGCTTGGGATTTTCCAGCGATGCCTTGTAGGCGGCGCGCAGCGCAGCCAGGCGGCCCGCGGCGATGCCCGGGGGCGCCCCGGTGACGCGCCACATCTCGCCCGAAAGAGCGGTCAGGCGGGCGAGCTGCTTGCCGTCTTCATCGGTGATCAGCTCGAAGGCGGTGGGAACATCCTTGGCGTCGTGGTCGCGCTTGGAGGAATAGACCGTCAGCAGCCGTCCCTTGCCCTGACGATGGAAATCGAGGTTGCTCTCGATCGAGCCCATCATCACGTCGATCTCGCCGCGCAGCATGGCGAGATGGGCGTCCGGCCCGTCATAGCCCGGGATCATGTTGAACTTCAGGCCCATCGCCGCCTCGGTCATCTTGGCGAAGACCCAGCGACCCGAACCGGGCCCGCCCGTCGCCATCTTCAGCGTCTTTCCCGACGCCCGCATCTCGGCGATCGTCTTGTAGGGCAGCTTGGCGTTGACCATGACGATCTGCGGCGACGATGAGGCCTTGCCGAGGAAGTTCATCTTGGCGAGGTCGTACTTGACCCCCTTCTTGTCGAGGATCTGGTTGAAGAACATCGCCGTGTTGAAGGTGCCGATGGTGAGCCCATCGGGCTTCGAATTGTAGATGTAGTTGGTGCCGATGATGTGACCGGCGCCCGGCATGTTGCGCACGACGAAGGTCGAGCCCTTCAGGTAGCCCTGCATGTACTTGGAAATCAGGCGCCCGTAAAAGTCGAAGCCGCCGCCGGCGCCGGTGGCGACGATGTAGGTGACGGTCTTGCCGTCGAAATACGCGGTATCGGCATTAGCTGCCTGCGCCTGGGACGCAAGCGTCCCGCCGGCCACGGCCAGCGCCGCAGCGAACATAATGGGGGCTTTGTTGGGGATCATGATCCGGCCTTCCTGCTGTGGTTGTGCGCCGTTCGGCGCGGTTTGTTTATTGACCAGACTTGGCCACGCAGTTCGGGAACGGGGGGCGATTGACACGCGCAAGCCCGCTCGCCAGAGTGTCGAAAGCGTACCATGCCATCAAAGGGGGGGCAAACCGCGCGGCCCGGAGGAGTCCGGGGCGCGGTTCAAAGCATCCGCCGCCATCAAGGGGGAATCGATGAAGAAACGCCTGGAAGTCGAACGCCGTACCAAGCGCTGGCAGGAACAGCGCTGGATTCTCGATGCCATCATCGCCACGATCGGGCCCGAATGGGACCAGGGGCGTATCCAGTCGAAGGGCGGGCGCGGCGGTCCGGAAGGTGTGGCGGCGTTCAAGTCGGCGGCGTCCCGCATGAAGAAGTTCAACGACATTGGTCCCGAATTCGCCCGCGCCGGCCGCAAGGCCGAGGCCAAGGGTTTGGCCTATGAAAAGGAAAAGCGCCTGGTTTCGGCGCGCGAGCAGTTCATCACCGCATCGCTTCTCTATGCCTCTGCCCAGTGGCCCTATTTCGACTACGACGACACGGTGGCCGAGCTGGAAGAGCGCATGAACGCGACCTTCGCCAAGTACATCAAGTACGCACCGCGCCCGACGCGGCGTGTGGAAATCCCGCTCGGCAAGGGCAAGTCGATGCCGGCCTACCTGCATCTTCCCCATGCCCCGGCCAAGGGCGAGCGTTTCCCCTGCACGCTGGTGACCGGCGGCATGGACGGCTCCAAGGAAAACATGGTGGCGATGTACGGCGACCCCGCGATCGAGCGCGGCTTTGCCGTCCTGGCGCTCGACGGGCCGGGGCAGGGCGAATGCCCGGGCCGTGGAATTTATTTGAGCCCCACGGCGTTTCAGGCGGCGGGACTCGCAGCGGTGGACTGGCTTTGCGACCAGCCTGAAATCGACCCTGATCGCATCGTCATCCGAGGATCAAGCTTCGGCACCTACTTCAGCGGCCAGGCGGCAGCCGTGCTCGGCAACCGCATCAAGGGCGTGAGTGCGACAGGCATCTGCCAGGAACCGGGCGCGCACACGATCTTCAACATGGCATCGCCTACCTTCAAGGTGCGCTTCATGTTCATGTGCGGGTTCGAGGACGAGGCCAAGTTCGACAAGTTCGTGACGGGCTTCGATCTGCGCAAGGTCGCCACCAAGATCAAATGCCCCTACATGATCGTCGCGGGCGAGGACGACCAGCTTTCGCCGGTGGAACACACCTATCGCCTGTTCGAGCAGGTCAAGGCGCCGAAACGCCTCGTCGTCTACGAAAGCGCCAACCATTCGATCCACGGCGGTCCCGCCGCGGCGAACGGTGAAAACCGCGAGACGATGATGTTCGACTGGATGCTGGACCGCGTGAACGGCAAGCCGATGAAGTCGGAACTCTGGTACATCGACGCTTCGGGCAAGGCGAACATTACACCCTACAAGAAATAGGGTTTTGTGACCTGGGCGGCATTGGGGCCGGCGGGCAACCGTCGGCCCTTTTTCCGTGCCGTGCAATTTGTTGTGCGGTCCGGCGGCCTATGGTCAAATTCCTCCAATACAAGAAGAAACCCCATACCCCTGGCAGGGAGGCATGACCTCTATGATCGTTTCTCATCGCGCCGCGATTTCCGGCGCCATTTTTGCGTGCGCGGGTCTTTTGGCCCACGACGCTTTCGCGCAGGCAGCGCCGAACAAGAATTACTACAAGGGCAAGACCGTCGAATGGATCGTCTCGACCGCACCCGGCGGCGGCCATGATTTCTGGGCGCGGCTTGTGTCCAGCACCATGCAGAACCATCTGCCGGGCTCCAAGTTCGTCGTCCGCAACCGGCCCGGCGCCGGTCATATCATCGGCGTCAACCTGATCTATTCGGCGTCGCCGAACGGGCTGACGCTGGGCAATTTCACCACGGGCCTCGTCTATACCCAGATCATCGGCACCAAGGGCATTCGCTTCGATCTCGCCAAGATGTCCTGGGTCGGCAAGGTGACGTCGGAACGCCGGGTGATGTCTGTCGCGGCGAAGTCCGAGTTCAAGACCTTTGCCGATGTGCTCAATTCCAAGCGCGAGGTGAAGTTTTCGTCCTCCGGCGTGGGGTCGGGTTCCTATACCGACAGCTTCATGGTCGGTACCGCCTTCAACATTCCCTTCCGCATCATCAACGGCTATTCCGGTTCCCAGTCGGCGCTGGCCATGGCGCGGGGAGAAGTCGACGTGCTGATGGGCGGCGAGGACTCGGCCGAGTCCTACGTGCGTGCCGGACAGTTGCGCAACATCATGATGGTCGGCGGCAGCAAGCCGGGCATCGTCGATGCCAACGACTACGTCAGGACGCCGCTCGGCAAGCAGGTGATCCGCCTGATGAGCCTTATGGGCAACCTGTCGCGCATCACGGCGGGGCCGCCCAACATTCCGGCCGACCGCCTTGCCGCGCTGCGCGTGGCTTTCAAGGAGTCGATGGAGGACAAGACGCTTCTGGAAGCGGCCAAGCGCGCCCAGCGTGATGTCGAACCCGCCTACGGCGAAGATGTCCAGAAGATGATCGTCGAACTGATGTCCCAGCCGCCGGAAATCGTCGCCATGCTCAAGCAGCTCGCGACCCTGAAGGAAGAGATGGTCAAGCACACCGGTCCTATCACCCAGGTGAAGAACGAGGGCAGGGAGATCGTCATCCAGCGCGCAGGCCAGGAAGTCTCGGCCAAGGTATCGGGCTCGCGCACGAAGATCACCCAGGCGGGCAAGCCGGCCAAGCGTTCGATCTTCAAGCCGGGCCTCGTCTGCACGATCACCTATCCGCGCCCCGGGGCCGAAGCCCAGGAAATCGCCTGCCAGTAAATAAAAAATAAAAGTAATTCAAAGAGTTGGGGCGGCCCTTGGGGACCGCCCCTTTCCTTTGGGTTGAACCCTCGTGCCCGCCTTGTTAGCTTTTTTGCACGGCAAGGGAGTGCCAGGCGTAAAACAGAACAGCCGTTCGGCATCGCGGCGCTCCCGTCAAAAGAACCGGGAGGCATAAATGAGCCATCATCTGCGTCTTCTTTCCGTCGTTGCGGCGGGTGCATTCCTTGCAACCGGCGGCGTTGCGGCGCTCGCGGCGGAGAAAGGCAAGGGCTACTACAAGGGCAAGACGGTCGAATGGATCGTTTCCACCGCGCCTGGCGGCGGACACGATTTCTGGGCGCGTCTTCTGTCCAACACCATGGAAAAAAAGCTTCCGGGCTCGTCCTTCGTGGTCAAGAACCGGCCGGGCGCCGGGCACATCATCGGGGTCAACCTGATCTATACGTCGCCGCCTAACGGATTGACGGTCGGCAATTTCACGACAGGCCTCGTTTATTCCCAGGTGCTCAAGCAGAAGGGCATTCGTTTCGACCTCGCCAAGATGTCCTGGCTCGGCAAGCTCGCCTCCGAACCGCGCACCATGTCGGTCGCGGCCAACTCCCGTTTCAAGACTTTCGAGGATGTTCTCAATTCGAAGGAAGTCGTGAAGTTCTCGGCATCGGGTGTCGGATCCGGCTCCTATACCGACAGTTTCATGGTCGGGACCGCCTTCGGCATGCGCTACAAGATCATCACCGGTTATTCCGGCTCCCAGTCGACGCTGGCGCTGATGCGCGGCGAGGTCGACGTCCTCATGGGCAGCGAGGATTCCGCCCTTGCCTATCAGCGGGCCGGCCAGACCCGCATCGTCATGCAGGTCGGCGGCAACGTGAAGGGCGTGCAGGATGCGCGCGATTTCGCGAAGAACCCGCAGGCCACGGCGGTGATGAAGCTGCTGGCCGACATGGGCCGGCTGTCGCGCATCGTCGCCGGTCCGCCGGAAATCCCGGCTGACCGCCTCGGCGCGCTCAGGGCGGCTTTCAAGGAATCGGTCGAAGATGCCGAATTCCGGGCGGCTGCCAAGAAAGCCGGGCGCGAGATCGAGCCGGCCTATGGCGATGATGTGCAGGCCCGCATCGCCGGGCTGATGCAGCAGCCGCCGGAGGTGATCGACCTGCTCAAGCGCCTGTCCACGGTCAAGGTGGACATGCTTCAGCACATCGGTCCGGTCAGCAAGATCGAGCGCGAAGGCCGCAAGATCTCGATCAAGCACAAGGGCAAGGAGGTATCCGCCAAGGTGTCCGGGTCACGCACGACGATCACGATCGACGGCAAGTCGGCCAAGCGCAAGGCAATCAAGGCCGGTATGACCTGCACCTTCACCTACCCGCGGGCCGGCGCGGAAGCCAAGCGGATCGACTGCAAGAACTAGGTGGGCGAAAACGCGCTAAAATGGCGCCGCAGACCCCGCGGCGCCATTTTTTGTTTTCGTCAGTTTTATTCATATATTTCAGTTAATTGGAACCCATTCTTCGGGTTTTTTCTTGGCCGAAATTTTTCATAATTCTGGTCATGGTCTTGTACAAGAGTTAGCATCTTCCCACAGGGTGCGATGTCAGGGATGCACAGATATCCCGGCTCAGCCACAACATAGTGGGAGATTTAAATGACCAAATCGCTTCGTTCTGCTGTCGCGGTCGCCGCGGCGGCCTTGGCCTTTACGCCCAACCCCTCGGGCGCGGCCTCATTCGAAGGCAAGACCGTCAAGGTGCTGATCGGCTATGCCGCCGGCGGCGGCTACGATACCTACGGTCGGGCGCTGGCCCGCCATATCGGCCGTCACCTGCCAGGTACGCCGACGGTGATCACCCAGAACATGCCGGGCGCGGGCAGTATCGCGCTGGTCAACTACCTCTATAACCAGGGCGCCAAGGACGGCACCGAATTCGGAATTTTCGCCCGTTCCGCGCCCATCCTGGCGCTGGCCGGCGAGAGCAAGCAGGCGCGCTTCGATCCGCTGAAGCTGACCTGGCTCGGCACTTCGTCCAGCTACAAGGGCGAGGCCTACATGATGATGATCCGCAAGGATACCGGCGTGAAGTCGGTGACGGATCTGCGCTCGCTCAAGACGCCGCTCAACTTTGCGTCGACGTCCTTCGGCTCGGACGGCACCGACGTGCCGATCGTGCTGCGCGAGGTGCTCGGGCTCAACATCGTGCCGCTGCGCGGCTATCCGGGCGGCAATTCGCTCTACCTCGCAGTGGATCGCGGCGAGGCCCAGGGCCGCATGACGGGCTTTGCTTCCATGAAGACGGCAAACCCGACTTGGCTCAAGCCGGATGCGCCGGTGGTGCCGGTGCTGCAGTTCGCCACGGAAACGCGCCTGCCGCAGTTCCCGAACGTGCCGACGGCGATGGAGATCGCCACTAAGCAGGAAGACAAGGACCTGATCACGATGATGGAAACGCCGTTCTTCATGGCGCGTCCCTTCGCGGCACCTCCGGGTCTTTCCGCCGATACGACCAAGGCTTTGCGCACTGCCTTTATGAAGACCCATGAGGATCCGGCCTACCTGAAAGATGCGAAGAAACTTCGCCTGTCTGTCAGTGCTGCCGATGGCGAAAAGGTTCAGAAGATCGTCGAACGGCTAGCCAAGATGCCGAAGGCGCTCTATGCGCGCTATGCGGAAATCCTGAAGGATCCGAAGTCGCCGATCCGCCAGGTCAACTGGCAGGTCGTTTCGGGCAAGATCACGAAGCTTGCCAAGAAAGGCCGTTTCGAGTTCGACCTCGACGGCAAGAAGGCGAAGTCGCGGATGACGAACGGCTATACGAAGATCACGGTCGACGGCAAGAAGGCCAAGACCAAGTCCGTCAAGGAAGGCATGACCTGCAAGATCTGGTGGGAAGGCCAGGGCAGCTATGCCGGCAAGATGGAGTGCGGCATGTAATCCTGCCGAACTGGTGGAAACGGAAAGCGCGGTCCCGAGGGACCGCGCTTTTTTTGCAATCGAAACCCTTGGCTTTTGCGGCTTTTTACGCTGCCGCCTGGGCGTTTTTTATGCTGCTAGCCAAAATCCGGGGCCGGAATTACAGTTCTGATCCTGACAGGGAGCGGCGTAAGGCGTGCCAATAAATGCCGGCGCCGCTGCAACAAAGGGAGACGGGAATGCTCTTCACGCATCGTTCAGTTGCGGCTGCCGCTTTGGCGGCGCTTTTGGTTTCGCCCGGGGCCGCGAACACGGCCGAAATGTACCAGGGCAAAACGGTCAAGGTGATGATCGGCTATGCCGCTGGTGGTGGCTATGACACCTACGGTCGCTTCGCCGCGCGTCATATCGGCAAATATCTTCCGGGCAAGCCCCATGTGATCACCCAGAACATGCCGGGTGCGGGCAGCATCGCGGTGGTGAATTACATTTATAACCAGGGCGCGAAGGACGGAACGGAATTCGCCATCTTTGCCCGCTCCGCGCCTATCCTCGCGCTCGCGGGCGAAAGCAAGCAGACCCGGTTCGATCCGCTCAAGCTGACCTGGGTCGGCACCTCGTCGAATTACCAGGGCGAGGCCTACATGATGATGGTGCGCAAGGACTCCGGCATCAACACGATCAACGACCTGCGCGCTTTGAAAAACGACATCCGGTTCGCGGCGACGTCGTTCGGCTCTGACGGCACCGACGTTCCCATCGTGCTGCGCGAGGTCCTCGGCCTCAAGGTCGTGCCGCTGCGCGGCTATCCGGGCGGCAATTCGCTCTACCTCGCGGTCGATCGCGGGGAAGCGCAGGGGCGCATGACCGGTGTCGCATCGATGCAGACGGCGAAGCCCGACTGGCTCAAACCCGACGGTCATATGCGCCCGATCCTGCAGTTCGCTACCCGGACACGGTTGCCTCAATTTCCCGACGTGCCGACGGCGCGTGAGATCGCGACCAAGAAAGAGGACCTGGCATTGATCGAGATGCTGGAAGCGCCGTTCTACATGGCGCGTCCCTTCGCGGCCCCTCCGGGGCTTTCGGCGGAAACGACCAAGGTACTGCGCGCCGGATTCATGAAGGCGCATCAGGACCCCGTTGCGCTCAAGGAAGCCGAAAAGCTGCGCCTGGAGTTGAGCCCGAGCGACGGCGCTGAGGTGCAGAAGACCATCGAGCTGCTCGCCTCCCTGCCGCGCGAGCTTTACAAGCGCTACACGGACATCCTGCGAGATCCGAAATCGCCGGTGCGCGAGGTAAAGTGGCAGACCGTCGATGGCAAGATCTCGAAAATCGCCAAGAAGGGCCGCTTCGAATTCGAGGCCGGCGGCAAGACCCACAAGTCGCGCGTCTCGAGCGGTTACACCAAGCTCACCGTCAGCGGCAAGACGGCCAAGGCCAAGTCGCTGAAGGAAGGCATGTCGTGCCGGGTCAAGTTCGAGGGCGACGGCACGGACGCCAGCGAGGTCACCTGCAAGTAGTTCTGCTGCCTGAAACGCGAAGGCGCGGGCCCCCGCGCCCGCCCCCCGATTTTTTAGAATGACCCCGGAACAAACTGCTGTGGGGGGGAA
>JAYQQF010000005.1:52500-66915 GCA_038145705.1 Alphaproteobacteria bacterium | reverse complement strand
GGGGGGGCCGCGGGGCCCCGGGCCTTTTTGTTTGCCTGCCGCTTCGCAATCAGGTGGATGCGGGGAAAACCAGCGACTTGATGACGACGGGCACGGCGCCCGAGGAGGGGATCAGCTCGCCGATATCGATGTAGTCGAATTCCTTCAGCTCGATGCCGTCGATGGAAATGACGGGGCATTCGAGCTTCATTTCCTCGGTCAGGTGCAGGCCGAGAAGGCCGCCGATGTCGCTGTCGTTCACCATGATGAGCGGGTGATCCTTGGCGAGATGTTCGCGCAGGCCTTCGTGAACGCCCTTGCAGAAATCGTCGAGCCGCCGGAAGGTCGCCGATCCGTTCCACTTGAACGACAGCGCCACGGGGTCGTGGCCGTGGGCGAGATCAAGGCGGGTGAGGGAGGTGTTGATCGCGGCGGCGACGGCGGCGGGATCAACCTCCTCGCCCGAAAAGTCGATCTCCGGCGCAATCACCGGGACGTTGCGGACCGGCACCGCCGACGTCGGGTTGATGAAGATGGTGTTGCCCGACACCTGCACCGTGTACTGGGAAGCGCCGATCACCGTGGCGCGGATCGTGGCGGCCGGTTCGTGCACCGGAATGCCGAGGGCATCGATTTCCTTGCGAACGGCCTTGGCTACCAGAACGCCGAGATCGCCGAAGCCGGTCGCGGCCTTGTTGTAGATGAATTCCGACACGCCGCCCGAGAAGGTCACGGCGTCGATCTTGCCGCGATAGGTGAGGGCGGGCAGGCGCAGCAGGGCCTGACCTTCCGGCGTCATGTCCTTGAGGGCCACGACTTCCATCAGCCTCGCCATCATGCGCCCGACGATGGCATCGAGATCGGCCGCTGTCGGTTGCAGGCCGAAGTCGATCCTGACGCCCGCCTCTTTCGCGTAGGTGCGGCCGGCTTCCTCGATGCGCACGATCTTGCCGTCGGCGTCCATCGCCAGCAGCCGCGCGCCGACGTCAATGGCGGTGACTTCCAGAACGTGGCCCTTTTCGCAAATCGCGATCTTCGACGTGCCGCCGCCGATGTCGATGTTCATTACCACGCCGTCGATCTGGGCGCTGAGGCCGACGGCGCCGGAACCGTGGGCAGCCATCGTCGTTTCCAGTCCGTCGCCGGCGCTGACGGCAACGAACTTGCCGGCTTCCGCCGCGAACAGGTCGGCGATGGCGCGTGCGTTGCTCCGTCGCACCGCAACGCCCGTCAGGATGAGGGCGCCGGTATCGATGGCATCGCGTTTCAGGTCGGCTTTCGCGTAGCTCGCCTCGATGAAGCGGCCCAGCGCATCGGAATCGATGACTTCGCCGTTGACGTAGGGCGTCAGCAGGATGTCCGATTCGGCGATGATCTCGCGCTTCACGATCTTGTAGCGCGAGCCGATGCACTCCATGTGCAGGCGGGAAAAGACCAGGTGCGACGTGGACGAACCGATGTCCACGCCGACGCTGGTCAGGTCAAACTCACCTTCATCAACGATATGCCGCGCCGAACTGGTGAAGGACGCGCGGATTTCCTGAACCGCCATCTATGATCTACTCGGCGGCCTTGGGACGCTGGTAAAGCGAATCTTCCATGCGCGACTTGCCGCCTTCCCGCGTCAGGGTTTCCTCGAATTCCTTGCGCAGGTACGGATCTTCCATGTCGTAGGGAACGGCGGTGCCGCCGTCGCGCAGGTCGATGGCGCCGTAGTCGATTTCCTTGCTGCCCGGCGCGCCGGAGCGGGCATTCTTGCCCGGATGCACGGGGCCGAACCACGCGGTCAGGCGCAGCGGGCCGGCGGAAACGCCGAAGTGCTGGTGGAACCAGTCGCCGCCCATCGGGGCCGCGGTCACCATGCCGACCGGTTCGTAGTCCTGACGCATGACCTTGTCGGCCTTGCCGTCCTTCCAGGGCGTGTGGCCTTCGCTCGACGGCCAGGTGTAGGTGTAACCCTTGCCCTTGAGGCAGATCAGGATCGCCCCCGACCCGTGGGCGTGGGCCTTGGAATAGCGGCCCGTTTCGTGCTGGGCGATCCACAGGTAGAAGTTCTGGCGCGCCATGTGCGGCTCGATGCGGCGGTAACCGGGCGAGCGGCGGTTGTCGAGCGGCAGTTCGCAGTTGATGACGTCGGGCAGGATGTTGGTCTGCTTCATCGCCAGCCCGCGCACGGGATCGGCGTAGATGTCATCGACCGGCTTGAAGTAGTCGGCGTTGTCCGGATTGAAACGGTCGCGGAATGCGAAGGGGCAATTGAAGATGAAGTCGGCGTTGCGATAGGTGTTGAACGCCTGCGGGCCGAGGTTGCCGCCGAGCAGCTTCGCCGGCTGCGAAGATGCGTTGATCAGCCGGTACTTCGCGTTCAGCGGAATGGCGAACATCGAGCCCGGCTGCCATTCGAACACGTGCCTCTTCTGTTCGTAGCCGTCTTCCCAGACCTCGGTGGTGCCGCGGCCTTCGATGACGAGGAACTGCTGTTCATAGACGTGCTTGACCGCGTTGGTCGCGCCGGCGCCCGGCACCTCGAGGACGAAGGAGCCCCACAGGCCTTCGGTGCCCCACAACTGGATGAAGGTGCCCTTGCCGCCATAAAGCTTCCACGGCTTCAGCGGCAGGTCCTGGCAGCGCGTCACGCCGAGGCCGCGGTAGATCGGAACCTCCTGGGATTCCATCCACAGGTCCCAAGGCAGCTTGGGCCGCTCGAAGGTGCCGAAGCCGGACTTCTTCTCGTTGCCCGTGGGCTCGGTCCAGTGGATGTGACGATCGTCCGTCGGCAGGTCGTGAGGCATGACGTTCTCCTGAGCTTTACTCGCGCTCGTCGTATGGGCACGCGGGCGGTGTTTGGGGGAGGCCGCTACGGGCCCCGGCGCGGCGGATTTTAGCCCCCCGCGCGGCGCGCCGCAACCGGTGCCGGTGACGGTTTCTGGGCGATCAGCCGGGCACGCGGCGCACGATCAGCGCATCGAGCGCGACCGCGCCTTGACCCTTGGCGCGCACCACGAAGGGGTTGATATCCACCGCCTCGATCTCGGGGTTTTCGGCGGCAAGCCTGCCGAGCGAGACGATGGCGGCGACCAGTGCTTCGCGGTCGGCGGGTATCGCACCCCGCCAGCCCGCGATCAGGCGGCCCGCGCGCGTGGCGTCGATCATGGCCGCCGCTTCGTCGGCGTTCAGCCCGGCGCGGCCGAAGGCGACGTCCTTGTATAGCTCCAGCGTGATGCCGCCGGAGCCGAACATCACCACCGGGCCCATTTCGGCATCGCGGCTCAAGCCCAGCGCCGTCTCGATCCCGCCCGTCACCTGTTCGGCGACAAGGAAGCCTTCCAGTGCGATATCGGGTGCATATGCGGCGACGTTGGCGGCGATGCGGGCGCAGGCGTCCTTCACGGCTTCTGCGTTGCCGAGGTTCAGCATCACCGCGCCTGCCTCGGTCTTGTGGGCGAGCTGCGGCGACACGCCCTTGATGACGACGGGAAAGCCGATGTCGCGGGCGGCACAGGCTGCATCTTCGGCGCTGACAGCGATGTGTTCGCGCGGGGCGGCGATGCCGATTTCGGCCAGCAGCGCTTTCGACTGTATTTCAGAAAGCGCCTGGGGCATCCCGTCTGCCGCGACGGTCGCCGGTTGCGGCATCGTTCCCGCCAGCGCCGTACGCGCGGCCTGATCCTGCAGCCGCTTGATGACGCGAAACGCACGGTCCGGTTCGTTGAAATAGGGCAGGTGGGCAAGTTCCGCCCTGAGCGCGCGCGCGTGCGCACTCGGGCTGACGCTGACCGGCGTGAACAGCGCGACCGGCGGCCGGGCGGTGCGCGCCTTCGTCCATTCGCCGATGCCGCGCAGGTTCGATTCCTTGCGTTCGATGCCGGGCACCTGCGGCAATTCTTCGGCCAGCAGGATCAGACCGATACCATCGTCGTCGGCGAGTGCGTCGAGGCAGGAGACGTAATTTTCCGTGCGGATGGTCAGCTTGGTATCGACGGGATTGCCCGGGGGCGCGTCGGGGCCGAGTGCGGCCGTCAGGCGCTCCTGTGTCGCGGGCGCAAAGGACGCGAGCCTGACGCCCGCGCGCGCGGCCGATTCGGAGACGAGGCTCTTCATCGCCCCGGAATTGGTCATCACCGCGACGTCGCCGGCACCTAACCGCCCGGCGCGCACGGAATATTCGAGCGCTTCGATCGCATCCTCGATGCAATCGACCCGCGCGACCCCTGCGGCGCCCGCCACCGCATCGAAGGCTTCGACCGTTCCGGCCAGCGCCCCCGTATGGGCCAGCGCCGCCCTGCGGCCTTCCTCGGACCCGCCGATCTTGACCGCGATCACGGCCTTACCCGCGTCATGCATGGCGCGCGCCGCGGCAAGGAAACCGTCGAGGCCGACGACCTGTTCGAGATAGAGCAGCACGGCGCGGACCTGCGGTTCGCCAGCCATGAAGCGCAGGTAGTCGCCCGCCGTCAGTCCGACCTGATTGCCGCAGGAAATGAGGTAGGACGGCATCAACCCGCGTTCTGCGAGAATCCGGTTGAGCGCCACGCACAGCCCGCCCGACTGGGCGATGACGGCGACGGGACCGGCTTCGATGTTTTCGAGCCCGTCGTCGGGAAGGGTGACGGCGCGCGCGGGGGCGGCGACGTTGCCGAGGCAGTTGGGACCGCACAGCGCGATGTTGCGTTCGCGCACGATGGCGCCGAGGCGCGCTGCCCGCTTGCGGCCTTCCGGATCGCCGCCTTCGCCGAATCCGCCCGCGAAAACAAGCGCCGAGCGCGCGCCGGCATCGGCGGCCTCTTCCATCAGGCCGAAGACGAGATCGGCGGGCAGGAAGGACACGACATGGTCCGGTGTTTCGGGCAGTTCAGCTACGCTCGGGTAGCAGGGAACGCCCCAGATGTCGGAGCGCTTCGGGTTGACCGGGTAGATGCCGCCCGGAAAGCCGAAGCGCCTGAGGTTTTCATATACGCGCCCGGACCAGTGGCGGGGCCTGTCGGAGGCGCCGACCAGCGCGATGTTGCGGGGGCGGAGCAATGCGCCGGCGTCGTTTTTTGTCATGATCCTGAAGATGTGTGTTTGGCGTATGAAACGAAGGCCGATGTTAACCCGTTGCGGTCAGCGGCGCAGGAAAAAGCAGCTGGCGTTGCCGCCGGTGGTGCGGGTGGCGAGCGGGCGGTCTTCCGCGAGGCCGGGCAGCAGCCGGCGCAGGCGAGCCGTGTTCGGGTGGTCGGGGAAACGCGCGCTGTAGGCTTCGGTCCAGGCCATGTGGTGCCAGCGGCCGCGTTCTTCGGTAAAGCGCAGGTCCTGTTCGCGCCAGTCATGGCCACCCGGACCCGGTGCGACGTTGGCTTCGGCGTAGCCGTGAACAATGCGCGGATCGGCGATGCCGGCGATGAGGAAGGCGACACCCATGTGCAGCGTGCGACCGTTTACGTCCATCGCGTAAAGATCGTAGCCCTGCCGGGCGGCGACTTCGGCGATCGTGGTCAACATACCGAGCGCATAATTCTGGTACCACAGCGCGCGCGCGCCCCGCCGGGTCTCCAGCGGCAGCGAACCGTCCGGTCGCATCTGCTGCAGGGCGACGCGTACGCGTTCGATCCCCTTGCGAAAACGCTTGTCGTCGCCCGCCAGTGCGCCCCACATGACGTTGACCGCATCGCGCAGGTAGCGGTGGTTGTTGCAGTTGCTCGTATCCTGGTTGGCAGGGCAGTCGACGATGCGCTGGGCGCGGTTCATGCCGCCGGTATTGACGTCGGCGAGATCCACGAGCCGCCCGACCCAGTCATCGACCAGCTTGCGGTCATCGGCCGTCACCTGCGGATCGGTGCGCACCAGCGCCCAGTTGGGGATCAGGGCCGCCAGCGTCCGCTTGAGGCCGAACACCACGGCGGTGTTGGACCCGGCTACGTCATCTTCGAGAATTTCGAGAGCCTTCGCCCGCGCCCATGTCGTCGCCAGCGCCATGAATTTTTCAAGTCCCGCCGGCGAACCCGCGAAGGCATCGGCGCCGTGGACGATCACCGCCCAGTCGAACGGCGTGGCACGCCGGTCGTTGCCGCCGTATCCGGAGCGCCCTTCAAGTTCCGGAACGGGGGCGATGTGCGCGGCGACTTTCGGTTCGCTGACCGAGCAGAGCTTCTGCGCGGCGGGACCGATCTGTTCCAGTTCTGCAAGCCGCGCTGCACGGTCGATCAAAACCGTGCCCGGCCGGGTGACCTTGAAGGCATCGAGGGACTGCGCATGGACGACCGCGCCGCTCGTTGCGATGCAGCCCAGAAGCAGAGCGCCGATCAGCTTGCGCCGTGCCATGCCCGAACCCCTCCCCATATCGGCGTTGCCCCCCGGCAGCACCAAGCCTATTTTGGCCCCAAAAGCCGTTCGCCGCCACCTTTCAGCAGGGTGGCCGAAAGCGGCGAAATCCGCCGGGGAGGCCGAAATGACGCTGATCATCAGCAATGCCGACGTCGAACAGGTGCTGACCATGGGCGATACCATGGACGCCCTCGAGCGCGCCTACGGCGATCTGCGCACGCGCGAGGCCGTTTGCCGCCCGCGCATCGACATCCAGGTTCCTGCCGCCGCCGACGGCAAGACCTATCAGTGGGGGACGATGGAAGGCGGTTCCATGCGCGGCTATTTCGCCATTCGCATGAAGTCCGACATTCTCGTGCAGGAAGATCGCGGCGGCATTCCCACGGAGGAAAAATACTGCATGCGCCCGGGCCGTTGGTGCGGGCTGATCCTGCTGACCTCTATCGAGAACGCGGAGCCGCTCGCGCTGCTCAACGATGGTATCATCCAGCACATGCGCGTCGGCGCCGATGGCGGCATCGGCGTCAAGTATGCGGCGCGCGAGAACGCGGAAGTCGTCGGCATGCTCGGTTCGGGCGGCATGGCGCGCAGCCACATGGATGCCTTCATGCAGGTGCACAAGATCAAAAAACTTCAGGTATTTTCGCCGACGCGCGCCAACCGTGAAGCTTTCGCCGCCGAAATGAAAGCAAAGTTCGGGATCGAGGCGATAGCCTGCGACGCGCCCGAGCAGGTCTACCGCGGCGCCGATATTCTCGCGGCGGTGACGGATGCGACCGAGCCGGTGACCGACGGCAGCCTGCTCGAACCGGGCACGCATATCGTCGTCATCGGCGGTTCGGGCCGCCCGGATCCTAAGTCCGTCGAGCGTATCGACGTTTCCCTGCGTTTCGGTGACGCACCCCAGCCCTGGGGCCTGCCGGAATTCGGCAAGGCACGTTCTCGCCTGACCTATGCGGCGATGACCGAAGAGATCGCGGAAAAGCACATGTCTCCCGACGCCCGTCGCGGCGGGCGCAAGGCGCTGGCGGAAGACCGGGTGGTGTGGCTGGGCGACATCATCGCCGGCAAGGCGAAGGGGCGCACCTCCGACGACCAGATCACCTATTCGGAACGCGGCAATCTGCAGGGCAACCAGTTTCACGCGGTGGCCGGTCGCGCCTATGAACTGGCACGCGCGGCGGGCAAGGGCCGGGAAATTCCGACCGAATGGTTCCTGCAGGATATCCGCGATTGAGTTTCGCAGAAGGAGTGGCGACATGACACTTTTCATCAACAACGACATCGTCTCGCGTGTCCTCACCATGAAGGACACGATCGAGGCGCTTGAGAACTCCTACCGCCAGCTGGCGGCGCAGGAAGCGGTCTGCCGCCCGCGGGTGGATATCCAGATCCCCACCTCGGACAACAACAAGATTTACCAGTGGGGAACGATGGAGGGCGGCTCCCAGGCGGGCTACTTCGCCATCCGCATGAAGTCGGACGTCATCTACGAACAGGAATACAACGGTGCCGTCACCCAGGAAAAATACTGCACGCGTCCCGGCCTGTTCTGCGGCCTGATCCTGCTCACGTCGACCAAGACCGGCGAGCCGCTAGCCTTCATCAACGACGGCGTGCTGCAGCACATGCGCGTCGGCGCCGATGGCGGCATCGGCGTGAAGTACATGAGCCGCGAGGACTCCGAAGTCGTCGGCATGCTGGGCTCAGGCGGCATGGCCCGCACCCACATGGAGGCCTTCATGTGCGTGCGCAAGCTGAAGAAGCTTCAGGTCTATTCGCCGACGCCCGCCAACCGAGAGGCTTTCGCGGCGGAAATGCGCGCAAAGTACGGGATCGAGGTGAAGGTCTGCGACAATCCGCGCGACGTCTATCGCGGCGCCGACATCATTGCCGGTGTCACCGATTCGGCGGTGCCGGTGCTCAACGGCGAATGGGTGGAGAAGGGCTGCCACGTGGTCAACGTAGGCGGCGGCGGCGGCCGGCCCGATGGAAAGACCCTCGACAAGGTCGATGTCTACCTGCGCTTCGGCAACGCGCCGGCGCCATGGGGATTGCCGGAAATGGCGCTGGAGGACGAATACATTACCTATGCCGCGCAGCCCGAGTTCAATTCCAACTTCAAGATGAAGCGCTCGGGCAAGCGCGGCCATGGTGCTGCGCTGCCTGACCGCATGATCACGCTCAAGGATATCTTTTCAGGCACCAACCGGGGCCGCACGTCGTCGGCCCAGATCACCTATTCCGAACGCGGCAACCTGCAGGGCGCCCAGTTCTGGGCGGTCGGCGCCGTCGTCTACGAAAAGGCCAAGGCCGAAGGTCTCGGCAACGAAATCCCGACCGAGTGGCTTCTGCAGGACATCCGCGACTGACGTTAGCGTCTTTCGCTACTTGCAGTCGATACCGCGCGCAGTCGAGCCGGAGCCCTGGTAATCGACCACGCAGGTCATGCCGGGGGTAATGGCGCTGCGCTTCGCCTTCTGGCCGTTGATGGTGACATTGGTGCCGCTGCCGCTGATTGCCGCCTTGGCCTTCTTGCCACCAGCGGTAAAGCGGATTTCCCGACCGCCGTTGTCGACCCTGGAAATCTTCGCCGTGACCTTTTCGTAAGGAATGACCGCCTTGCCGACGGCGGTAGTGCCGCGCTGAACGACCTTCTTGGCGAGGTCCACGACTTCCGGCGTCGCGCTGTACATGTTGGCGATCAACTGCTGGATGTCGGTGCCGCCGATGGGCGTGATGTCGAGCTTGGCCTTGTCGGCGGCCGCGAGAAACGCCTTGTCCTTGACCGTGGCGTCGAAGGCTGCGCGAAGGGCCGCGCCGCGATCGGCCGGGACGCCCGGAGGTGCCGCGAGCGGGCGGCCGAGGGCGAGCGGTGCGAAGACGAGTTCCAGCGCCTTGCGTTCAGTCTGGTTCTTGGCGAAGTCGAGGATCAGCGGCACATCGGGCAGGGACGGGTGCTTCGATGTCGAGAGCTGCATCAGGATGTTGAGCTTCTTTTCCTTCAGCCATGCCGGGTGCTGGGCGAAGATGCTCGACAGCGACCAGCCGCCGTTGCCGTGAATTTCGCCGCGTTCCATCGCCAGCGTCATGTGCGACGTGCCGGGATAGCCGGTGATCACCTTGAACTTGGTGCCGATGACGTTGTTGGCGACGTAAGGATAGACGGCATTGCTCGATGTAAGACCGGTCGCGCCGACCAGAACCTCCCGCGATTTCAGGTCATCGACCGACCTGACGCCGCTTGCGGCCCACACGGCGATCACGCTGACTTCGTTGTTGAAGCTGCCGATCCAGTAAAGCTTCTGCGGATCGTACTGGGCCTTGTCCTTGCTGAGCTGGCCGAGCAGCGGCGAGATCGCTAGCGTGCGGCTGAAGGTGGCGATCACGGAACCGTCGCGGCTGGCGCGGTTTGAGAGGTGATTGAGAGCCGTCAGGCTGTCGGCACCCGGCATGTTCTGGACGATGATGGTCGGCTTGCCGGCGAGATTACGCGCAAAATGCGGTGCCGCCATGCGGGCGTAGGTATCGTAGCCGCCGCCCGGCGCATAGCCGACGATCAGCGTCAGGCGCTTACCATTATAGAAATCTTCCGCCGATTGCGCGGAAGCGGCAGCCGGCAGCAAGGCGAGGGCGAAAAGGCTCGCGGAAACGGTTTTGCGTATCATCGTTCAGGGCTCCCCGTGGTTCGATGCTGTGCACCATGCCCGTTTTCCCGGGCGCTGTTTGGGCGTCAGTCTATCGCGGAGCGGGGGCGGGGCGGAAGCGCCCTCAGAAAACGATGCCCTTAAAAAACAATGCTGGGATTGCGGAGATTCTGGTCGCATTCCAGCAGGTTGACCTGCTTGACGAGAATCCGCCAGTTGCCGCCGGTCTGGCCGAGCCGGTGGGCGCACCAGCCGCTGATAAGCCTGCCTTCACCGGCGCGGAATTCTGACAGCATGAGGTTCGAACGCACCATCAGCGGGGCATCGGCGCCGGCGCGGAAGACCTCGATATTCGACACGGCATGCACCGTGCGCGAGCGCGGAACCTGGGACCAGGCCACCCCCGTCGAAAGGCGATGGACGTGGTCTTCGAGGCGGCGCCGGTCGAAGAAGGCAACCGCCACTTCCCGGCGCGGATCGCCGCCATCGGGCCGTCCCGGCACCCAGTAGGCGCATTCGGGCGCGAACAGCGTCAGCCAGTCGCGGTAGGCATGGCAATCGAGCAGGCGGGCCTCACGCAGCACGACCGCCTCGGCGGCGGCGCGGATGGCGGGGTCCGACACGATATGTTCATCCCGTTGCCAGTCGCCGAAGGCGGCCACGAGATCGGCGTAATACGTACCGCTGATGTAATGGGACGTGCGGGAGGGATCGTGTGCGGTGGACATCTTGTGCCTCATACCTCGCGCCGGATTTCGATGGCAGGGGGATTGGCCATCAGGCGTTTCCATTCCTTGAAGGTTTCGCGCATGAATACCTCGTCGGTCGCCGGCCCAGTGATCGAGCCGTCGGCCCCGGTGGTGAAGCGCCCGGGAATGCCGAGGCCACGATGCATGTAGACCCATTCGTCCTCGGGCGCGGCGAGGCCGCGTTGGATTTCCTCGAAATTCGTCGCGTCGTCCACCTCGCCGAATGCAGGGAAACCTTCCTGGGTGCGCATGCGGAAGGCATTGATCAGGTCCACGGTTCCGCCGAGATCGTCCGTCTCGTCCACCACGGCAGTTGCGTACCAGGTGGTGTTGGTCTCGCTGACGGAAACGGGCTCGATGACCTGAATGTGGTTCCCGAGGATGAGAAGGTTCGGAAACACGTTGATGTTGACCGGCTCCGAAGAGGCAAGGTCGAGCGCGCGCGCGGCATTGTCGCCAAGACGCCTGCGGATTTCCTCCTCGAAGAACTCCATGCCCGGCGCGAGGCCTTCGATCTCCCACAGGGCGCCCGGGCGTTTCTCGACATTGGGCCGCTTGTCCTTGAAATGATGGCCGTTGCCGAAATAGCGGACATACATCGGGGCGTCGTCGGGATGGTCCTTGTAGAACGACATGCCTTTTTCGTTGTCGGCCTTGAAGCGGTTTTCCATCTCCAGCAGCGAACGGTGCGAGAATTTCACGTGGTAACCGTCCGCGGAATTGTCGTAGGCGAGCTTCCAGTTGCCGTGGAACTTGAGCCGGTTCGCGTCACGAACGACGACGCGCCCGCCGGGATGGCGGTCGAGCCATTCGTCGATCGGCTGGCGCACCGGGCCGAGGTAATCGGCGAGTGCCGGCGCATTCGGATTGAGAGTGCCGAAAATGAAGCCCCGGTAGCTTTCCACCCGCGGCACCTGGGCGAGATTGAAACAGGAATTGCGCAGGTCGGAGGCATAGCCCTCCGGCCAGGGCACGCCGCGCAACTCGCCCGTGTTCATGAATGTCCAGCCGTGATAGGCGCATTGGAAGACCTTGGCCGAGCCCGACGCCTCGCGGCACAGGGTGGCGCCGCGATGGGTGCAGCGATTGTAAAGGGCGCGGTACTTCCCAGCCGAATCGCGCAGGACAATGAGCGGACGAAGTCCGAGACGCACGGTGACGTAGTCGTCATTGCGCGGAATCTGGCTTTCGTGTGCGAGGTAGACCCACACGCCGCCGAAGATGTTGGTCATTTCGGCTTCGAAGATGTCGGGCGCGGTATAGACGATCCGGTGCACGCGATCTTCATGCACGAGATGATCCCAGTCGTAGTCCGGGTTCGCCCGTCCGAGCGGGAAGGGGCCCTGGTTCGATGGGTGTGACGTCATCGGCTGTACTCCATGTCGCGCCGCATCCGTCCGGGAGCGGCGCCGCAAGTCTCAGAAGAAATCGAAGTATTCATTCTGTTCCCATTCCGTGATGTCGTCACCGGGGTTATCGGCCCCGGTTTCCTTGAGGTAAGCGAGAAAACGCCCGTTCTCGTTGCCCTTGATCTTGAGGAAATAGTCGATGAACGTCGCTCCGAATTCGTCGCGGAACACGGTGCTGTCGGCCAGCGCCGCCAGCGCCGCCGTCAGGCTGGCGGGCAGGGGCTCGCGCTTGGCGGCGTAGGGTTCGTCGTCGGCCGGGCCGGGATCGAGGCGGTTGCGCATGCCGTCGCGCCCGGCGACAAGCTGCGCGGCGATGTAGAGATAGGGGTTGGCGGCGGGTTCGCCGACACGGTTTTCGATTCGCGTCGCGGGGTCGCCCGGACCGCCGAGCACGCGCAGCATGGCGCCGCGGTGATCGAATCCCCAGCCGGCCCGGTCGGGCGCCAGCGAATTGGGGCGGAAGCGCCGGTAGCCGTTGACCGTAGGCGTGGTGAAGGCGCTGCTCGCCGTGGCGTGGCGGACGAGGCCGCCAAGGAAGGCCATGCCCGCCTGCGACAGCCGCGCGCCGTCCTCGTCGGGGATCAGCAGGTTGTCGCCGGTATCGCGGCGCACCAGCGACTGATGCAGATGCCAGCCCGAGGAGTAATAGCTCTTCAGTCCCGGCCGGCACATGAAGGTCGCCAAGTAGCCGAGCCGCCTGCACACCTGCCGCGTGGCCGTGCGAAACAGGACAAGGTCGTCGGCCGCCTTCATCGCGTCTTCGGCCGAGAATGTCGTCTCGACCTGGCCCGGACCCCATTCGTTTTCGATGGAGCGCAGCGGCAGGCCGAGTTTCTCGTAGACGTCGGCAAGTTCGGACAGGACCGGCTGCATCAGATCCATGTTGGTTTCGGAATGATAGGAATATCCCGGCTCGACCGGCCATGTATGCATCGGCCGCGGCCGCTTGCCCGGCATGCCGACATGCTCGGCGGTGAGGTGATCTTCCGCCAGCCGCAGGAGATACCACTCGACCTCGAGGCCGACCACGCAGCCGATGTTTTCGGCGGCAAGCTTGGACAATTCGCGCCGCAGGAGCTGGCGCGGCGAGAACGGGTAGACGGCGCCGGAATTGAAATATTCGTCGCACAATATCCAGCCGACGCCGGGCGCCCAGGGCAGCATGCGGAAGGTCGTCGGATCGGGGACGATGGTGATGTTGGGGGATCCGGTCATTTCATCCATGCCGAAGCCGCCGCCGCGCGTGAACGAACTGAAGGTGCGCGCGTTGGAAGAATCGAGCGTGGTTGTCGCGACGTTGATGTTGTAGCCGTTTTCGAGAGCGGACAGGAAAACAGCGCGCGTCACGGTCTTGGCCCGGGAAGCGCCATGCGGATCCGCCCATGCAAGCCGGACCATCTTGAGATCGCCGAGATCGGCGCGGCGGCGAAGTTCGGCCGCAGCGCGTTCCTGATCCTCGGTCCAAAGTCCGTGTCGGCGGATAAAACCGATCCCTGTCGTCATTTTTTTACCAGACTCCCATTCCCTGAACGTTGCGGGCCGCCACTGTAGGAAGCGGCGTCATGCCCGTCAAATCGCCTTGGCCCGGCGTCAGGCCGGATCAGGCCCCCGGTCCTGCGGGGTGACCGTTTGCGCCTTCGCCACCATGACGGTAGCCGCCACCGCGAGCAGGCCGAGGCCGATGATGTAGAAAACCCATTGTGGCTCGCCGTGATCGAGAATCCATCCGAACAGGATCGGTGACAGGGTGCCGCCGATGGCCGCACCGGTGGTCACCATTCCGATGGCTTTGCCGAAGTTTTCGCGCGGCATCACCGCGCGCAGCAGCATGTCGCGCGCGGGCCGCAGCATGCCCTGAAAGACCCCGGTCAGCGTCATTACGGCGGTGAGGATCACCAGCGGCATCGACACGACGCCGACGAGCGAGATCAGTGCCGCCGCGCCGATCAGCACCAGCGCCGCGATCAGTTCGTGGCGCTGGGTCTTGTCGACGATGAAGCCGCCGAGCAGGACGCCCGCGGCACTCGCAATCAGGTAGCCGGTCAAAGCGCTCGATGCGACGGCGAGCGGCGTGCCGTGAAGCTCGGTCATCGCCGCGACGGAGAAGGAATTGATGCCGTTATTCGACAGCGAATTGAGCGTGTAGAATAGAAAAAAGACCAGTGCGGTCCGGTTCGCCAGCATTCGGATTTCGGCGATGATGCCGGGACCCTTGGCGCCGGTTTTCTTGCCGGTGGCGTCGTCGCGGACGATGCGCCACTGGCTGATGATGCCGAGCGAAATCGCGATGCCGACGGCCGCCGTCACGGCGACGGCAAGGCGCCAGCC
>JAYQQF010000005.1:0-45000 GCA_038145705.1 Alphaproteobacteria bacterium | reverse complement strand
GACCTCCCGACAGCTCTCGAAATAGTCCGATCCGATGCTTGAGACGGTTACCCCATGCGGGTCTCGATGAAGCAGGCGGACGCCCAAGTGCCCCTCAAGATCCTGCATACGTCTTGATACCATCGCTCGCGTCACCCCGAGCCTGCCGGCTGCCCGGGTGTAGCTCCGTTCCTGCACGACGGTGACAAAGGTTTCCATCAATTTGAAGCGGTCCATGCGGGTCCCTTGAGCGAACTTGACCGGTAATTTACGTCAAATATTAGTTGACGTAACGACAAACACAAAGGCCGTAGTCGAAAGCACCAGTAACACCTAAGTTTCGCAGGGAGCAGCAATTAACACGAACAGGCATCTGAATGCCCGCCTTTAAGTCAATGGAAGGTCTTCGCGTGGCCATTGTTACGGGGGGAGCCTCCGGAATAGGCCTTTCGATCGTCCGGCATCTCGTGAGCGAAGGCGTTCGCGTGATTGCTGTCGATAGAGACAGGGGGGCATGCGAAGCCGCCCGTGATGGTTTTCTGAAGGCAGGCGAGCCGGTCGAGGTAGTCGTAGCCGACATCGGGACCGAGCAGGGGGCCGCCGCCGCCATAGCGGCAGCCATGGACCGCTTTGGCCGCATAGATATCCTTTGCAACAACGCGGCGGTTCATCCCCTGGCGCTGATCGAGGAGCACGATCTGGAGAGCTGGCAGGAGACCTTCCGCGTGAATGTCGACGGCACGATGTTATGCAGCCGGGCCGCGCTTCCGCACATGAAGAAGCTGCAAGGCGGGACCATCGTAAACATAGGGTCGGTAAGCGGGGTCAGCCCCTATTCCGGGGGAGGCGCCTATGCCGCTTCCAAGGCGGCCGTTGCGATGTTGACGCGTGTCCTGGCTCTTGAGGCAGGCCCCTTCGGCATCACGGTCAATTGCATCGCGCCTGGTGCGATAAGGCACAACCCGCCGGGGCCGGACGAAGCTCCGCCGACGCATATCCCTGTCGGACGCACCGGAACGCCCGACGATGTCGCGCAACTGGTTTCTTTTCTCGCATCGAGCGCCGCCCGTTATCTCAATGGGGCGGTGATTGTTCTCGATGGCGGAGCAACGGCGGGACGCAGCCGTGCAAGTCGCCCATCGGGGAATCGAACTTAGAAACACAAGGTCATGGAGGAAGAATTGGAATCACGTGAGGATTTTGAGGCGCATATGGCGCGTGTCATCTGGGAAAACCGCTGGAAAAATCACACTGCGTTCGAGCTGTTCAAGACCAAGCACATGAGCAGGGAAGGTGCGAAGGTCTATGCCCGAGAGCACTCGGTTTTTGCCGCGCACTTTCCTCGCTGGTTCGGCAGCGTTGTTGCGAACTGTCCGTACCTGAGCGCGCGGCGATACATGATCGAGAACATGTATGTCGAAGAAGTAAACGATCCAACCATCGACAATGGCCATTATGAGAGTCTCCTGGATTTCGGGGTCGCTCTCGGGCTCGAGCGTGATTTCCTCTATCAGTACAAGGGCCAGATCTACACCCGCTTGTGCATGGCATATTGGGACAGGGCAACTCGTGCGCTGCCATGGCTGGAGGGGTTTGCAGCCGTTGGGGGGCTTGAGGCCGCCCGTAGCCCGTCCGTCCTGAAACTCGGGAATACCGTCACCAACAGCAGGAACAGCTGGAAGTCCCTGGAACTGCCGGATTCGGCCATGACGCACTGGGCGGCGGCCGATGTCGCCGATTACGGGAGTGAGGGGCACGGCGACATGACCCTGAAGATCCTCTCCGAATACGCAGACACGCCGCAGCAACAGCAGCGCATTCTCGAAGTTCTGGCCGAAACCATGCAGGTCCGCTCCTATCACTTCGAATGTATCGGACGCGAGGCGCTGAATGCGGCGGGAGTGAGCGTGGCGGCATAGGTCATGGCGAGTCTGGCGATACGTTTTGCATGGCTCGCGGATCAAAGAACCTTGAAGCACGGCGATAAATAGGGAGCAGAGGGCGATGGCGAGAGACAGTTTTGAAACCAAGATGGCGCGTGTCATCTGGGAAAACCGGTGGAAGCGGTTCAGCAGTTTCGACGACTGGATCGATCATCATTTCTGCGCCGAGGGAGCCGCCGTATTCGCGCGTGAGCACTGCGTATTCGCCCGATATTTCCCGCGCTGGTTTGGCGCCATCATCAGCAACTGTCCCGAGATGGAAGCGCGGCAGTACATGATCGAGAACATGTACGTCGAAGAGGTGAAGGACCCGTCGATATCTACGGGTCACTACGAGAGCATGGTCAATTTCGCCGTGGCGCTTGGCCTTGGTCGCAAGTTTGTCAATGAATACGAAGGTGCGATCTATACACGCATGGCGCTCGCCTACTGGGACCGTGCCAGCAGATCCTGGCCCTGGCTCGACGCGTTTGCCGCGGTGGCCGGACTGGAAGGAGCGCGGGGGCCGCTTGTCAAAAAAATGGGGCGGACACGTCCGATGGACAAGGCGGTCTGGGCGCGGCTCGGCCTCAAAGGCAAGGCCATGGAGCATTGGGACGCGGCCGAGGAGGCGGATTTGCCAGAGGGCGGCCACGGAGATATGACGCTTAAGATTCTCAGTAAATTCGCAGACACCGCTCAAAAGCGCGCGCGCGTTCTCCATGTTCTTGAAGAATCCATGCAAGTGCGCTGGGCGCATTTCGATGCCATAGGCCGCGAGGCCATCGCCAAATCTGGTAAGAAACGAGGGAAAGCGAAAAGCAAGAAGATTGCTGCTTGAGTTGGATCAGTAACTCAACATCAGAAATTTCGGGAGGTAATCATGTTCGCTCGTTTGCGCAAATTTTCCTTGGGCTGCGGCCTTCTCGCACTGGCGGCGGTCCCGGGTGGGGCCCAGGCGGCGCCGTCATTCGAGGGGAAAGTCGTCAGTGTCTATATCAGCTCTTCCCCGGGGGGCGGGCTCGACCTCTACGCCCGCACCTATGCCCGGCATGTGTCTAAATTTCTGCCGGGTAACCCGACCATGGTTCCCAGGAACCAGCCGGGGGCCGGCGGGATAATACTGGCGAACCAGCTGGCATCGACCCTGCCTAAAGACGGAACCGCTGTTGCTGGGCTCACCAACGGGCTTTATCTCAGCCAGCTTCTTGGCGTGAGGAACGTCGCTTACGATGCATCAAAGTTCAATTGGATCGGCAGTCTCGCTCCTCTTCCATTGCTCCTGCTTTCCTCGGAGCGGTCCGGCATCAAGACTGCGGAAGATATGTTCAAGAAAGACTTTGCGGTTTCCGTAACGGGCCCGGGTTCCTACGGCTTCCTGGTTTTAAGCGCAGTGAAAAACATACTTGGAGCCAAGATTAAAATTATCTCGGGCTACCGCAGCGGCGGCGCGAATCGGCTCGCGATGGAGCGAGGCGAGGTCGACGGTACGGCTAGCGTGCAGTGGACAGTTCAAAATCAGCGCGACTGGATCAAGCGGATAAACGCGAATATCTTGTCGCAGATTGCCCTGAAACCTTACCCGGATCTCAAGAATGTCTCGCTGCTGGGGGACTTGGCGAAGGACCAGGAAACCAAACGCGTGCTCAACATGTTTATTGCGCCGGCGGAGATCGGGCGGGGATTCGCACTTCCTCCCGATGTATCGGCGGATGTCGTTGACGTTCACAGGACCGCGTTCTCCCAGATGACGAAGGATCCTGCGTTTCTCGCCGAGGCGAAGAAACTGACCCTTGATATAGAGGTCATGGATGGAAAGGCGCTGCAGGCGACGGTGATTGAAAGCGGTGACGTTTCGCCGCAGCAGATTGCCAAGGCCAGGGCCGCTGTGTCGGAGGCTAAAGACAGCATGGTCAAGCGGAAGCAGAGCGATGAGAAGAAGTCCAAGAAATAAGTAAGGAGGCCCATTGGGCACGAACGCCCCCGGTTGTCCGCTTGATGCCCGGAGCCGCGGCAGAGCCGACATTCGACCAAGAACCCGAAGGGGGCGGGCGCGAAGCGCACGAACGGTTCAAATCTCGCTCCACCGACAAATTGGAGGCGCTCGAACCTTCAATTTGTTTCCGTTTTCTAACGATCGGTACTTCGATATCGCGGCATAACCGGCAGTCATATACGACCATATGTAACATACGGATTTTGCCCAAGAAATACTTTGTATTCGAACCTTCATGGGGCAAAATGCCGCGGTTCTGAGGCGGCGAACCGGAAGAGATCGATGGCCGAGATTCCTTATCTGCGTAATGCCTGGTACGTCGGGGCCCTGTCGAGCGAGGTGGCCAAGGGGCCGGTGTCGCGCCGGTTGCTGGGCGAATCGAAGGTTCTGTTCCGCACCGAAAGCGGGAAGCCCGCTGTCCTTGCCGACCGCTGCCCGCACCGTTTCGCGCCGCTGTCGCTCGGCTGCGTCAAGGGCGAAAGCATCGAGTGCGGCTATCACGGTCTGCGTTTCGCGCCTTCTGGCGAATGCGTCCTCAATCCCCACGGCGATCACGCCATCCCGCGCCGCTCCGATGTCGCATCATGGCCCGCGTGTGAGCGCTACGGCTACGTCTGGTTCTGGCCCGGCGATCCGAAACGCGCCGATGAAAGCCTGATCCCGTCGCTGCCCTTCAACGAAGACCCCGGGAACTTTGCCGTCATTTACGGCTATGTGGATGTCGCCGCCCATTACGAACTGGTGGTCGATAACCTGCTCGACCTCAGCCATGTCGAATACCTTCATCCGCTGTTCAGGCAGTCGGGCGGCGTCGCCGCGCACAAGACCAGCTATGCGGTTGAGGGGCACACGGTGACCGCCAACCGCCTGAAGCCCAATGTCGAAATCCAGGGCCTGATGCGCTTTTTCTGGACGTCGCCATCGAAGCGCTTCGATGCGCGGGCCAACATGAGCTGGAACCCGCCGTCTCTGATGAGTTTCGACCTTGGCGGCACCGAATGCGGCGCGCCGCCCGAAGAAGGCGTCTGCATGCCGCAGACCCACATGATCACGCCTGCCTCCGACCTTCATTGCCATTACTTCTGGTCGGTCGCGCGCAACCGCGAGATCGACAGCGAAGAGGCGAGCAGGAAGCTCTACGAGATCACCCAGAACGTCTTTGAAAAAGAAGACGTTCCGATGATCGAAGCGCAGCAGCGCAACGTGGGCGAGGTTACGGATATTCTTGCGCTGGGCCCGGTCGCGCTCGATCCGGATACGCCCGCCGTCCGCGCCCGCCAGATCCTCCGCGATCTCATTCGCGCCGAAACCGCTGCCTGAACGGAAATAAAAAAAAGCCCGGCGCAAAGGCCGGGCTTTTCTTCAGGTGTTTTCAGGAGCTCAACGTTCGATCAGCTTGCGTGCGCGAGCCACCACTTCCTTGGGCTGGGCATAGGCCTTGGCCAGAAGATCCTGGATTTCGTTGCCGCTGACGACATCGATGTCGAGTTTCAGCTTCTTCGCCGTGGCGAGGAAGGCTGAATCCTTTGACATGTCGACGAAGGCCTTGCGCAGTATCTTCACGCGATCACCCGGAACCTTTGGTCCCGCGACGTAAGGCCGCGCCAGTTCCATCTGGGTGAACACCAGGTCCATGGCCTTCCTGTCGAGGTCCGACAGCTTCGCGACATCGTAGAGGTAAGGGACATTCTTCAGCTTCGGATGCGGCTTGAGGCCGAGCTGAAGCGTCAGGTTTGCCCTGCCTTCCTTGACCGGGCCGATGTACTGCGACTGCACGCTCGAGTACCAAAGCCCGCAATTGCCGTCGAGTTCGCCCTTTTCCGCCGCCATGAAAGCACGGCGCGAACCCTTGAAGCCGACGATGACATTGATCTTGAGGTTGAGCGCGTTCCTGAGCAGGAAGGCATCGGACGCCATTGCCGAGGTCGGGCCCGAGGCGCCCATGGCGAGGCCTTCACCCTTGCCCTTCTTGATCAGGGCCTTGATGTCGGTGACGCCGCTCTGGTTGAAGAACACGCAGGTCGAAACCTCGCGTCCAAGCGACAGCAGCCACTTGAACTTCGGCGGATCGAACTGCACGCCCGACTGGCCCCACAGGGGTTCGAGCGCGAGCCATGGGCCCAGCGCGCCGATCACCGTTCCGTCCTGGGGATCGGAATTGTAGACGAGGTTGGCATTGCCACGGCCGCCGGCACCCGGGCGGTTCTGGACCTTGACGCTCGGCTTGCCGGGGATATGGCTGGCGATGTGCCGGCCGACAGCCCGGGCGTAGGTGTCGAAGCCGCCGCCGGCGCCGGAGCCGACGTAGATGGAGACGGACTTGCCCTTGTAGAAGTCCGCGGCCCCGGCCGGGGCGGCCATGGCCGCGGCGGTAGCGAGGGCGAGAGCGGTAGTTGTTAAGCTGAACAGTTTCACGTGTGCCTCCTGATTGTTATCTTCTGCGAGGTTTGCTTTTTTATCTGTGGCTTGAGCCACGTTCTTTACGCACGGCCGCATTGCAGTGCGGCAACATTCAGTCTAGCGGCACTGGCGAGATCGGCAAACCTTTCAGGCCCCGGAAAGACGATGGGATAACACCCGAGAATCACTCGCAATTCCGTATATTTCCGGATGTTGTGCCAAAGCCCGCAAGGTGAAAAAATGCCCAAAATGGTTGCCGGACATTGCTTCGGCTGAAACAGGGGAGATTTGCACCATGTCCGGCAAGATCAACAGCCGCATCATCGACGGCGACGGCCATATCCAAGAAGACGAAGACGGCATCATCCAGCACATGGACGCGCCTTACGCCAAGATCGCGGCGCATTCGGGCGTCGTCTTTCCGCCCCTCGATCATCTGCATAACGGGCGAGCCGTCGAAACGCCGCCCCAGCGCGACGGCAGGCCCAAGGTCGGCCCGCAAGGCTGGATCGACTTCCTCGACGACGTCGGCATTGACTGGACCGTGCTCTATCCGACGCGCGCGCTCGCCTACGGCAAGATCGTCAGCCTCGACTACGCCGTCGCCGCCTGCCGGGCCTATAACGACTGGCTGTCGGATACCTACGTGAAGTTCAATCCGCGCTTCCGCGGCATGGCCATCATCCCGATGCAGGACCCGGAAGAGGCCGCGAAGGAACTGCGCCGCGTGGTCACCGAACTCGGCTTCCTCGGGGCCATGATGCCGTCGAACGGTCTGGCCCAGCCGCTCGGCGCCAAGGCCTACTGGCCCGTGTACAAGGTCGCGGACGAACTGGGCTGCTGCCTCTCCGTGCATGGCGGCGCCCATGACCGCTTCGGCCTCGACCACCTCAACATGTACGTGCCCGTCCATGCGCTGGGCCATCCGTGGGGGCTGACGCTCAACTTCGCTTCCATCCTCTATAACGGCATCTACGACCGTTTCCCGCGCGTGCGTATCGCCTTTCTGGAAGGCGGCGTTGCCTGGCTGCTTCTGTTGCTGGAACGCCTGCACGCTTCCCATGAAACGCACTTCCAGTACGTTCCGCCGGGCGAATTCAGCGTCCGCGAAGAGCAGGACCCCGCCAAGGTCATCCGCAAGATGATCGACGGGGGCCGCATCTATCTCGGCATCGAGACGGAAGAGCTGACCATGCCCTTTGCGATCAAGACCGTGGGCAACAAGCCGTTCTTCTATTCTTCGGATTTCCCCCACGAGGTCACCAACGCGAGCTGCAAGCATGACATTGCCGAGCTTCTGGAAAGCAATGAGCTGACCGCGGACGACAAGGCGGCGCTGCTTTATGCAAATTCGGAACGTTTCTACCAGCCGCATCAGTAAGCAAAAGGAATTGCCGTATGAACACCTGCCGCGCCGCGGTCATCACCGCGCATAACCAGCCGCTCGAGATTCAGCAGGTCCGCATTCCGGACCTCGATCCCGGTTCGCTGCTCGTCCGCATCACGGCTTCGACGCTGTGCGGCACCGATATCCACCGCTGGCACGGTCCGCTGCCCAAGGGCGACAGCCTGCCGATCATCACCGGCCATGAGCCCTGCGGCGTGATCGAGGAGATCAGCGGCAGCCGCACCGACATCCTCGGCAACCCGATCAAGCGCGGCGACCGCGTGGTGTGGAGCTACGTCGCCTGCGGCTCCTGCTATTACTGTTCCGTCGCGTTGCAGCCCTGCATCTGCCGCGGCCGCGCGAGCTGGGGCCACAACCGCGCCGACCAGCATCCCTTCCTGCTGGGCTCCTGCGCCGAATACATGTACGTGCCGCCCGAATGCCTGGTCATCAAGGTGCCCGACGAAGTGACCTCGGCTTCCGCCGCGGCGTCGGCCTGCGCCTACCGCACGGTGATGCACGGCTATGACCGCCTCGGCGCCATCAAGTCCCACGAGACCGTCGTCATCCAGGGCTCGGGCCCGCTCGGCAACTTCGCCGCCGCCGTCGCCAAGGATCACGGCGCCAAGAAGGTGCTGGTGATCGGCGCGCCCGCCAACCGGCTGGAGGTTTCCCGCCGCATGGGTGCCGACGACACCCTTAATATCGAAACGGTGAAGGACGCCAAGGACCGCGTCGAATGGGTGAAGGGCCATACCGATGGCCGCGGCGCCGACGTCGTAATCCAGTGCGCGACCTCCAGCGCCGTGCCCGAAGGCCTGCGCATGCTGCGCGACGGCGGGCGCTATGTTTCCATCGGCGTATCGGGCGGCAACGCGATGGTGGACATCGAGCGCATCCCGCAGGAAATGACGTTCCTCAACGTCCGCTCCGGCGAGCCTCGCCACTGGCTGCAGGCCATCGACTTCCTTGCCTCGCGCCGGGACCGTTTCCCCTTCGAGGAAATGATCAGCGCGCATTACAAGCTCGACCAGATCAACCAGGCCATCGACGACATGGCCAGCTTCCGCGTCGTCAAGGCCGCCATCGACTTCAACTGAACGTTTTCGTGAAAGGAAACGCGTAATGTCCGAAAACACCTGGCGCGCCAGCCCGCGCCGTCACGAACCGGCCGTCATGGGCCGCCCGATCACCGATTCGTCGGCCTGGCTGCCGCAGGATTTCGCCGGCTCCGAATGCTGGATCTATCGCCTGAACGATGCCGAGATCGCCGAGGCGATGGACGCCGCCGACCGCACCATCGCCAAGGGGATCGAGCTGAAGGACATCACCCGCGACGATTTCGAACTGCCGAAGCTGGCGGCGGGCCTTGCCGATGTGCGCGAGGAACTGCTGCGCGGGCGCGGTTTCGCGCTGGTGCGCGGGCTTACGGTCGAAGGGCGCAGCATCGACCAGACCGCGCGCGCCTTCTGGGGCATCGGCACGCATCTCGGCCGCGCCGTATCGCAGAACGGGCGCGGGCAGTTGCTCGGCCATGTCACCGATCTCGGCGGCGATTACGCCAAGGTGCGCGGCTACATGACCAAGGCGCACATGAAGTTCCATGCCGACCGCGCCGATTTTCTGGCGCTGTGCTGCCTGCACCCGGCCAAGTCGGGTGGTGCGCACCGCATCTGTTCGTCGGTCTCCCTTTACAACGAGATGCTGAAGCGTCGCCCCGAACTGGTCGAGGAACTGACCTTCCGTTTCTACCGCTTCCGCAGCGGCGAGCTGCCGCCGGGCGAGACGCTGCCTTATTCGCGCCAGCCGATCTTCAGCATCACCGACGGCTGGTTCGCCGCACGCGGCGCCAGTGCCGCCATCGCCAAGGGCCAGAAGGTGCCGGGCGTGCCGGCGCTGACGACCGCGCAGGAAGAGGCGATCGCGCTTTATCGCGAAATCGCCGAGACCATCGCCATCGACATCAACTACCAGCCGGGCGACATCTCGGTGGTGCAGAACCACGTGACCCTGCATTCGCGCTCCGCCTTCGAGGACTGGCCCGAAAAGGAACGCAGGCGTCACCTGTTGCGCCTGTGGCTGTCCACCGACGGCGCCTATCCGGTGTGCGACGACATCGAAAAGGAAATCCGCGGCGTGACCGTGGAAGGCACAAAGCTGCGCGCCTCCCTGGAACTCGCGTGAGCTTTGCCGGGCCGGGCGGGAGTCCGCTGGCGGATCGTGGACTTTGACGTCGTCATCATAGGGGCGGGCGGCGCCGGGCTCATGTGCGCCGCCACCGCCGGCGCGCGCGGGCGCCGCGTCCTGCTGCTCGATCACGGCGAGGCGCCCGGCGAGAAGATCCGCATCTCGGGCGGGGGGCGTTGCAACTTCACCAACGTCCACGCCTCGCCGCAGCACTATATCTCGGACAATCCGCGGTTCTGCGCCTCCGCGCTGGCTGGTTATGGGCCTGCGGATTTCATTGAGCTTGTGGAGCGCTACGGTATTGCCTGGCACGAAAAGACCCTGGGACAGCTGTTCTGCGACGGCTCGGCGACGCAGATCACCGACATGCTGCTCGCCGAATGCCGGAAAGCGGGCGTCGCAATGCGCCTGGGCAGCACGGTTTCCGCCATTGCGCGGACCGACGATGGATTCGTCGTCACCGTGCGCGGGGAAAGCCTGGCCTGCGCGGCGCTGGTGATCGCCACCGGCGGCAAGTCCATTCCCCGGATGGGGGCGACCGGTTTCGGCTATGACGTGGCGCAGCAGTTCGGCCTGAACATCGTCGAGCCGCGTCCCGGTCTCGTGCCGCTGGTCTTCGAAGGCGCGCTCAAGGCGAAATGCGCGGCGCTCTCCGGGGTCTCCGTCGATGCCGAGGTTTCCTGCGGCAAGGCGCGTTTCCGGGAGGCGCTCCTGTTCACCCATCGCGGGCTGAGCGGCCCCGCCATCCTGCAGATATCTTCCTATTGGCGGGAAGGGCGGGAGGTCGTCATTGATCTCGCGCCCGGAACCGATGTTTTCGCCTCTCTCAAGTCAGCCCGCACCAGCCATCCGCGTCAGGAAATCCAGACGGCGCTTGCCGGCGTTCTTCCGCGCCGATTGGCCGAGGCGATTGCCGCCGACACCGGTACGCAGGCGGCACGCCTTGCCGATACGCCGGACGCAACGCTGCGCAAGGTTGCCAAGGCGGTCAACGACTGGCGCGTTTTGCCCTCCGGTACGGAAGGCTATCGCACGGCGGAGGTGACGCTGGGCGGCGTCGACACGCGCGAGCTGTCGTCCAGGACTTTCGAGGCCCGCAAGGTCCCGGGCCTCTATTTTATCGGCGAAGTACTCGACGTGACCGGCCATCTCGGCGGCTACAATTTCCAGTGGGCCTGGGCCTCGGGCCATGCCTGCGGCCGGGCGGTTTGATCCGCCTTACCTGAGTTCGCCCAGGGCCGCGAGAACGTCGTCGATGTCGGCGTCCGTGTGATCGGCCGAAACCTGGAAGCGGATTTCCTCTTCCCCCTTCGGCATCACCGGGTAGTTTATGCCGGTGGCGAGGATGCCGCGCTCCATCAGGCCTGCGACCATCGCCGCCGTCCTTGCCGTGCTGCGCAGCAGCAGCGGGCAGATCGGGTGGGTGCCCGCGATCGTCTCGAACCCCATGTCCTTCAGCCCTTCGCGGAATTGCGCGGCGAGCGCACGCAGATGCCGCAGCAGGGCCTGGCCATCTTCGCCCGCGACAAGATCGACGGCCTTTGCTGCCGCCGCCGCTTCGCCCGGTGAGATGGGGTTGGAGTAGATATAGAAGGGCGAGGTTTCGCGCAGGTAATTGACCAGCGTCGCACTGGCCGCGACATAGCCGCCGTTGACGCCGAACGCCTTGCCCAGCGTTGCGATCAGGACATCGGCGCGGGCGCCTGATGCTTCCTCGGTGCCGCGCCCGGTCGCGCCATAGGCGCCAACGCCGTGGGAATCGTCGGCAACGACGACGACGCCTTCGGGAAAGGCGCTATCATGGTCGTGGGCAATTTCCATGATCTCATCCAGTTCCGCGTGATCGCCGCGCATGCTGAAGATGCCGTCGGTGACGACGACGGCGCGGCGGCAGGATTTCGACGCTTCGCGCAGGTTGTCTTCCAGATCGCGCAGGTCGAGATGGGCAAACACCCGTTTTTCCTTCGGTTGCGCGAGCCGGATCGCGTTGATGATGCAATTGTGATTGAGCGCATCGCTGATGACGGCGGTATCCCCGGTGATCAGGCGGGGCAGGGTGCCCATCATGGCGGCATAGGCCGATGAAAACACGATCGCCGCCTCGCGCCCGTGAAAGGCGGCGAGCTTTTCTTCCAGCGCCACATGGGGCGCCCATGTGCCGCTGATGAAGCGCACGGCGCCGGGACCGGTGCCCATGGTGCGCACGGCGTCTTCTTCTGCCGTGACGATCGCCGCGTTGAGCGAAAGCCCGAGGTAGTTGTTCGAATTCATGCGCAGGAAGGGCCTGCTGCCGTGTCCGGCGATCATGTAGCGCGGACCGTGCCCGTTTGCCGCCGGCAGCACTCCCGAAAAGACGCATTCGCGTCCTTTCAGCCGGTCCTCGTCGCCGAGCGCAGCCAGCTCTCTGGCCAGAAGCGTATCCAGTGTCCTTGTCGCCATTTCAGCCTCCCTCGGGCTAGCCGGCGGGCTTCAGCCTCTTGCCGAGCTTTTCCAGCATGTCGCGCGTCATCGCCGCCATGTCCCATTGCGGCCGCCACCCCCATTCCTCGCGGGCGGCGCTGTCGTCCATGTATCGCGGCCAGCTGTCGGCGATGGCTTGGCGCACCGGATCGATCTCGTAATCGATGGTAAAGCCGGGAACATGTTTTCTGATTTCGTCGGCGAGTTCCGTCGGCGTGAAGTTCATCGCCGCGACATTGAAGGCATTGCGGTGCCGGAGGCGGGTGGGGTCGCCTTCCATCACCTCGATCATGGCGCGGACGGCATCGGGCATATACATCATGTCGAGACGCGTATCGGCAGACAGGAAACAGGTATAGCGGCCATAGCGGATCGCCCGGTAGAAGATGTCGACGGCGTAATCGGTGGTGCCGCCGCCGGGTTTGGCGACGTGGGAGATCAGGCCGGGCAGGCGCAAGCCCCGGGCATCGACGCCGAAGCGCATCGCGTAGTAATCGCACAGCAACTCGCTCGCCACCTTGGTCACGCCGTAGATCGTGGTCGGACGCTGGATGGTGTCCTGCGGCGTGTCCTCGCGCGGCGTCGTCGGGCCGAAGGCGCCGATGGAGCTTGGCAGGAAAACGGCGGCGCCGTTCTGGCGGGCGACTTCCAGCACGCGGTAGAGGCCACCCATGTTGAGGTCCCACGCCGCCTGCGGCTTTTCCTCGGCCACCGCGGAAAGCAGCGCCGCCATGTGATAGATCTTGGTGACGTTGTGGCGGCGCATGACCTCGAAGATCGCGCTCATGCGCGTGCAGTCGAGGATTTCGAAGGGGCCTTCGGAAATGACTTCTCCGGCGCGCGGCAGGCGGATGTCGGAGGCGACGACATGGCCCTCGCCGTAACGGGCGCGCAGCGCCGGCACCAGTTCCGAGCCGATCTGGCCGAGTGCCCCGGTGACGAGAATGTTACCCATGTTCGCCTCCTGTCGGGGCCGGGTGTCAGCCGCCCGCTTTTTCGAGAGCCGCCTTCACCCTTGCATCGAAGCCGATCAGCAGCACGCCCTTCGCCTCGATGACCGGGCGCTTGATCAGCGTCGGTTCCTTGAGCGCCAGCGCTGCCGCCGATTTCGCGTCAAGCCCCTCGCGGGTCTTTTCCGGCATGCCGCGCCACGTGGTCGAGCGCCGGTTGATCACCGTTTCCCAGCCCAGCGCCGAAATCCACGCCGATACCTTCTTTGCATCGAGGCCATCGGCGCGCAGGTCGTGGAAGCGATGGGCAAGGCCCTTCTGCGCCAGCCACTTGAGCGCGGCCCGGCAGGTGTCGCAGGTCTTGATGCCGTAAAGCGTGATCATGTCGTTCGCCCTCCCCCGGGCCGGCTTTCATTGTAGCCGGGTCGGCGGGGCGAGGCTACGATGGCCGCCGGTTTACCGGGGATTATCATGGCCTTCGACCTGAACGCCTATTTCGAACGTATCGGTTACGGCGGCCCAGCGCGAGCGGATGCCGCGACGCTGCAAGCCGTGCACGAGGCCCAGGTCGGCGCCATTCCGTTCGAAAACATCGATGTCCTGCTCGGGCGCCCCCTCGATCTTTCTCACGAAGGCATTGCGCGCAAGCTGGTGACGGCGAGGCGCGGGGGCTACTGCTACGAACAGAACCTTCTTTTACTGGCGGCGCTCAGGGCCATCGGCTTCGAGGTGACGGCGCTGGCCGCGCGCGTGCGCATGGGCTACGGCGGCCCGCGCCCGCGCACCCATGCCCTGCTGCGGGTAAGCGCAGATGGCGCCGACTGGGTCGCCGATGCGGGCTTCGGCCTGTCGGGACTGCTGGCGCCGGTTCCCCTGCGCGCTGGCGCGGAAGTCACCCTGCCGCTTGTTTCCTTCCGTGTCGCGGACGAGGACGGGCTATTCCTGATGCAGGCGCGCAAGGATGAGGGGGATTGGGAAAACCTTTACGTGTTCTCCCTTGAGCCCCAGCACGAGGTCGACTTCGTGATGGCCAACCACTTCACCGCGACATGGCCGCGCTCGCCCTTCATCCGTTCGCTGATCGTCGGACGGGTGACCCGCGACCGGCGCCTCACGCTGATCGATCGCGACCTGAGCGAGACGACGGCCGCGGGCATTGCGCGCCGGGAGATGGGCGGGGCGGAAGAACTGTTTGCCGCTCTTGAACGCGACTTTGGCCTTGCCGTCGATGATCCGGCCATCGCCGAACGCGCTTTCGCCGAAAAAGAAGCGTGGGGCTGATCGCCGTGGCCGCGCACCGCATCGAGCGGGTCGAGCTTTTCCCGGTCCGGATTCCCTATCCGCGCCCGATGCAATGGGCGTCGCTGTCCGAAACCGCCGCCGATTACATGATACTGCGTCTGACCACCGACACGGGGCTTTCCGGCATCGCCGAAGGCACGGTCAAGACGACATGGAACGGCACGACATTGCGCTCGCTCGCCGTCGTGTTCGAGGAATTGTTCGAGGCAAAGCTGAAGGGCCTCGACATCGACGATGAAAAGGCCGTCGCTGCCCTGTGGCGTCCGAAGGAACACAGCCTCGCCAAGGCGATGATCGACGTCGCCCTGTGGGACATCCGCGCGCAGGCGGCGGGCAAGCCCCTGTGGCGCATGTGGGAGGGCGCGCCCGAGGCTTCCGTGTCGTGGGTCGTGACCCGCCAGGCGCCTGCCAGCATGGCGGCGGAGGCGGTGGACATGGTGGCGCGTTACGGCTTCGGAACGCTCAAGGTCAAGGGCGGGCAGGGTATCGAGACCGACGTTGCAGCACTCGGCGAAATCCGCGCCGCCGTCGGCGATGGCGTGCGCATCTACGTCGATCCCAATCAGGCTTACGACGCGGCCGAGACGCCCGATTACTGCCGCGGGCTCGCCGATCTCGGCGTCGTCATGGTCGAGGACCCGTGCCCCTATCTGCCCGATGCCGCCTTTACGCGGCTGCAGGAGACTTGCGCCCTGCCGTTCCTGGTGGACGGTACCTGCCGCGATTTTGCCGCCGCCAGCCTTTATGTCGAACGCGGGGCGCGGGCGCTCAATCTCAAGCTGTTGAAGGCGCGCGGCTACAGCGAGAACTGGCGCATCGTGCGCCATGCGGCGGAGCGCGGTGTGGACGTCAATATCGGCCTGTTCGGGGAAAGCTCGCTCGGCGCGCTCGCCGCCTTGCAGATATCGGCGGCGCTACCCGCAGGCACGTACAACCTTCCATCGGAAGCGACCCTGTTCCTGCTGCTGCCCGACGAGTTCGTGCACGAGCCGCTAGCAATCAAGGGCGGGCGTATCCGCCTGCCGGATCGACCGGGCTTCGGCTGGATGGTCGATTGGGACAAGGTGCGCCGTCTGGCGCCTTAAGCGGAAGCGTTGTCGCGTCGCCGGTCGTCCCTTTAAGATGGCGGAAAGAATAAGGGGGAGGGCGCGTCTTGGCCGGCAGTCGGGATTTCGAGGACAGCATTCGCAAGGTGGGCGTACTTCTGGCGCCGCGCAACGTGGTGATCGTCGGCGCGTCCGACAAGCCCGGCAACTGGACGCCGCGCGTGCACCGCAACCTGAAGCGCTACGGTTTCAAGGGCGGCATCTATCCCCTCAACCCCGGCCGCGACGAGGTCTGGGGCGAGACCTGCTATCGCGACTTCTCGGCGCTGCCGGAGACACCCGATCATCTCGTGCTGCTGGCCCCGGCAAAGGCGGTCCCGGCGCTTCTGCGCGAAGGCGCCAGCGCCGGTGCGCGCAGCGCCACGGTGATGACCTCGGGGTTCGATGAAACCGGGGACGAACAAGGCCGCGCGCTCGGGCGCGAATTGCGCAGGGCCATCGCCGAAACGGGGCTCGCCATTTCCGGGCCCAACTGCATGGGCAACATGGTGGCGGCCAACGGGCTGATGACCAATCCCGATGATCGGCCGCAGACCATGACGACCGGGCCGGTCGCCATCATCGGCCAGTCGGGCGGCATCGCCACCGCGATCAAGCGTACGCTGGAGGACCGTGGCATTGCCGTCGGCACGGTGATCACCAGCGGCAACGAGGCCGGCCTGAACATGGCCGACTACATCCACTACTTCGCCGCTGATCCCGATACGAAGGTGATCGTCTGCTATCTCGAATCCGTGCGCGACCGCGACAAGTTCCTCGCCGGTTGCCGCGCGGCGCGGGCCGCAGGCAAGGCGGTGGTGGTGGCGAAACTCGGCACGTCGCAGGCGGGCAGGGCGGCGGCGCTCGCCCATACCGGGGCGCTCGCCGGATCGGCTGCCGCCTTCGATGCGGTCGCCGGCGCGGCGGGGGCGATCCGGGTCACCACCCTCGACGACGTGGTCGAGGTCGTCGAATACGTCATACACGCGAAGATACCGAGGGGATCGGGACTGGGCGTCATCACCCTGTCGGGCGGCCTGCGCGGGCTTCTGATCGATGCGGCGGAACGCAACGGCGTTCGCTTCGCCGATATCACCGACGAAACGCGGGCGCAGCTTCAGGCCTTCATGGGCGCGGGCAGCATCGTCGGCAACCCGCTCGATGGGGGCTACGCGGTGCTGTCGAGCCAGGAAAATTACCTGAAATCGATCGAGATCATGCTGGCCGATCCGGCCATCGATATCCTGCTGATGCAGGAAGAACTGCCGCGCGAGGCGGGCTCGGCACGAAAGGAATCCAACCTTCGTGCCGCGGAAAAGTTGGCCGCGGCGGCGGCGAAGCCCATCTGCTACGTGTCGATGATTTCCTACGGGCTCACCGATTATGCGCGCGACGTTCACGCGGAACTGCCGCACCTGCCTTTCCTGCAGGAGGCAGACAAGGCCATGCGCGCGGTGCGCGCGATCACCGCCCATGCGACCGCGTCGGCGCCGCAGGCATCTGCCGAAGCTATTCCTGCGGCAGCACGCGCCATAGTCGAGGACTTGCGTGAAAGAGCGGCGCGGGCAAGCGAACCCGTGACGCTGAGCGAGCCGGAGTCGAAAGCCCTGATAGCCGCCTATGGCATTGCCGTCGCGCGCGATGAGGTTGCCGCCGATGCCGAGGCCGCCGTGAAGGCGGCGGAACGCATCGGCTACCCGGTCGTCCTCAAGGCCGTTTCGGCCGACCTGCCGCACAAGACGGAAGCCGGCGCCGTGCTGGTCGGCCTGAAGGATGCCACTGCCGTACGCGAGGGCTTCGCGCGCATTCTTGCCAATGTCGCAAAGGCAAAGCCCGGCCTGAAGCTCGACGGCGTGATGGTGGCCGAGATGGTCTCGGGCGGCATCGAGCTCGCGCTCGGCATCGCCAACGATCCCGAGGTCGGCCCCGTCGTCATGTTCGGCGGCGGCGGCACGGCACTGGAACTTTACGGCGATGTCGCCTTTGCCGATCCCGGCCTCGATGCCGGTCGCGCCCGGGCGCTGATAGATCGCACCAAGGCGGCGAAACGTCTCGACGGCTGGCGGCGCCAGCCCGCCCACGACCGCGCGGCGGTGGAAGCGGCGCTGGTGGCGCTGGGCCGGCTCGCCCGCGACCTGGGCGATACGATTGCCGCCGTCGACGTCAATCCGTTCGTCGCCCGCGGCGCGGGGCAGGGCGGTGTCGCACTCGATGCGCTGGTGGTATTGCGGCCGGGCAGGTAAGGGGGAGGCTTTACGGCCTGCCTCCGTAGGGTTATAGCAACGCCCAGCCGTTCAGCCCCCCCCCCTGCGAGGGACGCCTATCCATGAAAACCATTCGCCTCAAGCCCGGAAAGGACCGCGCGCTCCTGCGCCGCCATCCCTGGGTGTTTTCCGGCTCGATCATGTCCGGCGGCGGTGATCGCGGCGAAACCGTGCGGGTCGAGGCCGAAGACGGGCGCTTCCTTGCCTGGGGCGCGTTTAGCCCGACTTCCCAGATCCGCGTGCGTGCCTGGTCTTTCGACGAAGCCGAGCGCATCGACGAAGCCTTTTTTGCCCGCCGCATTGCCGAAGCCATCGCCTATCGCGCCCGCCTTGCCATCGATTCCGATGCCTGCCGGCTGATCCACGGCGAAGCAGATGGGTTGCCTGGCCTGATCGTCGATCGCTACGGCGATGTCCTTGTCGCGCAGTTTCTTTCCGCCGGTTCGGACCGCTGGCGCGAGACGATCTGCAAGGCCCTTGCCGCGGCGACGGGCGTTTCGCGCATCCACGAGCGTTCCGATTCCAATACCCGGCAGCTCGAGGGCCTCGATGCCATCGTCGGCTGGATCACGGGCGCCGGCGCGAGCGAGGTCGAAATCCGCGAGCATGGCTGGCGCTTTGTCGTCGATGTGGCGGAAGGGCACAAGACCGGTCACTACCTAGACCAGCGCGACAACCGCGCGATTTTCCGCGACTGGGTGAAGAGCGCGGGGCTGCGGACGGTGCTCAACTGTCATGCCTATACCGGTGGTTTTGCCATTGCCGCGCTGGCGGGCGGCGCCGAGCATGTGATTTCAGTGGATTCGTCCAAGCCCGCGATCGCCCATGCCGAACGCCATGTCGCGCTCAACGGTTTCGATGCCTCGAAGGCCGAATTCCTGCCCGCCGACGTCAATGCCACGCTGCGTGCGATGATCAAGGACGGAAAGAGCTTCGATGCCATCGTCCTCGATCCGCCGAAGTTCGCCGCTTCCGCCCATCATGTCGAGCGCGCCGCGCGTGCGTACAAGGACATCAATCGCCTCGCGCTCAAGCTCCTCAATCCCGGTGGGGCTTTGCTGACGTTTTCCTGCTCGGGCGCGGTGAACGCCGACCTTTTCCATAAAATTATCGCGTCGGCCGGCATGGAATCGGGCGTCGACGGATACATTGCCCGTCGTCTCGAAGCCGCGCCCGATCATCCGACGACCCTCGCGTTTCCGGAAGGCGAATACCTCAAGGGCCTGCTCGTCGTCCGCCGCTAGGGAAAGTCACTTTTCGCTTTGCGCAAGCGATTTGTGAAATTCGGCAAAACTCTTGGACACAGCGCCTCGTATCTGGCTTAAAATTCACAGCTTTCCGCGCCGGCGGCGAAAACAAGAAAAGCCGGGGTTAAGTCGTGAAGGGGGCCAAGCATGTACGAAGGCGTTTTTGAAGGCCTCATGGGCATCCTGACATGGAAGTCCATGATGCTGATGGTTATCGGCGTCGGTATAGCCAGTTTTTTCGCAGCGGCGCCAGGGATCGGCGGCCTGCTGCTGCTGTCGCTGCTGATGCCTTATGCCATAACCCTGACCCCATATGAATTCATCGCCCTGATCATCGGTGCCGCGACCGTCGGCAACACCGCCAATACGTTTACCTCGGTCCTCGTGGGCGTGCCCGGCGGTTCGGGGTCCCAGGCGACGGTCCTTGACGGATATCCGATGGCGAAGAAGGGCGAGGCCAATCGTGCCTTCGGTGCCGCCTTTCTGGGATCCGCCGTCGGCGCCGTGATCGGCGCGGCGACGTTTATCCTGACCCTGCCGATTTTCACGCCGCTCGTGCTGTCGCTGGGCTCGCCGGAATTCCTGATGCTCGTCCTCTGGGGCCTGTCGGCGGTCTCGGTTCTCGGCGGCAAGGAGCCGGTGAAAGGCCTGACCTGTGCCGTGGTCGGCATGGGTATCGCGCTGATCGGCACCGACACGCGCACCGGAATCGAGCGCTTCACCTTCGGCACCGGTTACCTGGAATCGCCCATATCCGTCGTCATCATCGCCATGGGCATTTTCGCCATGCCCGAAATGTTCGAGCTGATGGTCAAGCGCACCCGCATTGCCGAAGTCGAGTCGCTCGGCAAGGGACTTGTCGAAGGCATGAAGGACGTGTTCCGCCACTGGTGGCTGGTGGTGCGGTCCTCCATGGTCGGTGTGTGGGTCGGCATCCTGCCGGGGCTTGGGTCTTCGGTCGCCGACTGGTTCGCCTATGCCCATGCCGTGCAGACGGAAAAGAACCGCGAAAACTTCGGCAAGGGCGACGTGCGCGGCGTGCTTGCGCCGGAAAGTTCCAACAATGCGAAAGAAGGCGGCGACCTGATCCCGACGCTGCTGTTCGGCATTCCCGGCGGCAGTTCCATGGCGATCATCCTGATCGGCCTTTACGCGGTCGGTATCCAGACCGGCGAGGCGATGCTGACCACCCAGCAGCCCTTCATGTTCGCCATGATCTGGACGCTGGTCATCGCCAACTTCATGGCGACGGGACTGGCGCTGATTTTCGCGCCGCAATTCTCCAAGGCCTGCACGGTCGCCTATTACTATCTCGTTCCGGCGATCCTGATGTTCTGCCTGGTGGGCGCGTTCTCGGTCAATCTCGACCTTCCCGACCTCTATACCTTCGTTGTGTTCACCATCATCGGCATCATTCTCAAGCGCTACGGCTGGCCGCGCCCGCCGTTGCTGGTGGCCGTGGTCCTCGGTCCGCAGGTGCAGCAGTATCTGTGGCTTTCGGTCGACCGCTACGGCCTCGATTGGCTGAGCCACCGGGGCGTCATACTGCTGCTGCTGCTGATCATCGCCACCATCGCCTGGCCGATCTACCGCCAGCGGAAGTCCCGGCAGAAGGCGATGGACATGGATCTCGTTCATGAGGTTCGGCGGCCCATTGAAAAGGGCAGCATGGCCGTAGCTTTGGGCCTTGCAGTGATTTTCGGCCTGATGATGTGGCAGGGTACCCACTGGCCTCTGCGCGCGTCGATCGCGGTTTATTTTGTCGGCGTACTCGGCTTGATTCTGGTCGCGACGCAGGTGGGACGGGATGCCTTTTCGCTTGCAAGGCTCAACCGCGGAGAAGGCGAGGCGGTCGTTGCCTACACGGGCGAGGAACGCCGCCGCGAATTCGTTGCGGCACTTTGGGTGGCGGGACTGGTCGGTTCGGTTCTTCTTGTCGGGTTCCACCTGACGTTCCTGGTATTTCCGCTTTTGTATGCCTGGGCGCATGGCGGCAACTGGCGAAAAGCCCTATGGACGGCCTTCGGCGGAACGGCGCTGATCCTTTTCGTATTCGATTACATGTACAATGCGATCTGGCCGAAACCGCCACTGACGGGCTGGCTGTATACGGCGTTAGGCATGTAGGGAAAATTCGTTTGCCTGCCCCTGTATTATGGAAAATACGTGATCGTATTGCCGCAATTCCGTCATTTTCCGGGAGCAGCGTGTTCCTCTGACCTCATTGTTGCGTTCAGGGGAACACCTTGGCTTTTGTTATTCGTCAATTGCAGGCGGGCGATGCCGCCGACTACCGTGAACTTCGCCTCGAGGCATTGACGAAATGTCCGGAAGCGTTTTCATCCTCCGTCGCCGAGGACGAGGGGCTGCCTCTTTCTCGCTATGAATCGGCCATATCGACAAATTTCATCATCGGCGGTTTTAGCAACACCAATCTCGAAGGCGTTATCGCCCTGTCGCGGCCCAATTACGTCAAGGTGCAGCATCGCGCGGTGATCACCGGTATTTACGTGCGCGAAGCAGCGCGCGGCACGGGCCTGGCGGATGATCTGGTGAAGGCCGCGAAGAAACTTGCCACCGATGGCGTCGAAGTCCTCCAGTTCCGCATTCCGAAAACTATCGAGCGGGCAGTGGCCCTGTGCAGGCGGTCGGGGTTCGAGGAGGTGGGGATCGAGCCCCATGCCCTGCGTCTTGAAGACGGGCGTTACATCGACCAGGTCGTGATGACCTGCTCGCTTGGCCGTTGAAGCCAACGGTTTAACCCTATTTCTGGGTCTGATAACTTTCCCCGATCCTTTGGGAGCCGGGGGGAGACCATGACCGCATCCGAAATGCCTGACGAAGTGCCCGCGGGCGGGCGGGCCGAGGCCGCCTTCGCGGTCCTGATGGCGGGTTTCGTCGTCGCCCTGGTCCTGACCAACATCATCGGCGTGAAGCTGTTCCTGGCCTTCCCCGAAAGCCTGCCCAAGGGATTGTTCGGCGAGGCGATCACGCTGACCACCGGGTTGATTACCTATCCGGTGACCTTCCTTCTGACCGACATCGTCTGCGAGGTTTATGGCCGCAAGCGGGCAAACCTGATGGTCGCCACCGGCTTTTTCATGAGCCTTGCTTCCCTTGTGCTGATCCATATAGCCCTCGTTCTGCCCGGCGCCCCGGCGTGGTCGGCGACCAATCCCAATTTTCCGAGTGTCGAACTGATGCAGCGGGCCTTCGAATCGGTGTTCACCCTGCCGGGCGTCCTGATCTTCGCTTCGATGACGGCATACCTCGTGGCGCAGCTTCTCGATGTGAAGCTGTTTCACTACTGGAAGGAAGTGACGAAGGGGCGGCATCTGTGGCTGCGCAACAACGCTTCCACCATGACCAGCCAGCTCGTCGATACGATCATCGTCAATTCGATCTTCCTTGGCTTCGGCCTCGGCCTGCCTTGGCTTCTGGTGGCGAAGATCGTGGTGGCAAGTTACGTGTTCAAGGTCGTGATGGCGGCGCTGGACACGCCGTTCGTCTATCTCGGCGTGTCGGGCCTGCGGCGTTATCTGGGCCTGCCCCGGGCGGGCGCGGCAGTGGCCTAGCCGCCGTACTTGCGCAGGGCCGCTTCGTAGGTTTCCTCGAATGCCTCATCGAGCTTGGCGTTCAGGCCGCGACATCCGGCGACGACCATCGCACCCCATTCGACGTAATCGAGGATGTCGCGATCGCTGGTACCTTCCGGTCGGGCCTTCAGGCGTTCGCGGATGTTCGAGGTCTTGTCGGCGATCTTGAGAAGCTTCGCTTCGGGCGACAGCACCCGAACGTGTTCGATCTGGCGCTGGCGGCGTTCGTCTTCGGGAAGACCTTTCGGGTCCGTAACCTCACCGACCAGGGTGGCGACGTCATGTCCGAACAGGGCACGCAGTTCGGCTGCTGTCGTCGGGGTGTCCTCCAGAACGTCATGCAGGACGCCGGCTGCCACCAGCACCGGGTTGCCGCCGTCGGTGGCGTAGGCCAGCAGGTTGGCGACTTCGATCAGGTGGTGCAGGTAGGGCTCATCGCCCGAGGCATTTCGCTTTTGGCCGGCGTGCTGGACGGCGGCGAAAGCGTAGGCCCGGGCAAGAAGGGCGACGGCGGCATCGGATGGAGGCATCGGGAAATTCTATTTTCTCAATGGGTCAACAGGGACGGGGCGCGGCGATTGCCGAAACCACCGATCGGGGACTAAGATTTGGCTCTTCGACACCCTTCCGCGAAAAAAGAGAAGGTTGCGAACTACCGGGAGCAAGATGCCATGACGCCAGAAGAAAACGAAGCCCTTACGCGCGTAGGACCGGGGACCCCCGGCGGCGAGATGCTGCGCCGCTACTGGTGGCCGGTTTACCTGTCCGAGGAACTGAAAAACAAACCCGTCGAGATCGCGCACCTCGGCGAGGAGTGGGTGGTCTTCCGCGACACATCGGGCAAGGCAGCGATGATCGAGCGTGCCTGCCCCCACCGCGGCGCATCCTTCGGGCTGGGCCGCTGCGAGGCCGATGGAATTCGCTGCTGCTACCACGGCTGGAAATTCGCGGGCGACGGGCGTTGCCTCGACATGCCGGCGGAACCCCCGGGAACGCCGCTGGTGAACGAGATCCGCGTGCGCGCGGCGAAGGTGCAGGAAGTCGCCGGTCTGGTCTTCGCTTACATTGGCCCCGACCCGGCGCCGGAACTGCCCAAGTGGGACCTTCTCTTCCGTGACGACTGCCATCGCGAGGTATGGGCGAAGATCGATTATTGCAACTGGGTGCAGCGTGCGGAAAACGGCGCCGATCCTTATCACAGCCAGGCTTTGCACGCCTCCGTCTATCCTTCCATCGCGCTCAAGCGCGCGGAGGTGGAGTGGGAGCGCAAGTGGTACGGAATGCGCCAGTGCTCGCAGTATCCGGGCAAACTGCAGAACGTCAGCCACCAGATTTTCCCCTCGACGACACGCCGCCACGGCGCGCGCGTCGGCACCGTGCCGAGCGAATACCTGCACATTCGCGTTCCCGTGGACGACATCACCACCCAGACCTTCTACATCAAGGCCAATATCGCCCCGGAGGGCCCGTACCGGCTTGTCTCGCGCGGGTTCCAGAAGGTCGAGCGCGGCGTTTACAAGACCGTCGATGACGGCTGGTGGGGCCTGCATTCCAACGAGCAGGACCGCGCGGCGCAGGAAAGCCAGGGACTGATCTACGATCGATCAAAGAACGAGCACCTCGGCACGTCGGATCGTGGCGTCGTCATGTGGCGCAAGATGGCCTTCGAATCGATCGAAGCCGTCAAGCAGGGCAAGGACCCGGTCGGAACCGTCCGCGATCCGGCGAAGAACGAACTGGTGATCTTCGACGCGGCAAAGAACTTCTCGGACCAGAGCCGCAAGCTTGGCGAGGAACTGGCGCTTTAAAGGGGGTGGGGTGATGGCTATCGAAATCGTCGACGTCGTCGGACTGGCCCATGAGCGCAAGAAGCGCAAGATCATCATGGACACCCGCAAGATGCATGCGTGGATGCACTACTATCCCAATCCGGGCGACCATGACGACCTGCATTGCCACCCGGGTGACCAGACCTTCATGTGCCTCGAAGGCGAATGCACGATGCATTTCCCCGATGGCGGCAAGGCGGTGATGAAGCCGGGTATGGCCGCCCTGATCGAAGGTGGCTCGTTCTACCGGCTGGAAAATACCGGTACCGGGCCGATGGTAATGATGGGCACCCGTACGGGGCCTAATTCGGCCAACAAGCACATCAATTACGAATCGGGCGAGGATTACCTGAAGCTGCGCGGCCGGCGCGACGAACGCGTCAACGGCTTCATCACCTCGGCAGAGAAGTCCGCGGCCGAAAAGTAACGGCCTTTTCAGTCGCGAAAGCCCGGGTTCTCGGCATCCAGCATGTCGAGAAGCGCGAACCATTCCTCTTCGGGCTTGTCCTCGTTGCGCGGCCGGTTGGCCTGCTTGGCGGCGAAGGCGATGACGTCCTTCGGCGGCAGGTGCAGCTTGGCGCCGCCGGCCATTGCCGCGACCTGAACCCGGCAGGCGGTTTCCAGCGAATACATCCAGCGGAATGCGGTCCAGATCTGCGGCCCGCAGACGAGCAGCCCGTGGTTGCGCAGGATCATCCAGTTGTGGGCGCCGAGGTCGCGCACGAGGCTCTCGCGCTCCTCCAGCTCCGTCGCGTAGCCTTCGTAGTCGTGGTAGGGCATGTCGGCGACGTATTTCATCGACTTCTGGTTTACCGGCAGCAGCCCGCATTCCATGGTGGCGACCGCCATGCCCGCCGTCGTGTGGGTATGGATCACACAACCGGTATCGGGGCGCGCGCCCATGACGGCCGAATGAATGACGTAGCCTGCGCGGATGACGTCGTATTCGGTGTCGTCCAGAATTTCGCCGTCCATGTTGACCTTCACCAGATCCGATGCCCTGATCTGGCTGAACAGCCGTCCCTTGGGATTGAGCAGGAACTGGTCGGTGGTGCCCGGTACCCGTGCCGAAATATGGGTGGAGGTCTTGTCGTCCATGTCGAAATGGGCGATCAACCGGTAGCAGGCGGCGAGGTTGATGCGCGTCTCGCGCTCCGCCGCGGTCATATTGGCGCCCTTTTGCGGGGCGCGGGTGATCTTGACGGTGGTCATGGGTGCCTCCCGGGGCTTTTGCCCCGACTCTAGGCTGCGGCGGCATGGCCGACAAGACGGCGCAGGGCTCCGTTGCGCGGACGGCCGATCCGGTTTAGGAGTTTTCCAAGGCTATGGAAACGGGCCGTTGGGGCCCTGTCGGAAAAACTGGGGGACGTCATGACCACATTGATCACCGGGGCGGGACTGGTCGGCACCGCATTTGCGCAGAAGGCCTTGACCCGCGGGGAAGGCGTCGTGTTCTTCGACCCGGAACCGCGCACGGAATTCATACGGCTCAAGCTCGGCGATGCGAAGGTCCCGCTGGTGCGCGGCGACGTACGCAGCCTTCCCGATGTCGTTGCCGCCATTCAGGATCACAAGGCGACCACGGTCGTCCACACCGCCGGCATCATCGGCAGCAAGGTCGACGACATGATGTACGCGGCCCTGCAGATCAACGTGCAGGGCACAATCAACGTGGCCGAGGCGGTGCGCCTGACCGGGGTGAAGCGGCTCGTCCATGTGTCCACCTTCGGCGTCTACGACATGCGCCGCGATGTGCCCAAGGTGATGGGCGAGGATTTCCATCGCGGCCACGGCCGTGCCTACGGCAATTCAAAGGTGGCGAAGGAACTGCTGCTGGAGGCCTATCGCGCCAAATACGGTTTCGAACTGGTGGGCGTGCGGCCCGCGAACGTCATCGGCAACGGCCATTTCTGGTCTGGTTCGGGCGGCGGCGGCAAGGTGCATGAAATGGTGCTGGCAGGTCTCGACGGCCGCCCGGCGCGCATTCCGTCGAACCAGATGATGGCCAACGAATACATCTATTCCAAGGACATCGGCGGAATCCTCGATGCGGCGGCTACCGCGCCGCAGCCGAAGCAGCTGTGGTTCAACGCCGGTACCGGCGTCCTCACCAGCCACGAGGAAATGGTGGCTGTCTTCAAGAAGTTCTTCCCGAACTTCAGTTGCGACGTGTTGCCGGGGAAGCCCGGTTCGAGCCGCGATTCGGTGCTCGATATTTCCGCGGCCCGCGACCAGCTCGGCTGGACGCCCAAATACGACCTGGAAAAGGCGCTTGCCGACTACATCGAGGAAGTGCGCAACCGCGGTCGCGCCTGAGAACGGCGGCTAGGGGCGCCTCGTGATCAGAACGAGGCGCCGCTGCCCACCAGCTGGCGCACGAAGCCTATGTGCAGCCTGAGGTGATACAGGCTTTCAGCGTAGGACAAGGGCACGTGAACGTGGCCGACCTGGCGCTGGATATCATCGAGCCGGCGCGCCAGTTCCGCCCGCTTCTCGGGCGTGTCGTCGGCGTAGAGTTCGGCCTCCAGGTCGCGCAGTTCCTTGTACCAGCGATAGATCTTGCGCCGCACGCCCCAGCGGTAGGCGGGTGGGGCGATCTTCATCAGCGGGATCATGATGGTGATCAGCGGCACCAGCATGATGAGCAGGCGTTCGACAAGAACGGCGGCCCAGAACGGCAGCACCCGGCGCAGGAACGTCGGGCCGGACTTGAAATAGCGCCTGGCGTCGTCGCTCAGGGGGAAATCGACATAATTGGGCGAGGGGAACATGCCCACCGGCGAGAACAGGTTGCCGGGCTGATGGACTTTCGTGGTCGCTCCCAGAACGAGATCGACGATGGCCGGGTGCAGATCGTCGCGTGCCACCAGCGTCGCCGTCGGCGCGATCATGGACATCGTTTTTGCTGGAATGTTGGCGTCGAGCGCCAGCGCGCCTTCAGGAACGTTGATGCGGGTGAGGTAGCTGAATGTGCTCTTGTAGGCTTCGGCGCGAGCGAAGTTCAGGACGCGTATCTGCGGGTTGCGCAAAAGCCTGTTCATCGTTTCCGATACGCGGGCATTGACGAAGAACGCCGCATCGGCTTCGCCGGTTTCCAGCGCGCGGGCGGCATCGTTGCCGCTGATGGGAAGGAAGGTCGAGTTTTCCGCGTCGATGCCGTTCGCAACCAGGAGGGTTCGCGCCAGCACTCTGGTGCCTGAGCCAGATGGCCCTATGGCAAGGCGCTTGCCTTTCAGTCCGTTCAGGCGCTCGGGCGCCGCCTCGGCCCGCACGAAAACCCACAGCGGCTCCAGGAATACGCTGGCGAGCGACATCAGGTCGGGCGCGCTGAACGGGTCGCCGACGCCGCCCTGAACGAAGGCGATGTCGACGCCGCTCTTGGGGTCATTAAGGAGTTGCAGGTTCTCGACCGAGCCCGCCGTATGGCGAATTTTTACCGTCAGGCCTGCCTCGGCCAGCACCTTCTGGTATTCGCGCGCCGAAGCGGAATAGGCGCCCTCCGGCGATCCGGTGGCGATGGTGATGGTCTTGGGCGGCGCCGGGTCGACGAACTGCCAGGCGACCACGAAACCGGCGATCACCAGCAGCGTGATCGGCACGTAGACCTTGAGGATATCCCACATGGAGTGACCCCGCGCTTCCTCGTCGTGTTTTTCCATTCGTCGCCTCGAATTTATTACCCGGTTCCGGGATCGACAAGGTTAGGGCAGTTTCGCGCGGCTGGAAACTGCCCGCGAGCGGTGCTAGGGGTGGAGCCTCGAACGGGAGGACTGCGCCATGATCGATCTCTATACATGGACGACCGGCAACGGCCGCAAGATCGTGATGATGCTGGAGGAGGTCGGCCTTCCCTATGAAGTCCATCCCGTGAATATCCGCCGGGGCGACCAGTTCAAGCCCGAATTCCTGAAAATTTCCCCCAACAACAAGGTGCCCGCCATCGTCGACCGCGACGGGCCGGCGGGCGAGCCGCTCGCGGTTTTCGAATCGGCGGCCTGCCTGATGTACCTCGCCGAGAAAGCCGGCAAGCTGCTGCCGGCCGATGTTTCCGGCCGTTATGCGGTCATGCAGTGGCTGATTCTGTCGGTGGCGGGCCTCGGCCCCGTGATCGGGCAGGCCCATTATTTCCACGGCCCCGGCAAGGACGGCAACGAGCGCGCGGCCGAGCGTTTTACCAGCGAGACGCGGCGCGTGTTCGGCGTTCTGGAAAACAGGCTGGGGGAGGCGCCGTGGCTCGGCGGCGACGATTATTCGATCGCCGATATTTCGACCTATGGGCGGGCTAACGGCTACAAGGCGGCGGGGATCGACATCAACGAAACACCGCGGCTCAAGGACTGGCTCGCACGCATCGAGGCACGGCCCGCGAGCCTCCGCGCCGCCGCGGTCATCGACGACATACGGGCGAAATACGACACGCCGCTGGATGCGGCGGCGAAGGAGCTTCTCTACGGCAAGGCGCAGTACCAGCGGCGCTAGAGTTTGCCCTCGGCCTTCAGCTTGATGACGTTGTCGCGCTGGCGCAGGAATTTCTCGTCGTAGCCTTCATCCACCAGCTTGCCCATCTTCTCCGGATCGAAGGCGCCGAGCTTCATGTTGTATTCGAGCCCGGGCCGGTACTGGATCCAGTGCTTGAAGTGGGTGCATTCCTCGGGCGTATCGAAATTGTCGATGTAGGTCTCTATCTCGTTGCCGTCGGGGTCGGCGTAGTAGAACGACGTCGATTGGCCGTGATTGATGGCGTGGACGATGCCGATACCCCAGGACTTGGCCTGCCGGTACAGGGCGACGAGGTCCTTGAGCGAGGCATACTGGAAGGCCGCATGGGCGATGCCGGCGCGGCCACGGGCGCGCTGGCTGCCCTTGCGCTCGAGGATGGCGAAACGGTGGTCGCGGTTGTCCCAGCTGATGAAGGCGGCGCGCCCACCGTCTCCCGACGCGGCGCGCTTGTCGCGGTAGTTCACGACCTTGCAGTTGAAGAACTTCATGTAGAAATCGACCATCTTCTCGAAATTCTCGTCGGTGCCGAGCGAGATGTGGACGAGCGCGGCCGGACGCGGCGCGTTCCCTTCGCCGATGCGCTCGCCTCCCTTCGGCAGGTAGTTTTCGACGAAATTCTCGTACCAGACGTCATCGTCGGTGCGGATATCCCCTTCGGCCATTTTTTCTCCCCCCTCAGGATTTCTGTTCTTGCCAGTCCCAGCTCGGCGCCAGCGGGTCCTCGACGATGCGGTTGCGCAGGGCGCCGATACCCGAAATTTCCGATTCCAGAACGTCGCCCGGTTTCAGGAATTTGCTGCCGTTGCCCGCATTGGCGCCGCCCTGGGCGACGCCTTCGGGCGAACCCGTGGTGACGATGTCGCCCGGCAGCAGTTCGATCTGCGAAACGTAGGCGAGAATATCGGGAATTTTCCAGATCATGTCACTGGTATTGGCATCCTGGCGCATGTCGCCGTTTACGCGCGTCATCAGCTTGAGGTTGCCCGCGTCGGCGATTTCATCGGCGGTGACGAGACAGGGGCCGATGGGGCAGAAGCCGTCGTAGCTCTTGCCGAGAAGGCGGTTGCCTTCGGCGCGCTCCAGCCGGCCGATATCGCGGGCCGTCACGTCGTTGGCGACGACGTATCCGGCGATGACCTCAGCCGCCCTTTCGCGGGGCACGTTCTTGCAGCGTTTTCCGATGACGAAGGCAAGCTCGGTTTCGTAATCCATTTTCTGCACAGCCTGCGGCCGCACGATGTCGTCATGGGGGCCGATGACGGCGGAGGCGCCCTTGAGCCAGCTCGACGGCAGCCGGTAGGGCATGTCGGAGTTGCTCATTTCCTTGTGGTGGGCGCGGTAGTTGCGTCCGGCGGCGATGACCTTGGACGGCTGCAGCGGCGCGAACAGGTGCGCATCCGACAGGTGGCAGAACAGCGGCTCGTCGTCGAGGCCGCGGGCATCCGGGTGGTCGGCATGCAGCCGGGCAAGCCATGTCGCCGCCCGTTGCGCCTCGGCCATGGCGACGGGACCTCCGGCCAGAAAGGCAGCGCCCTCGACGGGCATGCGCACGGCGGCGATGGCCTCGGCCTGGAGGTCGCCCTGGCCGGCCAGCAGGCAGGCATAACCGGCCCGGGCATCGGCGATGACATCGTTTTCAAGGACGATGCCGAGGCGTCGATGGCGCGGCCTTTCGCCAACCGCCGTATAGCTGACCAGTTTCATGGGCTCCCCGCATATGTCGTTCTTGGTGTTTGATTCGGAAAGACTATCTTCTGCTGCATTGCCCCGAAAGTCCCTTGTGGTTGACCCCTCGGGTCATTTCCGCCACTCTTCATGCCAAATCCGTGAAACCCTTAAAATTTGGGCTTGAAGCCCGGGCACGGAAAACGGGGATGACAGGTCCCGCCACAGAAGAGGGAGGCACATTTTGATGAATCGCATCGCCACATTTCTGACCGTCGCCGTTGCCGGGGTCGCTGTTTCAGGGCTCGCATCGGCAGCGGAGCTGCCCAAGCCCACCCAGGCCATGCTCAAGGCGCTGAAATTCAGCCCTGAAATCCTGGCCGGGGTCGATGAGGAACTGAAGGTTCCGAAGGAATGGCTCGACGCCGCCGTCAACAAGGAAAAGGAACTGATCATCTATTCGACGCACCGTCCCAAGGACTGGAAGAAGATGAACGACATCTTCACGGCGCGTTATCCCGGCATCAAGGTCAAGCAGTCCGAGGTGCGCACCTCGGCCCGGCGCTATATCCGCCCGCTCGCGGCGTTCAAGGAAGGCCGCTACCTGACCGACATCACCATCGGGCTTTCCGGTAACGTCTACCTGTTCCGTCAGGCGGGCGCCTTCGCGAACATGTCGGACCTGCCCAACTACAAGAACCTGCCGGACGAAGCCAAGCAGGCCGACCATATCGCGGTTGCGACGCGTACCCGCTACTGGTGCATGACCTACAACACCAAGAAGGTGAAGAAGGAAGAGTTGCCCAAGACCTGGGACGATCTCGTTTCGACCGATCGTTTCGGCAACAAGAAGCTGATGATCGGCAACCGGCCGAACAACTGGCTGCTGAACCTCTGGGAAGCCAAGGGCGACGACTGGGGCAAGCAATTCACCCAGAAGCTGCTGGTTGATCTCAAGCCGCAGCTCCGCAAGGAAGGCATGAGCGCGATCCTCAACCTCGTCATCCTCGGCGAGGGCGACATGGCTGTGCCGTCCGCTATGAACCGTGTCGGCCCCGAAGCTGAGAAGGGTGCTCCCATCGGCTTCCATTGCCCGGAACCGGTGCCGTTCACGGTGTCTGAGCTCGGCGTGTTCAAGGGCGCGCCGCACATCAACGCGGCGAAGATCTGGGTCAACTGGCTGCTCAGCAAGGAAGGGCAGGTCGCGCAGTACTGGGCCGAGGAATCGACGCCCATCCACAAGGGCCTGCAGCGCAAGGAGTTCATCTACTTCCCCGAAGCCATCGAGGGCAAGAAGAAGGCCGTGCTCGGCGACGAATCGGACAAGACCTCCGTGCGTCTCGCCAAGTTCTGGGATCCGCTGTGGATCCAGGGCGGCGGTTACGTTCCGCCGAAGGCGACTGCGGTCAGCACCAAGCTGGGCGAGATCATCAATGGCGGCCGCAAGGTTGCCTTTGACGTGAAGGGTAGCAAGCACACCGCCTCGGTGTCGGTCTCGCGCACCAAGATCACGGTGGGCGGAAAGCCCGCCAAGCGCGGCGCTCTCAAGGCCGGGATGGACTGCAAGGTCAATTACGCCGGTGACGGCGGCGAGGCCAAGTCCATCGAATGCAAATAACGCATCCGGTTTGGTAATGCGTTCCAGCCGGCCCGGTGCATTTGCGCCGGGCCGGTTCGGTCAGACGAGGCAAGGAAGCGTTCATGGCTGTTGAAACTCTCGATATCCGGTCACAGGGCGGGTTGCTGTCGCGGCTGCGCCTCGGCAGTCCGTGGCACTGGTTCCTGACCATCCTGATGCTGGCCCTGGTCGGGCTTCCGGCGGTGTTCCTCGTCCTCGGCTCCATGTCGCAAAGCCAGGTGCCGACGGATATCGACCTCGGCGCGCTCAACCTCGAAAACTACATTTCTGTTTGGTCGGACCCGACGACCTATGCGCTGTTTTCCAATACGTTCATTTACGTGTTCGGCGCCACCGCGCTCGGCATCGGCCTCGCCGCGACGCTCGCCTGGCTGGTCGAGCGCACCGACATGCCCGGCAAGATCTGGATCTACGCGGGCGTGCCGATGACGCTGGCCATGCCCGGCATGCTGCAGGCGATGGCCTGGGTACTGCTGCTGAGCCCGCGCATCGGCTTCCTGAATACTTTCCTGGTCGAAACGCTGGGCCTCGGCATCGACCCCATCAACATCTATTCGCTGGGCGGCATGATCTTCGTCGAAGGCTTGCGGCTGGTGCCGACGGCCTTCCTGATGCTGGTGCCGCTGATGCGCTCGATGGACCCGTCGCTGGAAGAAGCGGCGGCCATGTCCGGCGCCGGGCCCGCATCGACCCTGCGCAAGGTGACGGCGCGCCTGCTCCTGCCCGGCCTGATCGCCATCGTCATCTACCAGTTCATCACGGCGCTGGAAGTCTTCGAGGTGCCGGGCATCCTCGGGATGCCCGCCGACATCTTCGTGTTCTCGACCAAGATCTACCAGATTCACCATTCCGCGACGGTATTGCCGGAATACGGCAAGGCCAATGCGCTTGCCATGATCTATCTGGTGGTGGCGGTGGTGGCGACAATCGCCTATTCCCGCGTCATTGCCCATCAGGAGCGCTATACGATCGTCACCGGCAAGGGCTATCGCCCGCGTACCCAGTCGCTCGGCTGGCTGCGCTGGCCGGCGGGGCTGCTCGTTTTCGTCTTCCTGCTGTTTTCGATCATCCTGCCGCTGCTGGTCTTCGTCTATGTGTCGCTGCTGCCCTTCGTGCAGCCGCCGAGCTGGGAGGTTTTGGGGAAGCTGACTTTCCAGCATTACCTCAATCTCGGCGATGATCCTTTCCTTCTGCAGGCTGTCTGGAACACGATCATCCTGATCGTTCTGACCTCCACGGGGACGGTTCTGCTCGCGTTCTTCGTGTCGCTGGTTGTCGTGCGCACCAAGTTCATCGGCCGCAAGTTCCTCGATCAACTGGCGTTCATGCCTCACGCCATTCCCGGCATCGTGCTGGGCCTCGCCTTCCTGTGGGTGTACCTGCAGGGTGCTAACTACGGCTTCGATATCTTCGGCTCGATCTGGTCGATCTGCATCGCTTTCATCGTCAGTTACATCGCCTATGGCACGCGCGCGATGAACGCCGCCATCCTGCAGATCCACAAGGACCTGGAAGAGGCCGCCCATGTCTCCGGCGCGCCGCACTGGCGCACGATGTGGCGGGTCTTCTATCCGCTGATGCTGCCGACCTTCGTGGGCGTGTGGGTCTGGGTGATGCTGCATGTGGTGCGGTCCGCCTCGCTGCCGCTGATCCTTTATGAAGGGCCGGAGAACCAGGTGCTGGCGGTCATCATCTGGAACATGTGGGACGAGGGCGAGATGCAGGCGGTCGGCGCCATCGGCGTTATCATGATCGTGCTGCTGCTGCTGGTCACCGTGTTCGTGCGCTCCTTCGGGTTCGGATCGAGCCGGCATATACAGTCCCAGGGAACCTGAATGCCGTGACTGCGCGCCGCCGCATCGTCATTCTCGGCGCGGGTGGCCGCGATTTTCACGATTTCAACCTGCTCTACCGGAATGAGCCTTCGGTCGAGGTGGTCGCCTTCGGCGCGGCCCAGATTCCGGGCATTGCCGGGCGGCGCTATCCGCCGGGCCTTGCCGGGCCTCTGTACCCCGACGGCATCCCGATCATGGAAGAGGAGGCGCTGCCCGCCTTCTGCCGGGACAACGGCGTCGCGGAAGCGGTGTTCGCGTATTCGGACGTCACCCATGAAACCGTGATGCATCTTGCTTCGCGTTTCCTGGCGGCTGGCTGCAATTTCACCCTGCCGGGACCGCGGGCGACGATGATCCAAGCGAACAAGCCGGTGATCGCCGTCACCGCCGTGCGCACGGGCTGCGGCAAGTCGCCGGTCAGTCGTCACATCCTTGCGCGCTTGCAGGAGCGGGGACTGTCGGTGGCCGTGCTGCGCCATCCGATGCCCTATGGCGATCTCGCGCGCCAGGATGTGCAGCGGTTCGCCTCTCTTGCCGATCTCGATGCCGCCGATTGCACCATCGAAGAGCGTGAGGAATACGAACCCTATGTCACCGCCAACGCGGTGATTTACGCCGGTGTCGATTACGGACGCATCCTGGCCCGTGCCGAGGCCGAGGCCGATATCGTCCTGTGGGACGGCGGCAATAACGATTTCCCCTTCATCCGGCCCGACCTGCACATCGTTCTGGCGGATGCGCTGCGGGCTGGCGACGAAACCCGCTATCATCCGGGGGAAACGGTGCTGGGCCTGGCCGACCATGTCCTGATCATGAAGGTCGCGGACGCCGATGCGCGCGCGGTCTCGGCGGTCGAGGATGCGGTCCGGACCGCCAACCCGCAAGCCGGCATCCTGCATGGCGACCTCGCCGTGACCCTGTCGGATGCGGCGGCCTTGAGGGGCAAGCGCGTCCTTGTCGTCGAGGACGGGCCGACCATCACCCACGGCGGCATGGCCTATGGCGGCGGTTTCGTTGCCGCGAAGGCGGCCGGGGCCGGGGAGATCGTCGATCCGCGCAAGCACGCGGTCGGCGAGATCGCCGCGACCTATGCGCGCTATCCCCATATCGGCGCGGTCCTGCCGGCGGTCGGATATTTCCCGGCGCAGCTCGATGATCTCGCGGCAACGGTGCGGGCGGTGCCGGCCGATGTCGTGGTCGTCGCGACACCCATACGGCTCGAAAATCTCATCGCCATCGACAAGCCCGTCGTTCACGCGACCTATGCCTTCGCCGGGCGGGAAAAGCCGGGTCTCGACGGCGTCATCGATGCGTTTTGTTCGCGCATCGCGGCGGGCGGGACCTGATGCGGGTCGTCATCGCGCTTGGCGGGAATGCGCTGCTGAAGCGGGGCGAAGCGCTGACGGCGGAAAACCAGCGCCGCAACGTCGCCGCCGCGGCGCGTGCCATCGCCGCCGTCGCCGAACAGCACGATGTCGTCGTCACCCACGGCAATGGACCGCAGGTGGGACTGCTGGCCCTGCAGGCGGCGGCCGGGGGCGGTGGCTGGCCGCTCGACGTGCTCAATGCCGAGAGCGAAGGCATGATCGGCTACCTGATCGAACAGGAACTCTCGCCCCGGTTGCCCGATCGGAGGATGGCTACGCTGCTGACGCTCGTAGAAATCGATCCCGCCGATCCGGCTTTCGCGCATCCGAGCAAGCCGATCGGCCCGGTTTACGACGAGGCGGAAGCGAAACGCCTGGCCGACGTGCGCGGCTGGACGGTGACGCCCGACGGCAAGGGCTGGCGGCGGGTGGTGGGATCTCCTGCTCCTGTCCGCATTCTCGAAATCGCAACCATCCGTCATCTCGTTGCCGAGAGTTTTGTGGTGGTCTGCGCGGGCGGCGGCGGCATCCCGGTGGCGCGATCGCCTGGCGGCGCCCTTTACGGGGTGGAAGCGGTGATCGACAAGGATCGCACCGCGGCGCTGCTCGCCCGCGACATCGGCGCCGATGCGCTGCTGCTGCTGACCGACGTCGCCGGTGTATACAGCGGCTTTGGCGGGGAAGGAGCGGAGTTACTCCCGCAGATATCGGTAGGGGAAATTCCGGGTCTCGCGCTCGAGGTGGGGTCGATGGGTCCGAAAGTGGCGGCAGCCGCGGCTTTCGCCGAGGGTGGCGGCATCGCGGCGATCGGCAGGATGGAAGATGCGCCGGATATCCTTCTTGGCCGCGCGGGGAGCAGAATTATTGTGGGCAATAATGCCTAAGATGTTGGAAACACAATGTTTCACAGAAACGGGTGATGTGCCGCGGTTGTTGCCAAGGCGCTTCTACATTGGGAAAATGACCGTCGAATTGGCCCGGGCTGTCTGACGTGTCCGTGCCACAAGAACAAGTCGTCAGGAACCCCCGGGGAGACGTCATGATCGACATTCGTAATCTTCACGTTCACTACCAGAGCGATGCCGGCAGCGTTCACGCCGTGCGCGGTATCAACATTCACGTGAAGAAGGGCCAGTTCTACACGATGCTTGGGCCTTCGGGCTGCGGCAAGACCACGACGCTGCGCTGCCTTGCCGGTCTGGAGCGACCGAGCGGCGGCGAAATCGCCATCAACGACCAGCTGGTCTATTCGACCGAGCAGCGCGTGATGGTTCCCGCCTACAAGCGCGACATCGGCATGGTGTTCCAGTCCTACGCGATCTGGCCGCACATGGACGTATTCGAGAACGTCGCCTTCCCGCTGCGCGAGATGAAGGGCCGTTTTTCGCGCGAGGAAATCCGCAAGAAGGTGATGGCGGCGCTGGACCTCGTCCAGCTCAAGGGTTTCGAGGATCGCCCGGCGCCGTTCCTGTCTGGCGGCCAGCAGCAGCGCCTTGCGCTGGCGCGCGCGCTGGTGCGCGAGCCGCAGGTGCTTCTGCTCGACGAACCTCTGTCCAACCTCGATGCCAAGCTGCGCGAGGAAACGCGCACGGAAATCCGCGATCTGGTGAAGCGGCTCGGCATCACCACGGTCTACGTCACTCACGACCAGCTCGAAGCGCTGACCATGTCCGACGTGATCGCCGTCATGGACCAGGGGCAGATCGTTCAGGAAGGCTCGCCCGTAGAAATATACCGTGAGCCGAAAGTCCGTTTCGTCGCCGACTTCATCGGCCTGACCAACTTCATCGAAGGTCGCGTAAAGGCCGTGGCGAACGGGTCCGGTCTGGGCGAGGTGGAAACCGCGTCCGGCAACCTCAAGTGCCTGTTGCCCGAAGGGGCCACCACCGGCTCCAGGGTCATCATCGTGGTTCGCCCCGAAGACGTGAACCTGATGGCGGCTGGTAGCAGCACCGGGGCCAACAACGTGATCGAAGGCCGGGTGGCCGCGGCCATGTTCATGGGGGATTCGACGGAATTCCGCATTTCGCTGCGCGATACGGCGCTGCGGCTCAAGCTGCATCCGTCTACTGCCGTCGCCGAAGGCCAGACCATCCAGGTCGAACTGCCGCCGGAACGCTGCCGCGCCCTGATGGGTTAGGCTATAATCCTGCATCGAGGCGCCCGGGGGCTTCCCGCCGCCGGGCGCTTTTCTTTTTCGTCATAACCAGGCAGGCATAAAAATGGCCGGAAAACACCATCAGGTTCTCATCATCGGGGGCGGCACCGCCGGTATCACCGTGGCCGCGAGCCTTCGCCGGCGTGGCCCCCGCGGCCTCGACATCGCCATCGTCGAGCCGTCCGATGTGCATTACTACCAGCCCGCCTTTACCCTCGTGGGCGGCGGGGTCGCGACGCTCGCCAGCACGCGCCGCAACGTGTCCGATCTGGTTCCCGCCGGGGTGACCCTGATCAAGGCCGCCGCGGCGTCTTTTGCCCCGGAAAGTAACACCGTGACGCTGTCGAACGGCGAAACGGTCGGCTACGACCACCTGGTGGTGGCGACCGGTGTGAAGCTCGACCTCGACAAGGTCGCGGGCCTGCGCGAAACGCTGGGCAAGAACGGCGTGTGTAGCAACTATTCGCCCGATTCCGTCGAATACACCTGGACCTGCATCCAGAATCTCAAGCCCGGCGCCAAGGTAGTGTTTTCGCAGCCGCCGCTGCCCTTCAAGTGCCCCGGCGCGCCCCAGAAGATCGTCTACCTGACGGCGGATTTCCTGCGCAAGCACGGCATTACCGTGTGCGAGCTGAACTATTACGTGCACGGGCCGGCCATCTTCGGCGTGCCCTTCTTCGCCCGCGAACTGACCAAGGTCGTCGCCCGCTACGGGGTGAAGGCGCATTTCCAGCACGAACTGGTCGCCGTGGACGGCGCGGCCAAGACGGCCACCGTTGCCATCGTCGGCGGCGACCGCCAGGGCGAGAAGATCACCGTTCCCTTCGACATGCTGCACGTTTCGCCGCCCCAGAGCCCGCCCGATGCGGTGAAGTCCTCGCCGCTCGCCAATGCGGCCGGTTACGTGGACGTCAACCAGAACACCATGCAGCACGTGAAATTCGCCAACGTATTTTCGCTCGGCGATGTCTGCTCGACACCCAACTCCAAGACGGCCGCTGCCGTGCGCAAGCAGGCGCCGGTCGTGGTGCGGAACATCCTGCACGCGATGAACAACCGTTCGCTGGAGGCGGGCTACGATGGCTATGCGTCCTGTCCGCTGCTGACCGGTTACGGCAAGGCGATCCTTGCCGAGTTCATCTACGGCGGCAAGGTGACGCCGACATTCCCGCTCGATCCTGCCAAGGAACGCTGGGTCAACTGGTGGATCAAGGTGACGGGCCTGCCAATCTTCTACTGGCAATACATGCTGAAGGGCCGCGAATGGTTCCCGACCCACAACAAGGACTTCAAGGAACCCTAGGCCTGAAACAGGCGGCCTGAAAAGAAAAGGGCGGCCCCGCGGGACCGCCCTTTTTTGTCGGTTGTGTGAACTGTCAGCCGCCGGCCTTGGCTACGGCGCGCTTGGCGATGACGGTCACCAGGTGCGCGCGGTAGTCGGCGCTGCAGTGGATGTCCGAAAGCATGTCGTCTTCACCCAGCTTGATGCCGGCGATGGCGTCGGCCTTGAAACTGGCGACAAGCGCCTTTTCCATTTCGGAAACGCGGAAGACGTGGTCCTTGGCGCCGGTGACGGCGACGCGGACGTCCTTGCCAAAGCGGGCGACGAAGGCACCGACCATGGCATAGCCCGACGCCGGCTGCGGGAACTTTTCATAGGCCGCGGCATCCGGGACCGGATAGTGAATTGCCTTGATGATCTCGCCCGGTTCCAGCGCCGTTTCGAACAGGCCCTTGAAGAAGTCGTCGGCCGCGATCTTGCGCTTGTTGGTTTCCACCGTGGCGCCGAGACCGAGCACGGCGGCGGGATAATCCGCGGCCGGGTCGGAGTTGGCGACCGAGCCGCCCATGGTGCCGCGGTTGCGCACGCTGGGATCGCCGATGCCGCCGGCAAGGGCGGCCAGCGCCGGGATCGCCTTCTGCACGTCGGCAGAGGTATGGACGTCGACATGGCGGGTCATGGCGCCGATGGTGACGGTCTTGCCGGAGACGGTGATGCCCTTGAGGCCATCGACAGAAGCCAGATCGACCAGATCCGACGGTGCGGCAAGGCGCAGCTTCATCGACGGCAGCAGGGTCATGCCGCCTGCGACGAGCTTTCCGTCTTCGGCCTTGGAGACGAGACCCGCGGCTTCGTCGAGCGATTTGGGGCGATGATAGTTGAATGCGTACATGTGTGCCTGTCCTCCCCGATCAGCGCTTGGCTTGGTTCATCGCCTGGATGCCGGCATGAACCGCTTCGACGATGTGCTGGTAACCGGTACAGCGGCAGATATTGCCTTCAAGTTCATGGCGAATAGTCTGCTCGTCGGCGTCGGGCTTGCGGCGCGCGATATCGCAGGCGACCATCACCATGCCCGGGGTGCAGAAGCCGCACTGCAGACCGTGGTGTTCCCAGAAAGCCTTCTGCATCGGGTGCAGCTCGCCGTCGGGGGAAGCCAGGCCCTCGATGGTGGTGACGTTGGCGCCTTCGCACTGCACTGCGAGGATGGTGCAGGACTTGATCGCCTCGCCGTTCAGGTGAACGTTGCAGCAACCGCACTGTGACGTGTCGCAGCCGACGTGGGTTCCCGTCATGCCGAGATTCTCGCGCAGGTACTGGACCAGAAGGGTCCGGGGCTCGACATCGGCCGAGACTTTCCTGCCATTGACGGTCATGCTGACTTTGGTGCTCAAGGCTCCCTCCTTTTGATGCGCCGCGCTCCCTGTCGGTTCCGGCGCATTTTCCTCAGTATGCGCTTAGTGATTGACGATCCAAAGTGCTATTAGCCCGGCCGCGGCAAACAGCCAGAAGGTCAGGCCGCTGTTGCCCGCAGCAGCTGCGGGCGCCTTCGGCGCCGGGGCGGGCTGGGCCGCGGATGCAGGCGCGCCGCCGCCGGCGGACGCCTCGACATGGGCGGTAAATTTCTCGAAGAACTGGTCGGCCAGTTTCTTTGCCGTCGAATCGATCAGCCGCTGGCCCACCTGGGCAAGCTTGCCGCCGACGCTGGCATGAACCTGATAGGCGATCACGGTCGCGCCCGCGTCGTCGCGCAGGGACACCTTCGCTTCGCCCTTGCCGAAACCGGCGACGCCACCCGAGCCCTGGCCGGTCAGGGTGTAGCCGTTGGGCGGATCGAGGTCCGTCAGTGTCACTTCGCCCGCGAACTTGGCCTTTACCGGCCCGATGGCAAGCGCGACCTTGGCCGCGAATTCGGTATCGGACTTCTTGTCGACCGATTCGCAGCCGGGGATCGCGGCCTTGAGGGCCTCTGGATCGTTGAGTGCCGCCCACACCGCGTCGCGGGGGGCGTTGATCCGCTTTTCGCCGGACATATCCATGGTTTTACGCAGCTCCTTTACGCTTTGCCGCCTGAATGGCCTGCCACACCCGGTTGGGCGTCAGCGGCATTTCGATGTGTTCGACGCCGAGCGGACGCAGGGCGTCGAGCACGGCATGAACGAAAGCGGTCGGCGCGCCGCAGGCCCCGGCTTCGCCCGCACCCTTGACGCCGAGATCGTTGTTCGTCGACATGGTCGGCGAGAATACCGCCTTCATGTCGGGGAAGTGATGCGCCCGCGGCATGCCGTAATCCATGAAGGTGCCGGTCAGCAGCTGGCCGGTTTCCTCGTCATAGACGATGTATTCGGTCAGCGCCTGGCCGATGCCCTGGGCGATGCCGCCGTGGACCTGGCCGTGCACGATCAGGGGATTGAGGACGAAGCCGCAGTCGTCGGCGGCGGCAAAGTCGAGAATCTCGATGTGGCCGGTTTCGGGATCGACCTCGACCTCGCAGATATGACAGCCGTTCGGGTAGTTCATGTCGTCGCGGCCGTTGGCGCGCTTGTAGACGAAGGTTTCGTCGAGGCCTGGCTCCATGCCTTCCGGCAGCTTCGCCGGATCATGGGCGGCCTTGGCGATCTCGGTGATCGAGACCGAGCCCGCGCGGGCGACGAAGTTGCCGCCTTCGAACTTTACTTCTGTCGGCGGAGCCTGAAGAAGGTGGCCCGCGATCTTCTTGCCCTTTTCGACGATAGTATTGGCGGCGCCGATGATGGCCATGCTGCCCATCTGCGATGAGCGCGAACCGAAGGTACCCGCCGCACCTTCCGGCGAGGTGTCGGTATCGCCCTGGATCAGGCTGACCGAATCGAAGGGCACGCCGAGCTTGTCGTGCAGCAGCTGGGAATAGACCGTGGCATGGCCCTGGCCGTGGGAAAACGTGCCGCAGATGACGCTCAGGTTGCCGTTCTTCTCGAAGCGAAGGCGCATGGTCTCCTCGGGCCGCCCGCCCGAGCCTTCGATGAAGGACGTCATGCCGATACCGCGCAGGCGCCCGCGTGCTTCGGACTGCTTGCGCCGTGCCGGGAAGTCGTCCCAGCCGATGGTCTTGCAGGCTTCGTCCTGGCACTTGGCGAAATTGCCGCTGTCGATGGTCAGACCCATCTGGGTCTTGTAGGGGAAGCTGGTGATATAATTGCGCTTGCGCATCTCGCGGATGTCGATACCCATTTCGCGCGCCGCCTTTTCGACCAGCCGGTCGATTAGGAAGTTGGCTTCCGGCCGTCCTGCGCCGCGATAGGTGTCGGTCGGCACGGTGTTGGTCATCACCGCCTTGCACGAGAAATAGAGGACCGGAATGTCGTAGAGGCCGCCGACGATGCGCCCGCCGCCGTCGATGGGCAGGCGCGCGCCGTTCTCGGTCACCCAGGCGCCGATATTGGCGAGCATCTCGACCTTGTAACCGAGGATCTTGCCGTTGGCATCGAGCGCCAGCTCGGCGCGATCCACTTGGTCGCGGCCATGCAGGTCCGAGACCATAGTCTCGGAACGGTCGCCCGACCACTTGACGGCGCGGCCGAGCTTCTTGGCGGCGTAGCAGGTCGCGAGGATTTCCGGGTAGATCTTCGAACGGGTGCCGAAGCCACCGCCGGTATTGTCGGAAACATGGCGCACCTTGTCGCCGTCGCCGCCGAACAGCATTTCCGCGACCGCGCCCTGCACGCGCCGCCCGCCCTGGGTGGGGGCGTAGAAGGTGAGGCGGCCGGTCTTGGTGTCCATGTCGGCGACGCAGCACTTGGGCTCCATCGGCACCGGGATGACGCGGTTGTTGACCAGTTCGATGCTGACGATGCGCGCGGCCTGCTTCGCCACCTTGTCGTAGGCTTCGGAGGTGGCATTTTCATAATGCAGGCACAGGTTGTCGGGCTGCTCGTCATGGATGGCGGCGGCACCCATGGCAAGGCCCTGCTGCGCGGTGACCACAGCGGGCAGTTCCTCGTAATCGACCTGCACCAGTTCGGCCGCGTCGCGCGCCTGGGCCGTGGTTTCGGCGATGACGATGGCGATCGGCTCGCCCGCGTAGCGGATCTTGTCGACGGGCAGGGCCAGGCGCTTGGTGCGGAACATGACCTTGCCGGAAAGATCCTTGAGCGCCGCGTCGGTCACGACGCGGCCCATACCGTCGGCTTCCATGTCCTTGCCGGAAAAGACGCCGAGAACGCCGGGCGCCTTGAGCGCGGCGCTGCCGTCGATGCCCTTGAGGCGGGCATGGGCGACTGCGGCGCGGACGAAGGCGAGGTGGCCCTGACCCGGGATACTGACATCGTCGGTGTATTTTCCGCCGCCCTTCAGCAGGCGCTGGTCTTCCTTGCGCCGGACGGGCTGACCGATACCAAACTTTTCACCGAACGTACTGTCCATGCTTCCTCGTTCCCGCTTGTGCTCTCCGCTGGGGCAGAATACCCGCAACGGAAAGGCTCCATTCCGCCGCGACCGTGGAGGCGGCACCTGAAGCCCTGATTTTTCAATGTGATGGCGCCTGGAATGATCCGGGCGCCACGCACCGGCCGAGTTTATAGGCTGGAACGCAAAAGGCCAAGGGTTTCCGCCGTCGCCGGAAGCGGACGCTCGCCTATTTCCCGACGCGGGGAAGGGGCATAAACTCCGCCCCTGAACCGACCGATAACCCGCGCCCCGGGCCCCTTCGCCGGGGCCAAAAACGACATCTGGGAGAACCGCATGACAGTCATCGACGCCGACGCCCACGTGATCGAAACCGATCAAACCTGGAGCTACCTGCCCGAGGAAGCGCGCCGCTATGCCCCCACCGTTCTGCAGCAGCTCACGGGTCAGTTCGGCCAAACCAACCGCGGCAACAAGTCGCGCGAATGGGCGATGTTCGAAACCCATATCCAGCCCTGGGACCGCAACGTCAATATCGAGCAGACCGGCGAGGAATCGCGCAACCTGACCGACGTTTCCAAGCGGCTCGCCCACATGGACGAGCTGAACATCGACGTGCAGGTGCTCTATCCGACCATCTTCCTGGCGCCTTGCGCGCGCGACGCGGCGGCGGAATTCGCCCTGTACCATGCCTACAACCAGTGGATGGCCGACATCTGGAAGCAGGCGCCGAAGCGTCTCTACTGGGCGGCGATGATCCCGATGTCCTCCATGCACCGCATGCGGGAAGAACTGGAATACTGCAAAGCCAATGGCGCGGTTTCGGTTTTCCTGCGACCCTTCGAATGTGAACGCCCCGTCTTCGACAGCTATTTCGCGCCGTTGTTCGAGGCGGCCCAGGAACTGAACCTGCCCATCACCTACCATTCGGGCAACGCGTCCTACACCTACCACGACCTGCTGGAGGGCCATAACTTCGCGAAGTTCAAGCTGGCGATGATCGCGACCTTCCACGGGCTGCTCGAATTCGAGGTGCCGAAGCGCTATCCCGACCTGAAATGGGCCTTCATCGAGGCCTCCGCCAGTTGGGTGCCCTATGCGCTGATCGACGCGGAAAAGCGCCTGCGCCGCAAGGGCCGCAGGCTCGCCTCCGATCCGCTCAAGGACAACAACATCTTCGTCACCGTCGAGGTGAGCGACGATATCCCCTACATCATCGATCGCGCCGGCGACGACAACCTGATCGTCGGTACCGACTACGGCCATACCGATACCTCGGCCGAGATCGAGGCCCTGCGCATCCTGCGCGAAGGCGGCGACGTGCCGACGGCGAGCGTGGACAAGATCCTCGGCCCCAATTCGGCGCGGCTCTACAACCTCGCCTGAACGCAACCGCAACCGGGCAAAGCAAAAGGGCGGCGCCCATGGCGCCGCCCTTTGTCATTGGAGCAGGGACTAGTCCTTGTCCGAATCGTGCAGTTCGATCACGTTGCGGTCGGGATCGTGGAAGTAAAGGCTGCGCCCGGTAAAGGTCGCGTCGCCATGGCGTTCCTCGTCCAGGATGACC
>JAYQQF010000004.1:141926-186401 GCA_038145705.1 Alphaproteobacteria bacterium | reverse complement strand
GCCGACGACGACCGTATCGTCCTGCGCGTTGGCCGTTGGGGCCGCGAACAGGAGCGCCGACGCGAACAACGCGCCGAGGACGAAAATCTTGCGGGGGGTGATCATGGCGCCGGTGTCTCCTGGCCGCCGCGGCGTTCGGGTAAGTCCTTGACGCCGGGGCCTAATCGGTCTTGGTGGCAACAATAAACCAACGCCGGGTAGGCTAACAACCGCCTTGGCGGCGCCAATCTAGCGGAATTTGGCGAGAATACCGCGGATATCGGCGTGGATCTGGCCGTTGCTGGCAAGGATCGAGCCCGAATTCAGCATGTTGTTGCCGCCGTCGATCTCGCTGACGAAGCCGCCCGCCTCGCGCACCAGCAGGATGCCCGCGGCGACGTCCCAGGGCTTGAGGGCGACTTCCCAGAACGCATCGAAACGCCCCGCCGCGACCCAGGCGAGATCCAGCGCGGCGACGCCGAAGCGGCGGATGCCCGCGACCTTTTCCATCAGCCCGCGCACCTGGTTCTGGAACACGTCGGGATCGGCACGGCCCAGCGTCGGCAGGCCCGAGCCGATGACCGATGATGCGAGATCGCGCCGGCCAGAGACGCGCAGCCGCCGGTCGTTGAGCCAGGCACCCGCGCCTTTTTCCGCCCAGTAGGTGTGATCGTGCACCGGGTCGTAGACGACGCCCGCGAGGATTTCGGTGCTCAGCTTGCCGCCGATGACCGAACGTCCCTCGACGCCGATGGAGACGCAGAAATGCGGAATGCCGTGCAGGAAATTGGTGGTGCCGTCCAGCGGATCGACGATCCAGCGATAGCCGTCTTCCTTGCCCGGGATTTCGCCCGATTCTTCCATCAGGAAACCGAATTCGGGCCGCGCCTTGGACAGCTCGTCGCGGATGATGTCTTCGGCCTTGTGGTCGGCGTTGGACACGAAATCGGCCGGGCCCTTGGTGCGGACCTGCAGCTGCTCGACTTCGCCGAAATCGCGGTTCAGGTTGCGCCCCGCCTTGCGGGCGGCGCGCTCGATGACATTGATAAGGGGGGATTTGACGGCCATCTCGCGCGGCCGTCAGTCCTTGGCGCGTTCGACGTAGGACCCGTCGGCGGTGTTGACGACGATGCGCGTGCCCGCCGCGATGTGCGGGGGAACCATGACGCGCGAGCCGTTGTCCAGCACCGCGGGCTTGTAGCTCGACGATGCGGTCTGGCCCTTCACCACGGGATCGGCCTCGGTCACGGTCATGATCACGGTCTGGGGCAGGGTGATGGACACCGGCTGGCCCTCGATCAGTTCGACGACGACGGACATGCCGTCCTGCAGGAACTGCGCCTGTTCGCCCGCGGCGTCCTTCGGAACGGCGATCTGTTCATAGGTCTCGCTGTTCATGAAGGTGTAGTTGTCGCCCTCGGCGTAGAGGAAGCTGCATTCGATCTCGTCGACCTGCGCCTTCTCGACGGTGTCCTGGGTGCGCCAGCGTTCGTTGGTCTTGTTGCCGGCGCGCACGTCGCGCATCTCGACCTGGATGAAGGCGCCGCCCTTGCCGGGCTGGATGAGCTGGATCTTGAGCACCGACCACAGGCGGCCGTTGTGCTCGATGACCATGCCGGGGCGGATCGTATTGGCGTTGATCTTCATGGGCGTGTTCGTCTTGCAGGGGGGTTGAAAAGCGGCCGGAACCTAGCAGCTTGGCCCGATACAGGCAAGCGGCAGGGCGCCCTCAGGCCTTGGGCGGGTAGGGGTGCTCGACGCCTTGCGGGTCGGTCACCAGCCATTCCCCGGCGGCTGCGCCCGGGCGCAGGTAACCGGGTCCCACCGGCACCTTGCCGTGGCCGCCCGGGATATCGAGGACATAGGTCGGCTGGGCGATGCCCGACAGGCGCCCGCGCAGGCCTTCCATCAGGGCGCGGCCGTGTTCGAGGGGCAGGCGGAAATGCCCGGTGCCGCGGGCAAGGTCCGGGTGGTGCAGGTAATAGGGCTTTATGCGGCAGGCCGTCAGCGCGCGCAGGAGGCGCTCCATCGTCGCCGCCTCGTCGTTGACACCTTTCAGCAGCACCGTCTGCGCCAGCATCGGCAGGCCCGCGTCGATCAGCCGCGCGCAGGCGGCTTTCGCCTCCGCCGTCAGTTCGGCCTCGTGATTGCAGTGCAGCACCACGTAAACGGCCTTGGCGCATTTGAGGGCGCGAACGAGCGCGCGGCCGATGCGGGCGGGATCGGCCACCGGCATGCGCGTATGAATGCGGATGACGCCGACATGATCGATCGCGGCGATGCGTGCAATGATGTCCTTCAGGCGCCTGGCCGACAGCAAAAGCGGATCGCCCCCGGAAAGAATCACTTCCCAGATGTCCTTGTGCGTCGCGATGTAGCGCAACGCCGCGTCGAGCTCCTCTGCATCGAGCGCGTCGCCGCCCGGTCCCACCTGTTCGCGGCGAAAGCAGAAGCGGCAATAGACGGCGCAGGCGTGCAGCGGCTTCAGCAATACGCGGTCGGCATAGCGGTGCACGATGCCCTTGACCGGCGCGTGGGTGTCGTCGCCGATGGGGTCCTGCAATTCCTCGCGCGCGATCACCAGTTCTTCGGCGCGCGGCACGAACTGGCGGGCGAGCGCGCCGCTGGTGTCCTCCATGATCGCGTCGGCAAGGGCGGGCGGCACGGCGACGGCATAGCGGGCGGCGACGGCGCGCACACCGGCTTCTTCGCCGGGCGCGATCAGGCCGGCTTCGGCCAGTTCGTCCGCCTTATGCAGGGTGCGCGCGGGGCGGGCGTCTTTCGGGCGGGGGGCGGGAAGCGGATGGGGCATGGCGGGCCTCGAAGCAGTCTTTGACCGGCGCGCCTTGGCGTCGGCATAGTGTCGCCCATGAATAGAGCAAATCTTCCCCGCGCGGCAGGGCCAATCCATGCCGCCTGAAACGCCCTTCTGGGACCGCGCCGCTTATGCCCGGCGCAGGCCCCATCTTGCCGTGCGCGGGCGCGTCCTCGCCGCCTTGCGCGAATTGTTCGGCTCGCAGGGCTTTGCCGAGGTGGAAACCCCCGCCCTGCAGGTTTCCCCCGGCCTCGAGGTTCACCTGCGCGCCTTTGCCACCGACCTGAACGAACCCTTCGGGCAGGGGCGGCGGCGCATGTACCTGCATACCTCGCCCGAGTTCGCCATGAAGAAGCTTCTGGCGGCGGGGGAGGAAAAGATCTTCCAGTTCGCCCGCGTCTGGCGCGACGGCGAGCGCGCCGCGACGCACCACCCCGAATTCACCATGCTGGAATGGTATCGCAAGGGCGCATCCCTCGATGCGCTCGCCGCCGACTGCGCCGATATTTTGCGCGTCGCGGCGGATGCGGCGGGGGCCAAGGAACTTCGCTGGCAGGGCAGGACCTGCGATGCCGCGCTCGCCCCCGAAGTGCTGACCGTGGCGCGGGCCTTTGATCGCTATTGCGGCATCGACATCCTCGCCACCGCGCCGGACCCGGCGGCCCCCGATGCGGCGCTGCTGCGCGCCGCGGCCAAGGCCGCGGGCATCGCCGTGCCCGATACGGGCGACTGGGAAGACGTGTTCTTTCACATCTTCCTCGATCGCATCGAGCCGAACCTCGGCCACGGTCGCGCCACGCTGCTTGCCGAATACCCGGTGTCGATGGCGGCCCTTGCCCGCGTGGCCCCGCACGATCCGCGCGTCAGCCTGCGGGCCGAGCTTTACGTCTGCGGGCTGGAGCTCGCCAACGGTTTTGACGAGCTGACCGATGCCGCCCTCCAGCGCGCCCGCTTCGAGGCCGACATGAAGAAGAAGCAGGCGCTCTATGGGGAGGCCTACCCCATCGACGAGGATTTCCTGGCGGCCCTTGCACATATGCCCGCGGCAGCCGGCATGGCGCTCGGCTTCGACCGGCTGGTGATGCTGGCTGCGGGTGCCGCCGACATTACCGACGTCCTGTGGGCGCCGGTTGCCTGAATTTGGCCGTTTAATCCCCCGCGACAGGGCGGGGGGTTTTCCGTTACGATTGCAAAAAACCAACGATAAAAAAGCCGGGGAGGCTCAGGGTGTCATACGACCTCATCATCAGGGGCGGTACGGTTGTGGATGGTTCGGGTCTGCCCGGCTTCCGCGCCGATGTCGCCGTTTTGGGCGGCCGCATCGCCGCCATCGGAAAGCTTGCCGGAGAATCGGCGGCCGAGACCATGGACGCCGAGGGCCACGTGGTTTCGCCCGGCTTCATCGACGGCCACGCCCATTACGATGCGCAGGTTTTCTGGGACGGGCTCGGCACCAACGACTGCTGGCACGGCGTCACCACGGCGGTGATGGGCAATTGCGGCTTCACGCTGGCGCCCTGCACCGAGGCCGACAAGAACTTCGTCTTCACCGGCCTCGAGATGGCCGAGGAAATCCCCATCGAATCGATGGACGCGGGCATCCCCTGGGGCTGGACGACCTTTTCCGAATACATGGATGTGCTCGACGCCCTGCCCAAGGGCATCAACTACGCCACCTACGTCGGCCATTCGGCGATCCGCACCCATGTCATGGGCGAGCGCGCCTTCACTGACCGGGCGAGCGACGACGATCTGGCCGAACTGGTGCGCGAGGTCGAGGCCGGCATGCGCGCGGGCGCCATCGGCTTTTCCACGACGCTCTCGAACAATCACCGCACCGCCGCGGGCGGCCCGGTGGCGAGCCGCCTTGCCGACTGGCGCGAGGTCGAAACCCTGGTCGGCACGCTCGGGCGGCTGGGCGGCGGCGTCTTCGAAATCTCGCGCGGCATCAACCGCAAGGATGCCGAGGTGCGCGCCGCCGAAATCGAGCGCATGAAAAATCTCGCCATCGAAACGAGGGTCCCCGCCACCTTCGGCGGGGCGTGGTCGATGCGCGATTCCGCCGACATCTGGCGCGAACAGTTCGCCATGGTCGATGCCGTCACCGCCGGGGGCGGGCGCATGCTGGTGCAGGCGACGGCGGCGTGGAACGGCTCGCTGCGCTCATTCGAGACCTTCATGCCGTGGGACACCGATCCCGAATGGCGCGATTTCCGCAAGCTGCCGCTCGCACAACAGGAAGCGGGCCTGCGCGATCCGGCCACGCGGTCGAAGCTGGTCGCGGCGGCGCGGGCGCACCAGCGCCCGACGGACCCGGCGCTCAACAACGTGCTTCTGCGCGATCTCGACTGGAACTGGTATTTCCCGCTGACAAAAACCCTGCCGCCCTACCGTTCGGTCGCCGAAATCGCCGCCGAGCGCGGCCAGGACCCGATCGACACGGTGATCGACCTGGCGCTCGAGCGTCACCTGAAGCTGTTCTTCATCGCGCCCACCAACTGCGAGGACCAGGACTACGTCCTCGCCATGCTGCGCCACCCGTCCACGGCGGTGACCTTCGGCGATTCGGGCGCGCATCTCGCCACCATCGTCAACCCGGTGCAGGCGGACCTGCTCGGCAACTGGGTGCGCCAGAAGCAGGCCATGACCATCGAGGCCGCCGTGCGCAAGTGCACCTTCGACATCGCCGCCTTCTGGGGGCTGCGCGAGCGCGGGCTGGTGCGCGAGGGCTGGCATGCCGATCTCGTCGTCTTCGATCCGGCCACGATCGCGCCGGACCTGCCCTATATGGCCTCCGACCTGCCGATGGGCGCTGCGCGCATCATCCAGAAGGCCGTCGGCATCAAGGCGACCGTGGTCGGCGGCACCGTGCTGACGCGCGGCCAGAACCACACCGGCGCCATGCCGGGACAACTGCTGCGGGGGCCGCTCGCCGCCTGAAATTTGCCTGAGCGTACAAGCGTTCTTCTCCACCAAATCTTTCCCCAACACAGGGGGACACCTCATGGAGGCATACGTGCGCAATATCATTTCACTGGCGGTTTCGGTTGCAGTTGCGTTTGCGCTTGGCGGGGCCGCGACGGCCGCGGCCGAGGTTTCCTTCAAGGGCAAGACGATTTCGGTCTACATCACCTCGGGCTCGGGCGGGTCGGTCGACCTGATGGCGCGCCTCGGCATCCGCCATGTCGGCAGGCACATCCCGGGCAACCCGACGGTGCTGGCCAAGAACAAGCCCGGCGCCGGCGGCATCCTCGGCGGCAATTACGTCTATTCGGTCGCGGTCAAGGATGGCACCGAGCTCGGTACCGCGCTCAACACCGTGCCGTTCGAGCCGCTGTTCTTCGGCGAAAAGTCGAAGGCGAAATACGATCCGCGCAAGTTCGAATGGCTGGGCAGCCCGGCGAAGTTCATCGCCGTCGCCATCGCCTGGCACACGTCCAAGATCAAGAAGTGGCAGGACCTTCTGGAAACGGAAATGGTCGTGGGTTCGTCGGGCATGGGCTCGTCGTCCACCATCGACGCCTTCGTCATGCGCAACCTGCTCGGCTTCAAGTACAAGGTGATCCTCGGCTACCCGTCGGGCTCCGACATCGACCTCGCCATGATCCGGGGCGAAACCGACGGCCGTGCCACTACCGCCTGGGCGGGCGTCACCTCGCGCTATCCCGGCTGGATCACCGACAAGCAGATCAACATCCTCTACCAGACGGGCCTCTCCAAGCACCCGACGGTGCCCAAGGACGTGCCGCTCATCCTCGACGAGGTGAAGGCCGATCCCAAGACCATGGCCGCGCTCAAGATCAAGATGGCATCTTATGAGATCGGCTATCCGGTCTTTGCCCCGCCGGGCACGCCGAAGGAGATCGTCACGGCACTGGCCAAGGCGCACATGGATACCTACAGGGACAAGGCCTACCTGGCCGAGGCCGAGAAATCCCGCGTCGAGGTCGATCCCCTTTCGGGCGAACAGGTGGCCGCCATCATCAACGATGCCTTCGCGGCACCGCCCGACGTGATCAAGCTGTTGCAGGATGCGGCGGTGGCGCCCAAGGGCTCGACGGCCAAGGCCAAGGGCGCGGATTCCAAGAAAAAGAAGAAGAAATCCGCCGAATAGCGGGACTTTTAGGGGTGCCCTCACCGGCGCTCACGGGTTAGGCTTGGACATCGGCGCGGGTTTCCTGCGCCCGGATCGGAACGAGGTAAACGGGCCGCGCGAACGGCCATGACATGCTGCGACATACCGCACACGCGTGAGGGGACCGGGACCAACGACAAGACCAACCCCGGCCCCTGCAACAAGACACTCGCAAGAGAACATAAGCCACGACAGGAGGCACACATGCGGAAACGGATCACGACACGGATCACAACGATGGCGGCGCTGGCCGCGCTGGCGGGGGGCATGGCGCTTCCCGCATCACAGGCGGCGGCGGAGGTGTCCTTCAAGGGCAAGACCGTCACCCTTTACATCACGTCCGGCTCGGGCGGCTCGGTTGACCTCTACTCGCGCCTCGGCGCGCGGCACGTCGGCAACCACCTGCCCGGCAACCCGACGGTGATCGCCAAGAACAAGGCGGGCGCGGGCGGCATCGTCGGCGCCAACTACATCTGGGAGCAGGGTGCGAAGGACGGCACCGAGCTCGGCCAGTCGCTCAACTCCATCCCCTTCGCGCCGCTCTTCTACGGCCAGAAGAAATCCAAGGCGGCCTTCGATCCGGTGAAGTTCAACTGGATCGCCAGCCCGGCGAAGTTCGTCGCCGTGTCGATCGCCTGGCACACGTCGAAGATCAAGACGTGGCAGGACCTGCGCAAGCACGAGATGATCGTGGGCTCCGCCGGGCGCGGCTCGACCAGCACCATCGACGGTCTGGTGATGAACGCGCTGATGGGCTTCAACTTCAAGGTGATCTTCGGCTACCCGTCGGGGTCCGACATCGACCTCGCCATGATCCGCGGCGAAACCGAAGGCCGCGCCACCACCGCCTGGGCGGGCATCACCTCGCGCTATCCGCAGTGGCTGGAAAAGAAGCAGGTGTCGCTCCTCTACCAGATGGGCCTCGAAAAATATCCGGGCGTTCCGGCCGAGGTGCCGCTGATCATCGATTCGGTCGAAGACCCGAAGAAGAAGGCCGCGCTCAAGATCAAGATGGCCGCCTATGACGTCGGCTATCCGATCTATACATCGCCCGCCGCGCCCAAGGACGTGGTGGCGACCCTGCGCGCGGCTTACGCCGCCGCCTACCGCGATCCCAAGCTGCTCGCCGAGGCGAAGAAGGCCCATGTCGACATCATGCCGATCTCGGGCGAGAAGATCGCTTCGATCCTGAACGAGTCGTATTCCGCGCCCGAGGAAATCCAGTCGATGCTGCGCGCCGCCATCAACGGCCCCAGCAAGATGGAAAAGGCCAGGACCGTAAAGGTGGCGACCACCCTCACGGGCCTCAAGAAGAAGGGCAAGGCCATCGCGTTCGACAATGGTGGTAAGTCGCACACCGCGCGTCTCGGCAAGAAGACGAAGATCACCGTGGGCGGCAAGTCCGCCAAGGCCGGGGCGCTCAAGGCCGGCATGAATTGTACCGTCGATTACTACGGCGACGGCGGCCAGGCCAAGAGCGTCGCCTGCAAGTAGCGTTTATCGGAGTGCCAGAAACGAAAGCGCCGGGGGCTGATGCTCCCGGCGTTTTTTTATTCACAACGACAACTTGTTATCAAACTGAGACAGTGATAGTTGCAATTTTTATGCAGAAATTTAAAACTGGGAAATTAAACTTAAGATTGCGAGGGGAGCATGGCAAACAGATACCCTTATGTTGCATCGGCTGGGCCACTCATTAAAACAATTGACCATTTGCGGCGTCGTAGTTTCCCTAAAGAAGTGACGGCAGAGACTTTGCGCAAGTTAGGCGTTGCTCCAAAAAACGAATCCTACGTCATCAGTGTTCTTAAGTTTCTGAACATTATTGATGGCGAGGGCAAAAAGGTCGATGCGAATGCAAATGTTTTTGTGCAGCACAAAGATGACGCTTTTCAAAAAGAATTCGAAGCGTTGGTCAGGACTGCTTATGACGAATTGTTCGAGTTGCACGGGGACGATGCATGGAAAATGGATAGAGAAAGTCTAACGCAGTTCTTTCGCACATCTGACCATTCATCGGAAATTGTTGGCTCGCGGCAGGCGGGCACCTTCACTTACTTAGCCGCTTTATCGGGCCACACTTCGTTACCTGAGCCTAGAGTGAATGTACCCAAAAAATCGGAATCTAAATTGGCGGCTCCAAAAAAGCCGAGCAAGAAGTCTGAAAAGGCGCCAAAATCTTCCGATGGAGATGAAGTAAAAATTGATCACTCCTCTGCTTCTAGGGTGGGTCTAACCGTCAGAGTTGAGGTAAATCTTCCAGCAGAAGGCGATCAGCAAACATATGACAGAATTTTTCGCAGTATTCGAAAGAATCTGATTGATGGCGAATGACCTAAAGAAGTTCGAGCAGATCGCACGTCGTGCCCATCAGTACACCGAAGCGGAGTCATCTAAGTCTGCGATCGGTCATCCATTTGATCTGCGGAATATCCACGCTGATTTGCCGCCGCATGTGAGAAATCTTTTTGATGATGGGCATTTTGCTCAGGCAACTTTTGAAACCTACAAGTATATCGATGAGGAAATTCAAAGAATTTCGAGTATTGGCGATTTTGGTAGTAGCCTAATGATGAAAGCATTGGGAGGCGACTCTCCCGCAGTCAAAATTAATCCCGGAATGACAGCTTCCGAAAAAAGCGAGCAGGACGGGTATAAGTTTCTTTTTGCAGGTTCGATGCTGGCTATTCGAAATCCCCGCGGTCATTCAAGCAGCATTTTTGATGATCCTGACACCTGTCTTGATCACCTGTCTTTAGGAAGTCATCTATTGAGAAAACTTGATGAGGCAGGTCTGAGGTAGATTTTTTAGCAGTAAAAAAATCTACTTCGGTGCTTCAGAATATTTTCATCCCCTCATTCATCGCCTTCACGCCGGCTGCGGGGCCGTCGGGGTGGTTCCACACCGCGCCCATGACGGCGAGGAAGTCGGCGCCCGCCTTCACCAGCGGCGCGCAGTTTTCCGCCGTGATGCCGCCGATGGCGACGCACGGCACTTCCATCAGGCCCGACCACCATTCGAGGATTTCGGGCGTGGGGTGGCCCCTCGCGGCCTTCGTCGTCGTCGGGTAGAACGCGCCGAAGGCGACGTAATCGGCGCCCTGTTCGGCGGCCTCCATCGCGAGGTGGCGCGAATCGTGGCAGGTCACGCCGACGATGCCGCCCGGCCCGATCACCTCGCGCGCCTTTTTATAGGGCCAGTCGTCCTGGCCCACGTGCACGCCGTCGCAGCCCGCCTGGCGGGCGAGGTCGGGGCGGTCGTTCAGCAGGAAGGCCACCTCGCGCGCCTGCGCCAACGGGCACAGGGTTTCGGCCGCGCGCAAAATCTCGTCGTCGGAAATGTTTTTCAGCCGCAACTGCACGCAGGCGACGTCGCCCGCATCGAGTGCGGCGGCCAGCGTGTCGCGAAAGGGTTTCGGGTCAAGCCGTTCCGGCGTGATCAGGTAAAGCCGGCACTGCGGCGCGTCGCTGTCGGTGCTCACGTCGGTCAGTGCGATGCGCTGTCGTAGGAGCGGCGCTTTTCGAGAATCTCCAGCCGGTTTCCGCCCGGATCGAAAACGAAGAAGCGGTCCTGGTGAAAGCCGCGTTCCTTGGAATAGGCCGCCTCGGCCTCTTCGATGCGCACGCCCGCGGCGGCGAACTTTTCCCGCGCCACCGCGAGGTCGGCCACCTGGAAGCCGAGGTGATTGCGCATGTTCTTGTTGGTGTGGCCCTCGGCATTGCGGGCGACGCCCAGGTGCAGCTCGTAATACGGGCTTTCCGAGATGCAGTAATGCTGGCCCGCGGGGCCGAGGCTGTCGGGCTTCTTGAGCGGCTTGAGGCCGAGCAGCCCGCCGTAGAACTGCTTGGCTTCCTCTTCCTTTTCGGGAGGAACCTGGATGTTCAGGTGATCGATGCAGGTTATCAGGCCGACCATGGGTGCCTCCCTCGGCGCGACGCGTTAAACGCTATTCCTTGCCCTGGTAGATGCGGACGATCTGGTCGAGCATCTTGAGCGCGTCCTCGCGCGGGCGCTGGAAGGTGTTGCGCCCGATGATCGAGCCGGAGCCGCCGCCGTCGCGGATGCCGCGCACCTCGTTCATGATGCCCTTCAGGTCCTTTGCCTCGCCGCCCGAGAAGACGACGAGCCGGCGGCCGTCGAAGGACGACTGCACGATGTGGGAGATGCGCTCGGCCAGCGTCTTGCGCGGGATCTTGCGATCCTCGTAGACCTTCTTGGCGGCGGCGAGTTCGAGGAAATCCGTCGGCGGCTTCACCTTGATGATGTGCGCGCCGAGAAGCGCCGCCATGTGCGCGGCATAGGCGCAAATATCAAACGCCGTCTCGCCTTCCTTGGTCAGGTCGCCGCCGCGCGGATAGGACCACATGACGACGGCGAGGCCGACCGACTTCGCTTCCTCGGCCAGTTCGCGCGCTTCTTCCATCATGTCGAAGGCCATGTCGGAGCCCGGGTAAATGGTGAGGCCGATGGCCGCGCAGCCGAGCTTGAGCGCATCGCCGACCGAGCCGGTCACCGCCTGGTTGGCGTCGGCCTTGAAGCGGGCCAGCGAGTTGGACGAGTTGACCTTCAGGATCGTCGGGATGGCGCCGGCGAAGCTGTCGGCCCCGGCTTCCAGCATGCCGAGCGGCGCCGCATAGGCGGAAAGCCCCGCGTCGATGGCGAGCTTGTAATGGTAGTGCGGGTCATAGGCGGCGGGGTTGGGCGCGAAGGAGCGGGCGGGGCCGTGCTCGAAACCCTGGTCGACGGGAAGGATCACCAGCTTGCCGGTGCCGCCAAGGCGGCCCTGCATCAGGATGCGGGCGAGGTTGCCCTTGGTGCCGGGGTTGTCGCTTTCGTAGTTGTCGAGGATCTTCTTCACGCGCTGGGTGATTTTCATGGCCTTTTTCCGTTCTCCCGCTTGCGCCGCCGATGGCGAAGCTTTCAAGGTTTGCGCCGCTTGCGCGGCTTTGTCTTGGGCTCAGGAATAGCCGACGACCGGGGTTTTTTCAATGCGCCCCGGGCGGCCATGATTTCCGCGACTTTACGCGCCGCATCACGGGCGATGCTCAGGTCGTGGGCCCTGGGGCGGCGCCCGCTGATGAAGGCGACGCCGGCCGCACGCGCCAGCGCCGCGAGCCGCGCCTTGGCCCCCGCCCGGCAGCGGCAGCGGATGGCGGGCACGCCCGCCCGGATGGCGGCAAGGGCCGTGCCCGGTTCCTCGCCGCAGTCGAGCACGGCCTCGATCTTCGCCCGCGGGTAATCGGTGCGGGCATCGGCCAAGAGCGCCGCCCAGAACCCGGCTCCGGCGAAACCGGCGAAGCCCACCGGGCTTTCGATGCGCAATGGCCGCGTGGCCGCCGCTGCGAACACGGCGCGCATGGCGGCGCGGTCGTGAACGATGAAGGCGGGGGTGGGGGATTTGGCGGGCATCGGTGTTTTTCAGGCTGGGGCGGTTTCCGGGCTGGGGCGCTTTACAGGCTTCGCCTGCGGCGCCTATCTTGCCCCATGAAGCGGAATTTGACGATTGCGGTGCTGGCGGCGGGCGCGCTCGCGCTCGGCGCGGCGCTCTGGTTCAACGTGGCGCAGAAACCCGTCACCGTGGCCGAGGCCGTCACCGGCCGGGCCGTCGAGGCGGTCTATGCCACCGCCGTGGTCGAGCCGGTGTTCTGGGGCCGCGTCGGGCCGACCGGCATCGGGCGCATTTCCGAAATCAAGGTGAAGGAAGGCGCCAGCGTCGCGCGCGGGCAGGAGCTCGGCCGTCTCGATGACGAGACCGCGCGCGCCCGCCTGCGCGAGCTCGACGCCCGCATCGCCACCCTGCGCGCCGATGTCGCCCGCCTGCGCCCGCTCGCGCGGTCGGGCTATTCCAGCCAGCAATCCCTCGACCGCACCGAAGGCGAACTGAAACAGGCCGTCGCCGCCCGCGCCGCCCAGGCGCATATCCTCGACGAGCTGGTCCTGCGCGCGCCGATGGACGGCGTCGTGCTGCGCCGCGACGGCGAGGTGGGCGAGACCGTCGGCCCCGACCGTGTCCTTTACTGGGTGGGCAAGCCCAAGCCGCTGCGCGCCGAAGCCGACGTGGACGAAGAGGACATTCCCCGCGTCCGCCTCGGCCAGACGGCGCTGATCAAGGCCGATGCCTTCCCGGGCCGGGTGTTGGAGGGCAAGGTGGCGGAGATCACGCCCAAGGGCGATCCGGTGTCGAAAAGCTACCGCGTGCGCATCGCCCTTCCCGACGACACGCCGCTTCTGATCGGCATGACGATCGAAACCAACATCGTCGTGCGCATCGCCGAAAAGGCGGTGCTGGTGCCCGCCGCCGCACTGCCGGTGAACGGCGGCAAGATCGATGGCCACCTGTGGACGGTATCGGACGGCAAGGCCAAGCGCGTCGCCGCCCGCTTCGGCGTGCGCGGCACCGACACGGTGGAAGTGCTGTCGGGCCTGGCGCCGGGTGCGAAGGTCATCGTCGCCCCGCCCGCGGGGCTGAAGGACGGCGACACGGTGCGCGCGAAATGATGACGGGCGGGCGATGACCCCGGCGGGTGCGGGCCTGCTGCTCGGCATCGGCCTGTCGCATCTCGGCCGCAGGCGGCGCCAGACCGCCGTTTCCATCGCCGGCATCATGATGGGCGTTGCCGCCTACCTCGTCATTTCCTCGATGATGCTGGGCTTCCAGAACGACTTCATCCGCCGCATCATCGACGTGTCGCCGCACGTCACCATGCTCGACGAATACCGCTCGCCGCCGCTGCAACCGGCTGTCCGCACCTTTCCCGAAGCCGCCGTCGAAATCGTCGGCCTGCGCCCCAAGCAGGAACTGCGCGGCCTGCGCAATCCGGGCAAGCTGTTGGCCGAAATACAGGCGATGCCCGGCGTGCAGGCGGCACCGGCGCTGCGCGGGCAGGCGATCTTGCGCTTCGGTTCCACCGATGTTTCGGCCACCATCATCGGCGTCGAGCCGGAACTGGAAGCGCGCGTCAGCAACATCGAGCGCGATCTCACGGCGGGCAGCCTCGCCGCGCTCAAGACCACGGCCAACGGCGTGATCCTCGGCGTGGGACTGGCGCGCAAGCTCGGCATCGCCATGCACGACACCGTCAACGTGGTGTCGCCCACGGGCGTGGTGCTGCGCATGAAGGTGGCGGGGCTTTTGCGCACCGGCATCACCAACATCGATTCGTTTCAGGCCTATATCCTGCTCAAGAAGGTTCAGGTGCTGCTCGGGCGCGCCAATGTGGTGAACCGCATCAACCTGCGCCTTGCCGACGTGACGCGCGCGCGCGAGGTGGCGGGGCGGCTCGAAAGCCTCAACGCCTACCGCACCGAATCGTGGGAAGAAGCCAACGAGGAAGTGCTGGGCCTGTTCATCGTCCAGCGGGCGATCATGTTTTCGGTCATTTCCGCGATCCTGATCGTCGCGGGCTTCGGCATCTTCAACATCATCTCCACCGTCATCCACGAAAAGGCGCGCGACATCGCCATCCTGAAATCGGTGGGCTTTCTGGAACGCGACCTGCGCCGCATCTTCCTCGTCGAAGGGGTTATCGTCGGCGCGGCGGGGGCGCTGCTCGGCTGGGCGCTCGGCTACGCGATCATCTCGGCCTTGGCGCAGGTGCGCTTCAGCATGGACCTGATCGCCACCATCGAGGGCTTCGTGCTGGAGCGCTGGTGGGGGCATTACGCCATTTCCGGGGTGATGGCGGTGGCCGTGGCCTCCATCGCGGCCTGGCTGCCTGCGCGCCATGCGGCCGATCTCGATCCCGTCGAAATCCTGCGGGGCGGGCCGTGAGCGCGCCGGTCCTCGAAATCCGCGACGCGAGCCGCGTGCTGGCCGGGCCGGTGCCGGTGACGCTGGTCGATCACGCGAGCGCCGCCTTCGCGCCGGGCGATTTCGTCTCGATCACCGGGCCGTCGGGTTCGGGCAAGTCGTCGCTTCTCTACCTGCTGAGCCTGATCGACCGGCCGACCTCCGGCGACGTGCTGCTGGAAGGGCGCCCGACGGCGGGACTGTCGGGGGACGAGCTTGCCGCGCTGCGCCTGTCGCGCCTCGGCTTCGTGTTCCAGTTCCACTTCCTGCTGGCCGAATTCACGGTGCGCGAAAACGTCGCCCTGCCGATGCGCCGCCTGGGCGCCCTTGCGCCCGATGCGGTCAAGGCGCGGGCGGAAGAACTGCTGTCGCGCCTCGGTCTCAGTGCCGCTCTCGACAAGACGCCCGACCAGCTTTCCGGCGGCGAGCGCCAGCGCGTGGCCGTCGCCCGCGCCCTTGCCAACGATCCGGCGATCATCCTGGCGGACGAACCGACGGGCAATCTCGACAGCCGTAACGCCCGGATCGTGTTCGATATTTTCGCCGACCTCGCCCGCCGCGAGGGCAAGACCGTGATCGTCGTCACCCATGAAACGAGCCTCGCCGAAGAGGCCGATGTCCGCGTCGAAATGCTCGACGGGCGGATACAGGCGATGCGACGGCGCAACGGAATTTGACCAACGTGTCATTGCGGGCCGGGCCCGCGGCGACTAGATTGGGCGTGTTCTGTTTTTTACGGGGGCGACATGAGCGATCTCGCCGACGCACGCGACGAACTGGAAAAGGCGATCGACCGCCTGGAAGCGGTGCTGGCGCGCCGGGGCGACGGCGCCGAGCTGCAGCGCGCGCTCGAAGAGGCGCAGGCGGAAACAAAACGCCTGCGTGCCGCCGCCGATACCGTGCGCGGGCGCCTCGATGCGGCCATCGGGCGCCTTCGCGCGACCCTCGACAACGACACCCGGCATTAGGGGGCGGCGATGGCGCAGGTCAAGATCAAGATCAACGGACGCAGCTACGAGATCGCCTGCGACGACGGGCAGGAAGAGCACGTCATGCGGCTCGGCAAGTACGTCGATAAGAAAGTGTCGGAACTGGCCGGACAGGTCGGGCAGGTGGGCGATGCGCGCCTTCTGGTCATGGCGTCGCTGATGATCACCGACGAACTGTCGGAAGCCTATGGCGAGCTTGAAGATATCCGCGAAGGCCGGGCCGGCATGGTCGGGCAGGAAGCCGCCGCCGATGCGGCCCGCGCCGCGGCCGAGGCATCGGCCAAGGAAACCGCCGAAGGCCTGAGATCGCTCAAGCGCCGCATCGAGGATATTGCCGCCGGGCTCGAACGGGCCTAAGTAAGGGGTGGACGGGCGCTGCGCCGCGCGTCAGGCCACTGAATCCCTGGGGCCGTTACTCTAGCCCTCGGGAGCTGTCCCTGCCGGGATCGAGGTCCCGGCATATGGCGCCCACCTTAAGATGAGGGCCGCAGAGGATGAGAACGGCCAACGGCGGGGTGGCCCCGTCCACCTTTCCTCAAACATTGTCCCCGGCGCGGTTGTCCGGCCGGGCGTTCGGTTGATCGGTTTGTCCGGAAATCTTTCAAAGCAGGAAATGCGCATTGCTGCGCGCGCCCGCCGTCAGGAGGCCTGTGAGCAATTCGGCGCGCGCATCGGCCCGGTGCTGACGGCGAATTTTATGGCGGCTTTTTCGTTGCCGCCTTCCGCGATCGTTGCCGGCTACAGCCCGATGAAGGGCGAGGCCGATGTCATGCCGCTGTTGTCGGCACTCGCGCGTCGCGGCCACCGCCTGTGCCTGCCCGCGGTGACGGGCAAAACCGAGCCGCTCGCCTTTCGCGCATGGCAGCCGGGCGAAGCGCTGCCGGCGGGTTACCAGGGCATTCCCGAACCGGTGGCGGGCGCCGAACGCCTGCGCCCCGATGTCGTGCTGGTGCCGCTGCTCGCGTTTGATTCGTCGGGCCATCGCCTCGGCTACGGCGGCGGCTTCTACGACCGTACCCTTGCCGCGCTGCGCGCCGAGGGTTCGGTCAGCGCCGTCGGCATCGCCTTCTCGGCCCAGAAGGTGGACAGGATTCCCGGCAGCAATCATGATCAGCGCCTTGATGCGGTGCTGACCGAGCTCGGCATCGTGCGGTTCGCGCGAAAGGGCGTGGCATGAAGATTCTCTACTGCGGCGACATCGTCGGCCGTGCCGGCCGCGAGGCGGTGAAGCGGCATTTGCCCGCGTTGCGCAAGGAGCTCGGCCTCGACGTCGTCGTCGGCAACGGCGAGAACGCGGCTGCTGGTTTCGGCATCACGGCCAAGATCGCGACGGAACTGCACGATGCGGGCGTCGACATCATCACCACCGGCAACCATGCCTTCGACCAGCGCGAGATCATGTCCTATATGGATACCGACCGTCGCATTCTGCGACCCGCCAACTATCCGCCGGGCACGCCCGGGCGCGGCGCCGCGCTGGTGACGACCAAAGGCGGCGCCGAGGTTCTGGTGGTGCAGGTCATGACGCGGCTGTTCATGGAAGCCCTCGACGATCCGTTCCGCGCCATCGAGGACGCGCTCGCCGCCCATGAGCTCGGCCGCACGGTCGATGCGGTGATCGTCGACGTGCATGGCGAGGCGACCAGCGAAAAGATGGCGATGGGCCACATGCTGGACGGCCGCGCCTCGCTGGTGGTGGGCAGCCATTCCCACATCCCGACGGCGGACGCGCAGATTTTTTCGGGCGGCACGGCGTATCAGACCGATGCGGGCATGTGCGGCGATTACGATTCGGTCATCGGCATGCAGAAGGACGAGGCCATCGCGCGCTTCGTGACGCGCCTGCGCCGCGAGCGGCTGGAACCGGCCGAGGGCGAGGGCACCTTCTGCGCCGTCTATTGCGAAACCGACGATGCGACCGGCCTGGCGCGCCGCGTCTGCCCGGTGCGCCAGGGCGGTAGGCTGCGCCCCGAACGTCCCTGAACAAAAAATAAAATAAGGAGGCGGCGCTCTGGGGAAACGCCGCCTCCCGGTCGTTCCCGGCCCACGCTCTGGGGAAACGCGGCCCGGAAATGATCCTGCGATGCTCTGGGGTCACATCGCGCGGACCTGACGCAAGAACTGGTCGACCTGTCCCGACAGTCCTTCCGACTGGCGGCTGAGCTCGCCCGCCGCTTCGAGAACCTGCTGGGCGGAGGTGCCGGTTTCGGACGCGGCCTGGGTGACGCTCGAGATGTTCGACGACACCTCGCGCGTGCCGGTGGCGGCTTCCTGAACGTTGCGGGCGATTTCCTGGGTGGCGGCACCCTGTTCCTCGACCGCCGCGGCGACGGCGTTGGAAATCTCGTTGATCTCGTTGATCACCTTGGTGATCTCCTCGATCGCCGAGACCGAGCTCGTGGTTGCCGACTGCACCGCGGAAATCTGCGCGGCAATCTCGTCGGTGGCCTGCGCCGTCTGGTTGGCGAGGCTTTTCACCTCGCTCGCCACCACGGCGAAGCCCTTGCCCGCATCGCCGGCGCGCGCCGCCTCGATGGTGGCATTCAGCGCCAGCAGGTTGGTCTGCGCCGCGATGTCGGAGATCAGCTTCACTACCTCGTCGATCTTCTGGGCGGCGGTCGCGAGTTCCTGGATCTGGGCGTTGGTGCCGGTCGCCTTGTCGACGGCGGCGCGGGCGATCTTGGTGCTCTGGGAAACCTGGTTGGAGATTTCCGAAACCGAGGCGGAAAGTTCCTCGGCGGCACTCGCGACCGTCTGGACGTTGTTGGTCGCCTGTTCGGAAGCAGCCGCGACGACAGTCGACTGGCGGTTGGTTTCCTCCGCCGTCGCGCTCATCGCCTGGGCGGTGGCCTGCATCTGGGTGGAGGCGGCGGACACCGAATCGACCACGGATTTCACGTTGGTCTCGAAATCGTCGGCAAGCTTCACCTGGCCGGTGACGACCGCCCAGCTCACCATCGGGCCGAGGTACTTGCCCTGCTTGTCGCGGATGGCCGAGACCTTGAGGGACAGGGTTTCGTCGCCGAGCCGGATCTTGGCCGAATGCGGCAGGTTGTCGGGATTGGCCAGCAGGCGGCGCTGGTGTTCGGGATGCTTGTGGAAGATGTCGATGCACTGGCCCTTGATCTCGGCCGCCTTGCAAGGCAGCAGGTGCTCGATCTTCTTCAGGGTCTCGTAGCTGGTCTTGTTGACATAGTTGATGCGGAATTCCTCGGGATCCGCGGCCATGACGTTGATCGGCATTTCGTCGACCATGGTCATCAGGCGCGCCGTTTCGGCATCGGACTTGACCTTGTCGGTGACCACCGACCAGCTCACCATCGGGCCGACGTAATTTCCCTTTGCGTCGTTGATGGCGGACACGTTGAGATCGAGGTACTCGCCGCCCAGCTGGATCACCGCGTGGTGCGGCAGGTTCTTCGGGTTGGCGAGAAGCTTGCGCTGGTGCTCGGGGTGCTTGTGGAAGATGTCGATGCACTGGCCGACGATCTCCTCGGCCTTGCACGGCAGCAGGCGCTGGATGGACTTGAGGGTCTCGATGCTCGTCTTGTTGACGTAGTTGATGCGGAAATCCTCGGGGTCGGCCGTCATGACGTTGATCGGCATCTGGTCGACCATCTGGGTCAGGCGCTGGTTGTCGGCGATCAGATTGCGAATATCGGCCAGCGCGCGGGCCAGCATGCCGATTTCGTCGCCCGAGCTTGCGGGCAGTTCCACGTCGGTTTCGCCACGGGCGAGCGCCGCTGCCGCTTCTGTTCCTGCCTTGATGCGCCTGCTGATGCGAAGCGCGAAGGCGACGCCAAGCGCCGCTCCGGCAAGTCCGATGGCCAGTTCGGCGACGAAGCTCACCATTTCAGAGGTGCCGGAATAAATGATCAGGTAGCTCGCTGTCGCCGGCACGATGGCGAACAGCACGAAAAGGATAGTCAGCCGGGTGCCCAGGCTTGCAAGCGGTCCGGGCGAGGCTGTGGCAGCGGTGCTAGTGCGGTTTTGCGGCATGATGCGTGTTTCCCCTTGGGCTCCCCCTTGCCGGACGGGCCGGGCAACGAAGGCAATATCTAGATGAATAACGCTACGTGCTATTATCTAGATGTTCTTCGTAAAAATAGGGTTAACGCATTTTCGGGGGTGTCTGGACGGGTTTCCCATGCAGCGCCCAAAAGCGGCCATATTGGCTTGATAACGAAGGCGGTTATGCTGTCCTTCACCACAAGATGTGGTAAAAGACAGCACCCTATCCTCAGAACCTAGATATCGAACATCCCATGGCCGGGCACTCCCAATTCAAGAACATCATGCATCGCAAGGGCGCGCAGGACGCGAAGCGCGCCAAGGTCTTCACCAAGATCGGTCGCGAATTGACCGTCGCCGCCAAGTCGGGCGCGGATCCGGAATTCAATCCGGCGCTGCGCGCGGCGATCATCCTGGCGAAGACGAACAACATGCCGAAGGACAACATCGAGCGCGCGATCAAGCGCGGCGCCGGCGGCGATGACGATGCCAACTACGCGGAAATTGCCTACGAGGGTTACGGCCCGGGCGGCGTCGCGGTGATCGTCGATGCGCTGACCGAGAACCGCAACCGCACCGCCGCCGAAGTGCGTTCGATCTTCAGCAAGCACGGCGGCAACCTCGGCGAATCGGGATCGGTCGCCTTCCAGTTCAAGCGCTGCGGCGCGATCAGCTATCCCGCTTCGGCGGCGAAGGACGACGCCATGTTCGAAGCCGCGCTGGAAGCGGGCGCCGAAGATGTCGTGTCGGGCAAGGACGGCCACGAGATCATCACCGCGCCGGACGACTTCGCCCAGGTGCTCGACGGGCTCAAGGGCAAGTTCGGCGAACCGCAGAGCGCGGCGCTGTCCTGGAAACCCAATATCACCGTCGGCGTCGACGAGGAAAAGGCCCGCACCCTGATGGCCCTGATCGAGGCCCTGGAAGACAACGACGACGTCCGCTCGGTTTCGACCAATCTCGAAATCAGCGACGAGGTGATGGAGAAACTCGGTGCCTGATCCTCGCCGCCGTGCCGGCGCGCCGCCCGGTTACGGGGAGCGCTTTACGTCATGAGGCTGATCGGCCTCGATCCCGGCTTGCGCGTCACCGGCTGGGGCGTGATCGAGGTCCATGACGGTCGCCTGCGCCACATCGGCAACGGCGCGGTGCGGACCCGTTCGGGCGATCCCATCGGCGAACGCCTCGTCGCGCTTTACGACGGCGTACGCGCGGTGATCGAACAGTTTCGGCCCGAAGGCGCCGCGATCGAGGAAACCTTCGTCAACCGCAACCCGCAAAGCGCGCTGCGCCTTGGCCTTGCCCGCGGCGTGGTACTGCTGGCGCCCGCGCGTGCCGGGCTGCCAGTCGCCGAATATGCCGCCAATCAGGTCAAGAAGTCGGTGGTGGGCGCGGGCCACGCGGCGAAGGAACAGGTTGCGATGATGGTGGCGACGCTGTTGCCGCAGGCGCGCGCGGAAAGCGCCGATGCTGCCGACGCGCTGGCCGTCGCCATCTGCCATGCCCACTTCAGCCAGAGTGCTGCGCGCCTTGCGGCGATGATGCCGGTGGCGAAAGTGGCGGGGAGGGCGCGATGATCGCATCCCTGCGCGGATTGGTCGAACAGGTCGGCGAGGACAGCGCCATCATCGACGTGGGCGGCGTCGGCTATCTCGTGTTCTGCTCGGCGCGTACGCTGACAGCACTTCCGGCCCCTGGCGAAGCGACGTCGCTTCGCATCGAAACCCATGTGCGCGAAGATCATATCCACCTCTATGGCTTCGCCACCGAATCGGAGCGCACATGGTTCCGCCTTCTGTGCACCGTGCAGGGCGTCGGTGCGCGCATCGGGCTTGCCATCCTGACGGTGCTTTCGCCCAACGACATCGCGCGCGCAATCGCCGCGCAGGATCGCGCCGCCATCGGGCGGGCCAACGGCGTCGGGCCGAAGCTCGCGGCACGCATCGTTACGGAACTGAAGGACAAGGTCGGCGACATCGCGCTGGGGCCGGGTGCGGTCGTCTCCGAAACACCCGCGCGCGGCAAGGGCAAGGGCGGCAAGAGTGATGCCGGCGGCGAGGACCGCTTGGTGTCCGATGCGGTTTCGGCGCTGGTCAATCTCGGTTATGGCCGCACCGAGGCTTACGGCGCGGTCATCGAGGCGCTGCGCGAGATGGGCGACGGCGCGCGCGTCGAGGCGCTGATCCGCGCCGGCCTCGCGCGGCTGGGGGCGGCGGCATGACGGCGCGCAAGGCGAGCAGCGAGGAACGCATCGTCGATGCGGCGCAGCCGGTCGAGGCAGAAGACCAGCTGCGCCCCGAACGGCTCGCCGATTTCACCGGCCAGGCGCGGGTGTGCGAAAACCTGGGCGTGTTTATCGCGGCGGCGCGCCAGCGCGGCGAGGCGCTCGATCACGTGCTGCTGTCGGGTCCGCCCGGCCTTGGCAAGACGACGCTGGCGCGCATCGTTTCGCGCGAACTGGGCGTCGGCTTCCATGCCACCTCCGGCCCGGTGATCGCGCGGGCAGGCGATCTCGCGGCGCTGCTGACCAACCTGCAGCCGCGCGACGTGCTGTTCATCGACGAGATTCACCGCCTGCAGCCCGCCATCGAGGAAATCCTCTATCCGGCGATGGAGGATTTCGAGCTCGACCTCATCATCGGCGAAGGCCCCGCCGCGCGCAGCGTGCGCATCGAATTGCAGCCCTTCACGCTGATCGGCGCGACGACGCGCACGGGCCTCCTCACGACGCCGCTGCGCGACCGTTTCGGCATTCCGCTCCGTCTTGATTTCTATGGCGTCGAGGAACTGGAGAAGATCGTGCGGCGCGGTGCAGGAATTCTCGGTTTCGCGCTGGCGGCCGACGGTGCCCGCGAGATCGCGCGCCGCGCGCGCGGTACGCCGCGCGTGGCGGGCCGCCTGCTGCGCCGCGTGCGCGACTTCGCCGCCGTCGCCGGGTCGAAGGCGGTCGATGCGAAGACCGCCGATGCGGCGCTCAACCGGCTGGAAGTCGATTCCCGCGGCCTCGATTCCATGGACCGGCGCTATCTCGGCGCCATGGCCGAACACTACGGCGGCGGACCCGTCGGCGTCGAAACCCTCGCCGCGGCATTGTCCGAGCAGCGCGATGCGCTGGAAGACGTGATCGAACCCTACCTGATGCAGCAGGGCTTCGTGCAGCGCACGCCGCGCGGACGGGTGCTGACGGAAGGGGGCTGGAAGCATCTCGGCCTCAAGCCGCCGGAGAACCTGCGCCAGCTGCCGCTGCTCGATAGCGGCGCGGGCGATGGGGAGGACGCGCCATGACCGCCGCGGTCCATTCAACGGCGTCTGACGATGCCGTCCATGTCCTGCCCGTCACCGTCTACTGGGAAGACACCGACGCGGGCGGCATCGTCTATTACGCCAATTACCTGCGTTACGCCGAGCGCGGCAGGACCGAACTGCTGCGCGCCATCGGCATTCGCCAGCGGGAATTCGCGGCCGAAACCGGCATTGTCTTCGCGGTGCGCCGGGTCGAGGCCGAATACCTGGCGCCGGCGCGTCTCGAAGACCGCCTCGATGTCGTCACAAGCTTGCGCGACATTGGGGGTGCCAGTGTCGACATGGAACAGATCATCCGCCGCGACGGCGAGGATCTCGTGCGCATGAACGTGAGGATCGTCTGCGTCAACGACCGCGGCAGGGCGACGCGCCTGCCGCCGGTGGTGGCGCGGGCCTTCCGGAATTTTTCGTCGGACGGGGACAGGTCGTAATCCCCGGCCGCGTTGGCTCAACGACAGTTTTCATTCTCGAGGTTGCAAGGAAAGAAACATGGAACCAGCCGCAATTGAAGCCGTATCCCTGGGCGGCCAGGCAGCAGTCAGCATGTCGGTGTGGCACCTGTTCATGCGCGCCGATCTGGTCGTCAAGCTCGTGATGATCCTTCTGCTCATGGCCTCGTTCTGGTCGTGGGCGATCATCTTCGAGAAATTCCGCCGCATCCGCCGGATCGAAGCCGACGCCGAGCAGTTCGAGGATGCCTTCTGGGCGGGCGGCTCGCTGGACCAGCTCTATGAGCGGATCGGCGGCAGGCCGAGCGACCCGATGGAAAGCCTGTTCGCCGCCGCGATGCGCGAATGGCGGCGGTCCACCGAGAAGGGCCTCTTGTCCAGCGAGGCCGCGCGCGAATCCCTGCAAAGCCGGATCGAGCGCGTGATGTCGACGACCATGGCGCGCGAGACCGAGCGGCTGGAACGCCACATGATCTTCCTCGCCTCCGTCGGCTCCACGGCGCCGTTCGTCGGCCTGTTCGGCACGGTCTGGGGCATCATGAATTCGTTCCAGGCGATCGCGGTCAGCAAGAACACCTCCCTCGCGGTCGTGGCGCCTGGCATCGCTGAAGCGTTGTTCGCAACGGCGCTCGGCCTCGTCGCGGCGATCCCGGCGGTGCTCGCCTACAACAAGTTCTCCACCGATCTCGGCCGCTATGCCGGGCGCATGGAGGGCTTCATCAACGACTTCACGGCGATCCTCTCGCGCCAGTTGCAGGAGAAGAGCTAGATGGCCGGCGGCATTTCCGCTCCCACATCGCGTCGCCGCGGCTCGCGCGTTATCCGGCGCGCGCCGATGAGCGAGATCAACGTCACGCCCTTCGTCGACGTGATGCTGGTGCTGCTCATCATCTTCATGGTGACCGCGCCCCTTTTGACCGTCGGCGTGCCCGTCGACCTGCCGAAGACAGAGGCGAGCGTGATCACCGGCCAGGACGAGCCCCTGGTGATCACGATCAACCGCGACGGCAAGATCTTTCTGCAGGAGACCGAGCTCGACATGGGAACCCTCGTTCCCCGCCTGCGCGCGATCACCCAGAACAAGCCAGATACGCGTATCTTCGTGCGCGGCGACAAGGCGGCGGTCTATGGCCGCATCGTCGAGGTCATGGGTACGGTCAGCGCAGCGGGCTACACCCGTGTCGCGCTGATCGCCGAACTGCCCCAGGGGCAGGGTGGCGGCAAGACTCCGAAAAAGAGGTAATCGCTCATCATGCGTCGTTCGCTTGCCTGGTCTGCCGCGCTGCACCTGCTGGCGCTGGTGCTTGCCGTCCTCGGCCTGCCGCGCTTGTGGGATACGAAGAAGCCGGTCGATACACCGATGGTGGTCGAGGTGGTGAAGATCGACGACCAAACGACGTCGAAGGACATGCCCAAGCCGGCCGCCAAGGAAAAGCCGCTCAAGCAGACCCCGCCGCCGCCCAAGGCGCAGCCCAGGACCGCCGATATCCCGCCGCCGCCGGAGCCGCCCAAGGTGACCGAGCGCCCGGCGCCGGACGCGGAAAAGGTGCCGGTGCTGAAAAAGGCGGTGCCGAAGAAGACGCCGAAGAAGGAAAAGAAGCCGGAGACCGCCACGCCGCAGCCGCCGAAGGCGATTGCCCAGGCGCGCCCCAAGCGCCGCCCGCCCCAGCCCAAGGACGATTTCCTGCAGTCCGTCCTGCGCGACGTCGCGCCCGAGGAGCGCGGCGAGAAGGCCAAGGAGAAGGAAAAGGAACAGCCGCCCGCCCCCGCCGAAAAGGTGGTGCAGAACCGCGCGCCTCTCGATGCGGTGGCGACGATGTCGGAGATCGACGCGATCCGTCACCAGATCGAGAAGTGCTGGATCATTCCCGCCGGCGCCCGCGATGCCGACAAACTGGTGGTTTCGATCCGTATCTGGGTCAATCCCGACGGCACCGTGCGCGATGCGCGCATTCTCGATCAGGGCCGCATGGCGGACCCGTTTTTCCGCTCCGCGGCGGAGAGCGCCCGGCGTGCCGTGCTCAATGAGCGTTGCAGCCCCTTGCCGATTCCGCCTAAAAAATACGATCAGTTCAAGGAAATGGTCCTCGACTTCAACCCAAGGGAGGCGACCGGGTCATAATTCCGCCATGAAGCGGACAGCTAATGCAAAAAGCCCGGGACATGATTGAAGACATGATGAAATTCCGCACCCACGTGAAGAGACTCGCAGCAGCCTGTCTGGCCCTCGTCGCCTGCCTGATGTGGGCGCTACCGGCGTCGGCGGAACTGCGCATCGACATCACCCGCGGCAAGGTCGAGCCGATGCCGATCGCGGTGACCGATTTCCTCGGCAAGGACGAGCGCGAGGCCGACATCGGCCGCAAGGTGGCCGAGATCATCAGCCGCGACCTCCAGTCTTCGGGCCTGTTCCGTCCCATCGATCCCAAGGCCTTCATCCAGAAGCCCGAGGCCCTGCGGATCAATCCGCGCTTCGCCGACTGGCGCGTGATCAGCGCTCAGGCACTGGTCGCGGGTGCGGCCTTCATGCAGCCCGACGGCCGCATGCGCTTTGAATTCCGCCTGTGGGACGTTTTCGCCGAACAGCAGATGATGGGCATCGGCTATTTCGCGCTGCCGCAGGACTGGCGTCGCGTGGCGCATATCATTGCCGATGCGATCTACAAGCGCATTACCGGCGAAGACGGCTATTTCGACACCCGCGTCGTGTTCATTTCCGAGACCGGTCCTTTCCAGCGTCGCGTCAAGCGGCTCGCCATCATGGACCAGGACGGGCACAACGTGCGCTTCCTTACCGACGGTTCGCACCTCGTGCTGACGCCGCGCTTCTCGCCGACGGCGCAGGAAATCACCTATCTGTCCTATTTCCGCAATACGCCGCGCGTCTACCTGCTCAATATCGAAACCGGCCAGCAGGAGGTCGTCGGCGATTTTCCAGGCATGACCTTCGCGCCGCGGTTTTCGCCGGACGGCAACCAGGTCATCATGTCCCAGGCGCTGGATGGCAATTCCGACATCTTCACCATGGATCTGCGCACGCGGCGCGTGCGGCGGTTGACCAACCATCCGGCGATCGATACGGCGCCCTCTTTCTCGCCCGACGGGCGGCAGGTGACGTTCGAATCGGATCGTGGCGGCAGCCAGCAGATCTATGTCATGAATTCCGACGGCTCGAACGTGCGCCGTATTTCTTTCGGCAAGGGCCGCTACGGTACGCCGGTGTGGTCGCCCCGCGGCGACCTGATCGCCTTCACCAAGCTGCGCAAGGGCCGCTTCTTCATCGGCGTGATGCGGACGGATGGCACCGGCGAGCGTCTCCTGACCGAGAGCTTCCTGGTCGAAGGTCCGACCTGGGCGCCCAATGGTCGCGTCCTGATGTTCTTCCGCCAGACCCCCGCCGATGACCGTGGCCGGGGCCGGTCGTCCAAGCTCTACTCCATTGACATTACCGGATATAATGAGCGCGAGGTGGTCACCCCCACCGATGCCTCGGACCCCGCCTGGTCGCCGATTACTCCGTGACCGAGGGGCTTTCCAAGTCGTCAAGTGGGTAATTTTAGACAATTATTTTGCAGTGCCAGTTGTCAGCTAGCGTACTGTGGCCTATATTATTTTGCCGTTAACTATAGCCTTAACAAGCGTTTTACGGCCCGTTAAGGTTTTGGAACGAGATTACCGTCGGCCGTGAATGGTCATGGTCCGTATGATTTCACGGCATCTTCCACTAAGGGGAATAAAAAAATGGCTCTGCGATTCGTAAGCGTGTTGGCCGCGCTTCTTCTTCTCGCTGCGTGCGAGACCTCGCCCACCGGGTCCGGTGGCGCGGGCGGCTCGGGCGCTGCGGGTGGTGTTACTGCGCCGCGTCCCGGCACGGCTGAAGACTTTGTCGTCAATGTCGGCGACCGAGTGTTCTTCGACTTCGACAAATACAACCTCAAGCCCGAGGCGCGCGACATCCTGCAGCGCCAGGCGGCCTGGCTGAAGAAGTATCCTTCGGTCACGATCACCGTCGAAGGGCACTGTGACGAACGTGGCACGCGCGAGTACAACCTCGCGCTCGGCGAACGCCGCGCCAACTCGTCCAAGAACTACCTGGTCGCGCTCGGCGTGAACCCGAACCGCGTGAAGACGATTTCCTACGGTAAGGAACGTCCGGCGGTGACCGGTTCCAACGATGCGGCCTGGGCGCAGAACCGCCGTGCCGTCACCGTCGTGAGCGGCGCCGGCAGCTGATCACTGCAGGCTTGCGAATCAGGGCGCCCGCCTGTTCCCGTTTTCGGGGATAGGCGGGCGCCTTATTTGCGCCTAGAATTCGGCTCATGTTGATGCCGCCCATGTTGATGCCAATGATCGTCCATGCTTCCAGTCCGATTGTGCGCCGGCTGCGCGTCGCTGCCGCCGCCGTCGCCCTAGCGGCAGCTCTTGCCGGGGTGTTGCCCGGTGATGCCCTGGCCCAGGGCGCGGGCAGTCCCGATGTCCAGTCGCTGATCAACAAGATCGATCGCCTGCAGCGCGACATGAACACGCTGCAGCGGCAGGTCTATCGCGGGGCCGCGCCGTCGTCCTCGTCGAGCGGGGAGGGCTCGGCGCCCGCACTTGCGGCGGAGCCGAACCTTGCCGCCGCCATGCAGGTCCGTCTCGACGAGATCGAGACCCAGATGCGCGCCTTCACCGGGCGGCTGGAAGAGACCAACCACGCCATTTCCGAACTGAACAAGAAACTTGAAAATCTCGCCTCCGACATCGAGGTGCGTTTCCGTACGGCGGGGGCTGCGCCGGGAGCGGCCGCGGGTGCCGGATCGGCCACGCCTCCGCCTGCCAACGCGGCGCCGACGTCGCGCGGCGTGCTTGGCACGATCCCGCTCAAGGATGTAGACGGCAAGAAGGGCGTTGCCAGCGCGCCGCTAGAAAATGCGGCCCCTGCTCAGCAGACCGCTTCGGTTCTGCCCAAGGGCACGGCCCAGGATCAGTACCGCTACGCGACATCCTTCCTCGCCAAGTCCGACTGGGACGGGGCGGAAAGGGCGCTCAAGGCCTTTCTCGATGCTCATCCCAAGGATGAGCTGTCCGGCAATGCCCAGTACTGGCTCGGTGAAAGCTATTACGTGCGCGGCGACTACAACAACGCCGCCCTGGCCTTCGCCAAGGGCTACAAGGACTATCCAAAGAGCGCCAAGGGCCCCGACAATCTCCTGAAGCTCGGGCTGTCGCTTTCCAACCTCAAGAAGACCCAGAGCGCCTGCGCCACCTTCGAGCGCATGTCGAAGGATTTCCCGGGCGCACCGTCTTCCATAAAGTCCCGCGTCGCCGCCGAGCGCAAGAAGCTGCGCTGCCGTTAGGTCGCGCGTGCCCGCCGCTTCGCTGACGTCTCGTCACTCTTCCGATGTAGAAGCCGCATTCGCCCGCGCGATGTCGTCCTTCGGCCCGTTCGAGCCGCGCCCGCATCTGGCCGTGGCCGTATCGGGCGGCGCCGACAGCATGGCGCTCGCCCTGCTCGCGCGCGACTGGGCAAAGGCGCGACGCGGCACCGTCACCGCGCTCACCGTCGATCATGGATTGCGCCCCGAATCGGGGGCCGAAGCGCGCCTTGTCGCGCGGCGTCTTGGCAGCCTCGGGATTCGTCACCACATTCTCACCTGGCATCCGGCCCCGGAAGATCGGGCAGCCGCGAGCGTTCAGGTCCGTGCCCGCGACGCCCGCTACAGATTGCTTGATGACTGGTGCGGGCGGGCTGGCGTGTTGCACCTCCTGCTTGCCCATCAGCTGAACGATCAGGCTGAGACGGAATTGCTTCGCCTTGGCCGCGACAGCGGCCTCGCCGGTCTTGCCGCCATGGCGGGCTTGCGCGAGAAGTCCGCATTGCGCCTGTTGCGCCCGCTGCTTGCCATGCCGCGAGCTTCCCTTGAGGAGTACCTGCGCGGTGCGGGCATCGATTGGGTGAGCGATCCTTCGAACGAGAATACCGCGTTCGCCCGCGTACGCCTGCGCGCGCTGGCGCCGGAACTGGCAGCCGAGGGGCTGGGGGTGGGTGCCCTCGCCGAGCTCGCGGGCCGCTTCGGACAGTTGCGCGCAGCGCTCGATGATCGCGTCGCGTCGCATCTTGCCCGCGCAGCTTCACCGCATCCGGCGGGGTTCGTGCGCCTGAACCTGCGCGAGCTTTGTGCGGCGGCGCCATGGCTCGGCGCGCACGCGCTGGCCCGAGTGCTGGCGGCGGTGGGGGGCAACATCTACCCGCCGCGCGAGGCGCGGCTGATGCGCCTTTACGATGAAATCGCCGCCGGGCGGCTCGGCAATGGGCGGACCCTCGCCGGGTGCCGGGTGCTGCCCGATCCGGGCGGCCTCCTTGTCTGCCGTGAGGCCGCCGCCGTGGCGCCACCGGTGGCAGCCCGGCCGGGGATCGTCCAATGGGACGGGCGGGTCGTCTGGCGATTGCCGGCAGGTGCTGTGCCACGGGGCGCCTTCGTCGGTGCGCTCGGGCGTGAAGGGCTGGCCGAAATCCGGGCCCGCCGGCCCGATTTGATGGAATGTTCCCGGGCAAAGTCAATTCCGGCCCCGGCAAAGCCCAGTTTACCGGCGCTTTTCTCCTCTTCGGGCCTGCTGGCGGCGCCGTTTCTGGCCTATAGACGCCCGCAGAAGGAGGCTGCTAGGCTTTTGCCCGGAAATTGCCGTGTTTTGTCGGCAGTTTCTCTTGCGGGCGCGGCCTTTTTCGCGGCCCCGGGCGACTTGTGAAATCCGCTTGTCATCACTATTTATCTATCTGCCGTTAGGGCCTTGTTAGCCGAGGCCCGTTTAAGTGGATGGCCTCGTCACAGGGGCTCGGGCGCGAAAGGAAAAAAGCGTGAATCAGTTCGGACGAAATATGGCGCTTTGGGTCATCATCGGCCTGCTGCTGATCGCCGTCTTCAACCTGTTTCAGTCGCCGACCAATCGCGGCACCCAGGGGCGCCTCGCGTTCTCGGAATTCGTCTCCAGCGTCGAACGCGGCCAGGTCGCGGATGTCACCATCCAGGGCCAGAACATCAGCGGCCATTTCTCCGACGGCCGCGCTTTCAGCACCTATGCTCCCGACGATCCCACCCTGGTCCAGCGCCTGACCAAGCAGGGCGTGCGCATCAACGCGCTGCCGCCCGAAGAACACACCCCGTCGCTGCTGGGCGTGTTGCTGTCTTGGTTCCCGATGCTGCTGCTGATCGGCGTCTGGATTTTCTTCATGCGTCAGATGCAGGGCGGCAGCGGCAAGGCGATGGGCTTCGGCAAGTCGCGCGCCAAGCTGTTGACCGAAAAGGTCGGCCGCGTCACTTTCGAAGACGTTGCCGGCATCGAGGAAGCGAAGCAGGAACTTGAAGAGGTCGTGGAATTCCTCCGCGATCCGCAGAAGTTCCAGCGCCTCGGCGGCAAGATTCCGAAGGGCGTGCTGCTGGTGGGCCCGCCGGGCACCGGCAAGACGCTGCTTGCGCGCGCCATCGCGGGCGAGGCGAACGTTCCCTTCTTCACCATTTCCGGTTCGGACTTCGTCGAAATGTTCGTCGGCGTCGGCGCAAGCCGCGTGCGCGACATGTTCGAGCAGGGCAAGAAGAACGCACCTTGCATCATCTTCATCGACGAAATCGACGCGGTCGGCCGCCATCGCGGCGCCGGCCTCGGCGGCGGCAACGACGAGCGCGAACAGACGCTCAACCAGTTGCTCGTCGAAATGGACGGGTTCGAGGCGAACGAAGGCGTCATCCTGATCGCCGCCACCAACCGTCCCGACGTTCTCGATCCCGCGCTGTTGCGTCCGGGCCGCTTCGACCGTCAGGTCGTGGTGCCGAACCCCGACGTTCTTGGCCGCGAGCACATTCTCAAGGTGCACATGCGCAAGGTGCCGCTGGCGCCCGACGTCGATGCCAAGGTCATCGCCCGCGGCACGCCCGGCTTCTCCGGCGCCGATCTCGCCAACCTCGTGAACGAGGCTGCGCTGCTGGCCGCCCGCAAGAACAGGCGCATGGTAACCATGGCGGAGTTCGAGGAAGCCAAGGACAAGGTCCTGATGGGCTCCGAACGCCGTTCCATGGTGATGACCGAAGAGGAAAAGACGCTCACCGCCTATCACGAGGCGGGCCACGCGCTGGTCGGCTTGTTCACCCCGAAACACGATCCCCTGCACAAGGTCACGATCATTCCGCGCGGCCGTGCCCTGGGCGTGACCATGTCGCTGCCCGAAAAGGACCGCTACGGCTTTGCCCGGCTCGAGCTGACCTCGCGCATCGCGATGATGTTCGGCGGCCGTGTCGCGGAAGACCTGGTCTTTGGTTCCGACAACATCACCACCGGTGCCGGTGACGATATCCGCCAGGCGACCAACCTGGCCCGCCGCATGGTCACCGAATGGGGCATGAGCGAGAAACTCGGGCCCCTGCGTTACTCCGATAACGAGGAAGAGGTGTTCCTCGGCCACTCGGTCACCCAGCGCAAGAACATTTCCGATGCGACGGCGCGCCTGATCGACGAGGAAATCCGGTCGCTGGTCGAGGCGGGCGAAGCGGACGCGCGCCGCATCCTGACCGAGCACCGTGCCAAGCTCGACCGTATCGCCGAGGCCCTGCTCGAGTACGAGACCCTGTCCGGTGACGAAGTTCGCACCCTGGTCGATGGCGGCACGATCAATCGTGAATCGAGCGAGCCGCCGCGCGATGCCGGCACCCGTTCGACCGTTCCGACGTCGGGTGCGCGGCCGAAAAGCCCGGACGGCCCGGGCATCGCGCCGACCCCGCAACCGGAAGGCTGATCCCGCGGGCCCGCTTCGGCGGGCCCGAGGTTTTTGGGCATGAGCAACCCGCCGGTCCCTCTTTCCGACCTGACCGCGGTTGAACCGCAGGCGGTCTATCTGCGTCCCTTCACGGTGCTGGCGCCGTCGGGGCGGGCAACGGCGCGCGTCGGTGCCGGTTTCGTCGGTTTCAACACGGTAGAGATATTGCTGCGCAAGGGCGCGGAGATGGAGCGTGCCATCGCGCCGGTCGCTGATCTGCAGCTCTGGTCGCGTCATCAGGGCCGCGAAATCGCCCGCCACATCGACGCCCTTCTTGATCGCATCACGCGGCCGCGCGAGCCTTTCGCCGGGGTCTCGATGGACAGGCCCCGGATCATGGGCATCCTCAACATCACGCCCGACAGCTTCTCCGACGGCGGCAATTATTTCGCGCCTGAAGCGGCTGCCCGCCGGGCTTTGGAACTGGTCAAGGGTGGCGCGGCCTTCATCGATATCGGCGGCGAATCGACGCGGCCCGGCTCCGACCCCGTGGCGCCGGAGGAAGAGCGTCGCAGGGTCCTGCCGCTGATCAAGGCCTTGCACCAGGCGAAGCCCGGCGCGGTCCTGTCCATTGACACCCGCAAGGCGGCCTTGATGAAGGACGCCTGTGCGGCGGGCGCGCAGGTGGTCAACGATATTTCCGCGCTGACTTTCGATCCGGAATCCCTCGCCACCGTGGCGCGTCTCGGCGTGCCGGTGGTGCTCATGCACTGTCAGGGTGATCCGAAGACGATGCAGGACAAGCCGTCCTACACCCACGCTCCGACCGAGGTCTTCGATTACCTGTCGCAGCGCATTCTTGCCTGCGAGGCGGCGGGCATTCCGCGCACGCGCATCGCGGTGGACCCGGGCATCGGTTTCGGCAAGGGGCTGGAGCACAACATGGCGATCCTTGCCGATCTGGCCCTGTTCCATGGCCTCGGCTGCCCGGTCCTCGTCGGTGTTTCGCGCAAGAGCTTCATATGGCATCTCGCGGGCATCGAGGCCCCCAAGGCGCGCATGCCGGGCTCTCTGGCGGCGATGCTGTGGGCGGTTGGGCAGGGCGTGCAGATCGTCCGCGTCCACGATGTCGATGAGACGGCTCAGGCGCTGGCCGTCTGGCAGGGGGCCGCGGGGGCCGAGGGCTAGGCGGCGTCCGGCGCTTTCGCGGCCCGTCCGAAGCGGCTAAACTCGCCGCCACATCGAAAGCGCAGGAAGGGCTCATGGCAGAGCGCAAATATTTCGGCACCGACGGCATTCGCGGCACCGCCAATACGGCGCCGATGACGGCCGAGGTCGCCCTTGCCGTGGGCATGGCGGCGGGTCTCCAGTTCACCCGGGGCGCGCACCGTCACAAGGTCGTCATCGGCAAGGATACGCGGCTGTCGGGCTATATGGTGGAACCTGCCCTTACGGCCGGTTTCATTTCCGTCGGCATGGACGTCGTTCTCGTCGGGCCGCTGCCCACCCCCGCGGTCGCCATGCTGACGCGTTCCCTGCGCGCCGATCTCGGGGTCATGATTTCGGCCTCCCACAATCCCTATCAGGACAACGGCATCAAGTTGTTCGGACCCGACGGGCACAAGCTGTCTGATGCCGTCGAAAGCAAGATCGAGGCGCGCATGGATGCCGGGGCAACCGCCGATCTGGCGCCGCCGGCCGATCTCGGCCGCGCCATGCGCCTTGATGACGCGGTCGGCCGCTACATTGAATACGTCAAGGCCAGCTTCCCGCGGGGGCTCCGGCTCGACGGGCTCAGGATCGTCGTCGATTGCGCCAATGGCGCCGCCTACAAGGTCGCGCCGACCGTCCTGCACGAACTGGGCGCCGAAGTCGTGGCGCTCGGTGTCAGGCCCGACGGCTTCAATATCAACGAGCGCTGCGGCTCCACCCATCCGGAACTGATGTGCGATGCGGTGCGGCGGGAAAAGGCACACCTCGGCATTGCGCTGGATGGGGATGCGGACCGCGTCCTGATGGCGGATGAAAAGGGCAACCTCGTCGACGGCGACCAGCTCATTGCCGTGATTGCCCGTTCATGGAAGGACGCGGGGCTGCTGTCCGGCGACCGGGTCGTCACCACGGTGATGTCGAACCTGGGGCTCGAGGAATACCTCGCCTCTCACGGCCTGGGGCTGTTGCGGACCCAGGTCGGCGACCGCTACGTGGTTGAACGGATGCTGGCCGAGGGGCTCAACCTCGGCGGCGAGCAATCGGGCCATATCGTGCTGTCCGATTACGCCACCACCGGCGATGGCCTCATCGCCGCGTTGCAGGTGCTGGCCGTGCTGGTGAGCGCCGGCAAGCCCGCCTCGCAAGTTCTGCGGCCCTTCATGCCGCGCCCGCAGCGCCTGAAGAACGTCGCCATCGGCGCGGGACAACCCCTGGAAGCGGCAGCGGTCAAGAAAGTCATTGCCGAGGCGGAGGCCCGGCTCGGCAAGACGGGCCGTCTCTTGATCCGCCCGTCGGGCACGGAACCCCTGATCCGCGTCATGGCCGAAGGGCCGGACGAAGCGGTGATCGCGGGCATCGTCGACGAGGTCGCCGCGGTCATCAGCCAAGCCTCCGGCGCGCACTGACGATGAAGGGACGGGTCCTGATCGTCGCGGGGTCGGATTCCGGCGGCGGTGCCGGTATCCAGGCCGATCTCAAGACCGTGACGGCGCTGGGCGGCTACGGGGCGACGGCAATCACCGCGCTGACCGCCCAGGACACCACCGGCGTCCACGGCGTTCATCCGGTTCCCCCTGATTTCATTGCCTTGCAGATGTCTCTCGTGCTTGCCGATATCGGCGCAGATGCGATCAAGACCGGGATGCTCGGCGACGCGGCGACGATAGACGTGGTCGCCGAAACGCTGACCCGGCACGCTCCAGGCATACCGCTGGTGCTTGATCCCGTGATGGTGGCCAAGGGCGGCGCCAGCCTGCTTGACGGCGGCGCCGTCGGTGCGCTGAAGGCGCGGCTGCTGCCGCTTGCCTTCGTGGCGACCCCCAACCTGCCGGAGGCGGAGGCGCTGACCGGGCGCAAGATCGACGACCCTCAAGACATGGAAGCGGCGGGCAGGGATATCCTGGCGCTTGGCGCGCGTGCGGCTCTGGTCAAGGGCGGCCACCTGCCGGGGGCCGAGGTCATCGATGTGCTGGTGACCGCCGACGGCGTGCAGAGATTCTCGGGCCCCCGCATCGAAAGCCGCAGCACCCACGGTACCGGCTGTACGCTCGCTTCCGCGATCGCCTGTTCGGTTGCCCAGGGCATGGGCCTTGCCGATGCCGTGACCCGCGCGCGCGCCTATGTCGCCCGCGCCATCGCCACGGCGCCCGGTCTTGGCCGGGGCCACGGCCCGCTCAACCACGGCCATACGGTGCCGCCCGCGGGCGCCGGTCGATAAACCCAACAGAAGGACAACAAGGAAATGGCGAAGACCTATCGCATCGCCGTGATCGCCGGCGACGGCATCGGCAAGGAAGTCGTGCCCGAAGGCATGCGGGTGCTGGAAGCGGCGGGCAGGCGCTTCGGTTTTTCCTTCGACTGGCACGAATTTCCGTGGAGCTGCGAAACCTACAACTCGACCGGCCGCATGATGCCCGAAGACGGCATCGAACAGTTGCGCCCCCATGATTCGATCTTCCTCGGCGCCGTCGGTTTCCCCGGTGTTCCCGACCACGTTTCCCTGTGGGGTCTGCTGATCCCGATCCGCCGCCACATGCAGCAGTACATCAACCTGCGCCCGGTGCGGCTGCTCAAAGGCGTCAAGACGCCGCTTGCGGGGCGGACGGCAGCCGATATTGATTTCATCGTCGTGCGCGAAAACTGCGAGGGCGAGTATTCGGAGATCGGCGGGCGGCTCTATGCCGGCACCGACGACGAAATGGTGGTGCAGGAAACCGTGTTCACCCGCAAGGGCGTGGACCGGGTCCTGAAATTTGCCTTCGAGCTGGCGCGCTCGCGTCCGAAAAAGCACCTGACCTCGGCCACCAAATCGAACGGCATCATTCACACCATGCCTTACTGGGACGAACGTTTCCGCGCCATGGCCGCGCAGTATCCGGACGTGCGCACGGACCAGTATCACATCGATATTCTGACTGCCCATTTTGTCGGCCATCCCGACTGGTTTGACGTCGTCGTCGGTTCGAACCTGTTCGGCGATATCCTGTCCGATCTCGGCCCGGCGGTGGCGGGTTCCATCGGCATCGCGCCTTCGGCCAATATCAATCCCGAACGCACCCACCCCTCGATGTTCGAGCCGGTGCACGGCTCTGCCCCCGATATCGCGGGCAAGGGCATCGCCAACCCCATCGGCCAGATCTGGTCGGGCGCAATGATGCTTGAGCATTTGGGCGAGACCGAAGCGGCGGCGGCGATCGTTGGGGCAATCGAGAAGGTGCTGGCCGACCCACGGATTCTGACCCCGGACATGGGCGGCAAGGCCGACACCGTGGCCTTGGGCAAGGCGATCGCGGGCGCGCTCTAGCGGCCGAGGTTCCAGATCATCGGCGCCATCAGGCTGAAGGTCAGCCAGATGACGCCGACCAGCGGCGTGCCGACGCGCAGGAAGTCGCCGAAGCGATAATGGCCGGGCCCCATGACCAGCAGGTTGGTCTGGTAACCGATGGGTGTCGCGAAGGAACAGTTCGCCCCGAACAGTACCGCAAGGATGAACGGCATCGGGTCCGCACCCAAGCCCTTGGCGAGGCCGATGGCGATGGGCGTGAACAGGATTGCCGTCGCGTTGTTCGACAGCACGTTGGTCAGCAGCGCCACCAGAAGGAACAGCACCGACAGAAGGACTGGCGGTCCCGCACCGCCGCTGAGCGCGATCACGCCCTGCGCCAGCGCCGCGGCCGCGCCTGTATCCATCATGGCGGTGCCGAGCGCCAGCGACGCCGCGACCATCAGGAAGATGCGGCGGTCGAGCGCGAAGGCCGCCTGGCGCAGCGTAAGCACCCCCGTCGCCAGCATCAGCGCCACGCCTACCAGGGCGGCGGCGGCGATGGGCAGAATGCCGGTTGCCGCGACGACGACGGTGGCGGCGAAGATGACGCCCGCGATTTCGGCGGCGCGGGCGGGCGGCAGCGGCTGGGTGGCACCGTCCAGTACGATGATGCCGCGATGCCCGCGGAGCAATTGCAGCGATTCCCGCGTCCCCTGAACCACCAGCACGTCGCCTTCGCGGATGACGCTGCCGGTCAGGCGACGCCGGATGACATGGCTGCGCCGCTCAAGGCCAAGCACGATGCAGCCGAAGCGCTGGCGGAAACCGATTTCTTCAAGCGTCTGGCCGACGAGGCGCGATCCAGGGGCGATCATCACCTCGGTCAGCAACTGGTCGCGGCCGAGGCGTTCTTTCCGCTCTTCTTCGTCCTCGGGCAGCGATTCGTCCGTCAGGTTGAACGTGAGGTGCGGATAATTGGTCTGCAATTCGCCCAGTGCCTTGCTGGTCGCGAGGACCACGAGAACGTCGCCGGGCTGGATGTCGACCCCATTGAAGGGCGGGACGATGGATCGCTCGTTGCGCTGCATCAGGATCAGGCGCGCCCCCTTGATGCCCAGCGCATTGAATGCGGCCTTGACGCCCACGAGCTTCGATTCGGTGCCGACCGAAAGCTGGGCGACGAAGCGCCGGTGCAGGCCTGTCGCGAAGCGGTTCGTGGGGGAAATTCGCTGGCGCAACAGGCGCGGCGCGATCAGGGCGAGGTAGATCATGCCGACGCCGGCGAGAATCAGGCCGGGCACTGCGAACTCGAAGAAGCCGAGGGCGGGCAGACCTGCTTGTTCCACCGCGCCCGAGACCAGCAGGTTGGTTGATGAGCCGATCAGCGTGGTCATGCCCGCGAGGATGGCCGCGAAGGACAGCGGCATCATCAGGCGGCTGGGTGCGATCTCGAACCGCCGACCGATGGTCTCCAGGATGGGAATGAAGATGACGACGATCGGCGTGTTGTTGACGAAGGCACTGGCGATCAGCACCACGGCAAAGCAGATGACGATGGCCAGAAGCACACTTTCGCCGGTGAGGGCGAGGAACAGCTTCAGCGCCCAGTCGAGCGCACCGGTTCGCGACAGGCCCTGGCCCAGCACCAGGAGGGCCAGCACGGCGATCAGCGCCGGGTTGGCGAACCCGGCGAGCAGTCGGCCGGTATCGATGCGCTCGGCGCCCGGCGACGGAGCAAGAGGGTAAAGCTCGAACAGGAGGACGAGCGCGACAAGCACGCCGAGCGCCGTGATCTCGCCCCGGATGCGGTCGCTGGCAAAGGCGAAAATGGCAACGATCACCAGAAGATAGGTTGCCCAGGCATGAATTCCGATGTTCGCCATTGCCGTCACGGGCATGCTCCGTTCGTTGCGGACTCAATCTATCGTGGTGCGGGGATCCGGGGAACCCGCATTAACTCATTGACAAATATGATTTATACCGCTCCCCCCGGGCCATGCGTGGACGTCGGGGCGGCCATTCGCCGGGATTCATTGACGGGAAAGGAAATATCTCTAGTATCCGCGGCGGGCCACACCCCCCCAACGGGGTGCAACTATTCTGGAAGGAATAGCGACATGATGCCGCAAGTCCGGCCGCGCGACCCGCGCTTTTCATCGGGTCCCTGTGCAAAGCGTCCCAACTGGTCTCTCGACAATCTGAAAAATGCTAGCCTCGGCAGGTCGCATCGCGCCGCCGAAGGGAAAGCCCGTCTGGCCGAAGTGATCGACCGTTCGCGCGCCGTCCTCGGCATCCCCAAGGACTGGCGCATCGGCATCGTTCCGGCCTCCGACACCGGCGCCTTCGAAATGGCGATGTGGTCGCTGCTCGGCCCCCGCGGGGTCGATGCCTTTGCCTGGGAAAGCTTCGGCGCGGGCTGGGTGCAGGACATCGAAAAGCAGCTCAAGATAAAGGACCTGCGCAAGTTCGAAGCGGGCTATGGCGAAATCCCCGATTTCACCAAGGCCGATCCCGCCCGCGATATCGTCTTTACCTGGAACGGCACGACGTCGGGCGCGCGCGTTCCGAACGCCGACTGGATTCGTGACGACCGCGAGGGCCTGACGCTCTGCGACGCCACCTCCGCCGTGTTCGCCATGGACCTGCCGTGGCAGAAGCTCGACGTCGTCACCTGGTCCTGGCAGAAGGTCATGGGCGGCGAAGCCGCGCACGGCATGCTCGTTCTCAGCCCCCGTGCGGTCGAGCGCCTGACCAGCTACACGCCCCCCTGGCCGATGCCGAAGATTTTCCGCATGACGTCGGGCGGCAAGCTGATCGAGGGCATCTTCAAGGGCGAAACCATCAACACGCCCTCCATGCTCTGCGTGGAAGACGCCATCGACGGCCTCAAGTGGGGCGAGGAAATCGGCGGCCTCAAGGCGCTGATCGCGCGTTCGGAAGGCAACCTCGCCGCCATCGCGAAGTGGGTGGAAAAGACCGACTGGGTCGATTTCCTGGTGGCCGACGAAAAGGCGCGTTCCTGCACCTCCGTCTGCCTCAAGATTGTGGCGCCGTGGTTCGCGGCGCTGCCCGAGGACAAGCAGGCCGCCGTGCCCAAGCAGATGGTCAAGCTGCTGGAGCAGGAAAAGGCCGCTTTCGATATCGACGGCTACCGCGACGCCCCTCCGGGCCTGCGCGTGTGGGCCGGTGCGACCATCGAAACCTCGGATCTCGAGGCGCTTTTCCCGTGGCTCGACTGGGCGCTGGAAACCGTCGCCAAGGACTTCGGCGCCTGAGCGCCTCCACTCATTTCTTTTTCTAAGGACAGACCAATGCCCAAGGTTCTCATTTCCGACGAACTGTCGCCCGCCGCCGTGCAGATCTTCAAGGATCGCGGCGTCGAGGTTGATTTCAAGCCCGGCATGAAGGCCGACGAACTGCTCGCCTGCATCGGCAATTACGACGGCCTTGCCGTGCGTTCCGCCACCAAGGTGACCAAGGACGTTCTCGCCAAGGCGACCAACCTGAAGGTCATCGGCCGCGCCGGCATCGGCGTCGACAACATCGACACCGAAGCCGCGACCGCGAGCGGCGTCATCGTCATGAACACGCCGTTCGGCAACTCGATCACCACGGCCGAACACGCCATCGCCATGATGTTCTCGCTGGCCCGCGACATTCCCGCGGCCAATGCCTCGACCCATGCCGGGAAGTGGGAAAAGAACCGTTTCATGGGCGTCGAACTGGCGGCCAAGACGCTCGGCGTCGTCGGCTGCGGCAACATCGGCTCGATCGTTGCCGACCGCGCGCTTGGCCTCAAGATGAAGGTCATCGCCTTCGATCCGTACCTGACGCCCGAACGCGCCAAGGACCTCGGCGTCGAGAAGGTGGAGCTGGACGATCTCTTCGCCCGTGCGGATTTCATTACCCTGCACACGCCGCTTACCGATTCGACGCGCAACATCATCAGCGCCGCCGCCATCAAGAAGATGAAGGACGGCGTACGCATCATCAATTGCGCCCGCGGCGAACTGGTGGTCGAGGCCGACATGGTCGAGGCGCTCAAGTCCGGCAAGGTCGCCGGTGCTGCCTTCGACGTGTTCCCCAAGGAACCGGCCAAGGAAAGCCCCTATTTCGGCATGGACAACGTGGTCTGCACGCCGCATCTCGGTGCCTCTACCACCGAAGCGCAGGAAAATGTCGCCCTCCAGGTGGCCGAGCAGATGTCGGACTTCCTGATGACCGGCGCCGTGGTCAACGCGCTCAACATGCCTTCCGTTTCGGCGGAAGACGCGCCCAAGCTGAAGCCCTACATGAAGCTGGCCGAGGAACTGGGCGGCTTCGCCGGACAGCTGGCCCGCGACGGTTTCGACAAGGTGACCATCGACTATGACGGCCATGTGGCGGAGCTCAACACCCGGCCGCTAACGGCTATCGTGCTGAAGGGCCTGCTGTCGCCGCTGATGGACACGGTCAATATGGTCAATGCCCCGGTGATCGCGCGTACCCGCGACATCGACGTGACCGAGGCGACCCACGAACGCGGCGGCGACTATCAGACGCTGATCCGCGTCACCGTCGAGTGCAAGGGCGAGAAGAAGTCGGTATCGGGCACGCTGTTCGGCGGCTCCAAGCCCCGCGTGGTCGAGGTCAACGGCATCCCGCTCGAGGCCGAAATCGGCCAGCACATGCTGTTCGTCACCAACCAGGACAAGCCCGGCTTCATTGGTTCGCTGGGCCAGGCGCTCGGCGCGGCCGGCGTCAATATCGCCACCTTCGGCCTCGGCCGGATCAAGGCGGGCGGCGACGCCGTTGCGCTGGTCAACACCGACCAGGCCATCGACGAAGCCACCTTGGCCAAGGTCCGCGCCCTGCCGCATGTGGTTCAGGCCGAAGCCCTGGATTTCTAGGTCCCGGGCGGGTGATTGCCCCTAAACCCGTTGCCGGGTGGGGCCAAAACGGCTAGAAGCGGGCCGGGGCCTTCATGCCCCGGCGAACCCGTGCCAAGAGGCCCCGAAAGCCCATGAACGACGTGATCGGATCAGGACTTCTCCCCCCGGGGATGAACGACATCCTGCCGCCCGAGGCGGCCTTCGAGACGGCGACCGTCAACCGCCTGCTCGGGGTTTTCCGCGCCCATGGCTATGCCCAGGTCAAGCCGCCACTGGTGGAATTCGAGCAGAACCTGCTGGGTGGCACCGGCGCCGCCATGAACAGCCAGACCTTCCGGCTGATGGATCCGGCCAGCCATGCCATGCTTGCCGTGCGCGCCGACATGACCCTGCAGGTGGCGCGCATCGCCACGACCCGGCTCTCTCATGAAGCGCGGCCGCTCAGGCTCTGCTATTCCGGCCAGGTCCTGCAGGTCACGGGCAGCCAGCTTCGCCCCGAGCGCCAGGTCGGCCAGGCCGGCGTAGAATTGATCGGTGCTGCCGGTGCCCGCGCCGATGCCGAAGTGATCGCGCTCGCCCATGAGGCGCTGGCCGCCATCGGCGTCGAAGGGCTCTCGGTGGATCTCAACGTGCCGACACTGGTGCCTGCGATCACGCGGGCGCTCGGCCTCAACGACGATGAGGCGCGCAAGGTCCGCGCCGCGCTTGACCGCAAGGATGCGGGCGCCATCGCCGCGCTCGGCAATGGGGCATCAGAACTGCTGACGCAGCTTCTCAAGCTCGGCGGTCCCGCCGATGGCGCGCTCGATGCGCTCGCGGCCCTCAAGTTGCCGGCCGAGGCCGCTGCTGCCTGCAGCCAGCTGGCCGAGGTCGTGGCGCTCTTGCGTGAGATCAATCCCGATATCCGGCTCACCATCGATCCGGTCGAAAACCGCGGGTTCGAGTATCACACCGGCGTCAGCTTCGTGCTGTTCGCGGTGGGCGCGCGCGGCGAGCTCGGCCGGGGCGGGCGCTACCTTGCCGGCGGCACGGGCCGTCCCAACGGCGCGGAACCCGCAACCGGCTTCACGCTTTTCATGGATACGGTGATCCGGGCGCTGCCCGAGGCGCGTTCGCCCGACCGCGTATTCGTGCCGCTCGACGAAGGCCGCGCTGCCATCGCCCGCCTGCAGGGTGAAGGCTGGATCACCGTCGCCGCACTCGAGCCGGTCAAGGATGCCGCCGCCGAAGCGCGGCGTCTCGGTTGCACTCATGTCTGCAAGGGCGGCAAGGCTGTCGCCGTCGCAAAAGCCTAGGAAAAGCACAGGGGAAAATTATGGCCAATGTCGCCGTGGTCGGCGCCCAGTGGGGCGACGAGGGCAAGGGCAAGATCGTGGACTGGCTGTCGGAACGCGCCCATGTGGTGGTGCGCTTCCAAGGTGGCCATAACGCGGGCCATACGCTCGTCATCAATAATGTCACTTACAAGCTGAGCCTGCTGCCGTCGGGCGTCGTGCGCCCGGGCAAGCTGTCGGTGATCGGCAACGGTGTCGTCGTCGATCCCTGGGCGCTGCTGTCCGAAATCGACGCCATTGTCGCAAAGGGCGTGAAGATCTCCCCGGAAACCCTGCTGCTGGCCGACAATGCGGCGCTGATCCTGCCCGTTCACCAGGTGCTCGATGCGGCGCTGGAAGAGGCCAAGGGTAAGAACAAGATCGGCACCACCGGTCGCGGCATCGGCCCGGCCTACGAGGACAAGGTGGGCCGCCGCGCGATCCGGGTTTGCGATCTCGCTGACCGCGAGACGCTGGAAATGCGCCTCGACCAGCTTCTGTTTCACCACAATGCGCTGCTGCGCGGCCTCGGCGCCGAGGAATTACAGCGCGCGCCGCTGCTCGACAAGCTGCGCGAAGTAGCGCCGAAAATCCTTCCCTACGCGGGGCGGGTGTGGGAGCGGCTCGACGCCGAACGCCGCAAGGGCCGCCGCATCCTGTTCGAGGGTGCGCAGGGCGCCATGCTCGATGTCGATCACGGAACTTATCCCTTCGTCACCTCCTCCAATACCGTGGCGGGGCAGGCAGCGGCGGGCTCCGGTCTCGGGCCGCGGGCGCTGGATTACGTTCTGGGCATTACCAAGGCCTACACGACACGCGTCGGCTCCGGCCCGTTCCCGACCGAACAGGACAACGACATCGGCGAACGGCTCGGCGCGCGCGGGCATGAATTCGGCACCGTCACGGGGCGCAAGCGCCGCTGCGGCTGGTTCGACGCGGTCATGGTGCGCCAGGCCATCCGGACCGGCGGCATCAGCGGTATCGCGCTGACCAAGCTTGACGTGCTCGACGGCTTTGATGAAATCCGCGTCTGCACGGGCTACCGGCTCGATGGTCAGACCGTCGACTATTTCCCGTCGTCGGTCTCGGGACAGGCGGCGGTGGAACCGGTCTGGGAAAGCCTCGAAGGCTGGTCCGAAAGTACCCAGGGCGCGCGTTCCTGGGCGGAACTGCCGGCGACGGCGGTGAAATACGTCCGCCGGATCGAGGAGCTGATCGGGGCGCCCGTGGCGATGCTTTCGACCTCGCCCGAACGCGAGGATACGATCCTCGTCCGCGACCCCTTCGCCGACTAGGTAAACCCGAAAAATCGCTAAAATGCTGGGTTTTCGCGCCTCCCGAGGGGGGCGCGATTAACCTTCCATTCGTCTTTTGGGCCGACAATCGGACCTGCAAGTTTACGATTTGGGCGAGGACTACCATGGCGTCTTCCCGCGCGGTCGCGGCTGGGCTCGTGGGGGCCGATGCGCCGGCGATCCTGCTGAACGGGCGTTTCGAGATTACGGCGGACGAGCTTGGCGACAAGATCGGCACGTCGCGCGCGCCGGCGCAAGCGGCGCGCGACCCCCAGAAATACGACCAAGGGAAATGTATATTATAAAAAAATACGAGCCCA
>JAYQQF010000004.1:0-141916 GCA_038145705.1 Alphaproteobacteria bacterium | reverse complement strand
GCTACCCTGCTCAACGGGCTTTCCTATATTCCGGGGCACTCGCTGGGCCAAAAGAGCGGAAGGGGGCGCGCGCGTGCGCATGCGGCGCGCGACCGCCTGAATTCCGACCATGGCATCATCGCGCTCGTCTGTGATCCGGAACTGCCGCCACGCCCGAGCGTGATGGAATACCTGAAGGGGTTTCCGTCGCGGGGCCTGTTGCGGCTGCTCGACCATGGGTTCGTCCATTGGCCGGAACCGGTGTCCCATCGCCTCGTGCTCATCTATGAACGGCCACCCGGTCCGCGTCTCGTTCCGTCGCTGGCGACGGCGTTCGATCCGATGCCGGAACTGGACATCGTCAATTATGTCATTACCCCCATTGTCTCGACGCTCGATGAACTGGCGGGTATCGAAACGACCCATGGCGGCATAAGGCCGACCAATTTGTTCCGGGCGCGAGATCCGAAGGCGCCGGTGGTGCTGGGCGAGCTTGCTTCCGCGCCCGGCCATTTTCACCAGCCTGCGGCTTTCTGCACCATTCCGCTTTTGCAGTGTCACCCGGCCGGTCGCGGCGCGGGCCTGCCTGCCGACGATATCTACGCGCTTGGTGTCACGATTCTTTCGCTCATCATCGGCAAGGATCCCGCCGCGGGCAGGGACGATGCGACGCTTCTGCGCGAAAAGCTGGAGCGCGGGTCCTTCCTGACGCTTTGCGGCCAGAACAGGCTGCCGGCGCTTCTGCGCGAACCTCTGCGGGGTATGCTGGAAGATCGCGCCGATCTGCGATGGACGCTGGAGGATATCAAGTCCTGGCTTCTGGAACGTCGCCTCAAAAGCCTGCACAACAGCACCCCCGACCGCGCCCAGCGGGGTTTCTCCATCGGCGGCAAGACGTTCTACAACCCGCGGCCTTTGGCGCAATGGCTGGCCGAAAACTGGGAGAACGTTCGCTTCGAGGAAAAAGGCCATGAGGTGCTGGGTTGGGCGCGGCGCAGCCTCGGCGATGATGGTCTGGGCGATGCCATCCTCAATGCTCTTGAACTGAGCGACGGCGAGGGCGCTGCGGGAAACGGAAGCGCGGGGTTCGTCTCGCGCCTGGGCATGGCGCTGGACAGCCGGGCACCGATCCGCCTGCGCGGACTCGGATGCCACATCGACGGTGTCGGGGCCTTGCTGGCCATCTGCTTCACCGATGCCGACAAGACCCGCACCGTTGCCGAAGCCATTCTCGAAGACCTGCCGGGATTTCGTCACCGCACCATGGCGATGCCCGAACATGTCAAGCCGTCGCTGCCGCGAATCCTTGCCCATCAGATGAGGGTTCTCAAGAATCAGGCGATGGGCTTCGGAATCGAGCGCTGCCTTTACGATCTCAATCCCTACCAGTATTGCCGCAGCCCCCTGGTTGCCGATCAGAAGGTCATGCAGGTTGCTGATCTGCTGCCGGCCCTGGAGCGGGCATCGTCACGCAGCAAGCAGGGGCCGCCCTTCGACCGTCATCTGGCGGCGTTCATCGGCACCCACGTGAAAGTAGACCTGCAGCCCCTGTTGCTGATGGCAAGCGACCAGAACGATCCGGAACGCGCCGCGCTCGGCATGCTCGGCGTGCTGGCGACCCTGCAGGCGCAAACCGGCGGGCGCAGCTTCCCCGGCGTGGCGCGATGGCTCGGCCAGTATCTGACCCCCGCGATCGAGAGCTTCCACCATCAGATGTGGCGGGAGAAAGTGGCGGCCGAGATTCCCGGCCTTTTGGATCGTGGGGATATCGCGGCGCTTTACATGTATCTCGCCAATGGCGACGCGCGCCAGCGCGACCGCAAGGGCTATTCGGAGGCGATCGCGGAATACGCCCGCCTCAGCGCCGAAGTCTCGTTCCTCAAGAGCATGGGCTATAACGACCCGCGTCGCGTACAGGAATACGGCCACCAGATCGCGGCAGGGCTCTCGAGCCTTCTTGGCGTTCTCGCGATGGCCATCAGCGCCGTGCTGATCTGGTAGGGAAGCGGTCATGAGCACGACCCAGAACAAAGGCAAGACAGAGAACGCGGTACGCAACCTGGCGCAGTTCATCTTCTTCGGCGTCTTTATCGCGGGCATGATTTTCGCCCTGCCGACGATGCTGGTCCTGACGCTGGGGCTGCTGCCGACCCTCGTTGCCTTTATCGTCGATGCGCATCCGCGCAAATATGCGGCGCGATCGGTCGGCTTCCTCAATTTCGCGGGAACCCTGCCGTTCCTCGTCACGCTCTGGTCGAAAAACCAGAACCTGATCGAGGCCATGCGAATTCTGACCGATGTCTATGCCTGGCTGGTGATTTACACGGCCGCGGCCGCGGGATGGATCATTTATCTCGGCATGCCGTCGGTGGCCGGATTCCTCATGGAACTGACGGCCGCGCGCCGGATCCGCAAGCTCGACGCGGAACGCAGGCGCCTTATCCAGGAATGGGGTGACGGGGTCAATCGTGCCGGGTCTCTGCCCAGCTAGCCGCTAATCGACCGAGCGGGCCAGAATTTCGCCTTCGACCACCGCGCTTTTCATCGCCTTCTGCAGCTTTTCGAACGCCCGTACCTCGATCTGGCGCACGCGCTCGCGCGAGATGCCGTATTTCTGGCTCAGGTCTTCCAGCGTCGTCGGTTCGTCCTTCAGCCGGCGTTCGGTCAGGATGTGGCGCTCGCGATCGGTCAGGCTGCGCATGGCGGTGGCCAGCAACTCGTGGCGCTGCTGGTATTCCTCTCGCTCGCCGAGAACCGTTTCCTGGCTGTCGGAATCGTCCACCAGCCAGTCCTGCCATTCGCCGCCGTCGGCATCGGTTTTGATCGGCGCGTTCAGGGAATGGTCCTTCGCCGCGAGGCGCCGGTTCATGGTGATGACGTCGTCTTCGCTGACATCGAGACGCTGGGCGATCAGCGCGACCTTTTCGGGCGGCAGGTCGCCTTCCTCGATCGCCTTCATCTGTCCCTTCAGCTTGCGCAGGTTGAAGAACAGCTTCTTCTGCGCCGCCGTCGTCCCCATCTTCACCAGCGACCATGAATGCAGGATGTATTCCTGGATCGAGGCGCGGATCCACCACATCGCATAGGTGGCGAGGCGGAAGCCGCGTTCCGGGTCGAACCGCTTGACCGCCTGCATCATGCCGACGTTGCCTTCGGAAATCAGTTCGCCGAGCGGCAATCCGTAACCGCGGTAGCCCATGGCGATCTTGGCGACGAGGCGCAGGTGGCTGGTGACCAGCCGGTGCGCGGCTTCCGAATCGCCGTGTTCGCGCCAGCGCTTGGCGAGGACGTACTCCTCTTCCTTTTCCAGCATCGGGAACTTGCGAATCTCCTGGAGATAGCGCGACAGGTTCCCTTCCGGGGACAGGACGGGGAGGCTGGAAAGACTGTTGGCCATGGGTTCGACCTGGACCTCGACTTCTGGATGACACCAAACGGGATCGCAACCCGTTCACGGAACGCACTATACATTACTAAATCGGTCTGGAATAGTAATTTTTATATAGACTCTAAGAACGTTTGTAGAGATATGAAATAATTCGAAAATTCAGCCTCAAAGCGAAGCATTTCCCCGCTCGCCGGATGCCGGAAACCGAGACGAAAGGCATGCAGCGCCTGATGGTCGGCGTCAAACCCGACTATTTTACGGCGGCCCCCGTAAAGGGGATCACCGATAACGGGATGGCCGATATGGGCCAGGTGGACGCGGATCTGGTGGGTGCGCCCGGTTTCCAGGCGGCATTCGATGCGGCTGGCCCTGCTGCCGACGGGGGCGATCACGGCGTAGCGCGTCGCCGCGGGCCGCCCGCCCGTGCGCAGCACCGCCATTTTCTTGCGGTTGCGGGGGCTGCGGCCGATGTTGCCCTCGATCCGCCCCTTGGCCGGACTTGGTGTACCCCATACCAATGCCCCGTAGGCCCGCTCTATGGTGCGGCTCGCGAACTGGGTGACGAGGGATGCATGCGCCTCGGCCGTCTTGGCGACGACCATGACACCCGACGTGTCCTTGTCGAGGCGATGGACGATGCCCGGCCGGGCGACGCCGCCGATGCCGGTCAGGCCGGCGCCACAGTGGTGGATCAGGGCATTGACCAGGGTGCGGTCAGGGTTGCCGGGTGCGGGGTGCACGACGAGCCCGGCGGGCTTGTTGATGACGATCAGGTGTTCGTCCTCGAACAGGATATCGAGGGCGATATCCTGTCCCGCCGGCGTGGCCGGGACGGGGGCGGGCAGGGTGACGCGATAGGTGGCGCCCGGTTTGACCGCCCGGGACGGGTCCTTTATCGTCGCGCCGTCGGCGGTTACGGCGCCTGCGCCGATCAGCGCCTTGAGGCGCGATCGCGAGAGGTCTGAAAGTGCCGCGGCCAGGAAGGCGTCCATCCGCCCGCGCGCATCGGCGCCGGCGACGACGATCCGGACCCCGGCAGGGATATCTGTTTTGCCGCCATCATTCATGGCGGGGAGAGTGGACAAAATCATGCGCGCACTCAAGACCCTGGTCATCGCCATGGGAATCGCCATTCTGGTCGGCGCCAGCGTGCTGGCCACGCTGATCTTCGAAAGGGCGGGGCGGCTCGGCAGCACCACCCCTGCCGCCAAGCCCGCTGCGGCCGGGGCGCGGTTTGAATTGCCGCCCGGTGCCGCGGTTCAGGAATCGCGGCTGGATGGGGGGCGCCTCGTGCTGCGTGCGCGCCTTGCCGATGGGCGCGAGGCCCTGTTCGTCTTCGATGCCGCCGACGGCCGCCTTGCCGCCCGCTACGATATCGTCACCGGCGGGGCGAGGTGAGGATCGAAATTACGGCTTCCGTTCTGGGCGCCATACGCGCCGCGGCGGACGTTGCCCTGCCCAATGAATGCTGCGGGTTGCTCGTCGGCCGCCGGGACGGCGCCCTTTGCCGCATTACCCGCGCCGTCGCCGCGGCCAATGTGGCCGACGACCCCGCCCGCCGTTTTGAGGTCGACCCCGCGGTGCTTCTCGCCACCCACCGCCTTGCCCGCGAGGCGGGCGACGACATCATAGGGCCCTACCATTCCCATCCCGGCGGCCCGGCCGAGCCCTCGATGACCGATACCCTGCGGGCGCGCGACGGTGCCGCCCCCGGGGATAACTGGCTTATCGTCGGGGCCGATGCGACGCGGGCCTATGCCTTTGACGGCGACAACTTCATCGAGGCCGACCTGGTGGAAGTCCCTGAAACCTGAGCGGTTTGCCGGACGCGTGCCGGATCTGCCCCGCACCAGCGGCCTTTGTCCTTGATCGCCGCCCGGCGAACCGCTAGATAATTCGCCTTCCGGCCAAGGGCCGGCCGCCACGGGTCCCCTTCGTCTAGTGGCCTAGGACATCGCCCTCTCACGGCGATAACAGGGGTTCGAATCCCCTAGGGGACGCCACTTTCACTTCACGGCAGTAAGGCACCGATATTCCCGGCCGCGTCATCATTTGCGCGGCTGCGAAGGCGCGGCGCGGGCATGCAATTCCCTAGCAGTTGCATTCCAAAATTCAGCATGCCAGCATGAAAATCGAAATGCTCCCATGATGCCCGCCTGTGCGGGCATCAAAAGAAAGCATGACCCGTAGCCAGACCAGAACAGGGAGGAAAATATGACACAGACCCAGAACGCGGAGAGCGCCCGGACCAGCGGTTCGAACCGCATGCGCAAGCTCCGTCACATTGCGATCGTCACGCTCGATCCGGCCAAACTCGCCAAGTTCTACGGCGAGGTTTTCGACATGAAAATCGTGCACCAGAGCCCGAACGGATCGACCTTCATGACCGACGGTACGATCACGCTGGCGTTGCTGAAGAACAAAGCCGAAGGCAAGCCGGTCGGGCTCAACCATATCGGCTTTCATGTCGACAGCCGCGACGATGTCGGCGACCAGATCAAGGAATGGGGACTGGATGAACCGGCACCGCGCCCGGCCGACCGTCCTTACGCCGAGGTTCGCATAACCGATCCCGATGGCAACAACATCGATCTTTCCGAAAACGGCTTCGATCAGTTGCGTGAGCGCGGCTGATTGCCGCGACGGCCAGTTTCGCTTTTGGAAATCTCAGGGGGAGGGAATCATGAAAACACTCTCTAGCATCGCCTTGGCCGCTGCGTTTGCCGCTGTCATCGCGCCGCCCGTATCCGCTGCCGACGCCGCCAAGGATGAAATCGCCCGGTTCTACAAGGACAAGAACATCCAGTTCATTATCGGAACCTCGGCGGGCGGCAGTTACGACCAATGGGCCCGGGTCATCGGCCGTCACATGGGAAAGAAAATTCCCGGCACGCCGAACATCGTGGCGGTCAACATGCCCGGCGCGGGCGGGATAACGGCGACGAACCACCTGTTCAACCGCGCCCCCCGGGACGGGACCACCATCGCGATCTTTTCGCGAAACATCCCGACACAGGCCCTGCTCAACCATCCCGCGGTCAAGTTCAACACCAGGGATATGAACTGGATCGGCAGCCCGGAGCTGACCAACCGTGTCTGCGTGGCCCGGAAGGGCGCCAAGGTCCAGAAGGCCGAGGACCTGTTCGAGCGAGAGCTGATCGTCGGAGGTTCCGGCATCGGCACCACGGTCAGCAACACCCCGGTCGTTCTCAGGGGCGTGCTTGGCATGAAGTTCCGTGTCATCGAGGGATATCAGGGCGCGCAGAACGTCGTATTTGCGATCGAGAAGGGCGAAGTCGAAGGGATATGTCAGACGATCGCGGGGCTGGAAAGCACCAATCCCGGTTGGCAGAAGAAAGGCGACTTGATCCCGCTTTTCAATCTCGAGCAGAAAAGGGTGCCGGGACTGGGGGCGCCCAGCGTTTTCGACTATGTAAAGACCAAGGACCAGCGCCAGACCCTTGCGTTCTTTTTCTCAAGTACCGAACTGGGGCGTCCTATCGCCGCGCCCCCCGGTGTTCCGGCGGCACGCGTGAATGCTTTGCGCCGTGCCTTCGACGCCACGATGGCGGACCCGGCTTTCATCGCGGAAAGCAGGAAGATGGGGCTGGTGATTACCGCGCTGACGGGCGAGGAACTGACGAAGGTCGTCGCCGACCTTGCCGAAACCCCGGACGATATCGTTCAGAAAATCAGCGCGATTACGCAGAAGAAGAAAAAGAAGAAAAAGAAGAAGAAAGAAGAGTAGAAGCGCCCGCGCAAGGGGGGTGATTTCGCGGCCTTCGTCCGCCTGCCGGGCCTATTGGCAGCCCGGTGGCGGTGCCCGCGCGCACTACGCCATAAGCCCTGTTCTCTGCGAAAATAGCAGCCTCGACTCATCGGGGGGCGGCGGATAGAATTTCCATAACATGACCGAGCGTAAGCTGGCCCTTCGCGGCCGGCAGGTGATTTCCATTGGCACCCAAGCCCTTGGAGAAAAACGAAGAACAACAAGAACAACCCAGTCCAATAACAACGCAAATCAGGGCGTTTCACCGGGAGCAAAGCATGAAAACACACTCGAAAACCGTATTTCTGGGGACAACGGCGCTGGCCGTCGGCCTGGCCTTGGGCGCGGCGTCGCCGGCCCAGGCCCAATCGGCCGCGGCCTTCTACAAGGGCAAGAACCTGACGATGACCATCGTTTCCGGCGCGGGCGGCGGCTATGACACCTATTCGCGTCTGTTGTCGCGCCACATCGGCAATCATGTTCCCGGCAAGCCCAGCATGATCAACCAGAACATGCCGGGTGCCAGCGGCATTCGCGGCACCAACTGGCTCTACAACGTGGCGCCCCGCGACGGTTCGGTGATGGGTATGACGTACAACACCAACCTGCTCGAGCCGCTGCTCGGCAACAACCGGGCGCAGTTCGACTCGACCAAGTTCGAATGGATCGGTTCGATCACCACCCAGTACAACACTTGCATGATCTGGCACACGAGCCCGGTCAAGACCATCGAGGACGTCAAGAAGCAGGAGGTGCGCGTATCTACAACGGGCCTTTCCGGCAATTCGGCGAAGACGCCGCTGATGCTGAACACGCTGCTCGGCACCAAGTTCAAGGTGATCTCCGGCTATAACACCCGCGGCATGCGCCTAGCCGTCGAGCGCGGTGAGGTCGAGGGCATCTGCGGCTTCTCCTACGACACCTATGAAGCGGCCGATCCCGGCTGGCTCAGGGAAAAGAAGATCCGTTTCCTCGTGCAGGATGCGCCGAAACGGATCAAGCAGCTTCCCGACGTGCCGCTGCTGTCCGAATACGTGACCAATCCAGATCACAAGAAGGCGCTCGAGGTTCTTTCGGTGAAGAACAACGTGGGCCGCCCCTACCTGTTCCCGCCAGGTGTGCCGCAGTATCTGGTCAAGGCGCTGCGCAAGGCCTTCGACGACACCATGAAGGATCCGAAGTTCCTCGCCGACGCGGGCAAGATGCACATCACGCCCGATCCGATGACCGGCGCCGAAATCGCGGTGGCGCTGAAGAAGGCCTATGCGTCGCCCAAGGACATCGTGAAGGTCGCGGCGAAGCTCTGGCCGCCCGCGGTCTCCAAGAAAAAGAAGAAGAGCAAGTAACACATCCGTTTTTCGTTCATGGCCGGCGGCTCCTGCGGGGCCGCCGGTTTTTTCGCGCTCCCCATAGGGGATAAAATCAGCATAATCGCGCCGACACGCGGGAGGATCCGGAACAGTGCAGTTGGGATTGAAGGCCATCATTGCCGGGGCGGCGGTCGCCGTTTCGGCATATGCCGCTTACGTTTTTGTTGTTGCGCGCACGCCGTCGGGGGCCGATCCGGATGACCCCGCTCAGGTGGCGCTCGGCCGGCAGATCTATGCCCGCGAATGCGCAAGCTGCCATGGCGTAAACCTCGAAGGTCAGCCCGACTGGCGCAACCGGCGGGCGGACGGCAAGCTGCCCGCTCCGCCCCATGACGCAGACGGGCATACCTGGCACCATGGCGACGACCAGCTCTTCGCCTTGACCAAGCAAGGCATCGCCGCTTTCGCGCCGCCCGGTTACCAGAGCGACATGCCCGCTTACGGCGGAAAGCTGTCCGATGCGGAAATCTGGGCCGTGCTTGCCTATATCAAGAGCCGTTGGCCGCGCGACATCCGCGCGCGCCAGGACGCCGCCACACGCCGCGCGCGCGAGGCCCGCTGAAGGACTTGGAGTGTCCCCGCGCAGGCGATTATCATCGTGCCGGGGGGAATAAAGTGATCGGCGAATCGCTCAGGCGCAGGGAAGACCTCAGGCTGCTCGCGGGGCGCGGGCGGTTCAGCGACGACTTCAATGTTGCCGGGCAGGCCTATGCCGCCTTCGTGCGTTCGCCCCATGCCCATGCTGATATCCTCGCCATGGACTTCGCCGCCGCGCAGGCGATGGAGGACGTCCTCGGCGTCTACACCGTCGATGATCTCGCCGCCACCGGATGCGAGCGGATCGGCACCGGCATCGCCGGCCGCGGTGCCGGCTATCCCAACCGCGACGGCAGCGCGATGGCCGATCCGCCCTATTTCGTGCTGGCCAAAGACCGCGTCCGCCACGTCGGCGAGCCGGTGGCGATTGTGGTGGCGGCAAGCGCGGAAGCAGCGGTTCGCGCAGTGGAAGCGGTCGAGGTTGAATACAAGGGACTGCCCGCGGTCACGGCCGTCGCCGCAGCAGCGTTGCCCGGCGCCCCGCAACTATGGCCGGAAGCCCCGCACAATATTTGTTACGACTGGGCCGATGGAGACGCGGGCGCGGTGGCCCGGGGACTGGCGGCGAGCGCGCGGATCATCGAGCTTGACGTCGAGATCGGCCGCGTCGTGCCGGCTTTCATGGAGCCGCGCGCCGCGCTCGCCGATTACGACGCGACATCGGGCCGTTTCACGCTGGTCGCCGGCTGTCAGGCGATCCACGGCCTGCGCGACAAGCTCGCCCGCGTTCTGCGGGTGGAACGCGACAGGGTTCGCGTCATATCGCCCGACGTCGGCGGCGCTTTCGGCGCGCGCAGCGTCATTTATCCGGAATACGCGGCCGTGCTGTGGGCGGCGCGCACCCTGGGCCGGGCGGTCAAATGGACCGGTACCCGGCAGGAAGAGTTTCTCGCCACGACCCAGGGCCGCGACAGCGTGTTGCGCGGCGAACTGGGGCTGGACCGCGACGGGAATTTTCTTGCCCTGCGTGTCTGCGGCGCGGCCAACATGGGCGCACGGCATACGGGCAACGGGCCTTATTCGGTCATGCGTAATCTCGCGCGCATGCTGCCCGGCGTTTACCGAACGCCGGCGGTCTGCCTCGAACTGCGCGGCGTTTTCACCAATACCGTTCCGGTCAGTTCCTACCGCGGCGTCGGCCGGATGGAAGCCAACTTCCTCATGGAGCGGCTGATCGACAAGGCAGCGCGCGAAACCGGGATGGATCGCATCGCCCTGCGCCGTCGCAACCTGATCGGGCGGGACGATTTGCCGTTCACAACGCCAATGGGCGCAATCTATGACAGCGGCGATTACGCGACGGGGATGGAAAAGGCGCTGGCGGCGGCGGACTGGAACGGATTTTCGGCGCGCCTTGCGGCCGCGAAGGGGCGTGGGCTCCTGCGCGGCATCGGCATCAGCAATTACATCGAAGGTGCGGGCGGCGGTGGCGGCGAATATGCGGCCGTGCGGCTTTCCCGCGACGGCAGGCTTTCCATCGGTGCGGGCTGCGTCGATCAGGGGCAGGGCCAGCGCGCCAGCCTCGCCCAGATTGCGGCCGATCGCCTCGGCCTCGATCCCGCCGTTATCGACGTGCTCGAATCAGACACCGACCTGATCGCCGATGGTGTCGGGACCAATGCCTCGCGCTCCATGGTGCGCGCGGGCGCGGCCCTTGTCGTTGCGACGGAACGGCTGGTGGCGAAGGCACGGCCTGTCGCCGCGCGCCTGCTGCAGGCGGGCGAAAGCGACGTTTCCTTTCGCGATGGCCTTTTCGATGCCGGCGGCGGACGCAGCGTGTCCTTGGCCGAGATCGCCGGTGCCGTCGACGATCCCGAAGGGCTGTTCGCCGATTGCCGTTCCGAAGACGATGCCGTGACCTATCCGAACGGCTGCCATGTCTGCGAGGTCGAAATCGATCCGGAGACGGGCGCGGTTCGGATCGTCAAATTCACGGCGGTGGATGATGTCGGCAGGGCGATCAATCCGCCTATCGTGCATGGCCAGTCCCAGGGCGGCATTGCGCAGGGAATAGGTGAAGCCTTGAGCGAGCAGGTCGCCCTCGACGGCACCGGGCAGGTGATGACGGCATCGTTTCTCGATTACGGCTTGCCGCGGGCGGCGGCGGTTCCCGAGATTCATCCGATATCCAATGACTTTCCGAGCCCGACCAACGTGCTTGGCGTCAAGGGCGCGGGCGAAGGGGGGGCCACCGGCGCACCGGCTGCGGTCATGAACGCCGTGCTCGATGCGCTGACACCTTGCGGCGTACGCGATCTCTTGATGCCGGCCACGCCCGTGCGCATCTGGACGGCGTTACGCACCCTATCCGGAAAAAATGGCTAAAACACGCGGGTTTCAGGGGTTCTCACGAGAAGATTTTTTGGCGGCAGCGTCGGCGCAAATATGTCATAAAGGCGGCGGTTTTGAACGCAATCCCGATCAAAAAAGAGCTGGTCCTGCCTGTCCCTAACTCCCCCGTGACATATGACGTCCGGTTTTCGTCGGATGCCTCTTCGCGTGGGTGTCGAAGGGCCGGATATCGCCGGTGTGGTAAAGGAACCCCGCAATGAGCGAAAGCAAGCAGCCCCCCGTTGACGGCCTGACGAAACAGTCGCTGGACAAGGACCTCGCCAAGCTGGTGCGGGTCGAGGCCGCCGCCCGCACAATATCGAGCCAGGTCGTGACCCACGGGCTCGCGCTCGTGTTTCTCGGCGTATCGGGGCTGCTGGCCGCCATCTTTTCGGGCATGGCGACCCACACGGTGATGATCATCGTGGCCGCCGTTCTCGGCGGTTACATGGCGCTGAATATCGGTGCCAACGACGTCGCCAACAACGTTTCCCCGGCGGTTGGCGCGCGCGCTCTCACCATGTTCGGGGCGCTGATCATCGCGGCGATCTTCGAGAGCGCCGGCGCCTTGATCGCAGGCGGGGACGTCGTCGCGACGATTTCCAAGGGCATCATCGATCCCGCCAAGGTCGCGTCCAGCACCGTCTTCGTCTGGGCGATGATGGCGGCGCTGATTTCCGCGGCCGTGTGGATCAACCTGGCGACCTGGCTGGGCGCGCCGGTGTCCACCACCCACGCGGTGGTTGGCGGCGTCATGGGCGCGGGCATTGCCGCGGGCGGTTTCGGTGTCGTCAACTGGATGACCATGAGCGGCATCGCCGCCAGCTGGGTGATTTCGCCGTTGCTTGGCGGCATCATCGCGGCCCTGTTCCTGGCCTTCATCAAGGTCAACCTGATTTACCAGCACGACAAGATCGCCGCGGCGCGGCGCTGGATTCCGCTGCTGATTGCGGTCATGGCGGCAGCCTTCACGGTCTACCTCGTGATGAAAGGCCTGGGCCGAGTCTGGAAGCCGGGCCCCCTGGTGTTGACGGGCATCGGCATCGCCATGTTCTTCGGATCCTGGGCGGTCATTCACCCGATGATCCATCGCCAGTCCCGTGGCATGGAAAACCGCAACCAGTCGCTGCGAAAGTTGTTCCGCCTGCCGCTGATCTGCTCGGCGGCGCTGTTGTCTTTCGCGCACGGCGCCAACGACGTTGCCAATGCAATCGGCCCGCTTGCCGCGATCATCTACAGCATTCAGTCGGGAGCGATCGCCGGCAAGGTCGTCATACCGACCTGGATCATGCTGATCGGTGCCTTCGGCATCAGCATCGGCCTATTTCTCTACGGTCCGAAGCTTGTCCGTATGGTCGGGGATCAGATCACGAAGATGAACCCGATGCGCGCCTACTGCGTCGCGCTGTCGGCGGCGATTACCGTGATCGTGGCGTCATGGATGGGGTTGCCGGTCAGTTCCACCCATATCGCCGTCGGTGCCGTCTTCGGCGTCGGCTTTTTCCGCGAGTATTACACCCGTCACAGCAAGCGCCGCCGGGCCATGATCAACAACCGCGGCGGCAAGGCGGACAGCAAGCCCAAGAAACTGATGCCGCCCGAGGAAATCGCGTACCGCAAGCTGGTGCGCCGTTCCCATTTCATGACCATCATCGCTGCCTGGCTGATTACCGTGCCGGCGACGGCGGCGCTCGCGGCCGTGGTCTTTTATGGCCTCAACATGATCCGCTAGCGGGGGGCTTATCCTGCGGAAAGCTTGCTTTCCGGTGGTTTACCCCTTGTTAGGCTTATCTCTTTACCCTGAGAACGCGCTTCGGTCCCCGTTTTGTCGGGCGGCCGGAGGCGTGTTTCTTTCCAGGGGTCGGAGTGGATCGCCATGAACAATCTGAAACAAGAGCTGGATGCGCTGGCCTTCTATATCCAGCGCGTGCGGGAGGAGATCGCGGCGATCGATCGCCCGGCCGACGCGAGCCATGGCTTCATCACCATGGGCGAACAGATGGACGCCATTGTTCAGGCGACCGAACATGCCACCAACACCATCATGACGGCGACCGAAGACAGTGAAGGGGCCGTCAGCGAGCTTCGCGGCTTGCTCGAGGATCCGGCGCAGATTGCCCTTCTCGACCGCATCACTGGGAATTCCAACCAGGTCTTCGAGGCCTGTTCCTTCCAGGACATTACTGGCCAGCGCGTCAACAAGGTCGCGAAATCGCTGACCTACGTGGAACAGCGCGTCGACAACCTGATGAAGCTGATGGGCAAGGACGAGATCATGGAGATCGAAGTCGCGGCCCCTGAAAAGTCGAAGGACGAAGCCCTGCTCAACGGACCGCAGCTCAACGGCGCGGGCCTCGTCCAGTCGGAAATCGACAAGCTGTTCGACTGATCATTCCGTGTAATCGTTGCCAAGCCGTCCGACCCGGTCGATGACGATTTCGATCCGGTCGCCGGGCTTCATCGGCACCGCGCCCGGTCCGGTGCCGCAGGAAATGATGTCGCCGGCTTCCAGCGTCATGTCGCGGGACACCAGACTGACCAGCGCCAGTGGCGAATAGAACAGGTCGCTTACCGGATAATTCTGCCGCTCCCGCCCGTTCAGCTCGGCCCGGATGGAGATCCCGGGCAGGTCGGCGGGCATGATACCCGTGACGATTGCCGGTCCGAAGGGCGCGAAGGTGTCGAAGTTCTTGGCCCGCGTCCACTGGGCGAAGGTGGGGTCCTCGCGGATGATCTGCAGTGCCGTCACGTCGTTGACGCAGGTGTAGCCGAACACGTAGTCGGCGGCATCGTTCTCGCTCACCGCGGTGCAGGTCTTGCCGATGACGATGCCAAGCTCGGCCTCGAAGATCACGCGGCCGTCATAAGCGGCCGGCTGGCGGATCGCGCCGCCGGGCGCGAGATAGCCGTTCGGCGTCTTGATGAAGAACAGCGGGCGCTGCGGCGGATCGATCTTCTGTTTTTCCGCGCTCGAGCGCGAATTGTTCCACAGGGCGACGATCTTGCCGGGTCGCGCAGGGGGCAGCAGGCGGACATCGGCAAGCGCCACGGTGGCACCGGCCGGGCGGGCGCCAGCGAACATGTCGCCGTCGTGAACCTCGATCGCATCACCCGCCGCGTTGAGGCAGCCGAAGCCGGTTTCGCCGTTTTTCTCGAAACGCACCCAACTCGCCATGCCCTGTTCCTCTCCGTTCTTCGTGTGCCGGGGCACCTTTTTAGGCCGTGCCCACCTTCAAGGCAATACAGGCGCCCTGTCAGCGGGGCGGCAGGCGCGGGCTCTTGCCCGGATGCAGCGGTACCGCGAAAACGGAAAGCACCAGCGCGGTGCCAGCGTAATTGCCCATCAGCTGCACGATATCGATGAGCTTGCGCGGGCCGAACAGTCGCACTGCGGCGGCGTAAGCCTCCTTGCTCACGTTGCGGTCGGTAAAGGCCTCGCGGGCGAGGCGGACGAGCACAGCGTCCGCTTCCGGCAACCGCTCGAGGGGGCCGCGCAGGCGAAGGGTTTCGATGATGTCTTCGGAAATGCCAGCCCGGCGCGCGGGTTCCTCATGGGCCATCCATTCGAACTGGCTGTCGAGTTCGCGCGCGGTGGCGAGGATGGCAAGCTCGCGCTCGCGCCCGCTGATCCCCGCTTCGCGGCGGATGTAGCGGTTGTTGGGCAACTGGCTGACTGCAAGCCGCGGGCTGTGCAGGCGGATGCCGCCGGGGCCGCGCAGCCCCGCGTAGGTGTCGGACTTCGGGTCGACGAAGCGGTCGTAGACGGCCAGCGCCTCGGGATCGTCGAGCAGGTCTTCGCGCCGGGGAAAGGGCAGGCGCGCGCCGGAATCGGGGTAAGCGTCGCCGGGTTCGATGTCGTCGCTCATGTCGCTCTCCGTGTCAGGCGTCGTAGGAAATCTCGATGATTTCGATCTGCTCGATGCCGGCAGGCGAACGAAGTTCGACCACGTCACCGACGCGCGCGCGCATCAGGGCGCGGGAAATGGGGGCGATCCAGCTGACCTCGCCTTCCTCGATGCGCGCTTCATCTATGCCGACGATGCGGACGGTGCGTTCCTGGTCCTTTGCATCGGCATAGGTCACGCGCGCGCCGAAAAATACCTGCTCGCGGTTGCGCTGCTCCGCCGGATCGACGACGACGGCGATTTCCAGCCGCTTGCGCAGGAACCGCGTGCGCCGGTCGATTTCGCCGAGCCGTCGCTTGCCGAAGATGTAATCGCCGTTTTCCGAACGGTCGCCGTTCCCCGCCGCCCAGGAGACGATCTCGACGACCTTCGGCCGCTCCACCTTCACCAAATGAGTCAATTCGTCCTGCAGGCGACGGAAGCCCTCCGGCGTCATGTAATTGCGCGTTCCCTTGGGAAGGGCGGGCGCATCGGGCAACTCGTCCGAACCGTCGTCGCCGTCCGATTCTTTTGTAAAGGCCTTGCTCATGGGGGCATGGTCGCGCAAAGCCAGCCCCGCTACAATGGACATCAGCAAGCAGGGAGGGCGGATTGGCCGACCGTGAACAGTGGATTTCGCGACGGGGATTTATCCTTGCCACAATCGGCTCTGCGGTCGGTATTGGCAACATCTGGCGCTTTTCCTACGTTGCCGGCGAAAACGGCGGTGCGGCATTTTTGTTGATCTACATTTTCTGCGTCGCCCTCATCGGCCTGCCGCTGGTGATCGCCGAACTTGCCATGGGGCGGCGCGGACAGGGCGACGCGGTGGCGGCCTTCGCCGTCGGCGGGCGCGGCTGGCCCTGGGTGGGCTGGATGTGCGTCGGCGGGGCGGCAATCATTCTCAGTTATTACGCGGTGATCGCGGGTTGGGCTCTCAAGTATTTCGCCGGTGCCGCGACGGGTTCGCTGTGGACGGCGGCAGGGGAAGGGTTCGGCGGCTATTTCCGGAAATTCATCGCCAACCTCGGCGAGCCGGTCGCCTGGCAGGCCGTCATTCTCGGCGCTGCCATGTTCGTGGTCGCCGGGGGCGTCGCGCGCGGCATCGAGCTGTTCAACCGCTGGGTCATGCCGCTGCTGGCCTTGCTGCTGGTTGCGCTGGCGGTCTATGCGATGACCCTGCCCAATTCATTCGGCGGCGTGCGCTTTCTTTTTGCCCCCGACTGGGCCGCCTTCGCGCGGCCGCAGGTCTGGGCCGCGGCGATGGGGCAGGCGTTCTTTTCGCTGGGCGTCGGCATGGCGATATTCGTCACCTACGGCAGCTACATGCCGCGGGAATTTTCCCTTCCCGTGTCTGCGCTCGCCGTCGTCGTCGGCGATACGCTGTTCGCCATTGTCGCAGGCCTTGCGATCTTTCCCGGCGTTTTCGCCTTCGGTATCGACCCGGCGTCGGGTCCGGAACTCGCCTTCATTACCCTGCCGCAGGTATTCCTGCGCATGCCGGGCGGCGTCATTGCGGGCACCGTGTTCTTTTTCCTTCTTTCGGCGGCAGCCCTGACGTCCATGGTTTCGCTGCTGGAGGTGCCGGTATCGATGGCGATGCACCGCCTCGGCATGCGCCGCTGGCCGGCAACGGCGCTGTTCGGCGTGATCATCTTCATCATCGGCGTGCCCTCGGCAATGAGCTTCGGCGCGCTGTCCCATATCCGCTTCGACGGCGGCGGCATCCTCGACACCATCGATGCCGCGGTCTCGAATATCCTGCTGCCCCTCGGCGGTATTCTGATCGCCCTGTTCGTCGGATGGTGCCTGAATCGCGCAGAGGTGCTCAGGGAGGCGGATTTGAACGACGACACCCTCGGCCGCACCTGGCTGTGGCTGGTGCGGATCGTGGCTCCGGCTGCGGTGCTCCTGATCCTGGTCAGGAAGCTGCTCGGCGCCTGAGCTACGTCGCCGCGGCGCGGGCGGCGATGACGCGGTCGGTCGGCCGGTCGTCGATGGAAATATGCAGGATCGTCGCGGCGAAGCCGAGGATGACCGAGCCCCACCAGATCACGTCGTAGGACCCGGTTTCGTCGAACAACCTGCCGCCCAGCCAGACCCCGAAGAAGCTGCCGATCTGGTGGCTCATGAAAACGATGCCGTAGAGCGTCGCCATGTACTGCACGCCGAAGATGCGCGCGACCAGGCCGGATGTCAGGGGCACTGTCGCCAGCCACAGGAAGCCGACGGCGGCGGCGAAAACCATGACCACGGGCAGCGTTTTCGGCATCAGCACGAAGACACCGATGACGATGGCGCGCAGGCAGTAGATGGCGGCAAGAACGTGCTTCTGGCGCAGGCGTGTACCCAGCATTCCCGCCGTGAAGGTGCCGAGGATGTTGAACAGCCCGATCACCGCCAGCGCCGACGCGGCGACAGTGCCGGGCAGGTCGTGGTCGGACAGGAAGGCGGGCAGGTGGGCGGCGACGAAGCCGATCTGCCAGCCGCAGACGAAGAAGCCGATGGTCAGGAAAACGAAGCCGCGATGGAGCGCGGCTTCGGCCAGGGCCGCACGCAGGGTTTGTTCGGCCATGGCGCCGGGACGGGGGGCCTTTTTCGTGCCGACCATGGTGGCGGCCATGGGGACGATCAGCGCCGCCATGCCTCCGAGCATCAGGAGTGCCACCGGCCAGCCCGAGGATGAAATGAACACCTGCGACAGCGGGATCACCGCAAGCTGGCCCGACGAGCCGCCGGTCGAGGCAATGCCGATGAACAGGTTGCGCTTGTTTTCCGGTACCGAACGGCCGATGACCGCCAGCACCACCGGATAGCCGCAGCCCGACAGGGCAAGGCCGATGAGAAAGCCGTTCGAAATCAGCACATCGGCCGGTGTTACCGCCTGGGACATCAGGTAGAGGCCGAAGGCGTACATCGCGCCCGCGACGGCCACCACCTTGCCCGAGCCCCACTTGTCGGCGATGGCGCCGATGAACGGCTGGCTCAGCCCCCAGACGAGGTTCTGGGTGGCGAGCGCCAGCGCCATGGCCTCGCGTCCCCAGCCGCGGGTCGACGACATCGGGTCCATGAACAGGCCGAAGCTCTGACGGATGCCCACGGACAGGATCAGGATGACGGTGCCGCAGGCGAGTACCACGAGGGGGATGCGCCAGCCCGGCGATTCGGGCGCGACGGTGGACGATGACATGATGAAAATTCTCCTCAGGCGGCTGCGGACAGCCGCGGCGCGAGGCCATAATTGAGCATGACGAGGCCGAAGACCAGCCGGATCAGGAAAACCCAGAAACCGACATAGAGCGGCGCCAGCGCCGGATGCATGAAGCCCGGGGTCATGAAGCGAAACGCCTTCATGAAGGGCTCGGTGATCAGGCGGAAGAAGCGCATGACGAAAAACTGGGAATCCTGGCGCACGAACACGCCGAGGATGGACCGGCCGATCAGGGTGTAGAACACCGCGGCCAGTGCGTAGTTGATCACGTGGAAGGGCAGGAACTGGAGCTGGAAGGGATCGGCCTGCATCGGAAGCTACCGGTAAGAAAAAAGAAACGGGACCGCGCCGTCCTGGCCGCCGGCCCCGCGGAGGGCGGGGCGGCTCCGGTTCCCCGGAGCCGCCCACCGTTTCCTAGTCCTGTTGCATGACGGGGCCGCCACGCGGAACGCGGATGCGATCCACGAAGTCCATCATTTCCTTGGACGGGGCCTGCGTCAGCAGGCTGACCACCCAGGTCACGACGAACGCGACGGGAATGCCGAACAGGCCGGCGGAAATATTCTTCACGCCGAACCATTCGGGCATTCCGAAGTAGCGGGTGCCGATCAGGTAGTAGAGGCAGACGCCGAAGCCGGCGATCATGCCCGCGACGGCGCCGGCCGTGTTGGCGCGTTTCCACCACACGCCGAGCACGAGGGCCGGGAACAGCCCCGATGCCGCCAGCGAGAAGGCCCAGGCGACCATCGACAGGATGTCGCTGGGTTTCGTACTGGCAAGCCATGCCGCGAACACAGCCACGACGATGAGCAGGACACGGGCGACGATAAGACGTCGTTTCGCGTCTGCCTGCGGGTCGACCATCTTGTAGTAGATGTCGTGGCTGAGCGCGTTGGCGATGGCGAGCAGCAGACCGTCGGCGGTGGACAGCGCGGCGGCAAGACCGCCCGCGGCCACCAGGCCGGCAACCACATAGGGCAGACCCGCGATCTCGGGCGTCGCCAGAACGATGACGTCCGTATTGATCTTGAGTTCCGCCCACTGGAGGATGCCGTCCTTGTTGAGGTCCGTTACCGTCACCAGGCCGACTTGGCCCCAGGCCTTGACCCAGCCCGGAAGCGAAGCGATCTGCTGTCCGACCACGTTGGTCAGCACCTCGTACTTCGCGAAGGCCGCGTAGGACGGCGCCGTGAAGTACAGCAGGAAGATGAACAGCAGCGACCAGCCGACCGAGATACGCGCGTCACGCACGCTTGGCGTGGTGAAGTAGCGCATCAGGATGTGCGGCAGCGACGCCGTGCCCAGCATCAGGCACAGGATCAGGGCGAAGTAGTTCAGCATGTTGTAGTCGGTAAACGGCTGAGTATGCGCCTTGGTGATGCCGATGGTCTTTTCGATCGCGGTGATCTTCTCGAGGATGCCGCCGTACATGATCTGCGGGATCGGTACGCCGGTGATCTTGGCCGACAGCCACACCACCGGGATAAGGTAGGCGATGATCAGGATGATGTACTGGGCCACCTGGGTCCAGGTCACCGCCCGCATGCCGCCGAGCATCGAACACAGCAGGATGCCGATCAGGCCGACGAAGACGGCCACCTCGAACTGCAGGCCGAGGAAGCGCGACGCGATGATGCCCGTCGCGTAGATCTGCGCCGTCACGTATGTGAAGGAGCATGCAAACAGCACGATGATGCCGGCCACGCGGGCGGGGTTGCCGCCGAAGCGCACGGCGAGGAAGTCAGGTACCGTGAACGCCCCGAACTTGCGCAGGTACGGTGCCAGCAGCACCGCGACCAGCACGTAGCCGCCCGTCCAGCCCAGCACGAAGGCAAGGCCGTCGTAACCGAGGATGTAGAGCGAGCCGGCCATACCGACGAAGGACGCGCCGCTCATCCAGTCGGAGGCGGTGGCCATGCCGTTGTACAGCGCCGGAACCCTGCGTCCCGCGACGTAGTATTCAGACACCTGCGCCGTTCGCGCGAGGATGCCGATCACGGCATAGACCGCAATCGTCAGGAACACGAACAGGTAGCCGATGATCCGGTTGGGAACGCCCATCTGCTCGAGCACGGCGAGCAGCAGGACGAACGCGATGAAGCCGCCGGTGTAAAAACCGTAGATGCGGCCGAGATTGCTGATGAAGTCGCCTTTTATCATTTTCTTCTCCGTCCCGGCTTAGTCTTCGGCAACGCCGAATTCTTCATCGATGGCGTTCTGGCGATGGGCATACCAGAAGATCAGGACGACGAAGATGATGAGAGATCCCTGGCCGGCCATGTAGAAGCCGATCGGGAAACCGAGGATGACCACCTTGTTCAGGGTGGCGACGAAGAAATGAACGACAAAGCTGGCGAGAAACCAAATCGTGAGGCACGTCCACATGAGCGACCGGGTTTTTGCCCAGTGCGCGGCGGCCTTTTCCGGCGGTACGTCTGACACGAATGACCCCCTCTCTCTAAAGCCGAGGCGGTCGCGGTTCTATGCCGCATTCCCGGAAGCTGCGCTTCCGTCCCCCGGCACTTGTTGCAGGTTCCTTCGCCCGCGGGCTTTGGAACCGTCCCCACCGGCTCAAAACGGAACCGGTCCCTCTTGTTGCCTATGTCTTGATCATTGCGAGTGGCTTCGATGTGGCAAGGCAACGAAATGCCATTATCATGGGTTTTGGCGAAAAGAACAATTCCAAGATGTATTGTTATTAGGCATCACCGTATACAATCTACGTATTACAGGGGGTATCGCGTTGAAAGCAGGGCTGGCTGGGGTTGCCGCTCGGATGCGGAACTGGTTCGGGGCGCTGTCCGGCGGTTCACCGGTCGTGACGGAACAGGCATTTTTCGAAGCACTTGCCGGCGAGGCGGCCCATGTGGCGCAAAGCTCGACATATGCCTATCTGCGCGCCCGTACGGGCTTCATGGGGCCGCGGCTGTTTTCGGAAAAACCTTTTCTCGAGGCGCTGGAGGTGACCCGCTGGGAGGCCTTCGCGGCTGTACTTGCCGATCTTTTCGTCATTGCCGAAGGCAGACTTCGCGCCCACGCGGGAAGCGATGCGCAGCGTCTGGCCACCCGGCTGGTGAGCACTTTCGCCGCCGAACTCGGCCTCCATCCGCCGCCCGCTCACCGCGAGACGGGCTGGGGTGGCCTTGCCGAGGCACTGGCCGCGCGCCTGGCCGAAGCGCAGAAGCATCTGCCGCGTACCAGCGACGACATCGCCGCAACCGCGGGCGCGCATATCTTCGAATATTTGCCGCTGCATCCTGACATGCGGCGCCCGGACGAGGATCTCGTCGTCAATTCGGTACGGTTTCGCACCATGGCGGGCTGGCAAAAACTGGCCAAGCGCACCGACTTCGCCGCCGTGGCGCGGGACATGACTGTTGGCCCGGACGGCAGGGGCATGTAATGGCGCGCCGCACCTCCACCCATCTGATGTCGATGGTGGTGATGGCGGTTGCGGCCGCGGGACTGTTGCTTGCCGGGACGGTGGCATTGGCGATGATTTTCGGTCCGCCCGACCTGGCCCGGCCCGGCATTCTTGCCGGAATGGTCATTGCCGGCATGGTGCTGGCACTCGGCGCCCTTTGGCTGCTGCGCGACGCGCTCGACGGGCATTTCAGGGATATCGCGCGGCTGCGGGGCCTCGCCGTCGCGCTCAGGGCCGGCGACCGGGTGGGGGAGAATTTCCCTATCGCCGAGGATGCCGAGGCGGGCCAGCTGCGCGAGGCGCTTTTATCTCTCGCCGATGACAGTCGCAACCGCGCGAGCACGCCTGACAACCGCCTGGCCGCGGTTCTCGGCGCCTTGAACGAGGCGGTCGTCGTCATCACCGCCAACGGTCAGGTCAGCCTCGTCAATGGCATGGCGCGGGCCCTGCTCGGCGCACCGCGGGTCGAAGTCGGCACCAGTGTTTTTGCCGCCCTGTCGCGCGAGTCCGTGGATGCGGCGCTTGCCCAGGCGCGCGCCGCGGGTGGATCGGTCCTTGTCAGGATCGAATCCGTCGACAGCCAGTTCTTCGATGCGCGGGTCACGCTTTTGTCCGACGACGGTGGTGCGGTGCTGGCTATAGCGTGCAACGACGGTTATGCGGCGGCCGAAGTCGCACATGATCTTTCGCTGCATGACTTGCCGCCCGAATCTCCGGCACCCGCCGACGATACCGGACTCGCCGCGCTGCCGGTCACGGTTCTTGATGTCGAGACGACCGGCCTTGATCCCGCGATCGAGCGGATCGTCGCCATCGGAGCGGTTCGTATGTACGGGACGAGCCTTTTTCGCGCCGCGGCAGTTGATGCGCTGGTCAACCCGGGCGTACCCATCCCGCGGGCATCCACCGCTGTTCACGGGATCGCGGATGCGACTGTGGCTCATGCCCCGCCCTTCAGCGCGTTCGCCGGCGATGTCCGCTCGCTGATCGGCGACAGCATCGTCATCGGTCACAACATCGGTTTCGATCTCGCCGTCCTGAACGCCGAGGCGGCGCGCGCGGGCGTCGTCTGGGTGGCGCCGGTGACGATAGATACCTGCCAGATCGCTGCGGCGCTGGACCCCCACGAAGTCGCGCTCGATCTCGAAGATGTCGCCGCCCGTCACGGCGTTGCCGTGTTCGGCCGCCACACGGCGCTGGGCGACGCCTTGGTTACGGCCGAGTTGTGGCGCCGCCTGATAGCGCGGCTGGCCGAACGCGGCATCACGACGCTGGGCGGTGCGCGCGCCTTCGCCGCGACGGCAACCCGGGTAATCGCCCGCCAGCGGGCAGCGGGGTGGTAGCGATGGACACCTCGGGTCTCGACCGTCTCGACAGTTTTCCCTACCGCCGCAAGGTCGCCGATGTGATGTCGTCGCCCCCTGTCACCGCCAGCCCCGACATATCCCTGATCGAGGCGGCGCAGCTCATGGCCGGGCACGGCGTCGGCAGCCTGCTGGCGGTCGATCCCGCCGGACGGCCTGTCGGGATCGTGACCGAGCGCGACGTGCTGCGGGCGCTTGCGCGCGAAGGCGAAGGCGCCGCGGCGATCCGCTTCGGCGATGTCATGAGTGCGCCGGTGGCGACGGTGCGGGCCGATGCGTTGTTGCATGTGGCGATCGCGCGCATGGCGCGGCTCGGCATTCGCCACCTTGCCGTCACTGCGGCCGACGGAACGCTTGCGGGCGTCGTGGCGGCAGGAGCCCTGCTGCGGTTGCGCGCCAATGCGGCGCTGGTGCTCGGTGACGAGGTCGAAGCCGCGGCCGATGCACAGGCACTCGGCAAGGCGCTCGCGCGCCTGCCTCCGCTGGCGCAGGGGCTTCTGAACGACGAGGTATCCGGGCGCGGCGTGGCCCGTGTCATTTCCGCCGTGCTGCGCGACACGGTGGCGCGTGCGGCCGAACTCGCGGCGTCGGAAATGGCGGCGGCGGGGCGGGGCGAAGCGCCCGCGGCCTTCGCCGTGCTGGTTCTGGGTTCGGCGGGGCGGGGGGAAAGCCTGCTGGCCCCCGATCAGGACAATGCCCTCGTCCATGCGGGCGACGACGGTGTTGATGCGTGGTTTGCCGATTTCGGTGCGCGCCTGACGCGCATTCTGGATGAGGCCGGAATGCCCTACTGCAAGGGCAAGGTCATGGTCTCGGAACCAGCCTGGCGCGCCAGCCTCGCCGGGTGGCAGAAGCGGGTGGACGGCTGGATCGCACGCTCGAAACCCGAAGATCTGCTCAACGTCGATATCTTCTTCGATGCCGTGCCCGTCTGGGGCGATGCGACGCTTGCCGCGCGCTTGCGCGACTACGCGGTGAAGGCGGCTTCACGGGCCTATCCTTTCCTCAAGCTGCTGCATGCAAATGTTTCAGGAATGGGTTCGGCGATCGGTCCCTTCGGCATTCTGCGCAGCGACGGAGGCAGGGTCGACCTCAAGCGCTTCGGATTGCTGCCGGTCACCGCCGGCGCGCGCCTTTTGGCGCTTGCTGCCGGATTCGGCGGCACGGCGACGCCGAGAAGGCTCGCGGAGGCGCGGGCGCGGGGAAAGCTGGCGGCTGCGGATGCGGTGGCGCTCGACGAAGCGCACGAAACTTTGATGCGGCTCGTCCTCGAACAGCAGCTTGCCGATATCGCGGCGGGGCAGGCAGCGGGAAACCTAGTCGATCTTGCCCGCCTCGACCGTGTCGCCCGTGGCCGCCTCAAATCGGCGTTTCGGGTCATCGACCGGGTCTGCGCGACGGTCGGCGATTCGCTTCTCGCGCGCTAGCTTACGCGGTACCGCGGCCGGGCCGTGCCCAGCTCGTGAACGATAACAGTCCGACGGTGAGCGCCAGCAGCGCCATTGCCGACAGCGCCAGCGACCAGTGCACGCCGATCAGGCTGCCGCCGAAGCCGACGGTCACGCCCGAGAACGTTCTGAGCCCGTGCGCCGACATGTTGTAAAGGCCGATCACGCGGCCGCGTATTTCTTCGGGCGCGTGAAGCTGCACCAGGGTCTGGTTCATCGAGCCATAGGCGAGGTTGAGGAACCCCGCGGCAAAAATGGCCGCGACAGCAATCTCGTACGTCTTGGTCAGGGCGAAGACGGCAATAGAGATGCTCCACAGGATCACCAGCACGAAAGCCGTGCGCGGGTTGGGTGCAAGCAGGTTGCGGCTCTCCAGTATGATGCCGCCGACCAGCGCGCCCGCAGCCCCGCCCGTCAGCAGGATCGAATAATGCAGCCCCGCATTGGCGTGGCCCAGGTCGTGGGCGAATTCGGGCATCTGCGCCTGATGGGCATTGCCGACGATCAGCGACGCAATGCCGCCCAGCATGACCATCGAGACGATGATCTTGTTGCCGGCGATCATCTTCATGGTGGCCATGATATCGGCGAAGCCGCCGGCGTGGCGCCGCTTCGGCGCGTCCTGTCCCGCATCGCGGAACTTGGGTCCGAATGGCGCGTTGACCAGCCACAGGGTGAGCGGCAGGTAGATCAGGGTGTTGAACAGGATTCCCCAGGCCGGGCCCATCAGCAGCAGGATGCCGCCGCCGACGGCGGGGCCCATCAAGAGGCCCAGCTGGCGCGCCGTCGACATCAGGCGGATCGCGCTTTGCAACTGGGTCCGCCCGACGATGTCGTGGATGATCAGCTGCGATGCCGGTCCCCACAGCACCCCTGCAAGGCCATGGATCACCAGAAGTACGGCTGCGTGCCACGGCTCCAGCGTATCGGTCAGGAACAGAACGCCCCATCCTGCCGATGCCACCATGAACAGGCCCATCCCGGCCTGGATGACGCGCCGTGGGTCGAAGCGGTCGGCAAGCGCGCCCGCATAGACGGAGAAGAACAGGAAAGGCGCCCAGTGGGAAATGACGGCGAAGCCAGCGAGCGCAGGCGAGCGGAACTTCTGGTAGATGATCCAGTAGCTGATGACGTGCTCGATGTTGTCGGCCATCATCGCCAGCATCGTGCCCACCAGGTAGACACGGCAGGCGGGATGGCGAAGGGCAGCGAACGACTGGGCCTTGCGCGGCGCGGCGCCGGCGGGGCCGGGGGAAGCGGTCATGGGGTTTCCTGTCCTACGATTTTCCTCAAGTATCTCTTTGCCCATGGGGCGCTGGCAAGGGGCGCGAGGGTGCACCGGTTGCATCCGTGCGCCCGCCATGGCACAAGACGAGAGAGTTTTGCGGTATTGCGAGTGAAGTGATGATTCCCACCCCAGCCGTTTATATCGGTTTCGACCGGCGCGAGCCGGAAGCGACGGCAGTCGCGCGCCGCTCTCTGCTCAAGACCTCCAGCATCGCGCTTGACGTACATGAGCTGCGCGAAATCGAACTGCGCGAGCGCGGTTTTTATGATCGTCCTTACCGGACGGAAGGCAGTCAGCGCATTGATGATCGCGACGGCAAGCCGTTTTCGACGGATTTTTCGTTCACGCGTTTTCTAGTGCCGGCGCTTCAGGATTACAAGGGCTGGGCGCTTTACTGCGATTCGGACTTCCTGTTCAGGGCCGATGTAAAAGAGCTTTTCGCCCTGGCCGACGACCGTTACGCGGTCATGTGCGTCAAGCACGACCACCGGCCCAAGGAAACGGTCAAGATGGACCAGCAGGCGCAGACGCTTTATTTCCGCAAGAACTGGTCTTCGATGATCCTCTACAATTGCGGGCATCCCGGCAACGCGGCGTTGACGCCCCATGTCGTCAATCATTCGCGCGGCGGTCACCTGCATGCCTTCGGTTGGCTTGCCGACGACCTGATCGGCGGCGTGCCCGAAACCTGGAACTGGCTGGAAGGCTGGTCTTCGCCCGATATCGACCCCAAGATCGTGCATATGACCCGCGGTATTCCGACAATGGCGGGTTACGAGAACGTCCCCTTTGCCGACGAGTGGCGCGCCTATCTGGCCTGATTGTCTGCGACGGCAATTGGCGCGGGGGCGGGAACGTTCTAGACTTCGCCCATGAGCACATTCGGAACATGGCGCACGGCGCGCCGCCTGCCCGCACTGCCGGGCAAGCCCATCGTCCATCCGGCGGGATGGGAGCCCGACGAACTGGTCGCGGCGGATGACTGGATATACCTCCTCACGCCCACAGACGTCGCCGAAATATCCGCTGCGGTCGAGGCGACCATGTCGGCAGGGCTTCCGCCGGCCCAAATCGCCCGCGACAATTTTCCCCTGCCACGGTTCGCCGAAACGATTGCCGATATTCGGAACGAACTTCAGCAGGGAAGGGGCGTCGTTGTCCTGCGCGGTCTTCCCGTCGCGGAGATGGGACGCGAGCGCGCCGCGCGCGCCTTCCTTGGCCTCGGCGCCCATCTCGGCCGCCCGGTATCGCAGAATGCCTTCGGGCACTTGCTCGGCCATGTTCGCGACTTCGGCAAGAGCTATGACGACCCGCGTTTTCGCGGCTACCAGTCCAGTGCCGCGCTCGGCTTTCACTGCGATCACTGCGACTATGTCGGGCTTCTGTGCATGCAGGTGTCGAAGGCGGGCGGCGAAAGCCGCGTTGCCAGTGCGGTCACGCTCTACAACCGGATGCTTGCGGCGCGGCCCGATCTGGTTGCCGAACTAGAACAGGATTTCTATTTCACCCGTCACGGTGAGGTGCCCGAAGGGGCCGATCCGTGGTACCGCCAGCCGGTATTTTCCTTCCGCGACGGTTATTTCTCGGCACGCGGGGTTTCCGCCTATATCCGCAAGGCCCAGGGCCTGCCCGGCGTGCCGCCGTTCACGCCGGCGCAGGAAGAGGCGATGAAGCTCTATGTCGCGACCGTCGAGGCCTGCGCCGCCGACATTCCCTTTGCCCGGGGCGACATTCAGATCCTGAACAACCATGTCATGCTGCACTCGCGCCGCGCCTTCACCGACTGGCCCGAGGCGGAGCGCCGCCGTCATCTCTATCGCCTGTGGGTGCGTGACGATTCGGACTGGACCATGCCTTCGGTTTTGCGCGAGCACTTTCAGGGAATTTACGTGCCGGGCACCCGCCACCAGGTGGTGATCGATCCGGAAGTCGCGGAAGAAGCCGCTGCCTGAAAAGAAAAACGCCGGGAACTTCCCGGCGTTTTCGTCTGACGGCCTGATGTGCTCAGGCGTTTTCGAGAATCTTGTCCTTGCGCGGGTCGAAGCGGAACCGCGGCACATTGTCGAGATCGCCGCCGGTGATGCGAACAACCCAGGCCTTGCCCGGATGCGCCGTCGAATGGATCATGCCGGGGCCGTAGGCGCGCGTCTGGCCGGGGCCGATGTCGTACTTCTTGTCGACGACGAGTTCCGCGTGGTCGGCCGATTCGGGATTGGTGCGGCGCCATTCGGTCATCTGGGTGATGCCGGCGCAGTTCGAATAGATCGCCCAGGAATCGCCGTGGCTGTGCGGGTTGCCGCCCTTGCCTTCCCGTTGCACGTGGGCGAGGACGTAAACGTCGAGGTCCTTGTCGTGGAACAGGACTTCCTTGCCCGGGGGCGTGTCGTCCTTGAAGGTGGCCTTCACGAAATCGGGGTTGGAAACGAGCGCCTTGAGCTTTTCGGCGACCGCTTCCCGCGATGCGTCGTTGACGCCCTTGGCGAGGGTGTCGTGCATGTCCTTGCAGAACTGATCGAGGGTGTAACCCATGGCATTCCTCCTGCGGCGGTGGCCGTTTTTGCTTGTCAGCTAGCCTAGGGAAAAGCCCGGTCAATCGCAAGGCAGGCGGCAAAAAGCCCCTGTTTCCGGCAATAAAAAACCCCGCCGGTCGGACCCGGCGGGGTTTTAGCCTGAGAATGGCGGCCTTATTTGATCATGCCGCCCACCTTGGCGATGACCGCCTTGGGGGTGGCATAAATCTCGCGAACGGCCGCTTCGGCTTCCTCGCCGCTCATCGGGCCGATGATTTCGCGGTTGCCCTTGTCGGCTTCGGCCATGAATGCCTTGTCCTTGACCGTGGCGACAAACGCCTTGCGCAGGGTGGAGAGCGCCTGCGCGGGGACCTTCGCTGACTGGACGAAGGGCCGGCCGATCTCGCTCGGCGCCAGGATGACGTTCAGGATCTGGCGCTGTTCAGCTCCTTTGGCGAAATCCATGATGTAGGGCATCTGCGGCATGTCGGGCGCGGAGGCCTTGGAGAAGCGCACCAGCATGTTGATCTTTTTGTCCTTGATCCAGGACTGGGGCGTCGAACCCCATGCGCCGCAGTCGGCTTCAAGTTCGCCGCGCTCGATTGCGATGCGCATTTCGGCCGAGCCGGGATAGCCCAGCACGTGCTTGATTTTGGCGCCGAACATGTTGCGCAGCAGCGCGCCGTTCACGTAGGCCGAAGAGCCGGACGTGGTGCCGCCCATGATGATCTGCGGACGCTTGAGGAAATCGTCCATCGACTTGATGCCGGTCGCGCCCCAGGCGTAGCAGAGCCGGATATCGGACGAGGCCGAGCCTATGAAGCGCAGCTTGGTGAAGTCGATCGGCGCCTTCTTCGGGTCCGTGAGCGACTGGGTGATCAGGCCCGGATTGAAGATCGTCATGGCGGTGCCGTCCTTGGGCCCGCCCGCGTCGAGATAGCGGATCGCCGTCATCGAACCCGCACCGGGCATGTTCTGCACGATGACCGTGGGCTTGCCGTCGATCTGCTTGCCGATGTGGCGCGCGATCAGGCGGCCATAGGCGTCGTAGCCGCCGCCTGGGGAGAACCCGACGATGACCCTGACGGTCTTGCCCTTGAAGTCCTGGGCGAGGGCAGCGCCCTGTGCCGCACAGAAGAAGACGGACGCCGCCGCTGCGGCGCCGAGGATACGGAGGGAAATCATGATTGCCTCGTCTGGGAAGAGTTGATCCGGGGTCTTGGGGCCCTGTTTTGGCGGGAGTTTGCTGCCGTCGCCCGGCATCGCGCAACTGGATTTTGCAGTCCTGCCGCGGGCGGGCCTTTGCCCGGCCCCCGGCTTGGCCTATCCTGTATCAAACATTCAGAACAGGGCAGGTGCGACGGACCATGAGCCAGGACGACGCCAGCCGGCCGGACCCCGGCAACTACGGGTTCGATCTGGAAGAAACGCTGCGTGGCGTCGTCGGCCTGCGAGCGAGCGTGCCTGCCGATGCCCACAGCGCCGAGCGGCTCGGGACCGAGCGTGCCGGCAACGGCTGCGTGATTTCCCCGGATGGGCTGGTGGCGACGGTCGGTTATCTGGTGACCGAGGCGGAGCAGGTCTGGCTGGTGACCGGCGACGGCCAGGTCAGCGACGCCCACGTGGTCGGCCGTGACCATGAGACCGGTTTCGCCCTTGTTCAGGCCTTGCAGCCGCTCGGCGTGCCGCCGTTCCGGATCGGACGGTCTTCGGCGGTCAAAGCGGGCGACAGGGTTGTCGTCGGGGGTGTCGGCGGCCTCGATGCCGCTGTCGATGCCCGCGTCGTCGCCCGCCAGGAATTCGCCGGCTATTGGGAATATCTTCTCGACGAGGCGATCTACACCACGCCGCCGCACCCGCACTGGGCGGGCACCGGCCTGATCGACGGCAATGGCGGTCTGGTCGGAATCGGGTCGCTGTTTATGCAGCAGGCGACGCAGAACCGCACGGCGCTCGACGTCAACATGATGATCCCGATCGATCTGCTGCCGCCGATCATCGACGATCTCGTGCGCTACGGGCAGACGCAGGCGCCGCCGCGCCCATGGATCGGGATGCAGGCGGCGGAGTTCGGCGAAAATCTCGTCGTCATCGGCCTGACCGACAACGGCCCCGCAGCGAAGGCGGGCGTCAGCGTCGGCGACGTCGTTCTGGGCGTCGGTGGCGAAAGGGTGCAGAGCCTCGGCGGCCTTTTCCGCAAGATATGGGCGGTGGGCGAGGCGGGCGTCACCATCGAACTCGCCATTTTTCGCAACGGCGAGGAGCGAACGATCAATATCCGTTCGGTCGACCGCCTGAGCAATTATAAGACGCCGAAACTCCACTGAGCGTCGAAGGGGAACACGCATGCTTGATCAACCGAAGACGGCCTTCCGCGATTGGCGCGAGTTGAGCCAGCAGGAACTCGACGACAACTACAACCAGAACAGCCTTGTGCCCGACAACGGCCCCTACAAGGAACGCAAGGTTCGCGAAAGCGAGAAGGCACGGGCGACGCTGAAATGCATCCTCGATGTTCCCTATGGACCCACGCTGAAGGAAAAGCTCGATATTTTCCCGGCGGCGCAAAAGGGCGCGCCGATCCAGATCTTCATCCATGGCGGCGCATGGAAGTCGGGCAACAAGTCCGAGGTCAGCTATCCCGCCCCGGTGTTCCATGCCGCCGGCGCCAATTTCATCGCCGTCAATTTTGCCTCGGTTCCCGATGTGATGATCGAGGAGCAGGTGCGCCAGTGCCGTGCCGCGATCGCCTGGACCTACCGTAACGCGGCGAGTTTTGGCGGCGATCCCGAACGCATCTTCATTTCGGGCCATTCGTCGGGCGGCCATGTCACCGGCATGATGGTGGTCACCGACTGGGTCGGCGTTTACGGGTTGCCGGCCGACATCATCAAGGGTGCCGCCCCGGTATCGGGCATGTATGACCTCGAGCCGGTGCGTCATTCATGGCGCAACACATACCTGCATCTCGATGAGGAGCGGGCGCAGGCACTCAGCGCCATTCACCAGATTCCGGCGACTCGCATTCCGCTCGTCATCGGTGTCGGCAGCGGCGAGTTGCCGGAATTCCAGCGTCAGAATCATGCCTTCGTTGATGCCTGGCGCGCCGCCGGGCAGGACTGCGAGTTTCTCGTGGTGGAAGGGAAAAACCACTTCGACATGGGCGCCGAGTTCGGCGACCCGGACAGCCCGATCATCAAGGCCATTCTGCGCCAGATGAAACTGGCCTGACCTGTCAGGCCCGCTTGCGGCCGCTGAAAGCCGTTGGCTTTTCCGATGGAAGTACCCGCTCGCGCGGCAAGCAGATCGTAATCCTGGTTCCATGCTGCGGGCGGCTGGAAATAGCGAAGGTGCCGCCATGCAATTCGACCAGGGACTTCGATAGCGGCAGTCCGAGGCCGGCGCCATTGTGACTGCGCGACAGGCTGCCTTCGACCTGACCGAACCGGTCAAGGGCACGCGGAATGTCTTCTTCCTTCATGCCGATGCCGGTGTCGGCGATGACGATGCGCATCTCGCCTTCCGGGGTGAGGTTGGCGGAGGTTTTTACCGTCCCGCCCGGGGGGGTGAACTTGACCGAATTCTGCATCAGGTTGAGCAGCACCTGCTTGAGCTTGCGGTTGTCCGCGAGCAGACGCGGCAGCCTGGGTTCCGAGGAGGCTTCGACCTGAATGCCGCGGCTCTGCGCCTGGTCGCGCAGCAGAACGACGCAGGATTCGATGAGATAGCAGACATCGACCGAGGATTCCGTCAGGGTCATCTTGCCGGCCTCGATCTTGGACAGATCGAGAATATCATCGATCAGGCTTAGAAGATGGCGTCCGGATTCGGCGATATTCGCTGAATATTCGCGGTAGCGACGGTCGCCGAGGGCGCCGTACATCTCGTCGCGCATGATTTCCGAAAAGCCGATCACGGCATTGAGCGGAGTGCGCAGTTCATGGCTCATGTTGGCGAGGAATTCCGTCTTGGCGAGGTTCGCCGTTTCGGCAACGTCGCGGGCGCGCGTCAGTTCTCCTTCGACCTTTTTTAGGTCGGTAATGTCGGTGTATGTGGTCACAAAGCCGCCATCCGGCATGGATTCGCGCTGCGCGCGTATCACGCGACCATCGACGAGCCGGGTTGGAACGTTGATGTCGCCGCGACGCATTTTGTCTGTGCGGTCGCGGACATGCTGCTCGACGTCGCCGGGGCCATAGTCGCCGCGTCGGGCGCGATATCGCACGATGTCTTCGTGGCGCGTGCCCGGGCGGGTCAGTTCAGGCGGCAGGTTGCCTCGCCAGGATGCATACTTGTCGTTGCAGGCGATCAGCCTGAGGTCGCGGTCGTGAATGGCGATGCCCTGGCTCATGTTCGCGAAGGCAAGTTCCAGAAGGCGCGATTTCTCGCCCGCTTCATGTTCGGCATTTCGCATTTTGGTGATGTCGGTCAGGGTCACGACGAAGCCGGCTTCCGGCATCCGTACGCGATGGACGATCAGGGTTTTGCCGTCCGGGCAGACATGTTCGAATGTGGATTCGGGAAGAGTTTCGATGGCGGTGTGGAAGTCCCGCAGAACCTCGTCTACGGGGCGGTCGCCGTAGGAACCATCCGTTGCCAGCTTGCGAATGACATCGTCGTAGGAGGTGCCGGCAGGCAACTCGCCCTCTGCGAACCCGAGAATGTCGGCATACTGGCGGTTCCGGGAAACAAGCCTGTAATCGGCGTCGTAGACGGCGATGCCCTGCGACACGGTTTCGAACATTGTTTCGAGCAGCCGCGATTTCCGCGCCAGTTCCTGTTCCGCTTTCCAGCGTACGGAAACGTCCGTGTAGGTGGTGATGAAACCGCCGCCAGGCGCCGGATTACGCTGAATTGCGACAACCAGGCCATCGGGTTGCGCCCGTTCCACCCTGTAGGACACGCCATCACGAAATTTTTCGACGCGATCGTTGACCAGATCATCCAGTTTTCCCGGACCATAGTCGCCGCGGGTTGCCCTGAAGCGCAGGACCGACTTCATGCTGCCGCCGATGCGGGCTATGTCCGGGGGCAGCTTGAACATATCCGCCCAGCGCTGGTTGAAGTTGGTGATGCGCAGGTCGCTGTCCATCACGCAGATGCCCTGTCCCATGAAGTCCTGGGTCATTTGCAGAAGCGCGGACTTGGCCTTGAGTTCATCTTCGGTATTTCGGATGTCGGTAATGTCCACGTAAGTCGTGACGAGACCGCCGCCGGGCAAGGGGGCCCGCGTGATGTGGAGGAGCTTGCCGGTAACCGTGCGTGTGATCTTGCTGGAAGGCTGCGGCGTCCGGAGTTCCTCGAGGCGGTGTTCGATATGGGCCTCGCGCGTTGCTTCCTTGTCGATGTGATGTTTGGCCGTGTGGTTGAGAATTTCCCGGTACGGCGTGCCGGGCCTGCCGAGGTGCTCGGGCAGTTCGAAGATTTCCCGGTAACGTTGATTGCACAGGGCGAGGCGTCCCTCGCGGTTCAGCACCCGAATACCGACGTTCACGTTGTCGAGGGTTGATGCCAGCAGCTGCGCGCTGTGGTGATCGGCTGTCGCCGACCACATTTCCTGGGTAACATCGGTGAAGGTGCAGATCATGCCGCCGCCCGGCAGGTTGCGGCGGAATATGGCAACGGCGGTGCCGTCGGCCATGTAACGCAGGTTTCGCCATTCGGGCGTCTGTCGGATATCCGCCAGTCGCCGGGCAATGAAACTTTCCGGCTCGACCTTGCCGTAATGGCCCCGCGTTATGAGATGCCGGATGACTTCGGCATAGGGCAGGCCCGGCCGCAGCAGGTCCGGGGGAAATTCGTAGAAATCCTGATAGATTCGGTTGAAATGAACCAGCCGCAAATCGGCATCGAAAACCGCGACACCCTGGTTGATGTTTTCAACCATGCTGTCGAGCAGGGCGCTCCGGTTTGCGCGCTCGCGTTCGTGCCGGTCATGCTCGATGGCGATACCTGCGAGCAGGGAGAACTGAGCCAATTCCCGGATTTCCCGCGCCGACGGGCGGCGGGGTTTCGGAAAATAGAGCGCGATGACGCCGAGGATGGTGTCATCGCGCCCTAATATGGGATGAGCCCAGCACGCCCTTATGGATGCGGCGATGGCTGTTTCGCGCAGGTCGCGCCAGACCGGGTCGTCCGCGATATCGGGGCAAATAACTGTTTCGTGTCGGTTTGCCGCTGCGGCACAGGAGCCGCGTTCGTCACCGGGCTTGCGGATCACGATGGCCTGACGAAATTCGTCGGGCAGGCTGGGGCCTGAGGAAAAATGCAGAAGGCCCTCGCCGCCGTCGAAGACGTACACGGCGGCCCGGGCCTGGGAAGCGGCCTTGTCCGTCTCGATGAGATCGCAAATGCTGTCGAGAACGTCAGACAGGTTATCGCCGCGTGCGAGCGGACCGAGGATTTGGCTTAGATCATCTGTCAGCATCGTTGAAGAGGCCTGCCTCCCTCTCGCACGGGCATCTTTTCGAACCTGATGCATTGAATAACGTTTTATGATCCGTCGAATAAATGAACGAAAAATAAATCACAAATAAATATAAAAGCCTAGTTAATAACACTTATCAAGCTATGGGACGTTGCAAAATCCATACAAGAATATTCATAGTCCGCGGACTCTATTGATGACTGCCGCGGGATCGGAAGGGTCGGCTTTCCCGCGCCAGGCAACGTGACCATCGGGCCGGACAAGAATAAGTGGATATTCGTACAGTGCGGCGGCCGCAGGATCGTCGACGGCAATGATCGACACAGGAACTCCCTGCTTCGCGGCGGCCTCCATGAGACGACCTCCGTCCGGCGCCCTGCCGCCGATCCGCAGGAGCACGAAGCCGCGTCCGAACAGGTCGATCATGCGGCGGCCATCCGCCAGCCGGGCGTCGGGCGCCCGTGCGCCGGGGCGGGTGGTCGGATGATAGGCTTCGCTATCGACCGGCGGTGCCGGCGTGCCGTCGTCGCACAGGATCGGCGAACCATCGTATCGATATCCCACCTGCAAGCCGAATGACGGCGGTTGCTGCATTTCCTTCCGGATGCGTTCGGCCATGCGGGCGCGGATGGCATCGCCCTGCGGCCCGTCGTCCATGATGGCGGGGTCCGGCAGGCGTTTCATGTCGCCGAGGTGAAAACGCGCGGCGGCCTCGTCAACGTTGCGCTGGCCCACGGGCAGACGTTCGGCAGTGTAGCTTGCCAACAGGTTCGGGCCCGCCCATCCCTCGAGCGCCGCCTCGATCTTCCATGACAGGTTGGTGACATCGCCGATGCCGGTGTTCATGCCGAAGCTGCCCGAAGGGGTGAGCTGGTGCACCGCGTCACCGGCAAGAAAGATACGCCCCGACTGGTAGCTGTCGGCGATGAGTTGCCGGCGCACCCATTCGAGAACGGACAAAACCTCATATTTGAACGGCTTTCCCGCGAAGCGCAGAAGATCGGCATCTATGTCGACTTTGCCCCAGCTTTCGGGATCGAGCGATCCGCGGACCTGAAAGCGCCACAGGTCATGTCCGTTGATGGCGTTTACCGATGCCCAGCGGCCGTCCGGACCGATGGCGATATAGCTTCGGCCTTCGCCCTTGTTGTGAAACGTCGCGAACTCGGACGAACGGAACAGGACGTTGGTGGAATAGGCGAGGACCGGCGTACCGTGCAGCCTGATGCCGAGCTGGTCGCGGATCGGGCTGCGCGCGCCTTCGCAGGCGACGACAAACCGCGCCCGCACCATCGTAGCCTTGCCCTCCGCAAGATCGACGATCCGCGCATCAACGCCTTCGCTGCCTTGGCTGACGCTTTCGCACCGGGTGCGGTGGCGCAACGTAACGGAAGGAAAGGACCGTGCGCGCGCCAGAAGCAGCGGATCGAAAACGGTCTGCGGACAGCGCTGGAAGGGCTCCAGCGCACCCGGAGGCGGTGAAATTTCTTCCAGCGGCGGCTGCGAATGCCGGTAGATCAGATGTCCTGCCAGGGTCGTGAAATAAATGTGGTCATGGGGCCGGTCGCGCGGGTAGCCCTGTTCGCGCACCGCATCACTGATGCCCCAGCGCCGGCAGAACTCCATGGTGCGCATGTTGACGCCGTTGGTCTTGGGATGATCGACGGTGCCGTCACCCTGATCGACCAGCAGGCAGCGGATACCCCGCCAGCCCAGTTCCACCGCCATGGCGAGGCCGACCGGGCCGCCGCCCACGATCAGGACCGGAAAGTTTTCTTCTATTGCCTCCGGCCACGCGGCCATGCACTGCCTCCCGGATTTTTCGGCCATGATAGGCGTCCGCGGCGGGGCGAGGCAATCGCGGACGGGCTTCAGTATCGGGTTGCCTCGCGACTGATCCCGGCGCTACCGTGGACCGGCAACAGGCCTGCCGAAGGTTTACATGATTTCGTTCCACCGCCGCGCCCTTCGTTACCCTGTCCTTTTTCTCGTGGCGGCGGCCCTTGCCGGATGCGGCGGCAGCGCCTTGCCCAAATCGCAATCGGTAACGCGGTCGCTATGGCGTACCTTCGAAGAGGTCAAGTCCGTCTACGACCAGGTGCAGCCGGGCAGGACGACGGAAGCAGAGTTGCGGTCGCTCGGATTCGATCCTTACAAAAATGCCAACATGCGGGTGATGAATTATCTCGATGTCATGCGCCAGTTCCTGAAGACGGACGGCGTCGGCGTGCGCGATCTCGATCCCGCCCTTCAGCGCTGCCTTGCCGCGCGTGAGAGTTGTGTTGGTTATCAGGTATCGCTCGAGCGGATCGACCGCGAGCGCAAGGGCAGCGCCCTTGCCGATCTTTTCAACTTCCGACGGCAGACCCACGAAACCGGGTGGAGTTTCTCAGCGCTCTTCGTCCTTCAGGACGGTGCCGTGACCTACAAGCTGTGGTCCGGGGTGCCCCGCATCGATCGTCTGATCGACACCGACAACCCTCTGGGTCCCGTGCAGGAACCCGCCACCATAATTCGCGACCGTATCCCGTGAGTTTCTCGCCGGTGGCGCAGACCGATTGATCCGTCTATAAAATCAGATGAAGAACAAGCCGCGCCTGCGGCATGAGGGGAGGTTTTCATGAAGCGTGTTCCGCTGACCATCGCCATGTCCGACTACGATCACATGCGGGATTTCCGCATCGGCGAGGTGCGGGCCGAAGGCATCGATCCCACCTTCCTGACGATGGAAATCCACGAGGTCTTTTCGCGCTTCACCTACAACCGCGAATGGGACGTCTCGGAGCTGAGCTTCGCCAAGTTCATCGCGCAGGTGACGCGGGAGAACCCCGACATCATCGGCCTGCCGGTATGGACGTCGCGCCAGTTCCGGTTCTCGTCCTTCTATTACAATGTCAAATCCGGCATCAAGACGGCGAAGGATCTGGCGGGCAAGCGCGTCGCGGTTCCCGAATGGGCGCAGACGGCGGCCGTCTACACGCGCGGCTGGTTGCAGCATTCCGCGGGCGTGGACCTGACCTCCATCGACTGGGTTCAGGCCGGCACCGAACAGCCCGGCCGCGAGGAAAAGGTCGAGCTTTACCTGCCCAAGGGCCTGAAGCTGACGCGTATTACCGACAAGTCGATTTCGGAAATGCTCGCGTCCGGCGAAATCGACGCGGCGCTGGTCGCGCGCGAGCCGAAAGTCTTTACCCGCAAGCACCCGGACGTGAAGCGCCTGTTCCCCGACTACCGGGCGATGGAAGAAAAGTATTTCGATGAGACGGGCATCTTCCCGATCATGCACATCGTCTGCATGCGCAAGGCGATCCTTGAAGACAACCCCTGGATCGCGCGTAACCTGCTGATGGCCTTCGAGCAGTCGAAGAACAATGCCATGGACAGGTTCCTTGAAATTTCGGTGTCGCGCTATTGCCTGCCCTGGGCGGTCGATCATGCCGAGCAGATGAAGAAGAAATTCGGCGGGGATTTCTTCCCCTACGGGTTGGAGCCCAACCGCAAGACGCTGGAAGCGTTCTGCCAGTACACCTTCGAGCAGGGCATCACCCGCGTGCGCGCCAAGCCCGAGGACCTGTTCCCCGGCGGGCTCGACTTCTCCGTCCTGATCTGAGGCCCGCGCGGTGAGCGAGGACGCGCCCCGCCCGCTGCGCCCGCCGCGGCGCGATGGCCGTGCCCCTCGCATCAGGGTTCCGGCCGGCGCCTGCGATACCCATTTTCACATCTACGAAGATGGCGTCGCCTACCGTGCGAAGCGCCGCTATACGCCGGTCGATGCGGGGCTCGACCGATACCGCGCCACGGCGGCGCGGCTCGGCCTCGCGCGCGGGGTGATCGTCACCGGCAGCGCGCTCCTCGATAACGAGCCGACGCTGGCCGCCATCGCCGCGGCGAAGGGGGCCTTCAAGGGGCTGGCCCTGGTCCAGCCCGAGATCACGGACAATGAGCTCGAACATCTTGCCGCTGGCGGCATGACCGGTTTTCGCATCTCGACCCGTTCGGTCGGCGGCATGGGGCCGGAACATCTGATCCGCCTTGCCGCGCGGGTGAAAGACCTCGGCTGGCACGTGGAAATTCACCTGCGCGACGCGGCGGAGGTAATCGATCTTCTGCCCGTCCTCGGGCGCCTGCCGATTCCCCACAGCCTCGACAGCATCGCCAATCTTGGCCCGGCCGATCTTCCGGGAACGGCGGCCTTCGATGCGGTGGCGCGACACTTGCGCGATTGCGAGGATGCCTGGCTCAATATCTATGGCGTCTACAATGCATCGCGCGCCGGCCCGCCGGGCTATGCCGACTTGGTGGTCCCGGTGGCGGCGCTGGTGGCGGCACGGCCTGATCGCATCATCTGGGGCCTCAACTGGCCGCATCCGACATTCGACGGCGAGGTGCCCGACGATGCCGACGTGCTCGACTTCGTTGGGGCCGTCGCGCCTGATGAAAATATTCAGAAACTTGTTCTCGCCGATAATCCGGCGAGGCTTTACGGCTTCGAGGCGCCGTGATCAGTGGCGCCGGCGCGTGAATTCCGGCGGCACGAAATGGCAGTGGGCGCCGCCATGCTTTTCGAAATATCGCTGGTGATATTCCTCCGCCCGCCAGAACGTCGCGGCCGGTGAAATCTCGGTGACAATGGGCCGCGGGAAGCGGCGCGCCGCTTCGAGACGGTCGCGCACCGCCGTCGCGGTGGCCTTCTGGGCGTCGTCGTAAAAGAAAATGGCGGAGCGGTACTGGTCGCCGATGTCGGGCCCCTGGCGGTTGAGCTGGGTGGGATCGTGAATGGCGAAGAAGGCTTCGCACAGGTGCTCGAAAGAGAGCACCTTGGGATCGAAGGTCACCTCGACGACCTCGGCATGGCCGGTGCCGTGTCCGCAGACCTCGCGGTAGGTAGGGTTGTCGGTGTGGCCGCCGGAATAGCCGCAGATGGCTTCTTCCACGCCCGGTATCTGGCGAAAGGCCGATTCGACCCCCCAGAAACATCCCGCACCGAACATGACCTTTTCCATCCTCGCCTCCCTCGTGTTCAGCTGAGATTGACCGGGGCACGGCCCGGGTGCGGCAGCTCGCGGCCGGCGCCCTTTGCCCTGGCGCGCTTCAGGATCTCGATCCCGGCGGCGAGGTCGGCGAGGCCGACGCCCATCCACTTGAACAGGGTCAGGTCGGCGCCGGCGGGCCGTTTCGCGCCCTTGCCGACGATGTTCTTCAGTTCGATGACGTCGTTCCAGTCGCCGCCCTCGCCGTCGTAGAAGGACTGCAGCTCGCGGCTATCGGCGCGGCATCCTTCGAGGCTGTCGACCACCACGCGGTCGGCGCGGGCAACGACATCGGCGGTGATTTCGGCAAAGCCCGTGATGATCGCGCCTGCGGCATTCAGGTGGGTGCCGGGCGACAGCATGTCGGCGGTAAGGAACGGTTCCTTGGCGCGCGTGACGGTGGTGACGATTGGCGCGTCCTTGACGCAAGCCTCGACCGAGTCGCGCTCGACCACTTCGAAGCCGTATTTTGCGCGTACCTCGGCGGCGAAACGGGCGCGATTCTCGGGCGTCGGTGAATACACGCGCAGGCGCTTGAGTGGCCGTACCGCGTTGACGGCGGCAACCTGGGTCATTGACTGCTTGCCGGAACCTACAACCGCCATGTCATCGGCGCCTTCGGCAGCGAGATACTTGGTGGCGACGGCAGCCAGCGCCGCGGTGCGCATCTGGCCCAGCGCCACCGCTTCAATGATCGCCTTCAGCTGGCCGTCGCTCGATCCGTGCAGCAGGACGAGCGGTGCCGATTTTCCGCCGACGTTCGTCCACACCTTCGCGCCGGAAAAGCCGACGCCGGTGAACTGCGCACCGGTGATGTTAAGGCTGCCCCCTGTCCACGCCGTCTGGCCCTTGCGCAGGTTTTTCGCCTTGCCCTCGTATTCGAGGCGGAGCGCATCTTCCAGCGCATTGATGACGCCGGACAGGTTGATCAAGGATACGACTTCGGCCTCGGTGATCCAGGTAAAGGTCGTGGGTGCGGCGTCGGCCATCGGGCTCTCCTCGGGTTTCTCGCGCCCCGGTTTTAGCGAAGCAGGCTGCCGATGGCCAGCCCCGTTTGGTTACTGCGCGGCAAGGAAATCGAGGGTGCGTTTCCAGGCGTCGGCGGTGGCTTTTTCGTTGGCCGCGCCGCTTTCGCGTTCAAAACGGTGCTCGGCGCCTTCGTAGATCACGACCGCGCTGGGATTGCCCTGGATCTGTTTCTGCAGGCGCCGCGCGGCACCGACGGGCACCGTGTCGTCGGCCGTGCCGTGCATGATGAGCACCGGCACGGGGCGACCTTTCAGGGCCCCGCCGAGATGTTCGAGTTCGCGGTCGTTGCCCGCTTCGGTCAGCGCGCCGTAATAGCAGACACCCGCCTTGATCACGCCCTTGCCGGCGAGATAGGCCGCCCAGTAACCGCCGTTGGAAAACCCGACGGCGAGCACCCGCGCGCGATCGGTCTTGAGGCGCGCCGAGACCTCGTCGGCGATGCGCGAGAATTCCCCGGTAAACGTATCGCGGTAATTCGTCCAGGTGTGACGGCGCTGCTGGGGTGTGATGCCGTAGGCATCGAGAAAATGCGGCACTGCCGCAGCGTACCCTTGTGCCACCAGTTTCTTCGCATAGTCCGTGTCGGCCGACTGCAAGCCACCGCTCGTATGCAGCACGAGAACAAGCGCGCGCGGCGTCTTGCCTTCGGGGGCATAGACATCGACCCGCATTTCCTTGGGGCCGGTTTTATAGCTGAATTCGGCGCCCATGGCGGGCAGCGCAAAACACAGGGCAAAGACGCAGGCGATCAGTTGACGCATGGTTCGATTCCTTCCCCTGAAAGAAAAACGGGTGGCCGGTCCGGCCACCCGTTTTTACTATAACTGCGTCGGACCGGCTACTTGCAGTCCACGTTGGCGGCTTCCTTGGCGCCTTCGTTCGGCAGGGTGACGTTGCACTCCATGCCTTCCTTGAAAGCGCTGCGGTTGGCCGCCTTGCCGGCGACGGTGATCTTGGTGCGCGAACCGGAAATGCCGGTCTGCACGTCCTTGCCGCCGACGCTGAGCGCGATCTTGCGCCCGCCCTCGATGACCTTCGAGATCTTGCCCGAGAACTTGGGCTGTTCGACCTTGGCGGTCTGGGTGGGGCCCTTGAACTTCAGCATGTCGTCGAGCTTGGCCAGCGCCGACTTGGGCTGGGCCGCCATTTCGGCGACGATCTTCTGGATTTCGTCGCCGGTGATGAGGTCCACGTCACGCTTGAGTTTCTTCGCTTCTGCCTGGAACTGGGCGTCCTTGGCGGTGGCATCGAAAGCCACGCGCATCGCCTTGACGCGGTCGGCCGGGACCTTTGCCGCCATCGCGAACGGGCGACCCATGACGCGCACGCCCATCAGGATCTGGAAGTAGGCGGAAGCCTCTTCCTGGGTGACGCCGGCACCGAGGTGCTTGCCGGTCTTGATCACGTCGAAAATGGTCGGCACGCCCATCTTGGAGAGTTCAGGCACCGGCTTGATGGTCAGCTGGATGATCGGCTTCAGCGTGCCCGCACGGATCATCGGGCCGCCCTGATCGCTGAGCGACGCCCAAGACTGGCAGATGCCGTCCACTTCACCGCGCTCGATCGCGAGGTGGATAGGCGGCGTCGAGGGATAGCCCTTGATCAGGCGGAACTTGCCGCCGAGCGCGTTATTGATGAGCGCCGGGTTGATTTCGGTGTCGTTCGGGCCCGTGCCACCCATGATGAAGGTGCGGGTGAAGACTTCTTCGAACGACTTGACGTTGGTGCGCGTGGCAATGGCGCAGGCGCCCGGTTCGTCGGCAAGGCTGCCCAGCCAGTTGAGTTCGACCGACTTGAACTTCGGACCCTTCTGGCCCATCAACTCGGCCATCGCCGCGTTGCGCTGCATGCCGGCGATCACGGAGCCGTCCTTGGGCGCGACGTTGAAGACGTAGTTCGCCATGACGATCGAGCCGGCGCCTTCCATGTTCTTCACGAGGAAGCCCGGGTTGCCGGGGATATGGCGGCCCATGTGGCGCGACAGCATGCGCGCATAGACGTCGTAGCCGCCGCCCGGGCCGGAACCGACCAGCAACTGGATACGCTTGCCCTTGTAGAAATCGGCAATGGCATCGGCAGAGGCAGGGCCTGCTGCAAACATGCCGCACAGGGCTGCAGCAGCGGTCATGATGTGGGTGAAACGCATGGAAGACTCCCTAGTGAATTGAGAGAAAGAACCGGATTGGCGGTTCTAACCGGCCCCATGAGGGGACGCAAGCTGGCTGTGGCTATAGGGCTACAAAGTGGCGCAAAAAAGGCACCCCCGGAAAACCGGGGGTGCCGAAGGGCCGCGAAAGCCGCGGATTTTATGGGGGTGGATCAGCCCTTGCAGTCGACTGCCGTGGCTTCCTTGGAGCCGGGCGGCAGGCTGATCGAACACGTCATGCCTTCCTTGAATGCCGAACGCTTGGCGGCCTTGCCGCCCACCTTGATCTTGGTGCGCGAGCCGGAAATCTTCGCCGATACCTTCTTGCCTTCGGCATCGACGGTGATCTTGCGCCCACCTTTTTCGATCTTGGTGATCTTGCCGGTGTGCTTCGGAATCTCGACCTTGGCGGTCTTGACCGGGCCGTGCCACTGGCTCACGTATTCGAGCTTTTCAAGAACCTCCTTGGGAGCCGAGGCCATTTTCTCGACGATGTCCTGGATTTCATCGCCGGTGACGAGGCTGAGGTCGCGGCTCTGCTTGTTGGCCTCATCGACGAACTTCTTGTCTTCGGTCGTCTTGTTGAAGGCGGTACGCAGAACCTTGACCTTGTCGGCCGGAACCTTGGGGCCAAGCGCGAAGGGACGGCCCATCGTCTTGGTTGCCATCAGCAGGCGGTAGAGTGTCTGAACCTGCTCCTTGGTGTACCCGGGCTGCAGGTGCTTCTCGTCGACGAGATCCATCAGCAGCGGTACGCCCTTGGCCTTGAGTTCGGGCAGCGGCTTCAGCGACAGCTGGGCCAGCAGCACCATCTCGCCCTTCGAATAGAGGTTCGACTGGTGCGTGAAGGACGCCCAGGACTGGCTGATTGCATCGACCTCGCCGCGCTCCATCGCGAGATGGGTCGGCGGCGTGGACGGATAGCCCTTGATCAGGCGGACCTTCGCCGCCAGCGTGTTGGCGATCAGCGCAGGATAGAATTCCGTGTCGTTCGGGCCGGTAGAGCCGAACAGCACTTCCTTTCCGTACAGGTCCTCGAACTTCTTGACGCCGGTCCGCTTGGCAACGGCAATGATGCCGACTTCGTTGTTGAAGCTGCCGAGCCAGTTGAACTTGGTCGCCTCGAACTTCGGGCCCTTCTGGCCCATGATCTGCACGATGGGTGCGTTGCGCTGCAACGCCGCGATCACGGTGCCGTCCTGGGGGGCGACGTTATAGACATAGTTGGCAGCGATGATCGAACCCGCGCCATCCATGTTCTTGACGATGAAGTTGGGGTTGCTTGGGATGTGGCGGCCCATGTGGCGGCCCATCATGCGGGCGTAGGTGTCGTACCCGCCCCCGGGGCCGGAGCCGACATAGACCACGATATCCTTGCCTTTGTAGAAGTCAGAAATTGCATCGGCATGGGCTGCCAAAGCAAAACCAGACGTCATGGCAAGCACTGCCATAGAATAGTTACGTATTTTCCGGACGATTTTCATTGTGAAGTACTCCCAGCTGTTCTGCGTGCGGGGCGTTTCTGATTCTTATTATTTCTTAAAAGGATAGCGATATTCCGACCATGATCAAGCCTGACTAAAAAATTTGTCATAATCTTTGCAAATTATTGATGGCAAAGCGATATTTCTTTCCTTTTGACCGGTTCCGTTGAAACTTGAAGCATCGGACCCGTCCGGCTAACAACGAATCGGTCGGTTCGCGAGAGGGCTGCGGAGGATAGAAGGATGGCGAAGCGGGGTAAATCTGCGGTGAAAACGGGGGCAGGCCTGCCCTCGGAAATCACCAGGGAGCGGGCTGAAACGCTCTCGCGTTCGGTGATGGGCCGGCGCAGGCGCAAGATCGTGCAGCGGGAGGATGTCTTTCGTATATCCGCGCTCGGTCTCGACTGGGATATCGGCGTCATGACCTACACCCCGGCCGGCCCGGTCACACGCGGAGCCGATGGCCGCAAGGCCGGTTTCTTTCTGCTGCATGGGGGCAACGGCGATTACAAGTCGGTCGAAGCGCTGGCGCTGCTGCTCAGCCAGCGCTTCGGCTACAAGATCGTGTCGATGACTTTTCCGGGCCGGCTCTACCTTCCAGATCCGTCCCGGGACTGGCCCGGAGACACCATCGAGGCCGACGGGTTGGCCCGCATGCCGCTCTGGAAAAAGGGCGAAGTCATCACCCGCGATCAGTACGACCTAGTCCGGGACGACAAGCTGCGGGCCCGGTACGGCATCCGCACTTTCGCGCGCGCGCGTCCGGGAACATTGTTTTACGAACGCATGGCGGCCTGGCCGGTGGCCTTTGAAGATGGAATGCTCGAAGCCTGCCGACGGCACTTTCCTGTCGACGAATACTCGGTTCACCTGCATGGCCATTCGACAGGCGGTGCCTTCACCGCGATCCTGAGCCAGCGGCTGGAGAACTGCGCGGGCCAGACCGAAGTGGAAACCGCGCCCATCGGCGTCATCAACCGCGCCAAGCACGCGTGGTCCGGTTCAATGGGCAAGATCAAGGGCTACGCCAAGGCCGGTCCGAGGGAGCCCGACGACGTCCTGCACGATCCCTTCACCGATCTTTATCTGCGTACCTGGCGCGACCGGGCGCGCTATTCGGGGCCCGAGGCGCTGGGGCGCGAAGGTGCCGCGGCGCTGATGCGCCTGCCCTGGCTCATGGAAGAAATCCTGGACGGCTGGCAAGAGGAGCGGCTGCGCCCGCAGTTCAAGGCTGAATTCCCCGTCACCCACAATGTCGATGGCACTTTGGCAAAAGCCGCCCGCGTCGCGGCGCGCCGGCTCGGCCTCGGGCGGGCGGAAACACGCGCGCTGGTCGAACGCTATCTCGATTACGGGCGCTACCGCACAGGCAGGGACGCACGTCCGGTGCCGCCCATCTACTTCGTCAACTCGCGCTTCAGCCGGGATAACTCCGAGGAGGCTTTTCGTGCCGTCGTCATTCCGATGCTGGAAGCCCTACGTCCCGCGCCGCGGGTACATTTGACGATGATCGATGCGGGCAGCCACATCTACATGGAACCCGATGGTCCCTCGCTGCCGCTGGGTATCGCACCGGTTGCGGCGTATCTGTTCGACGAGGCCGTGCGCGGCGGTTTTTTCGCCAATAGCCGGTAAAAAAAGAGGCGGACATGGTCCTCCTTCAGCTTCTCGTCATCATCGTTCTGACGCGCGCTTGCGGCGAGGGGGCAGTGCGCCTCGGCCAGCCATCGACGATCGGCGAGATCCTTGCCGGAGTCCTGCTGGCCGGGTCCGCAGCGGCCTTCGGCAAGGATGTGCCGTTCCTCGTCGAGGTGCTGGAGGGCGAGGTATTCCACCACGCGGCCACGGCGGGAATTTTCTTTCTCATGCTGCTTGCCGGTATCGAACTGAAGCCTCGGGAAATTCTCGCCCATTCAGGTGCTTCTTTTTTCGTCGCCCTTGGCGGGGTGCTGGTACCGCTCGGCACGGGAATCGCCCTCGGTTACATGTTTCTGCCGCCCGCCAGCGACAGGTTTGCCCTCGCGCTGCTCATTGGTGTTGCAATGTCGATCACTGCGATCCCGGCATCGGCGCGCATACTCAGCGATCTCGGGTTGATGCATAGCGCCGTCGGGCGGACCATCGTCGCCGCAGCGCTTTTCGACGACGTCATCGGGCTTGTCCTGATCGCCGTTCTGACGGCCATCATCAAGACAGGCGGCGCTCCCGCATTGGGCGAGATCGCCTGGCTGCTCGGCAAGGTCGGCGTGTTTTTCGTGGTGACGTCCATCCTCGGGGTCCATGTCTATCCGCGCGTCAGCCGCGGCCTGCACACGCTGCAGGCAACGGCGCTCGAACTCAGCGTTCTCATGGCCGTTGCCTTCGCCTATGCCCTGGTTGCCGAATGGCTCGGCATGCACTGGATCCTAGGCGTATTCATGGCGGCGCTGTTCTTCGAGCCGGAACGCGTGGGCCTGCGCGCCTACGAAGGCATGAAGCTGGTCATCGGCGGCGTGACGGCGGGACTGTTCGCGCCAGTCTTCTTCGCTTCCATCGGTGCGCAAATCGATATCTTCGCGTTGCTGCTCGAACCGGTCTTCGTGCTCGTCATCATTCTGGCGGGCTTTCTTACCAAGCTGGCAGGGGCAGGGGTGCCGGCCCTGATCTCCGGTTTAAGTCCGCGCGATTCCGCCGCTGTCGGCGTCGGCATGAGCGCGCGCGGCGCAGTGGAACTGGTCGTTCTGTCCATCGCGGTGGAGGCGGGCCTGGTCGCGGCCGGCCCGGCTCATGGCGGCGCCACCCATCATGTCTATTCGGCGCTTGTCCTGATGGCCCTGGTGACGACCCTGGCCGTGCCTTCGGTGCTCGGACGCATTCTCGGCGCACCGCCGGTGCAAGAAGAACTCATTGAAAAATAACAGGTAGTCCGGATTTTTTCGGATTTTCGGCAAGGCCGGTAAATTCCGCTTGCGATTCTTAGAAATCGAAGATATAAGCTTAGAAAGCTAACGAATTAAATGTTGTTAGCAGTGGGGGCAACCCCGAAACCCAATCTTTGGAGCGGAGGCCAAGATGGCGAACCTCGAACCGAAATTCATCGATTACTCAGGCGCCCAGTTCAGCGGCAAGCACACGCACGGCGATCATTCCCTCGATCTGTGGGAACCGATGGTCATGCCGAAGGAGGCGATCGACGCCGAAATCGAGCGTCTTGCCTCTATCGCGAAGCCCAACAACGGCGTCCGGCGCTCGCGCTTCGTGCATCCCCGTTCGGTGAACGAGAAGGCGCACAGTTGGGCGCCGGGCGTCGACGTCAGCCTCGACGTTCTTCTGCCGGGCGAGCGCACCAAGGCGGTTCGCCAGAACTCCTCGGTGGTCAACTTCTGCATCCAGGGCGCTGGCACCGTCATCCAGAACGGCAAGGCGACCAAGTACGGCCAGTACGACCTCGTCACCACGCCGGCGATGTGGGTGCACGAATACGTCAACGACACCAACGAGATTCAGGTGCGCTTGCGCTATTCCAACGGCGCGCTGCTCGAGCGCCTCAACATCCATTACGTGGACGAGGAGCCGCCCGCGCACGGTTCGTCCAAGGATGATCTGACCGTGACCGCCGAGGAAGAAGGCGAATGGCACCATTCCAAGTTCGGCTCCTTCCAGATCACCGACGACGGCGCCTTCCTGATGCCCTACGAAGGCTTGGTCAACCCGCCCCCCGCCAAGATCATCCCGCATCACTGGCCGTGGAAGCGGGTGCAGGCGGAACTCGACAAGTACGCCGAGGGCCTGGGCCAGGACTACGAAGGCCGTCGCCTCTACCTGCTCTATGATCCGGTGACCGGCCGTTCCAACGGCACGACTGCGAACTTCTTCGCCACCATCACCCACCGTCCGGCCGGCATTTCCGACCGTCCGCACCGGCATGCGTCCGCCGCGATGAACTACTACTTCGGCGGCGAGGGCCACTCGGTGGTGCAGGGCAAGGAATATCCGTGGAAGGCCGGCGACTTCATGTTCTCGGCACCGGGCTGGGCCATCCATGCCCACACCGCGGACAAGGGGCCCGTCTACGAGCTGACCATCCAGGACATGCCCTTCTGCATCAACACCGACTGCCTGCTCTGGCAGGAAGACATGAAGGGTCCGATTTCGCTGCTTGGCTCCCACGCGGGCTTCCAGACCAACCGCGACAAGCTTGCGAAGGCGAGTTGACGGCCTGAGAGATCAGACCGCCGGGGGAACGGGAGCGTCTATAGGTCTCCGCCGGTTTCCGTTCCCCCACATAACCCTGCCGGGTCCGTCCCCACGGACCCGGCTTCTTTTTTCAGACCTCGCCGCGCGCGGGTTCGCCGGTTTCGGTCATGCGGGCGATGGTGTCGATGATGTCGTCGGGGTAGGGGCGCATGCGCTGCATGGAATTGATGACGACGAACTGCACGGTGCCGTCGGCGCGAATGAGAAAACAGGCAGGCTCGCTGAACAGCGGCGCCTCGTCGGGGCGGATCGGCGTCGACAGGAACAGGTCCCAGTCCCTGGCCGTCGCCGTGTCCATGCCGTAGGCGACCTCGACGCGTTTCAGTTCCCACTCCTTCTTCGTCCGCTCCGCCGCTTCGCGGTCATCCATGCTGATGGCGACGATCCCCGTGCCGAGGGCATCGAGCTTGTCCATCTTCTGGTCAAGCTCGCGCAGCTGTCCGCGACAGCGTTGGCAGAAATGCCCGCGGTAGAACATCAGCAGCGTGAATTTTTCCGCCTTGTGGGAGTGGAGCTCGAAGCGGCCGCCGCCCGCGAGCGGAAGGTCGAGCGCTGGGGCCTTCTGGCGGGGCATCACGGTCATGTCGCGGTTCCTTGGGTATTAGCGGGGCCGTCCAAAAGGCGTAGATGCAATACCCCTGAATGGTTGGCATCGGGCCGCCATTTTGTAACAATACCGGAATATAACGTGGAGCGGCACCGCCGACCACCGGTGCGCCATCCCACGCGTCAGGAGGCAGCAGACATGAGCCTGCACACCGACAACAACAGCCAGGTTGCAATCCGCACCCGAATGAAGGATGCCTTCGCCAGGGTTCTGGAGAAGGCCAAGCAGCGTGACCATTTCCTCCATCGCCCACGTCTGAATGTAGCCGAGCCCGCTCCGAGCGGCACGGCAGTGGACGCGCGCGAGCTTGTGTCCTTCGCCATCAACACCCTTGGGGCCGCATCCTACCGCGCGGGAGTGCTGGGCACGCCCGTTACGGTACGGGTGAAAGATGCAGCAACGGCGGAAGTTCTGCGCGCGGCGATCGAACTGTCGTGCAGGGAACGTCCGGCCAATCGTCTCATCGAGGTGACGGTGGAAGGGGCGGGAGTCAAAACACCCGGTTGACGCCCTTCCACAGCAGGATGAGCGCGCCCACCATCAGCACGATCTGGAAGGCGTTGTAGAATCGCTTCGCGTCGGCTCGGTGGAAGAACCTAATGCCGGCCCAGGCGCCCGCGAGCGACAGCGGCAGCAGGAACAGCGATTCGACCACGAGCCGCCAGGACACCAGCCCGATGGCGATAGATACCGCCAGCCGCCAGAACAGGATGATGGCGCCGATCAGGATGGATGTGCCGCGAAACAGCGTCGGCGTCGGGCAGGCGAGCTTCAGGTAAACCGACAGCAAGTACATGCCGCCGCCGCCAGCGACGCCTGCGATCAGGCCGCTGACCGACGACAGGCCGAGCGCCACGTCGAAGCGGGTCAGGTCGACCCTTTGCGCCAGCCGGTCGAGCATTCTGTAGCGGTCCATCATCGCAATTCCCAGCATCGCGATGCCGAGGAAAATGGTGAGCCAGCCCGGTTCCAGCTTTTCGAAAATGATGGTGCCGATGGTAATGGCGACCATGCTCGACAGCAGCAGCGGCTTGACTAGTTTCCAGTCGCCGTATTTCAGGCCGAAGGGCGCGATCTGCGCCTGCGCCCAGGTGCCCGTCGCCAGCGCCAGCATGACCGCGTGATGGGGTTCCAGGATGATCGAGGAAAAAACGATGGTTGGCGCCACCGCACCGAACCCAAGCGCCCCGCGCACGCTCGCGAGAATGCCGTAGATCGCCATCAGGGCGACGATCTGGACGGCGCTCAGGCCATGGAACGGAGCGAGGTCCGGCGGGAAGAGTTCGGCCATCAGGGTTCGATCGGGAAAGGGGACCTGAAACCAGGCGGGATTCAGGTGATAAACCTTCCCCCGGCCCCGGTCAGTAATAATTCTTCACCACGAGCAGAAACCCGGAAACCGTCGGATTTCGGGGCCGGTTGCAGGGTGCGGGCTTTTGCACTAGAACGGCCCAAGAAATGGTATGTTGCCGGTCGGCACATATGTAAAAGGGCAGGAAAGGCTTCGAAAATGGCGTCTGCAAATCCCTCTCTTCACCTGGCGAACGATTCCATTCCGGTCCCCGCGGGCGTCCGGGTCAAGGCGATCAAGCCGGCGGTTGGCTCCTACATTTCCGGTTATCGCTTCGACGGCAACACGGTGTCCGATGACTTCCGTGCTTCCATGCGCGAGCTGCTGCACACGCGCGGCCTCGTCGTCTTCGAGCCGGGCACGGTGACGGCCGAAAACTTCACGAAGTTTGCGGGCTTCCTCGGCGAGTTCTTCAACTATGCCGGTCCGCACACGCCGCGCGCGCCCGAAAATCCCGATGCGACCGTGATCAGCGCCGCCAAGGATGCCCATCTTCGCAACCACGTCTGGCATGCCGACGGCGGTTTCCGCGCCGACGCGCCGGCCTTCACCGCGCTGTTCGGCAAGCATATCCCCGATCTGGGCGGCGACACGATGTTCTCGAACGCGGCCCATGTCTATGACATGCTCGATCCGCTGTTCGCGCAGTATCTCGAAACCCTCAAGGTCGTCCAATCGCCCGACGCCACCGGGCACATCACCGATCGCTACCTCGATCCCGAGGAGGCCGCCCAGGCCCGCCTGCGCATGCCGCCGTTCGAAATGCCGCTGATTCGCGTGCACCCGGTGTCGGGGCGCAAGTGGGTGGCGATCAACGAATCCTACGTCTGCTACATCAAGGGTGTCAGCCGCGTTCACAGCCAGAACATCCTCGGCATCCTGTTCGACATGATCAAGTCGCCCGAGGCGACCTGCCGCGTCGAATGGCAGCAGGGCGCCCTTGCCGTGTGGGACAACCGGGTTGTGCAGCACCGCGCGATCAAGGACTACACGGGTAGCGCCACGCGCATCCTCTATCGCTGCACGATGACGGCGTGAGGCGGGAATGAGCGATCCCCGCGCAAGCGTCCTCATCTCGGTAGGCGACCTTGCGGCACGCATTGCCGCCAAGGAAAATGTCGTCCTTCTCGACGCCAGCGACGATCTCGATACGGCGCCGCTTGAACGCCCGGTGATTGCCGGCGCGATGGCGGTTTCGCTCGCTTCCGACCTGTCGGGTGCGGCGACGAAGACGGGCGGCCGCCGCCCGCTGCCCGATGCGGCGGCGTTGCAGGAGAACGTGCGGCGCTGGGGCATCAATGCCGATACCCTCGTCGTCGTCTACGACAATGCGTCGGGCGCCCAGGCCGGCCGCGCGTGGTGGACCCTGCGCTGGGCGGGGCACGGCAACGTGCGCCTGCTCGATGGCGGCCTTGCGGCGTGGAAGGCGGCGGGCCATGCGGTCGCCGACCAGCCCGTCCATGCCACGGGCAACGGCAGCTTCAAGGTATCGCCCGGCAGCATGCCGACGATCGAGGCCGACGATGCCGCCCGCATCGCGCGCGAAGGCGCGCTTCTGGATGCGCGCGGCAAGGCGGCCTATGAGGGCGAGGCCGACAAGCCCGCCACCGGCCATATCCCGGGTGCCGTCTGCGCGCCTGCGGCGGGCGCGATCGGCGCCAACGGGTGCTTCAAATCGACCGAGGACCTGCGCGCGCATTTCGCAGCGCTCGGCGTCAACGGCAAGCAGCCGGTGGGCGTCTATTGCGGCAGCGGCAATTCCGCCGCCCACGAGCTTGCGGCCATGTATGCCGCCGGGATCGAGGCGCCGCTCTACGTCGGCTCATGGTCGGCCTGGTCCGCCGACCCGGCGCGTCCCGTCGCCAAGGGTTCGGCGCGCGGCTAGGCCCCTGCGCCGCGAGCGGATATAGTGGCCGAGATCAAGGGGGCCGCTGTGTTCGAAGGGTTCGAGCAATCCGATATTGAAACGTCCGGTGCGGTGATCCGCACGCTTCGCGGGGGCGACGGCCCGCCGCTCCTGCTGTTGCACGGCAATCCGCTGACCCATGTCAGCTGGCACAAGGTCGCGCCGAAGCTCGCCGAAAATTTCACGGTGATCGCGACCGACCTGCGCGGCTACGGCGATTCGTCGAAGCCCGAAGGCGGCGAAAACAGCGTCAATTATTCCTTCCGCGCCATGGCCCGCGACCAGGTCGAGGTCATGGCGAAATTCGGCTTCGACCGCTTCTACGTTGCCGGTCACGACCGCGGCGCGCGGGTTGGCCACCGCATGGCGCTCGATTGTCCGGAAAAAGTCGCGCGGCTGGCGCTCCTCGACATCATGCCGACCTACCAGCTGCTCGCCGATATTCCGATGGGCTGGGCGGAAGAATCCTATCACTGGTTCTTCATGGCCCAGCCCTTCGACTTTCCCGAGCATTTCCTGTCGCTTGATCTCGACTATTACATCCGCAAGAAGCTGAACAAGAAGGGCGTCGGTCTCGGCCCCTTCACCGACGAGGCGATGGCCGAATACGTGCGCTGCTGCACGCCGGAAAACATCCATGCGGTGTGCGAAGACTACCGCGCCACCCTCCATGTCGATTTCCCGATGGACGAAGCCGACTTCAAGGCGGGGAAGAAGATCGACTGCCCGCTGCTGGTTCTGTGGGGGGAAAACTCCCACGTCGGCCGTCATTCGGACCCGCCGGCGGCATGGAACCAGTGGGTCGCCGATCCCGACGAAGTGACCTACCGGCCCATTCCGTCCGGTCATTACCCGGCCGAACAATGTCCCGACCTCGTGCTCGCCGCATTCGAGGGATTCTTTCCATCAGGCAGCCTCGCATGAGCGGAGACTTCTCCGAAATCCGCGAGCAAATTCGCGCGCTCTGTGCCGGTTTTCCGGGCGAATACTGGCGCGAGCACGACCGCGCGCGCAGCTATCCGCGCGAGTTCGTCGATGCGCTGACGACGGGCGGCTGGCTCGCCTGCCTGATCCCGGAAGCCTACGGCGGGTCCGGCCTCGGCCTCAGGGAGGCCGCGGCGATCATGGAGGAAATCCAGGCGTCCGGCTGCAACGGCGCCGCAGCGCATGCCCAGATGTACACGATGGGCACGATCCTGCGGCATGGATCGGACGCCCAGAAGAAATCTTATCTGCCCGAGATCGCCGCCGGGCGGCTTCGTCTTCAGGCCTTCGGCGTGACCGAACCCGAAAGCGGCACCGATACCCTTTCGCTGCGCACGCGCGCGGTCAGGGACGGGGATCATTACGTCGTCAACGGCTCCAAGGTGTGGACGTCGCGGGCGGAGCATTCCGACCTGCTGCTGCTGCTGGCGCGCACGACGGCGAAGGAAGACGCGCCGAGCCGGACCGAGGGCCTCTCCGTGTTCATCGTCGATCTGCGCGAAGCGCGCGGCAACGGCGTTGAGATCCGGCCCATTCCGACGATGATCAACCACGCCACCTGCGAGGTGTTCATCGACAACCTGCGCGTGCCCGCCGCCAACCTGATCGGCGAGGAGGGCAAGGGCTTCCGCTACATCCTCGACGGCATGAATGCCGAGCGCATTCTGATCGGGGCCGAATGCATCGGCGATGCGCGGTGGTTCGTGGCGCGCGCCGGCGATTACGCGAAAACCCGCAGGGTCTTCAACCGTCCCATCGGCCAGAACCAGGGCGTGCAGTTCCCGATCGCGCGCGCCTACGCGCAGATGCGCGCCGCCGCCCTGATGGTGGAACGCGCCGCCGCCCTGTTCGATGCGGGCGAGCGCTGCGGCGAGGAAGCGAACCTTGCGAAGCTTCTCGCCTCGGAAGCATCGTGGGAAGCGGCGGACACCTGCATGCAGACCTTCGGCGGCTACGGCTTCGCCGAGGAATTCGACGTCGAGCGCAAGTTCCGCGAGGCGCGGCTTTACCGCACCGCGCCGATCTCGACCAACATGATTCTGTCCTACGTGGCCGAGCACGTGCTCGGCCTGCCGCGCTCCTACTGACGGGGCGACATGGCGGGCGCGCTCGACGGCATTCTGGTGGTGGCCCTCGAACAGGCGGTGGCGGCACCCTATTGCACCTCGCGCCTCGCCGATGCGGGCGCGCGCGTCATCAAGATCGAGCGCGAGGGAGGCGACTTCGCCCGCCATTACGACCGCGTCGTGCATGGCGAAAGCGCCTACTTCGTCTGGCTCAACCGGGGCAAGGAATCGGTCGTCCTCGACGTGAAGGACGATGCCGACCGCGCGCTGCTCGCACGCATGGTGGCGCGCGCCGATGTCTTCATCCAGAACCTGGCGCCAGGTGCGGCGGCCCGCCTCGGTTTCGGCGCGGACGATCTGCGGGCGAAATATCCGCGGCTCATCACTTGTTCGGTCACCGGCTACGGCGAGGACGGGCCGTATGCGCGGATGAAGGCCTATGATCTCCTGGTGCAGGCTGAATCGGGCCTGTCGTCGATCACCGGCACGCCCGAGGGCATGGCCCGTGTCGGCGTATCGGTCGCCGATATCGCGGCGGGCCAGCAGGCCCATGCGGCAATTCTCGAAGCGCTGATCGCGCGGGAGCGAACGGGCGAGGGGCGGCGGATCGACATCTCGCTGTTCGCCGCCATGGCCGACTGGATGACCGTGCCGCTCCTGCATTTCGATTACGGCGGGAAAGCACCGGCGCGCACCGGGCTCAATCACCCGTCCATCGCGCCCTACGGCGCGTATCCTTACAGGGACGGCGTGGTGCTGATTTCGATCCAGAACGAACGCGAATGGCGGTCCTTCTGTGCGGGCGTGTTGAACGATGCCGCCATCGCCGCCGATCCGCGTTTTCGCGACAATACGGCGCGGGTCGAACACCGAGGCGCGCTCGATGCCATCGTCGCCGGGGTGTTCGAGGCGCTCGACCGGGCGGCACTCACCAAACGCCTCGATGCGGCGGGAACGGCCTACGGCATGGTCAACGGCGTCGACGGGTTATCGCAGCACCCGCAGCTTTCCCGCATCCGCGTCGAGACGCCCACGGGTCCCGTCGACATGCCGGCGCCGCCCGCGCGCGGACGCGACTTCGCGCCCGGCCCCGTGCCCGAGGTTGGCCGGCACACCGACGCCATCCGCCGGGAATTTTCCTGACTACATGAAGCCGCGCAGCTTCGTTTTGTTGACGTAGTGATCCCAGGCCTTGTCCTGGGAGCGTTGCTTCAGGATCTGGGGCGTGATCTTCGCCGACTGTTCCGGCGTCAGGAACTTCGGCTTGCCCATCTGCTTCGCGACCATGTTCATCCTGACGGCTTCCTCCAGGAACAGCACCAGCAGCACCGCTTCCCTCAGGTCCTTGCCGACCATGACGATGCCGTGGCCGCGCTGCAGGATGGCGCGGTTTTGGCCGAGCTGGCGCGCGAGTTCGGCGGCGCGGTCGTCGGACTTGGTCTGGCCCGGACTTTCGTAGGTGGTGAGCAACCCGTGGAACGGCGCGCCGTAGTGGTGCACCGGCACGAATTCCTCGCCAAGCGTCGAGAACGCCACCACATGGGGCGGGTGAACATGGACGATACCGCCCGCATCCGGGCGCTCGCGATAGACGGCGGGATGCGCCTTCCAGTTCTGCGCCGGCTCGCTGATCCGGTGGATCTCGATATTGTCCACCGTCACCAGCGTCGGGCTGGTCACCGGCATGGTCATCCATGTATCGGCATCGACGCGGGCGGAGATGTTGAAGGCCGCTTCCGACACGCCTTCGGCCACGAGGATGCGGCAGGCGGCGACGAAGTCGCGCTTCATCTGGTCGATATCGGGCCGAGTTCCGGTCTTGATGTCATCGGGCATCGTGAATTCCTTCCCCTGCGGGCGGTGATTATCGGGGCCGTCTTTTGCCCGCGACTATAGCACGGGCCGGGCCTTCGATCAGGCGCGGGTGAGGGAGCGCAGATCGCGCAGGTCGGCCACCGATTCGAGCGCCAGAACCCTGCCGATCAGGGCTTCCGTGCGGTCTGCCCCGAGGATGGGGGCGATCAGGTCGCGGGCCTTGGCGGCGACTTCGTCCTCGGTCATCGGGTTCTGGGCGGTGCCGCGCACGTGCACGGTTTCGTGGGCGAGCTTGCCCGCCTTGGGGCTTTCCAGCTCGATCACCCCGGCGCGCCGCGGCAGGGAGGGATCGGCCACCATCCTGATGCGCCGGCGCAAGGCGCGCACGCGCGCATCCTTCATGCGTTCGTAATCGTGGGTCGAGGCGAAGGTCAGCGTGCCGTCGATCATCAGGACCGCCATCAGGTGCTGAAGGCAGATATCGGGCATCGTGCGGTCGTCGACGATATGGGCCTCGACCGCCGGGACGCGGGCGGTGACCGCGCCGACGTCGTCGGGCGCGAGGTTGTTAACCGCCATCAGGTGCTGGAGCGAATCGAGCAGCGCCTGGCAGGGGGAGCCCACGGTCCATTTCTTGATGTTGGCGTTCATGATCTCGTATGTCGCGCCGAGCTCGCGCGCGATCTCGTCGAGATTGCCGCCATAGGCCTGGAAGAAGCCGCGCTCGCCGGTGAAGACGTCTTCCACACCGGTCATGCCCGAGGCCACCATCTGCGCCGCGGCAACGCCGTGCTCGGCGCCCATGCCGCCGAAGTCGAAGGCCTTTTCCACGTGTTCCGAATCGCGCGCCCATGAGCCGAGGCCCGACGCCATCTGCGCCGTGTAAGACAAGAGCCAGCGGCACTGGTCCGCGTTCAGTCCCGCGAGCGATCCGGCCGCTGCCGCCGCGCCGAACTTGGCGCCGAAGCTGTGGGTCGAAAAGCCCTGCTTGCCGTAGAAGCGCTCGACGCCGAGTGCCAGGTTGATGCGCGCGCCCACGTCGTAGCCGAGCGCCACGGCATTGACGACAGCGCGGCCCGACGCGCCGCCCCGTTCCGCCATCGCCCAGGCGGCGGGCACGATGGCGCAGCCGGGGTGGAAGAAGGCGGTCGGGTGTGAATCGTCGGTTTCATCCGCGTGCGCCATCATGCCGCCCGCGAGTGCGGCGAGGCGCGCCGATGTCTCGATCCCGGTGCCGGGCAGAAGCACCTCCGCCCGCGCTCCTTCGGCGGCAACAAACGCGAGCGCCATTTCACCCGGCTTGAGGCGCGCGCCCGAGATCATCGCCGCAAGGCTGTCGAGGATATGCAGCCGCGTCTTGGCCGCGACACCGGCGGGAAGCGCCGCCTTCGCCGCCCCCGCCATGTGGGCGGCGAGCGCCGCCGTCTGCGGGGAAACCGCCCCAACCGAAGCCGCGCCCGCCATCAGTCTTCCAGCACGCGGCCTTCGGGTTTCATGCGGCTGACCATCCTGTTGATGCCCTTGAAGATCAGCGGTCCGAAGAAGCCGAGCAGGGTGAAGAACAGGAACAGGTCGACGATCCAGCTTTCGAAGAAACGGAACCAGTTGTTGTCGAAGATGATCATCGACTGGGACCAGAATTCCTCGACGAGGCGGCCAAGGATCAGTCCCATGACGAAGGGCGCCGGGCCGAAGCCGTGGCGCAGCATGACGAAACCGAGCAGGCCCGCGATCAGCATCACCCAGACGTCGAACACCGACTGATGATAGGCGTAGGCGCCGATCATCGAGAACACGAACACCGCGGGCCACAAAAGCTGGCGCTTGACCAGCGTGATGCGCGCGAACAGCTTGGCGCCCGGCAGGCCGATCACCAGGAACAGGATGTTGGCGAGGAACATCGCCGTGAAGATCGCGTAGACGAAATGCGGCGTGTTCTGCACCAGGTAGGGGCCCGGACGGAAGCCGTGCACCATCAGCGCGGCGAGGATGATCGCCGTGGTGCCCGAGCCCGGAATGCCGAGCGCCAGTGTCGGCACCATGGCGCCGCCGGTGGCGGCGTTGTTGGCGGCTTCCGGACCGGCGATGCCTTCGATGGCGCCCTTGCCGAATTCCGACTTGTTCTTGGACCAGCGCTTGGCCTCGTTGTAGCCGATGATGGCGGCGACGGTGGAGCCTTCGGCGGGCAGAATGCCGATGAAGGTGCCGATGATGGACGAGCGCAGCATGACCCAGCGCAGCTTCACGATCTCGGCCCAGCTCGGCAGCTTGATGGCGACCGACTTGATGCGCTCGACATGTTCGTTGAGCCGCTGCGACTGGTTGAGCAGCTCGCCCATGGCGAACAGACCGATGAGCACGGGCACGAAGCTGATGCCTTCGACGAATTCGGACACGCCGAACACGAAGCGCTCGACGCCGGTGGTCAGGTGCACGCCGATGGTCGAGACCAGCACGCCGAAGGCGCCGGCGATCAGGTTCCTGAGCGACGACTTGCCGGAAATGGAGGCCAGCATCGACAGGCCGAACAGCGACAGGGCGAAATACTCGGGCGGGCGGAACGACAGCGCGACCTTGGCGAGCAGCGGTGCCGCCAGGATGAACACCACCAGCGAGAACATGCCGCCGACGACCGACGACACCGCGGCGATGCCGAGCGCGCGTCCGGCCTCGCCCTTCTGGGCGAGCGGATAGCCGTCGAGCGCCGTCGCCACCGCGGGCGGCGCGCCCGGGGTGTTGATCAGGATGGCGGTGATCGAGCCGCCGAAGGTGCCCGCGCAATAGAGCGCCGCCATCATGGCGATGGCCGGGATTGGCGGCAGTTGCAGCGTGAACGGCAGCAGCAGGGCGACGGCCATGGTCGACGACAGGCCGGGCAGCGCGCCGACGAGCACGCCGAGCAGCACGCCCACCAGGATCAGGAAGAAATGGTAGGGCACGAGGATGAGGCCGATGCCCTCGAGAATCGGTTCCATGGTCTGATGCTATCCCAGTATCGGGGCCAGGAGCCCGGGGAGGAAATGAACCTTGAGGCCGTTGACGAAGATCAGCCGCACGGTGAGGGGGAACAGGATGGCGAAGGGCAGGATCACCCAGAGGCGCCGCTCGTTCCAAAGGATCGGCAGCAGCAGGCAGGCGAGAACCATGCTCAGGTCGGTGCCCAGCCATTCGAACAGGCTGACGATGAGAACGAGCGCCAATGCCGTGATGAAGGTGATCGAAACGACCTTGTTGCTCCGTTCTTCATCGAGGTCCGCGCCCTTCTTCTTCTTGAAGAAGTTTTCAAAGGGCAGGTAAAGCGACATCGCCATGATGCAGCCCAGAATGATGCGCGGAAAGAACGTCGGCGGGACATTCTGGCTCAGCTGTGCGGCGACGGTGTCCCAGCGCGTGGTCTCGTACCAGAGAGCCGCGCAGGCGACGAGAATGATGATGGTAATCCAGAGATCGGTGCGGTGAACGAAGGGCGCGCTCTTGCGCGCGCCCTTCGTACCCGTCGATCCGGCGTTGCCGGTGGTCACGGAAATATACTCCGGCTTCCGTTATTTCTTCTTCTTGAGAAGGCCGAGCTCGCCCAGCGCTTCGCGGGCGATCTTGATCTCTTCCTGGATCTGGTCGGTCCAGACCTTGGAGCCGGCCGGGCTGGTCTTCGGATCGAGGCCCGAGGAGCGCAGGTAGCCCGCGAAGACATCGTGCTTCATCGCGGACAGGATGCCTTTTTCCAGCGCCTTGATCACTTCCGGCGGCGTGCCGGCCTTGACCGCGTAGCCGCGGGTGGTGGTGACCGTCAGCGCCCAGCCCTTTTCATGGCTGGTCGGGACGTTCTTGTAGGCAGGCAGCCGCGCCTTGTCGAGCAGCAGCAGCGGGCGAACCGTGCCGTCCTCGATCTGGCCGCCGGCTTCCGAAACGTTCGGCAGGGTCGCGTCGATGGCGTTAGACAGCAGCGCCTGCACCATCTTGCCGCCGGAGCCGAAGGGCACGACCTTGAACTTGATGCCTGCCGCCTTGGCGAAACGTGCAAGGCCGACGTGTTCGGTGCCGCCGATCTGCGACACGCCCCAGTTCAGCGGCTTGTCCTTGGAGGCGGCGATCAGTTCCTCGATCGTCTTGTACTTGCTGTTCTTGCCGACGACGATGAAGGTCGGATCGTCCATGGCGCGCGCCACGCCGACCAGTTCCGGGCCCTTCAGCGGCGACTTGCCGAGAGCGATCGTGTAGAAGTGTGTCTGGGTCAGCGCGATCAGGGTGTGGCCGTCGGCCGGGCGCGACATCAGGTATTCATGAGCGACCTTGCCAGAACCGCCGCGCTTGTAGACGACGTTGATGACGGCGCCGGTGTCCTTGTATTCGGGGTTGCCCTTCGCCAGTTCGCGTCGCGAGCGGATCATCATCATGCGCGCAGTGACGTCGGTGCCGCCGCCGGGCGCGGCATGGCTGATGATCTGGATTTCCTTGGTCGGGAACTTTTCCGCGGCAATGGCGGACCCCGCATAGGCGCCGATCGCGAAGGCGGCGGCAAGGCCGGTCGCCACGCCAAGGCGGGCGGCCGTCGTGGTGACTGTGGTGGAGTGGATTCGCATAGGTGCCTCCCGTTTGCGAAAATTTGAACGCGGTGACCGAGCAGGGCTTGCCGTACCGGCTTTAATGATATTTGTATGCGCCGGAAGGTCCCTTGTATGCCTGTCGGACAAAAGCTAAGGGGCCAGGCCGGGGGCCGTCAACCCGTCAATCTTGCCGGGGGCTTGAAAAACCAAGGTTTTCCACAGCAGATTTCGATATGAGACATAAAATTTCCGCATCAGACCTCAAGGACTGTATCGCCGCCGTGGCTTCCGGGCGGGAACTCGCCATCCTCGATGTGCGCGAGGAAGGGGTCTATGCCGAGGGTCACCTGCTCTTCGCCTCGACCTGCCCGCTCAGCCGGCTCGAACTGCTGGCGCCGTCGCTGGTGCCGAGGCGCGATGTGACGGTCGTCGTCATGGACGGCGGAGCGGGCGAGGACCTGGCCGAACGCGCGGGCGCGCGCCTTGCGGCTCTCGGCTGGAGAGACGTCGCCGTACTGGAAAACGGCATGGCGGGATGGCGCGATGCCGGGTTCGAGGTCTTCGGCGGCATGAACGTGCCGTCCAAGGCCTTCGGCGAACTGGTCGAACTGCGTCTCGTTACGCCGCACGTCACCGCGCACCAGTTGCGCATCATGATGGACCGGGGCGACGATCTCGTCGTGCTCGACTCGCGGCCGATGGACGAGTTTCGCATGATGAACATTCCGGGCGCCCTCGACTGCCCGGTATCGGAACTGGTCTATCGCGTCCACGATCTTGCCCCCGATGCCGGTCGCACGGTGGTGGTCAACTGTGCCGGGCGCACGCGCTCGATCCTCGGCGCCCAGTCGCTGATCAACGCGGGCCTGCCCAACCGCGTCGTGGCGCTGGAGGACGGGACCATGGGCTGGCACCTCGCGGGGTATGAACTGGAACGCAACCAGTCGCGCCTGGCCCCCGCGCCGTCGCCCGAGGCCTTGCAGATTGCAAAGGGCCGCGCTGCGCGGATCGCCGAACGCGCGGGCGTGCGCGAAGTGGATTTCGCCGAACTGGAACGCTGGCGCGCCGACGCTGGCCGCACGACCTACGTTTTCGACGTGCGCCTGCCCGAGGAATACGAGGCGGGCCACCTTGCCGGCAGCCGACATGCCATCGGCGTGCAGCTGACGCAAAAGACCGATGCGTTCATGGCGACCCTCGGCGCGCGTGTCGTGGTGGTGGACGACGACGGGGTGCGCGCACGCCTTGCCGCCGCCTGGCTCTGCCAGATGGGGTGGGATGCCTCGGTGCTGGCGGGCGGCGTTTCGGCGGGCCCGACGGCATCGGGCCCCGACCGCGGCGAGGTCGCGGGTCTTGACGGCGCCGCTTGCGAAAGCGTGGCGCCGCGCATGCTGGCGGTCAGCCAGATGCGTGGGCGCGGCCGCGTGCATCTGCTGGATCTTTCGCGCAGCCTGACCTATGCGCGCGGCCACATTCCGGGCGCGCGTTTCGCCATCCGCTCGCGCTTTGCCGAAAGTCTTTCGCGCCTGGCCCCGGGCGACATCGTGCTGACCTGCGAGGACGGAACGCTTGCCCGCCTCGCCGCGCCGGAAGTTGCGGCGTTGGGCCGCAACGTCAAGGTCCTGGCGGGCGGCAATGCCGCGTGGCGCCGCGAAAAGTTGCCGTGGGAAACCGGGCGCGGCGATCCTCTGGACGAGCTCGAGGACGAGGCCTTCTGGCGTCCTTACGAGCGCGCCAGCGGCCAGGAAGAGGCGATGCATCGTTACCTGTCGTGGGAAAAGGGCCTGATCGAACAGATCGAGCGCGACGGCGATGCGCGCTTCGACGTGATCGACTTTTCGGCGAACGCCTAGGCGCTCTGGCGCGGGGCAATCGCCTGCCATACATCGCGCCGGTGCGCTTCCAGCGCCGCGCGGTCGATGCGGGGAAAGTAACCCGCGGGCAGGCGCATGGCACCTTGGGTGAACGTCATCGGGTTTTCGAGCAGCGTCGCCCTGGTTTTTAGAAACCCGTTGAACTCGCCCGCGTTGGTGATGCCGCCCTTGGTGCCGAGCCGCGCCACGCAGGCCTCCATCCAGCAGCCGATGTCGGCGGCGACGCCGTCGCCCAGTACCGGTTCCATGCCGAGCGCGCGAATGCGGGCGAGTCCTGCGCGCAGGTCGTCGAGCCCGCCCATCTTCTTGATCTTGAGCTTGACGAATCCGATGCCCTGAATTTTCCCGGCGCGTTCGATGTCGGGAAGGCCATAGATCGATTCGTCGAGCATGACCGGGACTTTCGAGACTGCGGTAACGGCGGCATTGGCTTCCCAGTCCTTCGAGGCGCAGGGCTGCTCGAACAGCTCGATCCCGGTCGGGTCCAGCCCTTCGGCGAAGCGCACGCCGTCTTCGCGGGAAAACCCGCGGTTGGCGTCGAGCCGGATGATGGCGCGCCCCGCCGCCGCGTCGCGCACCTGCGCCACGCGTATCAGGTCGTTTTCCCAGTCCTTGCCGACCTTCACCTTCAGGGTCCGGAAGCCTTCCTTCAGGCGCCGTTCGACTTCTTCGGGAATGTCGGCGGGCTTCGTCGCATGGAAAGGCGTCAGCAGCGGCAGCGTCACGTCCTCGCGCAGGTGCAGGAGGGGATTGTCCTCCAGCGCCTCGATCGCGCAGATGAGGCCGCTCGCCGCAACCGGGCTTTCCGCCTTGCGCGACTGGGCGAGCGCCTTGGCGTCTTTCGTGTCCATGCCCGCCATGCGGGCGGCGAGGTCCTGGCAGAAAGCGAAGCCGCCTTCGACGGTTTCATCGGAATAGCCCGGCGAAATGTGCCCTTCGCCCCAGCTGATGCGGCCGTCCGCGTCCTCAACCTCGACCATGATGGGGTCGAAGTCTTCATAGACACGGTAGGACACGTGATAGGGCTCGCTCAGGGGCAGCTTGAGCAGGTGCAGGGTCAGCGATCGGATGCGCATGGGATCAGGCCGCTTCAAGGGCGCGCGCACCCTTGATCTGGGTGCGATGCAGGACGCGGCGTGCCGTCGGCGTGAAGCCGTCGCGCCGGTGCAGGGTGGCGAGGTTGTCCCACATCAGGACGTCGCGCTCGTTCCACACATGGGTGACGGCGAATTGCGGCTGGGTCGCATGCGCCCACAGCGCATCGAGCAGCGCTTCGCTTTCGGCAAGGCCAAGGCCGGAGATATAGGCATTGCGGCGCCGACCCAGGAAAAGCGCATCGCGCCCGGTATAAGGATGACGGATGATGAGCGGGTGCCGCGCGCCTGGCGCTTCGCGCGGGTCGGTCACTTCCTTGTAGCCCTTGCGCATCATCCCGGCCGAATTGTAGGTGGCGTCATGGACGCAGCTGCGTCCCTTGATGGCGGCCTTCAGGTCGGCGGGCATTTCATCGTGGGCCATGTACATGTTGGCGAAATAGGTGTTGCCTTCGCCCTTCGGAATTTCGAGACCGAGCAGAACTGCGCCCATCGGTGGCACGTCGATATAGGTCATGTCCGCGTGCCAGATGGCTTCGCCCGCGCCGAGGTTGCCGATCGGTTTGCCGTTTTCCATGACGTTGGAAATGACGTTGATTTCCGGATGCTCGGGCAGGAAAGGGGCGCCGTAGGGATTGGGACCGGGCGGGTCGAGATCACCGAACAGGCGGGTGAAGGCGATCAGCTCGTCGTCGCCGATGCTCTGGTCCGGAAAAACGAGGATCAGGCGTTCGCGCCAGGCTTTCGCGATGGCATCCCGCGTCGCGGCATCGACGGGGTACCGCAGGTCGACGCCTGTGATGCGCGCGCCCAGCGCCGCATCCATGTTTTCGATCCTGATCGTCGTCGCCATGACGTTCTCCGTTTTTTTTCCTACTTACCCGCCCCGGCCGTCCCTGTCACGCCTCCAGCACGATCTTGCCGATATGGGCCGAGGATTCCATGCGGGCATGGGCCTTGGCGGCCTCTGCCAGCGGAAAGACCGAATCGATGACGGGGCGGATGCGCCTCTGTTCGATTAGGGGCCAGACCTTTTCGCGCAGGTTCCGCGCTATGGCGGCCTTGAACGCGACTTCACGCGGGCGCAGCGTAGAACCGGTCAGGGTGATGCGGTTGCGCATCAGCGCCATCAGGTCGAGGGTCACCTTTGATCCGCCGAGAAACGCGATCTGCACGATGCGCCCGTCGGCGGCGCAGGCCTTGAGGTTGCGCGCGACATACTCGCCGCCGACCATGTCGAGGATGACGTCGGCCCCCTTGCCATCGGTCGCCTCGCGGACTGCTTCGACGAAATCCGTTTCCTTGTAGTTGATCGCCTGTGCTGCCCCGAGTTCAACGCAGGCCGCGCATTTTTCGGCCGATCCCGCCGTCGCCAGCACGCGGGCGCCGAAGGCCGCCGCCATCTGGATCGCGGTGATGCCGATGCCGCTGGTGCCGCCGTGCACAAGGAGCGTTTCGCCCATTTGCAGGCGCGCCCGGTCGAACAGGTTCGACCAGACCGTGAAAAAGGTTTCGGGCAGCGATGCCGCCTCTGTCATCGAAAGGCCGCGTGGTACCGGCAGGCACTGGCCCGCAGGGGCTGCCGCATATTGCGCGTAACCACCGCCCGCCAGCAGGGCGCAGACCGTATCGCCGGTTTTCCACCCCGTGACGCCCGCACCGATGGCGGCGATCTCGCCCGCGACTTCAAGGCCCGGCAGGGGCGAGGCGCCGGGCGGCGGCGGGTAGGCGCCCTTGCGCTGGATGACGTCGGGGCGGTTGACGCCCGCCGCGCGCACCGCGATCAGGACTTCGCCCGCGCCGGGCACGGGCACGGGCAGTTTTGCCGCGCGCAGCACATCGGGCGCGCCCGGCGTCGAGATTTCTATGGCGGTCATGGTTTCGGGCAGGGGCGCGGTCATGGGCGGCGATGGATTGGCACGGTTGCAGGGATGGGGCGATTTTGCGCCGGCTCGCCCGTCCTGTCCACGCGCATGACCGCAGAGTGTTGCACTGGGGGCGGGCGTTGGGCATAACGGACCCGAACATTGTGAGCAGGAGATCCATGCCGTGGCCGAACAGTCGCTGACCGAACATGTCGCCGAATTCATCACCACGACACGCTATGAAGACATTCCCGCCGATGTGATCGAGCTTGGCCGTAAGTCCATCCTCGATGGTTTCGGCCTCGCGCTGTCGGGTAACCACGCGGCATCCGGCGGCCTGGTGCGGGCGCATCTGGAAAGCCTCGGCCTCGGTGCCGGGCCCTGCACGGTGATCGGCTCGCGCCTGAAAATCGCGCCGCGTTTCGCCGCCTTCGCCAACGGCGTCGCCATCCATGCCGACGATTACGACGACACCCAGCTTGCGGTCGCCAAGGACCGCGTCTACGGGCTTTTGACCCATCCGACCGCGCCTTGCCTTCCCGCGGCGCTGGCGATTGCCGAGCGCGATCGCCGTTCGGGGCGGGACTTCATGCTGGCCTATCACCTTGGCATCGAGACCGAATGCAAGATCAGCGAGGCGATCAACCCGCGCCATTACCAGGAAGGTTTCCATTCGACGGCGACCTGCGGCACTTTCGCCGCCGCGGCCGCCGCGTCGCGGCTGGCGGGATACGATCTCGCGACGACGCGGCGCGCGCTGTCCATCGCGGGTTCGCAGTCGGCGGGCCTGCGCGAGAACTTCGGTTCCATGACCAAGCCGTTTCATGCGGGGCGCGCATCCGAATCCGGCCTCGTCGCGGCGGACTTCGCCGGGCGCGGCTGGACGGCGGCCGGAACCATCCTCGAGGCACCCCGCGGCTTCTTCCGCGCGGCGGGCGGCGGCTACGATGACGGCGCGATCCGCGGCAAGCTGGGCAAGCCCTGGACCTTCGCCAACCCCGGCGTTTCGATCAAGCCGCATCCGTCGGGATCTCTCACCCATCCGGGCATGACCAAGATGCGCGAACTGATTGCCGTCGACGGCATCAAGGCCGCCGACGTCGTGTCGGTCAAGGTCGGGACCAACAAGAACATGCCGAACGCGCTGATCCATCATCGCCCGACCGACGAGTTGCAGGCGAAATTCTCGATGGAATTCTGCATGGCGATCCTGCTGCTCGACGGCAAGGCGGGGCTGTCCGAATTCAACGACGAAACCGTAATGAGGCCCGACGTCAAGGCGATGATCGAGAAGATCGACTTCGGCGTGCATCCCGAGGCCGAGGCCGCGGGCTACGACAAGATGACGACGATCATCGAGATCGTCCTCAAGGACGGCCGCAAGATCGAAGGGCGCGCCGATTTCGGCAAGGGCAGCCCCGCCAACCCGATGTCCTTCGACGAAGTGGCCGAGAAATTTCTCGATTGCGCTTCTTTTGCGGGCCATGCGGCCGACCGGGCGCGGGCGGTGGTGGACAAGGTCCGGGGGCTGGAAAAGATCGCCGACATGGCCGAAGTCACGGGCCTGCTCTCGGCCTGAGGCCGGGAACCGGGGCAGCGCGGGCGGCTGGACACCCGCTTCTACCGGGGCTTAAGATGCTTCCCAAAGACAGGGCAAAAAAAGCCCGAGTTCAGGGAGGCCAGCATGTCCGCCACGATCCCCGCGATCGACGCCGACGGTCATATTCTCGAACGTCAGGACGAAATCCGTAAATATCTCGATTCCCGGTGGAAGAACCGGGAGAGCGCGTTGTGGCCGGGCGGCCAGACCTGGGACCTCGAACTGTCGGGCAAGCTGCCGCCGCCTTATGGCTACCGTCGCAACATGACGGCGCGCGAACAGCGCGAGTTGTGGACGCGCATCTGCGACGACCATGAAATCGAGAAGGCGGTGCTGTTCCCGACCGGGTCGGGCAACATCGCCAAGAGCCAGGATCGCATCTGGGCGCGCGATGTTTGCCGCGCCGCCAATCGCCACTTCGCCGAGGACTACATGACCGACCGGCTGTTCCCGGTGGGCGCGCTTCCGATGTGCGATCCGCAGGCGGCGGCGGCCGAGGTGGAATACGCGACGAAAGAACTCGGCCTCAAGGGGTTCGAGGTGGTGACCGACGGCATGCCCTTCGGGCTCGGCGATAGCTTCTTCGACCCGGTGTTCGAGGCGGCGGAGAAGTTCGGCGCCACCATCGGCGTCCACGGCACGCGGCATTGGGCCCATGAATGGGGCGCAGACAAGCTCAGCACCTTTTCCGAGGTCCATGCCTACGCGTTTCCCGCGGGCGTCATCCTGAATTTCACCTCGGCCCTGTGCCATGGGGTCAGCGTGCGGTTTCCAAGGCTCAAGCTCGGCTTCCTCGAGATCGGCGCGACATGGCTGCCTTACTATCTCGACCGGCTCGACGAGCACTGGGAAAAGCGCGCGGAAGAGGAAATGCCGCATCTCAGGAAGAAGCCGTCCCAGACCTTCCGCGAATCCTCGATCAAGGTTTCGATCGAGGGCAAGGAATCGCTCCTGCGCGAGACCATAGATTTTGTCGGCGCCGAGCATCTGATTTATGCGACCGACGTTCCCCATTGGGATGGCGAGTTCCCCGAGAACCTCGAGGAAATGCGCGCCGCCAACAACCTGTCCGACGCGGAAAAGCGCGCTATCCTTTACGACAACGCCGCAGCGTTATTCGGCCTGTGACTTTTCGCTGCCCGGCCCGCGGGCCGGGCCAACATCAAGCGTAGAAGCGTTCGTCGCGGGTTCGGGGGCATAACGACATAACCTCCCCCTTGGCCCGCCTTACAGGGAGGCATCCATGACGAGAGTTCTCAGAACAGCTTTTCTCGGCGCGCTGTTCGCGTGCCTGTCCGTTCTCGCGGTCCTTTCACCCGCGAAGGCCGACGCGGTCGCCGATTTCTACAAGGGCAAGAATGCGCAGATGATCATCGGGTCGTCTGCGGGCGGTGGCTATAACCAGTACGGCCGCCTCGTTGCCCGCCATATCGAGCGGCACATCCCCGGTCATCCGTCGATCGCGGCCAAGAACCAGCCGGGCGGTTCGGGGCGCAAGGCGCTTAATTACGTTGCCAACGTGGCCAAGCCCGACGGCCTGACGATGGGCATCGTCAGCCGCAACACCCACTTCGACCGGTTGCTTTACGGTGACAAGTCGGTGGACGTCGATTCGACCAGGCTGGTCTGGCTCGGCAGCGCCAACAGCGAGGTGTCGCTGTGCGTGTCCTGGCACGCGACGCCGATCAAGACGATCCAGGATGCCCGCAACGGCATGACCATCGGCTCATCCGGCCCGGTCGCCACCGATACCCTGATGGCGCGTATCCTCAACCAGATTGCCGATACCAAGATCAAGGTCATCCTCGGCTATCCGGGTTCGACCGAAGTGCACTTGGCGCTTGAGCGCGGCGAAGTGACGGGCCGTTGCGGCTTCGGCTGGGACAGCATCGTTTCGCGCTACTACGACTGGATCAAGGACAAGAAGATCAACCTGCTGGTGCAGCTCGCCACCAACAAGCATCCCGATCTTCCCAACGTTCCGTCGTTCAAGGACTTCGCCAAGACCGATACCGAACGCCAGATGCTGCAGATCTTTACGCTGCCCAACGAAATGGGGCGTCCGTTCTTTGCCCGTGCGGGCATCCCTGACGACCGCGTGAAGGCGCTGCGTGCGGCATTCATGGCGGCAATGAAGGACCCTGCATTGCTGGCGGAAGCCAAGAAGCAGCGGCTGGCCATCGAGGCGCTCGACGGCGCCACGGTCGAGAAGATGGTGAAGGAGGTCTACGCGAGCCCCCCCGAAGCGGTCAAGCTTGCATCGGCCGTCGTGAACACGACCGAGAAGCTCGAGAAGCGGAAGGAAAACTTCTACACCGTCAGCGTGTCGCTGGGGGCTGTGAAGAAGAAGGGCCGCGAGCTGACCTTCACGGACAAGGGCAAGGAGTCGAAGGCTGTCCTTACCGGTTCGACCAAGGTCACGGTCGGCGGCGACAAGGCCAAGAGCTCCAACCTCAAGGCCGGCATGACCTGCGACGTCACCTACGAAGGCAACCTGTCGGTCGCCAAGTCTGTGACCTGCAAGTAAACCGCTGTTTGGCGGAAAACGGGCGTCCGGTTTCGCCGGGCGCCCGTTTTTATAGCTGATGGACGACCGGCTTTGCGCCGTGTTCAAATGTCGGAAACGCGCGCGAACAGGCCGCGCCCACAGAGGAGGAACAGATGAGCAGCACCGAAACCGTTCTGCCCCCCGATCAGGAGGCCCGTCACCGCGCGGCCGAGGCGAAGGTCCAGAGCTTCAAGTACGTCAAGCCGAAGCTGCCCGAAGGTTCCAATAAGGGCATCGTGCGGCTGGCCTCGACCGGCATGACCAAGGGCTTTCTCCAGATCATCGCGGACGGCGGCGAGAACAATCTTCACTTCCATGACGGCATGGACAGCTTCTGGATGGTCATCAAGGGCCGGGTGAAATTTTACGGTCCGGGGGACAAGCTGATAGGTGAATACGGTCCAATGGAAGGGCTGATCACGCCTGCAGGCGCGCGCTACTGGTTCGAGAAGGCCTCCGACGAAGACCTCGAACTGCTGCAGGTCGCGTCCTACGAGCAGGATGCGAGCAAGGCGAGGCGCATTTCGGTCGCCGGCGACAAGCCGCAGTCGAACCGCAACCAGTGGTTCGACGGCCAGAAAAACAATGCGATGATCGACAAGACCCAGGCGTGAGCATGTCCGTCGCCGAAGGCGATCGTTTTTCAGCGGCTATCGCCGCGATCGACGCGGTAAATGCCGGAGACCCTTCGCGGGAAACTCACCACGGCGAATCGGGCGCGGTGGAATTGCCATCGGCACTGGTGTATGGCCACCGCATGAGCGCGTGGCTTCTACGCCTGGCACCCGACGCATCCGAAGAATTGCGTCTTGCCGCGCGCGCCCAGCACATCGCGCGCTGGAAGATTCCTCGCAGTTCTTATCCCGACGGGCGTGACGGCTATCTCGCCTGGCGGACGGCGCTTGCCCGTTTTCACGCCGAGACGGCAGGCGAAATTCTTTCCCGCTGTGGCTATGGGCCCGAGACCGTCGCCCGGGTCGGCGTGCTTTTACAAAAGCGCGGCCTCAAGCGTGATGCGGAAGTGCAGGCGCTGGAAGATGCGGCCTGCCTTGTCTTTCTTGAAAACCAGTTCGCGGGATTCGCGGCGAAGCATCCGGACGAAAAGGTCGTCGACATCCTGCGCAAGACGACCGCCAAGATGTCGCCCGAAGGACTGGCCGAAGCGACGAAGCTCGTCGGAAAACTGCCGTCTGCGGCCCGGGCCCTCGTCCAGCGCGCCCTTAGCCAGTCATAAAATACATCTAAACACTTAGATGTTATTGACTAATTTTCAAGTATTGCCGGTCATGGTGGCCTCAGCGCGGTTTTTGTCGTCGCTGGACACACGCCATAAAGGAGCATTCGCCATGACCATCACGGAGCATAGGGGTGAAAGCCTGTTTCGTCGTCTCGGCGGCGGTATTGCCGTCGATACGGCCGTCGACCTGTTTTACAGCAAGGTGCTGGGTGACCCGCTCCTGAAGCCCTTCTTCGAGGGCGTAGACATGAAGCGCCAGCGGGCGCAGCAGCGGGCTTTCCTGACCTATGCTTTCGGTGGCCCCAATACCTATACCGGCCAGGATTTGCGCAAGGCCCATGCCGGTCTTGTCGCCCGCGGGCTTTCCGACAAGCATTTCGATGCGGTCGCCGGCCACCTTCAGGCGACCCTCAAGGAACTGGGCGTTCCCCGGAACCTGCAGGACGAGGTGATGACGATCGCGGCCTCGACCCGCGACGACGTCCTCGACCGCTGAGGTCTCCCGGCCTGCCCCGTGCCCGGGGCTTAACGTCTCGTTGAGGAATAGGGGGCATTCTGTCTGCAGATTTGGCTTATCTCGCCCGCGAAGGGGCGGCGTACGAGGGTAATCCAGTGAGCGAAGCAGGCAGCAGGAAAAGCGGCAGGGAACGCAGGCAGCACGCCCGCGTTCGCGTCTCCGTGCACGCAAGCCTGGAAGTTCCGCCGCGCGCGCCGCTCGTCTGCGAGGTCTACAACATGTCCGTCAGTGGCGCGCTCCTGAATTGCGCCCAGGTTGTGCGCCTGCAGCAGCACGTCGTCCTGCATATCGACGACTTCGGCCCGATCTCCGGCCATGTTGCCCGTGTATCTTCGACCGTCATCGCCATCGCTTTCGAAAATTGTGACGACGCGGCGATGGCGGATTTCCTGATCCGCCATCAGGCAGGCCTTAGGACCGCCGATCTGGCGGCTTCCGCCGGCTAGTTCCGAAGTTTTTTGCACCTTCCGAATCGTTTTGACAGTGCCGAGAGCGGCGCGGCATCATCGCGTCAATCCCGGCGACGCTCGTTGCCGGGCGATTTGCAAGCTCTGGCTTGGCGCAAATGTGCATGCCACCGGCATCGCGCCGGGGTGTGGGCCCCCGAAGAAGGCCGCGTTCCAGCAACACCACGCCGCCTTCTTTTGGGAGACATGAAAGATGACATTCTCGATCAGCACGCGCGCCGTTCTCGGCGCGGCAGTTTCGTTCGGCCTCACCTCTGTGGCTTCGGCGGAGACGCCCGCCGAATTCTTCAAAGGCAAGACCGTCAACATGTACATTTCTTCAGGCGCGGGCGGCACCAACGATGCCTATGCGCGCCTGATCGCCGAACACATCACCCGCCACCTGCCGGGCCAGCCCAACGTGCTGCCGCGCAACATGCCGGGCGCGGGCGGGCTAAAGGCGACGAAGTATCTTTACACCGTCGCGCCCAAGGACGGCCTCGCGATGGGCGTCGTGCAGCGCGCCGTATCGGTGCAGCCGCTGCTCGGCATCAAGGGCGCTGACTTCAACCCGCTCGAATTCAACTGGGTCGGCTCCACCGCCCAGGAAGTTTCGGTTGCGGTCGCCTGGAAGACCTCGAAGGTGCAGTCGATCAAGGAAGCAGAGCAGAACGAACTGGTTGTGGGTTCATCGGGGGTGGGTAACGACACCGGCGCCTTCCCGCGTGTCGTGAACTACTTCCTCGGCACCAAGGTTCGGCCCATCCACGGCTATGTCAGCGGCACCGACATCACGCTTGCCATGGAGCGCGGCGAAGTGCACGGCCGCTTCGGCTGGTCGTGGGGCTCGCTCAAGAGCCGTGAAGCGCGTTGGCTGAAAGACGGCTCGATCAAGGTCATCCTGCAGATGGGTCTGAAGAAGGCGCCCGACCTCGACGCGCCGCTGGTGCTCGATCTCGCCAAGACGCCGGAAGACCGCAAGGCGATGGAAGTGATCTTCGCCGCCACCACCATCGGCTGGCCGTCGCTGCTGCCGCCCAAGGTGCCCGCCGAACGCGTCGCCGCGTTCCGCGCCGCTTATGCCGCAACCGTGAAGGATGCGGCCTTCGTGAAAGGAGCGGAGAAGCGCGGGCTCGAGCTCGATCCGCTCTCGGGCGAAGAAATCCAGTCGATCATCGCCAACATCTATGCGTCCTCGCCCGATGTGGTGGAACGCGCCCGCAAGGCCTACGCGCCGGGCGGCAAGGTCGAAATGGCGAAGATCCTCAACGCCAAGGGCAAGATCGCCAAGATCAACAAGAAGGGCACGCGCATGACCATCGACGACGGCAAGGCCAAGGTCGAGGCGCGCATCGCCGGCGACACCAAGATCACCATCGCCGGCAAGTCGGCCCAGCGCAACGCGCTCAAGCAGGACATGACCTGCGCCATAACCTTGGTGGCTTCGGGCGCCGTGGCTCATGCGGTGGCTTGCGACTGATGATTGCGGAGGGCGCCGCCGGTTGGCGCCCTCTTTTCCCATAGGGGCGGAATCATGATCAGGCGTGAATTCATGAACCTTGCCGCCGGGTTTGCCGGCGCGGCGTTCGTCCCGTCCCTTGTGCCCTCCGTTTCCGCGCAGGCTCCCGGTTTTCGGGCGACCGCAATTGAAGGATGGCGACGACGCATCAAGTCCATCCTCGCAAAGGGGGGCCTTCCCATTCTCGACGTGGAAGGAACCTACCTGCGCGGGCGAACGGATGTCGCGCAGCTTGCATTCGCGGCCGCCGATGAAGAGACGAGCGCGGCATCCCTTGAACTGTATCGCGAATATCCTGAATTCTTCGTCCCCACCGCCAGCAGCGGCGAAACGGCACGCTGGTGGGACAACCCGGTCGGTTTCGTCGATGGTGTGAAGCGCGATCTTGCCACGGGAAACTATTTCCTGATGGGCGAGCACGAATTTCGCCATTACCCGTCGCCGGAGCAGGTCAAGAAGGGACGCTGGGATCGTGACGTGACCGTGCCCATCGATGGAGTGGGCGGTCAGGCACTTTTCCGGCTTAGCGAGGAAACCGGAATCGCTTTCCAGATTCATTACGATCTTGAGGACGTTCTTTTCCCGCCACTCGAATCGATGCTCGCCAAATATCCCCGGGCTCGCGTGATCTGGTGCCACCTCGGGCAGATGCGCTATCCCGATCGCGCGAGGAAATACAATTCCGCCTATGTCCGTTCGCTGATCGAGCGGTTCCCCTTGCTGCATTTCGATCTTGCGGTGCCGGGCCCACGCTCCGTTTACATTCCGTCGGGAGCGCGGCAATCGACGATCTACAGCAGCGGCAAGCTGGATATGGACTGGCGGCAGCTGATGGAAGACCATCCCACGCGTTTTCTGTCCGCCAGCGACACCCGTCCGGCCGTGCAGGAAAATTATCCGCTTCAGATCGGACGTCAGCGCAAGCTGATCCTCGCCGCTCTCAGCGAGCGCGCTAGTCACCTCGTCGCCTATGGCAACGCCTGGCGGCTGATCACCGGGGAAGACTGGAAAGCCTAGGGTTCCGCCTCAGGGTTTGACTCGGCCACCCATGCCCGGGCATCATTTTCCATAATTCGGGCCATTGTCCCAAGATTAAGAAAACGCCACGACAGGAACGCGGCGCCGGATCGAGACGCCTGTTTCTGGCCAATAACGAGCAACGACACGGAGGCCAGTCATGAACCGATTTCAAACCATCAGTCTATTCGCGGTGGCGGCCCTTGCCGCGGGCGTGAGCCAGCCGGCGGGCGCTGCGCCCGAAGACGTGCTCAAGGGCAAGAACGTCAACATGTTCATCTCGTCGGGCGCGGGCGGTACCAACGACACCTTTGCGCGTCTGATCGCCGATCACATGGCGCGCCATCTGCCGGGCCAGCCCAATATCCTGCCCAAGAATCTGCCCGGCGCCGGTGGACTGAAGGCGACCAAGTTCCTCTACACCCAGGCGTCGCGCGAAGGCCTGTCCATGGGCGTCGTGCAGCGCTCCGTCGCGGCGCAGCCGCTGCTCGGCATCAAGGGGGCGGATTTCAATCCGCTCGAGTTCAACTGGATCGGTTCTACCGCATCCGAGGTTTCGGCGGGCGTCGTATGGAACGCGCCGGAGATCAAATCCATTCAGGATGCGATGCAGAGGGAGGTTCTGGTCGGGTCGTCGGGGGTCGGCAACGACACCGGGGCGTTCCCGCGAGTCGTGAATTATTTCCTTGGCACCAAGCTGCGTCCGATCCACGGCTATATCTCGGGCACCGACATCATCCTCGCCATGGAGCGGGGCGAGGTGAAGGGCCGCTTCGGCTGGTCCTGGGGCTCGGTCAAGAGCCGCGAGCCCAAGCGCCTCAAGAACGGCACCATCAAGGTGCTGCTGCAGATGGGCATCAAGAAGGCGCCCGATCTCGATGCGCCGCTGGTCCTCGATCTTGCCAAGAATGCGAATGACCGCAAGGCGATGGAAGTGATCTTCGCCCAGGTCACCATCGGCTGGCCGTCGCTGCTGCCGCCGAAGGTTCCGGCCGACATGGTCAAGGCTTATCGGGATGCCTACAAGGCAACCATGAAAGACCCGAAGTTCGTCAAGGGCGCGAAGGACCGCAGGCTCGATCTCGACCCGCTTTCAGGCGAGGAAATCCAGTCGATCATTGCCAATATCTACGCCTCGCCGCCGGAAGTGGTGACGCTCGCCCGCAAGGCCTATTCGCCGAGCGGCAATATCGAGATGGCGAAGATCCTCAAGGTCAAGGGCCCGATCACCAAGATCAACAAGAAGGGTTCCAAGCTGACGATGACGGCCGACGGGAAGAAGGTCGATGCGCGGGTTGCCGGGCGCACGAAGATCAGCATTGCCGGCAAGAAAGCGGACCGCAAGGCGCTGAAGGCCGGGATGACCTGTACGATGTCGCTGGTGGCATCGGGCGCGGTCGCCCAGAAGATGACCTGCAACTGAGAGCATCCCTGACCGAAGTCAAGGGAAGCGGGCCTTTTTCGGGCCCGCTTCTTTTTTCGGAGTCCCCCTGCTAGGCTTTGAAAAACAAGTTTTCAGGGAGTATTGCGATGGCAGGTGAAATCGAACTTCAGGTGGCGGGCGCGCCGGTGCGCGCGCTGTTCCAGTCGCCGAAGGGCAAGGGACCTTTCCCCGGCATCGTCGTGTGCTTCCACATGGGCGGGCTCGACGAGTTCGAGCACTGGCTGGTGGAAGACCTCGCCCGCCAAGGCTTCGTCGCGATCGCGCCCGACCATTATCATTGGCTGCCGGAAGGTGTCGGGCCCGAGCGCCGGCGCGAGTTCCTGACCGATCAGGGCCTTGCCATGGATCTTGCCGTCTGCCGCAGCTACCTCGAGATGCAGGACAATGTCGATGGCGACCGTCTCGGCATTCTCGGCCACTGCATGGGCGGTCGGACGACGCTGCTGGGGGCCGGTTGCGACAAGCGCTACAAGGCCGCCTGCATCTGGTACGGCGGCAGCGCCTTCAAGCCGCTGGGCCAGGGGCCGTCGCCGGTTGATCGCATTCCCAATATTGCTGCCCGCGTCATGGGCTTCTTCGGCAATGACGACAAGAACCCGTCGCCCGACGACGTCGACAAGATCGACGCGGCGATGACCAAGGCGAAAATCCCCCACGAGTTCCATCGCTACGACGCCACGGGCCACGGTTTCATGAACCAGTTCGGCGACAAGTATGTCGAGAAATCCGCCAGGGATTCCTGGGCGCGCGCCAGCGCGTTCCTGAAGGAAACCCTCGGCGCCTGATTGAAACCATCAAGGAGAGTTCATGCTGCGTTTTACGACCCTGACCGCGGACAGCAGCGCGATGACGGCGCTGATTTCCATTCCTGCCCGCGGCATGGCGCCTTTTCCCGGCCTTGTCGTCATGCCCCATCGCGGCGGCATCGACCGGTTCACCATCGACCGGCTTGATCGCCTTGCCGATCTCGGGATCGCGGCGGTGGCTCCCGATATCTATCACCGCCAGCCCGTCGCAACGCCGACAACCGAGGGCAAGGACCAGCTGCGTGACGACGAGATCGAGGCCGATATCGCCGCGGTTCTGGAATTCATTGCCGCCGACGGACGCTTCGACAAGGCGCGTCTCGGCATTCTCGGCCATTGCCAAGGTGGGCGTACGGCGCTGATCGGGCTCGTGTCCCGGCCAGAAGCGTTCTGCGCGGGTGTCGTTTATTACGGCGGGTCGATCTTCAAGCGGATGGGCGGGCCCGGCCCGGCACCCTTCAACCGCATGTCCGTGATCAAGTGCCCGATCGCCGGGTTTTTCGGCAATGACGATTCCAATCCGTCGCCCGATGACGTCAACCGCTTTGATGCGGAACTGCGGCGGCTCAAGATTCCGCATGAATTTCACCGCTATGACGGCGCGGGTCACGCGTTCCAGGATTTCACCGACCATCATCGCTCGCGCGAGCCGCAGGGCGAGCAGGCCTGGGCGGCGACGGTAGCCTTTCTAAAACGCGAATTGGGCGCTACCTGAAAACCTGCTGAAGACCGGCGCGGAACAGTACCTTGTTTGCCGCTTCGGTCGAGACGACCGGGTAGGGCAGGGTGAATTCGCGATTGAGATGCGGCGTGAACCAGATCTCGGTGCCGGGGTCGTCGCCCCCGCGCAACGGGTAACAACCCGCCTGTTCGAGGCGGTCGCGCAAGGCCATTTCGATGCGGCCGCGGGGCATGTCGATCATCAAGGGTCTCCTTGCGCCGAAGTCTAGCGCGTTTTCGTTTTCGCGAACATGGCGGCTCGCTATAGTGCGTCCATGACCATGCGCATTGCTTCGCTTCTTCCATCCGCCACCGAAATCGTCGCTGTTCTGGGCGCCGCCGATGAACTTGTCGCGCGCAGCCACGAATGCGACTTCCCGGCGGGCGTCGAACGTCTGCCGGTGCTGACCGAGGCCAAGATCGATTCCTCCGGTTCTTCCGCCGAAATCCATGCACGCATGGAGACTGCGGCGACAGACGCGCTGTCTGTTTACCGGGTGGATGTGGACGAACTGCGCCGCCTTGCGCCGGATGTCATCGTTACCCAGGCCCAATGCGAAGTCTGCGCGGTCTCGGAAACCGACGTTATCGCGGCACTGGCCGGCTGGCCGGGGGGTGGCCCGGATCTGGTCAGCCTGCGCGCCGAAGACCTGTCGGGAGTCTATGAAGATATTCGCAGGGTGGGCGCTGCACTTGGCCGTGCCGAGGCGGGCGAACGCGCCGCAGGCGCCATGCGCGACCGCATCACCCGTATCGCGCTCGAGGCGTCGGATGCGGACTGGAAACCCCGGCTGCTCGTCATCGAATGGATGGAGCCGTTGATGGCGGGCGGCAACTGGATGCCGGAACTGGTGGCGCTTGCGGGCGCGGAAAACCTTTTATCCCAAGCGGGACGGCATTCGCCATGGATCACCTGGGACGACGTGCGCGGCGCCGATCCCGACGCCATCCTGATTACGCCCTGCGGTTTCGACATTTCCCGCACGCTGTCCGATATTGCCGCCGTGACCGATCGCCCGGGCTGGGGCGATCTTGCCGCGGTGCGCGCGGGCCGCGTGGCCGTCGCCGACGGCAATTCGTTCTTCAACCGGCCGGGGCCGCGGCTCGCCGAAAGCTTGGAAATACTGGCTGAATTTCTGCATCCGGAATTCTTCGATTTCGGCCACGCGGGAAAGAACTTCCGGCGGCTCTAGTTTCGGCTCTGTTGCGTTGACAGCGTCGCGCCAAGGGCGGATCATCCGGGGAAAGCCATAAAAAATTCCCCAGGGAGTTCCCCCAGTGTTCCGTTCCCCCACCCCGATTTTCCGGGCGCAGAGCGTCGCCATCATCGGCGCTTCCGACCGCGCCAAGTGGCCGCTCACGATCTATGAAAACTTGCGCGACGGGGGATACCCGGGCCGGGTCTATCCGATCAATCCGCGCCGCGACGAGGTGTGGGGCGTCAAATGCTACACCGGCTTCGACGCCCTGCCTGAGGCCCCCGACCTCGGCCTGTTCATCGTGCCCGCCGATGCGGTGCTCGAGACCATGGAGCAGGGCATTGCCCGCGGCCTCAAGGCGGCCATCGTCTATGCCGCCAATATCGGCGAAGGCCACGATCCGGAAGTGCTGGCCCGCGGCAAGCGCCTGAAGGCTCTCTGCGCCGATGCGGGCGTTACCGTCGCCGGACCCAACTGCATGGGCGGCATGGCGGTGCGCGAAAAGCTGTTCCTGTACCCGAACAAGCCGATCTGCCGCCGCGCGCCCGGTTCCGTCGGCGCCGTGTTCCAGTCGGGCGGCACGTTGCAGTTCTGGGTGCAGACGTCGCAGGTGCGCGGCTTGCGCTTTTCCTATGCCATGTCGTCGGGGAACGAGCTTGGCCTCGATCTTGCCGATTACGTCAATTTCCTGGTGGACGATCCGGAAACAAAAACCATCGTCCTGTTCATCGAAGGCATCCGGCGCATGGATGCCTTCAAGGAAGCCTGCGCGCGCGCCCTTGCCGCCTGCAAGCCGATCGTCGCCATCAAGACGGGGCGCACCTTGCGCTCGCGCGAGGCAGCCCAGTCCCACACCGGCGCCATCGGCGGCGACTGGTCGGGCTATGCGGCGCTCTGCGAACGCTACGGCATCACCAACTGCGCCACCCTCGACGACCTGACCGAAACCGTGCTCGCTTTTCAGCAGGGCCGCCTGCCGGCGGGGCCGAACATCGGCTTCGTCACCACCTCGGGTGGCACCGTCGACCTGCTGTATGACTATGTCGAGGACGAGGGCTCCTCGATGCCGGCCTACGGCGCCAAGACGCTGGCGCGGATCAAGCCGCATATTCCGGCCGAGATGAACCCGAAGAACCCGCTCGATTCGGGCATTCCCGCCGGCAACAAGACGATGGCGGCAATCTGCCAGGCAGTGCTCGACGATCCCGCCATCGACATGCTCGCCTTCGCCGGCCAGATTTCAGCGGGCCGCGCCGACATCGAGGGGGCGGAGCCGATCAAGGCGCTGCTCGAATATTCTAAAAAGCCCGTCATCGGCTTCGGCCGCATGCGCTACCAGATGAGCGACGAAAGCATCCGCTACCAGGATCACGTCGGCATTCCCTACCTGCAGGGCTTGCCCGAGACCCTGCGCGCACTCAACGCTCTTGCCGCTTATGGCGCGCGGGCGGGCAAGGCTGTGCCGAAGCTTCCCGCCGCCAACGGCAAGGCGGCCGAGCTCGGCGGCAAGGCCTTCGACAAGCTTCTGGGCGCCAACGGCGTTACCCTTCCCAGGAGTGCCCTGTGCAAGACGGGCGGGGAGGCGGCACGCGCGGCCAAGCGCATCGGTTTTCCGGTCGCCGTCAAGGTCGTGGCGCCGAAGTTTTCCCACAAGACGGAAGTGGGCGGGGTCATGCTCAACCTCGCTTCCGCAGCCGACGTGGCGAAGGCGGCGAAGACCCTGGCCCAGCGCATCCGCAAGGCCGACCGCAAGGCGGAAATCACCGGTTACCTCGTGCAGGAAATGGTGTCGGGGGTGGAGATGATCGCGGGCTGCCGCAATGATCCGGTCTATGGTCCGGTGCTTCTGCTGGGGTCGGGCGGTGTGCTGGTGGAGCTGACCCGCGACACCACCCAGCGCCTGCTGCCGGTCAGCGCCGCCGACGTGCGCGCCATGATCGGCGAGCTGAAGGTCAAGACGCTGCTCGACGGCTTCCGTGGCGCCAGGCCCGCCGACACGGCGGCTCTCGTCAAGGCGGTGGTCGGTCTCGGCAAGGTTTTCCTGAAGCACCGGGACAACCTCTCGGATCTCGAGGTCAACCCGCTGATCGTGCGGGAAAAAGGAAAAGGTGTCGCCGCCGTGGACGTCCGTCCCGTGCGGCGCAAGGTTTAGGAGACGTTCATGGATTACGAACTGCCCGAAGAGCTGCGGCTCCTCAAGGACACGCTCAGGCGCTACGTCAACGAGGAGATGATCCCGATCGAGCGCGAAACCTGCGAAGGGGTCAAGCTCAAGCCCGAGTACAAGAAGAAGTTTGACGAGGATTCGAAGCGCCTCGGCCTCTGGCTTCTCGACGTGCCCGAGGAATTCGGCGGCCAGGGAATGGGCGTTCTCGCCACCTGCATCGTCACCGAGGAAATGGCGCGCTCCATCGCCCTGCCGACGCGCGGCGGCTATTTCACCGGCCCCAACGTGCGTTCGATCCTTTACGAACTCGATGACGAGATGAAGGAGCAGTACCTCTATCCCGTCATCCGCGGCGAAAAGAAGGCCTGCTTCGGCCAGACCGAACCGGATGCGGGTTCCGATCCCGGTTCCATGCGCACCACCGCCGTGCGCGACGGCGACGATTACGTGATCAACGGCGTGAAGCGCTTCATCACCGGCGCGGGCGAGGCCGATTTCATCCAGCTGATGGCCGCGACCGACCGCTCGAAAGGTTCGCGCGGGGGTATTTCGTGCTTCATCATCGATATGAACACACCGGGCGTGCGGCTCGGCGCCCAGTACGAAACGATGATGGGCGACCGGCCCTGGGAAATCATCTTCGAGAACGTGCGGGTGCCGGCAAAGCGCCTCGTCGGCAAGGAAGGCGAGGGCTTCAAGCTCGGCCAGCGCTGGCTCGGCGCGGGCCGCCTGCGCCACGGCTCGCGCGCGCTCGGCGTCGCCGAACGCTGCATCGAGATGATGGTGAGCTATGCCAAGCAGCGCGTGACCTTCGGCAAGCCGCTTGCCGACCGCCAGGCGATCCAGTGGATGATCGCCGATTCGTATATCGAGCTTCATGCCGCGCGGCTGATGGTCTACCACGCCGCGGCCAAGGCCGATTCGGGCGAGGACTACCGCATGGAAGCCTACATCGCGAAGTACTATTCCGATGAAATGGCCTTCCGCGTCGCCGACCGCTGCCTGCAGGTGCATGGCGGCATCGGTCTGACCAAGGACCTGCCGATCGAGCATATGTGGCGGCAGCAGCGCTCCACCCGCATCACCGAAGGGGCCAGCGAGGTCATGAAAATGGTCATCGCGCGCGGCATCCTGCGTCAGTACGATTGAGCCGGAATTCGGCGGAAACCCGCGGTTTCCGCCGCTTGCGCCCGGGGGAGGCGGTTGCTACCCTGCGGGCAGAATCAACATAACTACATGTCAGGGAGTGTCGCATGGCCAAAGCCGCGAAGTCGTCCAAGAGCAAGAAAACCGTCCGCAACCTCGAAACCGTCATCATCGAAAAGGAAGACGGCATCGCCTGGTGCATCTTCAACCGGCCCGAGAAGCGCAACGCGATGAGCCCGCAGCTTCACCTCGACATGAACCAGGCGCTCGATGAGCTGGCCATCGACCCGGAGGTCCAGGTCGTGGTCATTACCGGCGCGGGCAAGGCGTTCTCCGCGGGCCAGGACATCCGGCTCTACTTCCGCGGCACCACCGACGATCCGGCAAAGCGCCACAAGGCGAAGCATGCGTCCCACGCCTGGCGCTGGACGAAACTTGCCAGTTTCCCCAAGCCGACCATCGCCATGGTCAACGGCTACTGCTTCGGCGGCGCCTTCACCCAGGTTTCGGCCTGCGACTTCGCCATCGCCGCCGATGATGCCGTTTTCGGCCTGTCGGAAATCAACTGGGGCATCCTGCCGGGCGGCATCGTCAGCTGGAACGTGGTCGAGATGATGACCATGCGCGACGCCATGTACTACGCCTGCACCGGCGAAACCTTCACCGGCAAGCAGGCCTCCGCCATGCGCTTCATCACAAAGTCGGTGCCGAAGGCGAAGCTGCGCGCGGAAACGGTCAAGCTCGCCAAGCTCCTCCAGCAGAAGAGCCCGGCGGCGCTCCGCTACACCAAGGAAGGTGTGCGCGCCGTGCGCTACATGAGCGTCGACCAGGCGGCCGATTACCTCAACGCCAAGTCGGACGCGCTCAAGTATGTCGACAAGGAACGCTCGCGCGAAAAGGGCATGAAGCAGTTCCTCGACGACAACACCTACCGGCCGGCCGCGGGACACTTCGCCCGGACCAAGGACCTATCGGGCCCTGGGGGGCGGCTTCGGCGCCGCCCCGTCGCCCGCCCGTCGATCATGACAGCCACCGTCGGCATCATCGGGCTCGGCAATCTCGGCCTTTCCATGTCGAAGAACCTGATGGCGCGCGGCCATCGGGTCGTCGGTTTTCGCCGCTCGGCAATGACCGAGTTTGCAGGCTTGGGCGGCATTCCCGCGGCGTCCCCACGGGAGGTCGCGGAAAAATCCGATTTCGTCATCACCAGCCTGCCCTCGGGCGAGGCCCTGGCCGAAGTCTGCTCGGGGACCAGCGGCATCGCCCGCGCATCGCGGCCTGGCCTTGCCGTATTCGAACTGTCCACGCTGCCGCTCGCAGCCAAGCTCGGCCAGAAAGAAGCGATTGAGGCCGCCGGCATGACGATGCTGGACGGCACGATTTCCGGCAATCCGGTCTATTTCGCCAATCGCACGGCGGCCGTTTTCATCGGCGGCGAACGTGGCGCCTTCGACGACCACGCCGCCACCTTGCGCGACATGACCGACAAGGTAACCTGGCTCGGTCCTTTCGGCGCGGGCAGGGTGGCGAAGTTCGTGGCGCTCTATCTGGTCTGCGCGCATACGCTGGCGGCGGCGGAAGCGTTCGAGCTGGCAAGCCGCGCCGGCCTCGACCGCGAGGCGATGTTCGAGGCCATCAAGGGTTCGAATGCGTCATCGGCCATGCTGGAAAGCCGGGGCGCGCTGATGATTGACCGCGACTACTCGAGCTTTTCCCAGGACAAGGAAGGCCGGGTCAAGGCGCGGGCGAAGGATGGCGACGCGGCGCCCGTGCGCGGCATGGCCAGCCGCGTGCGCCAGGTGGAGCGCCTCGCCGATTTCGCCCATGAACTTGGCGGGCGCTATCCGCTGCTTGATGCCATGAACGCGGCTTACGGCGAGGCCATCGCCGCCGGTGTCGGACGCTACGATATCGCCGAGGTGTTCGAGCACCTGATGGCGGATGCACCGGAAACCGCCGATATCGATGCGGTTCTGGCGCTTCTGGCGCGCCGGGGCTGAGGCGCCCGAAATCCCCTAACCACCCGTTCAGCGCCGTTGCTATAATGCCGTCAACGCCAATCGAACGATAAGTATGGAGGAAACGTCATGTCGGTCGAAAATATCCCCACCACGAGTGTGCGCGAGTCCGAAGAGTTCAAGCACGGCACCGCGCGCAGTGAACTGCTCGCCACCGCGGAAAAGCCGGTGTTCTTCAGCATGCGCACGCGGATGGTGAAAACCGGCCGCACGAATACGCCCGTGTGCAAGACCGAGAACATGTGGGGTACGGTCAAGGTTTACGCGTCGGGCGGTGAAAACGGCCTGCATGCCCATACCAAGCAGGACCACATGTTCATCGTCATGCAGGGTTCGGCCCGTTTTTACGGTCCCAATGGCGAAACCCGCGACGTCAGCAAGCATGAGGGCGTGCTGCTGCCCAAGGGCTGCTATTACTGTTTCAACGCTACGTCGAAGGAGCCGCTGGTGCTGTTCCGCGTCGGCTGCCATACCGAGGAAGCGAAGGACGACTCATTGCCCGGCCGCCTCGACATCAAGGGCGGGTCGATGCCCGGCGATCATCCGGAAAACGCCAAGGGCGCCAAGGCCGCACCGCTGGTTTACAGCGACGAGTGGTTCGAATAAACCGCCGACGCTTTCAGACGTTTCTTGCGATGCCGGCGCCTAAAGCGCCGGCATCAGCTTTTCGGCCTTGAGGAACTCGATCACCGCGGCATCGAACGCTGTCGGATCCTCAAGGCAGCAGGCATGGCCCGTCCCCGGGATCATGACGTGGCGCCCGCGCGGCAGGATGTCCGCCATCGCGCGCCCGCGCGGCAGGGCATTGTCGAATTCGCCGTTGATGACCAGCACCGCTTTGTCGAGCGTCCGGCATTCCGGCGTGACGTCCGAGACCGCGAGCGCGCGGAAGCCCTGGGCGATGGCCTTTCCCGAAAGGGTCGGGTCGCGTTCGGAAAAGATGTTGAGGAGATAAGCGCCGAGCTTCGTTTCCGGAAAGTCGGGCGAGACCAGTGAACGCAGATGCTCGGCGTGATAGCCGGGCAGGTCAGGCCCTTCGTAGCCCTTGATGCGCCGGTCGAAGTTCGCCCCGCGCGGCTCCGAGCCGGAACCGACGGCGATCACCGCGGCGATTTCGGGGCCGTAATCGATCGCCATTTTCATGACGATGCGCGAACCGACGCTGACGCCGATGATGACAGCGCCCTCGGCCTTCTCGTCGTGGATGACGCCCATGACATCGGCGGTCATGTCATCGATGGTGAAGGGCGTCTCGACCCGTGCCGATCGCCCGTAGGAACGGATATCGACGGCAATCACCTTGAACCAGGTCGAAAACCGCGCGCGCTGGTAAAGAAAGAGGTCATGGTCGAAGGGGTTCGCATGGACGAGGACCATCGGCGGACCCGAACCCGAAACTTCGTACCAGATATCGACGCCGTTCGCACGCGACAGGGGCATGGACTTACTCCGCGGCCACTTGGGCCTGTTCCTTTTCGAAGGCCGCATTGCGGCCCATTTCCGTTTTCAGCTTCCAGGTCAGCAGCGACAGAAGCGGCGGTATCAGCAGAAGCGTCAACAGCGCCGACAGCGACAGCCCGCCGACGACGACGGCGCCAAGGCCCCGGTAAAGCTCCGACCCCGCTCCCGGCGCCAGAACCAGCGGCAGCATGCCGAATACCGTTGTCAGCGTCGACATGAAGATCGGGCGGATGCGGGTCTGCGTCGAATCGAGGATCGCCTGTTCAGGCGTCATGCCGCCCTCGCGCACGTTCGACAGCGTATAGGTCACCAGCAGGATAGCGTTATTGACGACGGTGCCGATCAGGATGATGAAGCCGAGCAGCGTCAGCATGTCCAGCGGCTGGCGGTCGCTTGCGGGAAGCACGGCGGCGTTGAGAAACCACAGGCCGAGCACGCCGCCTGCGGTCGCCAGCGGTACCGACAGGATGATGATGAAGGGGTAGATGAAGCTTTCCAGGATGACCGCCATCACCAGGAACACGACGATGACCGCGACCAGCAGGTCGAACTTCAGGTGGTTCCAGGTTTTGGTCAGTTCGTCGGCGGCGCCCGACAGCCGGATCTTGACGCCGGGCGGCAGGCCTTCCTTCTCGATGACCTCGATCACCTCCTGGCGGACCTTCTCGATGGTTGTTTCGAGGGGGATGAGCTTGGCCGGGCGAATGTCGAGCTGAACATAGCGCGTGCGCTCGAGGTGCCAGACCTCCGTCGGGCCCGAGGTAACCTCGATCTTCGCCAGCGAGGACGCAGGCACGATACGACCGTCGCGGGTGACGATGGGCAGTGCCGCGATCCCTTGGGTGGTGCCGACGAGGTTTTCCGGCCCGCGCAGGGTCAAATCAATGCGCCGGTCGCCCACGGTGATTTCGGCTATGCGCACGCCGTCGTTGAAGGCATCGACCGTCTGGGCGAACTCGCGGGCGGTCAGCCCGGCATCGGCCAGGTGCAACTGGTCGGGCGTCAGGCGGACTTCCGGCGCGCCCAGTTCCAGGCCGGGGCGCGGGCGCACCCGGTGTCCTTCGCGCCTGGGCACGACATCGCGAAGAAGGTCGTCGACGCGGCGCGCGATTTCGAGGTTCTGCTCCAGGTTGGGGCCGGAGATATCGACGCGGATCGAGCGCGAACCGCCGACGCCGCGCGAAAAGATGGAGGACTGCTCGACCGAGCCGCGCGTGCCGGGTTCGCGCAGGACCGGCTCCTCGATGATGCCTTCGAGTTCCGCCGCGCGCTTGGGATCGACCGAACTCGCCCCGATGAAGGTCTGCTCGTTGCGGGCAACGAAGAAGAAATGATCGATCTTGGGCGGCTCGCCCGGCTTCGAGTCCGGTCCCGACACGCTCGCCCAGTAGGGGCGGACGGCGTTCTCGATTTCCTGCGCCGAGCGCATCATGGTTTCGAGGTTATAGCCGGGCGGGGGCGTGATGCGCCCCCAGACCTGGTTGCGGTTACCGTCGGGAAGGAAGTCGAGCGGCGGCAGCGCCAGCGCGGTAAACAGCGCCGTGCCGCCGAACACCCCGGCAATGACGCCCATGGCGAGCTTCTTCGAGTGGATCACGCTGCGCGCAAAACGCATGATCGCGGCAGCAAAGCGCTCGCCCAGATCATCGAGTACGGGTATGCGGTAAGGCTGTTCGCCCTTGGCAGGGACTTTCTTCAGCAGCGAGCGCGACAGCGCCGGCACCACTGTGATGGCGACGATCAGCGACAGGACGACCGCGACCGAGAGCGCGACGGCAATGTCGCGGAACAGCTGGCCCACGGTCAGTTGCAGCATCAGCACCGGGGCGAAGACGACCACGGTCGTGAGCGCCGAGGCAAAGACCGCGGGCCAGACCTGCTTGGTGCCGAGAAGTGCCGCCACCATCGGCGATTTGCCTTCTTCCCGGTAGCGGTAGACGTTTTCCAGAACGACGATGGCCGCATCCACTACCATGCCGACGGCGAAGGCGATGCCGGCAAGGGAAATCACGTTCAGCGACCGTCCCAGCATTGCCATGGCAACGAAAGCGCCGATGATAGACACGGGAATCGCCAGCGTCACCACCAGCGTCGGCCGCCATGACCGCAGGAAAAGGAGCAGGATCAGGGCCGCCAGCGCGCCGCCCGCCCAGATGTTCTGGGTCACCAGGTCGATGGCCGCATTGATGTAGACGGTTTCGTCATAGACTTGGCGGATTTCGAGTCCTTCGCGTTTCAGCGCATTCTTGTTCAGGTCTTCGACAGCAGCGCGGATGCCGCGCATGGTCTCGATGACGTTGGCGCCCGCCTCGCGCACGACATCCAGCGTGATCGTATCCTCGCCGAGGTAGCGGCGATGGGTCGATGGCTCCTTGTAGTCGAACCTGACCTCGGCGATGTCGCCGACGGTAACGCGGGAGACGCGGCCGGACCCGTCATCGGATTCGCGCCGCAGGACCACCGCCTTGGCCTGCTCCACCGTGGTGATTTCGCCTTCTGTCCGGACGATATAACTGCGCTTGCCTTCATCCACCTTGCCCGCGGAGATCGAGGCGCTCGAATCGCGCAGAGTGCGCAGGACGTCGGGCACGGTCAGGCGAAAGGCGGCAAGCCTTTCGGGATCGACGACGATCCTCAGCTCCCGGCGCGATCCGCCCCTGAAATCCGCCCCGGCGACGCCGGGCACGCGTTCGAGGCGTTCCACCACGACGTCTTCTATCAGGTCGCCGTAGGTCTCGAGCTCGCGCGTATTTCCGTCGATCCGCCGCATGACGAAATAGGCGATGGGCACGTCTTCGGAACCGCGCGTCAGGATGCGCGGTTCCTGGGCTTCCGGCGGCAGGTTATCGAGGCTCGCCAGCCGGTTGCCGATCAGCAGCATGGCCTTTTCGAGGTTGTAGCCGATCTCGAATTCCATGCGGATGCGCGACGATCCCAGCGTCGAACGGCTCGACAGTTCGATCGTGCCCTCGATGCCGCCGAGTTCCTGCTCGATGCGGTTGGTAATTTCGCGTTCGACTTCGACCGGCGCCGCGCCGCTCCAGCGCGTACGGATGTCGATCTGCGGGCGCCGGATATCGGGGGTGAGCTGGATCGGAATGGTGTTGAGCGCGACCAGGCCGAAAGCAAGAACCAGCAGCACCGCCGCCATCACCGCGATGGGGCGCTTGAGCGAAACCTCGATCAGCTTGTTCATTCGCCGGATGTATCCTTGCCGTTGAAGCGTACGCGGCTGCCGTCGCGCAGGCGTTCATTGCCGCGCACGACGACGATATCCCCGGCCTTGAGACCGTTCAGAACCTCGAACCGGTTGCCCACCGCTTCGCCGACCAGCACGGTGCGGGACTGGGCGCGGCCATCCTCCACGACGAAGGCCGTCGGCTGCCCACGCGATGCGATCAGCGCATCCTTGTGAACGGAAAGGACGTCACGACCCTTGCCGACAGGAACATGGACCGTGGCCGACTGGTTGGCCGCCACCGCCGCCGGCCGGGCGCCGAATTTGGGCGTCAGGCGAACCGTCCGCGTGCGCGTGCGCAGGTCCTCTTCGGGCACCACAGCGCGCACCACCGCCTCGAAGCGTCGCTTGCCGAGCTCGAAGGTGCAAATGACACCGGGCTTAAGCGCATCGACGCGGGTTGCCGGAACGTCTACCTCGATTTCAAGCGCGCCGTCGGACACCATCGTGTAAACGGGCTGTCCTTCCTTGAGGTAGGAGCCCATTTCCGAATGGCGGCGCGTAATGGTTCCGTCATAGGGTGCGATGATGTTGGTGTAGGAAAGATTGGTTTCGCTGAGGCGAAGATTGGCCGCCGCGCGTTCCGCCTTGGCCCGCTGCTCGGCCATTTCGGTGCGCAGGCGGTTGACGTCGACCAGCTTGTCCTCATAGCGCGCCTTCGGAAATGCCGAAGAATTACGGAGGTCCGCGTAGCGCTTCAGCTCCTGTTCCGCGAGGGCGATGCGCGCCTTCGCGGTTTCCACCGCCGCCTTGGCGGCGTTCAGTTCGGCAAGCTTCTGGTCGCGGTCGAGAGCGAATCGCTGATCGGCGAGTTTCGCCAGCAACTGGCCCTTTTTCACGCGGTCGCCGATATCCACCGCCATTTCCGCGACCGGCGCGTCGATGCGGGCGGCGACGGTTCCCGCCCGCAATGCGACAAGGCGGCCGACCAGCGGCAGCGTCTGGGCCATGGGAACGATCCGGACCTCATCGACGCCGACCAGGGTGGCGGCGCGTTTCTTTCGTTTCTTGGCGTCTGCGCCGTTGCCGTTCTCCTGCGCATAGGCCGTTGCGACCGATCCCGGATCGGGCAGGGACCACGACAGCGAAAACATGAAAACGGCCGCGGTAGCGGCAGCGGAAATACGGACGATACGTTGTGTGCGCACGGACCCTTGCTCCCTTCGCGCCGGTTACTGTTCCGGTGCCGTTTACGCCGACGGGAGGTGCGGGGGCCCCGTCAACACCATGCCGCGCCGGTGTTTTTGGCTTTTGGCAGCGCGGTCTTTTTTACGGTTTTGGGCGACATTTGGCCCCCTGTCAATTGACATCGCCCGGGCAGCATTTGGCCCCGGTCCACGCCTTGCGCCGCCCGGCGAAATCCCCAAAAATCGGTCCAGTCCAGCGACTGTGCCCCGGTGCCATGACCACCCTTGTTCTGACCCATCCGGCCTGCCTCGCGCACGATCCAGGGCCCGGCCATCCGGAGGCGCCCGCGCGGCTCGTGGCCGTGCTCGAGGGGCTGGAGGAACTCGCGGGGCTCGACCGGGTTGAATCTCCCCGTGCCGACCCGCAAGCCCTTGCCGCCGTCCACGCCCCCGAGATGGTCGAAACCGTGCTCGCGGCCATCCCCGCAAGCGGATACGGCGCTCTCGATCACGACACGCTGGTGTCGCCTGGTTCGGGCGACGCCGCGCTTTGCGCGGCGGGGGCGGCAATCGCCGCCGTCGATGCGGTGATGACGGGGCGGGCGGCCAATGCCTTCTGCGCCGTGCGCCCGCCCGGCCATCACGCGACTCCAGACCGCGCCATGGGCTTCTGTCTTTTCAACAATGCGGCGCTTGCCGCGGTTCATGCGAGTGACGTTCACGGCTGCGCGCGCGTCGCCGTGGTCGATTTCGATGTCCACCATGGCAACGGCACCGAAGACTGCCTGCGCGGGCGCGAGGGTTTCTTCTATGCCTCGTCCCACGAATATCCGAACTATCCGGGCACCGGCCTTCAGTCGGAAGACGGTCCCTGCCGCATCGTCAACGTGCCGCTGCCGCGCGGCGCCGATGGTTCCTCTTTCCGCGCCGCATGGTCGGAACGCATCCTGCCGGCGCTGGACGATTTCGCGCCGGATTTCCTGGTCGTATCGGCGGGTTTCGACGGCCATCGCAAGGATCCCCTGTCGCTGATGCAGCTCGAGGCGGCCGACTTCGGCTGGCTGATCCTTGAACTCATGCGCGTCGCCGAGCGCCATGCGGCGGGCAGACTCGTATCGGTGCTGGAGGGGGGCTACGACCTCGGCGCGCTCGCGGCCTCGGCCCGGGCGCACGTGGCGGCGCTGGCGGGGCAGATTTAGCGGTTTCGTTGCCGCGCGCCTTGCTCCGGGGCGCGCCGTTTCCTACACTGGCGCCCGCAAAACGGGAGTGCCGAAAACATGGCAAAAGCCGACAAATCCGAGGCCAAGGGCAAGGGCGATGCCGACATCGCCGCCATGAGCTTCGAGGATGCGCTGGCCGAGCTCGAAACCATCGTGCGCGAGCTCGAAGATGGCCGCGTCAAGCTCGACGGCGCAATTGCGGCCTATGAACGGGGCGCCCGCCTCAAGGCCCATTGCGAGAAGAAGCTGGCCGAGGCCAAGGCCAAGGTGGAAAAGATTTCGCTGGGCCCCTCGGGCCCCGAAGGCGTTGAACCCGCCGACATCGGCTGACATTGTGACCGGCAGCGAAAGAGCGCCAGGGGAAAGCCTTGCCGACGCCATGGTGCGCGTTGCCGATGGCGTGGAGAAGGTTCTCGATTCCATTCTTCCCGCGGCTGGCCCCGGTCCCGAAGGGCGCCTTGCCGAGGCGCTGCGCTATGTGGCGCTCGGCTCGGGCAAGCGCTTCCGGCCTTTCCTGGTGGTGGCGTCTGCGGATCTTTTCGGTGTGCCGGAGCCGGTCAGCCTGCGCGTCGGTGCCGCGGTCGAGATGATCCACGCCTATTCGCTGGTCCACGACGACCTGCCCAGCATGGACGACGACGCCATGCGCCGGGGCAAGCCCGCCTGTCACGTCGAATTCGGCGAAGCGCTGGCCATTCTCGTCGGCGATGCGCTTTTGCCGCTCGCTTTCGAAACTCTCGTCGAACCCGCGACGCACCCGGACGCGGCGGTGCGCGGCGCGCTCGTCTCGGGCCTCGCCGTGGCGGCGGGTGCGCGCGGCATGGTCGGCGGGCAGGTGCTCGACCTTGCGGCCGAAGACATGGAACTGGATGCGGGAGAAATCGCCCGTCTGGAGCGGCTCAAGACCGGCGCCCTGATCGGCTTCTGCTGCGATGCCGGGGCCATCCTGGGTCATGCGCAGGACACCGAGCGCCGGGCGCTGGCCGCCTATGCCCACGATCTTGGCCTTGCCTACCAGATGGCCGATGATCTTCTCGATGCGGAGGGCGATGCGGCGACTGTCGGCAAGGCGGTGCACAAGGACGCCGGGCGAGGCAAGGCGACCTTCGTTTCCGCCCTTGGCATTGAGCAGGCCCGCGATCAGGCCAAGAGGCTTGCCCAGCAGGCGGCTGCCCATCTCGATGTCTTCGGCCCACGCGCGGCGCTCTTGAAAGACGTCGCGCGGTTCGTGGTGGAGCGCGGTTCGTGAGTCGTGAACGCCCGCGTCTCGATCAGTTGCTGGTCGATCGCGGCCTTGTCGAAACGCGGGCTAAGGCGCAGGCGCTGGTCATGGCGGGGAAGGTCTTTTCCGGCGAAAGGAAGCTGGAGAAGCCGGGCCAGCGGCTCGATCCGGAAACCGATCTGGAGGTGCGCGGCCAGCCCCATCCCTGGGTGTCGCGCGGCGGCCTCAAGCTTGCCCATGCGATCGAACATTTCGGCGTCTCCCTGCAAGGGGCCACGGTCATCGATGTCGGGTCTTCCACGGGCGGCTTTACCGATGTCGCGCTCGCGAACGGTGCCCATCGCGTCTATGCGGTCGATGTCGGCAAGGGCCAGCTTGCCTGGAAGTTGCGCACCGACGACCGTGTGGTGCTGCTCGAGGGCGTCAATGCCCGGCACCTGACGGCCGAACAGATTCCCGAGGCCGCCGACGCGGTGGTCTGCGATGCGAGCTTCATCGGCCTTGAACTTGTGTTGCCTGCGGCACTTTCGCTGGCGCGTCCGGGTGCGACGCTGGTCGCGCTGATCAAGCCGCAGTTCGAGGTCGGCAAGGGCCGGGTCGGCAAGGGCGGCATCGTGCGCGAACCGGAACTGCGCGCCGAAGTGGTGGATCGCATCCGCAACTGGCTTGCCGACGTCATGCACTGGCGCGTCGCGGGCGTTACCGAAAGCCCGATCACGGGTGCCGACGGCAACGTCGAATTCCTGATCTGCGCCATCAAGGAGGCAGCGTGAGCGAAGGCGGAAACAACGAAACCGAAATCGCCATCACGGCGGTCGGCGCGCGTGGCGACGGCATCGGCCGCGACGACGGGGGCCGCGCGATCTTCGTCGCGGGTGCGCTGGCGGGCGAGCGCGTGCGCATCAAGGCGGCCGCGGAGGGCCGGGCCGAACTCGTTTCCGTGGTGTCTGCTGCGCCCGGACGGGCCGAGCCGCCTTGCCGTCATTTCCTCGATTGCGGCGGCTGCGTCGCCCAGCATATGGACGATGCGGTTTACGAAAACTGGAAGCGCGGCATCGTCGCCGATGCGCTTGCCCATCAGGGCGTGGCGGCGAATGTCGGGCCGCTTGCCCGCATTCGCGGGGCGAGCCGTCGCCGCGCCCGCCTGTTCGCCATCCGTACCGCGCAGGGCGCCATTGTCGGATTCCAGGCGGCGGGCAGTCACCGCGTCGTCGACATGGCCATGTGTCCCGCACTGGAACCGGCCATCTTCGCCCTCGTGGGGCGCCTGCGCGAGTTTTTCGCGGAAATCCTGCCGCCCGCCGCGCGCGCCGAAGCCGAGGTGCAGGTGGTGGGCACGGCGCTCGATGTGGTGCTGCGCCTGCCCGGCGATCTCGACCGCCAGCGCCGCGAACGGCTCGTCCGCTTTGCAGCCGACGCAGGCATCGCCCGCATAGGCTGGCAGCGGCTCGGCAAGGGCCGCCGTGCGGCGCTGGGTCCTGCGGAAACGGTGGCGGCGCTTTCAACGATCAAGGCGGTTTTCGGTGGTGTCGCGGTCACGCTGCCGCCGCTTGCCTTCCTGCAGGCTTCTGCCGAGGGCGAGCGGGCGCTGGCCGCGCTGGTGACGGGGCAAGTGCCCGAAGGCAGCCGCGTCGCCGACCTCTACTGCGGGGCGGGGACGTTTACCCTGCCGCTCGCCCACGGGCGCCACGTCGGCGCCTTCGATGCCGCCGCCGACATGGTTTCCGCGCTCGATGCGGCGGCGCGGGCCGGGGGGCTGGGCATGCGGGTAAAGACCGTGGCGCGGGATCTCGACCGCAGGCCGTTGCTCGCCCGTGAGCTCGATGCCTTCGATGCCGCCGTGTTCGATCCGCCGCGCGGCGGGGCCGAAGCGCAGGCACGCGAGATCGCCGCATCGAAACTGAAGCTGGCGGTGGCGGTGTCGTGCAATCCCGCCACCTTCGCGCGCGATGCGCGCATCCTGATCGATGCCGGGTTCGAAATCGGGCCGGTGATGCCGGTGGACCAGTTCGTTTGGACCCGCCACCTTGAAGTGGTGGCGGCCTTCAGGCGCTAGGAAGCCGCTTCAGCCGCACTGCGCCCGATGGCGCAGCAGGTGATCGGCCAGCACGTTCGCCATCATGGCTTCGCCGACGGGCACGCCACGGATACCGACGCAGGGGTCATGGCGGCCCTTGGTGACGATCTCGGTATCCTTGCCGTGGACGTCCACGGTCTTGACCGGGGTCAGGATCGAGCTCGTCGGTTTCACCGCGAAGCGCACGATGATGTCCTGGCCGGTGGTGATGCCCGCCAGCACGCCGCCCGCGTTGTTCGACAGGAACGAGACGTCGTTGCCTTTCATGCGCATCTGGTCGGCGTTTTCCTCGCCGCGCAGTTCGGCCGCATGGAAGCCCGCGCCGATCTCGACACCCTTGACCGCATTGATGCCCATCATCGCCGCCGCGAGGTCGCATTCGACCTTGCCGTAAACGGGCGCACCGAGGCCGGGGGGTACCCCTTCGGCCACCACTTCGATGATGGCGCCGACGCTCGATCCCGCCTTGCGCACGCCGTCGAGGTAGCTTTCCCATTCCTTCGCGGTTTCCGCGTCGGGGCAGAAGAAGGGATTGCGGTCCACTTCCGCCCAGTCCCAGCGCGCCCGGTCAATGGCATGCGGGCCGATCTGGATCAACGCGCCGCGAATGGTGACGCCCGAGCCAAGAACCTTGCGCGCGACGCCGCCCGCGGCCACGCGCATCGCGGTTTCGCGCGCGCTGGAGCGGCCGCCACCGCGGTAATCGCGGATGCCGTATTTCTTCCAGTAGGTGTAGTCGCCGTGGCCGGGACGGAACTTGTCCTTGATGTCGCCGTAGTCCTTCGAGCGCACGTCCTCGTTCTCGATCATCAGGCTGATCGAGGTACCGGTGGTCACGCCTTCGAAGGTGCCGGACAGGATCTTGACCGTGTCCGATTCCTTGCGCTGGGTGGTGAAGCGGCTCTGGCCCGGACGGCGCTTGTCGAGCCAGACCTGCAGATCGGATTCCTGCAGCGCAATGCCCGGCGGGCAGCCATCGACCACGCAGCCGATCGCCGGCCCGTGGCTTTCGCCCCAGGTCGTGACCCTGAACAGGTGGCCGAAGGTGTTGTGCGACATGGCTTGGTCCCGGCGGCCTAGACGGTTGCGATATCCGGCGCGTCGACGGCCTTCATGCCGACGACATGGTAGCCCCCGTCAACGTGCAGGACTTCCCCGGTGACGCCCGAGGCCCAGTCAGACAGGAGGAAGACGCCGGCCTTGCCGACCTCTTCGATGCTGACCGTGCGCTTGAGCGGCGCGTTGTATTCGTTCCACTTGAGGATATAGCGGAAATCGCCGATGCCGCTTGCGGCCAGCGTCTTGATGGGGCCTGCCGAAATCGCGTTCACGCGGATCTGGCGCTTGCCGAGATCGACGGAGAGCGCGCGCACACTCGCCTCGAGCGCCGCCTTGGCGACACCCATGACGTTGTAATGCGGCATGACCTTTTCCGCGCCGTAGTAGGTGAGCGTCACCATCGACCCGGTATCGCCCATCAGGTCGGCGGCGCGCTTGGCCAGCGCCGTGAACGAGTAGCAGGAGATATCGAGGGTGCGCGCGAAGTTCGCCGGGCTGGTGTCGATATAGCCGCCGGTCAGTTCTTCCTTGTCGGAAAAGGCGATGCAGTGGACCAGGAAATCGAGCCCGCCCCACTTGTCCTTGATGGCCGCAAACAGCCGGTCGATCGAGGCGCCGTCGGTCACGTCGCAGGGCAGCACGAGGTCGGCGCCGATCTGGGCGGCCAGCGGCTCGACGCGCTTCTTCAGGTTGTCGCCCTGGTAGTTGAAGGCGAGCTTTGCGCCATTGTCGGCGGCGCACTTGGCGATACCCCAGGCGATCGAACGATCATTGGCGACACCCATGACGAGGCCGCGCTTTCCCGCCAGCAATCCGGACATTTGAACCCCTCTGACTGAAGGCCCGGGCCGGTCAGGCCCAAGGCTTTTCGATTGCGGCGCATCCTACACGAAAGGCCGGGGCGATCAAACCGCGCCGGCAAGGCCGCATTTCGGCCTAGCCCGCCACGCGCCATGTGCCGTCGGCGGCGCGGCAGGCAGTGCCGCGCTCGGTGGCGACGCGCCCGTCCTTGGTGGCGACGGATTGCTCGAACTCGCGGCAGGTGGCACCGTCTGCAGGCCGCACCGATTCTCGCAGCGGCGTCACGGTGCCGGAATTCCCGCTTTCGGGATTGGACCACGATACCGGTTTGCCGACCGGCGCGCGCATGGCGTCGTCGGCTGCCTGTTTTTGCATCTGGCGGTCGCGCTCGTCGAACATGCGCCCGAGGCGCCCGCCAGCCCAGGCGCCCATGATGCCGCCGGCGATCATGCCAAGGTTGCTGACCCGGTCGCGCCCGACGCGAGATCCCAGCAGCGCACCGCCGATGGCGCCGACGATGGTGCCGACCTGCTCGCCGGTATGGTCTTCGCGCGCGCCGTTCTGTCCGTTTTGCGTAGCGCAGCCGAGCGCCGGAAAGACAAGCGCGCAAATGACGAGGGGCGTGACGAAGCGGCGAAACATGATGGATACCGGAAAGTTTATGCGAATCGTTTGCACGACGCTGTGCCCAAGAAAAACCCTGCAGCCCCGGCGTCGTTGGGGTAAATTTTAGCCCATTCCACGGTCCCGCAGAAAGGGCCGGAAAAACACCCGTAACCGCGTAATCGCGTGATGTGAGGCAGTATGGACGAAGGCACTGCAAGGCTCGAACGATCCGACCCGCTCGCCCTTTTCGACGAATGGCTTAAGGAAGCCTGGGCGCGGGAGCCCGATGCCAACGCCATGTCCTGCGCCACGGCAACCAAGAACGGGGTGCCGTCAGTCCGGCTTGTCCTGCTCAAGGGCCGCGACGAACGAGGCTTCGTTTTCTATACCAATTTCAACAGCCGCAAGGGGCGAGAGATCGGCGAACGCCAGCAGGCCTCGCTCGCCTTTCACTGGAAAAGCCTCAAGCGACAGTTGCGCATCGACGGTGTCACCGAAACCGTGACCGAGGCAGAGGCCGACGCTTATTTCGCCTCTCGCCCGCGCGACAGCCAGATCGCGGCCTGGGCCTCGCATCAGTCGGAAAAGATGGGCGAAAGGTTCGACCTGGAGAAGCGCTTCGCCCATTACAGCCTGAAATTCGACGGCGCCTCCGTGCCGCGCCCGCCGCACTGGTCGGGCTACCGGGTCTTGCCGCAGGCGATCGAGTTCTGGCTCGACCGGCCCTTCCGCCTGCACGAACGCATCCTGTTCGAACGCGACGGCAAGGGTTGGGCGGTGTCGAGGCTCTATCCATGACCGTTTCCCACTCGTCACGTTCCTACGACCAGATCAAGCCGGAGACGGCGCGCCTGTTGCGCGTGGCGACGATGGCATCGGTCGCGGTGGCGACGACGCTGATCGCGGCCAAGGGCGTGGCCTTCGCCCTGACCGGTTCGGTCAGCGTGCTGTCCACCCTGATCGATTCGCTGATGGATGCCGGGGCTTCGCTGGTCAATGTTTTTGCCGTGCGCAACGCGCTCAAGCCCGCCGACACCGAACATCGCTTCGGTCACGGCAAGGCCGAACCGCTTGCCGGACTGGGGCAGGCGGCTTTCGTCGCGGGGTCGTCGCTGTTCCTGGTGATCGAGGCGATCGATCGCTTGGTCGCGCCGACGGCCATCACCCGCCATGGTATCGGCATCGGCGTGATGGTGTTTTCGATCATCGCCACGATTGGCCTCGTCATGTTCCAGAGCTACGTCGTCCGGCGGACAAAATCGCTCGCGATCAATGCCGATTCGCTTCATTACAAGGGTGACGTTCTGATCCACGGCAGCGTCATCCTGTCGCTTCTTATCAGCGCGAATTTCGGGGTCAATTATCTCGATCCGCTGTTCGGTATCGGCATCGCCGCATACCTGTTGTGGAACGCGCGCGCCATCGCGATGGGTGCCTTGCATGAATTGATGGACCGCGAGCTCGGCGAGGAAGACCGTAACCGTGTCATCGCCATCGCCATGGCCCATCCCGAGGTCAAGGACATCCATGATCTTCGTACCCGTTCGGCCGGGCCGCGTTCGTTCATCCAGTTCCATCTGGAACTCGACCAGAGCATCTCGCTGATGCGTGCCCACGAAATTTCGGACGACGTCGAAGCGAAGGTCCGTGCCGCCTTTCCGGGCAGCGGCGTGATCATCCATCAGGATCCGGAAGGAATCATGGAACACCGGGCGGTTTTCGACGGAGAGGACCGCAAGTAACTTTGGTCGTATTTTCGCTTTTGCCCTTGTTTAGGGGCCTTACCTTTTCCACATAAAAAATATAGTCTTGTTAGCAACAAGCGTTTGCGCGGCCGATGTGCCGTATCGAGGGAGGACAGCCATGCCGATTAAAGTCGTATTCGTGCCGCTCGCGGATTCCGAAGGTGCCCAGTCGATCATCGGCGCAGCCATGGGGATCGCCGCATCCCTGGGGGCCGAAGTGGACGTTGCGCATCTGGGCGGCGATCCGACGCGCGCCCTCGGCGATCTCGTCGGGGAGGCTGTCTCGCCGCAACTGATCGAAGAAGTCCTCGCCCAGGCTGAAAAGCGTGCCAAGGCGTCGGCTCAGGCGTCCCGCAAGGCCTATGACGCTGCCGTGGCCAAGGCCAAGGGCGTGAAGTCCCGTTATCAGGAAATCCAGGCTGCCGTTGATGTCGCCATCGAGGATCGCGGGCGTTTCGCCGACCTCATCGTGGTGCGCCGCGCGACCAGCGCAAAGGATGTCGGCGTGCGCGTCGTCGCCGAAGTGGCGCTGATGTCGACCGCCCGCCCGGTTCTCGTGGTTCCGTCGAAGTCGCCTGCCGGCATCGGCAGCAACGTTGCCATCGCCTGGAACGACAGTCTCGAATCGAGCAAGGCCGTCGCGGCGGCGCTGCCTTTCATCACCCGCGCGTCGAAGGTCACGGTGATTTCGGCCAATGACGGCGGCACGATCAACCAGAAGGCAATCCTCGCCTATCTCGGCCGTCACGGCGTCAAGGCCAAGGGCGTCTCCGTCAAGGCCGGCGCCGACGCGGGCAAGGCCATCGCCGCCGCGGCCTCCAAGGCCGGTGCCAATCTTCTGGTCATGGGCGCTTACAGCCACAGCCGCGTACGCGAGCTGATTTTCGGCGGCGTCACCGAGCACGCGCTCGCTTCGGCGCGGCTGCCCGTGCTGATGGTCCACTGATCCCGAGACAGCAAGGAGTTTCGTTCCCGTGTCGTTCAAGAAAGTCCGCCTGGAACTGGCGCGCACCAAGGAATTTCCCGAGGGAAGCTCGCACCACGGCTACGAGTTCTCCCTGCCGCTCGATGCCTCGGGCCGGATCGATGTCGAGGGCTGGCGCGCGGCCAAGGACCGTTGCACGGTGCACAGGTTCTGGGGCGAGGAGGATCCCGAAGACGGCTTCCTCGTCCATACGCGCCACAAGACCTGGGCGTTTTCCTATGCCCCCGGCGAAGAGGACGACGAGCCGTTCTTCCGCTTCGAGGACCACAAGTTCAAGGTCGGCGAGTACGTGTCGCTGACCGGCCATGACGGCGAAGTCCATCCCTTCCGCGTCGTCAGCGTCGCCTAGCGGGGGCTGGCGGCGGGACGGGAAGTTCTCTACCCTGCCGTCATGACCGCCGACACCGTTTCCAGATCCGTCATCGTCACCGGCGCGAGCCGGGGCATCGGCCATGCCGCGGCGCGCAGGTTCGCGGCCGACGGCTGGCGCGTCATTACCTGCTCGCGCGAAGGCGTGCCCGAGGCCTGCGCGGTCGAGCCCAACTGGCAGGGCCACATCAGCTGCGACCTGTCGAAGCCGGCGGACCAGGATCGTTTCGTGGCGGAAGCCCTCGACATGTTGGATGGCGCGCCGCTGACGGCGCTGGTCAATAATGCGGGCGTGTCGCCGAAAACGCCCTACCGGGAACGGCTGGGCTGCCTCAATGGCGATATCGTCGCCTGGAAAGAGGTGTTCGAGCTCAACCTGTTCGCGCCGCTCAGGCTGGCGCGCGGGTTCGCCCCGGCGCTGCACCGCGCGCGCGGCGCGGTGGTCAACGTCACCTCCATCGCGGGTCATGCCATTCACCCCTTCGCCGGTTCCGCCTACAGCGTGTCCAAGGCGGCGCTGTCGGCACTGACACGCGAAATGGCGTCGGAATTCGGCGCCCTTGGCGTGCGCGTCAACGCCATCGCCCCGGGCGAGATCGCCACCGACATGCTGTCGCCCGACACCGAGGCGCTGATCCCGCGCATCCCGCTTGAACGCCTTGGCACCCCGGACGAGGTTGCCAAGGTCATCTATTTCCTGTGCAGCGACGGGTCGGGATACGTCTCGGGCACGGAAATCTTCGTGACCGGCGCCCAGCACATTTTCTAGGGTCTGTCTGCTGCTTCCACCGGCAAAGGATCGGCGATGCCCGCGATCTCGCGGATCAGCTTGGTCAGGATGGCGGCGCTGAAATCCTTGAAGCCGCGTGCGGGGATCGAGAAGGCGCCCGGCCCGCCGATGACGTTGTCGAGGTAATAGACATCGAGGCTGCGAAAATCGCTGAGAATGGGCAGGGCGTTGATGGTGATGCCCTGTGCCGTCGCCTGGTCGCGGGCGACGGCGGCGGCGATGCCGCGATTGTTCGGCCCGTCGCCGGAAATATCGATGACCCGCCGCGTTCCCTCGAAACGGTTTTCCGACAGCGATTTCGCACCGTAAAGGATCGCGTGACCGACTGCTGTGCCGCCGCTGAACAGCTGGCGCGGCGCGGTTTCCAGTTTCTGGACGAACTGCTCGATCGAGACGGGGTCGGAAAGTTCCACCCAGCCGGTGATCGGAACCTGTAGAAAGGGGCCGGTCCATTCGACATAGGCGACGGCGATGCGCCCAAGCGGCCCGTTGCGGATTGCCGAAACCACGCGCGGATTGCGAAAGGCGCGCGCATAGCCCTGGCGCTGCAGTTCGTATTCGTTGTCGTCGATGCTGCCGGAGGCATCGACCATCAGGACGAGTTCGAGATCGACCTTGCGCAGCGGGCCAGACACATCTTGGGCGGCGGCGGCGAGCGACAGGATGGCGGCAAGGATCACCGCTGCTGTGAGGCGCAGGGCGGTCATGCGCGCCGTCAGGATTTGCCTGCCCCGGAATTCACGGCGAGCGCACGAAACCAGTCGAGGCTAGCCATGAGCTGCCCGATATCGTGATCGAGCCAGGCGGTCAGCGCGTCGCCGGCCCCGGCCTCCTCGGCTCGCCGCGCCCGCAGCGCCGAAAGCCGGGCGATCTCGCTTTCAAGTGCCTGTCCGATCAGGGCGATCTGTTCGGCCCGCTGCGCGGGCGAGAGCAGGCCGAGGAAGCGCATCTTGAGCGCCACGACCAGCTTGTTGATGTCGTTGAAGGGCGTGCGCACGGCAGCCAGCAGCAGGGAATCGAGGGTGCGGCGGCCGTCGTCGGTGATGGCGAGGCGGGTGTCGGGCCCGATGGCTTCGCCCCGCCAGGCGCCGCCGCCGACGGGTGCGATCAGGCCCTCGGCTGCGATCAGCTGGATCGACGTTCCCATGAGGTCTAGGTTCGGCCCCATGATGTGGCTGGTGAAGTCGCGGATGGCGGAGGCGAGCTGGGCATAAGCCATCGGCTTTTCCGCGAGCATGCCGAGTGCTGCGAGACGGGTCGCCTCCTTCGGCATGAGCGAATGGTCGGGATACATGGTTCCCGCGGCTCCCCAGAAATTTTTTTGCGCGCTTCAGGCGGCGGAGGCGCGCGTCGTGATTTCGAGACGCGCCCAGACCTCGCGCAGAGCGGCGACCAGGTCGCGCATCATCGCGTCGGTATGCAGCGGCGTCGGCGTAATGCGCAGGCGTTCGGTGCCGCGCGGCACCGTCGGATAGTTGATCGGCTGGATGTAGATGCCGTGCCGGTCGAGCAGTTCGTCGGAAGCGAGCTTGCACAGGCGCGGATCGCCTACCAGCAGCGGCACGATATGGGACGGGCTGTCCATCACCGGCAGGTCGGCCTCGCGCAGCAGCCGCTTGAGAGTGGCGGCGCGTTCCTGGTGGCGTTGGCGCTCCTCGCCTGAGGCCTTGAGGTGCCGCACGCTGGCAAGCGCCGCACCCGCCACGGCCGGCGGCAGGGCGGTGGTGAAGATGAAGCCGGGGGCGTAGGAGCGCACGGTATCGACCAGCGCCGAGCTGCCGGTGATGTAGCCGCCCATGACCCCGAAAGCCTTGGCAAGGGTGCCTTCGATCACGGTGACCTGATCCATGACGCCGTCGCGTTCGGCGATGCCGCCGCCGCGCCGGCCGTACATGCCGACCGCGTGAACCTCGTCGAGATAGGTGATGGCGTTGGCTGCCTTTGCTGCCGCGCAGATCTCGCCGATGGGCGCAATGTCGCCATCCATCGAATAGACCGATTCGAAAGCGACCAGCTTGGGCGCCGAGGGATCGTCGGCCGCCAGCAGGCGGGCGAGATGATCGACGTCGTTGTGGCGGAAGATGCGCTTTTCGCAGCCTGAATGACGGATGCCCTGGATCATCGAGGCGTGGTTCAGCGCGTCGGAATAGATGATGCAGCCGGGCAGGATCTGGGCGAGGGTGCTGAGCGTCGCCTCGTTCGAGATATAGCCGGAAGTGAAGATCAGCGCCGCTTCCTTGCCGTGCAGGTCGGCCAGTTCGCGTTCGAGCAGCACATGGTAGTGGTTGGTGCCGGAAATATTCCGGGTACCGCCGGCGCCGGCACCGGAACGGCGGGCGGCGTCCTCGACGGCAGCGATCACGGAGGGATGCTGGCCCATGCCGAGATAATCGTTGGAGCACCAGACGACGACGTCACGCACGGTGTCGCGGTCGCCCTCGGCCACGTGGCGGACGGCGCGGGGATATTCGCCGGCCCGGCGTTCGATGTCGGCGAAGACGCGATAATTGCCTTCCGCCTTCAGACGCGCGATGGCCTTTTCGAAATGGCGTTCGTAATCCATGTCCCTGGTCCCCGGGCGCGAATGCCCCGGCGCCTCGCAGCGCCTTGATTTACAATCTAACACAGAGCCTTCGGCCCCTGCCACCCGGCCCCCGGCGGGGCGGCCCAGGCGCCATACTAGGCAGATCAGCTTAATACCTAATTAACCTTGCCGGGTCATCCCCAAATGGTCAGGCCAAAACCGGCCCTGCTGCGTCGAGAGCCGCGCCGAAGCGGTCGAACAGCAGGTCGATCTCGGCCTCCGAGATGATCAGGGGCGGGGAGAAGGCAAGGGAATCGCCCATGGCGCGGTGAATGAGCCCGGCGTCCTGCGAGGCCCGCGCGACCTTGGCCCCGGCCATGGCCGCGGCCGGAAACGGCGCCTTTGTCGCCTTGTCGGCGACCAGTTCGATGGCGCCGATGAGCCCGATGCCGCGCGCCTCGCCGACTAGCGGGTGTGCGGCGAAGGCGCGAAGCCGCTTCTGGAAATGCGGCGCCACCGCCCGCACCTGGGCGACGATGTCGCGTTCCTCGTAGATCTTCAGGGTCTCGAGGGCGACGGCGGCCGGCAGGGGATGCGCGGAGTATGTAAAGCCGTGACCGAAGGAGCCGATTTCTGCGCTCTTGTCGGCGAGCGCTTCATAGATGGGACCGCTCACCAGCAGCGCCGAGATGGGTGCGTATCCCGACGACAGCGCCTTGGCCAGAACCAGCATGTCGGGTTCTATGGAAAACGTCTCGCAGCCGAACATGCTGCCGGTGCGCCCGAAGCCGCAGATCACCTCGTCGGCGATCAGCCAGATATCATGCTTTTTGAGCACGGGCTGAACATACCGGAAGTAATTTTCCGGCGGCACGATGACGCCACCCGCGCCCATCACCGGTTCGGCGATCATCGCCGCGATGGCGTCGGCACCTTCGCGGAGGATCAGCTCTTCGAGTTCCAGGGCGAGACGGCGGGCGAAGGCATCCTCGCTCTCGCCCGCGCGGCCCTCGCGGTAGAAATGCGGGCAGCCCGTCTGCAGCATCGGCGCAAGCGGCAGGTCGAAACCGGTCTGGTTGACGGGCAGGTTGGTGAGCGACGCCGCGGCTATGGTGACGCCATGATAGGCGCGCCTGCGGGCGATGATCTTCTTCTTGCGCGGGCGGCCGAGCGCGTTGTTCGCGTACCAGCAGAGCTTGACCGCAGTATCGACCGCTTCCGATCCCGAATTGGCGAAGAACACGCGGGCGAAGGTTGTCGGCGCCATGGCCAGCAGGCGTTCGGCCAGTTCAATGGCCGGCGGATGGCTCTTGCCGCCGAACAGGTGATAGAAGGGCAGCTCGCGCATCTGGCGGGACGCGGCGTCGGCAAGCCGCGTCTCCGAAAAGCCGAGCGCGCAGCACCACAGTCCCGCCATGCCTTCGATATAGTCGCGGCCCGCATCGTCGAAGACGCGCACGCCATCGCCTCGGGCAATCACCAGTGGGCCTGCGGCTTCATGGGCGCGCAGGTTGGTATAGGGATGCAGGACGGCGCGGATGTCGCGCGCGGAAAGGCTGTTGGGGTTTTCGCCGCCCGGCCTAGTCCCGGCCATAAACGTCTTCGAGGCGTTCGATATCGTCCTCGCCGAGATAGGTGCCTGACTGGACCTCGATCAGGTAGAGCGGTTCCTTGGCCTTGTTTTCCAGGCGGTGCGCCGTGCCGATCGGGATATAGACCGATTCGTTGACCTTCACCTGGCGTTCCTTGCCGTCGCAGGTGACCGTGGCGACGCCGCCGACAACGACCCAGTGTTCGGCCCGCTTGGCGTGCTTCTGCAAGCTCAGCTTGCCGCCCGGATTGACGGTGATGCGCTTGACCTGGAAGTTCTTGCCGTCATCTACGGAGCGGTAGGTGCCCCAGGGACGGAACACCGTCGTATGGGCCACGGGTTCCGGACGGCCGTCGCGCGAGAGTTTCTCGACCACGCTCTTGACGTCCTGAGCCGCGTCCTTGGATGCGACCAGCACGACGTCGTCGGTGGCGACCACGATGACGTTATCGAGACCCAGCACCGCGACCATCGGCTTTTCACTGCGGACATAGGCGCCGGTGACGTCGCGCACCATGACATCGCCGCGCAGCACGTTGCCCTGGGAGTCCTTCTTGCTGATTTCCCAAAGGGCCGTCCACGAGCCGACGTCCGACCATCCCATGTCGGTCGGCACGATCACGCCCTTGTCGGTCTTTTCCATCACCGCGTAGTCGATGGAAATATTGGGCGAGGCGCCGAAGGCCTTGGCATCGAGACGGGTGAAGTCGAGATCGCGGGTCGCCTTCTCGAGTGCGTTCCGTGCCGCCTTGAGGACGGCCGGCTGGTGGCGTTCCATTTCCTCGATCAGGCTCTGGGCGCGCATCAGGAAGATGCCCGAATTCCAGAAGTGCCGGCCCGAGGAAAGATACGTCCCTGCGGTTTCCGAGTCGGGCTTTTCCGTGAACCGCACGAAGTCGTAACAGCCCTTCTGTCCGGCGATCGCCTCGCCGCGCTCGATATAGCCGTATCCGGTCTCGGCGCGCAGCGGTTTGATCCCGAAGGTGACCATGTGGCCTTCGCGCGCAGCGGGCAGCGCCGTCTGGACCGCGCGCTTGAAGGCGGTCTGGTCATTGATGACATGATCGGCGGGCGCCAGCAGCATGACGCCTTCGGGGTCGCGTTCCACCACCATCAGCGCGGCTATCGCGGCTGCGGGAGCGGTATTGCGTCCGACCGGCTCCAGCACGATGGCCTCGGCCGGGGTGCCGGCTTCGCGCAACTGTTCGCCGACAATGAAGCGATGCTCGTCATTGACGACGGCGATGGGCGCATTGAAGCCGTCGCCGCTCAGTCGCTGTGCGGTTTCGGCCAGCATCGATTCCGACGTCACCAGCGCCATGAACTGCTTCGGGAACAGCCCCCGCGACATCGGCCAGAGGCGCGTGCCGGTACCGCCCGCCAGAAGAACGGGCCAGATCTTTGATGTTGAGCCGGGCTGCTTCGCCATGAAAATCTCCGGTTAAAGACCCGCCTTGCTAGCGCAAATTAATGCTACCGGCAAGGCGGCCCCGGCTGCATCCGGGGCCTCCGGGCTCGTCCGGAAAGTGGCGCTGGCGCTGGCGGGGGGCTTGAGAGTATCCTTTTCCTGCAGCCCGATCCAAGCCTTAACGATAAATCACAGGGAAGCAGGCTCGTCATGGCGTTGAAAGACATCCTCGTACATATGGACTCCTCCCCGGCGGCGCCGGCCCGGCTCGATTACGCCATCCATCTGGCGCAGAAGCACGGTGCCCATCTGGCCGCCCTCTACGTCGTCGCCATAGCGCCGATCCACCAGTACACCGAGGCCGACCTCGGCCCGGAACTGATCGAGGCCCACGACAAGTTCATGCGCGAATCGGCGGCCCAGGCCAAGGCGGTGTTCGATGCCCGTATTCAGGCTGCGGGTATTGCCGCGGAATGGCGACAGGCCGAAGGCGCGGTTCCTGAAATGGTGACGCTGCATGCGCGCTACGCGGACGTGGTCGTCCTCGGTCAGCGCATGAAGGACCGCCTCGACGCAGGCGCCGCCCCCGAACTGCCTGATCACGTGGTGCTCGATGTCGGCCGCCCTGCCGTCGTCGTGCCCGCGACGGGATCGTTCGAGCGCGCGGGCGAGCGCGTGCTGGTCGCATGGAATGCGAGCCGGGCCGCCGCGCGTGCGGCCAACGACGCGCTGCCGATCCTGGAGGCAGCAAAGGATGTGCGCATCCTCGTCATCAATCCCGAACCCGGCATCATGGGCCATGGCGAATTGCCGGGCGCCGATATCGCCACCCATCTGGCCCGCCACAATATTCACGGCGAGGTCGTGCAGGTGAACATCTCCGACCGGTCCCAGGTGGCGGACGAACTTCTCAAGCAGGTCGCGGCCTTCGGCGCCGACTTCATGGTGATGGGGTCTTACGGTTCGTTCCGTCTGCGCGAACTGGTGTTCGGCGGCGTCACGCGGCGCATCCTCGAAACCATGACCGTCCCGATCTTCCTTTCGCGCTAGCGGGTAATGGCGCGCGGGTCGAGCGCGTCCTGCAAGCCGTCGCCCAGGAAGTTGAAGGCGATGACTGTGGCGAAGATCAACGCGCCCGGCCAGAACACGAGCTGCGGCGCCGACCAGATCAGTTCCTGGGCGCCCGTCAGCATGTTGCCCCAGCTTGCGATCGGCGGCTGAATGCCGAGGCCGAGGAAGCTCAGCACCGATTCCAGCAAGATCACGTTGCCGACCGAAAGGGTCGTCGCGACGATGATCGGCGAAACCACGTTGGGCAGGATGTGCACGGTCATGATGCGCAGCGGCCCCGCGCCGCAGGCCGCCGCGGCGAGGACGAATTCGCGCTCGCGTACGCTGAGCGTCGCACCGCGCACAAGACGCGCGACGGTCGTCCAGCTGACCAGTGCGATGATCGTGACCATGCGATAGAGGCTGACATCGGCATCGCGGGCAAGTTCCGCAGGCAGGCCGATCTTGGTCAGGTCCACCGCCGCCAGCACGATCAGCAGCGGCAAGAGCGGCAGGGCGATGACGCCGTCGGTCAGGCGCATCAGCAGCGCATCCAGCTTGCCGCCGTAATATCCCGCGAGCAGGCCGATGACGGTGCCGATGACGGCGGAGGCGAGCGCCGCCGCGATACCGACAAGAAGGGAAACGCGCCCGCCGTAGAGCAGGCGGACCAGAAGATCGCGGCCAAGCTCGTCGGTGCCAAGCGGATGGGCAAGGGACGGCGGCGCAAACCGCATGGTCAGATTGACCGAATTGGCGCTGACGCCGAGCGCCCATTCGGCCATGGGTGCTGCGGTCGCGAGCAGGGCGAGGCCTAGCAGAACCACGAGTGAGGCGAGCGCCAGACGGTGATCGGCGAAACGGCGCGCAAACAGCATAAGCATGCCTTCGGGCGGCGTTGCGGGGCGGAGGACTTCGGTCATGGCCGCGCTCCTTCGCCGGATGCATAGGAAATGCGCGGGTCGAGCCAGGCATAGGCGAGATCGGCGAGCAGGTTGGCCGCGAGCGTCACGGCGGTGGCGAACAGCAGCGTCACCAGCGCTATGTTGTAGTCGTTGCCCATGATGGAATCGTAGATGAGCTTGCCCATGCCGGGGTAGGCGAACATCGTTTCGGTGATCAGCGCACCGGAAAACAGCGTTCCGAAAGACAACGCGATGACGGTGACCACCGGGATCATCGCATTGCGCAGGGCATGGACCCAGACGATGCGCGACGGGCCGGCCCCTTTTGCGCGTGCGGTGCGGATGTAGTCCTGGCGCAGGACCTCGATCATCGCGGCGCGGACGAAGCGGGTATAGGAGCCGACCGAGAATATCGTCAGCGTCGCCACCGGCAGGACGAGATGACGCGCCGCGTCCCACAAGCCGCCGCCACCGCCGACGGAGGCGATGCCCGAGGCCGGCAGGATCGGCATCATCACCGAGAACAGGATGATCAGCATGAGGGCGAGCCAGAATACCGGCACCGAGATGCCGGCGAAGCACAGCAGGTTGATGGCATGGTCGAGGCGGCTGTTCTGGCGGCGCGCGGCGATAACACCGGCCGGTATGGCGATGGCGACGGAGAGGACGAAGGACAGGCCCATCAGCTTGACGGTGTTGAGAAGAAATCCGGGCATGACGTCGAGCACGGGGCGCACGTGCAGCCGCGAATTGCCGAAATCGCCGCCGATGGCCGCCGCCGCCCAGCTCAGGTAACGGTCCACCAGCGGCCGGTCGAGGCCGTAGACTGCGCGCAGACGCGCGGCGTCGGCGGGTGTCAGGCGCGGATCGGAATTGATCATCAGGTCGATGGGGTCGCCCGGCATCAGTCCGATCAGCGCGTAGATGACGAAGGACATCAGCGCGATGACGACTGCCGATTCGCCCAGCCTTTGCAGGATATAGCGGATCATGGCGCGGCTTCCGGATTGTGGCAGGCGACGATGTGTCCGGCGCCGAAATCGGTCGGTGCGGGCATGCTCTCGCGGCAGGCGGCGACGGCACGGGCGCAGCGCGGATGAAACGGGCAGCCCGCAGGCGGGGCGATCGGGCTCGGCACTTCGCCCGCGGGCGTGGCGCCGGGCCTGCGCTTGCCGCCGCCCGGCTTCGGCACCGCCGCCAGCAGTGCACGCGTGTAGGGATGTCGGGGTGCGGCGAACAGGGCCGCGCGCGGCGCGCGCTCGACGATATGGCCGAGATACATGACGGCCACGTCGTTGGCAAAATAATCGACGACGGCAAGATCGTGGGTGATGAACAGGAAGGCGAGCGCGCGCGACGCCTGAATATCCTTGAGCAGGTTCAGGACCTGGCTCTGGATCGAAACATCGAGCGCCGACAGCGGCTCGTCGGCGATGATCAGTTCCGGTTCGGGCGCAAGCGCCCGCGCGATGGCGATGCGCTGGCGCTGGCCGCCGGAAAATTCGTGGGGGTATCGTTCCCCGTCGCGCGGATCGATTCCGACCTGGGCCAGCACCTCCGCGACCCGGTCGCGGCGTGCCCCGATGTCGCCGAGGCCGTGAATGACAAGCGGCTCGGCGACGATGGCATTGACGTTGAGGCGGGGATTGAGAGACCCGTAAGGGTCCTGGAACACCATCTGCATTTCGCGGTGGGCGGATTTGCGTTCGCCGCGCGATGCGGCGGAAATGTCTCCGCCCTTGAACAGCATGCGCCCGGCATCCGGGCGGATCAGTCCGGCAACGGCACGGGCCGCGGTGGTCTTGCCGCACCCTGATTCGCCGACCAGCGCCAGCGTGCGCCCGGCCAGAACGGTGAAGTCGATGCCGTTCAGCGCATGGACCTTGCCTGTGCGTCGCCCGAACAGGCCGCTCCGCAAGGGGAAATGCTTGACCAGTCCTTCGACGGAAAGAAGCGGCGCGGTCATGTCGCGCCCGCCTTGATGCAGGCGACGCGGTGGGCGTCGCCTTGGGTCGTCAGTTGCGGGATCGCTCTTCTGCAATCGCCGTCGGCCAGCGGACAGCGGTCCGAAAACGGGCAGCCCGGCGGCAGGGCGAGCGGGTGGGGTACCTGCCCGCCGATCGCGGGCAGGCGCGCGTCATGGGCGCCGAGGCGCGGAATGGTGGCAAGCAGTGCCTGCGTGTACGGGTGGCGCGGCGTTTCGAAGAGCCGCGATGCGGGGGCGTGCTCGACGATCCTGCCCGCATACATCACCGCGACATCGTCGGCGATTTCCGAAATCACGCCAAGATTATGGCTGATGAACTGGATCGCCATGCCCATCTCGGATTGAATTTCGAGCAGCAGTTCGATGATCTGCGCCTGAATGGTGACATCGAGCGCCGTCGTCGGCTCGTCCGCGATCAGAACTTCCGGCTTGCAGGCAAGCGCCATGGCGATCATGGCGCGCTGGCGCTGGCCGCCCGAAATCTGGTGCGGATAATCGTCGTAGCGGCGGGCCGGTTCGGGAATGCGCACGCGATCGAGCAGGGCAAGCGCCGCTTCGCGGGCTTCCGCGCGTCCCGCCTTGCGATGCAGTCGCCAGGCTTCGGCGATCTGTGCGCCGATCGTGACAACGGGGTTGAGGGCCGTCATCGGCTCCTGAAAGATCATGGCGATACGCTCGCCGCGCACGCGGGTCATGGCATCTTCGTCAAGGCCGCTGACGGTATCCCTGCCCAGCGTCACCCGGCCCGAGGCCAGTCGTCCCGGCGCGGGCAGCAATCCCATGACGGCAAGGGCGGTCATGGATTTGCCGGACCCCGATTCGCCGACGATGCCGAGCGTGCGTCCCCGTCCGATGGCGTAGCTGATCCCGGCGACGGCATGGATATCGCCGCGGCGCGTCGGAAAGACGACGGCAAGGTTATCGACTTCAAGGGCGGGTGGGGCGACGCCGGAATTGCTCATGGCGTCGAAGGTGCTACGGATCGCGGGCCTTGTCCACCGGGCGGGACGGAACCAATGTCAGGCCTTGGTCCGGGCCTTTTCGAGCGCTGCGAAAGCCGCCTCGAGCATTTCGGTGTTATCCCGGTTTTCGTGACGAATTCCGCCGAAGGAAGTGATTTCGACTTCAAGCGCCTTCAGCAGAACTTCGGCGACATCGAGCCGCCCCACCTCGCAAGCATGAAAATGGGCGTCGAGTATCTTGTCGCTTAACCTGCGGCGTTCGGTCATCGGGCGCGATCCTTTCTTTTGGTTCGGCGCGGGCAGATTAGCCCGCGGTCGCCGCCTTGAGAACGATCAAATTTTACTGCGGTTTTACCGACCAATTCTCGACCCAGTAGGGGGTAGGATCCTGGTGCCCCGTGGGCACAACGCCCGTTAACCACTTTGGAACGATGAACGGGTCGGCACGGAAGAAGAGCGGAATCACCGGCAGGTCCGTGGCGTAGATCTTCTGCAACTCGGCCCAGAGGGCACGGCGCTTTTCGCGATCGAGCTCGGTCTCGATGGCATCGAGCAGCCGGTCCACTTCGGGGTTGGCATAAGCCGTGTAATTTTGCCCGGACCAGTTGTTTTCCGCGCGCGTGATATGGGCGCTGTGGAGCGTCAGGCGCGGTACGCTCTCTGGCGCCGACAGCCAGGCAAACATCGCCATGCCGGTGAAGCGTCGCTTGGTCACGGTTTCGCCGAAAAAGACGCGGGCCGGTTCATTGCGGATGCGGATTTCAACGCCTGCTTCCCGCCACTGGCTTTGCAGGACCTGCTGTACCAGTTCGCGGGTGCGGTTGCCCGCGGTCGTCATCAGCTCAATAGAGAGGCGTTCGCCTTTCACGTTCACGCGAATGCCGTCGGCCCCGCGCTTGTTCCAGCCCGCCTCGTCCAGCAGGGCCGATGCACGCGACAGATCGCGCGCGTATTTCGGGGTGTCCTTGGCATGGATCCAGTCGAGCGGATTGACGAAGCTGTCGGCGACCGGCTGGCGGCCCTCGAACAGCTTGTCGGTGATCGCCTGCCGGTCGAGGGCGAGGATCAGCGCCTTGCGCACCCGAGCGTCCTTGAGGATCGGGTTTTCGAGGTTGAGGTCGAGATGCTCGTAAACCAGCCCCGGCTTGAAATTGATGTCGAATTTGGCGCCGTGGCGCTTGGCAAAGGCGATGCCCTGGTCCAGCGACAGGCCCAGTTCGCCCGCGATGTAATCAATCGAACCGGACAGCAGGTTCGCTTCAAGTGCTGCCGTGTTCTCGATCACCTGCAGAATGATCTTTCGGAAATGCGGCTTCTTGCCCGTCCAGTGGGCATTGGGTTCCAGCACGATGCGCGATCCCGTCTGCTTTTCGGTCACGCGATAGGGTCCCCAGTAAAGGCCGGGGTTCGTGCTGTCGGTGTCGTAGGCCGTGCGCAGCCGGTATTCCTTGGGATCGGCGAAATTCTTGCGCTCGATATGCGCGGGCAGGAGGTTTAGGGAATCGAGCGCGTTGTACTGGTAGGTCAGCCGGTCCATGTGCAGCGTGAAGGTCCTGTCGTCCTTCACGTCGACGCTCAGGATGCGGCGATAGATCTCGCCGTCGGCGACGCCGGACGCCGGGTGCTTGCCGACTTCGATGGTGAAGGCGACATCCTTCGTCGTGACGGGCGTTCCGTCGCCCCACCTGGCGTCGCGGCGCAGGGTATGGGTGACGGCGACGCCGGTCTTGCCGTCGGCGAGCGTTTCCGGCTTTGCCAGTCCGTTTTCAAGCGTGGGAAGGGTTTCGCAGAGCGCGCAGATGCGGTTCCACGACGTATCCACATGGGTTACCGGCCGATTGGCCATGGCCAGGACGTAGGTCTTGGCCAGCATCGACTCGATGTTCGGATTGAGGGTCGCCGGGTACTGGGTCATGCCGATGACCAGCGTGTCGCGGCTTTTCTTCGTATCGTCGCCGCAAGCGGCGACGACGAGCAATGCAAGGATGGCGACCGAGATGCGGATCAGTCTGTTCATGCTGCTTCCCCTGGACTGGACTGGGGGCAGAGTAACGGCGAAAGGGCGTGCGCGCCAGCCGGCCGGGCGATGCGGCGGAGGCCTACTTGCCCTTGCCGCCGTGGGCGGCGGACCAGCCGTGGGGATCGTCGAGGAAGGCACGGACGTCGGCGATCTTGCCCGCGTCGAAGTATTTGCCTTCGGCGGCGGCTTCGATCACATCGGCCCAGGTCGCGAGCCAGACGAGCTTGACGCCGAGCCCTTCGAGGGAGTCGAGCGCTTCGGGGAAAATGCCGTAATAGAAGACCACGAACACGCGATCGACGGTGCCGTTGGCCTTACGGATGGCGTTGACGAAATTGATCTTCGATCCGCCATCGGTGGCGAGGTCCTCGACCAGCAGCGCGTGGCAGCCTTCGGGCATGTGGCCTTCGATCTGGGCCATGCGCCCGAAGCCCTTGGGTTCCTTGCGGACGTAAAGCATCGGCAGGTTCATGCGGTCGGCGATCCATGCCGCATAGGGGATGCCCGCGGTTTCGCCGCCGGCGACGGCCTGCAGGGCCTTTTCCGACCCCGCCGCTTTTATGGCATCGACCGCGTGACCGATGATGCGCGTGCGTTCGGCCGGGAAGGCGATGATGCGCCGGCAATCGATATAGACGGGACTGGCCCGCCCCGAGGTGAGGATATAGGGCTGCTCGGGCCGGAAATTGACGGCGCCGATGTCGAGCAGGATGCGGGCGGTGTCTTTGGCGGCGGCCTCTTCGCCAGGAGTGCGGCCGGAGAGCTTCATTGTCATGGGCTGTTGTTTAGAGCCTTCCCGCGCATCGGGCAATTGCCTTCCGATGCCGGCCTGGTTTTCCTTCCGTAAAACTTCTTGCAAAATGAAAGTTTGATAGGCATAAGTAAAAGTCAAGTAATAAATACTATTTGTCTAAAATTTTACTGAAAAGGTACCCTTCTGTTGTCTGCGCGCGTCTTCCCTACCGGCTTCCGTTTTTCCCGCCTTTCCACGACCCAGACCTGGATTGTCGCCGGGATGCTGCTGCTCCTGTCCGGCATTGCAATCGGCCTGATTTCAGCCTTTCGGACAGAGGAAGTCCCGGCCTATTACATTGTGCGCTGGAACAATTCGGGCAAATGCTCGGTCGTCAGCGAGCAGCCGGAGCAGGGCAGGGGGCGCTTGCTCTGGCTCGGGAATCTTCGCGTCTCGGCCGACGATAAATTGCGTGAATTCATGCGGTTAAGGAAATGCCGCTAGGCCGGATCGCGGCAGTTTTAAATAAAATTGAATATTTAACCGGGTAAAACGCAATCTATACTTAGTTGTCTCTTCATTTTTCATGGCTAATGTCCGCCAGAGACGGAGGTTCAGCCATGAAATCGCTCTTTCACGACGAATCGGGTGGCGTTCTCGCCTATGGCGCGGTTTTCGGGGCCCTTGCCCTGGGCATGGCGGCATTGAGCACGGATATCGGCCGCATGTCGGTGCTGCGCAGCCAGATGCAGAACCGTGCCGATGCGGGCGCCATGGGCGGTGCCGTGCAGCTCGACGGCAAGGACGGCGCGCGGGTTCGCGCGCAAGCGGTCGCCGTCGACGCGATCAGCGCGCAGTCGGCGATCGCCGGCAACGGGGCCGAGCTTTCGGTCAGCGCCATCAATTTCTATAGCACCTATGGGGCGAGCGCGGTCGCGGCGGCGTCGGATCTCGATGCCAAGTTCATCGAGGTGATCCTGACGCCCAAGCGCGTCAATTTCATGTTCGAGCCGGTGATGCGTTTCATCGGCGGCACCGGCGTCGCCTTCGCCGACATGGGCGCGCGCGCGGTGGCCGGTCCGAAGCCTTTCATCTGCCACGCGCCGCCATTGATGATGTGCAACCCGGGCGAACTGGATCCGTCGCTGGATCCCAACCTTCCCGCCAACTTCGGCCGCCAGATCGTCCTCAAGGAAGCGCAGGCGGGCGGCGGCGCCTGGGCACCGGGTAACTTCGGTCTCCTGGCCCTGCCCGACGGCTCGGTCGGTGCCAACGACATTCAGGGTGCGCTGGCCGCGGTCCAGCCCCAGGACTGTTACACGCTCGACGTCACCACGGCGACCGGTTCGAAGACCGACAAGGTCAAGAACGGCATCAATACCCGCTTCGATCTGTACGGCAGCAATCCGGCGCCCAACGTCATCAGCTACCCGCGCGACGCCGATATCATCGCCGGTACCGCGCAGCAGATGGGCAACGGCGACTGGAATCCCGCCGCATACTGGAGCGCCAAGCACAGCGGCGCGGCGCTGCCGGTGGAACTGACGGGCGCCAGCCGCTACCAGATTTATCTCTACGAGCAGGGTCTGAGCTTTGCGCGCAACCTCGCGCAGCCCCGCCAGACCATGTATCCGGCCCCCGCCGATCTGCCTGCGGGCTATGAACTGGTGGTGCCGCCGGGCGCGGCCGTTCCTGTCGCCGCGCTGCCCGAGAACGCCAACAATCCGGATTACGACGGCGTGCCGTCCCAGGCGGTCGCCGCGAACGGCCAGGCACGGCGCATCGTCAAGGTCGCGATCCTCAATTGCGTCGCCGAAGGCGTGAACGGCCACGGCACCTATCCGACCAATGGCAATTACGTTGAGCTGTTCATCACCGAGCACGTCAAGGATCCGCCCAATGCCGCCATATACAGCGAAATCGTGCATCCGCTGACGTCGTTCACTTCTCCGGATTACCATTCCAATGTCAGGCTGGTTCGCTAGATTTCGCAGGAGTCGCGACGGCTCCATCGCGGTCGAACTGGCGTTGCTGGTTCCGATCCTGTTCGGTCTCCTGATGGTCAGCGTCGAATTGGGACGCGCGCTTTATCAGGCGAACGCGCTTGAAAAAGGCGTGCGCGCAGGCGCTCTGTTCGCGGCGCGAGGCGCGCTGCCGTTCACCATGGAAATCCAGGACACCATCGAAAATCTCGTCCGTACCGGTGATCCCACCGGCGCCGCGGCCGTGCTCGCATCGGGCTGGTCCTTGCCGGGTGCCAGCATAGAAATAGACGCTTCTGCGACGTTCGATACGGGCTCCGGCGTCGTGCCGCTGATCCGCATCGAGGCGACGGTACCTTTCGATCCGCTGATGCCCCGCGTGATGACCTATCTCGGTCTCGGCAATTACAGTTTTTCGTCCCGCCATCTCCAGCCCTACGTGGGGAACTGAAATGCGCAAGGCGGAAAAGTTACTTCTTGATACGCGGGGTTCCGCCGCGGTCGAATTCGCGCTCGTGGCGCCGATCCTGATCCTCCTGACCCTGGCCGCGCTCGATCTCGCGTCGCTGATGTTCGACTATCATCGCGCCAGCGAGGCGACCCGGCGTGCCGCGCGCGTTGCGGCGATCGAGGCACCCATTCCGGATATCTCGGGTCTCGAGGCGCCTGAGGTCTACACCTGCCGCTGGAGCGGGGGCGGGCCGACCTGCACCGGAGCCGGCGTCATCAACGGCGCGAGCTTCGACAAGATCCTGGCCGACGCGCGCGCCATTCTGCCGACCCTTGCCCCGGAAAACCTGTTCGTCGAATACCGGGCGAGCGGCGTCGGGTCCGTCGACACTCCGGCCGGAATTTTGCCGCTCATCACCGTTCGCCTTGCCGGGGCGGAACGTTCCCTCGAACTCTTGCGCGGGGCCGGATTTCCCAGTCTTTTGAACCTTCCCGAGTTCGCCTCGTCGCATTTGGGCAACGGCAAATAATAAAACCTCGAATTTGATCTAAATTGACCTCAAATAAATCTGGTCAATATTTGTAATATATTTCTATTTCAATACGATCGGACCCAATTTTTACTTTGTGTTCATTTGTACTCGACTATATTGACCATGCTGGTTGCTAGATCAAAGTCCAGCGAGGAGGAGAAAACCATGATTATTCGCACCCTGAAGCAGATCATTTCCGACGAATCCGGCGCCACCGCCATTGAATACGGCCTGATCGCCGCGCTCGTCTCGGTTGCCGCCATCGGCGCGCTGACCGCAATGGGCGGTTCGCTGAACGACATGTTCACCAGCGTCTCGACCACGCTGCAGAACGCCGTCAACCCGCCGCCGGCTTCCTAACCGGAACCGACTGAGCGGAATACGTAAGGCCCCGGGGGGCGAGCGCAGGACCCCCCACCGTCCGGCATCGTCCCCCGGGTCTTTATCCGAAATTCGTCATCTACCGCGTTCCGTAAAAGCGTTAAGCCCGGCAGCGCCGCCATCCAGGGTTCATCCATAAATCAGAGCGCGCATCCAGGCACAGGCAGGCGTCGGAATACCTACGCGTGAAGTGCTGATGCGCTGGCGCGGGCAAAGGGCCCGGTAGGGCCAAAAGGTGATCCGATGATCGTAAGTATGTTGAGCCAGATTTCTATTGCGGCCTTTGCCGGTCTCGTCCTTTGGGCGGCGGCCAGCGACATGCGCCGCTTCATCATCCCGAACCGCGTCGCGGCGGCAATCGCCGTGCTCTGGATCGCCCATGCGGGGCTGCGCTGGACTGCCGGCGCGCCTGCGGTCGATCTCGTTTTCGCGCTCGCGCTCGGTATCGGCGCTTTCGCGCTCGGCGTCGTGCTTTTCATGATGCGCCTTGCGGGCGGCGGCGACGTCAAGCTGTTCGCCGCGATTGCGCTCTGGGCCGGCCCTGCCCACGCAGCGGTTTTCCTGACCCTCACCCTTTTTGCCGGCGGCATCGTTGCCCTGGCGTACCTGTCGGTGCGCACCCTGCGCGCCATGACGACGGCCCCGATGGCCGGCATCGCGCCCGCCGGCTTCGGCCCGGCGCTGGCAGTCGCGCTCAAATCCCAGGTCCCCTTCGGTATCGCCATCGCGGCGGGGGGATTGTTCGTTGCCGTTCGCCTGTTTTTCGGCCCGTCCATCTAATTGCCTGAATTGTTGCGGAGACCCGCCTTATGAACCTCGCCCTCAACAAGCGCACAATCCTGATGGTCGTCGTCGCCCTCTTTGCGGCGGGCATCACGGCCCTTTTCGTGCGTGGCTGGCTGAATGCCGAACGCGCTTCGATGGGTGGCACGCCGATGGCGTATCAGGTTCTGGTTGCCAAGTCGGACATGTCGGCGGGCCGGTTCCTGCGTGCCCAGGACCTGCGCTGGCAGGGTTGGCCGAAAGGCACGCTGGCACCCACCTATATCCTGCAGGGCAAGCGCAAGCCGGAAGACTTCGAAGGCGCTGTCATGCGTCACAGCCTGGTGGCGGGACAGCCGATCACCGAAGCCGCGATCGTGCGGCCCGGCGAGCAGGGATTCCTTGCCGCCGTTCTTGAACCCGGCATGCGCGCCGTCTCGATCCAGGTGAACGCCATCACCGGCATCTCGGGGTTTGTCATCCCGGGGGACCGCGTGGATGTGGTTTTGACCCATACGGTGCCGTCGCCGGATCGTTCCGCCCCGCGCTACGTCAGCGAAACGGTGCTCGAGGATATTCGCGTGATCGCCGTCGATCAGAGGATCGAGGACAAGAACGCCAAGGCCGCCGTCGCCAAGACCGTAACCATGCAGGTCACGCCCAAGCAGGTCGAGGCCATCGGAATCATCAGCCGCATCGGGCGGATTTCGCTCAGCCTGCGTCCCGTCGCCCGCGTCGGCCTCGAAGAGGGCAGCAAGCCGAAAGCGCCGCTCGTCCAGACGAAGGAAAACGACGGCGTGATCGTCGCCGTTTCCAGCGCCAACGCCGCCGAAACGGATGCCGTGGCGGCGCCGGAGGCCCCGTCTGCGCCCGCGCCGAAGACCAGCGCGCGCAAGGATCGCTCGGGCATCACCCTTGATTCGGAAGTCAGCCGCGTACTCGGCCGCAAGTCCGGCGGCAGCGGCACGACCGTGAACGTCGTGCGCGGGTCCAAGGCCGAAGAGCAGAAATTCTAGGAGTCGGAACGATGGGAACCATCCAGGAGGTGACCATGAACCGCGGGAGCATCATGCGACGGCTCGCGCTCGGGATCGCGATTTTTGCCGCGTTGATCTCCGTGCCGCGCGCGGAACTCGTTGCCGAAAGCGACCCCCGCCAGTTGCAGATGGTCGGGCCCGAGGAAAAGCTGCTGCGCCTTGAGCTGAACAAGGGGCAGCTCGTCCGCCTCGCGCGTCCTGCGGTCTCGGTATTTATCGCCGACCCGAAAGTGGCGGACGTTCAGGTGAAGTCGCCGACCCTGGTCTATGTCTTCGCCAAGCAGGCGGGCGAGACGACCCTGTTCGCGGTCGACGGCAATGACCGGTTGCTTGCCAACCTGCGCATCGGCGTCAGCCACAATCTTTCCGGTCTCAAGGATGCGATGTCGGCGATGCTGCCGGGCAGTTTCGTCGATGTCTCCAGCGTCGGCGATGCAGTCGTTCTCAGCGGCGTCGTGGGATCGGGGCAGGTGGCCGAGGATGCGCGATTGCTTGCGGCGCGTTTCGCCGGTGGCGAAAAGAACGTCATCAACCGCATTTCGGTTCGTGGTCCCAACCAGGTGAACCTGCGCGTGCGCGTGGCCGAAGTGAACCGTTCGGTTCTCAAGCGCATCGGCATCAACTGGGAAGCGTTGATGTCGGTCGGTTCTTTCGCCTTCGGCCTGGCCACCAATAATGCCGTTCTGAAGAGCGCCGCGCAGTACATCGTGCGCAATAATTCCACCGATTCCTTTTTCGGTGGCACGAAAGGCGGACCGCTGTCGATCAATGGCGTGCTTGACGCGCTGGAAAACGAAGGCCTCGTGACGGTCCTCGCCGAGCCGAACCTGACTGCGGTTTCGGGCGAAACGGCGAGCTTCCTCGCCGGCGGCGAGTTCCCCATGATGGTGCCCCAGTCGCGCGACCTGGTCACGATCGAGTTCAAGAAATTCGGCGTGGCGCTCGCCTTTACGCCGACGCTGATGGATGGCGGGCGGATCAGCCTGAAGGTTCGCCCGGAAGTCAGCCAGCTTTCGACCACGGGTGAAGTCCGTCTCAACAACAATGTCATTCCGTCGCTGGCGACACGGCGCGCCGAAACGACGGTGGAACTGTCGTCGGGCCAGAGCTTTGCCATTGCCGGCCTGATCCAGAACAACATCACCCACGAGCTGCGCAAGTTCCCGGGCCTCGGCGACGTGCCCATACTCGGCACGCTGTTCCGTTCCGACCGTTTCAAGCGCGACGAAACCGAGCTCGTCATCATCGTCACCCCCTATGTCGTGCGCCCCGTGGCCAGTGCCGGGTTGCAGGTGCCGACCGACGGTCTCGTCATGCCGTCCGACCGCAGCCGTGTTGAAAACGGCGAAACGCAGAAGGTCGGGCTGCGCAATGCCGAGCCTGCAATCCGCCAGCGCCGCGGCAAGGCGCTGGTCGGTCAGGCGGGGTTCACTCTTGAGTAACGAAGGAAGGAAGCTCCAATGAACAACAGGCTTCTCAATCGAAAAAATCGTATCGCAGGCGTGATCGCCCTTGCGTTGCTGGCGGCCGGGTGCAGCGCCGACGCGACCAACTGGTCGCCTGCGGCTTCGCCCAAGGCCAACAAGGTCGAGCTGGTGCACCTGACCCATGACATCGCCTTCTTCGGAACCGAGGCCGAAGCGGATGGCGTCGCGCGCGGTTCCCTGGAATCGTTCCTTGCCCGCCACGAAGTCGGCTATGGCGATCGCATCTATGTCATCGCTGCGCCCCGTGACCCGGGTCCGGTCGCCGTGGCGCGCGCCGAAAACGTCGCCCGCCTTCTGGCCCGCCGCGGCTTGCAGCCGACCGTGCTGCCTCATGCCGAATGGGCCGGCCAGCCGGCCAGCCGTAACGCGCTTCGGGTGCTCGTGCACCGGTTTGTCGTGCGCTCGCCCGCGTGCCCGGATTTCCGCAAGCCCGGCGCGGCCGATTACGGCAACACCGAATCGTCCAATTTCGGCTGTGCCAATGCCGTGAACCTGGGGCTGATGGTTGCCGACCCCCGCGATCTGGTCGAGGGCCGCGACAGCGGCCACAGCGACGGCGAGCGCGCCGCCGCCGCCACGCGCCGGTATCGCGAGGGGAAAGAGCTGCCGCTCGACAAGTCCGGCACATCGAGCGCTTCGGGCACGAACGCAAAATGACGGCTGTCGGCAAAAAGGAACGTCCGCAGGCCGCGGGCGCCGCTCACCCCGCCGCGCAGGCGTTTTCGCGGGTGGTGGCGTTCCTGTGCGACGACGTCACCCATCAGACCGTGGCCCGCTTGGCTTCGGAGATGGGGTGGCGTCAGCCGGTAATCGAACGCGGCGGCATCCATGTCGCGATCGAAAACCTGGCCGGCGGGTCATCGCCGGATCTGCTGATCGTCGACCTTTCCGACAGCGCCGATCCCCTCGGCGACATCAATGCGCTTGCCGATGTGTGCGAACCCGATACCCGGGTGATCGCGCTCGGCACCGTCAACGATGTGAAACTTTATCGTGGCCTCGTATCGGCCGGCATCGTCGATTATCTGCTCAAGCCGGCAAACCCGGCGGACATCCTGCGTGCCGTGTCCGAGGCTGCGGGCGTCGGTCCCGAAAGCCGCAGCAAGGGGGACGGGAAGCTCTGCATCGTCGTCGGCGCGCGCGGCGGCGTCGGCGCATCGAGCATTGCCACCTCGCTCGCCTGGCTCGCGGCGGAACGCCACGGGTCCAGAACCGCGCTTCTCGATCTCGACCTGCATTTCGGCGTCGGCGCGCTGACCTTCGATGCAGAGCCGGGCAACGGGCTCGGTGAAATGCTGGAAGATCCCGACCGGATCGACACCCTGTTCCTCGACCGGGCCTCGGTCGGGGTGACAGACCGGTTGGCGCTGTTTGCGATGGAGGCGCCGCTTTCGGCGCCGGCGCAGCCTCGCCCCGAATCGGCATTGACGCTGGTGGAAGAGCTTGTCGGCGCCTACGACTGGGTGATCGTCGATATGCCGCGCGAAATGATCGCGGCGCTGCCCGAACTTCTGGCCATTGCCGAAGTGGTGACGATCGTGACCGATCTGTCCCTGGCATCAATGCGCGATGCGATGCGATTGCGCGCGTTTGCCGCCGAAAACGGTCCGCAGGCGAAACTGCGCCTGATTGCCAATGAGACCCGCCCCCAGGCGAAGGGGGAATTGCAGCCCGCGGAATTCGAAAAAACCATGGGTGCGGATTTCGATGCCATTGTTCCGCTCGACCGCAAGGCGGTGGGCGACGCGGAAGGCGCCGGTCGGCCGCTTGCGGCCTGTTCGGGCAAGGCACCCGAAGCCATCGGCACTTTCGCCGACGGTTTGTTTTCGGCGGGGGAGGAAGCGGAGAAGCCGGTTCGCAAGGCGGGCTGGTCTTTCCCATGGCCCCTCAAGCGTGACAAAGACCCGGCATCATGAAGGCACGTCGTTTCGGACGCAGGACCCAGCGGCAGGAGGAACGCGTCGAGGGCGTTGCCGCCCCCGATGCCGACGCGCCTGCGCCTGACGGCGTCGATGGCCTGCCCACGCAGACGACCTATTTCGTAGCGGCGGAACGGCCCGCTGATCCGAGCCCGCTTGACGAGGTTTCCGCGACTGAGGTCGCGCCTGTGCGCACCGAAGCCGCGCGCCCGGTTTCCGCCCCCGGCGAGGATTCCTTCGATCTTCTCTGTTCGCGGGTGCAGTCGCGTCTTTTGCAGCGCTTCGACGTTACTATGCTGGCGCGGCTGCCCCGCAAGGCGCTGTCCCAGCAGATCGCGCCGCTTACCGATGAATTGCTGCACGAGCTGAACGCGGAAGTGGACGAGCTTCAGCATCGTAACCTGGTCACGGCGCTGCTTGCGGGCATCCTCGGCGAGGGCCCGAAGGCCGCCGACAGCGCGACGCATGCCGCCCCTGTCGCCCCCGCGCCGGTCGTCCCGTCGCCTGATGCGCCGGAAAAAGATCCCTTCGCCGTCGATGCCTATGCGAGCGCCAATGCAAAGCTGACCGCGCTGCCCAATGCGCGCACGCCGATACAGGCCGCCAAGGCCCGTATCCAGGCGGTGCTGATGGAGCGCATCGACGTCGGCGCGGCGTCGCGGCTGCCGCGCAAGGAACTGGCCCGGCAGATTTCCAACGTGGTCGAGGAAATCCTCGGCGAACACAAGATCCAGTTGAATCTGATCGAGCAGCGCGGCCTCGTCACCATGCTGCTCAACGACATGCTGGGTCTTGGCCCGCTGGAGCCGCTTCTGGCCGACGACAGCGTCACCGACATCATGGTCAACGGACCGCACCAGGTTTATGTCGAGCGCAAGGGCAAGCTGGAGCTGACCGACGTCAATTTCCGCGACAACGCCCATGTCATGAATATCGCGACCCGCATCGTCAGCCGGGTCGGGCGCCGCATCGACGAATCCCAGCCGCTGGTCGATGCGCGCCTGGAGGACGGCAGCCGCGTCAACATCATCGCGCCGCCCCTTGCCATCGACGGCGCATCCATATCCATCCGCAAATTCTCGCGCCGGGAAATTACCCTCGATGTCATGGCGAAGCAGAACAACCTGTCGGACAAACTCGCCAAGGTGTTGAAGATCGCGGCGCGCTGCCGCCTCAATATTTTGATTTCCGGCGGCACCGGCTCGGGCAAGACGACCCTTCTCAACGCCATGAGCCGCCTGATCGATCACGGCGAGCGCGTGGTGACGATCGAAGACGCGGCCGAGCTCCAGTTGCAGCAGCCTCATGTCGTGCGGCTTGAAACCCGGCCGCCGAACCTTGAAGGAACGGGCGAGATCACCATGCGCGACCTGGTCAAGAACGCGCTGCGCATGCGGCCGGACCGCATCATCCTCGGCGAAATTCGCGACGGCGCCGCGCTCGACATGCTGCAGGCGATGAACACGGGCCATGACGGTTCGATGTCCACCATTCACGCCAATAACCCGCGCGAGGCCCTGACCCGACTCGAAAACATGGTGGCCATGGCCGGCGTCAACCTTCCGGCCTCGGCCGTGCGTACCCAGATCGCATCGGCGGTGCATCTGATCGTGCAGGTCAGCCGCATGCGCGACGGCATGCGCCGTATCACCCATGCCGCCGAAGTGACGGGGATGGAAGGCGAGATCATCACCAGCCAGGAACTCTTCACCTACCAGTTCGAAGGCGAGGGGACGGACGGCAAACTGGTGGGTTCCTTCCGGTCGTCGGGCCTGCGTCCGGCCTTCATGCAGCGCGCGGAATATTTCGGCCTTGGCCGCGCCTTGATGGAGGCGATGTCGTGAGCGGCGGCCTGATCATCGGCATCATTTTCGCGGGCGCCTTCCTGGTGCTGCTGTTCGTCGCGCTGGCCATCGGCGATGGTGCGAGCCGCCGCCGCCAGGCCCGTATCGACAAGGTGCGCAACCGCGCGCTGGGCCGCGGCGCCCCGGATGCGGAGAACACGGAAAGCGTCAAGCGCAAGGAAGGCGAATCAAGTTCCATCGAGCGGTTTCTCGCCAGCCTGATGCCGCGCCGGGACGTCCTGCGGACGCGTCTTTCGCGCGCGGGCCTGCAGATCTCGGCGGGGCGTTATGCGACAATCACCGTGGGTTCGCTGATCGTCGCTTTCGTCGTCCTGCGCATCCTGTTCGGCCTGTCCCTGCCGCTTGCCGGGCTGGCGGCGCTGGCGGTCGGCATTCTCGGCCCGCACATGACCGTGGGCGTGATGATCAAGCGGAGGCTTGCCCGCTTCAACCAGCTTTTCCCCGAGGCGATAGACCTGATGGTGCGCGGGCTCAAATCGGGCCTGCCCATCAGCGAGACCATCAACAATGTCGGCCAGGAAATGCCTGAACCCATCGGGCCGGAATTCCGGGCCATCACCGACGGCATTCGTCTTGGCGCGACGCTCGATGAGGCGCTCTGGGATGCCGCCCGCCGCATCGACATGGCCGAGTTCCGCTTCTTTGCCATCAGCCTGTCGGTTCAGCGCGAGACCGGCGGCAACCTCGCCGAAACCCTCAACAACCTGTCGGACATCCTGCGCAAGCGGCTGACCATGCGCCTCAAGATCAAGGCGATGTCGTCGGAAGCGCGTGCGTCCGCCTACATCATCGGGTCCCTGCCGTTCATCATGTTCGGGATTCTCTACCTGATGAATCACGACTACGTCATGCGCCTGTTCCATGATCCGCGCGGGTTCATGCTGCTGGGCGGCGGACTGCTCATGATGGGCCTCGGTTCGGCCGTCATGGCCAAGATGGTGAGGTTCGAAATATGAACGAAATCATCGCCCAGCTTTCCATGTCCTTCGGGCCCGGCCTGCCGGTGATGATCGCGGGTGTCGCGGCGTTCGTGTCGGTGGTGGCGCTGTGGCAGGGCCTTCGCGTGCGCGATCCGCTGGTGCGTCGCGCCAAGTCCATCGTCATGCGCGAAGAGGAACTGCGGTCCGCCATGCTGGCGCCGCGGCGCCGCGGCCTGCGCGCGACCGTCGGCCAGTCGCATGAACTGATGGCCCATGTGGTGGCGCGCCTGCGCCTGCTTCAGGGCAACAAGGCACAGGAACTGCGCGACAAGCTCGCGACCGCGGGGCTGCGTTCGCGCGAGGCGCTGATCGTCTTCCTCTTCTGCAAGCTTGCCCTGCCGCTGGTGCTCGCGGTTTTCGGGCTGATCGCGCTCGAGGTCTTCAATCTCTACAACCTCTCGCCGCTGGGCCGGACCTTCGCCGCCCTTGCGATTGTCACTGCCGGTGCCTTCGCCCCGGACATCTGGCTGCGGAACCGGGCGACCAAGCGGCGCAAGGCGCTCGAGAAGCAGCTTCCCGACACCCTCGATCTGCTGGTGATCTGCGTCGAGGCGGGGCTCAGTCTCGATGCCGCGCTCAAGCGGTCGTCGGGCGAGCTGGCGCGCGGCGCGCCCGAAATGGCCGACGAACTTGCGCTCACCTCGGTCGAACTCGGCTTCCTGCCCGATCGCCAGGTTGCCCTGCGCAACCTGATCAAGCGCACCGGGCTCAAGTCGGTTTCGGCGGTTGTCGGCGCGCTCCTGCAGACGGAGAAGTTCGGCACGCCGCTCGCCCAGTCGCTGCGGGTTCTGGCGGCGGAATTCCGCAATCAGCGTCTGCTGCGGGCCGAAGAGAAAGCCGCGCGCCTGCCGGCGACGCTGACCGTGCCGATGGTGATCTTCATCCTGCCGACGCTGTTCATCGTCCTGATCGGCCCCGCCATCATCAACGTCATCGACAGCATCCGCGGATTAGGGAACTGAGTTTTTACCGGCGCCCCCCACGGGGCGCCACGTGTTTCAGGGGCGTCAAAAAGAGCAAGGGCCCGGCCGGGGTTGACCGACCGGGCCCTCTGCCATTGGGCATCGGGGTTCCAGGGTTTCCGCGATGCCCGACAGCTCGGTATCCCTGATTAGGGGGTGGCGCCCTCGGGTGCGGGGCTGACGTTGGGAAGCGGCGTGGCAGGCAGGCGCTCGGGCTTATCGGCAGACGAGCCGTCTTTCTCGGCGGCAGGCTTTTCAGCGGGCGCGGTCAGGGCCTCGACAACGTTCTGCGGGACGACGACCGCGCGGCGGCCAAGCACCGTGTCGCGGCGGCTCTGGGCCTGCAGGCCCGCAAGCATCTCGTAATAGCCGAGATTGTTGGCGACCGAACGTTCGTCCATGTCGATGCGCAGGATGGTCCGCGCATCGCTGAGGCGTCCTGCAAGCCCGTAGATGAGGGCAAGGTTCTGGCGCAAACGCGGCGTCGAACGGTTCGCCCGCAATTCGCCCGCGATCAGGTCGATCGCGTCCTGGTGGCGTGCGCGGAGCGAGAGCGAAAGGGCGAGATTGCCGATCAGCGACTGGTTGCGCGCATCGAGCGCGAGGCCTTCGCGATAGGCGGCTTCGGCCTCAACACCATTGTTCAGGATATCGAGGGCAACGCCGAGACCATTGTAGGTCGCTGCTTCCTTGCGGACCGCCAGCGCTTCGCGATAGCGGACGATGGCAAGCGCCGGTTCGGACTGGGCGACCAGCACATTGGCGAGGCCGCGCAGGATGCGCGTGTCGGCGGGGGCAATCGTCACCGCCCTGGTGAAGATTTCCCGGGCTTCGTCGTAGGCGCGCACGGCGGCAAGGCTTTCGCCGAGTTCGGCGAATATTTCGCTGTCCGACGGCGCGAGCCTGAGGGCGCGCTTGAGAACGTTGATCGCCGAGGCGTAGTCGCCGGCGGCCCGCGTCGCGGTCGCGACACGCAGCAGCGCCGCGGCGGCCTGGGCATTGGGCTGTACTTCGCCCAGCTCGTCGCCGGAGGTGCCGCGCGCGACGGCACCGGCATAAGGGTCGCCCGCGCTCGCGCAGGCGGCCGTCAGCAGGCCGAGGCCGAGAACGGCGGGGATTGAGAAGCGGCGTCCCGGGGGACGTTTAAGGCTGGTGGTGTTTCGCATGATCGTCTTCCCTGGAAGTTAGACGTCCGCGCACCTTAGAAGGGCCCCGTTACCCTGGCGTAAATTATTGATAAAAATGGAAATAGTTGAATATCGACCGATCCCCGCGCGCCCTTGCGCGAGGCGCTAACACCTTGGTTTCATTCGCTTCGCGATTGCCGGCATTTGCCTAAAAGGGCAGACGAAAAGGGGCCCGAAATCCGGGCCCCTTCTTTTACTCCTGCCTGCGCGGCGCTCAGTCCATGGTGATCGGCTTTTTCCGGTATTCCTTGCCGAGGTAATGGGCCTTGGTCTTGTCGTAGAGAAGCTCCGCCACGTCGTCGGCGTGGAACATCTTGATGAGCTGGTCGACCTGGCCGAACATCGGCAGCAGCACCTTGCGCTTCTGCGCAAGATCCAGCGCGATATCCATGTCCTTTTCCTGCCAGGTGAACTTGGTCTCGTCCCAGCGCTCGAGCGTGCCGTTCTTGCCCGGGCAAAGGAGCAGCGTTTCGCGCATCTTCTGGGCGTCGATGCCGTAGGCCTTGGCCAGCAGCAGGACCTCGTAGTTGGCGATGGAATGGGCCCAGTGCAGCATGTTGTTGCAGGTCTTGCCGATCTCGCCCGCTCCCAGTTCGCCAAGGTGGGGCGCGGCGCGCGAATAGCATTCAAGAACCGGGCGTGCCTTGTCGTAGTCCTTCTTGGCGCCGCCGCAGGTGGACATCAGCTGGCCGTCGCGTGCGCCGTCGAGGCCATAGCAGACCGGCGCGTCGATGACGCCGATGCCCGCCTTCTTCGCGATCTTCGCGCATTCATGGACCATGGCCGGATGGCTGGTCGCGGTGATGACGATGACCGCGCCCTTCTTGCCGTCCTTGGCGATGTCGGTGACGACCTGCTTCACCTGGTGGTCGTAGCCGACCATGACGATGAAGACGTCGCAGGTCCGGGCCAGTTCTGAAAGTGACTGCACGGGCGTTACGCCGTGCTTCTTGGCACGGTCCAGCGCCTTCTTCTGCAGGTCGAAGCCGAAGACCTTGAGGCCCTTCTTCTTGCCCCTGGTCGCGACGTGACGGGCCATTTCGCCGCCCATTTCGCCAAGACCGACAAATCCGACATTGGTTGCCATCCGGTATGCTCCCCGATTTGCGCCCTGTGCGGGCCGTTTTGGATGGCTTTTTACCTAGCACGGGCCGTGCCGCGCTCGCCACAGGCTTCGCGCCATGCGTTGACGCCGGGCGGCTGCGCGAGTGTAATGGGGAAAATTTTCACAAAAGGGGAACCCAATGGCGCGCGAGTTCGAAGACCACTGTTGGCGGGACGTCATCGACGACGACCTGGTCGAGATCTACAAGTCCTACGAGCGCAAGCTCTACGTCGGCGAGCGTCCGGCGATCCTGGCGATCGATCTCTACAAGAACGCCTACAAGGGCGGCAACAAGCCGGTGATCGAGGCCAACCGCGAAAACGCCGGGTCCTGCGGCGAAAATGCATGGAAGGCGCTGCCGCCGACCCAGAAGCTGCTGGCGGCCGCGCGCGCGGCAGGGGTACCGGTGATCTACACCACCCGTCATGTCGATACCCGCGGCGTCAATTCGACCAATCGCGACAGCCGCAACCTGAAATCCGATGCCTATGACATCATCGACGAGGTGAAGCCCGAGGACAACGAGCTGGTCATCTACAAGGAGCGTGCCTCGGCGTTCTTCGGCACGCCGCTGATCGCGCACCTGAACCGCATGGGCATTCGGTCGCTGATTGCGCTTGGCGAATCGACGTCGGGCTGCGTGCGCGCCAGCGTCGTCGATGCGTATTCCCACGGCTTCCATACGGTGGTGGTCGAGGAATGCACCTACGACCGCTCGATGCTGTCGCACAAGGTCAACCTGTTCGACCTGCATCACAAGTATGCCGACGTCATGCACGTCGAGGACGTGCTTGCGCATCTGGAAGGCATGAAGAAGAACACGCTGTCGGCGTAAGGGAGCTTTCCCCCTATTTGCCGTAATCGCGCTTTGCCGCATCCGCCGTGACGTAGCCTTCGGCGATGTCGCGGGCGATGCGTTCTTGCGCGCGTTTCGCGGGATCGCCGTAGCCGCCGCCGCCCGCCGATTCCAGGTAGAGGCGGTCGCCCGCCTTCATCTCGAAGCGGCCCGAAGCGGGCGTGACGCGTTCGTCGGGCGTGCCGACCTTGATGACGAAGCGGCTAGCGCGGCCTGCCTTGCCGCCGTCCACGCCCTGGGGCGGGCACTTGGCGCGGTCGTAGCGCCGGATCACGGTGCCGTCGGCGAGCAATTCGTAAGCGCGGCGGAAGGCGAGGCCGCCGCGAAACTCGCCCGCACCGCCCGAATCGGGAACCAGTTCGAAGGACGTCACCCGGACCGGATATTCCGATTCGAGAATTTCGATGGGCGTGACATGCAGGTTCGACAGGTGCGTCGCCGTGCAGCTTGCCCCGTCGTGGCCGAAGCCGCCGCCATAGGCGGAGCCGAGGATTTCATATTGCAGGTTGGACTGGCCGGGCCGTCCGCCCTTGCCCCAGTTGATCAGCAGCGCCCCGGACGATCCCGCATTGGCCACCGCGCGCTCGGGGCGGAAATGCGACAGCGCTTCCAGGATTACGTCGACCAGCTTCAGGTTGGCCATCTGGTAGCTCGACACCGGGGCGGGTGCCGTGGCGTTGGTGATGGTGTCGGGCGCGTATTTGAAATCGACGACGTCGCGGCAGCCGTCGTTGAAATGGATATCGGGGCCGAGGCAGCCGATCAGGGAGTAGAAGCAGCAGGCCTCGACCATGCTCGGGCGCAGGTTGATCGGCCCCTTGGCCTGGGCGTCGGAATTGGAAAAATCGAAAAGGACGCGGCCGTTCTTCACCGTGACTATGACCGCCATGCGGATCATGCGCTCAAGCTCGACGCCGTCGGTATCCATGAAGCCTTCGGCCGAGGCGGAGCCCTCGGGCAGTTCTGCGATGGCGGTAGCGAGCTCGTCCGCGGCACCCTTCAAGATTGCGGCGAAGGCCTCGCAGACGGTATCGGCACCGAAGCGTTCGGCCAGTTCTTCCATGCGCGCGACACCCATGCAGGTGGCTGCGACCTGCGCGCCGATGTCGCCCGCCACCAGTTCGGGCTGGCGCGAATTGGCGAGGATGAGCCGCTCGATATCGGGGCAGGGCTTGCCCGCGGCGCGGATGCGCACGGGCGGCAGCAAGAGCCCCTCGTGGAAGATTTCCGTGGCGTTGGCGGAGGTTGAGCCCGGCATGGTGCCGCCGACGTCCGCCTTGTGGGCGATGGAGCCGGAAAAACCGATCAGGCGCTTGCCCGAGAAAACCGGCGCGACGAAGCCCATGTCGGAGACATGCGGCAGGCCGGCATCGTAGGGATGGTTGGAAACGAACACGTCGCCCGGCGCCAGCGTGTCGCCGTGGGTCGCCAGCACGCGCGCGCAGAAATGCCGGTACACGGTGCCGTGGAAGAACATCGGCGGCGCCGTGATCAGGCGGCCTTCGGCATCGAGCACGACGCAGGAAAAGTCGCGCGATTCGCGGATGATGGTCGAATAACCCGAGCGGTAGAAATGGTAGTGCATTTCATCGGTCAGGCCCGCGACCTTGTTGCGCAGGATTTCGACGGTGACGGGATCGATCATCGCGCGGGCCCCCGGTAGGTGAGGATGAGATTGCCGAAAGCGTCCACTTCGCCGTCCCAGTCGGCGGGGATGATGGTGGTCGCGTCCATCTGCTCGACGATGGCGGGGCCTGTGACCTTGCCGCCGCGCCTGATAGCGTCACGCTCGAACACGGGCACCTCGGTTGCGCGGGTAGCGTCGAACCAGACCTGGCGCTTGCCCTTGGGTGCGGGTGCCGCGCCAGAATGCGCGGGCAGCTCGCGCGCCTTGTATTTCGGCACGGCGACCCGCGCGCGCACGCGGTAGCTGACCACTTCCACGGGCTTTTCCGCCGCGGCATGGCCGTGGATGCGGGCGTGGTGCTCGTCGAAGCGGGCGCGGGCGGCGGCCAGCGCCGCCGCGTTCATGGCGCCGATGCCCTCAAGCGATACGCGCAACTCGTAGCCTTGCCCGGCGTAGCGCAGGTCCATCTCGCGTTCGAGCCTGGCGTCCGCATCGGCCAGCCCTTCGGAGGCGAGATCGGCGCGTGCGCGGGATTCGAGTTCCGTAAAGAGTTCCTCCGCGTGTTCGGGTGCCAGGCGCGAAAGCGGCGACAGTTCCGAGCGGATGTAGTCATGCACGACATCCGAACACAGCAGGCCAAGGGCCGAAAAGGCGCCCGGGCGCGGCGGCACCAGGATGCGGGCGATGCCCAATTCTTCGGCCACCGCGGCGGCATGGACGGCGCCGGCGCCGCCGAAGGGCAGTAGCGTGAAGGCGCGCGGTTCCAGCCCGCGCTTGGCGGCAAACACGCGGACTTCGTCGGCCATGCGTTCATCGACGATGCGGCGGATGCCGGTGGCCGCTTCGCGCACGCTGAGGCCGAGCGGCTTGGCGATCTGCGTATCGAGCGCCCGTTCGGCCGCCGCCACGTCGAGCTTCTGCGCGCCGCCCAGGAAATAATCGGGATTGAGGTAGCCGCAGGCGATGTCGGCATCGGTCACCGTCGGCTGCTCGCCGCCGCGCCCGTAGCAGGCGGGGCCGGGCTGGGCGCCGGCGCTTTCGGGGCCGACGGTCAGGAAGCCGCCCGGCGCCACGCGGGCGATGGACCCGCCGCCCGCCGAGATCGTCGTCATGTCGAGGGCGGGCACGTCCACCTGGCGGCGGGCGACGGCGCCTTCGGTTACTTCCAGCGGCACGCCGTCCTCGATGAAGGCGATGTCGGCGCTGGTGCCGCCCATGTCGAGCGTCACGAGGCCGGCGCCGGCGCTCGCGCGCGCCACCCAGGCGGCGGCCTGCGCGCCCGCGGCCGGACCCGACAGCAGGGTATGGACGGTCTTTTCGCCGGTCACGGCCGCGGCAAACGGCATGACGCCGCCGTTCGACTGCATCAGGAAGCGCTGGGGCGTCTTGACGCCAAGGCCGTCGAGGCCTTGCGACAGGTCGCGGATATAGCGTGTCAGGACAGGGGCGAGATAGGCGTTCACCAAGGTCGTCGACAGGCGCGGCCATTCGCGGATGCGCGGCAGCACGTCGGACGACAGCGACACGTGCAGGCGCGGCGCCACTTCGTTGATGATGGCGCGGGTGCGCGCCTCGTGCGCCGGGTTCATGTAGGAAAACATGTAGCAGACCGCGACGGCATCGACGCCCGCCGCATCGAGTGCCTTCGCCCCCTCACGCACGGCATCTTCGTCGAGCGGCACCAGTACGTTGCCCGCGTAGTCCGTACGCTCGGGAATTTCGCGGGTGCGGCTTTGCGGCGCGATCGGTGTGGGGCGGTCGTAGAAATAATCGAAGGGATTGCCGTCGCGTGCCTGGTTCTGGGTTTCCTGCACGGCGTTGTAGCCCTGCGTGATCATCAGGCCGACGCGGGCACCGCGCATTTCGAGCAGCGCATTTGTGGTGATCGTGGTGCCGTGGGCGAAGAAGGAAATGTCTTCCGGCGCCACGCCCTTGGCGAGGAAGCGCCGGACGCCCTCGAGCACGCCTTCGGACGGGTTGCCCGGCGTGGAAGATACCTTTTCGACGCGGGTTTCGCCGGTCGCGGAATCGAGCAGCACGAGGTCCGTATGGGTGCCGCCGACATCGACGCCCAGCCTGAAACGCGCGCTTTTTCCGGTTTCCGCCATCTGACTGTTCGGGGCCGCTCTGTCCGGCCCTCGTTCTCCCCGCGGTGGTGATATCGCCCGCAGGCCCCCCGCGCAAGTCCCCTTCGCCTTGCCGCAATGCCCGGCCCAAGGTTAATCTTTCCGCAGTTTCATCCAAAAGGAGCGTCAAATGGCAGGCACCAAGGTCAAGGTCGAAGTCGAAGTGCGGGATTACCACCTCAATTTCCTGCGCGACCAGATGGCCAAATACCGGATTCCCGATGAAGGCAAGGCGCTGCGCGTGCTGCTCGACTATGCCCTTATCGACGGCGATCTCGACAAGATCTTCGATCGCAAGAACATGCGCTGCATCGCCTGCGGCGGCGCGGCGGGATAAATCGCCCGACGGGCGGGGGAGGGAACATGCGCGTGCGGATCGGACTGCTGGCGGCGGCGATGGCCGCGGCATTCCCGGCGGGCCTCGGCGCCGCCGAGGATGCCAGTTTCTTCAAGGGCAAGACGATCACCTACATCGTCGCCACGACGAACGGCGGTGGGTACGATTTCTATGCGCGCATGGTCACCCGCCACATGGCGCGGTTCATGCCCGGCACCTCCTTCGCCGTCGTCAACCGGCCGGGCGCCGGGCACGTGGTCGGCACCAACCTGATCTACGCGTCGAAGCCCAACGGCCTGACGGTGGGCACTTTCAACACCGGGCTGATCTATGCACAGCTGATCGGCCGTCCCGGCATCAAGTTCGACCTGCTCAACATGTCGTGGATCGGCAAGGCGGCGTCGGACCCGCGCATGGTGGTGACCGGGGCGACACTGCCCTACAAGAGCATTCTCGATTTCCGCAAGCCGGGCACGCCGTTTCGTTTCGGCGCGTCGGGCATCGGCAGCGCCGCCTATTCGGAAACGATCATGCTGACGCGCGCCTTCGATCTGAACGTGCGCATCATTCCGGGCTACGGCGGCACCCATTCGCAGCTTGCCATCCTGCGCGGCGAACTGGTCGGCATGATGGGCGGCGAATCCTCGGTGCAGAGCTTCGTGAAGGGCGGCAAGGGCCGCGCCATCCTGCAGATCGGCGGCAAGCCCGAACCGGGCGTGCCGCAGGCCCGCGCCCTGCCGACGTCGGCGGAGGGCAAGGCGCTGATCGCGCTGATCTCGTCCCAGGCGGAACTGGCCCGTTTCACGGCCGGTCCGCCGAAAATCGCGCCCGCCCGCCTTGCCGTGCTGCGCCGGGCCTACAAGCAGGCGCTTGAAAGCAGGGAATTCAACGAGCAGGCTTCGAAGGCCGACAAGCCGGTCGATCCGGGCTTCGGCGAAAACGTGGAGGAAGTCGTCAAGGCCGCCTTCGACCAGACGCCCGCCACCATAGCGCTGCTGAAGGACGTGCTCGACCGCAAGCCCGATGCCACGACGGTTCCTGGTGCGAAGCTCGCTTACGTGTCCGAGGACGGCCGCGTTATCCGCTTCGCCGATGGCGCGGGAAAGACGGTGGAGGCCAAGGTTTCAGGCGCGCGCACGAAGATCGAGGTCGCCGACAAGCCCGCCAGCCGCAAAGCGCTCAAGGCGGGCATGACCTGCGATATCGCCTATGTGCCCGGCAAGAACAACGAGCCGAAAACGATCGACTGCCGCTAGGCCTGGCCCCAGATCTCGTTCGCCACTTCGACGATCAGGCCGAGCTTGCGCTTCTCGTCCTCGACGGTGACCTTGTTGCCGAGCAGCGTCGAGGCGAAGCCGCACTGCGGGCTGAGCGCCAACTGGTCGATATCGACGTATTTCGCGGCTTCCTCGATGCGGCGCTTGAGTTCGTCCTTGCTCTCGAGTTCCGGAAACTTCGTGGTGACGAGGCCGAGCACCACCATCTTGCCTTTCGGCACGAAGCGCAGCGGCTCGAAATTGCCGGCGCGCGGGCTGTCGAATTCCATGAAATAGCCGTCCACGTCGATGGCGTTGAACAGCGTCTCGGCCACCGGCTCGTAGCCGCCTTCGGCGACGTAATTGCTGCGGTGATTGCCGCGGCACAGATGCAGGCAGATCACCATGTCGTCGGGCCGCCCGCGCACCGTATCGTTGAGGAGCTTGGCGTAGGTCTGGGGCAGGGTGTCGGGATTTTCGCCGAGGCGCGTTACCGCGTCGCGCAGCTTGGGATCGCACAGGAAGGCGAGGTTCACCTCGTCGAGCTGTATGTAGCGCCCGCCGAGCGATGCGATATCGGCGATTTCCTCGCGCCAGATGCGGGCGAGATCGGAAAAGAACTCCGCCATGTCGGGATAGGCGGTCTTGTCGACGCCGTCGCGGCCCGAGCGGAAATGCACAATGGAGGGCGAGGGGATGCAGAGCTTCGCCGTGCCCTTGGTGTTCTCGATCAGGAACTTGAACTGGTCGCGGCAGATAGGCTTGGGCCGGCTCATGCGCTTGGTGACGACGGCGCGGTGGGGCGCATGGGCGATTTCGTTGCCCGGCTGCTTGCGGAAATGGACGTCCATCCCACCCTGGATTTCAAGGCCGTCGACTGCGAGCACGAAATCGTTCCACCAGTGGCCGCGGCGGAAGTCGCCGTCGGTAATGGACTGAAGGCCGATGCCTTCCTGCAGGGCGATGACCTCGCGCACGGCCTTGCTCTCTATATCCCAGAGCTGTTCGGCGGTGATCTCGCCGGCCTCGCGCTTGTGGCGCGCATCGATCAGTTCCTGGGGGCGAAGAAAGCTGCCGACATGGTCGGCGCGGAAGGGCGGTTTGGTTCTGGCCGTCATTTTTCTGTCCTGGTTGATCCCTGAAATTGCCTGTCGACGCCTCTATAGCGGATGGCGGCCGCAATGTCTCGGAAAGCCTCGGGAATTCGGGGCCGGGGATGCCGGTTTCCGCCCCGCGGGGGTTGAATGCATTTTGCCCCTTTAACAGGGCCATGAAGGCCAGTAAATTCCCCTCCGCGCGGGCGCCCCGGAAGGACCGGCCGGTGCCGCAACGAACCCCGTGGGATAAGGAGTAACAAGAATGAGCGATACCGACAGCGATTGGATGAAGGGCATCCGCATGGCGCTTAAGGCCGCCGGTTTTTCGGAAGACAACAACATCGCCATCGGCATGGCGCATTCCATGCGCGCCGGCCGCGACGAAGCGTCCTACTCCCTGCAGGAAGGCAAGGAAATGGGCGCCGAAGTGGCGCGCCGCTGCAAGTACGGCAAGCGGTAGTAGGGGCCTGCGCGGCACGTCGCCGCGCGACCTGGTAAAAGCGTCCGGTCAGAAGTTCAGGCGCGCGGCATCTGCCGCGCGCTTGCAGCATCAGAGCAGCTTACGCGTAAACGTGGCCACTGCGATGGCGCAGATGGCTCAACCCTAAGAGGTCTCCCTCCATGACGACCAAGACTGTCCTCACGTCCGTTGCGGCGGCGACTGCGTTCGCCCTGACCGCGGTTCCGGCTTCGGCCCAGTCCATCGAAAATTTCTACAAGGGCAAGAACGTCAACATGTACATCGGCTTCTCCGCCGGTGGCAGCTATGACTTCTACGGCCGTCTCGTCGCCCGTCACATCGGCAAGCACATTCCGGGCAAGCCGAGCCTCGTTGCCCAGAGCATGCCCGGCGCCGGCTCCTTCAAGGCGGCGAACTTCCTTTATGCCGTGGCACCCAAGGACGGCTCGGCCCTCGGCATCGTCTCGCAGAACCTCGCTCTCGAAGAAGCGCTGGGCAACAAGGCCGTGCGTTACAAGTCGAACGACTTCAACTGGATCGGCCGCACCACCTCGATCGTCGAAGTGCACCTGACCTGGAACACCTCGAAGGCCAAGACCGTTCAGGACGTCTTCACGAACGAGACTCCGGTCGCCAGCACCGGTCCGGGCTCGCCGTCGGAAGGCTATCCGCGCCTGCTCAACGGCATGCTCGGCACCAAGTTCAAGATCATCGGCGGTTACACCGGCTCCACCGCCGGCATGCTGGCGATGGAACGCGGCGAAGTCGACGGCGCGCTGACGTCGTGGAACACGCTGAAGGTGTCCAAGCAGGACTGGCTCAAGAACAACAAGATCAACCTGCTGGTTCAGTACACGCTTGAACGTTCGCCGGAACTGCCGAACGTGCCGGCGGTGGTCGAACTGGCCAAGACCCAGGCCGACAAGGACCTGCTCGCCTTCTACTCGGGCGGCGGCGCCGTTGGCCGTTCGTTCCTGACCACTCCGGGCGTGCCCGCCGATCGCATCGCGGCGCTCCGCGCCGCCTTCGACGCGATGAGCAAGGATCCGGCGTTCCTCGCCGAGATCGAAAAGACCAAGTCCGAGTTCAACCCGATGTCGGGCGAAAAACTGCAGCAGTTGATCGCCAGCATGAGCAAGGTTTCGCCCGACGTGGTGAAGCGCATGCAGGGCTATCTCGGTTCGGCGAAGAAGTCGAAGAAGCAGTCCAGCTAGGCCGCTTGGCCGTGCCGACATGGAACGGGGCCCCATCGGGCCCCGTTTCTTTTTCAGCCACTGAATCTGGTGCCGGGTGAGGGATTTGAACCCCCGGCCTTCGGTTTACAAAACCGCTGCTCTACCGCTGAGCTAACCCGGCCGGCGCGTCCGCGCAAGATAGCGGCGGGCGGCAGCCGGGGCAAGCGAAGCGCCTCAGGCCAGAAGGTCGGAAAGGGTATCTGAAAGTGAAGCGTCCAGCGCGATCAGCTGGGCGGCGGCCCGGTAGCTCGATGAAGCGATCATCATCGTGACCATTTCCGATGCGATATCGACATTGGGCACGGCGGAGAAGCCGGTCGAGCTGACGGCGTCGAAGACGATATGGCTGCCCGGGGTCACCGGCCGGATTTCCGCGCGCAGCCCGCCTTCCTGGCTGGAGACTCCGACGACCATGCGCGGCTGGTAGACGGCGCCCAGAATGCGGCCGTCCGCCGTCGCTTCCGCGCTGGTGCGGGCGTTGACGATATTGGATGCCGCGACGGCAAGGCGCGTCGCCTGAAAGGCGAGCCCCTGTGCGGCAATGGCGCCGATGCTGCTCATCGGGCAAGGATCGCGCCGCGGGCGTGGCGCCTCAATCTTGATCGCGGGGGATTTTGCTCAAATGCCGGACAATGCGTGCCGCAGGCTCTCGCCGGCCGGCGTCCAGCCAAGGCGCGGGTCTTCGCGGTAGACCGGAAAGCCCGGGAACCAGGGCGAGGTTTCGCCCGCGGCAAGCCAGCGGAACTCTGCCGGGCAGGGAACGAGCACATGGGCGCAAACCTTCGCACCGGCGGCGCGTGCCGCCGCGGCGAGATGGACGTTGGTGTTCGATACCGCGACGTAAGCGTCGATTTCATGCATCAGCGCCAGCATCACTTCGAGATCGTCGTTGAGATCGGTGAAGTCCGCGAGGGGACGTCCCATGCGTTGCGACAGTTCGGCGATCTCGTTCTCGAAGGGATTGCGCTGCAAGGCAACCAGGGTTCCTTGAGTGCCGGCGACGGCCTCGGCGATCAGGTCGACGGGGGCTTCCTTGTAGAGTGTGGCGCGGCCGGCGATGCCCGCGCGCCAGGTCAGTCCGACATAGGGGGCCGGCCCCACCGCGGCGAGGCGCGCGCGAATCCGTTCGCGCAGTTCGTCGCGGGCGGCGATGGGAGCGGGCGGAAGGACATCCGTGCCCGACAGCCATGGCAGGTCGCCCAGCGGGAATCTCAACACGACGATTTTTGCCGAAGGGCGCACGGCACTGCGCGCGCAGGCCTCGCCGACAAAGGGAATGCGCGACACGATGTCGACGAGGCGTTCGTCCACGCAGGCGATGATGCTCGCGCCGCGTTCCTGCAAAGGTGCGCCAAAACGCAGGAAGAAGAGTTCCTCGCCCAGGCCCTGTTCGCCGTCGAGCATGATCAATTGACCATGCAGGTCACCGTCGAGTTTCGCCCGCGGCATGGGATAGCGCCTGCGATCGACGATGCTGCGCGCGCGGTAGCCGTCCCAGCCCGCCGCGAAATCCCCGGCGGCAAGATCGATCAGCGCCCGTTCCCAGACGATGCGCCGGTCTTCCGGCGCGAATGCCAGCGCCCGGTCGCAGGCAGCGCGCGCTTTCGATATTTCGCCGAGTGCGGCCAGCGGTTTGGCGGCAGCACGCCATGTCTCTGCATGATCGGCGCGCAAGCTGAGCGCGGCATCGAAAGCGGCGACGGCCTCGTCGTAGCGGCGGAGGTCGGTCAGCGATATGCCGAGATTGCTCTGTGCCTCGAAATATCCGGGGGCCAGTTCGACGGCCTTTTGCAGATGGGCGAGCGACGCTGCCATGTCGCAGTCCTCGCGCGCGAGGACGCCGGCCGTGTTGTGGGCGACGGCATATGCGGGACGAACGGCGATGGCCTGGTCGGCGGCCCGTCTCGCTTCGTCGTATTCGCCGAGGCGGCCCAGCACGAGGGCCAGATTGTTCCACGCATCGGGCAATTGCGGGTTGAAGGCGACGGCACGACGCAGGGCATGGGCGGCCTTGCGTTCCTCGCCGCGGGCCGCGCGCGCCATGCCGAGACCGGCCCAGGCCTCGGCAAGGTCGGGCTTGAATTTGAGCGCGCGCTCGAAAGCGCCGACGGCGCGTTCATGCTGGCCGCTTTGCAGGAGCGCGCTGCCGAGGTTGAGGCGAAACAGGGCGCTGGTGGGGTCCAGCTTGACCGCCTGCGTGATCCGCTCGACCGCCGCGGTGCCGTCTCCCTTTGTCAGGTAGACGAGACCGGAAAGATTGAGGGCATCGGCATTGTTCGGCGTACCCGCGAGAACGCCTTCATAGACGGCGAGCGCCTCGTCGAAGCGGCCGGCGCGGTGGAGAACCACTGCGCGGTCGAGTTCTGTCGCTTGCCTGAAGGGGGCGGGAGCCGGGGAAACCATGCCCCAGCTTCCGCCAACAGGATTAGCAAAAACTTAAACCCGGCGGCGGGCGACTTCGTACATGGCGATGGCGGCGGCCGCGGATACGTTGAGGCTCTCCATGTCGCCGCCGATCGGCAGGCGGGCGTGGAGATCGCAGGTGTCGGAGACGAGACGCCGCAGCCCGGCGCCTTCTGATCCCAGCACGAGGGCGACGCGGCCGCTCAGGTCAACCTCGGCAAGGGCCTGTTTCGCCCTTGCATCGAGGCCGACACACCAGAAACCACCGGCTTTCAGGGCCTCAAGGGCGCGGCTGACGTTGGTGACGCGGACCAGGGCGACCGTTTCGAGCGCCCCGGAGGCGGCCTTCGCCAGCGCCGCCGTGATATCGGCGCCGTGGCGTTCGGGCAGGATCACCGCAAGGGCGCCAAAGGCGGCAGCCGAGCGCAGGATGGCGCCGACGTTGCGCGGATCGGTGACCTGGTCGAGGACGACGACGAGCGCAGGCTGGCCTTCGCCCAGGGGAGCGAGGATTTCCTCGATGTTGCGTTCGGGCAGGGGCCGCGCCTTGAGGGCAAAGCCTTGGTGGACCGCGCCTTCGGGCAGAAGGGCCGAGATTTCGTGTGCGGCGCGGATTTCCGGCCGAATGACCTCGCCGACCCTCGCATTTGCAAGGGTTTCCGCGGCTTCCGTCGTGACCACGAGACGCTCGCAGCGGCGCTTCGGATTGGCGAGGGCCGCCTGTACGGCGTGGTGGCCGTAGATCCAGCCATCGCCCCCGCGCGGGCGGGAATCACCGGCGGCCGGGCGCTCGCGCCGGGGGGCGCGGTTTTGGGAGTCCTGCCGGGGGGCGCGGTTTTGGGAGTCCTGCCGGGGGGCGCGGTTTGCGGCGGCCGGCCGGGGCGGCCGGCTAGGTTCGTTGCCTCTGGAGCCGCCGAAATCCCGGCCCGGATGGCGCCCTGATCTGGGGGATTTTCCGCCCGGTCGGCGGGGAGGTTTGGCGGGCATCGCGTTCTCGTTTCGTTTGGCCCGGGCGGGGTTGCGCGGGATTCCGATTGGTCCTATATTTTCGCTTCTATATCAACCATCAACCGGTTTCTGCGCCGCCCTTTGGCGGGCGAGCGGGCGGACCGGTGTCGTGTTCCTTTTATTAATTGACTTTGGGCGAGAAATTCACATAGTGCGCTCTCCGCTTTTCTGGCCTTTCCCTTGGCCGCGCTCCGGCGAGGTTTTTGGGGGACGAGTCGGGGAGGGGTGGCCGAGCGGTCAATGGCAGCAGACTGTAAATCTGCCGACTTATGTCTACGTAGGTTCGAATCCTACCCCCTCCACCACTCGCGCGCCGGGGGCAGGCTCTTGGTGACGAGGATCGGGTAGCGGAAGAGATTGAATTCGGCGGGTGTAGCTCAATGGTAGAGCCCCAGCCTTCCAAGCTGGTTACGTGGGTTCGATTCCCATCACCCGCTCCAGATTGGCAAATGGCCTCACGGCCGTGATCAGATGAACGCTTGAGGATTGGCAAGGAAAAAGAGAGATGGCCAAGGAGAAGTTTGAGCGGAACAAGCCGCACTGCAACATCGGGACGATTGGTCACGTTGACCATG
>JAYQQF010000003.1:0-215436 GCA_038145705.1 Alphaproteobacteria bacterium | reverse complement strand
CGCACGGGCGGACAGTCGGGCTTCGGCAACTGGTCCGAAAACAGCGCCGGCACCCAGTAGCGGCGCATCAGCTCGCCCATCGGCGTGCCGGGGCCGACCCGGGTCAAACGTTCATTGTCCTGCGGTGTAAGCATCTAATTTTCCTCCCATGGAAACGCGGGGCTGGAAAACCCCGTTCTTTTTGTTTTTCGTTGTCAAAGGCGCGCCCGGCGACCGTATCCGGACGTCACCGTTCTATGTATTTATTCGACGGTGACTTCGCGCCTGCATAAGTCCATAAATTAAATAACGAAGACCAACGGCCCACAAGGCTTTTCCCGTGCCGGAAACCACCGAAAAACGGATTATCGTCAGCTGGAGCACCGGCAAGGACAGCGCCTGGATGCTGCACCGGCTGCGGGTTGAGCCGATGGGGCATCTCGTCGGCCTGATGAGCACCACCGTCGGCGACGAAGACCTGCAACGGGTCGCCATGCACGGCATCCGGATGCCCGCCCTGCAGGCCCAGGCGGCGGCGGCCGGGCTGCCGGTGATCGACGTGCGCCTGCCTGATCCCTGCTCAAACGCCGATTATGAAAAGGCGATGAGCGCCTTCGTCGACCGCGCCAAGGCCGACGGCGTCACCCATATCGCCTTCGGCGACCTGTTTCTGGAAGACGTGCGCCGCTACCGCGAAGAGCGCATGGCGGGAACCGGGATCGAGCCGCTGTTCCCGCTCTGGGGCGCCGACACACGGGCGCTATCGCGCGAAATGGTCGACAGCGGCCTCAGGGCCCGCATCGTCAGCGTTGACCTGAGCCAACTCGGCGCCGAGTTCGCGGGCCGCGATTTCGACCACGAGTTTCTCGATGCCCTGCCCGCCTCCTGCGACCCCTGCGGCGAGAAAGGCGAATTTCACAGCTTCGCCTATGCCGGGCCGATGTTCGCATCGTCCCTGCCGATCGAAATGGGCGAAACACGGCGCGGCGAGCGCTTCATTCACATCGAGCCCCTGGTGGCATAACGGGAGTTGTCATGGCCGACTGGATAGATACCGCCCGCATGGTGGTTTTCCCTTCACATTGCGATCATCTGGGACACATGAACGTGCGCTGGTACGCACACGTGTTTGACGACGGCAGTTTCCAGATCTGGCCGCTGATCGGCATCACCAACCAGCTGATGAAGGAACAGGGCGTCGTCACCGTCGTGGCGCGCACGGCGACCGACTTCCTGCGCGAGGCTCGGGCGGGCGACATGCTCAAGGTCGAAACCGCCTTCGTCGCGCTCGGCAACAAGTCGGTCACCCACCGCCAGCGGCTGGTGAACGTGGAAACCGGCACCGTTCACGCCCGCCAGGAAGTGACCGAGGTGTGCTTCGACCTCAAGACCCGCCAGTCGGTCGCCATGCCCGATGCCTTCCGCCGCCTGATCGAGGCGGCGGTGGTCGAAGGCGCCTGAGTTTCCTCAGACGCCCTGCTCGATCGGGTTGTGCAGGCGGCCGATTTCCTGGATTTCGATCAGCAGGTCGTCGCCCGGCTTCAGGAAGATGCCGCGCGGACGGCCGTTGCCCGACGGCGATCCGGTAGCGATCACGTCGCCCGGACGCAGGGTGAACTGCACCGACAGCGCCTCGATCTGTTCGGCGATCGTGAAGTGCATGTAGCTGGTGTCCGAATCCTGCATCAGTTCGCCCGCGATCCACTGCTTCATGTCGAGCTTGTAGATGTCCTTGATCTGCCCCTTGGGCACGATCCACGGACCCATCGGCGCGCCCGTGTCGAAGCTCTTTCCCATCAGGAAGTCGTGACGCACGTTCCAGTCCTTGCGGGTGCCGCGGTCGCGCAGGCTGAGGTCGTTGATGATCGTATAGCCGGCGACGTAATCCATCGCGTCCTTGGCCTTGACGTTGCGCGCGGGCTTGCCGATGACGACGGCGAGTTCGGCTTCCCAGTCGACTTCCTTCGAGGCCGAAGGCAGGCGCACGGTTTCTTCCGGGCCGATGACGCAATGCGCGCCGAGCTTGACGAAATGAAGCGGCTTCACGGTCGCCTTGTCGGGCGGCGAGCGGTCGGACATTTCCTTCATGTGGTCGGTGAAATTGGCAAAGGCGCAGAAGATGGCGTCGGGATAGAGGATCGGCGCCATCAGCCGGACCGAGGCAAGCGGCTTCACCAGCCCCTTGACCGCCGCATCGCCTGCCTTAGCCGCGAGCGCGCCGAGAGCCGCTTCCGCTTCGCCCCAGTTCCACAACACGTCCTTGGTCGAACGGCTCCAGGCGGCGGCCTTGCCGATGGCCGAAAGGCCGTCGGCGATGGGAATCACCTGATCGCCGACGCTGATGCCGGGGACCGGATTGCCCTTGGAATCGGCAAAATTGAGAAGCTTGAAATCGGTCATGTGGCGGCCCTCCCCAGCCTGAAGGTTGTTTGCCGCACAATAGCAAAAACCGGGAAGGACTGTAGCCTCTCGCTAAAAAAACTAGTCGAACGACGGCATGGCGATGCCGATGACGTGCGCTTCTATGCCGATGGCTAGATTATTCTGCGTATGTTCCACATGGTAGATGCTGACGGCTGGGAGTTTTTCCAACTCGGCCTTGTCCGTCACGGGATGACCGGTGTTGGGGTTTCTGGGCCCCGCATGGTCAGGAAACTGCTTTATGCCGGGTTTCAGCGGGGGAGCCTTGAATTTCTGGCCTGCCGGAGGATTTCCGGACCCGGCAGCCTGGGAAAAACTCGGCATCGGGAAGCCCGTAATCTGGTCGCGTCGACCACGATAGTCGGGATATGCGATGAAGCCCGGTTTCATCGCGGGTGTCATCTGGGGCAGTTGCGGCGTTACCGGATAATCACCCGTCTTGGCCGGGACTAGTATCACCGGGGCGACGGGTACAGGATAGCCCGATACAGGGTCGCGCGGTCCGACGTACTTTGGATAAGCGACGAAACCGGGCTTCTTGTTGGGTACCAGGTGGGGAGGCTTGGGCGGCGCCTTGCCGGTGTCGATTGGTGTCGGCGTCAATGCGACGGGTGTCTGCGGACTAGGGAAACCGCTAATCGGGTCGCGCGGTCCGACGTACTTTGGATAAGCGACGAAACCGGGCTTCTTGTTGGGTACCAGGTAGGGAGGCTTAGCCGGCGCTGCTGTGACATCCATCGGCTTTGGCACCATGTTTTGGTGTGCCGGAGGCACGAGATAGCTCACCGGCGCGGAAAGCTGCCCGACACTCCCTGAATTGATCGGGTTGAGGATCATGGTGGTGGTGCCTGTGCCGCAGGGATGATTATTGCACCAGCCAAAAGCGTTACCGGGTGGATGCGAGGCTCCCCCGCCTTTGGCGAAGGCCAGATCGCTCGTGGCCAAGATCAGGGCGCAAAACACACCAGCGCAGGCTGAGCTTAGAAGTCGATTTTGTTCGGTTGGTTTCATGAGAGTTCGCCCGGGATCAAGAGAAGTCAAAAGACGAGGAAGGCCTGGAGCCAGAACCTGACGTCGTTTTTCGAATAGTCGATGTCGTGCCCGATGAGGCGGGCTTCGTCGGTATCATTCAATTTCATCCCAACGATGAACCGGGCGCCACCACCCTTAGCCCAGCGGGCTTCGGACGCAATGCCGACGCTGATAGGTTCATCGGAGAAATTTCTTTGCCCCGGCACCGGGTCAATGTAACGGCGCGACCGTGCATAATCGACGAATGCACCTATGTAGGCCTGATCGGCGATTGGCGGCTGCGGGACGTCGTACCGGATTTCGAGATTAGTCAGGAAGCACGCATCCGCGCTGACTTCTCCGACGGCAAAACCGCGATTTGTCAGGGGGCCACCGATCCCGCAGCGGAACAGCCCGTCGAGGTTTTGCGATCCATACTGAGCCTTCGCGTAAACAAGCGCAGACCAGTTTCCCGCCAGATGCTGGTGGTGCAAGAGATGCGCCTCCGACATCGCAAAGAAGCCCTTGCTCCGGTCCGTGGCGGATCCCGTTTTTATGTCGACGTTTCCGGTTACCAGCTTGAGTTCGTAGGTTGTCTCGGACGTACCAAGACTAGGGAAACGGGAATTGCCATGCAGTGATGCCTCCAGCGCATCGACGTTTCGGCGCTGGGTGGTGCTGGAAGCCGCCTCGTCCTTGAAGAACGAATGGGAAATCCTGAAAAGGCTTTTCAGTTCAGTATCCGATCTCAGGATGACCGGATACCCGGCTTCGAGACCAAACACGGTTCCCATGCCGCGGCCTTCGTTGGCATCGTATTCGTGCTGATTTTGATGATCGACGTATGCTGCAACTAGGCCAACCGTCCATCCATCGTGGCCAACAGGAATCATTGACTCCAGGCCGACGAACCGTTCACCCGCCCCCGTGCTTGAAGCGAGGATTTGGTGACGATCATGGCGCCGAAACTGGTGGTCGAGTTGCAGAGCGGCCGATACCCGGTTTTCGCCGGTCCCGTAGAACCCGAAATTGTCCGCAGTCGCCACACCCGCAGTGGCGGGAGTTTCGATCAAGTGGACTTGCAGCCGCGCGGTTCCGACCTCCGTTCCGGGGATCAACCAGGAGCGAAGGTGAACGCCGGGCAGGCTTTCGATGAGATAGAGAGCCCGCTCATATGAGCTCTTTTCAATCGGCTTCGAGGTATCGACCTGTCTGGTCAGGATACGGCGCGCGCGCTCGACATCGATTTTTCCGTAGGAGTAGTCAAGTAACTGGAACCCGTCTTTCTGGAAGTACCCCTCGAGCACGATTAGCGTGATGGTCCCGTTCTCGATTTCCTGCGGCGGTACCAGCACACGCGTAGTGAAAAAACCTGCAGCGTGGTAAACGTCCGCAACTTTTCTCGCCGCGGCCGCGAGCTCGTCGACCCCAAGAGGCCGGTCCAGAAACGAAGCAACCGCTTCGGAGAGCTTATTTTGGTCGAACTGCGTATTGCCCGAGAACCGGACCTGCTTGATCAAGACCTTTTCGGGTCCGATTTTCGGGTCGTGAGGAACCTTTCCGGACGGAGGAGTGCCCTCCTCGAGTTCTATTTCCCGTGCGGCTCTCGGCGTGATTCTCGGGCTTTGATAAAACTTGAGCCGTTCGCTCGCATTGCGGGCAGTGCGGCTGTTGCTTTGTGCATGGGCCTCGACGCTCCAGCCGCCCACGATGGCGATGCAGACTGCGCAAAATAGTGCGCGCATTCCCTTGGTTCGGAGAACGGAATTCCAGTGTTTCGCCTGATGATACAAACCCAAAGCCTCGTCTATGCACTTTGGCGTATTTTTAAGGTGGGTATCCCAGAAAAACAATCATTTCCTTACGGGCCCCGTCCGTCTTTCAGCGCTGCGTCTTTTCCTGTGCCGACTGGGCGAAGGCGGGACCGGCCATTGCCTTGCGGGCGGCCTCCGATGCGGGCAGTGATGTATCCCAATCCTTGGCAATCAGGCGCCGGCCGTTGACGCCGTCGGACTGTTCCGAGGCCAGCCACACGATGGGTTCGCCCATGATCGCCGGATCGTTGAGTTTTCGCCCGCCGACCGGTTCGTAGATCATGCCCGTCATCGTCGCGCCACCGGGCGAGAGCGAATTGCAGGTGACGTTCTTTCCCGTCCCGGCGAGGTCCTGCGCCCAGATCACGGTTTCCGATTCCAGCGCCGCCTTGGTCACACCGTAAGGCGCGTTGCGGCCCTTCTGCATGGTGTTCTCGGTGGCGCCGATATTGACGATGCGCCCAAATCCCTGCGCGATCATCACGGGTGCGACCGCTTTGGCCATGTAGAACGGCCCGTTGACGTTGGTATCGACCAGCAGGCGCCAGGCTTCCGAATCGGCCGCCCAGAAGTCCATGGGAACGCCGGGATTGGCGTCGTGGATGAACTTGTGCCCGCGCGCGGCGTTGTTGACCAGGACGTGGATTGCACCGAAGCGCTTGAGCGTTTCATCGCGCACCCGGATGCACTCCGCTTCATTGGTGACATCGGCGCGCAGGGCAAGGACGTTATCCCTGCCCGCCGCATCCGCGATCTCCGCCGCGGTCTTTTCCAGCTCCGCCCCCTCGCGGGCGGCGGTGATCGTCACGCAGGCGCCCGCGCGCACCAGCGCCAGTGCCATTTCCCGTCCCATGCCGCGCCCGCCGCCGGTGACGATCGCGACTTTCCCCTTGAGGCTGATGTTTGCCAAGGCGTCCTCCCTTTGCGTTTCCGAAACTCTAGCGCGGGCGGGCGCAACGAAAAACCCCCGGCACCTGGCCGGGGGCTCTACGCGGCAGTTATGCCGGGTCAGGACTTGGTGCTGTTCACTATCTTCTTCACCAGATCCTTCGGCAGCGAGAACAACTCGCCGACCAGGCTGCGGATTTCATCCCCGCTGATCGGATCGACGTCGAGGTTGAGCTTTTCGGCCCCTTCGCGGAACTCCTTGCTCTTCCAGGTGTCCTGGATCGCCTTGGCCATGATGGCGACGGCTTCTTTCGGGGTTCCCGGCGGCATCGCGTAGGGGCGTCCGAATTCATGCTGCTTCAGGAAGAACTCGACGATCTTGCGCTTCTCCGGATCCTTGATGAAATCCTGAAGCATCGGCGCGCCGAGCTTGGTCATCTCGTCGTGGCGCGACAAGTTGGTCTGAACCAGAACATTGATGAACTTGCCCTCGGCCCATTCGGGCTTGGCCTTCTTCAGGCTCGACCATGCGTAGCCGCAGAGGCCCTGGGTCTCGCCGCGCTCTATCGAGAGCAGGATGCCCTTCGAACCCTTGTAGCCGGAGATCACCTTGAACTTGGTGCCGAGAATGTTGTTCATCATGATTGCATAGTCGCGCGTCGACCCGCCACGCGCGGTGGCACCAATGGCGAGTTCATGTTTGAACAGGTCCTCGAACTTCTGGACCTTGGCGTCCTTGCGCGCAATGCATTGACGCGCCGTCTTGTTGACCGAGCCCAGGAAGTTCAGCTTCATCACGTCGTAGCTCGACCGCTTGGGGCGGATCAGCGGATCCACCAGGGCGGACGGATAGAAGGCGCCGAACACCGTGCCGTCGGTCGCTGCCCCGTCGAAGAACCAGTTGAGCGCCTTGCGGGAACCCGCACCGGGACGATTGCGGGGAATGATCGTCGGGTTGCCCGGAATGTGGCTTGCGACGAAGCGCGCCGTCAGGCGGGCGTAGGAATCGTAGCCGCCGCCGGGATTGGCCCCGATGGTGAGCTCGACCTGCTTGTCCTTGTAGAAATCCGCGGCCGTGGCCGGGGTGACGGAAAATCCGATGCAGGCGGCAACAGCCGCGGCAACGGAAGCGAAATACGCGTTACGTGTGACCATGAAGCCCTCTCCTTTTTTTGTTGCGGATAGGGGCGAAACCTCAGTTTTCCTGATTTTTTTCACGATCAGGCACGCCCGATCGCTCGTTTCACCGGCCATGGTACCGGCCCGGGGACGCGGGGGCAACCCGCGTTGACGATGGGGCGATGATGATGGAAAGTTCGGTCAAAGACGAATAAGGCGCAATTTGCGCCCTTGGGAGGCAACGATGGCGGTAGAATTCATCGATCTTTTGCAGGAACCCGAGCTTGCGCTCGGTCATTCGAAGAAAGTCCTGTTCGGGTCCGATCACTTCCATACCTGGGTGCATGGTGACTATCCCGGCACGAAGGGACCGATGCACAAGCACACGGCGGACCAGTTTTTTTACTGCGTGCAGGGCCAATGCACGTTTCATTTTCCGGACGGCACCAGCAGGGCGATCGATCCCGGGCAACTGATGGTCATTCCGAAGGACCATCTCTACCAGCTCGACAATACCGGCGACGTCTACATGATCCTGCTCGGCGCAAGGGCGGAACCGGCCGGCAAGCCGCGCCATGACGGCAAGGACAAGGAAGTCGGCGACAATACCTTCGTCTTCGACCATCCAGACCAGGTCAAGATTCCCGCGGCCAAGGCCTGATGATGGCGCGCACAGGCGGGCGCAGGCCCAATTTCATCCTGTTCATCACCGATCAGCAGCGGGCAGATCATCTCGGCTGTTACGGCAGTTCGATTCCCACCCCCGCAATCGATTCCATTGCCGCGCGCGGCATCCGCTATTCGCGCTTCTACGTGGCGACGCCGATCTGCATGCCCAATCGCGCCACGCTGATGACCGGCCGCATGCCGTCGCTTCACGGAGCGCGGCACAACGGCATTCCGCTGTCGCTGTCGGCGACGACCTTCGTCGATATCCTGGCGGCGGCGGGCTGGAAGACGGCGCTGATCGGCAAGTGCCATTTGCAAAGCATGTCCCCGCGCAAGCCGACATTGGGAATGCCCGAGATAGACCCTGCCCTCGTCCTCCCGCCCGAAGAGTTGCGCGAGGCGGACAAGACGATCCTCGGCCACGGCCGTTATGACCAGGAACTGCGTCCGAAATGGGTGACCGGAACGTCGTCGGAGCTGGACCTGCCTTATTACGGCTTTCGCCATGTCGATCTCTGCGTCGGGCACGGCGACAAGGTGGTGGGCCATTACGCCCGCTGGCGCGAGGAGCGTCATCCCGGCTCCGACAACCTTGTCGGGCCGGAAAACCAGCTGCCCGGCAACGACTACGTCTGCCCGCAGGCCTGGCGCACGGCCCTGCCCGAAGAGCTTTATCCGACCCATTACGTCGCCGAAAAGACATGCAAGTTTCTGGAATCCCGCGCGCGCGCGGGCGGCGACGAGCCTTTCTTCATCCAGTGTTCGTTCCCCGATCCGCACCATCCCTTCACGCCGCCTGGCAAGTACTGGGACATGTTCGATCCCGCCGACATGGAACTGCCCGAGAGTTTTCACCACTCCGACGCGGATGCGCCGGCCCATCTGCGTGCCATTCGCGCGGGCCGCGATACCGGCAAGCAGAACCGCGATGGCCAGCGCGTCATCGCGATTACGGAACGCGAGGCGCGCGAGGCGCAGGCGCTGACCCGCGGCATGCTTGCCAATGTCGATGATCGCATTGCCATGGTGCTGGCGAAGCTCAAGGCCCTTGGGCTTGACCGCGACACGGTGGTGATCTTCACCGCCGATCATGCGGACTTCATGGGCGATCATCAGCTGTTGCTGAAGGGCGCGCTTCATTATCAGGGGCTGGTGCGCGTGCCCTTCATCTGGGCCGATCCGCAGACGCCGGGCAATGGTGCCGTGCGCGACGATCTTGCCGGGACCCTCGACATCGCCGCGAGCGTGCTGGCGCGCGCGGGTGTCGCCCCGCATAACGGCATTCAGGGACGCGACCTCGGCGCAGCCGCCGATATGGACCGCGCCATGATCATCGAGGAGCACCAGCGCTACGGCTACATGGGCTTCAACCACGGCTTCCGCGTGCGTACCCTGATGGGGCGGCGCTGGCGGCTTTCGCTGTACGACGACGGCCGGGCCTTCGGCGAGCTGTACGATCTGGAAAACGATCCGAACGAACTGGCGAACCGCTACGACGATCCTGCAATGGGCAAGGTCCGCGCGGAACTGACCGAGGAATTACTGCGCCGCATGATGAGGCTCGGGGAAACCAGCCCGCTCGCCACCCACCACGGGCCTTAGGCGCGTCTTTCAGCGAAGAGCCAGCGCGCGAAGGCGATCGCTAGCATCGCACCGACAATTTCGGCCACAACAAAACCGGCAACGTCCGAAAGACGGATGCCCGTGAACGTGTTTGTCAGCGAACGCGCCAGCGTCACCGCCGGATTGGCGAAGGACGTGGACGAGGTAAACCAGTAGCCCGCGGTGATATAGAGGCCGACAGCAAAAGGCACGGCATCGGCGCGAAAGCGCAGGCATCCCAGAATGGTCATGACGAGGCCGAAGGTGGCGACCACCTCGCCAAGCCACTGCCCCCCGCCTGTCCGGGCCTTGCCGTCCATGACGATGAGCGGCAGGTCGAACATGGCATGGGCCGCAATCACGCCGATGACGGCGCCGGCAACCTGCGCCGCGACGTAAAGCGCTGCAAGGCGGCCTTCCAGTTCGCCCCGCCCGAGAAAGGCGAGACTGACGGCGGGATTGATGTGGCAGCCCGAGACAGGGCCGAAAATCAGGATGAGCACGACGAGCCCCGCCCCCGTCGCAATCGCATTGCCCAGAAGGGCGACCGCGACGTTACCGCCGGCGAGGCGCTCGGCCATGATGCCCGAGCCGACGACGACGGCGAGCAGCAACGCGGTGCCGATGAATTCGGCGGCGACGCGGCGCGAGGTGGAAAAGGCAGGAGAGCTCATTTGCCGGCGAAAGTGCCGACTTCGCCGATCTGGCGCAACTCTTTTTGCAGCGCCGCCGGATCAAGCTCATCGAGCGGCAGGGCGAGGAAGGCCGCGATGCGCGCTTCCAGCGCCCGGTAGGCCTCGACGAAGCGGTAGGCCGTCGCCTTTTCGTCGCCGACAAAGGCCGCCGGGTCGGCAATGCCCCAATGCGCCGAGATCGGCTGGCCGGGCCATATCGGGCAGGTCTCACCCGCGGCGTTGTCGCAGACCGTGAAGATGAAATCGAGAGCGGGCGAATCGGCTTGCGCGAACTCGTCCCAGCTTTTGGAGCGCAACATCTGGGTTGCGTGCCCCTTGCTGCGCAAAAGATCGAGAGCAAAGCGGTTGACCGCGCCGACCGGATGGCTGCCGGCGCTGAAGGCGGTGAAGCGCCCCTGCCCTTTGGCGTTGAGGATGGCCTCCGCAAGGATCGATCGTGCCGAATTGCCGGTGCAGAGGAAGAGGACGTTGCGTTTTCGTATTGTCATGGCCCCGGTTTAATACAGTTCCATGACAGGTGCGTGACAAAAAAAGCGGGGGCCTGGGCCCCCGCTCCAATGGCAGCCCGCGAATGCGGGCCACCGCTCTGCAACCGGTTTATTTCTCGAACATCCAGCCGAAGGTCTCCCAAGCTTTCTTGGTGGTTTCCGGCAACGGCTGGTTGACGACCGGATACTGGTCCTTCCAGTGGTACGGGCGGCACGCATCGATGATGGCACGGCTGTTGGTGTAATTGCCCTTTTCCTTGTCCCACGGCGAGATGCAGGGATCGAGCGGCGTCGACCACGCGTTCTGGATGAAGTCGATGGACTTCACGGGGTCCGAACGCGAGCACACCGCCCACATCAGGTCCTCGAGGTTGGCGACGTCGATATCGTCATCGACGACGACGACATACTTGCCCGCGTAGGCGACCGAGCGGCACATCGCCGCCATGTGGCCGACCTGGCGCGCATGGCCGGGGTAGCGCTGCTTGATGGAAACCGCGGTGAGCTGGCGCGAGCCGCCCGCTTCGTGGCACCACGTGGCGACGACGTCGGGCACGCCGGCCTTGGACAGCTCGTCCTTCAGCAGAGCCGAACGCATCACGGCACGATAGCGGGCCTGTTCCTCTGGCGGGCGCTGCGGCGGGCAGCCGAGGATGATCGGGTCGTTGCGGTGGTAGATCGCCTTGATGGTGAGGACCGGCTCGGCGCGCATCTTGGAGCCGTAGTAGCCCGTCCATTCGCCGAAGGGGCCTTCCGGCGCCTTGTGGCCCGGCTCGACGAAACCCTCGATGACGATTTCGGCATTGGCCGGGAACGGCAGGCCCGTGTGCTTGCCGCGCACGACCTTCATCGGGCGGCCGCGATAGGCGCCGGCGATTTCGAATTCGCACACGCCGTACGGGATCTCCGTGCAGCCCATCAGGAAGGTCAACGGGTCCCCGCCGACGACGATGCAGACCGGCATGCGCTCGCCGCGCGCTTCGTACTTGTCGCGGTGAATGCGGCCGTGCTTGCCCGGCGAAATGTAGAAAGCGACGTGGTTCTTGTCCTGGATCATCACGCGGTAGGTGCCGACGTTGACCCAGCCCTCGTCGGGATCGACGGTGACGTTGAAGGAACCCGTGCCGATGTAGCGGCGACCCTCGTCCTGGTCGTGCCAGACGGGGGTCGGGAACTTCGTGATGTCGATGTCGTCGCCCTCCATGATGTTTTCGGTGACGGGACCCTTCTCCACCACTTCATAGGGCAGCGGCTTCTTGGCGATCTCGCGGAAGTGACGCAGGAAGGCTTCCGACAGCTGGACCTTGCTGAGGTCGGTTGGGAAGCCCAGCGTCATGTTCTTGCGCTTGGCGGCGAAGAAGTTGGTGAGCACCCGGGCACCCTTGGGATAGCCGGGGATGTCGTCGAACAGCGCGACCGGCGCGTTTTCGTCGTGCTGGAGGATTTCTGCCGCCCAGCCGATCTGTTCTTCCCAGCTGTAGCCGTTGGCGCGCTTGAGCTCGCCGAGCTTGTCGGCTTCCTCGATCCAGCCACGCAGGTCGTCGAAAGGAACGTTGACTTCGTTACGGCCGCCGCCATCCGCCATGTGAGCACTCCAGGGTTACTTGTTTCGGGAAAGGCGGGATTATAGCCGCCGCCCCGCCCGGCGCATCAGTTTTCCCGGCCCGGGGCGCCGTCTTAATCCCCAATTTCCGTGGCGATTTCAAGCTTTCCCGTCAAGGTCCTGTGAACAGGGCATTTATCGGCGATTTCCAGAAGCCGGGCGCGCTGTTCGGCGTCCACCGGCCCGGCAATCGCGATGCGGCGGCTGATCCGCGTCCCGGCCCTGGGATCGGCCTTGTCGATGGGGCCGATCTTGAGCGCCACGCTGATGCGCCCGACGTTCCAGCCCTTGCGGCCCGCATACATGCGCAGCGTCATCGAAGTGCAGGCGCCGAGCGCCGAAAGCAGGAAATCATGCGGCCGGGGGCCGAGGTCGTTGCCGCCGACGCTGGCCGGCTCGTCCGCGACCAGCATATGCCCGTGGGCGCGGATGCGCTGGGTCAGGGCGCCCTCGCCGCTTTCGGCGACCAGCACCGAGAAGCCTTCGGGGATGGCATCGGGATCGGCGTTATCGGTAATGCTGTCTGCCATGTGGGTTCCTTCGAGCGTTTGCATCCACCCCGTCCGGGTCCTATAAGGAACCGTTTCCGCGTACAAAAAACCATCGAAAAAGAAAGCCGGCCGTCGTCCCGTGCGGCCCGCCGAAGGGTATCGAGCCATGAGCGGCAAACTGTCCTTTGCCGACGCCCGGAACATGCTGTCGGATCCGCAGTTTGCCGCCTATACGGCGGGCAACCTGCTGTCCCACGTGGGCGACTGGGCACAGCGGCTCGCGGTCGGCTGGCTGACCTGGGAACTGACCAAGTCGCCCGGCTGGCTCGGCGTCATCCTGTTTTCCGATCTCGCCCCGACCCTTCTCGTGTCGCCCATCGGCGGCGCCATTGCAGACCGCATGGACAGGCTCAAGCTCGCGCGGGTGACGGTCTGTCTTTGCATGGTGCAGCCTTTCGTCCTCGCCGTGCTCTATTTCACGGGCCTCTTGAACATCTGGTTCCTGCTGGCGGCAACGATTTACCTGGGTGTCATCAACGCGCTCGGGCAGACGACGCGCCTTGCCCTGGTGCCGATGCTGGTGGCCGAGCGCGACATACCCCGCGCCGCGCCGATCAGTTCCATCAGCTTCAACCTGGCCCGTTTCGCAGGCCCCGCCCTGTTTGGCGTGATCGTCAGCGTGGGCAATCCGGGCTACGCGATGATAGCCAACCTCTTCGCCTATGGCGCGTTCATATTCGTGCTCTTTCGCATCCGTCCGCGTTTCGAGGCACCCAACCGCAAGCACGGCGGCGGCCTGTTCTCCGACATCGGCGAGGGCTTTCGTTACGCCCTGACCCATGCGGCCGTCGGGCCGCTCCTGATCGTTCTGGTGGTCAGTTCTCTCGGCACCCGGGCCTTCATCGACCTGCTACCGGGTTTCGTCGGCGGCGTTTTCGGGCGCGGCCCGGAGGCGCTGGCGACGATGACCAGCGCCGTCGCTCTCGGCGCGCTGTCGGGCGCTATCTACCTGATGCTGCGGACATCGGTTACCGGCCTAGCATCGGTTTCGATGTTCGCCTCCATGTGGGTCGGCGCCTGCCTCATCGCCTTTTCGTTCCAGACGACGTTCTGGCCGGCGGTGATCAACCTCTATTTCGTCGGCTGCGGGCTTTCGATCTCGGCGGTCGGCGTGCTGTCCATCGTGCAGACCGTGGTGCGCGGCGAAATGCGCGGCCGGGTGCTTTCGATCTATGGCATCATCTTCCGCGGCGGCCCTGCGCTGGGCGGGCTGATCATGGGCCAGGTGGCGGAATTCACCGGCCTGCGCTGGCCGGTGGCGGCGGGCGGGCTGATTTGCATTTTCGCATGGTTCTGGGTCACGGGCCGCCTGCGCAACGTGAACGCCAATATCAACCGCACCGTCGAATTCGGTGAAAAGACATGAGCAAGGATCGCAAGGTCGAGATCGTCAGCCGGGAGACCGTGTTTCAGGGATATTTCCGGGTGGATGCCTACCAGCTGCGCCACACCCTGCACCGCGGCGGCTTGAGCGGCGAGTTCCGGCGCGAAGTGTTCGAGCGTGGCCACGCCGTCGCCGTGCTTCCCTACGACCCGGTGCGCCGCGAGGTGGTGCTGCTGGAGCAGTTCCGTATTGGCGCCTATTCCGCGGGGCTCGATCCGTGGCTGACCGAGATCGTCGCGGGCATCATCGGCAATGGCGAAAGCACCGAACAGGTGGCGCGGCGCGAGGTCGCCGAAGAGACCGGCCTTGTCGCCAGCGATCTTCTGTTTGCCCTTGAGTACCTGGCGAGCCCCGGCGGTTCATCCGAGACGGTGACCTACTTCATCGGACGGGTGGATACATCGAACGCGGGCGGGATTTTCGGCCTCGACCACGAGGACGAGGACATCAAGACCACGGTGTTCCCGGCCGAACACGTTTATGCCCTCGTAGAGGGCGGCAAGCTCAACAATTCGCAGGCGCTGATCGCGCTCCAATGGTTCGCCCTCAACGAAAACAAGGTTCGCGCCGCCTGGGGTTTCGCCCCGGTTTGAGGCATTTTGCCTGCCCTTGCTTGTAATTCATGCAGCCGCTACCATTTGGAAATCCTGGCGGGCATAAATGGTGCCTGCGTAATCACATACAATTTCCGTAAAAAGGCATCGGTTCAGGACAATGACCTTCTCGATGGACATTCGCGACGGATTCGTCGACGCGATCGGCCGTACCCCCCTCATCCGTCTCCGCCAGGCGTCGGAACTCACCGGCTGCGACATTCTTGGCAAGGCCGAGTTCCTCAATCCGGGCGGTTCGGTGAAGGACCGCGCCGCGCTGTCGATCATCCAGGACGCCGAGCGCCGGGGTGAACTGGAACCGGGCGGCGTCATCGTCGAAGGCACGGCGGGCAATACCGGGATCGGGCTGGCGCTGGTCGGCAACGCGCGCGGCTACCGTTCGGTCATCGTCATTCCCGAGACCCAGTCGGAAGAAAAGAAGCAGATGCTTCGGCTCTGCGGCGCCGAACTGGTCGAGGTTCCGGCCGTGCCCTACGCCGATCCCAACAACTACGTGAAGGTTTCCGCGCGCCTTGCCAAGGACCTGAACGAGAAGGAAGCGCATGGCGCCGTCTGGGCCAACCAGTTCGACAACGTCGCCAACCGCCAGGCCCATATCGACACCACCGGCCCGGAAATCTGGGAACAGACGGGCGGCAAGGTGGACGGGTTCATCTGCGCGGTGGGCACCGGCGGCACACTCGCGGGTGTCGGCATGGCGCTGAAAGACCGCAACAAGGATGTCGTGATTGCCTGCGCCGATCCGGGCGGCGCCGCCATCTACAACTGGGTCAAGTCGGGAGAGCTCAAGGCCGAAGGCACCTCGATCACCGAGGGCATCGGCCAGGGCCGCGTGACCAAGAACCTTGAAGGCGCGCCCATCGACGATGCCTTCCGCATCCCCGACGAAGAGGCGTTGCCGGTGATCTATGACCTGCTCAAGCACGAAGGGCTTTGCATGGGCGGCTCCACGGGCATCAATGTCGCCGGCGCCATCCGCCTTGCCAAGCAGATGGGTCCGGGGCATACGATCGTCACGATCCTGTGCGATTATGGGCAGCGCTATCAGTCGAAAATTTTTAATCCGGATTTCCTGCGCGCCCGTAATCTCCCTGTCCCCGAATGGATGGACAGAAAATAAAACAGTTAGTTAGAGGGCGTCTTTAATGTCTTACGCCAATCCCCGGTCGCTCACCGATGTCGCTTGGCTGGCGGCGCGCTACCGCATGACCAACGTCAAGGTGCTCGACGCCTCGTGGTACATGCCCGATACCGGTCGCAGCGCCCGCAAGGAATTCCTGGCCGAGCGCATTCCCGGCGCCCAGTTCATCGATATTGACCTGGTGTCCGACCCGGCCTCGCCCTACCCGCACACCATCGTCGATCCGATGGTGTTCTCCGACGAGGTGACGGCCCTCGGCATCGAGCGCAACGACCAGGTCGTGGTCTATGACGGCATGGGCCTGTTTTCGGCGGCGCGCATCTGGTGGATGTTCCGGATCTACGGCTACGACAAGGTTTCGATCCTGAACGGCGGTTTGCCGCGCTGGAAGGCCGACGGTGAGCCGGTGGAGACCGAACAGCCCGAAATGCCGGTCCCTTCCATGCCCTTCGAGGTCGGCTTCCGCCCGAAGATGATGCGCATCTTGCCGCAGATGAAGGAAAACCTCGAAACTCGGCGCGAACTGGTGCTCGATGCCCGCAGCCCCGGCCGTTTCACTGCAGCCGAGCCCGAACCGCGGGCGGGCGTGCGTGGCGGCCATATCCCGGGCAGCCGCAATGTTCATTACGCCAGCCTCCTCGACCCCGCCACGGGCGTGATGAAATCTGCAGAAGAACTCAAGGCCCTGTTCGCGGCTGCCGGCGTCACCGACGACAAGGGCGTTGTTTGCACCTGCGGTTCGGGCGTTACCGCATGCGCGCTTGCCTTCGCTTTGCACCTGATCGGGCGCGAGGACGTCGCCGTTTATGACGGTTCGTGGTCGGAATGGGGCTCCCAGACCGATACGCCCGTCGAAACCGGTCCCTGAACATGGCGCGGCGGCGTTCGCCCCCTGAGAAACCGTCCCGACGCGGACACGCCAAAGCCACCGAGGTGACCGAGGCCGGCCGCGATCCCTTCGCCAATTTCGGCATCGTCAATCCGCCCGTCTATCACGCTTCCACCGTTCTCTACCCGACGCTCGCCGAAATGAAACGCATCGGCCGCGCGCCCTTCGATCACGTCTATTACGGGCGTCAGGGCACGCCGACGACCTTTGCTTTCGAGAAAGCGGTGGCGAAACTTTCCGGCGGATACCGCGCCATTGCCTCGGGATCCGGGCTCGCGGCCATCGGCTCCGCGCTGATGGCCTTCCTGCGGGCGGGCGATCATCTTTTGATGGTGGACAGCGCCTACAGCCCGACGCGCAAGCTCTGCGACGGATTGCTCCGGGGGTTCGGCGTCGAAACGACCTACTACGATCCCACCATCGGCGCCGGCATCAAGAAACTGATGCGGCCCAATACCCGTGTCGTCTTCTGCGAAAGCCCCGGATCTCTGACATTCGAGGTGCAGGACATCCCGGCATTCGTCAAGGCAGCCCATGGCGCGGGGGCGGTGGTGCTACTCGACAACAGCTGGGCGACGCCGCTCTATTTCAGCCCCTTCGAGCACGGTGTCGATGTGTCGATCGAGGCGGCGACGAAGTACCTCGTCGGTCATTCGGACGCGATGCTCGGCGTCATCGTCACCACCGAGGCCCATTACCGGCGCGTGAAAACGACGGCCTCCATCCTTGGCGCGGTTCCGGGGCCCGATGACTGCTATCTCGGCCTGCGCGGCATTCGTACCTTGTCGGTGCGGTTGGAGCGCCACCAGCAGACCGCCCTGAAGATTGCCCGCTGGCTCAAGGATCGCAAAGAAGTTGCCCGCGTGCTGCATCCGGCCTTCGCCGACTGCCCGGGGCATCGAATCTGGAAGCGCGATTTCACGGGGTCGAGCGGCCTGTTTTCCTTCGTGCTGGCGAAGGATTATCCAAAGGACGCCCTTGCCCGCATGCTCGATCACATGAACATCTTCCGCATGGGCTATTCCTGGGGCGGCTATGAAAGCCTGATCCTGCCCGCCGATCCCGCCCCCTATCGCAGCGCCGTTCCCTGGAAGGCGCCGGGAACGCTCATCCGGCTTCATGCGGGGCTGGAAGACGCAGACGACCTGATCGCCGATCTCGACGCGGGTTTCAGGCGCCTTTCCGGGCGCTGATCGCGGCACGCGCGGGCAAGGCCAGCGCGAGCAGGAATATCACCGCCGCGATGCAGACGATTGCCGCACCCGCCGGCAGGTCCCAGGCGACCGACGCGCCGATCCCACCAAGCACCGAAATCGCGCCGATGATGGCGGCGAAGGCCGCCATGCTTTCCGGCGTTGCGGACAGCCGCCTCGCGGCGGCGGCAGGCGTCACCAGCAACGCCGTGACCAGCAGCACGCCGACGATCTTGAGCGCGACAGCGACGACGACCGCAAGCAGCACCATGAAGCCGATTCGTACCGCGACCACCGGCACGCCTTCGACCGCGGCCATTTCCTCGTGCACCGCGATGCGGATCAGGGGCCGCCACAGCACGCCAAGGGCGGCAAGTCCCGCCGCGGCAACGCCAACGATCACCCAGACGTCGTCCTGTGACACGGCAAGAATGTCGCCGAACAGGTAGCCCATCAAGTCGACGCGCACGCCCTTGACGAAGACCAGCGCGATCAGTCCCGCTGCAAGTCCCGCGTGGGCGAGGATCGACAGAAGCGTATCGGTAGTGATGCCGCGCCGCCCTTCGGCGACGACCAGCAGCATGGCGATGGCGGCGCAGACGGCGATCAGCCCGATGGTCAGGTTGATGTCGAGCGCGAGGCCCAGCGCAAGCCCCAGCAGCGCCGAATGGGCCAGCGTCGCGCCGAAGAACGCCATGCGCCGCCACACCACGAGACAGCCGAGCGGCCCTGCCAGCACGGCGACGGCAAGCCCCGCCACGGCAGCCCTGATCAGGAAATCATCCATGGTGATGGTGCCCGGCATGATGATCGTGGCCGGTTTCGCCCTCGGCCAGTGGCAGGACATGGCCCGCATCGTCATGACGGTGGTCGTGGTCATGGGCATAGACGGCGACGGCGGCGCCGAACAGTTGCGCATAGGCAGGATCGCGGCTGACGGCTTCGGGGTGGCCGGCGCAGCAGACATGATGATTGAGGCAGATGACGCGGTCGGTTTCCGCCATCACCAGATGCAGGTCATGGGAGACCATCAGCACGCCCGCGTCATAGCGCCGTCGCAAGGTGCCGATAAGTTCGTAAAGGTCCGCCTGCCCCGCGACATCGACACCGGCAAGCGGCTCATCGAGGACCAGCAGATCCGGCTTGCGCAGGATCGCACGCGCAAGGCAGACGCGTCTGAATTCGCCGCCCGATAGTGCCTGCACGGGCTTGTCGGCGCATCCTTCGGCGCCGACCTCGGCCAGGGCATGGGTGATGCGGTCGTCTTCGCGACAGGCGAGCGAAAGAAAGCGGTGTACGGTCATCGGCAGGGCATGATCAATTTCCATGCGCTGGGGCACGTAGCCGATGACGAGCCCCCTTTTGCGCCGAACGCTGCCGCTGTCGGGCTCCGCAACACCCATCAGGATGCGCAGAAGCGTGGATTTCCCGGCGCCATTGGGACCGATGACGGTGACCACCTCGCCGCGATGCACGGCAAGGCTGACGCCGCTTAGCACATCGTCGCCGCCGATGGCCTTGCGCAGGTTTTCGGCGCTGACGAGAACATCCGCCGCCTGGGGATCGGGAGCGTTCATGCCGCGCCTGCCCCGGTCCCGGCGCAGGCCGGGCACAGTCCCACCGCTTCGGTCAGAACGCTTTCGATGGCGAAACCGTGTGCACGCGCGGTGCGCCCAAGTTCGGCCGCGAGTCCGGTATCGGTGAGTTCGGCGACCGTGCCGCAGTTGCGGCAGATCAGGTATTGGCCGTCGCGATGAGCCCCCGGCGCGCTGCACCCGATGAAGGCATTGAGCGAAGGAATGCGATGGGCAAGCCCGTGGGCCAGCAGGAAGTCGAGGGCCCGGTAGACCGTGGGCGGCATCGGGCGTCGCCCTTCGGCGGCAAGGATATCGAGGACCGCATAGGCCCCGAGCGGCTTGTGCGACTGCCACAGGATTTCCAGCACCCGGCGGCGCATGGGCGTCAGGCGGGCGCCCTGGGCGCGGCAGAGATCGGCCGCCGCCGCCAAGGCATCTTCGATGCAACGGTCGTGGTCATGGGCCCTGAGGGCGGCAGGCTTGCGGGCGGCGGGCATGAGCTCCTCCTGAGAGCGGCCGGGGTAGTGTAAAAGGATTGTTATAATGTTGCAATTTCTAGTGGAAGCCGTTGACACTGCGGGCTTCCGGCTGGTCTAACCAAACCGGGAACCGGGCGCATACGACCCGGACGGAAGGAACTTTGGTCATGGCCCAGGACAGCAAGAACCAGACGACGACCGACGCCGCGATCAACGCCGCGCTGGCGGAGATCCGTTTCGACGAACGCGGGCTTGTGCCCGCGATCGCACAGGAAGCCGATACCGGCGAGGTGCTCATGCTCGCCTGGATGAACCGCGACGCGGTCACGGCGACCCTTGCCACCGGCGAGGCCCATTACTGGTCGCGCTCGCGGGCCAAGCTGTGGAAGAAGGGCGAAAGCTCGGGCCAGGTACAGAAGCTGCGCGATTTCCGCATCGATTGTGACGGCGACAGCATCCTGCTGACCGTGGACCAGACCGGCGTCGCCTGCCACACCGGGCGGCATACCTGCTTTTTCCGCGCGCCGCGCGCCGATGCGATTGCAGATATTGTCCCCGTCGGCGTGTCGCCGGAGACCCTCTACGGTGCCGGGAATGGCAAGAAGGCCTGACCGCCGGCCTTTCGTTCTTGGCGCCGCTGGCCTTGCCGCAGCGCTGATCCTGTTTGCGTCCCCGATTGCCCGCGCGAACATGGCGCCGGTGGCGAACGAGCGCCTAGTCGTCGCGGCAGCCGCCTCGACCCTCGGCGCCCTGAACGACGCCATCCGCGCATACAGCGCCCTGAACGACGCCCTGCCCGCGGCCCGGCGGCTCAGTATCGTTCCCGTATACGCATCGTCCGGTGCGCTGGCCCGGCAGATCGCTGAGGGCGGACCCGCGCGGGTCTTCATTTCCGCCAACGCCAAATGGATGGACAGCGTTGCCCGCGCCGGACGCCTGCGCCCCGATACGCGCAAGCTCTTCGTCGCCAATGCGCTGGTGCTGGCGGCGCGCGCGGGCAGCGGGTTGAAAATAGAACTCCTGTCCGGTGTCGATCTTGCTGCAAGGCTCGGAAGCTGGCGACTGGTCACCGCCGATCCCCAGCATGCCCCGCTCGGCCAGTATGCCGAGGCGGCGCTGCGAAACCTCGGCGCATGGAAAGGGATCGAGGGGCGGCTTCTGCGCGTCGCCGATGCTGCTCAAGCCCGCGTGCTGGTTGAGCGCGGCGCTGCCGCCGGAATCCTCTATGCGACGGACGTCGCGGGCAACCGCCGCCTCGAAACGCTGGCGGCCTTCCCGCAGGGAAGCCACCCGCCCGCAGCTTACGAGATTGCCATCGTCGGGATGGCCGAACCCGCTGCGGATTACGCGGCCGCCCGCGCCTTCGCCGACTGGCTGATGGGTTCCGTCGCGCAGGGAATATTCAAGAGCCACGGCTTCCTGCCCGCGGCAGAGGTGCGCTGAGATGGACATTCTCGCGTTGACGCCGCTGGAAATCGAAGCGCTGAACCTGTCGCTGCGCGTCGCCGCATGGTGCGTCGCCATCAGCCTGCCTTTCGGTATCGCCTGCGCCTGGGCGCTTGCCCGCCTGGATTTTCCGGGCAAGAGCGTTCTCGACGGCATCGTCCACCTGCCCCTCGTCCTGCCTCCCGTGGTGGTCGGTTATGCATTGCTGATCCTGTTTGCGCGCGATGGCGTGCTCGGCCGGATGCTGGCCTCGCTCGGCATCGAAATCGCCTTCACCTGGAAGGGCGCGGTCGTCGCTTCCGCGGTCATGGCCTTCCCGCTGATGGTTCGCGCCATCCGCCTGTCCATCGAGGCGGGCGATACGGGGCTTGAGGCCGCGGCGCGCACCCTCGGCGCCGGCCGCCTTGGCGTATTGTTCAGCGTTACCCTGCCGCTCGCATGGCCCGGCATCCTGACGGGGATGGTGCTGGCCTTCGCCCGCTCCCTCGGCGAATTCGGGGCGACCATCACCTTCGTGTCCAACATCCCGGGGGAGACGCGCACCCTGCCCCTTGCCCTGTTCGGGCTTACCCAGGTTCCGGGCAGCGAAGCTGCAGCGCTCCGGATCGTCGTCATTTCGACGGTGCTTGCCTTCGCTGCGCTGATTGCCTCGGAGCTGCTCGCGGCGCGTATCCGCAAACGGCTGGCGCACTGATCATGCTGGATGCGCGGATAGAACATACGTTCCCGAGCGGCTTTCGCATCGACGCCGCGTTTCGCACGGGCGCCGGGCGCGTGACCGCCTTGTTCGGCCCGTCGGGTGCCGGAAAATCTTCCATCGCAAATGCCATCGCCGGTCTGTTCGATCCGGCGGCGGGCCGGATCACGCTGGACGGTGAAACGCTTTTCGATTCGGCGGCCCACATCAACCTGCCCCCCGAACGCCGGCGCATCGGCTACGTCTTTCAGGACGCGCGGCTGTTTCCGCACCTGACCGTTGCCGGTAACCTCGATTACGGCATGAAGCGCACGGCCCCCACCCTGCGGCGCGTTTCGCGCGATCAGGTGATCGAGTTGCTTGCCATCGGCCCCCTGATGGCGCGGCGGCCGGCAAGTCTGTCCGGGGGCGAAAAGAGCCGCGTCGCCTTTGGCCGTGCGGTGCTCACCAGTCCGCGCCTTCTCGTGTTCGACGAACCGCTCGCGTCACTCGATGCGGCGCGCAAGGCGGAAATCCTGCCCTTCATCGAACGCCTGCGCGACGAGTTGGCGATCCCGATGATTTACGTCGCCCATGCGGTCGAGGAAATCGTCCGCCTTGCCGATGATGTCGTCGTTCTCGATGGGGGCCGGGTCCTGCGTGCGGGACCGACGGTGGAGACACTCAATGCCGGGGCCATCGTTCACGCAGATATGGGAGATCCAGGCTCGGTGATCGAGGCCGTCATTGCGCGTGCCGACGCGGGCGACGGCCTGACCGCCCTATCGGTAAACGGGGGCACGCTGTTCGTACCGCATCTGCGGGGCGCGCAGGACGGCATGGCGGTCCGCCTGCGGATTCGCGCGCGCGACGTCGCCATAGCGCGTGAACGGCCAAGGGGCCTCAGCATTCTCAACGTATTGCCCGGACGTGTACGTTCCGTCGAGGACGCCTCGGCCGCCCAGGCGGATGTCATGATCGACATCGGCGCGCCGCTGTGGGCGCGCATCACCCGGCGCTCGGCCCGCGAGCTTGCGCTCGCACCCGGCGCCGAGGTCTACGCCCTGATCAAGTCGGTGGCGATAGACCGCGGCGCCTGAGAACCTCAGCTCGATTTCTTCTTTGACTTTTTCGGGCCCGCCTTTGGCATGGCGGCAATTGCCTTCGCGATCACGGCATCGGGGGCATTGACGGTTTCGGTCACGGTCTTTGCTACCGTTTCCGCCGGGATGGGATCGAGGTCGAGTTTCAGGCGCGCGACCTCCGCCTTGAACCCCTTGTCCGCCATCGTTGCATCAAAGGCCTTGCGCAAGAGCGCAACGCGGTCGGCGACGGCTTCCGGCGGGGCCAGATACGGTCGGCCGAGAAGGATCGGCGATGAAATCAGTTGAAGGGCCTGACGGTCCTCGTCATTGGCGGCGAGTTCCGACAGGAGCGGTACGTTGGGCAGGCCTTCGTCGCGTTTCGCCCCGACCTGAACGATGATGGAGATCTTCTTTTCCTTGAGCCATTGCGGGCGTTTGCTGACCAGCGAGGCGTAACTGTTGCTGCGGGCCAGCACCTCGCCTCGTTCCAGCACGACGTCGATTTCGGACGAGCTCTTGTAGCCGGTGACGATCTTGAACTTCGTGCCGAGCAGATTATTCATGGCCGTCGGGAAAATGACGATGCTGGATGCGGGGCCGGTCCCGCCCAGGATCACTTCCTTGCGCCGCGCATCGTCGAGCGTCTTCACGCCGGTCGTATGCCAGGTAAAAACGACCTCGTTCGACGCGCCGGTGGAGCCGAGCCAGTTGAATTTGCGCGCATCGAAGCGCACGCCCTTGTTCTTCAGCGCCTGCTGCAGGGGCATGGCGTTGTTGATGGTGGCGATCACCGTGCCGTCCTTCGGCGCGATGTTGTACATGTAGTTGGTGGCGAGCAGGTTGCCGCCGCCGGGCATGTTCTGGACGATCATGCCGGGCTTGCCGGGCAGATGCGGCCCCATGCTGCGGGCGATGGCGCGGGCGATCAGGTCATAGCCGCCCCCCGCCCCGGTCGATGTGACGATGGTGACCGTCTTGCCCTTGTAGAAATCCTCGGCCCATGCGCCGGACGCGCCAAGGGTAACGGCGGCGGCAAGGGCCGCCCCGAAAGCGAAACGTGAAGCCATTGCGGCTCTCCTCCCCAATTCCCGACCTTGAGGTCAGGCGTCGATGTGAACGCGTTGATGCACTTCGTCGAGGAACCTTGCGTCGGGCGGCGCCTTGTAGCGCGTCGAACGGACCCGCAGCGAGCGCGGATCGAGACCCGGCGGCTCCTTGCCCGCGGCGATCTCGCGTAGCGTTTCCAGCATGATCCGGCGCAGCTTCGCCACGCCTGCGTCGCCCGGTAGAAGGTGCTCCTTGCTGCGGTCGACGATGGCGCCCATCGATTCCTGGATAGCTGCATCCTGCACGCCGAGGCCGCGCAGGCCCGTATAGGACTTGCCGCTCGCCTGAAGCGCGCGGTCGATCAGGTAATCGTTGTCGCGGTTGCAGACGGTGCGGTCGGTGCCTGGAATCGTTTCCGCGTGGATCCAGTCGTAACCCTTGCAGACCTTGAGTTCGCCCTCCGTGAACGGGCGGTTCGGCTGGAAGTCGATGCTGTAGAGCATGGTGTTTTCATCGTCGATGGGCATCCACATATGCGCGGCCGCCGGAACCGACGAGATGATCTTGTGGAACGGCATCAGGAAGATGTTGATGTTCCAGTGAACGTCGCCGTCGCCGAGATCACGCCCGGTGCCGATGGCAAAGCCGAAATCCATCGCCACGACTTCGTAGAACGACGGCACGACGCGGCGGCTGCTTTCGACGCTGCCCGCATGCAGGAAGGTCAGGTGCGGCGCGTCGTAGCCGCCTTCCACCCCCTGCAGCCAGTTGCATTCCTGGATGCGGCGGCTGGAAACGCGCTGGGCATCGGGAACCCGCGTCCATTCGAGGTCGGGGAATTCCGGCTTCTTGTCCGCCGGGCCCATGTAGGTCCAGATCACCCCGCCCTTCTCCATGCACGGATAGGACCTGGTCTTCATCTGGCGCTTTATTGCGCCCATCTGGGTTTCCGTCGTCGTACCCGGCGCGATGCAGGGAACGTCTACGCAGTTGCCGTCGCGGTCGAACTTGATGCCGTGATAGACGCAGCGAAGGCCGTTTTCCTCGTTCCGACCGAAGAACATCGAGGCCAGACGGTGCGGGCAGTATTCGTCGATCAGCCCGACCGCGCCCGAGGTATCGCGGAAGGCGACCAGTTCTTCGCACAAAAGCTTGACGCGCACGGGCGGACAGTCGGGCTTCGGCAACTGGTCCGAAAACAGCGCCGGCACCCAGTAGCGGCGCATCAGCTCGCCCATCGGCGTGCCGGGGCCTACTCGGGTCAGCAGCTCGTTTTCTTCATGGCTCAGCATTGCGCTCTCCCTCAACTGCGGACGTTCCGTCCTTCTCGATTAGGGATATTATTCATCCGAAGGACAGCGCTTGGGAAGCAAATCCCTGCCTGTCGGAGAGGGTTTAGATCAGGGGGATTCGATGGCGTTGTTGATCAAGGCGGGCCGGGAAGCGCCGGAAAACTGGATCCGGGCCTTCAACGCAGCCTTTCCGGACATGGAATGCCGGGTCTGGCCGGACGTCGGCAACCGCGAAGACATCGAGTATTTCCTGGGTAACGAACTCCCCGAGGGGGAATTCGCGAGGCTTCCCAACCTGAAGCTGGTCGCGGGTACCCGCGTCGGCGTCGAAGGGCTGCTCAAGGACCCGTCGCTTCCCCGTCATATCCCGATCATTCGCAATACCGATCGCCAGCGGGCGGCGACGATGACGGGCTGGGTGCTCTACCACGTGATCCACCATCACCGCCGCTTTGCCGAATTCGCCGCCAATCAGCAGGCGCGCAAGTGGGAACATCTTCCGTTCACGGCGCCGGAAAAGCTGCGGATCGGCATCATGGGGCTCGGCAACCTCGGCAGTACCGTGGCGCGGTCGCTGACGGCCTTGATGTACGACGTCGCCGGGTGGTCGCGCTCGCCCAAGAAGATCGCAGACGTGACCAGCTACGCCGGGGCAGAGGCCCTGCCGGAGTTTCTCGCGCGCAGCGACGTCCTCGTTTCCATTCTGCCCAAGACGCCCGCCACCAACGACCTGATGAACGCCGAACGCTTCGCACAATTGCCGAAGGGCGCCTTGTTCATCAATTGCGGGCGCGGCACCACAGTGGACGAAGACGCGCTGCTGGCGGCACTCGATTCGGGGCACCTTTCGGGTGCGGCACTCGATGTCTACAAGGTCGAGCCCCTGCCCGCCGATCACCCGTTCTGGGGCCACCCCAAGGTCACCATGACGCCGCATTATTCCTGCACCGGAAGCGCAGCCTACGGCGCCGAAGGCGTGATCGAGGCAATCGGCAAGGTGCGCGCGGGCATCGCGCTCACCAACACGGTCGACCGCAAGGAAGGGTATTAGCCTGCCAGAAGGCGGTTAAGGGCTTCGCCGACAGCGGCAACGGGGATCAGCGCCGGATCGGTGCCGCCGAAGGTTTTCGAATCGACGATGACGAGGCGCCTGGCGCGCGGCGCATATTTCGCCGGATCGTGCTTGGAAAAAAGCGACACCAGGGGTGCTCCGCCCGCAGCCAGCATATGGCCCGCACCAGAATCGTTGGCGACCGCGGCGGCAAGCCGTTGGGCCAGCGCGATGGCGAAGATGGGACCTTTCGGGTTTTCTCTCTCGCGCTCCGGAAAAACGGCCTCGGGTACTGCGGCACGGATGCGTTCGACCCATTGTTCTTCCTGCGGGCCGATAAAGAACACGGGCACCCTGCCCTTGGCGGCCTCGGCCCGGGCGACGGCGATGAAACCGTCGAGCGGCCAGATCTTCCGCGGATCGCCGGCACCCGGTGCGAAGCCGATATAAGTCTTTCCCTGCGGCAGGGCGCGCGCGGCGAACTCGCGAAAACTTTCCGGTACCGGAACCGGCGGCAGCGCGTTTAAAGCCGGGCGCGGCGCAACGAGATCGAGAAGCCCGGCGAGATAATCGATCAGGTGAACCGGACGTGGCGTTCCCGGCACGGGCCGCCGGTCGGAGAAGCGAAAATCCCCGGTGCCCGATATGAAACAGCCGTGCGCTACGCGGCGCACGCAAAGGGTCCGGACGAAGGCGCGCTGGGTGTCGATCACGACATCGAAACGGCGCCCCGGCAACGGCCGCTTGAAGCGAAAAAGTTCCCCGGCGCCGAGGCCGATCCCCGCCTCGCCGATGACTTCATCGAGGTAGCCCTCGGCCAGCGCCGCAAGCGGCCCTGAATAGGATGTGGTTCCGACGCCCGCGCACCAGGTGATGCGCGCTCTCGGAAACCGGGTCCTGAGATCGGCGAGGAACGGCAGCTTGACGAGGCCGTCCCCTACCGTATCGGCGTAGGTGTAGACCAGAAGGCTGGACGGCTGGAGCGGCTGGTTCATGCCATCTGCCATAACGTGGTGGGGGGTGGCGCGCCCTGCAGGATTCGAACCTGCGACCCCGGGCTTAGAAGGCCCGTGCTCTATCCAGCTGAGCTAAGGGCGCTTCGCCCCCGTTGAGACCGGACTAACGAACGCGGTCGAAGCGGAAATTGTCTGCGTAGCTCTTGAGCTTGGGTCTTCGCGCCATGGGCTCGACGACGTCAAAGGCAAAGCCGTGGCGCTCCGCATAGGCGATCGCTTCCTCGCGGGACTCGAAGCGCAGGCGCAACTGGGCACGGGTGTCGGCAGAGGACGTCCACCCCATCAGCGAATCGCGCGAACGCGCGCTTGCCGGCTCGAACTCGACGAGCCAGTAGCGGGACTTCGCGGTTCCCTGCTGCATCGCAGTGCGGCAAGGCTGGTAAATGCGGACCTTGGACATCCAAACCTCTGTTTTGACCGGACATGGGTACCGGCAGAGCCCTGTCCGGTCAAGCCGGGAAAAATGGTCGGGGAGAGAGGATTCGAACCTCCGACCCTCTGCTCCCAAAGCAGATGCGCTACCAGGCTGCGCTACTCCCCGTGCGCCGGAACCTAAACGTCTTCGCCGGGGTACACAATGGACAGGATCGGAATGGGCGTCACGTCATCATCATAATTAGATATTTTATCATCCGATTATAAATGTATGATTGTTGCAAGGAAAACATAACGTTAAAAGGCTTTTGTAACCGATGCGTACCCCCACCACCCTGGTCACCGATGCCTTGTATGAGTATCTTTTGGCCCACACGGTTCGAGAGAACCACATCCTCGACACGCTTTTACGGGAAACCCGAAATCTCCCGAATGCCCATTGGGCGGCGACCCCGGAACAGGTGGCATTCCTGCAAATGCTCGTTCGCCTGACGCAGGCGCGCAGGGTCCTCGAGATCGGAACTTTTACCGGATATGCGACCCTGGCGATGGCCCTCGCCCAACCCGACGACGGGACCATCGTAACCTGCGATATCGCCGCGGGCTGGAGCGAAATGGGCCTGCATTACTGGCGTGAAGCCAAGGTGGACAAACGTATCGAGCGCCGGATAGGTCGCGCCCATGACACCGTCCGCGCGCTTTTGGCCGAGGGATGCATGGAGACTTTCGACCTCATCTATCTCGACGCCAACAAGGCCAACTATCCAAATTTCATCCCCGCGGCGGAGGGTCTGCTCAGGCCGGGCGGGTTGCTGGTTGCCGATGACGTGTTCTGGGGCGGCCGGGTCATCGATGAAACGGACATTGATGTCAAAACCGCAGGCGTGAGGGAATTCAACGACCGCCTGTTCGCGGATACCCGTTTCGACCTCGCCATGGTCCCGATCGCAAACGGCATGACCCTGGCCAAGAAGAAATAAAATTACGCATAAAGCTAAATATTGTTAGCAAAGTGTTAGGGAACGGTGGCGTAACCTGTACAAAGCGCCGCCTTTCTGTTCCTGAAAATAACTACTTATTTCAGATAGTTATATGGCTGCGCTAAGGGACTGGTTAAATGATCCGGCGCGCTTCAGTTTTGGCCCTGACTGCCCTGATGGCCCTGCCCGCTTCAGCAATGGCGGCGGAGCCGGAGTCCTGCTCGACCCGCGAGCGCGTGCTCTCCCATCTCCAGGGGGCCTACAAGGAAGCTCCCGTGGGCATGGGACGCGCCAGCAACGGCGGCGTCATCGAGATGCTGCGATCGAGCAACGGTGCCAGCTTCACCATCATCATTACCATGCCGAACGGCATGACCTGCATGATCGCCGCCGGCGACAGCTGGGAAGACCTGCCGAAGTCGCTCGCCCGCGGCCCCCGGATTTGAAATAGCGAACTTTCGTATGCGACCTCCGCCCAGCCAACGTCACGTTGGCGGAGGAACTCAGCGAAATTCCTTCAGCATCCCTTCAAAATACCCGATCGTTTTCTTCAGCCCCTCGTCGAGCTGGACCTTCGGCTGCCATCCGTCGAGGAGCTTTTTCGCGAGCGTGATGTCGGGGCAGCGCTGGGTCGGATCGTCCTGGGGCAGCGGCCTGTGCACGAGCTTCGACTTCGATCCCGTAAGGTCGATCACCTTTTCCGCCAGTTCACGGATCGTCATTTCAACCGGATTGCCCAGATTGACGGGGCCAGTCACCGAATCGGCGGTCGCCATCAGGCGCAAAAACCCATCGATCAGGTCGTCGACGTAGCAGAACGACCGTGTCTGCTCCCCTTCCCCGTAAATGGTGATGTCCTGGCCCTGCAGCGCCTGGACGATGAAGTTCGAAACGACGCGCCCGTCGTTGGGATGCATGCGCGGCCCGTAGGTATTGAAGATGCGCGCCACCTTGATGCGCAGCCCGTGCTGGCGATGATAATCGAAGAACAGGGTCTCGGCGCAGCGCTTGCCCTCGTCGTAACAGGCGCGCGGCCCCAGCGGGTTCACATGCCCGCGGTAGTCTTCGGTCTGGGGATGGACCTCTGGATCGCCGTAGACCTCGCTGGTCGAGGCCTGGAAGATCTTCGCCCTGATGCGCTTGGCCAACCCCAGCATGTTGATCGCGCCATGCACCGATGTCTTGGTCGTCTGGACGGGATCGAATTGATAGTGGATCGGGGATGCCGGACAGGCGAGGTTGTAGATCTCGTCCCCTTCGACATAAAGCGGGAACGTCACGTCGTGGCGGATGACCTCGAAATGGGGATCGCCCAGAAGGCCTTCGATGTTGTCCTTGGTGCCCGTGAAGAAGTTATCCACGCACAGGACATCGGCGCCAGACGCAATCAACTTTTCGCAGAGATGCGATCCGAGAAACCCTGCCCCCCGGTCACGATGATGCGTTTTCTGACATGCATCCTGAAATGCCCCCTAAACCCCGAATACCCCTGTTACTTCGCTGTTTGCGGGCAACCTTATTCCTTTTAACGGCCGCTCCCAAGCCTGTCGTTCGAAACCCTGTCGCCGACGCGAATGCCGAGACGGGCGATCGTGCCGGCGGCAAATTCGATCACGCCGCGCGCAGCCACGCCCGAACCGATCGCGCGCAGCGAATGCGGCACCGCGCGTTCATGCAGGGCCACGACCCGTCCATCGGCCGCAACGAAAACCATGTCGAGCGGAATGAAGGTATTCTTCATCCACATCGAAATGACCCGGTCGCGAGGATAGACGAACAGCATGCCGGCATCGGGCGCCATGTAACGGCGAAACATCAGGCCCTGGGATCTTTGGCCGTCGTTCAGGGCCAATTCGACAGTAAAGGCGTGGCGCCCGGTCGACGTGACGATTTCGAGCGGCGCCCGGTCGAAGGAAAGAAGGCGCGCGGCCCCATCCTCGGCCCTCGCGGCCTGGACGGCGGCAACCGTCGCCACGACCAGCCACGCGGCCATAAGCGCCGCCATTACTATCCATGTTTTCGAAAACACCGGCACGCAAAAGCCTTCCCCCGCCCGGAACCAGCAGACCCGGGCGGTCAAACAACCGTCCTGCCGGTGCCTAAAGCCGGATTTCCGTGGCCTGCGGGCCCTTAGGCCCTTCGGCTATCCGCACCTTGACGTTCTGGCCTGCCTCCAGTTCACGCACACCGGAACGGCGCAACGTCACCATGTGAACGAAGACGTCGCGTTCGTTGTCCAGTTGGCAGACGAACCCGTATCCCTTGTCGGGATTGAACCACTTGACCGTGGCTTCGACGAATTCGCTCGCCGGGCCAAGAGATTCCCCACCAAGGGATGCGCCACGGCTCGGTGCCTGGGGCACCGGCGTTGCCGTGCTTTCATCGACCTGAAGGATGCGCGTGACCTGCAACCCCTTTGAACGCGAAGACACAATGCACTGGATCGTCGCGCCGGGTTGCAGGGTGGATAATCCCGCGTCGCGCAGGACCGACAGATGCAGGAACGCATCGTTCGAACCATCGGACGGGGTAACAAAGCCAAAACCCTTAACGGTATTGAACCATTTGACGGAGCCGCTGATCTCGCGCAGCTCGCCCTGATCGTCGCCCATATCGTTGTAACTCATTACGATTTAAGCTCCCTGTACGTATTATTTTTGTCCGAAAAGACTAGCAGTTTTCCGGATACCTTACAAACGCGCTTGTCAACCCTGTTTTTCCCGGTTTTTCAGGGTTTTTCGGCATGCGGCCCGATCATGCCGGGAGGGGTTGACGGCCCGAGTGGGGGCCTGTATCCCCTTTGTCAATTGCTATCAAAAACAAGGCCGTTCGGCCCAACAGGCGAGACTTTCCGCTTCATGCGACTGAAGACCGTGACGCACACCCTCGGGCTCGGCCTGGCGATGTTTGCGCTTTGGCTGTTGCTGTCCGGTCATTACGTCCCCTTGCTGCTCTCTTTCGGCATCGCGTCCTGCGTCCTGATCGTGGTGATCGCGGCGCGCCTCGACGTCATCGATCACGAGGCCGTCCCCCTGCACCTTTCCTTCGGGTATTTCGGCTACATCGCCTGGCTCGGCAAGGAAATCGCCAAATCGAACTGGGACGTCGCGAAGATCATCCTGGATCCCAAACTGCCGATCAGCCCGACCATGGTGTGGGTGCCGGCCACCCAGCGCACCGACGTCGGCAAGGTCATCTATGCCAATTCGATCACCCTGACCCCCGGCACGGTTTCGGTCGAAATCGAACATGACCGCATCCTCGTGCATGCCATCACCCGCGAAGCGGCCGAAGGCCTGGAATCGGGCGACATGGACAGGCGGGTCGACAGGATCGAGGCCCGCTGAGCATGTTCACCGCAACGGCCATAGCCCTTCTCGTCGCCATGGTGCTGGCGCTGGTGCGTCTTTACGGCGGCCCCAGTCTCTATGACAGGGTGCTGGCGGCGAATTCCTTCGGCACCAAGACCGTGCTGCTGATCGCCGTGATGGGGTTCCTGACTGGGCGGCCGGACTTTCTCGATATCGCCCTTCTCTACGCCCTTCTCAATTTCATCGGCACCATCGCCGTCCTCAAGTTCTTCCGCTATCGCACACTGGGGGATGCCGTCGAGGAAAAGGCCGCGTCCCAGAACAAGGAGGCGAGCCAGTGATCGCGCTGATCGTCGATGCGGCAAGCTGGACCTTTCTCTTGCTGGGGGCATTTCTCGTCCTTGTCGGGGCGCTCGGCCTCGTGCGCATGCCGGACTTCTACACGCGCTTGCACCCGGCAGGCATTACCGACAGCCTCGGCGCTGACTTCATTCTCACCGGGCTCATTCTTCAGGCGGGCTTCAGCCTGGTCACGGTGAAACTGTTCCTGATCGGTGCCTTCCTGTTCTTCACCAGCCCCACCTCTACCCACGCCATCGCCAATGCCGCGCTGGTCGCCGGGCTGAAGCCGCGGCACGCGACCATCCCGCCCCGCCCTGCCGAGAAGGCCACCCAGGGCGAGGAGTCCCGCTGATGGAAGCAGCCATCAACGTAGCCCTGCTCGTGTTTCTGGCCGGCACCGCGTTCTCGATCCTGCGGCGCACAACCCTGTTTTCCGTGGTCATGCTGTCAGGCGTTTTCTCGCTCGTTTCCGCGGCCCTTCTCGTGCATCTCGATGCCGTCGACGTGGCCTTCACCGAGGCCGCGGTCGGCGCAGGCGTTTCGACGGTTCTGATGCTGTCCACCCTCGCTCTGACGTCGCGCCACGAGGCGCCCAGTACCCGATCCCGCGCCATTCCGCTGATCGTCGTGTTCCTGACGGGCCTGGCACTTGTTTACGGCACCCTCGACATGCCGCGCTTCGGCGATCCGGCGGCGCCGATTCACCAGCATGTCGCCCCCCGCTACATCTCCGCCACTGCCCAGGAAATCGGGATGCCCAACATCGTCACCGCTGTCCTGGCCAGCTACCGCGGCTTCGATACGCTGGGCGAAGTGACGGTGATCTTCACCGCCGGTATCGGCGTGCTGTTGCTGTTGGCCGGGACGATCCGCGAGCCCGCGACCGCGACCAAGATCACCGCAATGGACCACCACCTCGTCCTGCGCGTCGTCACAAAGGTACTGATCGGACCGATCCTCCTCTTCGCGCTCTATGTCCAGTTTCATGGCGACTATGGACCAGGCGGCGGCTTTCAGGCAGGGGTGATCTTCGCCGCGGCCTTCATCATCTATGCGCTGGTCTTCGGCCTCGAAACCGCGAGCCGCGCCCTGCCCGGGCGCGCCGTCAGGGTTCTGCTTGCCCTCGGCGTGCTGATATACGGCGGCACCGGTGTCGTCAGTTTCTTTTTCAACAAGAACTACCTCGACTACTCCGTGCTCGGCGCGACGGCGCAGGCCGGCCAGCATATCGGCATCCTGCTCGTCGAATTCGGAGTCGGCATGACCGTCGCCGCCGTGATGGTCTCCACCTACTACGCCTTTGCGGGCCAGAATCCGCCCATCGGAGACGAAGAATGGTGATGGACCTCAAGGACGCCCTCGGCCTGTTCAACTATTGGATCGTCATCGTGCTGATGATGACGGGCCTCTACATCGTCGTGTCGCGCGGAAACCTGGTCAAAAAGATCGTCGGCCTGAACATCTTCCAGACCTCGGTGTTCCTTCTCTATATCTCGATGGGCAAGGTTTCCGGCGGCACCGCGCCGATCCTGACCGGAAAGCCGGAGGTTTTCTCCAACCCCCTGCCCCATGTTTTGATCCTGACCGCGATCGTGGTCGGCGTTGCGACGACGGCGCTTGGGCTTGCGTTGGTCGTACGTATCAAGAACGCCTACAACTCCATCGAGGAAGACGAGATTCAAAATCTCGATCTTGCCGCGGAAAACGGAGTAGATGAGCCGGAGGCGCGGCAGTGATTTCCGCACACCTCCCGATTCTCCAGGTCGTTGTTCCCCTGATTGCCGCGCCGCTCAGCGCCTTCTGCCGCCGTGCCGGGCTGGCGTGGTACCTGTCGCTGGTTATCTGCGCCATAAGTTTCGCGATTTCCGTGGCCCTGCTCGTCCGCGTTCTGGAAGAAGGCCATGTGTCCTACCTTCTCGGCTCCTGGGCGGCTCCATGGGGCATCGAATACCGCGTGGATGTCGTCAACGCCTTCGTGCTGATGATCATCTCGGGCATCGGCACGGCGGTGCTGCCTTACGCGCGCGCCAGCGTTGCCGCCGAGATCGAGCCGCACAACCAGGCCATGTTCTACACGGCGTATCTGCTGTGTTTCACGGGCCTGCTGGGCATGGTGATTACCGGCGACGCTTTCAACGCCTTCGTGTTCCTCGAGATTTCCTCGCTCTCCACTTATGTTCTCGTTGCCTTGGGGGCCAAGGCCGACCGCCGGGCGCTGAGCGCGGCCTACACATATCTGGTGATGGGAACGATCGGCGCGACCTTCTTCGTCATCGGCATCGGCCTGATCTACATGGTGACGGGCACCCTCAACATGGCGGATCTTGCCGCCCGGCTTCAGGGTCTCGAACAGAACCGCACGGTTCTTGTCGCCTTTGCGTTCCTCGTCACCGGCATCGGCCTCAAGCTGGCGCTGTTCCCGATGCACCTGTGGCTGCCGAACGCATACGCCTTTGCGCCATCGGCGGTCACGGTGTTCCTCGCCGCGACCGCGACCAAGGCCGCCGTTTACCTGCTGCTGCGCTTCCTGTTCACGGTATTCGGGACCGACTACCATATCCTTGGCCTGACGATGACGTGGCTGTTTACGCCGCTGGCGCTCGCCGCCATGTTCGCCGCCTCGACCGTCGCCATCTTCCAGATCGATATCAAGCGCATGCTGGCCTACTCCTCGGTCGCGCAGATCGGCTACATGGTTCTGGGCATGAGCTTTGTCTCCGTCACCGGGCTTACCGCGACCATCATCCATCTGTTCAACCACGCCCTGATGAAGGGGGCGCTGTTCATGGTGTTGGGGGCCATCGTGCTGCGCCAGGGCGCGGCGACGATCAGCAGCGTCAGGGGACTAGGGCGCAGAATGCCTTGGACCATGGCGGCATTCGTCGCCGGCGGGCTCAGCCTGATCGGCGTGCCGCTTACGGTCGGTTTCGTGTCCAAGTGGTATCTGGTCGCTGCCGCGCTTGAGAGCGGGCGCTGGCCGCTGGCCATCCTGGTCGTTGCCTCCTCGCTGCTTGCGGTGATCTACGTGTGGCGGGTAATCGAGGCCGCGTATCTCGAGCCCGCGCCCGCCGACAGCAAGGCGACCGAGGCTCCCCTCAGCATGCTGATCCCGACATGGTTGCTCGTCGGCGCCAATATCTACTTCGGCATCGACGCGGGGCTGACCTCCCGCATCGCCGAAACCGCGGCCCGGCTGCTTCTTGGGGTGGCGCAATGACCAGCGCGACACTTCTCATTCTCTCGCTCATCGTCCCGCTCGCGGGTGCCGTCCTGATCGGCCTTACGGGGAAGAACCCGAACCTGCGCGAAGGCGTCACCCTGACGACCGCCGTTCTGCTTTTCGGCATCGTCATTATGCTGCTGCTGCGCTTCAACGGCGGTCCCGCGCCAGCAGTCGTGCTGCAGGAAGTCATGCCTGGACTGGTGCTTGCGCTCGCGATCGAGCCGCTCGGCATGATGTTCGGCGTTATCGCCTCGGGATTGTGGATCGTCAACTCGATCTACTCGATCGGCTACATGCGCGGAAACAAGGAAAAAAACCAGACCCGCTTCTACATGTGTTTCGCCATCGCCATCATGTCGGCGATCGGCGTCGCTTTCGCGGCGAACATGTTCACCCTTTTCGTGTTCTACGAGGTGCTGTCGATCTCGACCTATCCGCTGGTCGCCCACAAGGAGACACCGGAAGCGAAGGCATCCGGGCGCACCTACCTCGGGCTCCTGCTGGGTACCTCTATCGGCCTGATGATGGTGGCCATCATCTGGACCTGGGTGGCGACGGGAACACTCGACTTCACCAAGGGCGGAATCCTCGACGGCAAGGTTTCCGCCGCGCTGGCGCCGCTCCTGCTGGCGCTCTACGTCTTCGGCATAGGCAAGGCCGCGTTGATGCCTGTGCACCGCTGGCTGCCGGCCGCCATGGTGGCGCCGACGCCCGTCTCCGCCCTTCTGCATGCGGTTGCGGTGGTCAAGGCCGGCGTGTTCACCGTGATGAAGGTTGCGGTTTATATCTTCGGCGTCGATTTCCTCGCCAAGACCGGCGCAGCGACCTGGCTGATGTGGCTGGCCGCTTTCTCCCTTCTTGCTGCGTCTATTGTCGCGCTTGGGAAAACCAATCTGAAGGCGCGGCTGGCCTATTCCACGGTCAGCCAGCTTTCCTACGTTACGCTGGGCGCGGCGCTGGCGACCTCGATGGGCGTAATGGGCGGGTCCATGCAGATCGCCATGCACGCGATGGGCAAGATCACGCTGTTCTTCTGCGCAGGTGCCATCTACACCGCCACGCATAAAACCGAAATTCCGGACATGGACGGGCTGGGCCGTGCGATGCCCTTCACCTATGGCGCGTTCCTGATCGGCGCCCTTTCCATCATCGGCCTGCCGCCGATGGGTGGCTCCTGGTCGAAGTGGTATCTGCTGCTGGCCGCCGCGGATACGGGACAACTCGTCATGATGCTGGTGCTGATGGTGAGTTCGCTCCTGAACGTCGCCTACCTGCTTCCCATCGTTGGCCGGGGATTTTTCGCCGGTAGCGACGCCCCGCCCGCACACGGCGCGGTTCATGCCGCCGGCGCGGCGCCTGCCCCGGGCACCCGGCTGCGGGCGATAAAGGAAGCGCCGCTCTTCTGCGTCCTGCCGCCCTGCCTGACGGCAGCGGGCTGTATCGCCCTCTTCTTCTATGCCGACAGCCTCTACAGGCTGCTCGAACCGATCACCCGGCCCTGAGGCGCGAACCATGAGCCACACCGAACCCAGGACCACGACAACCGCCCGCACATCGCGTACCGCCATGCTTTATCGCGTGCTGTGGTGCGTCGCCGCGGTACTCGGCGCGGTCGACTTTTTCTATCCCAAGCATGTTGCCTACAAGATCGAAGAGTTCCCTGCCTTTTACGGCATCTTCGGATTTGTCGTTGCCGTCGGGGCAATCTTCATCGCCAGGGAACTGCACAAGGTCCTGAAGCGGAGCGAGACCTACTATGATCGCTGATCTTCCGCCCGGCCTGATTCTGGTTCTAGGCGCTTTGCTGGCGCCTCTGCTGCGCCCGACCCTGCGCTCTGCCTATCTCGTTCTGCTGCCCGCGCTCGCGCTGGCGCAGCTTCTGTCGCTCGAGAATGGCATTCATGGCCAGTTTCAGATGTTCGGCCATGTCCTGACACTGCTGCGCATAGACGCACTTGCGCGCGTTTTCGCCCTCATTTTCGTCATCGCCGCTCTTGTCTGCGCGGTATACGGGTGGCGTGAACGGGACGCCGTACAGCAGGTTTCATCCCAGATCTACGCGGGTGCGGCCGTCTGCGCGGTCCTTGCCGGCGATCTTGTCTCGCTTTTCATCTTCTGGGAACTCACGGCCATCGCTTCGGTGTTCCTGATCTGGGCGGCGAGGAACGAACGCGCCTACCGGGCGGGAATGCGCTACCTGATCATCCAGATCGCATCGGGCGTGATCCTGCTCGCCGGCATCATCCTCCACTACCGCGCGACGGGTTCCATCGCCTTCGGCGCGCTGTCCGCCGCCACGCTGCCAGGCGGCCTGATTCTTCTGGCCGTCGGCATCAAGGCTGCATTTCCCCTGCTCCACGCATGGCTGCCGGATGCCTATCCGAAGGCGACGTTGTTCGGCTCTGTCGTACTTTCGGCTTTCACGACCAAGCTCGCGGTATACGCCCTCGCGCGCGGCTATGCCGGGACTGAAATCCTGATCTGGATCGGCGCAGCGATGGCCATCTACGGCTCGATTTTCGCGCTGATCGAAGACAACCTTCGCAAGCTCCTCGCCTACAGCCTCAACGCCCAGCTGGGCTTTCTGGTCGTCGCGGTGGGGGTTGGAAGCCCGCTGGCGCTGGGCGGGGCGGCCGGGCACGCGGTCAGCAGCATCCTCTACATGCTCCTCCTGTTCATGTGCGCGGGGGCGGCAATTTCCGCAACCGGACGCGAAACCCTTTCGTCGCTCGGCGGCCTCGGTCGGCAGATGCCATGGACGGCGGCACTGTGCGTGATCGGCGCGGCGTCCATCGCTGCCCTTCCGGGAACCTCGGCCTTCGTGACGAAGTCGCTGATCCTGTCCTCCCTCACAAAGGCCGGACTGCAGATCCCATGGCTGCTGCTACTGGCAGCGGCGGCGCTGACCGTCGTTCATACCGCCATCCGCGTTCCCTACCACGTTTTCTTCGCACGGGCAGAGGCAAGCGCGCGCCGCGAAGCACCCTTGGAGATGCGTTTTGCAATGACGGCGACCGCCGCGCTTCTGCTTGTCGTCGGGTTTCTTCCGGGGGCGTTTTACGCGCTGCTGCCCGGGAACATCTCGTATTCGCCTTACAGCCTCGGCCACATCGTAACCCAGCTGCAACTCGTCATTTTCGCCGCGCTCGGGTTCGCGATGCTGCGCCGGCACAAGCTCGACCCGCAACTGCGCAACGCCACGAACATCGATGCTGACTGGCTTTACCGCCGTTTGTTGCCGTCCATCATGTCCGCCTTCGGCAGCATGATCAGCCATATCCATTTCCGCACCCTGGCCCGCGCCCAGGTGCGTCTCAACCGCTTCATCGCCGCAGTTTACCGCCACCACGGACCCCAAGGTGCGCTGGCTCGAACCTGGCCGGTCGGATCAACGGTGCTTTGGGTGGCGGTCCTGCTCTGCGTGACGCTGGTGTTCTACTACGTCGAATAGCGGCGAACCTTCGCCCCTGCTAATCTCGCCGACATGACGAGAGCCTTCGGCACTTTCTTTTTCACGCTTCTTCTTGCCGCCCTATGCGCAATGCCTGCGCGCGCCGAAATGGCGCCGCACCCCCTTGCCGGCCGCATATGGAGCAGCAACGACGGCGGATTCATCAGCGAAGCCCGCCTTGCCGCCGAACTCGTCCGCGCCCGTTACATCCTGCTCGGCGAAACCCACGACAACCCCGAACATCACCGCATCCAGGCCTGGGCTGCCGGAAAGGTCGCCGCTCTCGGGCGCCCCGGCATTGCGCTGGAAATGATACGCGCCGACCGCCAGCCGATGATCAACGCGCATTTTGCTTCCCGGCCCGGCGACATCGCCGGCCTCGGGACGGTCCTTCGATGGGACCAATCCGGATGGCCGGAATGGTCTTTCTATGCCGCGATCATCGCCCCCGTCGTCGCTCGGAACGGGCCGCTGATCGCCGCCGACCTTCCGGTCGATGCCATGCGCGCCATAGCAAAGGGCGGCATGACGGCGCTCGCCCTGGATCGCCGAACCGCTCTCGGTCTCGACCAACCACTGCCGGATGCTGTTTACGCCGCGCTCGATCGGGAAATGGTGGCAAGCCACTGCGGCAAACTGCCGCAATCGAAGGTCCGTTCTTTCAGCATGATGCAGGTCGCCCGCGATGCGAACCTCGCCGACGGGCTGATCACCGCTGCACGTCGAGCGAAGGGAAAGGCGCTCCTGATCGCCGGTACCGGCCACGTCCGCCGGGATCGCGGCGTGCCGATGCACCTCGCACGGCGCAGCGAAAAGGACGGTATCGTGGTTTTGGCCCCTATAGAAGTTCAGCCCGGAATGAATGAGCCCGTGTCTTACGTCGCGATATTCGCAAGCGCCACGTTGCCGTTCGACTATGTCTGGTTCACGGCGGCGGCCGCGCGTGCTGACCCTTGCGCGGGTTTCGGCACGCGCTGATTTGGCTTTTCAGATGCTGATGAAGAACAGGAAGGTGAAGGTCGCACTGAAGACGACGCCGGGCCGAAGGGTCCCGTTGTCCTTTTGAAGGCTATCCTGCTGTGCGTAAGCCGATGTGGCCTTCACGAAGGGGCTTTCGGGCAGCGACGACATCATCGGGACCGGTTCATGGGCGGGCACGTCTTCTTCGCGCCGCTTCTTGCCGGGCAGGCCTTCCATTACCTCGCGCGCATCGCGCAGCAGCCGCTTGAGAGCGTCGTCGGTTGACTTGCGTGCCGCCGGCGCCGCCGGGGCAGCGAGGACCTTGGCCGAAAGTTCGGAGATCGTAGGAGCTGCCTGAGGTTTACCCCCCTGCTGTTCGCGGTCTTCGGGCATCGGGCGGCCCTGGTCCTTGTCGTTGTCTGTGGCGCTGTCGGCATCCGGCGGATTTACACGCGCGGAAGCAGACGCCTGGCCTGCCGGAGCTCCTCCGCCCACAGGCCGCGACGTGGCAATCCTTGCCGATGTTCCGGACTTAACCTGGTCCAGCATAATGCCCTCTTCCGAGACATTCTCGGGGGGCATTATCTCCGTCCTCGGGATGTGCACAAAGATGTAACGCAATGAATTTGAAGAGTATTTTCAAAAAATACGCGAAAAATTTTCGACAAATTTAAATAAAATGCCCGGTATTTTTGTTATCGGGCTAACCCCGCGTCATTCCTCGTTTATAATTAAAAATATATATATCGAAGTGAAACTTACGGGGAGCAAGCCGATGCGGCCCTATCGCCTAGCAACCGCCCTACTTTTCGCCTTCTTGGTGGCCTTGGCCCCCGCCTGGGCGCAATCCGACCGCTATTCCGCGCCCAATGAGGCCTACGCGAAGAAGGATTTCGCGACCGCCCACAAACTGTGGCTGGCGATCGCGGAGGAAGGCAACGCCAGCGCATATTTCAACCTTGGCCGGATGTACCTGTTCGGCGAAGGCGTGCCGATCGATTTCGTCGAGGCCTACAAGTGGTTTGCGCTCGCCGACAAGGCAGGACAGCCGCAAGCGAAAGCCGGTCTCACCCGCGTCTCGCCCACGATGACACCTTCCGATATTAACGAAGCAAATCGCCGAATCGAACGCTGGTACGAAATGCACCCGTCAACGCAGCGCTGAACCACGCCTTCAAGCGGAGCGCGAACAGGCCCCGCCGCCGAGCACGCAGAATTTCGCACAGTGGGGATGATTGAGGGCGACCGGGCGAAACGAGTCGGCCAGCGTCTTGCCCATCTCGAATTCAGGCTCGTAGGCAATCAACGTGCAGGCAAGAACCACGGGCGCATCGTCGCCTTTTCGCCTCGCCACCATGCGCGCGTTTGCGCACATCATCTCCGCCGGCGACTTTTTGAGGATGTCCCAGCAGTTCTCGGTGATTTCGGGCACCTCCGCCGTCTCGTCCATCTCCGGGAACAGGACCAGCGCCTGGGCATCGAAACAGTCGATGTTTATGCCCTCATCCGCAAACAGATCGGCGAATCCTTGCCGCAGATGCCCATCATCGCCGCCCCATAACCTGCGCCCGGCGACGCGGGGCGAAAACCCGTTATCGGCAAGCCAGCGGAGCCCGGCAAGGGTGGCCGCGAAGCCGCCCTGCCCGCGCTCCTCGTTATGGAGGGCAGGATCGAAATGGTCGAGGGAAACGCGGACCGTCAGCAGGTCACCGAAAGCCCGTCTCAGCCGCAGGAGCTCGGCGCGGCGATGGGTCATCGGCGTCATCGCGTTGGTCAGTACCAGGACACTATGGCCGCGCTGGAGCGCCGCCTCGATCATGGCGGTTATGTCCGGGTTCATGAACGGTTCGCCGCCGGTAAAGCCGATTGCGACCCGGCCGAGCCCTAGGGCGTCGATCTCGTCGAGGTAACGGCGCAGGTCAGCGATCCGGAACCAGTCGAGCCGGTCGTTCTTGGGGCTCGATTCGATGTAGCAATGTCCGCAGGCGAGATTGCACAGGGTGCCGGTATTCACCCAAAGCGTTTCCAGGCCGGAAAAGGCGACCCGGGCGCGGCGCTCGCCGCGGGCAGTCCATTCGGGATCGGAGAATTTAGCGGGAATGGCAACGGAATCGGGCGGGGTCATGGCCTCCTTACTAGCCTGCCCGGACGATCACATCCAATACACATTTCCGTTACGGGGCGGAGGTTTGCGCAGGCGCGCTCATGTGGTATCCTGCGAAAAGCCATAATGTGTATTTGCGGGGAAGAATATGTCCGAAGAAAAGACTGCCGGATCGGGGGAAACCACCGTCTATGTCCGTCCCGGTGAACCTGGCCATAACGAGGCCAAGGAAGTCGTCTGGGTACGCTGGCAGAAGAAGCGCACCTTCGTGCGCGCGCTGGAAGGCACCTATGGCGAGGTTTACAAGACCCTCTACGCCCAGCCCCGCGTCTATCCGCATTCGAACTGGAAGTGGCACGGCGGCCCGCAGGTTTACGGCAAGGTCACGATCAACCCGCAGTCGGTCGAGATCGCCCAGTCCATCGAATGCCATCTCAACGTGTTCTCGCCCCATGGCGCGGGCCAGAAGCACGGCCACATGAATTCCGCCGTGTTCTACATCCTGTCCGGCGTCGGCCACGACGTCCATGACACCATCAGCTACCCGTACGAAGCGGGCGATGCCTGCGTCGTTGAGAACGGCTGCGTGCACCAGCACATCAACGATGGCGACAAGGAAATGGTCGTCCTCGTGATGAAGGCGAAGCCGCTGTTCCTGTTCATGCACATGTTGTTCCAGAAGATGGTGGACTATCCGGAGAAGGTCCCCTCCAAGGGCGGCGAGAACTACGTCCCGCCGGAACACCTCTAGTCCGTGACGAGCCGTGGCCGAAGCAGGCGACAAGGCCGGGCCCGGGCATAACGCCGCGCCCGAGGGCAATCCCGAAGTCTGGACCTTCTGGCAGAAGAAGCGCACCTTCGTGCGCGCCCTCGAAGGCACCTACGGCGAGGTCTACAAGACCCTCTACGCCGCGCCGCGCGTCTACCACGGCCCCGATTTCGTCTGGAAGGGCGGGCCCCAGTTCTACGCCAAGACGATCATCAACCCGGGCTCCGTCCAGGTGGCCCAGTCGATCGAATGCCATGTCAACCTGCTGGCGCCCTTCTCCACCAGCCAGAAGCACGGCCACATGAATTCCGCCGTGCTTTACATCCTCTCGGGCGCGGGCAAGGACATCCATGACGGCCATTCGCACCCTTACGAGGCGGGCGATGCCTGCATCGTCGAAAACGGCTGCGTCCACCAGCACGTCAACACGGGCCCCGAAGCGCAGATTGCGCTCGTGATGAAGGCGAAGCCCCTTTTTCTGTTCATGCACATGCTGTTCCAGAAGGTCGTGGACTACCCTTCCTCCGAGCCCGCGCCGGGGGCCGAGGGCTACGTTCCGCCCGACAATATCTAGCCTCGGGAGGCGGTTGCGCCCCGGCCCGCCTGCGGCTACCCTTGGCCCGCTTTTTCCAAGGAGTTCGCCCATGCCCGAAGACGCCAAGCCCCAGGACGCCCCCGAAGCCGGCAGCAACCAGCCGGTATGGGAACGCTGGCAGAAGAAGCGCACCTTCGTGCGCGCCCTCGAAGGCACCTATGGCGAGGTCTACAAGACCCTCTACGCCCAGCCGCGCATCGTGCATGGGCCCGAAACCGGCTGGAAGGGCGGCCCCGCCTACTTCCACAAGATCACGGTAAGCCCGCAGAACGTCTCGATCGCCCAGTCGATCGAATGCCACGTGGACGCCTTTGCCCCGGGCGCCTATGGCCAGAAGCACGGTCACATGAATTCCGCCGTGTTCTTCATCCTGTCGGGCCAGGGCTACGACATCCATGACGGCGTAAAGCTGGAATACGAAGCGGGCGATGCCAGCGTCGTCGAGTGCGGCTGCGTGCACCAGCACTTCAACCGTTCCCAGACCGAACAGATGGTCTGCCTGGTGATGAAGGCGAAACCGCTGTTCCTGTTCATGCACATGCTGTTCCAGAAGACCGTGGACTATCCTTCGGATACCCTCCTCAAGGGCTTCGAGGACTATTCGCCGCCGTCCAACCTGTAAGCGCGGCGCCGCAGATATCAAAACGGCCGGGGACCACCCCGGCCGTTTTCTTTTCTGCGTTTTCCTGCAAGGGATTAAAATTTCGGGGAACCGGAGGGGGGCGTGCCGATGTCCATCCCGTCGCAGGAGTCCCAACCACCCGCGTGGCATGCGGAAAGCGCCACGGCGACCCTCACTGCGCTCGCAAGCAGCATGGAGGGCATCGACGAGGCCGAAGCTGCCGCGCGGCGTCTCAAGTTCGGTCTCAACGAACTGCCCAGGGCCCGTCCCACCGGCATCGTGCTGATCTACTTCCGCCAATTCGCGAGCCCATTGATCTACCTGTTGCTCGGCGCTGCCGTCGTATCGCTCCTGCTTGGCAAGTATAGCGATGCGATCTTCATTTTCGCCGTTCTGCAGGTCAATGCCCTGATCGGGACTGTACAGGAATGGCGGGCCGAAAGCGGCATACGCGGCCTCGACCGCATGATTCGCAGTTACGCGGTGGTGGTGCGGGGCGGCAATCGCCGGAGGATCGCCAGCGAGGATCTTGTACCCGGAGATATCGTTCTCGCCGAACGGGGGATGAAGGTCGGGGCGGATATACGCCTTCTGGGGTCCAGCGCCCTTCGCGTCGACGAATCCCTCTTGAGCGGCGAATCCTATCCTGCGGAGAAAGATGCGACGGTCAGGATTCCGCACGATGCCCCGCTCGGCGATCGCTTGACCATGCTGTTTGCCGGAACGACTGTGGTCGGCGGCGAAGGACACGGTGTTGTCGTGGCAACGGGCGCAGGCACCGAAATCGGCCATATTGCCGCCTCTCTCGCTCAACGCCCCTCCGATCCGCCGCTGGTTCTGCGTCTGCACAGGTTCATGAACCGGCTGACGCTGGCTTTCGCTTTTGCTGTCACCGCAACGATCATTATCGAGCTGACACGCGGTGCAGAACTGCAGGAGATCTTCTTCATCGCCATTGCCCTTGCTGTTTCCGCGGTGCCCGAAGGGCTTCCCGTCGCCGTCACGGTAGCGCTCGCCATCGGCACCGGGCGCATGGCCGATGAAAAGGTGATCGTTCGGCGCTTGCCCGCCGTTGAGGGGCTCGGAGCCTGCACCCTGATTGCCTCGGACAAGACGGGAACGCTTACCTGCAACGAGTTGACGGCCACGCAGGTATGGCTGCCCGCGCATGGTGAATTCACCGCGACGGGGGTCGGCTACCAAGCCAACGGCGTCGTCATGCATGGTGACAGGTGGCCCGATCCCGATCAGGAAAAAGCGCTGCGCACCCTCGCCTGCGCTGCCGTACTGTGCAGCGAAGGCGGTTTCCGCATGGCCGACGGGCAGAGCAGCCATTTCGGCGACAGCGTAGACATCGCCTTTCTGGTGCTTTCCTCGAAACTCGGCGTCAGTCCCGAAATACCGAGAGCGACCTACCAGCGTCTCAGGCTTGTTCCCTTTTCGCCGGAACGTCGCTATGCGGCGAGTTTCGACCTTGCCGACGGACGGGCGACGATTCACGTCAAGGGCGCGACGGAAGCGGTATTGCCCATGTGCGCCGACTATGACCGCACCGCCGTCGAGTCCGAGGAACGACGGTTGGCCGAAGCCGGCTACCGTGTTCTTGCCGTCGCACAGGGCACCACGGAGATTCCCCTTGAGCGCCTGGACCAACAGCCGGAGGAGTGCCTGGGCGGCCTCAACCTCCTCGGCCTCGTCGGTTTCATCGATCCGCTGCGGCCTGAAGCGGCCGACGCCATCCGGCGCTGCCGAAGCGCCGGTATCGACGTCCGGATGGTCACGGGCGATCATCCCGCCACCGCCCTGACGATTGCCCGTCAGCTTGGGCTCGTGGTGGACGGCGCTTCCGGACCCGGAACCGTGATCACCGGCGCCGAAGTCGCTCGCCATGCGGACAATCCGGCGGCACTGGCCGCGCTGTGCGCGACCGCGCAGGTCTTCGCCCGGGTGGAGCCCGTGCAAAAGCTCGTTATCGTCAACGCGCTGCAGGCCGGCGGACATTTCGTCGCGGTAACCGGCGACGGCGTTAACGATGCCCCTGCCCTTCAGGCTGCGGACATCGGCGTGGCGATGGGCCTTTCCGGGACCGATGTCGCCCGCGATGCCGCCGATCTTGTCATCACCGACGACCGCTTTGCATCGATCGTCAGCGGTATCCGCGAAGGACGGATCGTCTACGACAATATCCGGAAGGTAGTGAACCTGCTGATCACGACAGGCGCCGCCGAGGTCGTCCTTTTCCTGCTGGCGCTCGCCGCAGGCCTTCCCCTGCCGCTATTTGCCGTGCAGTTGCTGTGGCTCAACCTCGTCACCAACGGCATTCAGGACGTGGCTCTGGCCTTCGAGAAAGGCGAGCCGGACGTGCTGGCGCGCCCGCCCCGGCCGCCCAGCCAGCGAATCCTCGACCGCACCATGCTGACCCAGGTCTTTATCGCGGGCGGTTTCATGGGGATAGCGTCATTCGCGCTTTTCGCCGTGATGCTGCACCGGGGAATGCCCGAGGACGATGCGCGAAACCTCATCCTTGTCCTGATGGTGCTTTTCGAAAACGTCTATGTCTTCCACTGCCGTTCCGAGACGCGTTCGGCTTTCGCCGTTCCCGTTTCTGCAAATCCCTTCGTCGTCATATCCGTTGTTTGTGCGCTCGGCCTGCACATTGCGGTCATGCAGGTCCCCCTGATGCAGGACGTTCTCGGAATTCGCCCCATGCCCCCGCCCGACTGGTTGACAGTTGTCGTTATCGCAGGAGGTCTGCTCGCGTTGATGGAGGGCTACAAGTATCTGTCCCGGCGTAGATAGAGATAAGGCCGGGCATAAAGCCCGGCCTTACTCACGGTCTGATCACTGGTTGCACTATTTCGGCTGGCTCATGCCTTCCGCGACACCGGGGCGCGCGCCCACTTCGTCGATCCAGCGGACGATGTTCTTGTAGTCGTTGATCGGGAAGGTTTCCTGGTCGAACCCGGCGACGCGCGGATAGAAACAAATATCGGCGATCGAGAACGAACTGGCGAAGAACCGGTTCTTCGACAGGTGGTCGTCGATGACCTTGACCACGCGGGTGCATTCGGGCTTCAGGGTCGGATGATTCTTGAGGGCGCCGAGGAAGGGCACGGAGCCGTTCATGTGCAGCATGAACCACTTCTGGACCTCGACCCGCTCGACGGCATCCTTGCCGTAGAGCTTGCCCGACTTCTCGGCGGCATAAAGCAGGATCGCGCCCGATTCGAAGATGGTGACGCTCTTGCCGCCGGGGCCATCGTTGTCGACGATCACCGGCACCTTGCCGTAGGGATTGCGCGCCAGATGCTCAGGCTTCTGCTGGTCCTTTTCGCGCAGGTTCATCGCGTGGACGGTATAGGCGAGGCCCGCTTCCGAAAGACCGACGGACGCCCGGCGGCTGTTGGTGGTGGGGGCCATGTACAGATCAATCATGGAAGTCCTCATGCAATGCCGGCTGGGCCGGACGTGAACCGGGCGCCGGCCACCGCGGCCGGCGCCGAGAAGAAACCGATCAGGGATGGACGGTCTGGCTGAAGAATTGATCCTCCACCGTCAGGCCGAGCTGGCGCTGGCGCGCCTCCCGGTAAAGGAGGGCGCCGATGGCCGCGAACTGGAGGCCGAGGCCCTTGTAGTTGTGAAAGCAGGTCACTTCCGCATCCGATTGGCGGCCTGGCGCGTGGCCGGCGACGACGTCCTTCAGTTCCGGGAAACCGGTGATATCGAAGACACCGATGTCGGGACGGGAATAATCGCCGTTCTCGAATTCAGGAATTTCCGACGGCCAGCCCTTGGCCGCGTAGGCCTTGACCGGGTCATGGGTGTTGACCACCAGCCGGTCGCAGGCCTTCAGCACGTCGAGCGGAATTTCGGAGCCGCGCACGCTGGTGATATGCATGCCGGGCTTCACCAGCGCAGGCGTAATGACCGGAACCATGGAATTGGTTGCAGCGGCGAGGATATCGGCGCCTTCGGCCGCTTCCTCGGGCGTCGCAACCGCGCGCACATCTATGCCGAGCTTGTCCCCATAGGTCTTGGCAAAGGCATCGCGGTTGGCCTTGGTCGGACTGAAGACCTTGACCAAGTCGAGCTTGCGCACGGCGGCCATGGCCTCGATCTGGCCCGTCGCCTGCCAGCCGGTACCCAAAAGCCCCAGAACCTTGGCGTCCTTGCGGGCAAGATACTTCGCCGCAACGCCGGACGAGCCGCCCACCCGCGTCTTCTGCACGTAACCGTCGTTGAACATGGCGAGTAGTTCGCCCGTCTCGGTCGAAAACAGAAGGACAAGGCCGTTGTAGCGGTCGCCCTGGGAAATCGGAATCTTCACCCGGCGGGGCGCGCCGTTGATCACCGGCCAGTGCACGACGTCGGAGTTCAGGCGCAGCGCCGCCACCCCGGCCGACGGCAGGTTGCCCGACATCGTTTTCAGCGCATAGACAGCGCCATCGCGCTTGTGGCTGACGACGCCGTCCTGACGCGGCATGTCGACCGCATCGCGGTTGCCGAGATCGCGGTAGGCCGCTTCCAGCGCCTCAACGCAAGGCGGCATTTCCAGAAAGCTCTGGATGTCTTCGTTGGTAATGACCAGCATGTGTTTCCCCCCTTTACCCTTCGGCCTGTGCCATTTTGGGCGTCTTGTAGCCGTATTTCTTGCGTTCCGTCATGAATGCCCGGTAATCGGCTGGATGGTTCGGCGCGTTGAACGGGCAACTGTCCACACAAAGGTGGCAATATTCCGTGCGCAGACGCGAATAGGGATAACACTTGGCGACATCGGTGAGCCAGCGCTTGACCCCCATATCGACGAAAAATTCATCCGGAATGGCATCGCCCGGGCAGTTGTTCATGCAGACGCGGCACGCCGTACAGCGGTCCTGCACGCCGAAGGACACGGGCGCGTCATGGGTCATCGGCAGGTCGGTGGTGACGAAAGACGGACGGAAACTCGCGCCGAGTTTTTCGTTGATCAGGCTGCCATGCTTGCCGAGCTCGCCGAAGCCGCACTGCCACATGACCGGGATTGCCTGGATGAAGGTTCCGCCGTTGTGATGGGCGAGCGCATCCCAGCCCAGCTCTTCGCGGATCCAGATGGCAAGCTCCGTGGCGATCTTCGCCACCATCCAGTAAGCCCGGTGCGCCTCGTCGCTGACCGCTGCCGGACCTTCGAGCACGGACTGGTAGGATTCGTGGTGGCCGATGGCGATGACATTGGCGTAAGTGCATTCCGCCCCCTCGTCCACCATCACCGGGTGTACGGCGCAGACGCCGACGAGATCGGCGCCGAGGCTCTTCGCCTTTTCCTTGATTTCCAGGGCCATCGCCGCGGGATCGGAGACCTCGCGCCGGCGCGGGCCGACTGGTCCGCTGCGGCTCGCCGCCAGTGCCTTAATGCGGCCGTTGAAGGTCTTGCGCGCTTCCGACTGTCCGTCATAAAGGGGCACCGATTCCATGCCCATGTCCTTCATGACCTGGACAAGAAGCGGATCGGCGAGCCCCTGCTCGCGGCGTTTCGTCGTGCCGGTGACCAATTCTTTGCTCCACCCTGACATCAATGTGCCCTTGGGGGCATCTTCATGGGGCAAAGGCTAGCACATTTTCACGATGCGCCAACCGCCGCCGTGACTTCGACGAGATCATTGTCGGCCAGCCCCAGCGCTTCGCGCAGGCGCACCGGCGCGATGATTTCGACCTGCCGGGGATCGTAGTCGCCGACTTCGGGCACGACGATGGCCGCCTTGATGCCGCCCGGCAACGAGACCGGATACAGCAAGCCGTCGCACCACTTGGGGTCCGGATTGCTCATGCGCAGGCCCGGTGTCGCGCGCAGGCGGCGCCAGGCGTCCAAGTCGGGCCCGTCCGGCACGATCAGGTTGAGCGTTCCAGGATGCGGATCGATGCCGACCAGCTTGACGAAGGCCTGCCGCGCCCAATCGGCCGAAGTGAAACCTACCGCCACCCCTTTTCCCGAGGCGACGCGCCCGCGAAAGACGATGGTGGTGGCGCTCAAGCGAGAAGCCCCGCCTCCCGGAAGGCCCGTTCGGCCGCCGGGTGCAGCGGCGCCTCGCCCGGGGCAAGGGCCGCCTTGCCTATCGCCTTGGCGCGCGCCAGCACCGCGGGCAGGCCCCGGAACAGCGGATTGGCCGCTTCCAGCCGCGCCGCGCCCTTGATGAAGGCGCTGACCACGGCATGGACGAAGGCATCGTCGGCCTTGGCTGCCGCGACGATGACGTTGAGCACGCCGAGTGCCGGAACATCCTTTGCCATGCCCGGCACGCAGTCGGCGGGCACCAGGGCCGGGGAATAATACGGATGGGCCTCGCACAGCGAGGCAATGTCGCCTTCATCAAAGTTCAGTAGCTTGATCGCCACGCGCTCGCACAGCTCGGTGAAATGGGTGCTCGGTATCGGTGCCGAAAGCTGTGCCGCGACGCGCCCGTCGATCAGCGCACTGCCGCCGTCGAAAGTCGAATCGTGCTGGAACTGGATGTCCGCACCGCTCCAGCCCAGGCCCTTGACGATGTTGATGGCGTGCTGGGCCATGCCGGAATTGGTGTGGCCGACCGCGATCGGTTTGCCCTTGAGCTCGCGCACGCTGGAAAGGGGCGAATCGGCGCGGACGACGAAAAACAGCGGCCCCGCGTTCAGCGGCGTGACGATGCTGACCGGCGTCGGCGCCGTGAAGGGATCGGCGCCCTTGACCGCACGCGGCACCCAGTTCGACGCCATGAAGCCAAGCTCGGCCTCGCCCCTCGCGACACGTTCGGCGTTGATGACGCTGCCGGTCGAGGTCAGGACCTCGGCCCCTTCTATGGCGCCCGCGTCCCTGAGGACATCGGCAACCAGCTTGGCCTGGGTGAAGAAGGTACTGAGGGCGTCGGAAGACGAGATACGGATCTTGGTCATGTGGAATGCGCCTGAAAGTGAGGAAACCAAAGGAAACGGGCGCCCGGCTGGGCGCCCGCTCCAGTCTAGCGCGGATTAGAGTTTGTCCGCGTATTTCTTATAGACCGCGATCTGCTTCTTGATCGCCGCAAGCGACGCCTTGCCGTCGAGGTGGGCAATCGGGCCGTTGCCGGTCTTTTCAGCCCAGGCCTTGAACTCGGCATTGTTGATGGCGCGCTTGAGGGCCCCCTCGAGAGCCGAGGTAATGTTGGCCGGGGTGCCCGGAACCGTGGCGACGTAGCGTTCGAGGCCCAGTTCGTCCAGCTCCGGATGACCATAGTCCTTGGCCGTCTTGACGCCGAAGATGCTCTTGTCGGTGGTCAGTTCGAGCACGGGCACGAGGTCGTGCGGCCCGATGTTCTTCTTCTTCATGCCGCCGCCGATATAGCGCCGGAAGCTGCCCGCCGCCAGCATCGTGGTGTCGCCGTCGCCGCGGATGACCGCGAGCGCGTAGTCCGACGACGACTTGTAGCCGGTGATGAACTGGACATCCTTGCCGAAGGTGTTCCACATGATGGTGCTGGTCATGTAGGAGGTGCCGCCGGCGCCCAGTTCGGGGTTCTTGACCGCCCGCTTGAGGTCCAGAAGCTGCTTGAAGTCCTTGATTCCGGACTTGCCGGAAACGACCAGGACGTAGCTGCCCTTGGCGATCCGCGCCAGCCAGGTGTACTTGGTCAGGTCATAGCGCTTGGTGTCGCCCTTGATATTGGGCAGCGCATGGCCGGGAATGTTGAAAATCATCATCTTGCTGCCGTTCGGCCGCGTCTTGGCGAGGTCGATCGCCGCCTTGGCGCCGCTGGCGCCCGGCAGGTTCTTCGGGATGACGTTGATGTTGCCGCCCAGTTCCTTTTCCAGGTAGGGCGACAGCTTGCGGACAATGGTATCGAAACCGCCACCCGGGCCGTAGGGAATCGTGAATTCGATGTTGCGGGTCGGCTTCCACTCGGCTGCGCCGGCCGTGGAAACGACGCCGAAACCGCTCGCCAGCGCAGCCGCGGCAAGGGTCAGGCGGGAAATGTTGTTCATTTTAGGTACTCCCCTGTTGTGAGGCGGATTATGTCAATTATCACACTGACTTATAGAACAAGCCCGCGCCCCTAGGAAGCATGAAGTATTAGGTTAATGTATTGATTTAGATTCCTGATTTTGCATGATTTTTGGAGCCTGCGCCGACTCGCCTGATTGATGGTGAACGAGCCGCCAGAGGCCGCCCTCCCGCACGAACAGGTTGCTTGCGGAAAGATAGAGTTCGCCGATCACCTCGAAACAGGTCACGAGCCAGGCATCGCCCGCTTTCGTCGCAGTGGCTTCCATCGCGCAGATCGGCGGGCGCGGCGGATTGGCGAGAATCCCCTTCCATGTCTGCATGACCTTTTCGCGGCCGCGCACCGGCGGCCAGCCGGGATGGATGCAGCTCACCGCCGGGCTTTCGGCCCACAGGCCCTCCATCGCCAAGTAGTCGCCCGCGGCGAAGGCCGCATAGAACGCCTCGTTCGCCGCCAGAACTTCCGTCTCTTCGCCGTTATCCGACGCCATTTAACCGCCCGTTCCTGCTTTTTGCCCGTGTTGCTTTACGGGTTGGCACCCCGCTGAAGCGAGACTAGCATGGACGAAAACCCGCCACAGTACCGGTCTGCAAATTGCCAACACCCGAGCCCCCGAAAGTGCCGTCCTTGCCGGAACGGCTGATGGAGCGCTACTGGCGCCGTCTGCCCGGTAATTTCCGGGGCTGCATCTGGATGCTTCTGGCGGCGCTTTCCTTCATCATCGTGCAGTCCTTCACCAAGATGCTCGGCGGCGAGATCCCGAGCGCCGAAATCGCCTTTTTCCGCTGTGCCATCGGCTCGGTCGCGGTGCTGCCCTTCGTCATTTCGCGCCGGCTTGACGCCTTCCGCACCCCCAACCTGCCCTTTCACCTGCTGCGCGGGATTTTCGGCGCGGGCGCGGTTTTCCTGATGGTCTACGCCATCGTCCACATGCCGATCGCCGATGCCACCGTGATCGGGTTCACCCGAATGCTGTTTCTGATCGTCCTTGCGGTAATTTTCCTTGGGGAAAAGGTCCGCTGGCGGCGCTGGGGAGCGACGGCCGCGGGCTTCGGCGGGGTGATCCTGATGCTGCGGCCGGGCGACGGGGCCTTCCAATTGGCCGCCTTCGCGGCCCTTGGCGCCGCCTTCTGCTTCGCCGCCGCGCACACCTGCATCAAGATGTGCACGACCCGCAAGGACCACCCCATGACGGTGCAGTCCTACTACGCCGTGATCGCCACAGCGATCACCCTGATCCCGGCGATCCTGGTCTGGGTCACGCCGACTTTCGAGCAGGCGCTCATCCTGCTGGCCATGGGGGTCATGTCGGGGGTAGCGCAAAGCTGTACGGCCTTCGCCTATGGCGCGGGCGAAGCGACCTTCGTCTCGCCCTTCGATTACACGCGGCTTCTGTGGGCCGCCATGGCCGGCTGGTTCCTGTTCGCAGAACCGCTCGGCTTCACGACCCTTCTCGGGGCGGGCGTGATCATCGGCGCCAATGCCTATATCGCCCACCGCCAGCGGGTCGAATCCCGGGCGGCCAAGGAAGCTGCCTAAGGGTTCATGATCCTTACCGGCTTGCCCTTGAGCCAGGCGTCCACGTCCTCGACTCCCTGTCCGAAGAACTGCTCGTAACCTTCCTTGCAGGTATAGCCGAGGTGCGGCGTCGCCACGATGCGGTCCATGCGCCTGAACGGGTGATCATGGGGCAACGGTTCGGTGTCAAAGACGTCGAGACCGGCACCCGCGATGATGCCCTTCTCCACCGCCTCGATCAGCGCCTTTTCATCGACGATGGGCCCGCGCGAGGTGTTGATGAGAAAGGCCGAGCGCTTCATCTTCGCGAGCTGGGCCGCGCCGATCATGCCGCGCGAACGCTCGGACAGGATGATGTGCATGGTGACGACGTCGGAGCGCGCCAATAGGTCGTCCAGGCCGGCGGCCTTTTCCACCCCGTGTTCGGCGCATTTTTCGGCCGTGAGGTTCTGGCTCCATGCGATCACGTTCATGCCGAAGGCCTTGCCGTATCCCGCCACCGGCGCGCCCTGGCGGCCGAGACCGACGACGCCCAGCGTCTTGCCGCGCAGGCCGACGCCGAGACCAACCTGCCAGCCCCCGTTGCGCACGCTTTCGACCTCGCGCGGGATGTTGCGCACCGTCGCCAGGATCAGCCCCCAGGTCAGCTCCGCCGTCGGGTAGCCAATGGATTCCGTGCCGCAGACCAGCACACCGTTGTCTTTCGCCGCCTGCAGGTCGATGCCGAGGTTGCGCATCCCCCCCGTGACCAGAAGCTTGAGATTCGGCAGGCGCTCGAACAGGGCGCGCGGGAACAGGGTGCGTTCGCGGATGCAGACGACGATCTCGAACGGCGCCAACCTTTTGACCAGCTTGTCCATGTCGGCGACATGGTCGTTGAAAACGGCGATCTCGACCCGGTCTTCGAGCACCGACCAGTCCGCGACGGAACGAACGGCATTCTGGAAATCGTCAAGAATGGCAAGGCGCACGGAATGACCTCCTGAACAGACAAAAGGGGCGCGGTCTGCCCGCGCCCCTGTGTTGAATAACCTCTACTCGTCGCTGATGTCGATCCAGTTGCCGTCGGGATCGGCCATCTGGAAGGCGCCCAGCGCGGATTTCTTAAACAGCTTGCGCCGCACTTCGGATTCGGAACTGCCGCCGAGCGGACGCGGCGCAAGGTAAGTGTTCTTTTCGGCGACGCGCTTCATTTCCTTCTTGAAGGCCGCCATGTCGGGAACGCGGATGCCGATGTGATCGGGCCCCGGGCGCTTGATCGACATTCCGCCGAAGACCTCGATGTTCCAGGGCAGCAGCGAAAGCGTCACCCGGCCGTCGGTCAGGTGAATGCCCGACTTGCCGCGCGGCGTATTGCGCGGCTTCAGCTCGAACACGTCCTGGTAGAATTCCGCGCAGGCTTCAGGGTTCTTGGTGCGGATGGCGAAGCGGACGAGCTGGCACTCGTCCTTCTTGCGCCATTGGTCGTCGCGCTGTTCCTTGTAGACGTCCTTCAGGTTCTTGCCCTTGCGTTCGGCAAGGTCGATCACGTTGCCGTCGGGATCATTGGCGGACCAGTCGGCGAAGGGACGGATCGAGGGCCGCTTCACGGCCGAGGCGCCCTTGTGGTTCTTCATGCGCTTGCGGACCTCGTCGATGGAATCGACGACGATCCCGAAATGATCGAAGCCCCCCATGTAGCCGTCGCGGCGCGGCAGGATGTTGAGGCCGACGTACCCGTCGCCCACCACCGCCGACGCTTCCGCGTCATGATTGGCGCGCTCGCTCGTGTGCAGCTTGAAGATCGAGCGGTAGAACCGCTCGAGCAGCGGGTACTGATGGCTGATCATGGCCATGTGATTGATCTGGGAAAACATCATGCGTTCCTTCCGGGTGGTTTAAACGGGCTCAGCCTTCCTTTTTCTTGCGCTTCTTCTTGCCCGAACTGCAGTTCTTGGGGTTGCTGAATACCTTGCAATCGACGGTCCCCTTGCGCTCCATCACCGCCATGGCCTTGGCGACCAGCGGTTTCGGCGTGCTGATCAGGGCGGCGACGTTCTCGGTCACCTCCTGCCAGTCCTGGGGGAAGAGATCAAGATTGAGGCGGTTCATCTCGGCGACGAAGTCCTTGTCCTTCATCAGGTTGGTCCAACCGGTGCGAAGCGCCGCCAGGCGGTCGGCCGGCACCCCAGGAGGGGCGAGATACGGACGCCCGAGCGCCACGGTGCGCGAGAAGAAGCGCAGGATATCCTTCTGCTCCGGGTTCTGCGCCAGATCCATCATCAACGGCACGCCCTTAGGCCCCATGCGGTCGGAAAGGCCGACCTGATAGAGGAACACGGCCTTTCCCGACTTGATCCAGTCAGGATGGCTGCGGTCGAAGGAACCGAAGGAATAGCCGTGGCGGGCCTGCACTTCGCCCCGTTCCATGGCAAGGTCGATATCTCCCGCGCTGCGGTAGCCGATGATGATCTTGAACTTGGTGCCGAGCATGTTGTTCAGGATGGTCGGATAGAGAACCGTTCCCGAACCGGCGCCGGTGCCGCCCGAAAGGACCTCTTTCTTCTTTGCATCCTCGATGGTCTTCACCCCGGCCGTGCCCATGATCACTGTCATGAGGTTGGAAATGCCGGTCGAACCGATCCAGTTGAACTTGGCCGATTCGAAGCGCACGCCCTTGCCGTCGGTAACCTCATGCTGGGGAATCGAATTGCCGATGGAGGCGATGTAAGTCCCGTCCTTCGGCGCGTTGTTGTACATGAAGTTGGTGGCGTTCACGTGGCCCGCGCCCGGCATCGCCTTGGCGATCATGGTCGGATTGCCCGGAATGAACTTCGGGTACTTCTTGGCGATGGTCTGGGCGATGGCGATGTAGGACCCCGCCCCCGTCGACACGATGATGGTCGACGTCTTGCCCTTGAAGAATTCCTCCACCGTTTCGGCGCGAGCGCCCATGGCGCCCGCCGAAATAATGCCGATTGCCGCAAGGGCGGCGAGTGAACGCGCAAAAGTCATCGTGGTCTCCACTTTTTTGTTATGCCGGCTCTTGTTTCCGCGCGGTCAGCTGGCAACCACCCCCGACGGGCCGGGTTCTTCGGTCAGATCGATATAGACACCCTCGATATCGGTGATGTGCCCGGTGCCGAGCGGGCACTGCTTGAACAGATCCAACCGCGCCTTTCCTTCCATTCCGTAGCCGAGCGGGCGTGAATGGAACAGCGGGTTCTGTCCGGTCAGGTCCTCGAGGTCCTCAAGCACCTTGTCGACGCTCTCGACGCGGAAGCCGATGTGGTCCGGCCCGGTACGCTGGGGGTCCATGTCGGCGAAGTCCGCCATCTTCCACTGGATGAGGGCGAGGATCATGTTGCCGTCGGTCAGGTAATAGTTGCCGTTGCCGTAGTTCTTGTTGAGAGGCTTCAGCTCGAACACCTCGGCATAGAATTCGGCGCAGCGTTCCGCATGGCGCGTGCGAACCGCGACATGGCTGAAGTGGCGTTTCGTGCGCTCGAGGCTTTCCGCGTAGACGTCCTTCTGGAAACCGATGTTCCTCTGGGACAGATCGAACACGTTGCAATCGGGATCGTGGCCCGAATAAGCGGCGAAGGGGCGTACCGGCGGGCGCTTGATGGCTTCTAGCGTCGGATCGAACTTGCGGATGCGCTCGACCGCCAGATCCAGGTCCTCGACCTCGAGGCCGAAGTGATCGAGGCCCGAGCAACGGCCTTCGCGCCGCGGGATGATGTTCATGCCCACCTGCCCGTCGCTGACGACCGCCGCCCGCGCCGGACGATAGTTCTTCGCGGTCCTGAGACCGAACAGCGCTTCGTAGAAGCGCGCGTTCATGGCGTAGTAGTCGGAGGCGATGGCGATATGGTTGAGCTTTGCGAACACGATCTGAGTCCTCTTTGTTTTTTTATGAAGGGCCCCGCGCCGGAGCGCGGGGCTTTACGCGAAAAATCAGGAAACGATATCGAGAAGCACGCCGTCCGGATCGGCGATATGCCAGCTGCCGAGGCTGGATGCCTGCAGCATTTCGAGGCGCGCCTGCCCTTCCGGGCCGGTGCTGACCGGCGACGGTGCGATCAGCGGGTTGTTGTCGGCGATTTCCTGCACGTCGGCCTTGAACTTCTCGAGGTTCTCGACCTTGAAGCCGATGTAGTCCATGCCCGGCCCGACGATGCCGGTGTTGGCGTATTTCTTGATGCTCCAGGGCAGCAGGATCACCGACATGCGCCCATCGGTGACGCCGTAGGCGCCTTCGATCGGCAGATTCGACGGCTGCAGGCCGAAAATGTCCATGTAGAACTCGGCGCAGGCTTCCGGATGCAGGGTGCGGATGCCGACATGGCAGATGGTGCGGTCCTGCTGCCAGTCGTTGTGGGTGTAGACGTCCTTCATGTTGCCGCCCTTGGCCTCGGTCAGGTCGAAGACGTTGCCGTCCGGATCGTGGGTGGAGATGGCCGCGAACGGGCGCGAGGACGGCCGCTTAAGGTATTCGCAGTTCGGATATTTCTTTTCCATCTTGGCGAGCGTCGCCTGCAGGTCATCGACCTGGATTCCGAAATGATCGAGGCGCGCCGGGCGTCCCGCGCGGCGGGGATTGATGTTCATGCCGACATAGCCGTCGCCGATGGAAACGGCGCGCGACGGCCGCGCCTTGGGCGAATTGCGCATGCCGAACATCGATTCGTAGAACTTGGATTCAAGCGCGTAATTGCCGCTCATGATGGCGACATGGTTGATCTTCGATGCCATGACCGGGCACTCCTCCCTGGGGTTTACTTGCGATCTTCGACCGAGAAATGCTTCCCGGTGCCGAGATTGTACTTTTGCTGCGAAACATCAACGCGGCCCGAAGATTTCTGCGCTGCCGATGAGAACGCGCCGACCTGCAGAAGTTCAAGGTCGCCTTCGCCGCAGTTTTCGAACCAGTAACGGAAATAGCGCGGCGTGAAGATGCCCTCATGCGGGCCGAATTCGCCGAGCAACTCGTCACCGACGCCGTAGAACCGCACCCTGCCCTTCAGCACCATCCACATGCTGTCGGCATCGGTGTGGTAGTGCAGGTTGTTTTCCCCGCCGTTCTTCTTGACGATCTGTACGACGCCGCGCACCGCGCCGCCGCGGCCAAGCCGCACCAGTGCCTTGGAATGCCCGATATCGCCGTCCGGCCGATTGTAGCTGAACTTGACGACTTCCTTTTCCGCTTCATCCACCTGTGACTGGATTTCCGGATCCAGCGCCCACGCTTCCGCATTCGCCATGATTTACGTTTCCTCCTGTATGGCGGCGCTTACTGGCATTCGACCGATGCCGCCTGCGACTTGTTGCCGCTGTATTTGACCGTGCAGTTCATCCCGGCCTTGAGATCGCCGCGCTTGGCGTCCTTGCCGCCAATCTTCACTTTCGTGCGGCTGCCGGAAATATTCGCTTCATGCTTGGCGCCATTCGCCGCGAAGACGATCTTGCGCCCGCCCTTCTGAACGTCGTCGAGCGTCGTCTTGACCGACTGCAACTCGATCTTCTTGAACTGCACTTCCATGCGGTCCTTGCGCGATACCGCGTCAATGGTTGCGTTCACGATCCCGGCCGGCTTTTCCATCAGCCGGGTGACGAGCTTTTCAAGTTCGACGCCCGAAAGCGGCGAAACGTCGAGCTTGCGCCGGGCGGCCTCGGCCTTGAATTCCGGGTCGTTCATGGTCTTGTCGAAGGCCGTACGCAGCATCTGCAGGCGGTCGGCCGGGATACCCGGGGGACCGAGCAGCGGGCGCGCCATCTCGAGCGGCGCGAAGGCCAGCTCGAGGATGTCCTTCTGTTCCTGCGTCTTGGCCAGATCGCCGATCAGCGGCACCGAGGCCGGGATTTCCGGATCGCGGGACAGGCCGCTGATACCCAGCAGGTTGATCTTCTTGTCGCGGATCCAAGATGCCTGGGTCGACTGGATGGACGACCACGACCAGCCGCAGCGGCCCTGCACTTCGCCCCGCTCCATCGCCAGCGTGATTGCCGTGCCCTGGTTGTAGCCGGTGATCAGCTTGAACTTGGTGCCGAACAGGTTGTTGAAGATGTTCGGGTAGATATCCGTGTCGCCGCCCGGGCCAAGGCCGCCGACGATCAGTTCCTTGGTGAACAGGTCGTTGAAGGTCTTGACCGGCGCTGTCTGGTAGGACACGCAGAGGCTGGTTTCGCGCGTGATCGAGCCGATCCAGCTGAACTTGCGCGGATCATAGGTCACGCCTTTTTCGCGAAAGACCGCGCTGGTCGAAACCGCGCCGCGATGGACGATGGCGATCACCGTGCCATCGCGCTTGGCCGCGTTGTAGAGGTAATTCGCCGCGACCACGCCGCCTGCGCCCTGGCGGTGCTGGCGCACGAAATCCGGATTGCCGGGAATGTGTTTCTTCATGTGCGCCGTGGTGGTCAGCACATAGGTGGCGTAACCGCCACCCGGACCGGCGCTGATGACCAGCGTAATCGTCTTGCCCTTGTAAAAATCGTTGCCCGACTGCGCGAACGCGGTGGTTGCGCCCGTGACGACAAGAGCGGTAGCGATGGCGGCAAGGCTGCCGCGAAGGCCGCGGATTTTCATGGTCTCTCCCTGTCCCGTTTTTTATTGCTTTGATTTCGAAAGACTACACCCCCGGGCCCCCGCGCGGCAACGCCCGAAGGCCCCGGAAACCTGCCGCTGAGGCCCCGTCCATGCGTGTTGCGCTATGGGTGGAAAGGACTATTCTCCCCAGACGCCGTTCCTCACCGTTTCCGCCGGCCCGTAACAGGATTAAAAGCCTTGTCCTCCAAGCCCTTTTCGGAAAACCCTCTGTTCACGTACATCCGCGCCAACCCCCAGGGCTGGGTTGTCGTGCTGGTTATGTTCTTTGCGCTGAGCATGGTCTCGACGACCCGGGCCTCAATCGGCCTCGCCATGCCGTCGCTGGAAAGGGACCTCGGCTGGTCGCGCAGTTTCCTGTCGATCGTAGTCGCATGGGCACTGATCTGCATGGCGCTGATGAGCCCGCTGATCGGCAACCTGCTCGACAAGTTCGGGCCGCGCCGCATCCTCTTGTACGGCCTACTGGTGACAGCATTGGCCCTCGGCCTATCGTCGCAGGTGTCGTCGTCATGGCAGATCCTGATCGCCTACTCGGTGTTCGGCGGCATCGGCTTCGGCATCGTTTCCAAGAATGTCGCTTCCGCCACCATCGCCCGGCACTTCACCCATGACCGCGGCTTCGCCGTGGGCGTCGCCAATGCAGGTTCCACGGCAGGGCATATAGCGCTCCTGCCGGTAATGGCGATGATCCTGTCGGTGTTCGGCTGGCGCTGGGGCTACGTGTTCCTGGCGGCGATCTGCCTCGCCCTCATTCCGCTGGTGCTCGCCCTCATCCCCAAGGAAAAACCGGGCGCCCAGCACGCCAAGGGACGGCCCGGTTCCGACGAAGTGGTGCCCGAAGCGCTGAGCGGGCGGCTGAAACTGCTGTTCACCAACCGCACGTACCTGGCGCTACTCGGCTCCTACACGATCTGCGGGTTCACGGCGACGGGCATGATCGACACCCATTTCCTGCCCTATGCCATCGCCTGCGGCATTCCCGTCGTCGTCAGCGCCACCGCCTATGGCGTGCTCGCCGCCTTCAACATGGGGGGCATGGCCCTTTCGGGCTGGCTTTCGGACCGCGTCAACCGGCCGATGCTGCTGGCCGTGATCTACATCATGCGCGGGCTGAGCTATGTGATCCTGCTGCTGGTACCGGTCTACGACGTCAACCTGATCTGGGTCTTCGCGATCATGTTCGGCATTTTCGACTATTCGACCATCCCGGTTACGACGTCTCTGGTCGCCACCCATGTCGGCCTGCGCACCATCGGCCTGTCGCTCGGCGTGCTGGCGATGTTCCATGCCGCGGGCGGTGCAATGGGCGCGTTTCTGGGCGGCGTGCTGTTCGATGCCTACAACAAATACGACACCGTCTGGATCGCCGCCATTGCCGTCGCCATGATCGCCGGTATCCTGTCGCTGACGATCCGCGAAAACCGCCCTTCGCGCGGCCTGCGCCGTCGCGCGCCGGACGCAGAACCGCAACCGGTCAAGGCCTGAGCGGAAAGGACGAACATGGCACGAACCTTCATCGTCTCCGTCGCCTGCGACGACCGTACCGGGCTGATCGCCGCGGTCACCGGCCGGCTGTTCGACCTCGGCGGCAATCTGGGCGACACCAGCTTCGCCGTGCTGGGCGCAGGAGCGGAATTCACATCTCTCGTCGATCTCCCCGACCATCTTGACGCCGATGCGGTGCGCGCCGAACTCGCCGCCCTCCCCGAAACCGCGGGCGGCGTGATCGAGGTCGCGCCCTACAACCGGCCGACCGCACACGGGCCGCTCGGCGAGGTCAGCCACGTCGTCACCGTATCGGGCGGCGACCAGCCGGGCCTGATCGCCCGCATCGCCGAGGTGTTCGGCGAATTCGGCGCCAATATCCTGAACATGGATGCGGGGCTTGAAGCAGGCGCTTACACGATGCGCTTTGCCGTCGCCATCCCGGCGGCTTCTGCGGACAAGTGTCTCGCCACCGTCGCCAACACCGCAGGCGGGATGAACCTCAATTGCCGCTGGCGCGGCGCCGACGACGCAGGCTGACCGCCTCATCATGAACATCATCTTCTTCGCCATCGTCGTGATCGCCTTCGCCGTCACCGGCGTTCGCGAAATCATGTGGACGGCCCCTGCCCCCGCCGCAGGCAAGGCCGACGTGCTGTCGCCGATGGCGGAGCTGGCCAAAAGCATGGTCGATCAGGCAGGGGCCTCGGTGACGCTCGCCATCGGCCTGATCGGCGTGATGACGCTTTTCCTCGGCCTGATGAAGGTGGCCGAGGCGGGTGGGCTGCTCGTCATCATCGCGCGCACGATCCGCCCGCTTATGACGCGCCTTTTCCCCGACGTGCCCGGCGATCATCCGGCGATGGGGGCGATGATCCTGAACTTTTCGGCGAACGTGCTCGGCCTCGGCAACGCGGCAACGCCTTTCGGCATCCGCGCCATGCAGGAGCTGGAAAAGATCAACCCCCACCCCGGCACCGCATCGAACGCCATGGTGCTGTTCCTGGCCATCAACACATCGTCGATCACGCTGCTGCCGACCGGCGTGATCGCGCTCCGCGCTGCGGCTGGTTCCGCCGATCCCGCGGCCATCGTGCCGACGACGCTCTTCGCCACCATCGCATCGACCACCGTCGCCATCTTCGCGGCCAAGCTGTACCAGCGCTTTTCCGCCCTGCCCGCAGCGCCGGAACTGCCCGCCCACGCCCCCATCACCCGAGAGGAACCGGCTTTCTCCGACGCCGACCCGGCCCAGGACAAGGCGGACCTGCCGCCGATCACCGCCGCCGATGCCGGCGCCGCCTACCCGTTCTGGGTATCGATGCTGGTGCTGGGCTGCATCGTCGCCCTGATCCCTGTCACGATCTTCTGGGGCCGCACCATCAGCCCGTGGATCATCCCCGGCCTGATGGTGGCGCTGCTCGGCTTCGGCTGGGCGCGGCGCGTACCGGTGTACGAAGTGTTCGTCGAAGGCGCCAAGGAAGGCTTCAACGTCGCCGTGCGCATCATTCCCTACCTGGTGGCGATCCTGGTCGCCATTGCCATGCTGCGGGCATCGGGCGCGCTCGAGATGTTCGTGCGCGCCGTCAGTCCCGTCACCGCCATGTTCGGCCTGCCCGCCGAAGCGCTGCCGATGGCACTCCTGCGCCCGCTTTCGGGCTCGGGGGCCTACGGGCTGCTCGCTTCCGTCATCAATGATCCGGCGATCGGCCCCGACTCCTACGCGGGGCTTCTGGTTTCGACCCTGCAGGGTTCGACCGAAACGACATTCTATGTCCTCGCGGTCTATTTCGGCGCGGTCCAGATCCGACGCATCCGCCACGCGCTGGCGGCGGGCCTGACCGCCGACTTCGCCGGCATCGCCGCCGCCGTCATCATCTGCCTGCTGCTGTTCGGCGCCTGACCTGAAAGGGGTTCCTCCTCTATCGCCGCCGCGTTACAGTCTCGGCAACGATAAACATTCCCGTGGGAGGATTTCATGGCGTTTTCCAGTTGGCGCGGCACTGTCGGCCTTATCAACCCGACCCTTCGCCCCGGCATGACCGAGGAGGTCATCCGTCTTCTGCCCGAAGGCATCGGCGTCATTCCGCTGTTCCTCAATATTACGCGAGGCACGCGCGATGAATTCCTGCCGCTCATGAAGGCCTACGAGGCTGAAATCCAGCGCCTCGTCCCACAGAATGTCGAACTGATTCACCCCAACGGCGCGCCGCCCTTCATGGTGCACGGCTATCGCAAGGAAGCCGAAATCGTCCGCAAGTGGGAAAAGAAGTACAAGACGCCCATCTTCACCGCGGGCCAAAACCACATCGCCGCCATGAAGGCGCTGAAGGTGAAGAACTTCGTCGGCGCCACCTATTTCTCGGGCAGCATCAACAAGACATTCTCGGACTACTTCACCGACGCCGGCTTCAAGGTGAAGGCGATGGCGGGCATCGACGTGCCCTTCGAAAAGGTGCAGGAGCTTCCGGCCGAGATGATCTACGCGCATATCAAACGCGAGTTCCTCAAGGCCAAGGGCGGCGATGCCATCTACATGCTGGGGTCGGGCTGGCGCACGCTCAATATCATCGACACTCTGGAACAGGACCTCGGCGTTCCGGTCATCCATCCGGTGACGGCGCGGGTCTGGGAAATCCAGAAGCGCCTCAACGTCAACGAACCGCGCGCGGGCTACGGCTACATGCTGGCCGAACTTCCCTGACGGGGTGCGTCAGGCGCGGTTCATTGCCCTGACCGGATTGCTCAGCGTGCCGATGCCCGGCACTGAAACCTCGATTACGTCGCCCGGACGCATGTAGACCGGAGGCTTGCGCCCATGTCCCGCGCCCGACGGCGTGCCCGTGGTGATGATGTCGCCCGGCATCAGCCGGTAATAGCGCGCGTAATGGGCGACGATGTCGGCCATCGGGAAAATCAGGTCGCCCATGTCCGACGACTGCATCACCTCGCCGTTCAATCGCGTCTCGATTCGCATGGCGGCGGGTTCAGGAAACTCGTCGGCGGTGACGAAGGCGGGCCCCATCGGACAAAAGGTCGGGAACTGCTTGCCCAGCAGCGTCTGGTCGCGCGAGCCCTTGCCCCCTGCCCAATCCCTTGCCGATACGTCGTTCAGGATCGTGAAACCGGCGAGGGACGTCATGGCTTCGCCCGCGCTCACCCGGTGACAGGGCCGGCCGATGACCATGGCGAGTTCGCCCTCGAAATCGATCTTGTCGGGGAATTCGTCGGGCAGGACGATGGCCTCGCCGGTGCCGACGATGGAGTTGATGTTCTTGAGGAAGCCACGCGGCGTCGACGGCAGTTCCGGGTTTTCGATGCCGCGCCGCTTCGCCATTTCGCGGTGATGTTCGGCAAAGGTCTGCCCCGCGCAGATGACGACGCCGGGCCGCAGCAGCGGCGCGGCAAGCGGCGTTTCGGAAAGGCCCGTGATGGCGCCGTCGGCCCTCAGCCGGGCGCGCAGGCCCGCATCACCGGCGACTGTTTCGACGACGCACCGGGCAAGCCCCAGGCCTTCCTCACCCCCGGCGATGATGGCGATGACGTCGCCGGGCAGCCAGGCGGCGAAGGGTAGCGCCCCGGCCGCCGCCCCGAAATCCAGAACCTCTTCGCTGCCCAGCATGGCACCGGCACGCGCGCCCGCGCCGTGGCGTATCATCACCAGCTTCATTCGGTTTCCTCCGCCCCTGCCCGCAGGGGCGTGCCGTCGTCGGCGAAGCCGTCGCCCTCGCCGAACAGGCGGTCGTAACGATCCTGATCAACGTACTGGAATTCCCACCAGTTGCCGTCGCGGTCGCGGAAATGGAACTGGTAGGTGCCGTGGCGCATGCCGACGCGGGTGATCTTGTCGATCTCGTAGATGTCCTTGAAGGCCTCGGCCTTCTCATGGGCTTCCATCACGGCTTCGGCGCTGGGCAGGTCGATGCCCCAATGGTTCCACAGCCCCATCGGGTGGACCTTGCCTTCGCCCACCTCGACGCAGACGATGCTCCAGTACCCGCCCGCGCGGATCAGCATGGTGCGCCGCCCGTGGCGCACGCAATCGAGGCCAAGGAATTCTTCATAGAAGCGTCGGGACTTGGCGAGGTTGCGGCATTCAAGCGTGCCATGCGACAGGCGCAGCGGCTGATTAAGCCGGCCTTGCGCGTTGGTCATTTCGCGAACCTCCCCCGATTTCATTTTCTTGGGGCGACTATATCGCAGCCGGTCAGTCGCGCGCGAGCCTCGCTTCCGCACGCCCGATCAGCAGCGAAAATACGATGACGGCTGCGCCGCAGGTCCCGAAGATCCATGCCCCGGCCTGCCAGCCGCCGAGGAAAGCGACGGCGGCGGCGACCAGCGGCGGTCCCATGAACTGGCCGAGATGCGAGCCCTGCACCAGAAGGCCGTTGGTCGCCCCGATCTGCGCGGGCGTCGGCGAAAAGACCGGCGCAGCGCCGAGCACGCTTGAGGGCAGGAAGCCCCCGAAGAACGAAAATGCGAGAGCAAGCCCAAGGCGTGTGCCATCGGGCAGCACATTCAGGAAGATCAGCGGACCGGCAATCGAGAAAAGGACCCCGACGAAGGCGATCAGCCGCCAGCGCGGAATGCCTTTCTGGTTGAGCCATCCGCCGATGATATTGCCGGGCAAGTTGACGAGCACGACGACGACCGTCAGCAACGCCGCGCCGCCAAGGCCCGCGCCCCGCTGCTCGACCAGGAATGTCGGCAGCCAGACCATCAGCGCAGTCCACAACAACGTGTAACAACCGAAACAAATGGCCAGAAGCCACGGCCCCGGCGAAGCCGAGGTTACGGCTATATCGTGCCAGGCACGCGCGCCACGCCCCGGTGCCGCCTCTCCCTGCGGCATCGCGCGCAGCACAAACGCCATGTTGAGCGCCCAGGCAAAGGACGCCGCTGCCATCACGAGCCACGCACCGCGCCAGCCCCAGGCTGCGAGCACAACGGGCGAAATCAGCAGCATGCCCCCCATGCCCGTCGACATGAAAGAGCCCCAAAGGCCGAAGGCGAAGCGCTTGTGCGCGGGCCCGACGGCGCGCGCGATCAGGGACGGCGCCGTAACCGCCGCGACAACAAATCCCAATCCCTCGATGAAACGCGAAAGCAGCAGGAAGAACGCGTCCGTGGCGAGCGCACCGAGCGCCGACCCCACCCCCATGAGCGCCACCCCCACGACGGCGAGGGCACGATGGCCGATGCGGTCGGCGAAGACCCCGATCAGCATGCCGAGCGTCATTCCCGTCGCCGAATAGATCGAGACCACCCAGCCCGCCGCGATCAGGTCGAGGGAAAGCTCCGAGCGCATCAACGGCAGCGCGGCCGGCACCTTGCCGATATGGGCGGCACCGATGATCCCGGCACCGACCGCGGCCATGACCACCGACCAGCGGGTGTCCTTACCTGCATCCATGGAAAACGACCCTACTCGCCCGAACGCTTGCGCCCCGTGACCATGGACCAGGTCAGGTTTTCACGATGAACGAGGCTCGCCAGCAGTACCCCGGCAACATGCGCCACCACCAGCGCCATGACCAGGTTGGCCGAGAGTTCATGCAGGCCTTCCATCAGGCGCCGGAAGGCCCTGCCCCCGTATCCGTACCATGACGCCAGAGGCCCAGCCCCGTCATGAACTCCATAGAGAACGATGCCGGTTCCCACGACCGCGATCAGCCCGATCATGAGGGCGGCCACCATCGCCCCGCCCGCCGGGCTGTGGCCGATATAGCGCCGCGCCCGGAACAGGAAGAGATCGCGAAGATAGGCGAGCACCGTGGACGGCCGATAGATGAAGTCCGTGAAGCGCGCGTGCCGGGTACCGACCAGACCCCAAAGGATACGGGCGGCGACCAGACCGCCTACCACGTAGCCGGCCCAGACATGAACGAGCATGAGTTCATCCTCGGTCGCGTAAGCGACGAAGAACAGCACCGCCACCGTCCAGTGAAAGACGCGGACGAACGGATCCCATACTCTTTCGGTCATCGCCGTGCTTTCGTCCATGTCTTTCAAGACCTTCCCCAGCAGCCCCGCAATTGCGAGGCAGGATCACCGCCATCGGGCGCACTTGGCCCTCCTTCGAAGGTATGCGAAAATCTTGCGAATTTCACGACCCGCGGCCCTGCAGGGAGGCCCCGGAACACCAGAAGGAAGAACGCCATGCGCAAGATCCACACCCTCAACAGCAAGTCGGCAAAGGTCAAGAAGAACCTCAAGTATCCGGTCATCGATGCCGACGCGCACGTGCTGGAAGGTGAATGGGCGGTACTCGACTTCGTCAAGCAGGTCGGCGGCGCGAAGATGGTCAAGAAGCTCGAGAAGTACGGACGCCCCGGCTACACGAAGAAGCACCGTTCGATGTTCTGGGCGGCGCCGTCGGGCAAGTACACGATCGACCGCGCCACCTGCATGCTGCCGAAGCTTTATGCCGAGCGGCTTGAAGACGCGGGCATCGACTTCGCCATCGTCTACACGACCTACGGCATCTCGGCGAACCAGATCCGCGACGACGAGGAGCGCCAGGTTCTCGCCCGCTCCCTCAACATGCTCTATGCCGACATGTTCAAGGACGTCTCCGACCGCATGACGCCGTCCGCCGTCGTGCCGACCTGGACGCCGAAGGAAGCTATCGCCGAGCTGGAATTCGCCCATTCGCTCGGCCTCAAGACCATCACGATTTCCGGTGAAGTGCGCGACGCGGTACCGGAAGTCGCCAAGGTCAGCAAGGCGCTCGGCGAAAAGACCCAGCGCGTCACCTCGATCTGCATGGAACCGCGCAACGGCTACGACTACGACCCGTTCTGGAAGCGCATCATCGAGCTCGGCATGCTTCCCGCGGGACACGCCGGGTCGCAGAAGACGGCGCGCCGCCAGTCGCCCAACTGCTATTCGTTCAACCGCCTGGGGACTTTCTCTGTCGGTAACGAGTTCTTCGCCCGCTCGTTGATCTTTTCCGGCGTCTGCCGCCGCTTCCCCAAGCTCAAGGTCGCCTTCCTCGAAGGCGGCGCGGGCTGGGCGGCGCAGCTTTACAACGACCTGATGGAAATCTACGAAAAGCGCAACATCGACTGGATTTACGAGCACCAGGATCCGTCCAAGCTCGATGTCGAACTGATGGAAGAGATGTTCGACCGCTACGGCCACCGCCCCTACCTGAGCAAGAAGCAGTGGCGCAAGAGCCCCGACCTGCCGCAGTCGCAGAAGGTCGAAACCCGGCCCATGAACGACTGGGAAGCGTCGGGCATCAAATCAAAGAAGGACATCCGCGACCAGTTCGTGCCGAACTTCTACTTCGGCGCGGAAGCCGACGACATCATGACCGCCGTCGCCTTCAACGACAAACTCAACCACTTCGGCGTCAAGCTGAAGGCGATCTTCTCCTCCGACATCGGCCACTGGGACGTGCCCGACCTTTCGAAAGTGCTCCATGAAGCCTGGGAAATGGTCGAAAAGGGCCTGATCACCGAAGAGGACTTCCGCATGTTCACCTTCGAGAACGCGGCGGAAATGCACTATTCGATGAACCCCAATTTCTACAAGGGCACCGTCGTCGAAGGCGCCGTCGAGAAGCTGATGACGAAGAAGAAACAGCAGAAGGCTTCCGCTTCCGCCGCCGAGTAATCGCGGTCCGTACAAACAAAAACCCCGCGGGTGCTGCCCGCGGGGTTTTTTGTCGCCTTCAGCCCGCGCCGCGTATCGACGGTTCTTCCCGGCAGGCGGCGGCGGCCGCATCGGGGTCAAGTGCCGGATTCCACAGGCTGCCGTTGTAGCGCCCGGCCGTATGGCCGTCGGAACGCGCAGAGGCCAGCCAGACGAGGACCGGGTTCATCACGTCGATCGGCAGAAGCTGGCGGCCGGGGCGCGGCGGCCGGTTCGGGTCCGAATCGCAGGCGCCGCCCGGCAGCAGGCAGTTCACGTCGACACCCTTGCCTTTCAGATCCTCGGCCCAGATGTAGGTAGACGAGTCGATCGCCGCCTTGGTGACGCCGTAGGGGCTCTGGCGGTCCTTGTAGAAATTGTGGATCGAGGTCGTCAGGTTGACGATCTTGCCGTATTCCTTGCGGATAAAATGGCGGGCCGCCGTGCGGGACATGTTGAAGGTGCCGACGACGTTGACCGTCACGGTCTCGCGGTAGATGCGCGGATCGGTTTCCCAGAAATGAAGGTTGTTTCCTTCCGCCGGGATGCCCGGCCCGCGATGAAACCGCCGGGCATTGTTCACCAGCACATGCAGATCGCCAAAGGCGTCGATCGTGCGCTCCAGGCAGTTCTCGCAGGCGGCAAGGTCCGTAATATCCGTCGGCACCGCAAGCGCATGGCCCTTGCCTGCAATCTTCTCGATTTCATGGGCGACATCATCGAGCCCGGCCTTGTCCGGCGAGGCGACCGCGATCCGCGCGCCCTTTTCCGCAAGCGCCAGCGTCATCGCCCGGCCAAGGCCCCTCTCGGCCCCGGTGACGATGACGACACGGCCCGTCAAGTCGATATCCGGCAATTGAAGCGACGCCATGCTGTGCCTCCCTGATTTATTATCCTGTTACGGAAAACATACACCGTCCCGCCCTTGACCGCCAAAGGGCGCGCGCTATCGTACGCCCATGTTTTTCCGCCCCCTCTCCACCGCCCTTCTTGCCGGCCTGCTTTCCGCCATTTGGCCCGCGGCGGGACGGGCCAATATACTCGATTATTGCGAGAGCTTTTCCATCCTCGTCGAAAACGACGTCTTCACGGGAACCGACCGCCATTACACAAACGGCTTCCGCGCAAGCTGCCTGTCGGCCGAGGGCAAGATGCCCGGCTATGGCGAATGGCTCGGCCGCAACCTTCCCATGCTCGCCGAAAAAGGCGCCAAGCGCATGGGCTTCGCCATCGGCCAGAACATCTACACGCCGGAAAACATTTCCATCTCCGCGCCCCAGCCCGCGGACCGGCCGTGGGCCGGCTGGCTGTACGGCGAGGTTTCCGTGGTCTCGGAAACGCGCGAACGCCTCGATACCGCGGCCCTGTCGCTGGGCGTTGTCGGGCCGTGGTCCGGAGCCGAGTTCACCCAACGCCGCTGGCACGAGCTGATCAATGTTCAGGACCCCAAGGGCTGGGATAACCAACTCGACAACGAGCCGGCGCTCAACCTGACCCTCGACCGCCAGTGGCGTTACCTGGCGCTGCCCAACCTGCTCGGTTTCAACGCCGACATCACGCCTCACGTCGGCGGCGCTGTCGGCAACGTCATGACCCATGTCGCCGCCGGGGCGACGTTCCGCTTTGGCGAGGATCTCGTCGCCGATTTCGGCGGCCCGCCCCGCATCAGGCCATCGCTTCCGGGGGCCGCTCATTTCAAGCCGCGCGACGGTTTCGGCTGGTACATCTTCGCCGGCTTCGAAGGCCGCGCCGTCGCGCGCAACATTTTCCTCGACGGCAATACGTTCGGCGGCGGGCCGAGCGTTGACAAGAAGCTGCTGGTCGGCGATGCCCAGTCGGGCATCGCGCTGGTGTTTCCGCGGTTTCGCATCACCTACACGGTGGTCTTCCGCACCAAGGAATTCCAGGGCCAGGACGAAGGCGACCTGTTCGGCGCCGTCAGCCTGACCGCACGCTTCTGACAAAAAAAGAGGGCCCGGACCGGCCGGGCCCCCTTCGGTTTCTGCGTGAAGCAGTTACTTCTTCAGAACCTTGTTCCAGCGCGCCACTTCGGACGCCACGAACTTGCCGAGGTATTCCGGCGAGCGGTCGCCGCCTTCCGGAATGACGCCGCCGAGATCGAGGATGCGCTTGCGCGCGCCTTCGGTGCTGAGCGCCTTGTCGAGCGCCTGGTTCAGCTTCGTCACGATCTCCTTGGACGTACCCTTCGGCGCGAACAGCGCATTCCAGGCGCTGACCTGGAATTCCGGCATGCCGGCTTCCGTGGTCGTCGGCAGGTCGGGCAGCGCGGGGGAACGCTTCGGCGTGGCAATGGCAAAGGCCTTGATGTTGCCCGCCTTGACCTGGGGCACGAGATTGACGATCTGGTCGCAGGCATAGTCGACCTTGCCCGCCAGCATGTCGTTGATGACCGGGCCGGTGCCGCGATAGGTGACGCGGGTCGGCTTCACCCCGACGATGCCGTTGAACAGCGAGCACGTGGTGAAGGACACCGAACCGACGCCCGCGTGGGCTTCGTTCATCTTGTCCTGGCGGGACTTAAGCAGGGCAACGAAATCCTTCAGGGTATTCGCCTCGATGGTCTTGCGGGCGACGACAAGGATGGGCGTGCCGGCGACGAGGCCGATCGGCGCGAAATCCTTGTTCGGGTCGTATTTCAGCTTCGGATAGAGAGCCTTGGCCGCGCCATGGGTGCCCATGTGGCCCATCATGATCGTATAGCCGTCGTTCTTGGCCTGCGAGCCGCGGGTGATACCCGTGGTGCCGCCGGCGCCGGCGATGTTTTCGACGACGATCTGCTGGCCCAGCGACTGGGACATGTATTCGCCCGCGATGCGCGCGATCACGTCGGTCGGACCACCCGCGGCGAAGGGAACGATCAGGGTAATGGGACGGGTCGGATAATCCGCAGCACCTGCCGGGGCGGCGGCGAAGCCCAGTGCGACGCAAAGGGCGAGGAAAAGCTTCTTCATCTGTTGTCTCCCAAGGACTTGGTTCGATCCGGTTGTTACGCTTACGCCGAGCAGCCGGATCAGGCGGCCGACGCAACCAAACACTTAAAGGACTTCGTCCCTGCTCTTGCGGATGGAGGGCAGAACCGCCACGACCACCACAATCACCGTCAGGAACAGAAGGCCTGCTGAAACGGGGTTTTCGATGAAGGTTGTGAAGCTTCCGCGGGACAGGACCATCGCCTGGCGCAGCTTCTCCTCCATCAGTTTTCCGAGCACGAACCCGAGCAAAAGCGGCGCCGGTTCGAACCCGAACTTGTAAAGAGCATAGCCGAAAAACCCGAAAAACGCCGTCAGAATGACGTCGTTGGGGCTGTTGTTGACCGAATAGATGCCTATGCAGCAGAAGATCAGGATGGCCGGGAACATCAGGTGGTAAGGCACCCGTAGCATCCGGACCCATAATGGAATCAAGGGCATATTGATGATTAGCAGCAGCGCGTTGCCGATCCACATGCTGGCGATCATGCCCCAGAACAGATCCGGGCTCTTGGTCATGACCTGGGGGCCGGGAATGATCCCGTGAATGGTCATCGCGCCCACCATAAGCGCCATCACGGCATTGGGCGGGATACCGAGCGTCAGCAGCGGAATGAAAGCGGTCTGGGCGCCGGCATTGTTCGCCGATTCCGGCCCGGCCACCCCTTCGATGGCGCCGCTGCCGAATTCCTTCGGCCGCTTCGACAGCTTCTTTTCAAGCGTGTAGGAAGCGAAAGGCCCCAAGACCGCGCCGTTGCCCGGCAGGATGCCGAGCAGCCCGCCGACGAACGTGCCGCGCAGCACGGGCTTCACGCAGCGGCGGACATCCTCGCGCGTCGGCAGCATGCGGCCGATGGCGGTGCGGCTGACGTCGCGCACTTCGGGATTTTCGAGGTTCCGCAGGATTTCGGCGAAACCGAAAATCCCCATCGCCAGAACGGCGAAGTCTATGCCATCGACGACGTTGGGCATGCCGAAGGTCAGGCGCTCCTCGCCGGTCTCGAGATCTGTACCGACCGTGGACAGCAGCAGCCCGACCACGATCATGCAGAAGGCCGGCAGCAGCGGCCCGCGCGCCAGCACGATGGCAAAAGCGAGGCCCAAAACCATCAGCGAGAAATAATCGGCGGGGCCGAACAGCAGCGCCAGCTTGGTCAACGGCACGGCGAGCGCTGCGATCACCAGCGTCGCCACGGACCCCGCGAAGAACGAGCCCAGCGCCGCGACGCCAAGCGCAATCCCCGCCCTGCCCTGGCGCGCCATCTGGTGGCCGTCGAGCGTGGTGACGACGGCTGTCGCCTCGCCCGGGATGTTGACGAGAATGGCCGAGGTGGAGCCGCCGTACTGCGCCCCGTAGTAGATGCCCGCCAGCATGATCAGGGCGCCCGTCGGGTCGAGCTTGAAGGTCAGCGGCAGCAGCATGGCGATGGTGGCGATGGGGCCGACGCCGGGCAGTACGCCGATCACCGTCCCGATCAGGACGCCGAGAAAGCAGAGGCCGAGGTTCTGCAGCGATAGCGCCGTCGAGAACCCTGTTCCGAGATTGTCGATAAGTTCGATCATGGCCGCGCCCCCCTCAGTACCCGATCAGCCACGGGGCGAGCGGTATGGGAAGCGACAGCGCGTACTTGAACAGGCCAAGGCAGAAGACCGTCATGACGACGGCGAATATGGCGATCTCGCGCGGGCGCGTTTCCGAACTGGCCAGTCCGCCGATCCCCATCGCCAGCGGGGCGGCAAGCAGAAGGCCCAGCGGCTTGATCGCCAGACCGAAGATGACGACGGCGCCGAGGATGAACAGCGGCCCGCGGATCTTCCATGCCTCAAGCTTTTCGCCGCGGGTCACGAAGCCTTCGACGATCAGCAGGACCCCGCAGATGGCGAGCAGCACCGACAGCGACTGGGGGATCATGCCCGGACCGATCTGGCGCGTCGTGCCCGTGGTTAGCCCCCAACTGTGGTAAAGCGCGAACAGGCCGATCAGGACCATGAACACCCCGGCACCGACCGTACGCGGTGCGCGTACAAATCCGCCGTTCCCCGGCTCCACGCTATCTTGCCTGCTCAACGGACTGCCCCCTGCTTCGGCTCATGACGAGGCCTTGTATACAATAGGAATTATCCGCGCAAACGGCCCCTCAGGCAATGGCCGGGCCCACCGCTCAAAGCAAAAATACGGAGAAAAAGGCCGCTCTGGATCAGGCGGCCGGGCGATAAAAGGACCGCTCGCCGATCACCGTGGTGCGGTGCATCCGGCGGATGTCGGGCAGCCCGTAGCCCCCGGTCGCCCGGTGCAGGGTGCAGCGGTTGTCCCACATCACCAGGTCCCCGTCGCGGTACTTGTGGCGGTAGTGGTAGGGGCGCTTGCGGTCGGTGACGTAGGCGAAAAGCTGGTCGAGGATCGGCTGGCCCTCGGCGTCGTCCAGTTCGGCGATGCGAAGCGTGAAACGCGGGCTCGCGTACAACGCCTGCCGCCCTGTTTCCTCGTGGGTGCGCACCAGCGGCTGCAGCACTTCCTTGCGGTTCTTCGCCTGGGTTTCATAGAAGTCCTTGGCGCCGGGGCGCGACGGCGAAATCGTGACGCGCGGGTTCAGCGCCTTGGATACGTGATGGACGCCGTGCAGGCCGCTGATCTTCTGTTTCAGGTCTTCGGGAAGCGCATCGTAGATGCGGTACATGTCGCAGAATTCGGTGTCCCCGCCGGTCTTGGGATTGCGGATCGACTGCAGGATGGTGATCTTCACCGGAATTTCATGATGCGAGGAATCCGAATGCCAGAAGTCGCCGGCATCGACGACGCCGACCGCCGTTCCGTCCGGGCGCAGCTCGTTCGAGAGAATCAGAACCTTGTCATGATCGGGATGGGCATAGATCGCATTTTCCTGCCACTCCAGCTCCCCGAAGATTTCCGTGAAAGCGACCTGCTGCATGGGCGTCAGTTTCTGGTCCCGGATCACCAGGACCTGGTGATCGAGAAACGCCTGGTAGACGGCGTCCTTGATCTCCCGGGACGGATCGGACAGGTCGATCCCTCCGATCTCTGCCCCGAAATTGTTCGCAAGCGGCGTAATCTTCATGGCTTTCCTCACGGTCCGGCTGGCGCAAGGCGCCGCCAATCCTTCGATTTCGTATAAATATAGGATCGTGGCCCGGCCCGGTCAAATCCCCGGCCGGGACGCTGAAATCGATCAGTAAAGGCCGTTTCAGTGCATCGCCGCGCCGCCGTCCACCACCATGCACTGGCCGGTCATGAAATCGCTGTCCGCGGAGGCGAGGAACACCGCCGCGCCGGTCAGGTCCTCGGGATATTCGTGACGCTTGAAAGCGCGCGTCGAGGGGGTCGAGGAATTGAGATAGAAATCACGCTCGGCCAGCGCTTCCGACAACGTCATGCCCGGCGCCAGCGCGTTGACGCAGATGTTGTCGGGCCCCAGTTCGCGGGCGATCACCCGCGTCATGGCAACAACGGCGCCCTTCGATGCCACGTACTGGCACAGACCGGTCGTGCCCTTGAACACCGTGCCCGATGCGATGTTGATGATCTTCCCGTACTCGCGCTTGCGCATGTCGGGAACGACGGCGCGGATGCATTCGAACACGCCACGGGTGTTGATCTGCATCACCTTGTCCCATTCCTCGGACGGGATATCCATGAAATGGCGGCGCTCCAGATTGGCGAACAGCGCCGCGTTGTTGAGCAGGATGTCGATTTTTCCATAAGTCTCGACCGCGATACGGGCCATTTCGGCGACGGCCTTGGCGTCGGTGACGTCGGCCTTGACCCCGATCGCGTCGCCACCCGCCTGCTTGATCGTATCGACCGTGGACTGGGAATCGAGCACGTCGACGCAGACGACCTTGGCGCCTTCCTCGGCATAGCGCTTGGCGTAGGAAACGCCGATGCCCCTGCCCGCCCCCGTCACGATGGCTACGCGCCCGGCCAATCTGGTCATTTCTTTTTCTCCTTTGAAATGTGGAATGGCGAAGAATATAACCACAAATAACCACAAGCCAAACGGGGAGATGTTCATGGCGCGTCCCAAGGTATTCGTTTTCGCCCCTATCATGGAAAACCTGGAATGGCAGGAGGCCTTCGAGAAGGCCGGCCTCGACCTCGTTCTGGGCCGTGCCGACTGGCACAACCCGCAGGGCAACAACGAAGAAGAAATGATGAAGATGGCCGAGGGCGCCGTGGCCATGATGGGCACCTCGATCCGCTCCTCGCCCATCAGCAAGAAGATCATGCAGGCGGCCGGCGACAACCTGCGCATCGTCGCCAAGTGCACCATCGGCGTCGATGACGTCGACCTCAAGGGCGCGACCGAGCTCGGCGTGATGGTGACCCACGCGCCGACCGAATCGAACTGGGGCGGCGTCGCCGAAGGCACGATTGCCATGATCCTGACGCTGCTCAAGCAGGTGCGCGAGCGCGACGAGCGGATGAAGGCCGGCCAGTGGCGCGATCCCGACCTCCAGGGGCTCTATCTCGGTTCGCGCGAGATGGACGACTATCCCGGCATGACCGTCGGCATCGTCGGGCTGGGGCGCATCGGCGGGCGAGTGTCCAAGCTGCTGAAGCCCTGGGGCTGCAAGATGATCGGCTACGATCCCTACATCCCCGACTCGCGCTTCGAGGAACTGGGCGTCGAAAAGGTGTCCTACGACAAGCTTCTCGCCGAATCCGACATCATCACCTACCACGTGACCCTGACCAAGGAGACGACCCACATGTTCGACGCCAAGGCGGCGGCGAAGTGCAAGGACGGCGTCATCCTGATCAACGATTCGCGCGGCATGGTGGTGAGCGAACAGGCGCTCTGCGACGGCCTTGATTCGGGCAAAATTGCCAAGGCCGCCCTCGACGTCTTCGAGGACGAGCCGCTCAACAACGATTCGCGCCTCCTCAAGATGGGTCACAAGGTGCTGCTGTCGCCGCACATGGTATCGTCGAACCTCGCCTCGGGCCTGCATCCGGGCCTGATCTGGGCGACCAAGTGCGTGCTCAACGCGCTCAAGGGCATCACGCCCGATGCCGTCTTCAACAAGCAGGTGCTTCCCGTCTGGGAACAGCGCTACAAGTCGAAGCCGATCATCTAGGGCCGCGCAACCGGCATAAAAAAGGGGCCCGCAACGCGGGCCCCTTTCGTTTCGGCTGACCCCGGATTTAGGACGACTTCTTCTTTTTCTTCTTCGGCGCTTCGCAGAGCTTCTGGTCCTTGACCAGGCCCTTGCAGTCGAACACCGCGCCCTTGGTCATCGCCGCCTTGACCAGTTCGACGATATCGGCCGGCGCTGTCACGATGTTTTCGACGATCTTCTGAACCTCGCTGCCCGGAACCGTGTCGACGTCGAGCTTGGCCTTGGCGGCCTCATCGAGGAACGTCTTGTCCTTGGCCATGGCATCGAAGGTATCGCGCAGCAGCTTGACGCGCTCGGCGGGAACGCCGGGGGTCGTCAGAAGCGGGCGGCCGATATCGGTGCCTGCCGATATCAGTTCCAGAACGCGGCGTTCGGCCGGGTTGCGAGCGAGATCGATCAGCAGCGGAACGTCCGGCAGGTCCTTCTCGCGGGTCAGACCCATCTGCAGGATGATGTTGACCTTCTTTTCCGTGAGATAATGCGGCGTGTTCGCCTTGATGCTGGCCCAGGCATTGGAACCGCGGCCCATCACCTCGCCGCGTTCGATGGCGAGGTTGAGCTCGCTGCCGCCGCCGAAGCCGGTGATGATCTTGAACTTCGTGCCGAACATGTTGTTGAGCACACGCGGATACTGGACCGAGGTCGAGGTCACGCCGGTCGCCGACAGGAACACTTCCTTCTTGGTCGCGTCCTCGATCGACTTGACGCCCGCCGTGTGCCAGATCATCACGACGTTGTTGCCGCGGTTGATGTTGCCGATCCAGAGAAGCTTGCGGGTATCGTATTTTGCCTTCGCGGGGTTGAGGGCCTGATCGAGCGGCAGGTTCTGACCCACCGTCGCCCATACGCTGCCGTCCTGCGGCGCGCTGACGCTCAGGAACTGTGCCGCCCGCGCGCTGCCCGCGCCCGGCATGTTCTGCGGCACCACGGTCGGGCTGCCCGGCAGCATGCGCGCGAGATGACGGGCGACGAGGCGGCCGTAGACGTCATAGCCGCCACCCGGGCCATAGCCGATGATCATCTTCACCGACTTGCCCTTGTAGAAATCATCAGCCTGCGCAGCCGGCGTCATGGCAACGGCAGCAGCGGCGAAACCGGCGGCGAAAATGCCGGCGGTCTTAAAAATCGAAATCATGTGGGTACTCCCTGTGTTGAACCGCCCGGGGGCGGCGGAAACCGGCGCATTCTACCCGATTCCGCGGCTCCGGTAGCAGTCTCAAAAAATGTTTATTTTCCACTGGTTAAGGAACGGGCGCATGATCAAAATACCCGTCAGAAGACAGGAGGCCCCCCAATGAAGCTCTATCAGCATCCAATGTCCACGACATGCCGGTCGATCATGATGTTCATCGCCGACGAAGGCCTCGATGTCGAACAGCAGGTCGTCGATATTCTGGCCGGCGAGCAGTACGGCGATGCCTACAAGCTGATCAACCCGAGCTGCCTGGTGCCCGCCCTCGATGACGGCGATTTCCGGCTGATCGAAAGTTCGGCGATTCTGAAATATCTCGCCGATAAATCCGGATCGAAAGCCTACCCGAAGGACCTGAAGGCGCGCACCCGCGTCAACGAGCGGCTCGATTGGGTGAACACCAATTTTTACCGCTCGTTCGGCTACGGGCTGGTCTATACGCAGATCCTCGATCCCTACAAGCTGCCCGATACCGCCGCGCACAAGGCGCAGGTGGCGCTGGGCCTCTCACAGGCGCAACGCTTTCTTTCGGTGATGAACGATCACATGCTCGGCAACGGCGCGAAATGGCTTGCCGGCGACGACATCACCATTGCCGACTATCTGGCATCAGGCATCGTCTCGGTCGGCGAAGTCATCGGTTGTACCTTCAGGGATTATCCCAACATTGCCGGCTGGCTCGGCCGCATGAAGGCGCGCCCCAACTGGCAGGCCACCAACGGCGCGATCCAGCAGTGGGCGGAATTCGTCAAGGGGCCGGCCTACGTGACGGTCTGAAACCGCTACTCGGGATCGCCGCTGACGGGGGGAATCTCCATCATCGTGCCGCGGCCGAGCGCCCTGGCGCGCTCGAAGGCGCAGGTGGCGATGGCGAGATCGCCGATCCCCATGCCGACGTTGTTCTTGTGCAGGGTGATCTGGTCGCGGCTCTTGCGTCCGGGACGGCGCCCGAGCGCGATCTCGCCGAGCTCGGCAAGGTCGTCGAGCGAGATGATCCCCTTCCCCATCGGTTCGAACAGGTCGCCCTGTTCATCCTGCACGACGGCTTCCCGCGAATTGACCGCGATGACGTCGGCGCGGCGCACCACCTCGTCGTCCACCTCGCGGCGGGGCGCGTCCAGCCAGCCCGCGCGCACGAGCTGGATGTTGGAGCCGACGATGGACGACACATGCTGGCCGGGTTCCAGCCATTCGCCCTTCAGCACAGGCACGTTGGTATTGGTCGCGCAGACGACCACATCGGCACCGCGTACCGCATCGCGGGGGTCTTCGACCGTAAAGATCTCCAGCCCGAACATGGGGCCGTAGGTTTCGGCAAAGCGGCGGCGGCTTTCCTCGGTCCGTGTGCAGATCCTGACCAGTTCGATGTCGCGCACCGATTTCAGCGCCAGAAGCTGCGTCACCGCCTGGTTGCCCGCGCCAAACAGCGCCACGACCTTGGCATCCTCGCGTGCCAGATGCCGATAGCCGACGCCGCTCGTCGCCCCCGTGCGCAGCGCCGTCTGGGTCGTATAGCCCAGCGTCTTTTCGTTGATCGCCCCGATCAGGATCGCCAGCAGGCGCGAATCGTTCGAATCGTGCAACAGCACGATCTGGTGCTCGCGATTGCCGAAGTGCTGCACGGGTCCGTCCTGGGTCACGACTTCCGCGTGGGACGCGAGCCCAATCACGCCAAGTTCATGGATGCCGCCCGGAAAAGTGTTGAAGCGCACGCTGGCGGGCGAATGGATGCGCCGGCGCGGGGCGTTGATGACCGGGAACTCGGTGGCCCCGGCATAGGCCTTCTCAATCGCGGCAATGGCATCGGCCATCGTCACCAGCCCTTCGAGGTCTTCCGGGTGCAGCAGCAGGTAGCCCATGATCTCTCCCTTTTGCGCGGTCAGCCGCGCGCGCCCTCGATCGCCTCGCGCATCGCTTCCAGCTCCAGCCAGCGGTCTTCCTTGGCGGCCTTCTCGGCCCTGGCCGCTTCCAGCCGCGCCGCTGCCGCATTAAACGCTGCCGCGTCGCGCCCGAACAGGCCCGGATCGGCAAGCCGCAGGCCGAGCCGCTCGATTTCGTCCTCGAGGCCCGCGATTTCATCGGGCAGAATCTCGAGCGCCCGAACATCCTTATACGACATCTTCACCGGCTGGCTGCGCGGCCGGTCTTGTGCCGCAACAGACTTGGCCTTCGCCTTCTGCTGGGCAACCGCCTTTTCGCGCGGTGCGATGCGCTGGCGAATGTAGTCCGCGTAGCCGCCCACGTATTCGTGGACTTCGCCCTCGCCTTCGAGCGCGATCACGCTGGTCACCAGCCTGTCGAGGAAGTCGCGGTCGTGGCTGACCACCAGCAGCGTTCCCTCGTAGGCCTCGAGCGCGTCCTGCAGCTTGTCGAGGGTATCCATGTCGAGATCGTTCGTCGGCTCGTCCAGCACCAGCAGGTTCGAGGTCTGCGCCAGCACGCGGGCCAGCATCAGCCGGTTGCGCTGGCCGCCCGACAGCGTCGCGATCTGCGAACGCGCGTCGTCCTCGTCGAAGAGAAAGTCCTTGAGATAGCCCACAACGTGCCGCTTGTGGCCGCGCACGCTGATCTGGTCGCCGCCCTGCGGGCAAAGGAACTGCCACGGCGTCAGCTTGGGGTCGATGTCGCGCCGTGACTGGTCGAAATAGGCGACCTCCGTTCGGCTGCCCATCTTGATGCGCCCGCTGTCGGGGTCCATTTCGCCCAGCAGCATGCGCAGCAGCGTCGTCTTGCCCGCGCCATTGGGGCCGATGATACCGACGCGGTCGCCACGCAGCACCCGGCAGGAGAAATCGCGCACGATGTCGACGCGCCCGCCATCGGCGCCGGTGAAGAACTTGTTCACGTGATGCATCTCGCAGACCAGCTGGCTGGCCGGCGGCCCCTCCCCCGCGGCGAGATTGACCTTGGCGCCGATCACGTCGCGCTGGCGGCGGGCGGCGCGCAGTTCATCGAGGCGCCGGAGCCTGCCCTGGTTGCGCCGTCGGCGCGCGGTGACGCCGCGATGCAGCCATTCGGTTTCCCGGTCGATGGTGCGCGACAGCTTGTGCTGTTCCTTCAATTCAAGTTCGAGGATGTCCTCCGACCATTTCTCGAACTCGGAAAAGGGCTTGTCCATGCGCAGCAGGCGGCGGCGCTGGAGCCAGATCGTCGCCGTCGAAATGCGCCCGAGGAACGCCCTGTCATGGCTGATCACGATCATCGCGCCGCGAAAGCGCCCGAGAACGCCTTCCAGCCACTCGATGGCGGCAAGGTCGAGGTGGTTCGTCGGCTCGTCCAGCAACAGGACATCGGGGTCGCGCGCGAGCGCGCGCGCGATGGCGGCGCGGCGATGCTCGCCGCCCGAGAGGTTTTCGCCCGTGCGCGCTGGATCGAGGCCGACCGCCGACAGGGCCTCTTCCGCCTTATGACGGGGCAAGGGCTCCTCGGCTGCGCGCACGCCGGGCGCCACCACGCCGTCGGGGCGGGTCACGAAATCGAGAATGGTTTCCCTGGCAGCTACCTCGGCATCCTGCGGGACATGGACGATGACGGTGCCGGGCTTGACGAATCGCTCGCCGCCGTCGAGTTCCAGCAGCCCCATCAGGCATTTCATCAGGGTCGTCTTGCCGGTGCCGTTGGACCCGATCAGGGAGATGTGGTCGTTCGTGCCGAGAAACAGGGACAGGCCCTCGAACAGGCGCTTGTCGCCGAAGGCGAGCCTGGCATCGCGAAGGCCGAGGATGGGAGGGGCGGCGGACATGGGACGCGCGGTTCTCCTGTTGCCCGGAGGTGTAGAGAACCCGGGCAGCGCCGTCAACGCGCCACTTCAGAGAAAAAGGCCGGGTGGCCGCATCGAGGCTGCCACCCGGCCAATTCAGGGAAGACCGGCTAGTGCTTGGCTTTTTCGCCGCCCTCGCCACCTTCCCCGCCTTCGCCCTTTTCCCCTCCGGCGCCTGTGCGCTGGAAGATGCTGGCGTCAAGTTCGGCGCGGGAGGAGAGCCCGAACATGGCGCCAGGGGCGAGAACCGGCTGCGCCGGGGGACGCGCCGGGCCGAGGGCGGCCCGCATGGCGTCGATATCGCGAAGAAGCGAGTCGTAACCGCGCGAATCCACTTTTCGCAGCGCATCCCTGTATTTCGTCACGGTACGGCGCAATTCGAGAACGAACCCGCGCGCGTCCTGGTATTCCTCGACGTTGGTGAATTTGCCGCCCTTGATGCTGGCGCCGTATTCGGACGCCGCGGCCTTCAACACCGCGACCGAGGCCTGTGCAAGACGCGCACCTGCCTGCCGGTCCCGCCCCACCGCAAGCGCAATGACACGGTCGATCGACTTCACCGATTCCTCGACCGACGCCTCGATCGACTCGCGGTCGGCCTTGGCGTTCATCAGGTTGACCGTCGCCTGAAGCTTGTCGACGAAAGGTCACGCTTTGACCACCGGCAGAAGTTTCGCGATTTCCTGATACAATTCCGCCTGCGGATGGGCGAAATGCAGGGCCGCGGTTTCGCGGTCGCCTGCGGCAAGATCGTCGCGGCCCGCGCGCAGATGGCCGCGCATCATGACGAGGCGCGCGATCAGCGCCGTCTCGCTGGACAAGCCAACGATAGCCCCGGATTCACCTCCCTCGCCGCCTTCCCCGGCCTGAACGACCTGGGTCTTGTGCAAGGCATTGTGTGCCTGCATGCCGGCTTCATCGGCGAATGCCCCGACGCTCAGTGCCGCGTTTCCGACCAGCACCGCCGTTCCCATGCCGAGCCACACCTTGACCTTACGATCCTGCATGTCTTTACTCCGTCTTCTCTATTTGGCGTGCCTTTCGGCACGGATGGTGACCTATGATTCTCTGCATTGCCGAACTTCTGGATACCGCCACTCTCTCACTCCTTCGCGACGCCTTCGCGCGGGGCGAACTTGTCGATGGCCGGACCACCGCGGGCTGGCATGCCCGGGGCGTCAAACAGAACACCCAGCTCGTATCGGGCGCCGACACCGAGGACCTTCGGGGCCGTATCCAGGAAAGCCTGGCCCGGCACGAAGTTTTTTCGTCTGCCTGCCTGCCCAACCGGTTCGGACCGATGCTGTTTTCCCGTTATGCCGCCGGAATGAGTTACGGCACCCATGTCGATGATGCGTTGATGGGCACGGCGGGTAACCGCATTCGTTCCGACATCTCCTTCACCTTGTTCCTCACCGATCCGGGTTCTTACGAAGGGGGCGAGTTGATCATAGAATCCCCCGGCGGCGAACAAGACTTCAAGTTGCCGGCCGGCAGCGCGATCATCTACCCCTCCACCACTCTTCATCGGGTCGAACCCGTGATCACCGGCGAGCGGCTGGTGATTGCCGGTTGGTTGCAAAGCCATGTCCGTTCTTCCGATCAGAGGGAGATTTTGTTCGAACTGGACCAGGCGCGGCGGGAAATTTTTCGGGATGGGGGCAAGTCGGCGACCTTCGACCTGCTGGCCAAGGGCTATGCGAACCTGCTCCGGATGTGGGCAGAGACCTGAATTTTCCTCCTTGATCTGGTTCTTTGGTTGAGAATGCGTCGCATTATCTTCTATTTGATCCACAAATCAAGCGAAAAACCTGGCCCAGGCCTGTCCCTCGCGAACCATTGACCGAGCCAGGACCAACCTGGCGATCTGCGCCGAATTGAGCGCGACGTAGAACAGATTCCAATAAACGCAGGTCATCAGGGGCTCCGCCCTGAAATAGAAGTATCCGGCAAGACAGGACGCTGCTGCCAACATCAGGATCCGCAGACGCAACATGTCCTTCATGCAGTAGCCGAGAAGATTCAGGCCGTTGGCGATATAGATCAGGCTTTCCATCGTGCGCTCTCCCCCGAAAAGCGCCGGCACCGCGGCCGGCTGACGATGGCAAGCTAGGAGCCCGCGCGCGATGCTGATACTGCGTGGGGAGTAGTAATCAGCTACACTTCGCGTAGTAAGAAAAAGCCCGGAAAACCGGACCGTTCGGGAGGCATGGATGATCGCTTACGGACAATTCTGCCCTGTCGCCAAGTCTATGGAGATCATCGGCGAAAAATGGACGATGCTGATCCTGCGCGAGCTTCTTCTGGGCACCACCCGCTTCAGCGACTTCCAGCGGGCAATTTCCAGAATTTCCCCGACCGTTCTTTCGAAGCGCCTCAAGATGCTGGAGGAAAAGGGCCTCGTCATCCGCCGCAAGGGCAGCGGCAAGGACAGCTACGAATACAATCTCACCCCTTGCGGCAAGGAACTGCACGACCTTTTGGTGCAGATGGCGGTGTGGGGAATGCGCTGGGCGCGCAGCGAACTGACCGATGACGAACTCGATGTCGGATTCCTGATGTGGGATATCCGCCGCCGTATCCTGACCACGCACCTGCCGAGCGGCGAGACCGTCCTGTGCTTTTCCCTGACCGACGTTCCCGGCCAGAAGAAACCGATGAACTGGTGGTACGTGATCAACGACGAGGAAGTCGATCTTTGCGACGAAGACCACGGCAAGGACGTGAATCTTTACGTCACCGTGCCCCTGCGCAGACTGATCGAGGTCTGGGAAGGCGACCGCGACCTGCGCAAGGCGATAGCCGATGACGAACTGGTTCTCGTCGGCGACCGCGATCTCATCCGTTCGATGCCCGACTGGTTCGGGCTCAGCCCGCGTGCCTCCGTGCGCCCGGCGACCCAGGACATAGAAGCCGGCACGGCTTCATGAGCGATGGCAGCCCCCGACGATCCACAAGGCCCGGTTGTCGCGTTCCTGTCGGATCCCGCGACCCATCGCCTTGACGGCGGCACGGTAAAGCACATCCGCACGCATATCTCGGACCTGTTTCTCGCGGGCGACTTCGCCTACAAGCTGAAACGCGCCGTCCATTACGCCTTCGTCGATTTCCGCAGCCTTGAGGCGCGCAAGACCGCCTGCGAGGCGGAGATTTCGCTCAACCGGCGCACGGCGCCGGAGATTTACCTTCGCGCCGCGGCTATCAGGAAAAACAGCGACGGCTCGCTCGCCATCGACGGGGCGAGCGAACCGGCCCCCGGCGAGGCCATCGAATGGATCGTCGTGATGCGTCGCTTCGACGAAACCATGACACTGGACCATGTCGCCGACGCAAGCGCCCTGACCCCGGAACACATCGACGCCGTCATCGATGCCGCTGTCTTGTTCCACGCCGGGTCTCTCCCCGTCTCGGCCGGTTTCGGCGGTGCCGAAGGTCTTTCGCGGGTAATCGGGGAAAACAGCCGCGACATGGCCACCCTCCCGGCCACATTCGATGCCGCCACACGTGACGAATTGACTTCTGCCTGCCGCGCCGCCCTTGCCCGCCATGCCGCCCTCCTCGACCGACGGCGAAGGGACGGATACGTCCGCCGCTGTCACGGCGACATGCATCTCGGCAATATCGTTCTCGTGGATGGCCGTCCGCTGTTGTTCGACTGCATCGAGTTTTCCGACGCCATCGCCACGATAGATGTCGGCTACGACATTGCCTTCCTGCTCATGGACCTTTTGGCCAGAAACCAGCCTGCCCTCGCCAACCGCGCGCTCGGCCGCTACGTCGGGCGCACCGGTGATACCGGGTTCCTCGGCCCGCTTGGTTTGATGATGGCGATGCGCGCCCTCGTCCGCGCCAAGGTCTCCGCCATGGAGATGAAGGGAGCCTCCGCGCCGGTCGGGCGCGCGCTGCTTGCCCGCGTGGCGCGCCTGATCGACCTTGCCCGCACCCTGCTCGCGCCAGCCCCGCCACCGCGCCTCATCGCTGTGGGCGGGCTGTCCGGCACCGGAAAGACCACACTTGCCGCGGCGATTGCTCCGACAATCGGCAGGCCACCGGGCGCGCTGCACCTGCGCAGCGACATCCTGCGCAAGCGCATTGCCGGCATCGTCCCGGAACAACGCCTGTCGGCACCGGCCTACCGGGCGGAAGCAAACATCGTTGTTTACGATGCCCTGAACCGTGACGTGCAGGCGGCGCTCGAGGCCGGAAGCAGCGTTGTCGTCGATGCCGTCTTCGCCCGCCCCAACGAACGTAAATGCATCGAGGAAATCGCCCGCGTGGCGGGCGTCCCGTTTAGCGGGTTCTGGCTGAAAGCGCCGGAAGCGGTGATGATGAAGCGGGTAGCGACACGCCGGGGCGATGCGTCGGATGCAACGACGGACGTCGTCGCGAACCAGTTGACCTATGACGCCGGGGATATCGGCTGGCGGCAGATCGATGCCGATGCGCCACCAGCCGAGGTGCTGCGCCGTACGCTTGCGCAGCTGTGACCCCCCGGTTTACTGGCGCGTGGCCGACCAGCTGCCGCTGTGGCCTTCCATGGTACCGGTCATCTTCGTGCCCGAAACGGTGCCCACGAAGCGCATACCGTCGGCGGTGAAGGAAATCCGGTCGCCCGACATCTTCGCAGCCGAAATCGGTTTGCCGCCGAGGGTTCCCTTCAGCATCTGGTAGGTCTGGGAAAGCCGCAGGTCGCGCTCGCCCATGCGCCAGGTGCCCTCGACCTTGGCCGGGATGATCCACAGGTGCGCCGTGCACCAGCTGCTGCATTTCGGCAGGGTCACGCTTTCATCGGTCGTCCAGTCGCCCATCGTGAAGGTGTTGGAAACGATGCGCGTACCGGGCTTCAGGTCAAGCAGACGGGGGCGCAGGCGCTCGTTGATCTCGTCCAGCAGAAACAGGGTGATGACGCTGGCCTTTGAAAAATCGCTTTCGAACAGGTCGGCCTTCTCGAACGTGGCGCGATCGGCAACGCCCTCGGCCGCGGCACGGGCCTTGGCAAGCGCGACCATCTTCGGATTGTATTCGATGCCGTGCGCCTTGAGACCGCGCTTCGCCGCCGCGATCACCGTACGCCCGTCGCCCGAGCCCAGGTCCATCAGGAAATCCTGCGGCGTCACCTTGGCGAGGTTCAGCATGGTCTGGACCAGCGGCTGGTCGGTGGGCACCCAGACGACGTCCTTGCCGTCCATCCCCACTTCCGGCTTGTAATCGGACTGGGACCAGGCGGGAACCGATGTTCCCAGCAAAAGCCCCGCGACGGCGAACGCAAACAGGCGGCGCGTCAAGCCCGCGCGCGCAAACGAAAACGCAAAATTGCGCATGTATTCCTCCCGTGAAAAGCTCCGGCGGCGCGGCGGTTGATCCCGCCCGTTCCGCGCGGAGAAAGAGCGAACATGCAGCCCGATGGCGGCTTTTTGGTGGCAAACCGCGACAGGCGCTATTTTTCAATGGGAGAGTGGCGACCCCAACGGGATTCGAACCCGTGTTACTACCTTGAAAGTGTGGAAATGGGTGGCAGACGCTACGCTGTAACCTAGGAAATCTGCGGGGTTACAGCGTTGTCGCTAACGTGAACATAAGAAGATCAAAGGATTTGCTTGTCCACCCATTTGTCCCCCTTCGTGAACCCTGAAATTGGCGAAACAGTTCTAACCCGGGTCATAACCACTGCTAAATTGCCAACCCAAATGCTTCGCAACAGCATCTAAGCCAGAAAATAGCGACGCTTCATTGATTCCAATTTCGTCGAGCTCGTACCTAATCAGGTGTTTGGAATCATGGGGGACAATTAACCTCCAAAAGTTGGGTGGCTCCCAAGGGGTCTCGGGGTTCGGATGAATTGTAAGTAACCCAGATTGACGAGAAATGCGCTCAGTAACGTGTGGCGGGTCAACCAGAGTTACACCGGTGACCGAAAATGGATTGATGGTCTCAAGCAGTGAGACTTTCGGCCTCGGGACTACATAAACAACTCCCGGGATTTTCTGCAACGCTCCGTTGCCGGGTCGATCCTCGACCCAAGTACGTGGCATTAGCTTTAGCGAAAAGTAGAGGGCGACAAGTGGACTACTCGTCCAATCGAGTAGCCTTGTGGGCAACCCATGATGCTGACCCAAGATCAGCCATTCAAGGTCGTCGGAAATATTGATGTCAACGAACGGGCGAACACGGTTTCGAAATCGTTCCAGTAAATCGCGCTCGTTTTCGACCGTCAGTTTGTTTTCCGAACTTTCTCGGCTGTCTCTAATTCGGCCAATGGACGGACTTAGCAGATGATTAATGCTGCCTACGCCCCGGTAAATCCAATCAGAACCAAGGAGAGTTCGGCTCAACACATCAAGAAACTCCGGGACGCTCCTCACAAATGTATCTGTCCCCCGATACTCGATCGCACTCATCGGCCCCCCTCAAATAGTCCGCCTCGCTTGTGTCGCTGACCTTGTATCTCCATCAATTCGCGGACTTCTGAAATTTTTACGTCGTTACTAAATAGATCCGAAAACATGATTCAGAGACCGATTTGTGGCCTCGTTCAATGATTCCCTCGTAATCACAGTTAGAAGGTGATAACGGCCTCGAAATTCGGAATTTACCCTATAGAACAAATGACTGCGAAGTCATGATTACTTTGGGTAGAAATAACCTGTCCCCCCAAGTGTCCACCCAACAGCGTTGTGCTGTACGAATTGGACGCCGGTTAGGGCAATAAATACTTTATTTTCAATGTGTTAAAGTGGCGACCCCAACGGGATTCGAACCCGTGTTACTACCTTGAAAGGGTGGTGTCCTAGGCCTCTAGACGATGGGGTCGCGGGGGCCGGGCCGAAAGAACCGGCCGGACAGGCCCGCTTCGTTTAAGGGGGAATGGCCGGGAAATCAAGGGCAATCCGGCCCGGGGCCGAAGCCGCCTGAAAGTCCCGGATTTGAAGGCCCCTTACTGGGCAGGTGCCGCGTCGTCGACGAGAAGCTGCACGTCGTCGCGCCCCATCCAGTTGTCGGCGCGCAGCTTGCCCGCGACATGGATGGGCAGGCCCCCCGCTTCCAGCAGGGCGCGCCCGAGCGGCTTGTCGGCGGCGCGGAAGGCAATGGCCTTGAGGCGGCCGCCGTCGCCGCCCGTCAGAAACAGCCGCACGTGGTTTTCGCCGACCACGTCGGCCTTGCCCACGCGGGCGGCAGGAATGACGAAGCGCGGTTCCGAATTGCCCTGCCCGAAGGGGGCGAGCGCCGCCAGTCTGGCGATCAGCTCCGGCGTCGCCGCACGCACGGCGAGCGCACCGTCGAGATACAGCGTGCGGCCAAGTTCTTCGCCGGATTCCGCGACCTGGCGGGCGATGCGGGCGGCGAGGAATTCGCCAAGCTCGTCGAGGCGGCCCCGCGCCACGGTGAACCCCGCCGCCATGGCGTGGCCGCCGCCGTTGATCAGCAGCCCTTCCTGCCGCGCCGCGATGACGGCCGCCCCCAGATCGATGCCCGGTACCGAACGGCCCGAACCCTTCGCCGTTTCGCCGTCGATCCCGGCGACGCAGACCGGGCGGTGGAAACGCTCGATGACGCGGCTCGCCACGATGCCGATGACGCCGGGGTGCCAGTTCTCACCGGCAAGGAACAGGAAAGGCCGTTCCGCCCCGCCCTGCTCTTCCGCCTGCACCAATGCCTGTTCGAGAACCTGCGCCTCGATCTCGCGGCGCTCGGCGTTGAAGGCGTCGAGTTCGCGGGCAATGCCCGCCGCGTCGTCGTCGTCGTCGCAGGCAAGCAGCCTTGAGCCCAGGTCGGGCCTTCCCACCCGGCCGCCCGCGTTGATGCGCGGGCCCAGCATGAAGCCAAGGTGCCAGGCTTCGGGCTTCTGGTCGAGCTTGGCGACATCGGCCAACGCGCGCAGGCCCGCATTGGCCCGCCCCGCCATGATCTTGAGGCCCTGTGCCACCAGTGCCCGGTTGACGCCGGTCAGCCGCACCTGATCGCAGACGGTGCCGAGCGCCACGATATCGAGCCATTGCAGCAGATCCGGCTCCGGCCGTCCCGGGCGATAGTATTTGCGCGCCCGCAGTTCGCGGTTGACGGCGACCACCAGCAGGAAGGCGACGCCGACGGCGGCGAGCTGTCGGTGCGGGCTGGTTTCATCCAGACGGTTCGGATTGACGATGGCCGCAGCCGCAGGAAGACGCTCTTCGGCCACATGATGGTCGATGACGACGACGTCGAGACCGGCGTCCCTGGCTTCCTCCAGCGCATCGAAGGCGGAAATGCCGCAATCGACGGTGATCACCACCTTCGCGCCGCCCTTGGCAAGCGCCCGCATGGCCGGGCCGTTGGGGCCGTAGCCTTCCTTGAGGCGGTCGGGGATATAGACCTCTATCGGCCGGCCAAGCGCCCGGAAAAACCGCGCCAGAAGCGCCGACGACGTCGCGCCATCGACGTCGTAATCCCCGAACACGGCGATCTTGTCTCCGTTCGTGACGGCATCGGCGATGCGCGCGGCGGCGCGGTCCATGTCGATCAGGTGACCGGGATCGGGCAAGGCCGCGCGAAGCGTCGGATTGAGAAAGGCTTCCGCCTCTTCGGGGCCGATGCCGCGGCCCGCCAGGGCGCGCGCGACGATTTCGGGCAGTTCGAGGCGCTGGGCGAGCGTCAGCGCCGCCCGCGCGTCTTCAAGGCGCGGGCGCCACGCGTAGCCCGAAAACGAGCGCGCGACGAAGAGAGGCCCCTCTCCCTGACCCGCGCCCGTGTTCATGGCCTCAATGGTCCATGGGGCCGAAGCCGGACTTGATCGTGAAGTTGTGGTCGGTCTCGACCCGGCGCACGGTCCCGGTCTTGGACCGCATGACGATGGAGTGCGTCTTGGCGCCGCCCGCGAACCGGCGCACGCCGTGCAGCATGGCGCCGTCGGTCACGCCGGTCGCGGCGAACATGACGTTGCCGGAAGCCAGATCCAGCATCCCGTATTTGCGGTTGAGGTCGGTGATCCCCCAGCGCGCCGCCCGCTTGCGTTCGTCGTCGTTGCGGAACAGGAGACGTCCCTGCATGAAACCGCCGATGCAGCGCAGCGCGGCGGCGGCGAGAACGCCTTCCGGCGCGCCGCCCGAACCGACGTACATATCGACGCCCGAGGAAAGCTCCGAGGTTGCGATGACGCCCGACACGTCGCCGTCGGAAATCAGCATGATGCGCGCACCCGCCTCGCGCACGCGCTTGATCAGCTCTTCATGGCGCGGCCGGTCGAGGATGCAGACGAGGATGTCCGAAATGTCCTTTTTCAGGGCCTTGGAAAGTTCGTGCAGGTTCTTGGCCGGGGTCTCGTCGAGATCGACGACACCCTCACCGACGCCCTTGCCGACGGCGATCTTGTCCATGTAGACGTCGGGCGCGTTCAAAAAGCCGCCCTTTTCGGCGAGCGCGATCACGGCAAGCGCGTTGTTGCCGCCCTTCGCCGTAATGGTCGTGCCTTCCAGCGGATCGAGCGCGATATCGACCTTCGGACCGCCCTTGCCGACCTTTTCGCCGATATAGAGCATCGGGGCTTCGTCACGCTCGCCCTCGCCGATGACGACGGTGCCGTCGATCTCGAGGCTGTTGAGCGCGCTGCGCATGGCGTCCACCGCCGCCTGGTCGGCTGCCTTTTCGTCGCCGCGCCCCATCAGGCGCGAAGCCGACAGCGCCGCAGCTTCCGTCACCCGGACGACTTCAAGCGCCAGGTTGCGATCCAACATTTCGGTCATGCGATACTCCCCGAGGATTTCTTCGATTTGGCTTGAACGGGTGCGGACCCGAACGGGCCCGCGGCACCCATTTTATACGGCTATTCGGACAGGGCTAAAAGGCTTCGATCCGGATCATGCGCGGCGGACGCAACATGCTGGAAAGCTTGGAAATCTTGGCAAGCGCCCGGGACATGGCGGCTTCTTCGCACTCGTGCGTCTCCAGCACCACCGGCACCGGATCGCCCGGCGCACGGCCGCGCTGGAGCATGGAATCGAGCGAAATCTGCTCGTCCCGGAACGCCGCGGTGACGTCCGCCATCACGCCCGGCATGTCGCGCACGGTCAGGCAAATGTAGTAGGCACCACGATGGCCGCTGATCGCAACCGGCCTCGGCTTTGCCAGCTTGTTCGCAGCGATTCCGAAAGTCGGCACGCGCGCGCCACGGGCAACGTCCACCAGGTCGGCGACGACGGCAGACGCCGTCGGGCCACCGCCCGCGCCACGGCCTTCGAAGACGGTCGAGCCGACGAAATCGCCATCGGCGACCACGGCATTGAAAGCCCCTGGCACATGGGCAATCGGCGAGGATTCGGGCACAAGGCACGGATGAACGCGCTGGCGCACGCCGGCGGCAGAACACCGCGCGATACCCAGCAGCTTTATGCGGTAGCCAAGCTCGCCCGCGAAGCGAATGTCGTCGGCCGTGACCTTGCGGATGCCTTCGACATGGACCGAGGCGAAATCCACCTCGCAGCCGAAGGCGAGCGCGGCGAGGATGGCGAGCTTATGCGCCGTATCGACGCCGTCGATGTCGAAGGACGGGTCGGCTTCTGCATAACCTAGTTTCTGAGCTTCCTTGAGCACTGCGTTGAAATCACGCCCGGTTTCGCGCATTTCCGTCAGGATATAATTGCAGGTGCCGTTGAGGATGCCGTAGACGCGCTCGATGCCGTTCGCGGCAAGCCCTTCGCGCAGGGCTTTGACGATGGGGATACCACCGGCGACGGCAGCCTCGAAGCGCAGGCTGCCGCCCTTGCCTTCGGCGGTACGCGCCAGTTCGGCCCCGTGATGGGCGATCAGCGCCTTGTTGGCGGTCACGACGTGGCGGCCCGCCGCCAGCGCATTGGTGACGAGTTCGCGTGCGACGCCTTCGGCGCCGCCGATCAGTTCGACGACGACGTCGATCCCGGGCAGCTTGGCGAGGTTGGCCGCGTCCTCGACCCAATCGACGCCCGACAGGTCCACGCCACGGTCGCGGCTGCGGTCACGGGCGGAAACCGCCTTGAGGACGATCGGACGGCCGCAACGGGCCGCCAGCAGGTCCGCGTGATCGCGAAGAAGCTGCGCCGTCGCCGCTCCGACCGTGCCCAGCCCGGCGATAGCGATGTTCAAAGGCTGGGACATCAGGAAGCGACCGCCTGCTTCTTGGTTCCGTCGGCGCCGCGCAGGAACTGGCGGATGTTGCGAACGGCCTGACGGATGCGCTGGCGGTTTTCGACCAGCGCGATGCGCACATGGCCGTCGCCGTATTCGCCGAAGCCGATGCCGGGCGAAACGGCCACCTTGGCCTCGCGCAGGAGAAGCTTGGAAAACTCGACCGAGCCGAGGTGCTTGAACTGCTCGGGCAACGGCGCCCAGGCGAACATGGTCGCTGCCGGGGATGGCACGTCCCAGCCCGCCTCGGCCAGCCCCTTGATCAGGACGTCGCGGCGATCGCGGTAAAGGGTGCGTATCTCCTCGACGCAGTCCTGCGGCCCGTTCAGCGCGGCTACCGCCGCCGCCTGGATCGGCGTGAAGGCGCCGTAGTCCAGATAGGACTTGATGCGCGTCAGCGCATGGATCAGCCGCTTGTTGCCGGCGGCGAAGCCGATGCGCCAGCCCGCCATCGAGTAGGTCTTGCTCATGGAGGTGAACTCGATGGCGACGTCCTTCGCGCCCGGAACCTCGAGGATCGAGGGCGGCGGGTTGCCGTCGAAATAAACCTCGGCATAGGCGAGATCGGACAGGATCCAGATGCCATGCTCGCGGCAGAAATTCACGACCTTCTCGTAGAAGTCGAGGCCGACGACCATGGCCGTCGGATTGGCCGGGAAATTGAGGATGAGCGCAGTCGGCGGCGGCACCGAATGGCGCACGGCACGAGTCAGGCCTTCGAGGAAGTCGAAACCCGGCCCGATGGGCACATGGCGCACGTTCGCGCCCGCGATGATGAAGCCATAGGGGTGAATCGGGTAGCTCGGGTTCGGCACCAGGATAACGTCGCCCGGCGAGGTGATCGCCTGCGCCAGGTTCGCCAGGCCTTCTTTCGAGCCCAGCGTGACGATGTTTTCCGAATCCGGATCGATATCGACGTTGAAGCGGCGCTTGTAGTAGGCCGCATGGGCCTTGCGCAGGCCCGGAATGCCACGGGAATTGGAATAGCGGTGGGTGCGCCCGTCCTGCACGACCTCGATCAGCTTGTCGACGACGTGCTTCGGCGTGGCCTGGTCGGGGTTGCCCATGCCGAGGTCGATGATGTCCTCGCCGGCGGCTCGTGCGCGCGCCTTCATCGCGTTGACTTCAGCGAAAACGTAAGGCGGAAGCCGCCTGATCCTGTGAAATTCCTGGTCCATGAGCCTGATCCACGCCGATGCTGCCGCCCCAATGCGGCGCCACGATGGCGGGCGCTGGTTTAGCGCCGCAGCGGCTAATAATCGAGATAAATTTCCGCCCGGCGGTTGCCTGCCTCGCCCGAAGGCATGAATTCGTAGTAGAGCGGCTCGTTGTCGGCGCGCGCCTCGACCACGATATCCTTGACCGGAACGCCCAGCTTCGTCAGCGCATTCGCCACCGCCTGGGCGCGGGCCAGCGACAGGCGGAAATTGACCAGCCGGTGACGCAGCGGATCGACGTCGCGGGTACGGCTCGACGCATGGCCCACGACGCGCACGATTCCACCCTTGGACTTGTGCATATTCGCTATGTTTTCCAATGCACTATTGTCATTTCCTGAGAGTTTGCTGGAATTATTGGCGAAGAGGATCCGGGCCGCCGGCGCCCCTGCACCCGCAGCCATCGCCACCGGTTCGGCCGCCATGGCGGGCGGACGCAGACCGGGGCTGACGCGGGAGGCGGACGGGAAGACCGGCGCGGACCGCCCGGACGAGGACGCGACCACGCTGGAATGATTGACGTCACGGATGCCGCCGGTCGGCGCGCCGCCACGGACGACCCCGCCCGACTGGCTCAGCGCCGCCTCGAAGGCCTGACGGGCGGTTTCGGTGCCGGCGTCGCTCGCCATGGGTGAAGCGCCGCTGGAAATCATCGGGGCGGCAGGCATCGCCGGCATGACGGGCGGCGGCGCGGCCATCTGCGGCTGAGGCGCGGGCGCGGCGCTCGCGACCGGTGCCGGTGCGGGCGGCGGCGGCGGCGCATCAACGCGCGAAGACGGCGGCGGCGGCGGCGATGCGATCACAGGGGGCGGCGGTGCGCCCGGACGGGTATCGCTGGGGCCGAGCGCGGCATGACGTGCCTGGGCCCGGTCGGCGGCAAGGCCGCTCTGAACCTGCCCGGCCTGGCCGCTGTCGGAAATATCGCGGGGACGATCGGGGACACTGGCGAGATTGGGGTACTGGCCGGTGGAGCCCTGCTTTTTCTGCTTCTGGGAGGCATCGGCCCGGGCATCCTGCGCCTTCGGGGTTTCATCACCGGCGATCCAGTCGCGCGTGTCGCGGTACCATTCGACCGGGTTTGCCCAATCGGGAACGTACGAACATCCCGAAAGGAACACCGCCGTCAGGGCAATTGCCCCGGCGCGGCGCGCGTAGCCCGAAATATCCCTGCGCTGGTTCATGCCTGATCTCCGCCGGCTGGCGCTCGCCTGATATGCGAACGGGGCCGGTCCGTTGGCCAACATCCGGGGTAATCGCACGGGAACAGCGAAGCAGACAAAGTCGATTGCTCCCCCGACACGAATTTCCCCCTATATGTCTTAATTTAATTCGGAAAATTGGTAAAGGCAGGTTAACGAAACCGCTCATCCGTACCCTTGCCCGATGGCTTTGGCGGGTTTAATGATGAAGAAACACGCCGAAAAACAAGGCAATCAGGGGGAGGACACTGAATGACACCGGCTCAGCTCTATTGCTGGCATTTCATGGCCTATCCCCACCTGCCGGCGGATTTCGACGAAAAATACGACACGGGCTGGGTCACGGTTCCAAACCGGCTTTGGGACGCCGAGCGCTCGCGCGGTCTTTATCAGGAATACATCGACCAGCTCGCCTATGCCGACCGGCTGGGATTCGACGGCTTCGTGCTGAATGAGCATCACCAGAACATCTACGGCCTTGCCGCCTCGCCCAATATCGTCGCCGCGGCGCTGACCCAGGCGACCAAGCGCGGGCGCATCGTGGTGCTGGGCAACCTGCTGCCGCTTCACATGAACCCGATGCGCGTGGCCGAGGAATACGCCATGCTCGACATGATGTCGGGCGGGCGCATCGTCGCGGGCTTTGCGCCGGGCGGCGGGCCTGAAACCTTCAATTACGACGTGCCCTCGGCGCGCTCGCGCGAGCAGTTCTGGGAAAGCCTCGACCTGATCGTGCGCGCCTGGACCGAAGACGGCCCCTTCGCCCAAGAAGGCGTCCATTTTCCGCTGCGCTACGTCAACCCGTGGCCCAAGCCTTTGCAGAAGCCGCACCCGCCCGTGTGGGTGCCGGGATCGCGCTCGCCCGGCACGTTGATCGAATGCGCCAAGCGCGGCTATTGCTATTTCCTTTCGTCGCGCAGCCACGGTTCGGCCACCGGCCGCGCCAAGGACCAGTTCACCGAGATCATCGAGCAGCACGGCAAGAAATATCATCCCTTCCGCATGGGCATCCTGCTGTCGGTCTATGTCGGCGAAAACGACAACACCGCGCGCGGCGAATGCGAGGAAGGCGTCTGGTATTTCCTCAAGAACTGCCTGAAAGGACACCTGCGCACCGAAGGGCGCCAGCTGACCTTCGGGCCGGGCGTGCCCTACATCCCGACGAAAGCCTGGCGGCAGTATCTCGAAACCTCGAAGCCCGGACGCAAGCTGCTGGGCGATGCCGAGAACTGGGAGGAACTGGAAAGCTCCAACTCGATCATCGTCGGCGGCCCCGACACGGTTTACGAGCGCCTGCGCGAACTGATCGACCAGACCGATGTCGGCAACCTTCTGATCCAGTTCCATCTGGGCAACATGAGCGACGACATTACCCGCGGCTCCATGAAGCGGTTCGCCGAACAGGTGGCGCCGCGGTTGCGCGAATACTCGGCGAAACGATTTGCCGAACGCTTCCCCGAAAGCGAAGAAGAAATGGCCGCCGCGGGAGTCGGAGCATGAGCGCGCGTTTGATCACCGCAGGCGGCCGCAAGGTCGGCCTCGTCGAACTGGGCAAGGGCGAACCCCTTCTCTACCTGCATGGTTTCGCCGACATGCACGCGACGAGGCCCGGCCCGTTTCCCTTCCACGAAGCCCTTGCCGCAAACCGCAAGCTGATCGCGCCCGCCCATCCGGGCTGCGCCGACAGCGACGAATATGCGGACCTGATGACGGTCGAGGACGCGGTGTTTCACTACCTCGACGTTTTCGACGCGCTCGGCCTCGACAAGTTCGACCTTGTCGGCCACTGCGTCGGCGGCTGGATCGCCGCAGAAATCGCCGTGCGGCACCCGGAACGGGTCAAGTCCCTCGCCCTCATCGGGGCGGCGGGCCTGTTTGTGCCGGGCGCGCAGATCGGCGATGTTTTCATGATGGCCCAGCCGGCCCGCGGCGTCGAATACGCCGACCTTCGGGCCATGCTGTTCAGCGCCGCCGATCACCCGCTTGCCCTCGATCTGTTCCCCGACGGGCGTGGCGGCATCGACGACGAAGTGCGGCGTTACCAGATGCTGCGCTTCGGCTCCTTCATCGGGTTCAAGCCGCCCTATTTCTACCACCGCGCCCTGATCAACCGTCTTCACCGCATCACATGCCCGACGGCCATCGTGACCGGCGAAAAGGACGCGATGGTGCCGCGTGCCATCGCGGAGGCTTACGCAAAGGGCATCAAGGGAGCCTCGCTGCATGTTGTTTCGAACGCTGGGCATGCGGCGCATCTGGAACAGCCGCAGGCAGTCAATGCCGTGCTGTCGCAATTCGATCGCTAGAACTGCGGCGCCCTATAATCAGTAAATCTGCATATACAGATGCGTTCTGCATATAAACAGTTTCTTTTTAATTGATTATGTCTATCATCATCCCCGTATTGTGACTTGGGGACCAAAACGTATGAACGTCAGATGGCTTGACTCGTTCGAATTGGGCGTGCCCGAGATCGACAGCGACCACAAGACCATCGTCCGGCTGATGAAGCTGGTCGAGGATTCGGTCACCGCCAATTATTCCCCAAGGACCACGGTCGCGCTGATCGACCGCCTGTTCGCCTATACCCGTGACCATTTCCGCCGCGAAGAAGAAATGCTCAAGTCATGGGGTTATGAAGAGATCGACAAGCACAGCGGCTATCACGGCGAACTGATGGATAGCGCCGAGGAAATCAAGGCCGCTTGCCTGAAAGCCGCCGGTGAAGACGATTTCCAGGAATGCTGCAGCGAGTTGATGCGCTTCCTGATCGACGACGTCGTGCGCGGCGACATGAAGCTGAAGTCGTTCCTTCAGTACAGCGGCGTGACGGTCAGCCCCTGAGCGTGCCTAGTACTGCTTGGCGAGCCAGGCGTAGTGATCGGCTGAGACCTTGAAGTAATCCGCCTGTTCCTTCGTCAGGTCGCGGAAGTACTTGGCCGGCGAGCCTGCCCAGATCTGCCCCTTCGGGATGCGCTTATTGGGCGTCAGCACGGCGCCCGCCGCAAGCATCGCGCCCTCTTCCACCACCGAACCGTCGAGCGCGATCGAGCCCATGCCGACGAAGGCGTTGTTTTCGATGGTGCAGGCATGCAGCAGCGCCTTGTGCCCAACCGTGACGTTGTCGCCGATGATCGTCGGGATGCCGTGCCAGTGTTCGCCCTTGGCGTCGACATGGATCACGGTGCCGTCCTGGATATTGGTACAGGCGCCGATGCGGATGCTGTTGACGTCGCCGCGGATGACGACGCCGTACCAGATTCCCGAATCCGGGCCGATCTCGACATCACCGATGATCACCGCGTTTTCGGCGATGAAGGCGGAGGGGTGAATCTTCGGGGTCTTGCCCTGGAACGGGCGAATCAAGGCAGCCATTTTTGCGCGATGTCCTTTACGGGAACAGCGGCTCCTGCTGGAGCGCCGTGGTCTCCGGCAGGCCGGAGACAAGGTTGAAGTTCTGCACCGCCTGCCCGGCGGCGCCCTTGACGAGGTTGTCGATGGCTGAAACGAGGATCGCCCGGCCGGGAAGCCTGTCCGGGAAAACCCCGATCAGGCAGAAGTTCGACCCGCGCACGTGCCGCGTTGCCGGTGCAACGCCCTTGGGCAGCACCCGCACGAAATATTCGTCCGCATAAGCCCGCGTCAGCGTCGCGTGCAGATCGTCGGCGGTCGCCTTTCCGGCAAGCCGCACGTAGATCGTCGCAAGGATGCCGCGGTTCATCGGCATCAGGTGGGGCGTGAAGTTGACCAGCACATCGCTGCCGGCCGCATCGGACAATCCCTGTTCGATTTCCGGCGCGTGGCGGTGATTGGCGATACCGTAGGCATGGATGCCTTCGGATACCTCGGCGAACAGGTTGGCTTCCTTTTCCGCCCTGCCCGCGCCCGACACGCCGGACTTGGCATCGATGATGATGTCCTGCTTTTCGATCAGCCCTGCCTTCAGGAGCGGAATGAGCGGCATCATGCTCGCGGTCGGATAACAACCCGGGCAGGCAACCAGGTTCGTCTTCTTGATAGCCTCGCGCGCGTGTTCGGTCAGGCCGTAGACCGCCCGCTTCTGGTGTTCGGGCGCGCGGTGATCATGGCCGTACCACTGCTTGTAGGCATCGAGCGAACGCAGCCGGAAATCCGCTGATAGATCGAGAACCTTCAGGTGCGCGGGCAGCTTCGCCACCACATCCTGGGTGGTGCCGTGCGGCAGGCCGAGGAATACCGCCTCGATGCCCGAAAAATCCGTGTCGTCGATGGATGACAGCGTCGGCAGCGCCACGCCGCCCAGATGCGGGAAAACCTCCGCCATCGGCCGGCCCGCCTTGCGGTCGGCAGTAACGGCCCGGATCTCAACGTTGGGATGGCGGGCAAGCAAACGCACCAGTTCGGCTCCGGTATAACCGGAGGCGCCGAGGATGCCGACGGGAATGGTGTTCGTGGTTGCCTTGGTCATGGTCTTGCTCTCGATTTGCGGCACACAATACAGGACGGAACATGTGCGGGCCAAGCCCGCAAAGGAAATGCGCCTGGCGCGCAATGAAAAAGGGCGTCCCCGCGGGGACGCCCTTTTCGGAAGGGATGTTCCCTGCGGCTAGCGCTTGGAGAACTGGTGGCTGCGGCGCGCCTTGTGACGGCCGTACTTCTTGCGTTCGACCACGCGCGAGTCGCGGGTCAGGAAGCCCACCTGCTTGAGCGGCTTGCGCAGCTCCGGTTCATAGAGCGTCAGCGCCTTGGAGATGCCATGGCGCACCGCGCCGGCCTGGCCGGACAGGCCGCCGCCGGTCACCGTGCACACCACGTCGTACTGATTGACGCGGTTGGCGACCAGGAACGGCTGGTTGATCAGCATGCGCAGCACCGGACGGGCGAAGTAGACCTCCGCCGTGCGGCCGTTGATGGTGATCTTGCCCGCACCGCGCTTGACCCAGACGCGGGCGACCGCGTCCTTTCGCTTGCCGGTGGCATAGGAGCGGCCCTGCTCGTCGATCTTCGGTTCCGGCAGCGGAGCGGCTTCGGCCACGGGGGTGACGCCGGTCGCAGCGCCGAGATCCGCGAGATCGCCGATGGTCTGATTCTGGTCAGCCATGTTACTGGCTCCTCTTGTTCTTGCGGTTCATCGCGCCGACATCGAGAACGGTCGGGGACTGGCCTTCATGCGGGTGGCTGGGGCCGGCATAGACGCGCAGGTTGCGCATCAGCTGGCGGGCAAGCGGGCCGCGCTTGATCATGCGCTGGACGGCCAGCGTGATCACCCGTTCCGGATGCGCGCCGGTCAGCACCTTCTCCGGGGACGTCTCCTTGATGCCGCCCGGATGGCCGCTGTAATGGTAATAGCGCTTGTCCTTGCGCTTGTTGCCGGTGAGGTGGACCTTCTCCGCATTGACGACGATGATGTTGTCGCCGCAGTCCATGTGCGGGGTGAAGGTCGTCTTGTGCTTGCCGCGCAGGCGGGTGGCGATGATGGTGGCGAGACGCCCCAGCACCAGACCGTCGGCATCGATGAGAATCCACTTCTTCTCGATATCCTTCGGCGTTGCGATATAGGTTTTCATCGTTCAATCCTTTTCGGGACGGTCGGCGCAAGGAAGGCGCGCCCCGCCCTTTCGACAGGGCGCGGAGTATGCCACGGGTTTTTCCCATGTCAACGCAGATTTCCGTTTAAAAAAAGTGGGTTACAGATACGGTATCATTTTACCGTAATTAAAGCTCTAAGCTAGATAAAGAGACGGGAATCAAGGGATTTAGCCCCGGGGCAATGGACCGCAGCGCCGGTTTATGGCTTTACTGCCAGCGCATTTCCAGACGCCAGGGCCGCCGATCATGACCGAAAAAGACCAGACCCCACCGGCAATGCGCGGACTTTCCACCCGCGCCGTGCACGCCGGCACCGCCCCCGACCCGGCGACCGGCGCCCGCATCACGCCCGTTTACCAGACCGCGTCCTATGTCTTCGAGGACACCGAACACGCCGCCCGGCTGTTCAACCTCGACGAATTCGGCCAGATCTATTCGCGCATCACCAACCCGACCGTGGCCGCCCTTGAAGGCAAGATGGCAGCACTCGACGGCGGCGTCGGCGCCACCGCCTGCGCTTCGGGCCATGCCGCGCAGTTCGTCGCCCTCCTGCCGCTGATAAACGAAGGCGACGAGATCGTCGCCTCGCGCCATCTCTACGGCGGGACCATCACCCAGATGTCGCAATCCTTTGCCCGCTTCGGCTGGCGCGTCACCTTCGTCGATGCGCGCGACCCGGGCGCCGTTGCGGGCGCGATTACCGATCGCACCCGCGCCATCTTCACCGAAAGCCTGTCCAATCCGGGCGGCATCGTCATCGATATCGAACAGTTGGCGAAGGCCGCGAAGGCGGCAAAGGTGCCGCTGATCGTCGACAATACCCTCGCCACCCCCGCCCTGCTCCGGCCCTTCGAATGGGGCGCCGATATCGCCGTCTATTCGACGACCAAGTTCATCGGCGGGCACGGCAACGCCATCGGCGGCGTCATCGTCGATTCGGGAAAATTCGACTGGGGCGACCGCTACCCGGCCCTGACGATGCCGTCGGCGGCCTATCACGGCACCGTCTTCGCCGAAAAATTCGGCAAGCTCGGCTATACCGTCTGGTGCCATGCGGTGGGCTTGCGCGACTTCGGTCCGGCGATGGCGCCGATGAATGCCTTCCTGACGCTGACCGGCTGCGAAACGCTGTGCCTGCGCATGGAACGCGCATCACGCAATGCGGTCGCGCTTGCCTCGTGGCTCCAGTCCCGCGACGACGTCGCCTGGGTTTCCCACCCTGCCTTGCCGTCGAGCCCGTCCGCCGATCTCGCGCGCAAATACCTGCCGCGCGGCGCCGGCGCCGTTTTCACCTTCGGCCTGCAGGGCGGATTCGAGGCGGGCAAGCGGCTGGTCGAAGCCTGCCGGCTGTTTTCGCATCTCGCCAATGTCGGCGACACGCGCTCTCTTATCATTCATCCGGCCTCGACCACCCACCGCCAGCTTTCGGCGGAAGACCGCGCGGCGGCCGGCGCGGGCGACGACGTCATCCGCATTTCGGCGGGCATCGAGGACATCGAGGACCTGATCGCCGATCTCGATCAGGCCCTCGCCAAAGGCTAAAGCGTCTTCCAGAATGCCAGCATCTTCGCCCGGGTCTTGGCATCGGGCATCGGTCCCATCGCCGCGCCGAGGTTATCGGTCATGTACTGCGGCTTGTCGGTGCCGGGGATGGCGCAGGTCACGGCCGGGTGGCTGACCACGAATTTCAGGAAGAACTGCGCCCAGGACTTGATGCCGAATTCGGCGGCCCATTCGGGAACCTTCTTGCCCTTGACCTTGCGGAAGGTTCCCGCCAGCGCGAAGGGCCGGTTGATCAGCACCGCCATGCCGCGTTCCTGCGCGGTGGGCAGGATGCGCTGGTCGGATTCGGGCTGCATCAGCGAATAGTTGATCTGCATGAAATCGAGCTTTTCCTTCTTCAGCAAATCCACGTAGCGGTCATAGTCGCGGCGGAACGAGGTGGTGACGCCGACGTAGCGCACCTTGCCTTCGTTTTTCAGGCGGCGAATGGTCCGGATGTGGGTGTCGAAGTCCTTCATGTTGTGGACCTGCAGCAGGTCGAAGCGGTCGGTATTCCACTCCTTCAGGGCGGCGTTGACCTGATTGATGCCTTCCTGCTCGCCTTCGGTCGATATTTTCGTCGCGTAAAAGACCTTGTTGCGCGCGCCGAGCTCGTTGACGAAACGACCGACCACCGCCTGGGCGTTGCCGTAGGTCGGCGAGCAGTCGATGATCTTGCCGCCCTGCTCGATGAAGGTTTTCACCGTCGCCTTCAGTTCGGGCAGCTTGGGATCGTTTGCTTCCACGTCGTAGACGCGCGCGGTGCCGAGGCCGATGATCGGCAGCTTTTCGCCGCTCGACGGGATGGCGCGCTCGATCAGCGCCGCCGCGCGGGCGCCGCGCGGCGCCAGGGTCAGGCCGAAAGCGCCGCCGACGGCCGCCGTCGCGCCCAGTGCCGCCGCGCCGCTCAGGAACTGTTTGCGGGAAATGTCCATGTCTCTCTCCATCGTTATTGGCTTCCCTGCTCGCGGGCGCGGCGCTCCTGCCGCCTGCCCAGGGCCAGGCAAAGTCCGATCCAGATTGCGGCCACCGGCACGGTCAGCCAGGCGATCGCCGTAAGCTCGAGGCCGACGCCGCGCAGCCCCGCGAAGGTCCAGCCGCTGGCGGCATCGCCGCCGCGGAAGACCACGGTGTCCATGAAGTTCTTCGCCTTGTATTTGTCCTCGCGCGGGATCACCGTGAACAGGATTTCACGCGCGGGATTGGTGATGGCGAAATCGGCGGCGCGCCGTATCGCCTGAAACGCAATGACGACGCCGAGCACCGGCGCCACAGCAAGAGCAAGAAACCCGACCAGCGTCACCAAAGGCATGAAGGCGAGCGCCGGCGCCACGCCGAAACGCGTGATCAGGCGTCCCGTGGCGCTCACCTGAACGAGCAGGGTCGCGAGTCCGACGGCGAGGTCGATCAGCGCGAAAACCCGCGTGCGCTCGCCCGGATCGGTGAAGGCCTTCGACACAACTTCGGCCTGCTGGAAATAGAGAAACGTCGCCGTCGTCGTCAGCAGGACGATATGGCCACAGATCATCAGCAGGTACGGCGAGCGCAGGACGTGCACGAGCCCCGCCCACATGCCGCCGCCGACCGCGCTGTCGTTGTTGAGCCGCGCCGCCGCTTCCGTCCCGCCCGCATCCGCCGTACGCAGGAGGCCGCCCACGCATTGCGCCGCCCCTTCCAGCAGCACCGCCGAGATCAGCAGCAGGTTGACCGGCCCGAGCGGCACCGCCAGCGCCGCCGTGACCGTCGGGCCGAGCAAGGCTCCCGTGGTGCCGCCCGCGGCGATGAAACCGAACAGGCGCTTGCCTTGCTCGCTGGTGAACAGGTCCGCCATGAAGGACCAGAACACCGTCACCACGAACAGGTTGAACACCGACACCCAGACGAAGAACACGCGCGCCACCCAGGGCGAAGAGCCGGTGAACTTGAGGGCCAGGAAAAAAATCAGGATGCTGATGATGAAGAAACGATAGACCCAGGGAACGAAACGGCGGCGCGGAATGCGCGCAACCAGCATGCCGAAAACGGGAACCGCCGCCAGCATGACCACGAAGGTCGCCGAGAACATCCACTGCAGGTTGCGCACGCCGCCCGCGACACCCATCTCGTCGCGCAACGGACGCAGGATGTAATAGCTCGCGAGCAGGCAGAAGAAATACGCGAATGCCCAGAGCATCGCGCGCACCTCTTCCGGGCGCACGTTCACGATCCGCGCGAGCGTGGTCGAGATGAATCCGGAAATGGGCGTCCTCCCAGGCGGGCCGTTTTGAAGCCGCAAACGTCAACGGAACGACCGGTTCTGCCCGGGTTTTGGAATTGGCGCCGCTACGCCCGGCGCTGGACTACTCTAGCGCTACTGGGCGGCGCCCGCCACAGGCGCCTCGGCCCGGGCCTCGCCCGGCAGGGCCATGATGGCGACCACGACCACCGCCGCGCTCGCGCAAAGAAGCGCGAACAGCCAGAAAAATCCGCCGGTCGCGCCCTGGATCCAGGCAACGAGCTGGACCGCGACCGGGGTCACGCCCAGCGACAGCACGAACTTCGCCCCGAAGGCCGACGACCGCCAGCGCGACGGCGTGTAGCGCGCCATCAGGAAGTTTTCCGCGGGCAGCGACCCGGTATTGAGAACGACAGAAATCATGACGGCGACCACGAAGGGCACGCCTGCCGCCGCCGCGGTGGCGAACAGCAACGGCACCTGGAGAATGTAGGTCCAGAGATAAACCCATTTGAGCGGGTAACGGTCCACCAGCCAGCCGCCGGCCACCTGAAGCAGGCCGGCGACGAGGTAGATCACCGTGAACAAGGTGCCGGCGCCGAGGGTTCCGGAACTGGCGACATGGGCGACCCTTTCGGCCAGCGCCTTGGGCAAGGCAACCTGGGTCGCCTGGTAGATCAACCCGCCGAGGAACACCGTAAGCGAGAGCACGAAGAAGGCGCGCATCATGTCGCCACGGCTCGGCTCGCCCTGCGGCGCGCGGTCCACGCTGCTGTCGGCAACCCAGCCCATGACCATGCAGAACAGGAGAGCGAGCCCGGTCGCGAACGCGATCACGCCGGGGATGATGAAAGCGGCGCGCCAACTCACGAAATCGACGAGGCCCGCGGCCACCATCCCCGCGAGCGCCACGCCCGCCGATCCGAACACCCCGAAGATGCCGAGCGCCATGCCGCGGTTGACCGCGGTGCGCACCAGCCAGGCCATGCCGACCGGGTGGTAAATTGCGGCAAAGGCACCAAGACCGGCGAGAGCCACGGCGAGCGATACCGGCCCCTCGGCAAACCCGCATGCGACGGTGGAAAGCCCCGCGCCAAGGAAGAACACCACCATCATGCCCGGCGCCGACCATCGGTCGCCGAGGATTCCTGCAAAGGGCGCGAACGCGCCGACCAGAAACGCGCCCGCGGTCCACAGGCTGATCAGTTCCGCATAGGGCAGCCGCCATTCACGCTCGAGCGCCAGCACGACGGTCAGGAACAGCGCCACCAGCAGATGCATGTAGGCATGGCCGATCAGCGAGAAGGCCTGGGCAATGCGAGCGGAAATCGTGGTCATGGAAATCCCGATCTGGGCCGGAAAACCTTCCGGAAATACGGCGGTTATAGGGCCTGAGAAGCCTGCCCGACAAGGGTTTGGGCGAGCCCCCAACGCATCAACATCTAATAAGTCATTCTAAAACAATGATTTTATATTTTTGCCGAAAAGGCTTGAAATATCACAATTTAACCATATTTTCGCCTATATCGCATTGCATAAACATAGCTAGATGAAAAGGCTTGGGAGAACCCGCAGATTTTGGTTGGACCCTTGAGCAGCTTCACCGAAGAGCCCGCCGCGTTGCCTTGCGCAGGGCCCGGCCCGGAGCTGCGGAGCTTAGTCATGACCGAACCGATCCCCCTGAAGGCCAAACGGCCGCGCGCCAGGCGCACGGCCGAGCCGCAGATCGATATCGAACGCATCGTCTGGGACCCGGAATACAGGGCCCGCGTGCGTGACGAACTGAACAAGCGCGCCCGCCCGGCAAAGCACCGCCCGACGCGCAAAGCGAGCTAAGACACGCCGCGCCCTGCCTCGGCCGCGAGCCAGTCGAGGAACTGCGGATTGCCGCCCTTGATCGGCACCGCGACGACGCAGGGTATTTCGTAACTGTGCAATTCACGCACCCGCGCCGTCACCTCGTCCAGGCGGCCCGCCAGCGTCTTGGCGATCAGCACCGTTTCGCGATCGTCCTGCACTTCGCCCTTCCACCGATAGAACGACCGCACCGGACCGAGGACATTCGTGCAGGCGCAGAGTCCATCCTCCACCAGCCTGCGCCCGATCCGCGCCGCCTCTTCTTCGTTTGCCGCCGTGATGTAAACCAGCAGCGGCGCAGTTTCGTTTTCGCCCGTCAATTCATGCACCTCACCTGCGGCAAGTCTATGTGACAGGACGAAAATCCGCCAGCGTGCGACGGCGTCATGGCGGGGTGACAAGCGCGCGCACCCGGCATATCCTGTTGCCGGACGAACGATTTCCGGCCGACGGGAGGGCGGGCGAAAGCCCGTATACGGCATGGACGCGGCAAACAGCAATCTACGGCCCCTGCCCGAACTGCCGGGCGCGCGGCCGACAGCAGCCCAGCGCGACTGGCTCGGACGCGGTCTCGATCAGGCCGGCGGCAAACTTCCGCTCTTCGACCGGCAGGGCAAGCGCATATCGGCGCGCACGATCCGCAGCTGCATCGAACAGGGCTGGGCCGAACCGTGGTTCATCAACCCGATCAAGCCGGACTGGCTGGTCTGCAAGCTGACCGACCGCGGCCGGGAAGTCCTCGCCATCACCGACTGAATGTGGCCTAGGAAGGGCCTTTTTCCTCTGCAGCGGTCTTGTCCCGGGCATGGGCGATCTCGGCCTCGCGCTTGAGAATGTAGAAGCTCGCCCCGCAGATCACCGCGGCGCCCAGCCATGTCCAGACCTGCGCGGTCTGGTCATAGGCGAAATATCCGACCAGCGCGATCATCGGCAAGCGCAGATAGTCGAAGGGCATCACGATGGAAACTTCCGACGCCCGCATGGAGCGCGTGAAGCAGTAATGGGCCGCCGATCCCGTCACCGCCAGCACGATGATCCACGGCACATCCGACCATGACGGCCAGATCCAGTAGGGTATCGATCCCACCAGCGCGAGCGGCAGGGTCACCGCGTGCAGGTAGAACACCACGACACCCGGCCGTTCGATTCCAGACAGCTTCTTCACCACCATGTTCGCCGTCGAATAGAGCGCGGCCGACACCAGCACCAGAACCATCGCCACATCGACCTGCGCGAAACCGGGCCGGATGATCAGCAGCGCACCTGCGAATCCGATGATCGTCGCCGTCCATCGGCGCACGCCGACCGGTTCGCGAAAGACGATGATGGCGAACAGGATCGTGAACAACGGCAGGGTGAACTGGAGCGCCACCGCGTCCGCCAGCACCAGAACCTGCAACGGATAGAACCAGGTCAGCATCGCGAAATAACTGAGCACGCCGCGCGCAAGGTAGAATTTCGGCCAGCGCGGCCGCACCAGTTCGCGAAGCGGCACGCCCACCGTCGGCAGGATCAGCACGAGGCCGAGAAGGCTTCGGAAGAACACGATTTCCGACGCCGAAATCGGGTGCAGCGCCTTGATCGACCACGACATCAGCACGAAAGCGAATGCCGCCGCCGTCATCCAGGCGGCCCCGCGCACCGGCGCCGTTTTCCAGACCGAGGGCAGCTGCATCTTCACCCCTGCCCCGGGCCGGGGCTGAAACGGCGCTGAATATGCGAAAAGACGAAGGACATGTTGCTCTCTGATGACGGGCGGGGCCGCAGTCTAGCCCTTGGCAAGGCTCCGGGGAAACCACTGAAAAGACCTGCTGCGGGCGGAAAACCGCTTTTCGTGCGCTCCCGGATCGGGAATACTTTTTTCAGGCCGGGGCCGAAGAACAAGAAACCTCCCGGTAACCGATCACCAGGAGGACACGTCATGGGATCCCTTAATGCACGTCGCCCGCGCATTGCCGCGGCGGCAGCCCTCGCACTCGCCCTGCCCGCTTTCGCCGCCGCGCCGGCAGCCGCCGATGTCTCCGGCTTCTACAAGGGCAAGACCATCACCGGCATCATCGGTTATCCGCCCGGCGGCGGCTATGATCTCTACATGCGCGTGCTGTCGCATCACATGGGCCGCCACATTCCGGGCAACCCGAATATCGTGCCGCGCAACATGCCGGGCGCCGGCAGCCTGGTGTCGGCCAACTACATCTACAACACGGCGCCGAAGGACGGCTCGGTGATCGGGGCTTTCGCCTCATCCACCCTGTTCTCGGTAAAGCTCGGCGAAACCCGCGGCAAGTTCGAGATCGACAAGTTCACCTGGCTCGGCAACCTCGACCAGACCGTGGGCACCTGCACCGTGTGGCATACCTCGGGCATCAAGTCCTTCGACGAACTGATGACGCGCGAGGCCATCTTCGGCGCATCCGGCCCCACTGCCGTCAACAGCACCCACGCGCGCGGCTTCAATGCCCTGTTCGGCACCCGCATCAAGGTGATCAACGGCTATCCCAGCTCGACCAGCGCGCTTCTCGCCATGAAGCGCGGCGAGGTTCAGGGCGGCTGCGGCTTCGCCCTGTCGTCGCTGAAGGCGACACGTGCCCAGGAATGGGCGTCGGGCGACCTGCGCGTCATCATCCAGACGGGCTACGAAAAGAACGACAAGGAGCTTAAGGGCGTTCCGCACATCTACGACTACGCCAAGAGCGAAGCCGACAAGCAGGTCATGCACCTGATCTACGGCACCCATATCCTGGGCCGCCCGATCTCCGCACCGCCGAACCTGCCCGCCGACCGCGCACGCGCGCTTCGCGACGCGTTCAACGCCATGGTCAAGGATCCGAAGTTCCTCGCCGAGGCGGACAAGCTCAAGCTTCCCATCGAACCCTGGACCGGCGAAAAGGTTGACGAGGTCATTCGCCAGTTCGCCGCCTATCCGCAGGACATCTATGCCCGCACCATCAAGATCCTCGAGGTGGGCGACGTCGTGAACGTCAAGCTCAAGACCGTCGAGGGCAATGTGACGGCGATCAAGAAGACCAACCTGACGATCGCGGGGGCCGACGGCAAGGCGGTCAAGCTCAAGGTTCACGCCAAGCAGACCCGCGCCACCATCGGCGGCAAGAAGGCTAGCGCCACCGATATCAAGGTTGGCATGACCTGCAAGTTCGAATACTTCGGCGAGGGCGATCTCGCGCCCAAGGCGACCTGCAAGTAACCCGACCGCATCGAACGCCCGGCCCCTTCGGCCGGGTGTTTGTTTTTCTGCCCCGGCGGTTGTCCCTGCGTCCAACTTTGCTAAGCTTGGGCCAGAAGAAATTCCAATCCAGTCCAAGGGAGTGCCCCATGCTGCTGATCAACAACGACCTCGTCGCGCAGGTCCTGACCATGGACGACGTGATCGAGGCACAGGAAAACGCCTTCAAGAAACTGCCGACGGGCGGCGCGATCCATCGCCCGCGCATCGACATGTATTTTCCCTGCCAGCGCGACGACGGCTATTTCCGCTGGGGCACGATGGAAGGCGCCAACGACGGCTACTTCGCCATCCGCATGAAATCCGACATCATCCACTGGCCCCAGGACGAAAGCGGCAACTGGACCGAGGAAAAATACTGCCGGGAACCGGGCACCTACTGCGGCCTGATCCTGCTGATCTCGACCGAGAACGCCGAACCGCTCGCCTTCATCAACGACGGCATGCTCCAGCACATGCGCGTCGGCGGCGGCGCGGGCATCGGCGTCAAGTACCTCGCCCGCAAGGACAGCCATGTCGTCGGCATGCTGGGTTCGGGCGGCATGGCGCGGACGTTCCTTGAAGCGTTCAAGTCCGTGCGCGACATCCGCCAGTGCAAGGTCTATAGCCCCACCGCGGCAAACCGCGAGGCCTATGCCGAGGAAATGTCAAAGCGCCTCAATATTGAGGTCATCGCCGTCGACAACCCGCGCGATGCGATCCGGGGCGCCGATATCCTCTCCTCCTGCACCGATTCGATGAACCCGGTCTACGATGCCGACTGGATCGAACCGGGCATGCATGTCACCAACCTCGGCCGACGCGAGATGCCCGATGCATCGGGCGACAAGTTCGACGTCGTCATTCGTCAGGGCACGGCCGGTCTTCAGATGAAGATGACCGAGCGCTTCCAGGCCGAGCGCGGCCTGTCGCCCGCCGCCTATATCGGCGGCACCGTCGAGGAAATGAAGCGAATCCCCGCGAAGAACCCCGAACCCGGCTTCGGCGGCGACGATCCGGACTTCAAGGACCGCGGCAAGGGCGGCACCTATCCCGACTTCGCCGATCTCGTGGCGGGAAAAGTTCCGGGGCGCACGTCGCCGGACCAGGTCACCTTCTATCGCAACGTCGGCAATCAGGGCCTGCAGTTCTCCGCGGTCGGCCAGGTCGTCTACCGCAAATGCAAGGAACAGAAACTCGGCAAGGAAATCCCGACCGACTGGTTCCTGCAGGACATCCGCGACTAGCGGGTGTGGCTGGAAACATTGAACGCCCTGGCCCGCTCGGTTTTCATCGCTCTTGTGCTCACGCTCGCCGCCTGCGAAGGAAATGCCATGGCCGAGAAGCAATCCCCCCCGGTGCCCGAAGGCGCGATCAAGGTCGGCGACGATCTCTATCAGGTCCCCGTCGGCACGGATGCCGGGGGCTGCATGCAATACCGGATGTTCTCGCAGACGAAAGCAGTGGTGGCGGCGATCTTCTACCGCGCGCCGTCCGGCGAATTCACCATGGACCGATCAAGGGCCGATTGCGGGACGGGTTCTAATTGAACAACTGAAGCAGTTGGCGGCCCTGCGTATTGGCCTGCGCCAACATCGAGAGCCCCGCCTGGGACAGGACCTGCTTTGCGGTAAAGGTTGTCATTTCCTGCGCCACGTCGAGATCGAGCAGATACGAACGGGCGTTTTCCATGTTTTCGACAGCCTGGAAAATGTTGTCGGCGGCGAACTCGAGACGGTTCTGCGAACTGCCGAAACCTGCACGCGCGAGGTTGACGCGGTCGAGCGCAGCGGTCACTGCCGCCCCGGCCGCATCGGCATTGGAAACCGTGGTGATGAGGCTGTTGGTCAAGTTGAGCGCGATCGCCGTCAGGCTGGTCGTGGAGACGGAAATGCCGTCCTGGCTTTCGTTGCCGGTTCCGACCTTGAAACTGAAGCTGCGGCTCGGCGCGCTGGTGATGGACGTATAGGCATTGGCCGCGCTGAGGTCCGTCGCCGTCAACGTGGCCGTCTGCCCCGTCACGACATCGAAGATGCCACTGTTATCGACCAGGGAAGAAGACGTGATGTTGATGCTGAGCGTCATCTGCGCCGCGGTCGCATTGTCGAGGTTCAGCATGCCGCGGCCATAGGTCGTATCGATACCGCTTGTACCTAGGTCGGTCGCCGTGGTCAGGATCAGCTTGGCGATTTCCGCCCCGGTGAGATCCGAGTCCGTACCCGACCCATAGAGCTGCGTCAGGATGGCCGCAGCGCCGGCAACATGGGGGGCCGCCATGGAAGTGCCCGAATAGGCCACCGTGTTCGATGACGGCGTCGTGCCGCCGTTGTACTGGTCCGACGTAATGCTGACGCCGGGCGCGACGACGACGAAATTCTTCACGTCACCCGCATGGTTGCTGAAGCTCGCGATGGTGCCGTCGCCATCCACCGCGCCAACGGCGATGAGCGCGCCCTGCGCCGTCGAATCGATGGCAAAACTTGCCGGAAAGTCCGGGTTCGACAATGTGCTGTTGCCTGCCGCAGCGACCACGACGATCCCGGCATTGACCGCACGCACGATGGCCGCCGTGATCTGGTTCGGAGTGGCTACGTCCTGACCGAAACCGAGGCTCATGTTGATGACCTTGGCGCCGTTCAGCCGCGCATAGTCGATTGCGTCGGCCACGTCGTTGGCGTTGAACAGGCCGGTCGAGGGATCCGTCGCCTTGATGGCCAGGATGCTTGCCTCGTAAGCCACGCCCTGGATTCCGGTGCCATCGTTTTCAGCGGCGATAATGCCGGCGACATGGGTGCCGTGACCGTCCGAGGAGTTGCCGTCGTTGGTATCGTTGCCGTCCCCGGAGGTCGTGCCCGCCGTCGCCGCGCCGCCTTCAAGGACGCCGTCGACAATATCGACGCCCCCGACGATATTGCCGTCGAGGTCGGTATGGTAGAGGTCGACGCCCGTGTCGATCACCGCCACGGTCACGCCCGATCCCGTGCCCCCGCGCGCATAGGCCTTGGAGGCAAAAATATCCGCAAGACCGCCCGAGGCGAAGTATTCGGCATCCTCGAAATTGGTGGAATTGGTTTCGCCGGAGATCGTCCCGATCACGCTGCCGTCCGAATCCGCGACGCTGACGACGAGCCGGTCGGTCGAACTGCCGCCGCCGTCGTGGGTATATTTGACCCGACCGTTGTCGATATCGGCCTGTGTAAAGGTGTCGCCAAGGGCGAGCGCCTCGCCGTTCAGCTTCAGGATGCCGTTCTCGGGCAGCTGGCGGATCGTGTAGACGAAACCGGAATTGTCGATCAGGCCCGTGCCGTTGAACTCGGTATCCATCGCGATACGATCGATTTCCGACAATGCCGACTGGTACTCGGTGTTCAGCATGGCGCGTTCGACTGTCGAAAGCTGGCCCGAGCCGGCCTGCACCGCGAGTGTCTTCATCCGCACGAGAATGTCGGTAACCCGCGCCGCCGCGCCATCTGCAATCTGCACAAGCGATGTCGCCTGCAGGGCGTTAACCGAAACCTGTCGCATGGCAGCGGATTCGCTGCGCAGGCGCGAACCGATGGCAAGAGCCGCCGCGTCGTCGCGCGCGGACACGACGCGCGAACCCGCGGACAATTTCGTGATGCTGGCTGAAGTCGCTCGATCCGCCTGTCCAATCAGCCGATGCGCGACGGCAGCACCGTGATTAAACAATATGGAAAGCGACACAACCTTTGCCTCGACTACTTGTCGACATGACAATCCTGCCAATGTTCCGGCCCGTCCTGGGCCTTCGCCCTACTTGGGCGAACCTGCGCAAAATGCGCCTAGAGGCAATAAAACTTCATTAAAAATGGTCGCTTATCGCTCGCTATGCGCGAATATAGCCACTCTCATGCAGTACGTTCCTTTGACGAGGAAACGTGGTTTCCGAAAGATGAATACTCAGCCCTGACCGAGGCGCGGCACCAGCCGCAACGCATTGTCGCGCTCGATCGCGGCCAGATCGCCCTTGGAAAGCCCGCAATTGTGCAGGCCTTCGAGATTCGACCTGATGTTCCCATAGGGAAAATCGCTGCCGTACATGATCTGGGTCACCGGCACGACCGCGCGCAACGCGCCGAGCGATATGGGATTCGCCGCCGTCGCCGTGTCGAAATGCAGACGGGCGATTTCTGCGCGGTAGCCGTCTGGTGCGAGCGCCGGAAACTCCTTCATGCGCGCGGTCCCCCACTCGATCCGCCCCGTGAGCGAAGGCAGGACGCCGCCCGCGTGGCAGAAGACGAAGCGGATATCGCGGCAGCGGTGGAACGTGCCGCTGAACAGCAGGCTCAGGATCGCCCGGCAGGTATCCTGCGGATATTCGATCAGCGAGGACGACAGGCCGAGCAGCCCCTCGCAGCAGAACGGCACCGTCGGGTGCACGTAGACCAGCGCCTTGCGCCGGTTCAGCTCGTCGAAGATCGGCGCGAAGCGCGCATCGCCGGGCCATTCGTCGCCAAAATTGGTGCTGATGCCGACGCCGTCGGCCTTCAGCGTGTCGAAGGCATATTCGATTTCATCGAGGGTGCCCTCGACGTCCTTCATCGAGAGAAACGCGAACAGCGCGAAACGGCCGGGCTTGTCCTTGACCATTTCCGCCCCGTACTCGTTGAAACGCCGCGAGGTCTTGCGCAGCCAGGCCGCGTCCTGCCGCCACCAGCCGGTCGGGATGGAGGACGCCGACAGCGCCACGCTGCCGATCTCGTTCGCATCCATTTCATTGAGGGAAGACTGCGGCGTCCATGTCTTGGTCGGCCCGCCGCCGAGAACGTCCTTCAGGTCGGGCGGATAGAAATGATGATGAACGTCGATACGATGGCCGGCCATGGCATGTCCCCCTGTTGATCTTTCTTGCCGGGATTTTCCCGAAAGGCAGGCGTCCTGTCCACTCAAAGGCGGGAGAGCGCGTCCTTCATCTTTCGACGCGCCGCCTCGTCGGGCATCGCTCCGCGCCCGGCGCCGAGATTGTCGGCCATGTATTCCGGGCGCCCGGTCCCCGGAATGACGCAGGTCATCGCCGGATGGCCGAGGATGTATTTCAGGAATACCTGCGCCCAGCTCGCGCAGCCAAGATCGCGGGCGAATTGCGGCACCGGCACCCCGCGCGTCTTCGCGAACAGATCGCCACCCTCGAACGGGCGGTTGCCGATCACCGCGACCCCGAGATCGCGCGCCAGCGGCAGCAAGCGCGCCTCGGCGTCCGTCACTGCGATCGAATAGGGAATCTGCAGGAAATCGAGCGGCTCGGCGCGCAGCACCGTTTCCAGTTCATCGAAGGCCCTGGGCGTGTAATGGGTGACGCCGAGGTAACGGAAACGTCCCGCTTCCCGCCATGCCCGCATGGTTCGAAGCTGCGTCCGCCAGTCGACGAGGTTGTGCACCTGCATCAGGTCGATGCGGTCGGTGCGAAAGCGACGGAAGGACTGTTCCATCTGGGCGCGACCTTCCGCCTCGCCGTCCGTCCAGACCTTGGTGGCAAGAAACGCCTGCCCGCGCGCGCCCGCCGCCGCCAGCAGGTCGCCAACCACGCCCTCGGCGCGCCGGTACATGGGCGACGAATCGATCACCGAACCGCCGCCCGCGAACAAAACGTCGAGCACGCGGGCGAGCCTCGCGCGGTCGGCTGCCTCGTCACCGACATCGAAGGTCAGCCAGGTGCCGACGCCGACGACGGGAATGGTTTCGCCCGATTTCGGAATCGGCCGTTTCTGCAGCGCCGCCCCCTGCCCGCCGGCCATTCCCGGCGCGAGCCCCGCCATCAGCGCCGCTCCCAGCGCGCCCCTGCAGAACGCCCTGCGGCCCGCGCGCCTCAAGCCACCTCGACCATCTTGCCCGCGGCATTGGAGCGCGCCATCGCCTCGATGACAGCGGCGCTGTGTACCGCCTGGTCGGCCGGGCAAGGGAACTTCGCCTTGCCGGCGATGGTGTCGGCGAAGGCCTCGATCTCGACGCGCTCGGTGTCGCCGACGGGAAAACGGATATCCTCGCGCTTGCCGCCTTTCGGCTGAAAAGCGAAATAGTCGGCATCGCGCACCTCGGCCCAGCCTTCAGTGCCGAACACGGTGAAGCGGTAGTAGTCGGGCGTCATGCCGCAGGCGGTCAGCAAGGCCGTGGTGTTGCCCTTGCAGCGCAACAGAACCGCCGTGGTGTCGGCAAGATCGTTGTCCGATGCCTGGTTCAACCCGATGGCATGCACCGCCGCGATCTGTCCCAGCGTTTCGATGGTCAGATAAAGCATGTGATCGGCAAGCGCCCCCGCCGGCGCATTGGCGGGATCGGACTTCCACGTGCCGCGCTTCACGCCGCCGTAGCGGTGAACGCAGAAATCACCTTCGGTGTGCAGAAGCTGGCCCAACGCGCCTGCCGCGAGGCGCTTGCGCAGTTCGGCCACGTTGGGAAAGAAACAGCGGTTGTAGCCCATGCAGAGGGGAACACCGGCCTTTACCGCCGCCGCTTCCAGGGCGCGCGCCTCGGACAGGTTGAGCGCCAGCGGCTTGACCGCCAGCACCGGCTTGCCGGCCTCGATGCCGATCATCGAATGGCTTGCGTGCAGATGGGCGGGACCCGACGACACCAGCCCGGATACCTGCGGATCGCGCGCCGCCTCGGCGATGTCGGTGCCCAGCACGAGTCCGTGCTTGGCTGCGAAATCCTTCGATTTATCGGGATTGGTGACGACGGCGCGGGCGAACCGCACCTTGTGGCTCACGCCTTGGACGGATTCGACAAGACGACGGCCCCAACCGCCCAGACCAACGATCGCCAACTGCAGCATCACAACCTCCCCAAAACGGCCGAAGCCTTTGATTTGGGGAAACTATAGCCCAATTAACCGGCGGCGGAACGCGAGACTGGGCGGCCCGTGCCGCCCAGTCCTCTCATGCTCCGTCTTCAGATCTCGACGATGTGGAGGAAGCTCGCCATAGCGGCGAAGAAGATCACGAAAGCGGCCAGCGCCTTCCAGCCGGGACGGGACGCCTTGACCTTGTAGCTCTTGTCGAGGGTGGGACGAGTATCCATGAAAGCCTCCTGATCAGGATGGCCTCAAGGTCTCACCTTGGCGGAGCCTTGCACCGCCTACGCGCCGTCATTTCTTGCTGTTTTTGGCGGATATTTGTTTCCGCTTCCCCTTCCCGGTTTCCGCGGCGCGCGGTGAACCCTAAGGCTTGGTCTATCGATCGGGTTCACAAGCGAACCCTTACGCTCCCTGCCGAAAGTCCACCACGATATGGCCAATGACGCAACCCTGATGGAACAACTGCTTGTTTTCAAATAACAAAGGGCCGATGCGATGCATCGGCCCTTTGCCCGATATGGTCGGAGCGGCGGGATTTGAACCCACGACCCCTTGACCCCCAGTCAAGTGCGCTACCAGGCTGCGCTACGCTCCGTCAGGACCCGGCAGGCTTGGGCCTGTCCGGGCGGCGCGGACTTTAGCTTGCATGACCACCCGGGCGCAATCTCTAAGCGACCCGGAAGACAGGCAAAACCGCAGGAAAATCGGCCCGCAGACCTCAGCCGTTCAGGAGTTTGCGGATTTCCGACAATTCGTTGATGACGGCTTCGATCTCGGCGCGCTGGCGGGCGCTCAAACCCGGCTGGGGTTGCACCTGCGCCATTTCGTCCTGACGGCCGCTGCCGTTCACCTGCACCGGCGGCGGATCGTCCTCGGCCTGCTCAGGACCGCGCGCGACGTTGCCTTCGCGCATCAGTTTCTGGACGCCCTTGATCGTGTAGCCGTCGCGATAGAGCAAGGTCCGGATCTTGCGCAGCAGATCGACGTCTTCCGGACGATAGTAGCGGCGCCCGCCGCCACGCTTGAGCGGCTTCACCTGGCTGAATTTCGATTCCCAGAAGCGCAGCACGTGCTGGGGAACATCCAGTTCCCGCGCGACCTCGCTGATCGTTCGGAAGGCGGACGCCGATTTGCCGCCCCGCCGCTCGCCCTGGGTGGCTGAGAGCGGACCCGACTGCAGGGTATCCGACATTTAGAACCTGCTCCCGGGCCCTGCAGGGGGGGTGGATTCGCCGCCGCCGGGCGCCGCAGGCGCCTGTTGTCCCTCGCCGTTGGCCAGCGCGTCGTTGATCGCGCCCTTGAGGACATGCGAGGCACGGAAGACGAGAACCTTGCGCGGAAGGATGGGCACTTCTTCCCCGGTCTTGGGGTTGCGGCCGATGCGCTGGCCCTTGGAACGAACGGAGAAGCTGCCGAAAGAAGAAATCTTCACGGCTTCGCCCCGCACCAGTGCGTCGCTGATTTCCTTGAGGACCGCCTCGACCAGGTCGCCCGATTCGTTGCGCGAAAGGCCAACCTCCTGATAGACGGCTTCGCCCAGCTGGGCACGCGTCACGGTATTGTCAGCCATGGGGTCCTCCTCCCGTTTTGACGCAGGCTACCCCTCGGCAAAAAATCCGTCAACATCAAAGGGATGGAAGAATCTGTTGAGATGGGGGCCGAATCGGAAAAGCGGGCCCCGAAAGGGAACACTTTTTACCAGCGCAGCGCCGCCGCCGCCCAGGTAAATCCCGCCCCCATGGCTTCCATCAGCACGAGATCGCCGCGCTTGATGCGCCCGTCATCGACGGCCTGGGCCAAGGCAAGCGGAATGGAAGCGGCCGAGGTATTGGCGTGCCGGTCGACGGTCACCACCATCTTCTCGATGGGCAGACCGAGCTTTTTCGCCGTCGATTCGAGGATACGGCGGTTGGCCTGATGGGGCACCAGCCAGTCGACGTCTTCGGGCGACAGGCCGTTGGCCTCGAGCGCCTCGTGCAGAACGCCGGAAAGCCGGGTCACGGCATGGCGGAAGACCTCCTGCCCCTGCATGCGGACGACGCCCGCCTGCTGGTTCAGCGACGGCCCGCCGTCGGCATAGAGTAGGTCATGCTGGCGGCCGTCGGAATGCAGGTGGGTCGAGAGAACACCGCGGTCATCGGAGGTTCCCTTGCCCTCTTCGGCCTTCAGGACGACGGCGCCGGCGCCATCGCCAAACAGGACGCAAGTGGTGCGGTCGTTCCAGTCGAGCAGCCGCGAGAACGTCTCCGCCCCGATGACCAGCGCGGTCCGGGCCTGGCCGAGACGGATGAAGTTGTCGGCCATGGCAAGCGCATAGACGAAACCCGAGCAGGCCGCCTGAACGTCAAAGGCGAAGGCATGATGGGCGCCAAGCGCGGTCTGGACCTTGGTGGCAGCGGCCGGAAATGTCTCGTCCGGGGTCGTGGTGCCCAGCACGATGACGTCAATATCGGCCCCGGTCATGCCGGCGCGGGCAAGCGCCTGCTCGGCGGCCTTGGTGGCCAGGTGCGAGGTCAGCTCGCCTTCCGCTGCGATATGCCGCTCGCGGATGCCGGTGCGCTCGGTAATCCATTCATCCGATGTATCAACAATCTTTGATATATCGTTGTTACTAAGTACTTTTTCCGGGAGATATGCGCCGTGACCGACGACGACCGAACGACGTGTCATCCCGATACCGCCGCCTTCTGCAGAGGCGCGCCGATATCGCCGATGCGATGCAGTTCCTCACCGATCCGGGTCAAGAACCCGCCTTGAATCAGATCGACCGCGACGCCGATCGCATTGGAGAAGCCGAAGGCGTCGGTGCCGCCGTGACTCTTGATGACGATCCCGTTGAGGCCGAGCAGCATGGCGCCGTTGTAGCGGCGCGGGTCCAGCCTCGTGCGCACGCGGCCAAGGGCATTGCGCGCGAACAGATAACCGAGACGGGAAAAGATCGAACTGTTGAAAGCCGAGCGCATGAAGCCGGAATACATCCGTGCGATGCCTTCGGCCGTCTTGAGGGCGACATTGCCGGTAAAACCGTCCGTCACCACGACATCGACGCTGCCCGCCCACACGGCGTCGCCTTCGACGAAGCCGCGGAATTCGATGGGCAGGGACAGGTTTCGCAGCAGGCCCGCCGCCTGGCGGACGTATTCGTGGCCCTTGAGGTCTTCTTCGCCGACATTGAGCAGGCCGATGGTCGGCTTGCTGAGGCCCAGCACGGTGCGCGCGAACACCTCGCCCATCACGGCGAATTCGACGAGATTTCGGGCATCGCACTGAATGTTCGCGCCAAGGTCCAGCATCACGCATTCGGAGCGGGTCGTCGGCAGCATGGTGGCGATGGCAGGACGGGAAATTCCCGCCATGGTCTTGAGGGCGATCTTGGAAAGCGCCATCAGGGCGCCGGTATTGCCCGCAGAAACGACGCCTTCGGCGGTCTGGTCGCGCACCGCATCGATGGCGAGGCCCATGCTCGAATCGCGCATCTTGCGAAGCGCCTGGGTGGGCTTGTCGTCGCTCGAGACCGCAACGTCGGTGTGATGAATGGTCGAACACTCGGCGAGCTTGGGAAAGCCCGCGAGCAGCGGCGCCAGGCGCGCCTCGTCACCATAGATGCGGAAATGAACGTTCGGATAGCGGTCGCGGGCCATGTCGGCGCCCTTGACCACCACGTCGGGGGCTCCATCCCCTCCCATGCCGTCAAGGGCTATCGTCAACCGCATGATCTTCTATCCGTAAAGACGAAGAAGGGGCCGCGGGCGGCCAAGGGGGAGCTTATACCCCACCCTCGCTTGCCACGACTTCTTTGCCGTCATAATGACCGCAGGCGCCGCAAACATGATGCGGGCGCTTGAGTTCGCCGCAATTGCTGCACTCGACATAGGCCGAGCCCTTCAGCGCATGGTGCGAACGGCGCATGTTGCGCCTTGATTTCGAAGTCTTTTTCTTGGGAACTGCCATGGTCGGACTCTCTGGTTCTGGCGCCTGAAACGCAGGGACCCTGCCCCGCGGCGCGCAAAGGAGGCACTCTATTACCCAAAATCCCCCGCCGCGGCAAGCGACAAGGGAGTAATAGCCGTTTTTCGGCCCCGGCCCCCGAAATCTAGCCTTTTTTGCCCTTTTCGGGGGTTTTTCCCTTGAGCGCGGCGAGAGCCGAAAAGGGCGAGGTTTTAGCCGCCCCGGAGCTGTCGGCCTCCTCGGGGGGGCGGAATTCCACCCCTGCGGCCCGGGGATAGGGATCAAGCGCCAGGCCCAGGTGCTCGGCCACTGCCTCGCCGAGGTCGATTCCCGCCTCCGGCAAGGGGTCGGGCGGATCTTCGGCATCGAGGTCAAGGAGCAGGTCCTCGTCCTCGTTGGCGCGACGGCGCGGCGCCGCCCTGTCGAAAGTCATCGTGAAGGTTTCGCGGATCGACGCCGGCACCGGCTCCAGCGTCACCACGCAAGGCTGTACCACTTCGGCCTCGATCATCGCCGTCAGGCGCGCGCGCTTGCCGCGGGCGGAAACGTCGACGGTGCCCGATGCCTTGAGCGAAGGCAGGGCGATAAGGCCGAAACGCCGGGCAAGTCCGGCCCGCTCCTCCTCCGTGGCCTCGATGGCGAAGGTTTCGGCGTCGTCGCCGGCGCCCATATCGGCATCGACCTGGAACGGGCGGGAAAATTCGGGCGTGCCGCCGATCACGACGCCTGCTCCGGTAGGGGGCCGAAAGACGCCGCCCCACGGATGAGGGCCGATGCATCGGCGGCCGCAAGCGCCTGCTCTGCCGCACGCAGATATTGGGCAAGCACTGCCGCTCCTTTATCGGCGCCGTCCGCGCCCGCATAGACATTGCGCGCGATAGCCGCCGACAGGGCAACATCGTCGGCCTCCAGTCCCTCGTCATAGGCGCTGACCCGGCCATAGAACGCCTGGGCCATGGCCTTGACGCGCCGGCCGACGCCGAGGTCCCCCGCCCCCATCTCGCGAAGGTTCCGGTCCATGTCGGCGAACATGAGGTCAAAAAGCGTTTGGGCGACACCGTCCGCCGCCACATCCCGGGCCGCCTTCAGGCGGCGCAACAGCAGGTAAACATGCAGGCTGATCATCTCGAAACGGCCCTCGAGGGTATCGGGGACGCCGAGATCGGCGTAGAACATCGGCTCGCGCGCCCGTGCGACGGCGGTGCCATAAAGCGCATGGGCCGCATCGGCGTGAGGATTGCGCGAAAAAAGCCTGCTCAGGAACATCTCGAAGGGCGCTATAAGGGCCGCGGAGCGGCCGGGTTGACAGGGCAAAGCAGCCGGTGCAAAGGTTCCGGCCAAGCACGGTCAACATGAACAGCCCGCCGCCCGCCGTCAAGCGTGCCGGGCGTTCCAGAAGCAGCGAAGATGATGCGACCATTCAACATGCGCGGCCTTGCGGCGATCGCGACGATCACCGGCCTTTTGGCGCTCGGCGCCTGCGCCCCGGAAATCCATTACCGGGGCAATGCTCCTGCCGCGGATCAGCTCAGCCTGATCAAGCCCGGCGCCCAGAACAAGGAACAGGTCGTCCGCCTGCTGGGCTCGCCCACAGCGGTCGCCACGTTCGATCCGAACACCATCCTCTATATCGGGCAAAAAACCGAATCGGTCGCCTTCCAGTTCCCGAAGGTCGTCGAACGCACGATCGTCGCCATCACTTTCGGTGACGACGGGCGGGTCAAGGACGTTGAAAAATTCGGCCTGAAGGACGGCAAGGTCGTGCAACTGGTCGAACGCACGACGCCAACGCCGGGGCGCACCTTCACCATCATGCAGCAGCTTCTCGGCAACCTCGGGCGGTTCGAAAACGACAACCGGCCTCTCAGCGGACAGGGTGGCCCTGGCCTCTAGCCTCCTTCTGACGGACATTGCCAAAGAAAAAGCCCCGGGGTCGCCCCCGGGGCTTTCTGCATTTGCCGTAATGGCGCCGCTAACTTAGTGCACGCCCTTGGAAATCAGGGCCAGCAGCAACAGCGCCACGATGTTGATGATCTTGATCATCGGGTTGACGGCGGGACCGGCGGTGTCCTTGTACGGATCGCCGACGGTATCGCCGGTCACGGCCGCCTTGTGGGCGTCGGAGCCCTTGCCGCCGTGGTTGCCGTCCTCAATGTACTTCTTGGCGTTATCCCAGGCACCACCGCCCGAGGTCATCGAGATGGCCACGAACAGGCCGGTCACGATGGAGCCAAGCAGCATCGCGCCCATTGCCGTGAACGCCGCGGACTGACCAGCGATCAGGAAGACCACGTAGTACAGCACCACCGGCGCCAGAACCGGCAGCAGCGACGGGATGATCATTTCGCGGATCGCGGCCTTGGTCAGCAGGTCGACGGCACGGCCGTATTCCGGCTTCGCCTTGCCTTCCATGATGCCCGCGATTTCCTTGAACTGGCGGCGCACTTCGACCACGACGGCGCCGGCCGCACGGCCGACCGCCATCATGCCGAGCGAGCCGAACAGGAACGGCAGCATGCCGCCGAAGATCAGGCCGACCACCACGAACGGGTCCTTCAGGCTGAACGTCACCTGAAGCTTCGGGAAGTAGTGGCTGAGATCCTCGACATAGGCCGCGAACAGCACCAGCGCCGCCAGGCCGGCCGAACCGATGGCGTAGCCCTTGGTCACGGCCTTGGTGGTGTTGCCGACCGCGTCGAGCGCGTCGGTGGTCTTGCGCACTTCCGGGGGCAGGTCCGCCATTTCGGCGATACCGCCCGCGTTGTCGGTAACCGGACCGTAGGCATCGAGCGCCACGACCATGCCCGCCAGCGCCAGCATCGACGTCACGGCGATGGCGATGCCGAACAGGCCCGCCGCCATGTAGCCGAGCACGATGCCGCCGCAGATGATCAGCGCCGGCAGCGCGCAGGCTTCCATCGAAACCGCGAGACCCTGGATGATGTTGGTCGCGTGGCCGGTGGTCGAGGCCTGGGCCACGGACTTCACCGGACGATGATCGGTGCCGGTGTAGTACTCGGTCACCCAGACCAGCAGGCCGGTGACGCCGAGACCGATGATCGCCGACCAGAACAGGCTCATGCCCGTGAAGGTCTTGCCGCCGACCGCGAAGCTCGTGCCGAAGCCGACGTAGCGGTAGACGATGTAACCGATCAGCGCCGCCGAAACGACCGCCGACACGATGAAGCCCTTGTACAGGGCGTTCATGATGTTGTTGGAAGAGCCGAGACGGACGAAGAAGGTGCCGACGATCGAACCCACGATGCAGACCGCGCCGATCAGCAGCGGCAGCATCATCAGCTTGGACTGGGCCTCGCCGGTGAAGAAGATCGCCGCCAGCAGCATGGTGGCGACGATGGTCACCGCGTAGGTCTCGAACAGGTCGGCGGCCATGCCGGCGCAGTCGCCGACGTTGTCGCCCACGTTGTCGGCGATGACCGCCGGGTTGCGCGGATCGTCCTCGGGGATGCCGGCTTCGATCTTGCCCACCAGGTCGGCGCCGACGTCCGCACCCTTGGTGAAGATGCCGCCGCCGAGACGCGCGAAAATGGAGATCAGCGAAGCGCCGAAGCTGAGAGCGACGAGCGCCTCAAGCACGGTGCGGGGCTGCACGCCCCACTTCTGCAGCAGGAAGTAGTAAACCGAGACGCCGAGGAGGCCGAGGCCGACGACCAACATGCCGGTGACCGCACCCGCCTTGAAGGCGATGGCCAGCGCCGCGGCGAGGCCGTTGCGCGCCGCCTGGGCAGTGCGAACGTTGGCGCGAACCGAAACGTTCATGCCGATGTAGCCCGCAAGGCCCGAGAGAACGGCGCCGATGGCGAAACCGATCGCGACATAGAGACCAAGCTGCCACCACAGGAGAACGCCGAGCACGATGCCGACGATGCCGATGGTGCGGTACTGGCGATTGAGATAAGCCCCCGCCCCTTCCTGAACCGCGCCTGCAATTTCCTGCATGCGCTCGGAGCCCGCATCGGCGCTGAGCACCGACCGGGACGCATAAATGCCGTAGAGAATCGCGAGCAGGCCGCCGCCGAATACCACCCAGTACGCCGTCGTCATCTGGATACCCCCTAGAACTGTTGGGAAGGAATAAGTGAGAAAAGCCTTGCCGCCGGAGAAAGTAGCCGCTTCTCCACGGAAAGGCGCTCAAAAAGTGGGCGGAACATGCCAGAAGTCCGGGTTTCGTGCAACCCGGTCGTGCGGCCGGAAAACCGCGGGATACAGCCCCCGATGCCGCGTTCCTCGGGCCTAGGCGGCCTTGTTCGCGGGCTTTGCCAGCAACAGCCAGAGCGCGGCGAGAAACGCCAGCCCTACCCCCGGCAACGCCCCCAGATTCACCGCCTGCCAGCCCACCGCCTGGAAGGTCGCCCCGGAGGACAGCGATGCAAGAGCGACGAAGCTGAACACGAGAAAATCGTTGAGACCCTGCACCTTGGCCTGTTCCGGCTTGGCCGTGACGGAGGTCAGCAGCGCCGTGCCGCCGACGAACATGAAATTCCAGCCGAGCCCCAGCGCGACCAGCGCCGCCGTGAAATGCAGGTTCGTCGTTCCCTGAAGATTGATCGCGACGCAGCCGAGAATCAGCAGCGCACCCAGCGCGATGACGGTCACCGCCCCGATGCGCTTGATGATGGAGCCGGTAAAGAAGGACGGCGCAAACATGGCCAGCACATGCCACTGGATGATCAACGCGGCATCGCCGAAGGTCAGGCTGTGCCCGACCACGGCAAGGGGCGTCGCCGTCATAACCAGCGTCATCGCGCTGTAGCCCGCGATCCCGCCAAGCATGGCGACGACGGCGCGCGGCTGGCGCAGGATCTGGCCGAGAGGACGGCCCTGGTCCTTGCGTTCCTCGGCGGTCAGTTTCGGGATGTCGATGAAGAACAGCAACGCAACCGTGAGAATTTGGATCACGGCGATGGAGGCGAAAGCACCGGCGAAATTGGCGCCGGGGATCATTTCCATCGTCGCCCGCGCCAGGTTGGGTCCGCTGAAGGCCGCGATCACGCCCCCCGCCATCACCAGGGAAATGGCGCGCGGACGGCTTTCATCGTCGGCGCAATCGGCGGCGGCGAAACGGTAGTAGATGGCAAAACCGGCGAGGACGCCGATCAGGGCCGAGCCGATGCAAAACAGGACGAAATTGCCCGCGATCAGCGCGAAGACGTTGATCACCCCGCCGATGCCGCCGGTCGCCGAGCCGATGATGAACCCGGCCCGCCGCCCGAAGTGGCGCATGATGTAGGACGCCGGAACGGTCGTCGCCATGGTCGCCAGGAACTGGAGCGACAGCGGCAGCGTGGCAAGTGAGGGAACCGGCGCGCAGGATGCCCCGGCCAGCGCGGTCACGGTGATGACCATCGATGTCCCGGTCATGAACAGGGCCTGGCAGAGGGCGAGAAGAAGGACGTTACGGCGAACTGAAGCGGTCATGGCGCGAAGGATACTGGTTTTCCTGATTTTGCGCCCGCTAAATTTCGACCCGCCGTATCAGTCGAAACGGCGCGTGTAGACGTTTTCGATCAGGATGTCTGTGATGACGCCCGCGCCGAGAACGCGGTCTGAGACACGCTGCAAACGGGTCTTTACCGTACCTGCGTTGATCGCCCTGCCCGAGCCGTTGTCGAGGGAGGCAAGCGCGTGTAAATCGCGCAGGAAGGCACCCTGAAGGCGCGTCCGGTTCTCCAGGATTTTTTCCTTGTTCCCGATGTTCTTGGTTTCCAGCGTCACGCTGACGGTAGCCTGCCCGATGACCTGCCCGGTCCGGATGATCGGAATGTTGTAAGGCGGCATCCGGAAGTACTGGACCTCCTTGCCGCCGAGCCAGCCCGGAAGCTTGGAGGAAGGGTCGGGTTCTTTTTCCTTGGAGCTTTTCGGAGGCTCATTGGCAGCCGGTGCCTCCTGCGCGGAAACGACGGAGGGCAACGCCGCGGCAAGCGACAGGGCTAGAACGAGGAGAAGGCGGACGAGGAGCACGGGGGCCTCCGGTTCGGGAACGCGGCCACTGTGCCAGAGCAGTCTGAAATTTGGGTAAAAGAGAAAAAACAGGGAATTAAGGCGGGAAAGATCAGGCAGCGCAGCAGTTGCGGCAGATCTGGAGAATGTCGAAACGCTCGGCAACGTCCGAGTCGCAGTCCCTGATCTGGCTCGGATCGCACCAGGCGCTGTAGCGCATCAACTCCCACCGGTCGGGGTCGAGCCCCGTAACGTGGAAACACAGGCCCTTGGTCGCCAGCGCGCGCTTGTGGCGTTCGGTTTCAAGCGCGGTCAGTTCGGCCAGTGTCTGCTCGGCCGGTATCGCATCCAGTTCCTTGACGCCGACGGCAGGCCAATGGTCCTCGTCCAGCCTGCCGCCGCAGGCGATGACGTTCCAGGTGCGCACGCGCGGCCGGCCGAAGGTGTCGACAAGATCGCGGAACAGGTCGCTGGTGAGGTAGGCGCGGCCCGCCTCGTCATTTTCCCAGACGTAGAAGGGCGCGTAGACCATCTGCGTTTCGCTGAACAGGTACGCCTTGTGCAGAAGACCTTCCAGCCCGTCGAAGAGGGGCTTGCGGCGGACGACGCGCTCGCGGACGAGCTGAAGGTCATAATCGCCGGCCAGGCGGATGGTGTACTGCATCGCAATCATGAACAGGAACGCCCCAAGTCAGAAACGCGGATAGAACCCTGTATTCCCTTCAGAGGGAAGAAACAAATGCGAAAAACTCATGGGAGCCATGAAATTTTTCTGCGCGCGGCCCCGCCGGAACGCTCAAAAATGGCTGTAGCCGCCGGTTTTAAGCTCGACACGAAGCGCCTCGGCATCGCTGATTTCCACCCCCTGCCCCGCGATCATGGTGCCGATCCGGGCCACGTTGATGCCGGCAGCACGGGCAACGGCCGCGACCGCATCCCGGGCCTCGGCAGGAGCGGTAAAGACCAATTCGTAGTCGTCGCCGCCCGCCAGCACCGCGTTGATCAACAGCGGATTACCGGTCAGCGCCCGACGCGCCGCAGGCGATACCGGCAGGGCCGCCGCCGTGATGCGCGCGCCAAGGCCCGAGCAGTCGCAGACATGGCCGAGATCCGCCACCAGCCCGTCCGAGACATCCATGCAGGCATGGGCGATGCCGACCAGACCCTGCCCCAGCGCGAGGCGCGGCTCGGGGACACGGTAGCGCCGGATCAGAACATCGCGCGATCCTGCATCGAGCCCCGGCAATTCGCCCTTCGCCGCCTTGAGGCCGAGTGCTGCATCCCCGATGGTGCCACTGACGTAGATATCGTCGCCTTCGCGCGCCGCCGAGCGCGTCAACGCGCCGCGCCCATCTACGGTGCCGAGCGCCGTCAGCGAAAGCGTCAACGGCCCGTCGGTCGCCACCGTATCGCCGCCGACCAGCGGGGCTGAAAACGCCCGCACATCCTCGCCGAGGCCACGGGAAAATTCGGCAACCCAGCTTTCAGCCGTGCCGCGCGGAAACACCGCGGCGAGCAGCACGCCTCGCGGCCGCGCCCCCATGGCGGCAAGATCGGAGAGGTTCACGCGCATCAGCTTGCGGGCGATATCGGCAGCCGGGTCATCGGGCAGGAAATGAACACCGGCGACAATGGCATCGGTCGCGACCACCAGCCGTGCGCCCGCGGGAAGATCAAGAACGGCGGCATCGTCGGTCAGCCCAAGGGCACCCGGCTCGTCCTGCGCTAGCGGTGCGAAATAACGGGCAATCAGGCCGAATTCATCCATCGGGCCACCGAGCGCGCCTAGCCGCGCGCCCGCGTCATTTCGTCGCCGCGATGGGCTTTGGCGATGGCATCGAGCACGCCGTTGATGAGACCCGGCTCCGAGCCGTCAAAGAAGGCATGGGCAAGATTCACGTATTCGTTGATCGCCACTCGCGGCGGCACGTCGGGACGCGCGGTCAGCTCGAATACGCCCGCTTCCAGGATGAGGCGCACCAGAATCTGCAAGCGCTCCACCGTCCAGTCGGTCGTCAGCGCGCCGCCGATCATGACATCAAGGTTTTCCCGGTCGGCCGAAACACCGCGCACGATGGCGCCAAACAGCGCGGGATCGGGCGCGGGAAGTTCGGTGCCCTCGCCCTCGTCCGTATTCGGCGAGGGAGTCTTGAAACCCGTGATCTGGGCGATGACGTCTTCGACCGTGGCCCCGCCCAGTTCCATCTGGTAGAGCGCCTGCACGGCGGCAAGCCGGGCGGCCGAACGCTTGTTGATCGTTTGTTCGCGGTCCGCCATGGGTCAGCCGCCGAAAGCGCGCTTGAGCGCGATCATGGCGAGACAGGCTTCGACCGCATCCTTGCCCTTGATGCTCTTGGGCCCGCCGGCGCGCGAAAGGGCCTGCTTCTCGTTTTCCACGGTCAGGATGCCATAGCCGATGCAGGCCTTGTCGTGGATCGCCAGTTCCTGCAACCCGCGCGCGGATTCGCCGCAGACATAATCATAATGCGACGTCTCGCCGCGAATGACGCAGCCGAGCGCCACATAGCCGTCGAAACGCGGATTACCCGACGCGTCCTTCGCATCCATCGCCAGCCTGATCGCCCCGGGGATCTCGAACGCGCCCGGCACGTTGAAAATCTCGTAGGTTGCGCCCGCGGCATCCAGCGCCTCGGTCGCGCCCTTCACCAGCAGCGCCGAGATGTGCCCGTAATAGGGCGCGTCGATGACCATGATATGGGGCTTTTCACGCATGTCAGGACTGCTCCGATCTGGGAAATACGCCCTTTGGCGGGGCGGGCCGAAGATAGCGCCCCGCAACGGGTGCGGCAAAGCCTAAAGCACTTAATTCTATAGCGGAGCGTCCCGAAGCCGCGCCACGTAGCGCGCCATCTGGTCGATTTCGAGGTTGAGGCGGGTCCCCGCCGCCGCGGCGCCAAGCGTCGTATGGGCAAGGGTATGGGGAATGACGTTGACGGTGAAATCGGTGCCGTTGACGTCGTTGACGGTCAAGGAAATCCCGTCGAGCGCGACCGAGCCCTTTTCCGCGATGAAACGCGCGAGATTCGCAGGCGCCCGAATGGTGAATCGGACCGAGCCGCCGTCCCTGCCCGCGACGTCCTCGCGGCGCAGCACCTCGGCAATACCGTCCACGTGGCCGGAGACGATATGCCCGCCAAGCTCGTCGCCGACCTTCAGTGCGCGCTCCAGGTTGATCCTGTCGCCGACCGCCCACACACCGATCGTGGTGCGTTTGAGGGTTTCGGGCGAAGCCTCGACCGCGAACCAGTTGCCCGCCCCGTCGCGCCCCTTTTCGATCACCGTCATGCAGGGACCCGAACAGGCGATCGAGGCCCCGAGCGCAATCCCATCGGCATCGTAGGCGCAGGCAATCTCGATGCGCGTGTCCGCGCCCGGAACGATCCGCCGCACCTTGCCGATATCCGTGATAATGCCTGTGAACACCGATCAACCCTCCCTGCTCGCGGGCATGGTTTTACCGGCTCGCTCATAAAGCTCAAGAATATCCGGCGTACAGGGAATGGTGCGCACGCGGACATAGCGCGGCATGTCGGCCAACCGGTCGACGCCGAAGGCATGCAGCGCCGGCAGACCATCCCCGCCCATGACGCCCGCGGCACGGAACCAGGCAATGCGATCAACCACGCCGGCACGCATGAAGGTCGCCATGATATGCGGACCGCCTTCGACCATGGCACGGGTAATGCCGCGCCGGGCTAGCTCGCCGAGCGTCGCCATGACTTCCGGCCGCCCGCCATCGTCGGGGGCAACCTCGATCACCTCGATCCCGAGGTCGGAAAGCGCGTGGCGGCGCTCGCGCGGGGCGCCCTCGCAGGTCACAACCCAGGTTGTGATGTCGCGCGCCGAGGCAACGATGCGCGAAGTCAGCGGCATGTTGAGGCGGCTGTCCATCACGATGCGGACCGGCGAACAGGCCTCCATTCCGGGCAGGCGGCAGGTCAGGTCGGGGTCATCGGCGCGCACGGTGCTGGCACCCGTGATCAGCGCATCATGGGTGGCGCGGAGCGCATGGCCCCAGCCGCGTGCGGCTTCGCCCGTGATCCACTTGCTTTCGCCGCGGTGCGTGCCGACCTTGCCGTCGAGCGTGGTGGCGAACTTCGCCATCACCAGCGGGCGGTTGTCGGTGACGCGGCGGAAAAATCCGGCGTTCAGCCGTTCGGCATCGGTGCGCCCAACCCCGATGGTGACGGTGATCCCGGCCTTGCGGAGTTTCTCGATCCCCTGCCCCGCAACGCGCGGGTCGGGATCCTCGGTGGCGATCACGACGCGTGCGACCCCGGCGCGGATCAGTGCATCTGCACAGGGGCCGGTCTTGCCCGTATGGCTGCATGGCTCGAGCGAGACATAGGCGGTAGCGCCGCGCGCCGCATCGCCCGCGCGCGCAAGGGCTTCGGTTTCCGCATGCGGACGGCCGCCCGGCTGGGTCCAGCCGCGGCCGACGACATCGCCGCCGGGCGCCACCAGAACGCAACCGACCGCCGGATTGGGCCATACGCGACCCAATCCGCGATGGGCCAGCGCCAGCGCCGCCCCCATGAAACGATTGTCGCGGGCGTCAGTCGGCGTCGCCACTCAGCTTGCCCACGAATTCCTCGAAGTCCTTGGCTTCGCGGAAATTGCGATAGACCGAAGCGAAGCGCACATAAGCGACCTGATCGACGCTGGCGAGCGCCTCCATCACCAGTTCACCGATGTGGGGAGAAGGAATTTCGCTTTCGCCCAGGGTTTCAAGGCGGCGCTGGATCGAGTTGACGATGCGTTCCACCTTTTCCTCATCCACCGGACGCTTGCGCACCGCGATGCGGATCGAGCGCGCCAGCTTGTCGCGGTCGAAGGCCTCCTTATGGCCATTGGTCTTGACCACCACCAGTTCGCGCAGGTGAACGCGCTCGAAAGTCGTCCACCGCGATCCACAAGCCGGGCAAAAACGGCGACGGCGGATCGCCGCGCCGTCCTCTGTGGGACGGGAGTCCTTGACTTGGGTGTCATCGTGTCCGCAGAAGGGGCAACGCATGATCGGAAGCTCTCCTTGTTATTGCGACCGAAGGGGCCGCCTTATTTCATGTCCGCGTAGATGGGAAAGCGGTTGCACAATTCGACCACGCGCGCGCGCACGCTTTTTTCCACCGCCGAATTGTCGTCGGGCGATGCCTTGAGACCGTCGAGCACCTCGCCGATCCATTCGCCGATGGCTCGCCATTCAGCGGGGCCAAAACCGCGCGTCGTGCCCGCCGGGGTGCCGAGACGCACGCCCGAGGTGACGAAAGGCTTTTCCGGATCGAACGGAATGGCGTTCTTGTTGCAGGTAACCCCCGCCCGCTCGAGGCTCGCTTCCGCGGCCTTGCCGGTCAGGCCCTTCGGACGCAGGTCGACCAGCATCAGGTGCGTGTCGGTGCCGCCCGAAACGATGTCGAGGCCCTGGCTCAGAAGCGCGTCGGCCAGAACGCGCGCGTTGTCTTGCACGGCCTTGGCGTAAGCCTTGAACTCGGGCGTCAGCGCCTCGCCGAAGGCGACAGCCTTGGCGGCGATCACGTGCATCAGGGGGCCGCCCTGGGTACCGGGGAATACCGAGGAATTGATCTTCTTGCCCAGGTCCTCGTCATTGCAGAGCACCATGCCCCCGCGCGGGCCGCGGAGCGTCTTGTGGGTGGTCGTGGTGACGACGTCGGCCCATTCGAGCGGATTGGGATGCACGCCGCCCGCGACGAGACCGGCGAAATGGGCCATGTCCACCATGAAGATGGCGCCCACTTCATCGGCGATCTTGCGGAACCGGGCGAAGTCGATGACACGCGGATAGGCCGAGCCGCCCGCGAGGATGAGCTTCGGCTTGTGTTCGCGGGCCAGCGCCTCGACCTCGTCGAAGTCGATCAGCGCGTCCTGCTTGCGCACGCCGTACTGGATGGCGTTGAACCACTTGCCCGACTGGTTGGGCGCGGCACCGTGGGTCAGATGCCCGCCTGCGGCCAGCGACATGCCCATGAAGGTATCGCCCGGCTTGAGCACGGCAAAGAACACCTGCTGGTTCGCCTGCGATCCAGAATGGGGCTGAACGTTGGCGTAGGAACAGCCGAAAAGCTGCTTCGCGCGCTCGATCGCCAGCGTTTCAGCGATATCGACCATTTCGCAGCCGCCGTAATAGCGCCGTCCCGGGTAGCCCTCCGCATATTTGTTGGTGAGGACCGAACCCTGCGCCTCCAGCACCGCGCGGGACACGATGTTTTCGGAGGCGATCAACTCGATTTGACCCTGCTGGCGCGCAAGCTCGCCGGTGATCGAGGCGTAAAGTTCAGGGTCACGGGCCGCGAGGGCCTGGCCGAAAAAAGCCTCCTGGGCGGGGGCGGACGCGGACTTGGATGCGGTGGACATCAGCAAACAACCTCAGGATTCAATAGGAACAACGGGAACGGACATCTTGGCGACGCGCCCGGCGTGGCGGCCGCCCTCGAATGCGGTGTCGAGAAAGGCATTGAGGCAATCGCGCGCAACTTCGGGCCCGATCAGGCGGGCACCGAGGCACAGGACGTTGGCGTCGTTGTGCTGGCGGCAGAGTTTCGCCGACAGATGATCGTGCGCAAGAGCTGCGCGAATTTCAGGAAAGCGGTTGGCCGCGATCGACATGCCGATGCCCGAACCGCAGATCAGTACGCCGCGCGCGGCGCGCCCGTCGCGAATGGCCTTGGCCAGCGCCTGGGCGAAATCGGGATAATCGACGGACGCGGAGGAATTGGTGCCGAGATCGAGAACGTCGAAGCCGCGCGCCTTCAGGTCGCTCGAAAGCAACGCCTTCAGTTCGACGCCGCCGTGATCGGCAGCGATGACAACGGTTTCAGACGGCACCGCGTTCCCCCCGGAATAGCGGCAGTTTCTGCGCACCAGCCAGTGTCAGCATGATGGGGTTCAATACCATATGTCGGGGGGGCATGCCAGCCCGCCACAACGGGTGCGGTCAGGGCCGGAATTCCCGGAAAACGGCGGAAATCCGGCCCCGGCGACGTTATCGCCCTACTTGGCAGCGTAGTCGTACTTGCCGTTCTTCCACTCGTAGAAGACATAGCCCGGCGCCTTGACGTCGCCCTTGGCATCGAAGGAGACCTCGCCGAGCACGGTCTGGAACTTGTCCTTCTTCAGAAGCTCGCGCAGCTTCGCCACGTCGACCGCGCCGACGCGCTTCACCGCCTCGACGAAAACCTGCACCGCGCCATAGGTATAGAGGGTGTAACCCTCCGCCGACTTGCCCGCCGCCTGGAGCTTCTGTACCACCGGGGCCGCGATCGGGTTCTTGCGGGGATCGGGGCTGAACGTCATCAGCGTACCCTCGCCCAGCGGCCCGGTGATCGTCCAGAATTCCTGGGTCACCAGCGCGTCACCGCCGATCAGCCGGGTCTTGAGGCCCTGCTCGCGCATCTGGCGGATGATCAGGCCCGCTTCCGAATGGTAGCCGCCGTAGAACAGGATATCGATGTTGGCGGCCTTGAGCTTGGTCACCAGCGCCGAATAATCCTTTTCCTTGGGCGTCACCGTATCGGTCAGCGCCACCGCGACGCCGCGCTTGCCGAGCTGCTTGAGGGTTTCATCGGCCAGCCCCTTCGAATAGGCCTGCTTGTCATGGACCACGGCGACGCGCGCCCCCTTGAACTTGTCGGCGATGTAATTGCCCGCAACCTCCCCCTGCTGGTCGTCACGGCCGCATACGCGGAACACGCCCGCGAGGCCGCGCTCGGTGAACTTCGGATTGGTGCTGGCCGGCGAAATCATCAGGATATTTTCGGCGTTGTAGACGTCGGACGCCGGAATGGACGAGCCCGAGCAGAAATGGCCCGCCACGAACTTCACCTTCTTGTTCACCAGCTGGTTGGCGACCGCGACCGCCTGCTTGGGATCGCACTGGTCGTCGGCAATTTCGAGCCTGAGCTTATTGCCGAGAACGCCGCCCGCGGCATTGATGTCCTTCACCGCCTGCTCGGCACCCGACCTCATCTGCTCGCCGAAGGCCGCGTATTCGCCGGTGATCGGCGCGCCGGTGGCGATGACGATGGTGTCGCTGTCGTCCTTGCCACAGGCGGCAAGAAGGACAGCCGAAAGAACGGACGCGAGGGCAAGGCGGGAGAATTTCATGGACGGCGCTCCGGTCGGCGGGGTTTGCGTTGCGCAAAGACTACCACCGGCGCAAGCCTTGGCAACCCCGGGCGCGGAATAGGTCAGCCGCCGGCCAGGTAAGCGCTGCGCACCCGTTCGTCGGCAAGCAGCTCGCGCCCCTCGCCTTCCATGACGATCTCACCATTGGCAAGAACGTAAGCCCGGTGCGCCAGCGCCAGCGCGTGATGGGCATTCTGTTCGACCAGGAAGATGGTCATGCCCTGATTGCGGTTGAGTTCGCCAATCACCTCGAAGATGCGGCGCACGACGATGGGTGCCAGGCCCAGCGATGGCTCGTCCAGCAACAGAAGCCGCGGGCGGCTCATCAGCGCGCGCGCAATCGCCAGCATCTGCTGCTCGCCGCCCGAAAGCGTGCCGCCGCGCTGGCGCGCGCGGTCCTTCAGGATCGGGAAGAGATCAAACACGCGGGCGAGGTCTTCATCGATATGCGCGTCGCCCACCGGCGTTGCGCCGATCAGGAGGTTTTCCATCACCGTCATGCGCGGAAATATGCGCCGCCCTTCCGGCGACTGGGCGATGCCGAGCCGAGCAATCGCATGAGTCTGCATGCGCGTGATGTCGCGGCCTTCGAAAGTGACGGAACCGGAGCTTGCCTGCGGATTGCCGCAGATCGTCATCAGGAGCGTCGACTTGCCGGCCCCGTTGGCGCCGATCAGGGTGACGATCTCGCCACCGCGCACATCGAGGCTGACGCCTGAGAGCGCGCGCACCGGGCCGTAAAAGGTTTCGACCTGGCGAAGGGCAAGAAGCGGTGCCTCGCTCATCGCGCTCCCCCTTCCGCCGCCGAGTCGTCCTCGCCCAGATAGGCGCGGATGACGGCGGGATCGGCCCGCACTTCGGCAGGGGTGCCTTCGGAAATGCGCGCGCCGTGATCGAGGACGACGATGCGATCTGAAATCCCCATGACCAGCGACATGTCATGCTCGATCAGGAGGATGCCGATTCCGAATTCGTCGCGGATGGAAATAATCAGCCGGCTCAGCTCGGTCGTTTCGCGGGGATTGAGCCCGGCCGCAGGCTCATCGAGGCAGAGCAGCGCCGGTTCCGTGCACATGGCGCGCGCGATCTCGATCTTGCGCTGGAGGCCGTAGGCGAGCGTGCCGCAATCACGGTCGGCATATTGCACAAGATCGAGACGCTCCAGCCATGCGCGCGCCAGCGCAATGGCCGCCTCTTCGGCGTCGCGGTAGCGGCGCAATCCGAGCAGTCCTGCCAGCGAAAAGGCAGAAGCCCGCATCAGCCGCGCATGTTGTGCAACCAACAGGTTTTCCAGAACGGTCATGTTCGGAAACAGGCGGATGTTCTGGAAGGTGCGGGCGACGCCCGCGTCGCGGGCGATGCGGTGGCCCGCCAGCCGGTCGAGGCGATAGGTTTCCTCGCCCCGCTCCAGCACGATGGCGCCCGACGTGGGACGATAGAAACCGGTGATGCAGTTGAACACCGTCGTCTTGCCCGCGCCGTTGGGCCCGATCAGCGCGGTGATCGCGCCCGCATGGGCGGCGAAGGTCAACCGGTCCACCGCCGTAAGTCCGCCGAAACGCATGGTGAGATCGCGCACCTCGAGCAGCGGCAGTTCGGACTGGGGGGCGTGTGCCGCGCTCATGGTCCCCCTCCCGCCCGGTCGCCGAGGCGCACTGAAGGTTCCCGATGGGCAAGCAGCCCGCGCGGCCTCCATACCATGATCGCCACCATGGCGGCGCCGAACAGCAGCATGCGAAAGCCCGCCAGATCGCGCGCCAGTTCCGGCAGCAGCACCAACACCAGCGCCGCACAGACGACGCCCATCTGGCTGCCCATGCCGCCGAGCACGACGATGGCAAGGATGATCGCCGATTCGATGAAGGTGAAGGACGACGGGTTGATGAAACCCTGGCGCGTGGCGAAAAAGGCACCGGCGAAGCCTGCGAACATGGCGCCGATGCCGAAGGCCGAAAGTTTGACCATCACCGGGTTGAGGCCAAGCGCGCGCGACGCGATCTCGTCCTCGCGCAGGGCTTCCCAGGCGCGGCCGACCGGCAGTCGCCGGATGCGCATGGAAAACACATGGGTCAGCAGCGCCAGCGCCAGGATCAAGTAGTAAAGGAAGATCAGCTTATGGACGCCCGCGAAGGGAATGTTGAAGAACTGGTGAAAGGCCGTTTCGCCCGGTGCCGGATTTGCGGCGAAGCTGAGGCCGAACAGGGTCGGCGCCGGGATCGAGCTGATACCTTCGGAGCCTCCCGTCAGCTGCGACCAGTTGATCAGCACGATGCGGATCATCTCGCCGAAGCCGAGCGTCACGATGGCCAGGTAATCGCCGCGCAGCCGCAGCACGGGAAAGCCCAGCATCACGCCGAACAGCGCCGCAAAGGCGCCCGCGAGCGGCAGCGCTTGCCAAAAGTTCAGATCGAAATGGATGGCAAGCAGCGTGTAGGAATAGGCGCCGACCGCGTAAAATGCGACGTAACCGAGATCGAGCAGACCGGCAAGGCCGACGACGATGTTCAATCCCCAGCCGAGCATGACGTAGATCAGAACGAGCGCGCCGAGATCGATCATGCGTCGGTCGGCGAAAGGCATCAGCGGCAACAGCGCCACTGCTACGATGAACCCGGCGAAGATCCACCGCCGCCACGGCGTCATCGCCGCAAGGACGCGGTCGAACAACGGCGGCGCGGCAAAGGCGCGCGGACGGCGATTGGCTGCATGAAGGGAGATCAGGAAGCGGCCAACAAAAACGGCAAACACCGCGCCCACCACCCACCATGGCCTGAAAGTCATACGTTCAACCGTACCGGCCGGCAGCCGAACGCCCGCAAGCGGAAGGGCAAGCACAAAAGCCACGCCCGCGGCCAGAGCCGCTTCGCGCAATGCGCCGGGTATGGACGACCTCGCAGGCGCCATCAGACCTTTTCGACCTCCGGCCTGCCCAGCAAACCTGAGGGCCTGAAGATCAGCACCAGCACCAGCACCGAAAACGCCGCGACGTCCTTGTAGGCGGCATCGAAATAGGCGGCCCAGAAGGCCTCGATCAGGCCGATCATGACGCCGCCCAGCATGGCGCCCGGCAATGACCCGATGCCGCCCAACACGGCCGCCGTGAACGCCTTGAGGCCGACGAGAAAGCCGATGAAGAAATCGATCACGCCGTAATAAAGCGTGTTCATCACGCCTGCCACAGCGGCGAGCCCCGCCCCCAGCACGAAGGTGAGCGAAATCGTGCGATCAACATCGATTCCGGAAAGCGCCGCCATCTTCTGGTCCTGCTCGCAGGCGCGTTGCGCGCGTCCGAGCGGGGTTCGGTGAATGACGGCAGTGAACCCCGCCATCAACACCACCGTGACCGACATGATCATCAGTTGCAGATAGGACAGCGTCACCTGAAAGCTGCCCTCGCGCATCAGGACGAAACCGCCGCTGATGACGGGTTCCATGGCCTTGACGCGGGCGCCCTGAAGAAGCTGGACGTAATTCTGCAGGAAGATCGACATGCCGATCGCCGAAATCAGCGGGGCGAGGCGAAACGACCCGCGCAACGGCCGGTAGGCGATGCGCTCCACCGTCCAGCCGTAAGCCGCCGTCAGCAGGATTGCCAGCAGCAGCACGACCAGTAACGCCATGGGCACCGATGCGACGCCCATGAAGCCCAGCACGGCGAAGGCGATCATGCCGATGAAGGCGCCGATCATGTAGATCTCGCCATGGGCGAAATTGATCATGCCGATGATGCCGTAGACCATCGTATAGCCGATGGCGATCAATCCATAGACGGCCCCAAGGGTGAGCCCGTTGATAAGTTGCTGAAGAAAATAAGCCAAGGACTCAGCCCCCCTTACAGGCAACGGCAGGCAATGCCGTCATCGCTTGCCCCGCGGGGTGTTACCCTGCCCGGCTTTCTTGGCCTGAACCCATGCCAGTTTCCTGAGAACCGTATCGGTCATTTCCTTCTCGCTCGCTGATAGCGGGGCAAGGATGGAGACCTCCAGGAAGCTGCGGGTATCGACGGCCGACACCTTGACCACATTGCCAACACGGTGGAACTCGACGATGACGCCGTCATTCCCCGCTGCCCCTCCAGTCTTCCCGGACCCTGCCGCCATTTTCGGATCATCCGCTGAAAAGCCGCAACCAATTGATCCAGCACTGTATTCCAAAGCCTTGCGGGATGCCAACGGGCATGGCCGACACGTTAACTTCATTATAAATAAATGTTTTTAACTATATGTAATGACTTATTTGGAGACCGCCAGCATGCCTTCTTCCTCGCCCGCGCACGACGTATCCCTCCCTTCCAAATCCCTGTCGCGCCGCCAACAGGGCGAAAAATCGGCCCGCAGACGGACGGCTCACCAACTGATTGCCCTTGCCCGCTCGCCCCTCTCGGCAGCCATCGTGGCAGGGATCGGCGCGTTCATCACCGCAGCCGCAACTTTCCTCGCCATGAAAGGCTCGCCTGCCCAGGGAACGTGGCACCTTCCCGGGATTATGGAATCGCAAGCGGCGTTTGTCTTTCTGACGGGGGCTCTGTTTACGCTGATCTATACCTTTCACGATTTTGCTCAGGTCATGCGCGAACGGCGCATCCTCCGCGCGGCGGCAGCGCAAGCGATCCGGTTGGCCGCCGCGCATAACGAGCAATCGGCACTGGCAACGAAACTGGCCGACACCAACGAAGCTCTGGCGCAAACCCGGGACCAGTTGACGCAGGCGATCGAGGCCATCTCGGAAGGTTTTGTGCTTTTCGATGCGAAGGATCGCCTGATCATTTGCAACAGCCGCTATCGCAACATGCATCCCAATACCAGGCATCTCATCCAGCCCGGTATCTCCTACGAGGAGATCCTGCGGGCCGGGCTTGTACTGATGCCGCCATCGGAGGCAATCGGCCGCGAAGAAGCCTGGCTTGCGCAGCGCATGGACCAGCACCGGAATCCGCGGGGTGTTTTCGTCGTCCAACTCAGCGACGGGCGCTGGATCCAGATTTCGGAAAAACGAACGGCCAATGGCGGCTGGGTAGGAACACGTACGGACATCTCGCGCCTCAAACAGATCGAGGAAGAACTGCAATGTCGTGTCGCCGAAATGGAAGACACCCAAGCCCGGCTTGAACGGCAGGGACAGGACCTGTCCGCGCTTGCCCAGGAACTTGCCGATGCCCGGGACGATTCCGAAAAGGCGAACCGGGCGAAATCGGAATTCCTGGCCACGATGAGCCATGAAATCCGCACGCCCATGAACGGCATCATCGGCATGACGGGAATGCTGCTCGACACAAATCTGGATGCCAACCAGCGTGTCTATGCGACATCGATACGCGAATCCGCCGATGCCCTGCTCACCATCGTCAACGACATCCTCGATTTCTCGAAGCTCGAGGCCGGCCGGATGGAACTGGAAGAAGTGGAATTCGATTCCGCCAACATCGTCGAAAGTACCCTGGAACTGCTGGCGCCACGCGCGCGGGACAAGGGACTTATCCTGGCGAGCCATGTCGCTCCGGACGTCCCACGCCGTGTTCTGGGCGACCCCGGCCGCCTTCGTCAGATTCTCGTCAATCTGATCGGCAATGCCGTTAAATTCACGGAGCAAGGCTCGGTTACGGTCGAGACGCGCAGGCAGGCATCAGCGGGCGGGCTGCGACTTGCCTTCAGCGTCAAGGATACCGGGGTCGGAATACCTGCCGAGGCGCAGGAGCGGCTCTTCACGCGTTTTACCCAGGCCGATTCCTCGACGTCGCGACGCTATGGCGGGACAGGGCTCGGCCTCGCGATCTGCCGCAAACTGACAGAAGCCATGGACGGCGAAATCGGACTCGAAAGCACACCGGGCGCCGGAAGCCGTTTCTGGTTCAATGTACTGCTGAAACGAACCGAAAACTCGCCTTCACCACCCAAGCCCCTTACCGGCCTCAGGGTTCTAATCACCGAGCGGGACCCTGCCAGCCGTATGCTTCTTGCCCGGCAGTTCAATGACTGGCGTGCGAAGGTCGCCAGCGCCGCGGACATGGACGAAGCTAAAGCGGCGATCCTGCGCAGTGCTGCAGGCGGCACCCCTTACGACGTCATGCTTGTCGATGCCCAGATCGCCAAAAAGGACAGCGCCGGCGAACTCGTCAGGTGCGCCCATGCCGCCGGCATTCCGAATTGCGGCCTGATCTCTTATGCGGCAGACCGCGAACATGAAAAGCTGATCGCGCTTCAGGAATTCAATTTCTGGCTCTCGCGGCCCTTGCGGGAATCCGCGCTCTACAACCAACTCGCCGAAATCAAATTCGCCGACGGCACGGAAAAACGCAGGGCCGGCAACGCCGCACTGAGCAGCCATCTGGCAGCCGAGGAAATCGCTCTTTCCCAGATTCGCGCGGCCGAGATACCGTTGCGCGTTCTCGTCGCCGAAGACAACCATGTCAACCAGTTGCTGGCATCTGCCATGCTCGCCAAACTCGGGCACAGGGCCGATGTCGTCGCCAACGGGCGCGAAGCCGTCGACGCGGTACGCACCCTGCCCTATGACCTCGTCCTGATGGACGTGATGATGCCCGAGATGGACGGGTTCGAAGCGACGGCTGAAATCCGTGCTCTTCCCCCTCCGAAATGCGACATTCCCATCGTCGCCCTGACCGCAAATGCCATGAAAGGCGACGACAAGATCTGCCTCGCCAAGGGCATGAACGATTACCTCTCCAAGCCGGTCGACATGCTCAAGCTCTCGACGGTCATCAACCGGTGGGCGAGAAACATTGTCGCTTCCGTACGCAACGGGGGCTCCGGAACCATCCCGAACAACGCGCGCAAGGAGGCCAATGCGTCGGCGCCGCAGGTGGACGGCGATGTCATCAAGGTTCTTTTCGCGACGCTCGGCCAGAAGCAGGCTCAACGGCTGGTCTCGGCCTATTGCACAAACGTCCGCCAACTGACCGACAAGCTCGACAGTGCATTCGAAAAAGAAGACCTTGAGGCCGTTCTTGGGCTTGCCCATGACATCAAGTCGTCTTCGGGCAGCTTCGGCGCATGGGTTTTGCATGAAACCGCGAAGTCCGTTGAAATCGCGGCACGCGAAAAAAACATTCGCGTCATCAGCGATCTCCTTCCCGACCTCAAGCGCATGGTATCGGGCGCCACCGGCGCTCTCGAACGCATGGTAAAGTCCTCCGGCGGGACAGAAGACGGGGCCGCGACAGTTGGCGACGGTCGCGCCGCCTCCTAGCCCGAGCGGCCAAAACAACGCGCCGCGGCCTGGGCCGCGGCGCTTTCACTTGCGAAGGTGATGAAGTCAGGTCAGGCGGCGCTGACGCTGTTAAGCGGGCCGCGCAGCCCCAAAGCGAGCAAGCGGGTCCAGAACTGTTCGAGGTGACGCAGGGACTTGATCGCGTCCTTGAGCTCATCGACATGGGCCGGATTGGTCTCCAGTTCCTCGATGTGCCGGGTGAACATGACCTTCATGCGACCGTAAAGCTCCAGACCCTTGGGCGAAAGACGCACACGGATCGAGCGGCGGTCATGGGTCGAACGTTCATGGACGAGATAGTCGTTCTCGACCATCTTCTTGACGTTGTAGGAAACGTTCGAACCGAGGTAGTAGCCACGGTTGGTCAGTTCGCCCACCGTCAGCTCTTCCTCGCCGATATTGAAAAGGATCAACGCCTGCACGTTGTTGATATCTTCCATCCCGAGGCGGTCAAGCTCGGTCTTGACCACTTCGAGGAAATGGCGGTGCAGACGTTCGATCAGGAAAATCACGTCCTGGTAGATGTGGTCCACGGCATCCTCGCTTCGCAAATGACCCTGAAAGGGGAGCTTTTCACCCCCGCATGAGCCCATTATCCGAAGTGAATGCTTAAGATTATGCTAACTGGTAAAGGTGCAATATTCCTGTAGCATATGAACAGCTTACAGCCCCCTTGGCGCCGCCCCCGGCATCCGGGCGGTTGTGTGGAACCTTCGGCAGACCTATCATCCGGCGCCATGTGGCTTAAAACACTCTTCTCTTCGGCCCCCGCCGGAACGCGGACCCAGCCGCAGTATCCTTCCGTTCGCATGCGGCGCACGCGGCAGGCGGACTGGTCGCGTCGCATGGTGCGCGAAAGCCGTCTTTCTGCCGACGACCTGATCTGGCCGGTGTTTATTCAGGACGGCAGCGGGCAGCGCAGCCCGGTCGCCTCGATGCCGGGCGTGGAACGCCTGTCGGTCGATCTTGCCGCCGCTGCCGTCGCCGAAGCCGCCGAATTGGGGATTCCCGCCGTTGCGCTTTTCCCGATGGTCGACCCGTCGCGCAAGAACGAGGAAGCGAGCGAAGCGGTCAATCCGGATAACCTCGTCTGCCGCGCCGTGCGCGCCATCCGCAAGGAAGTCGGCAGCGACGTCGGCATCATGTGCGACGTGGCGCTCGACCCCTATACCAGCCACGGCCAGGACGGACTGTTGCGCGGCGGCGAAATCGTCAACGACGAAACCGTGAACCTTCTGGTGCGCCAGGCTCTCGTTCAGGCCGAGGCCGGATGCGATATCGTCGCCCCTTCCGACATGATGGACGGCCGCGTCGGCGCGATCCGCGCGGCGCTCGAAGACAAGGGACACTCTCGCATCCTCATCATGGCCTATGCCGCCAAGTATGCCTCCGCGTTCTACGGGCCGTTCCGCGATGCGGTCGGCTCGGCTGCGAATCTCGGACGCGGCGACAAGAAGACCTACCAGATGGATCCCGGCAACAGCGACGAAGCCTTGCGCGAAGTTGCCCTCGACATCGCCGAGGGCGCCGACATGGTGATGGTCAAGCCGGGGATGCCCTACCTCGACATCCTGCGCCGGGTGAAGGATGCGTTCGGAATGCCGACCTTCGCCTATCAGGTCAGCGGTGAATACGCGATGCTCAGGGCAGCAGCGGCGCAGGGCTGGCTCGACTGGGATGCCGCCATCATGGAAAGCCTGCTCGCGTTCAGGCGTGCCGGCGCCGACGGCATCCTGACCTACGCTGCGCCGGAAATCGCCCGCCGCCTGAAGCAGGGCTAGCGGTCGGCGGCACGGCGCGGCCCGGACGAGGGAACACACCGCCCAAATGCCAAGCCCCCTACGACTGACCGGAAAAATCCTGCTGATCGCGCTGCTTGTCGTCGCGGTGGCTGCGGGCGGGCTTTATCTCTGGCTGCGCTCGTCCCTGCCGCAGACTTCGGGCACCATCCCGCTCTCCGGGCTTTCTTCAGGCGCCACGATCGACCGAGATGCACGGGGACTGGTGCAAATTCGCGCCGCAAGCGCCGAGGACGCTTACTTCGCCCTTGGTTTCGTGCACGCCCAGGACCGCCTGTGGCAGATGGAATCGACGCGGCTTTTCGGGCGCGGACGGCTCGCCGAAGTGGCGGGCGAACGTTTCGTCGCGCAGGATCGCCTGATGCGCACACTTGGCATCGGTCGCGCCGCCGATGCCTCTTATGCCGCCCTGTCGCCCGCCGCACGCGACGCGGTCGATGCCTATGCCCGCGGCGTCAACGCCTTCCTGGATCATCATCAAGGCGCCCTTCCTCCTGAATTCGCCCTGCTGTTTCACAGGCCCGAACCGTGGCGGCCCTCGGATTCGCTGATCTGGGGACGCCTGATGGCGCTCGCGTTGTCAGGCAACTGGCGGCGGCAGTTGACCCGCGCGCGCATGGCGAAAATTCTTTCCCCCGATCGCGTCAGGCAGCTTTACCCGCCCTATCCCGACGACGCCCCTGTGACCGTCGGCGGAAGTCGGCGCGCGCAAGCACCTTCGCCGGAAATGCCGGCGATGGCGCCGGACTTTCCCTTCGCGCTCCTGATGCCTGTCCTGCCGCCTGCTCCGGCCGCGGATACGGCGTCGAATTCCTGGGTGGTATCGGGCGCCCGCACCCGCAGCGGTGCGCCGCTGCTCGCCAACGATCCCCACCTTGCCTTGCGCGCACCCAACCTCTGGTACCTCGCGCGCATCGAAGCACCCGGCCTGTCGCTGTCCGGCGTCACCGCGCCGGGCGTGCCGTTTCATGTTCTCGGCCACAACGGGGCGATCGCCTGGGGGATGACGACAACGGGCGCGGACACGCAGGACCTCGTGATTGAACGCATCGTTCCCGGCGATTCCACCCGCTACGTCACGCCCGACGGCACGGCCGCTTTCATGACCCGCGAAGAAGTCATCCGCGTGCGCGGCGGCAAGGACCTGCGTTTCATCGTTCGTGAAACCAGAAACGGTCCTGTCGTATCCGACCTCTCCGACGATGCCGCGCAAATCGCCGGAAGCGGCGCCGTCCTCAGCCTGCGCTCGCCGGTGTTCGCCTCGGACGACGCCACCGGCAATGCGCTGTGGCGCATCAACCGCGCCCGCAACTGGCAAGACTTCACCGATGCGCTGACGCAGTTTCACGCCCCTGTTCAGAACATTTTCTATGCCGATGCGGCGGGGCATATAGGTTTCTCCGTCGCCGGACGCATACCCCTGCGCGGCGCCCGCGACAGCCGCCTGCCTGCAAACGGCACCCGCGCCGATCACGACTGGACCGGCTTCATTCCGGCGGGCGAACTGCCTCGCAGTTTCGACCCATCGCGCGGCCTCCTGACCAATGCGAACAACAAGGTAACGGGGCCGCTCTATCCTCACGTGATCGCCCGCGACTGGGAGGAACCGTGGCGCGCCATCCGCCTCGAAGAACTCGCCTCGACAGCCGCACCGCATGACCCCGACCGCGCCCGCGCGATCCAGATAGATGACCTGTCTACGGCGGCGCGCACCCTCGTTCCGGTCTATCTTCGCCTGACGCCGCGCACGGATGGAAATGCGCCCCTTCTCGATCTTCTCTCGAACTGGGATTTCCGCGCCGGGCGCGACAGTGCGGCTGCGCTTGTCTACACATCATGGACTGCTCATCTCGCGGCCCGCCTGTTCAGTGACGAACTGGCCGAGCTCAACGGCGAATTCAGCCGCATTCGACCGCTGCTGCTGTTGCGCACGCTGACCGCCGACACCGCATGGTGCGACGATGTGACGACGAAGGATGTTGCCGAAACCTGCAGCCAGGTGCTTGCCACAGCCCTCGGCGATGCAAGGGCCGAACTGACCAGCGACTGGGGCCCCGACCCCGCGAAATGGCGCTGGGGTGCGGCCCACAAGACCCATATGCGCAATACGGCGCTCGACTGGCTGCCGCTCGCCGGGCCGCTGACCCGCATCGAGGTGGAAACCGACGGCGACGACAGTACCCTGAACCGCGGCACCAGCCGCAACCGCGCCCGGCGTGGCGGCTACCCTCATGTCCACGGCGCCACGCTGCGCGCCATCTACGACATGGCGCGCCCGGACGAAGCGCTGTTTTCCATGCCCGGGGGGCAATCGGGAAATCCCCTTTCCCCCCATTACCGGGACCTGACCCTGCCCTGGCGCGACGGCATTTACGTGAAGATGCCTGCCGCCGCCCAAAGCGGCGCGCGTCGGCTGACGCTCGCCCCCCGTTCTTAAGCCGCGATTAACCCCATTCCCTTACCTTCGCCGTATCCGGCCCCGCATTCTGGTAAACGATACGTTAACCAGGGCCTGCGAGGGTCGGACGGGGTACCCGTAAACCTTCGCGAACGGCCATACAGACATGCTTTTCATCGTCGGTCTCGTTGTCGTCATTCTGAGCGTGCTCGGTGGCTATGTGGCCATGGGCGGCAAGCTCTACGTGCTGTGGCAGCCTTTCGAACTCGTCATCATCGGCGGCGCCGCCGTCGGCGCCTATATCATCGGCAATCCGATGTCCGTCCTCAAACACACCGGCGGCGCTTTCGGCAAGCTGATGAAAGGCTCCAAGTACAACAAGGATGCGTACCTCGAACTCCTGTCGCTGCAATACACCCTGTTCAAGCTGGCCAAATCGAAGGGCATGCTGATTCTCGAATCCCACATCGAAAATCCGCAGGAAAGCGAACTTTTCCAGAAATTCCCCATCATCTTCAACGACCACCATGCGCTGACGTTCCTCTGCGACTACCTGCGCATGATGGTGCTCGGCGCGGAAAATCCGTTCGAGATGGAAACCCTGATGGACGAGGAAATCGCCACCCACCATCACGAGGAAATGCAGGTCGCCACCGCCATTCAGACCGTCGCCGACGGCACACCGGCGCTTGGCATCGTCGCCGCGGTGCTGGGCGTCATCAAGACGATGGGCTCCATCACGGAGCCGCCCGAGGTTCTCGGCAAGCTGATCGGCGGCGCGCTGGTCGGCACGTTCCTGGGCGTTCTTCTCGCCTATGGTCTGTTTGGCCCGATGGCGAGCGCCCTCAAGGCGATCTTCGATGCCGAGGCCAAATACTACCAGTGCATCAAGGTCGGCCTTCTCGCGCACATGCAGGGCAATGCCCCGTCCGTTTCGGTCGAGTTCGCCCGCAAGGCGCTGCTCGCTGAAACGCGCCCGACCTTCTACGAGGTCGAAGAAGCAACCCAGAACGCGCCGTCGCTCTGAGCGCTGGCGCTTGCGCGCCTGAAACGGGAACAAGATGGCGACCAACGCAGCACCGATCATCGTCAGGAAGAAGAAAGGCGGCGACCATGGCGGCCACCACGGCGGCGCCTGGAAGGTCGCCTACGCCGACTTCGTGACCGCGATGATGGCGTTCTTCCTGCTGCTGTGGCTCCTGAATTCCACGACCCAGGAACAGCGCTCGGGCATTTCGGAATATTTCAATGCGGCTTCGGTCGCCCGCACCACCTCCGGTGCAGGCCAGATCCTCGGCGGCGCGACGATCACCCTCGACGGCCCGAGCAAGGGCAAGGGCGCGCCCATCGGCGTTCCCATCCCGACGCCCGACAAGAAAACCAGCGACAGTGACGCCGACTCCGAAGACAAGGTCGACGCCGGCACCAAGGACGAGCGCACCAAGGACCAGGACAACGCCGGCAAGAACAAGGACCAGCCGCCGGTCGACGTCACCGAAGCGCAGATGCAAAAAGTCCTGCGCAAGCGCGAGGAAAAGATGTTCGAGGAAGTCGAGGCCGCGCTGAAGAAGACGGTCGAAACGACGCCCGAACTGCGCAAGCTTGCCGAAAACCTTCTCATAGACCGCACCGAGGAAGGGCTGCGAATCCAGATCGTCGATCAGGACCGCACGTCGATGTTCGCGCGCGGCTCAGCCATGCCCTACCAGCATACCCGCCAGCTCGTCGAGGCCGTCACGAAGGTCGTCGCTGCGATGCCCAACAAGTTGTCGATCTCCGGGCATACGGACTCCACTCCTTATGCGCGGGGCGCCACCTATACCAACTGGGAGCTGAGCACCGACCGCGCTCATGCGGCGCGGCGCGAAATGATCCGTTTCGGATTGGACGGAGACCGTATCACGCGGGTCGTCGGCCGGGCCGATACGGAACACCTGATTACCTCGGATCCGAATTCCGCCCGCAACCGGCGCATTGCCATCACGCTGCTGCGCCAGGCGGGGGTACCGCCCAAGGTATCCAACGTACCCCACAAGGCGACCCAGACCTCGTCCCCGACCCAGGGTCCCGCCCGCGACATCGTTCCGGCCCCGGTTAATATTTCCCCGGTACCGCCGAGCGTCGTACCGGCCGCGCCAGCCAACCGCTGAGCAGCGGCAAGAACCCCCGCCGCATTGCCGCCCGTCCCCGCCGGGGGCATAATGCGGGCATGACCGCCCGCGCCATATCCCTGTTCGGATCAAGACTTCGGCCCTGCCCCTACATCGCCGACAGGGAAGAACGCAACATAGCCGCCGAGCTTCCACCCGATGGCGCAGGGGAAATTTACGATACCGCCGTGCGTGCCGGGTTTCGCCGCTCCCACGACATCATCTATCGCCCGGCCTGCCCCGGATGCGAGGCTTGCGTGCCCGTACGCATAGATGTGGCCGGATTCGCTCCACGCCGCTCGCTTGCCCGCACCGCAAAACGCAACGCCGATCTCACGGTCAACGTGATAAGGCCACCCGTCATCGGCGTGGAGCATTATTCGCTTTTCGCCCGCTACCAGAACACCCGTCATGCCGGCGGCGGCATGGACCGCATGAGCGCGCGGGAATTCGAAACCCTGATGCAGTCGAGCCCGGTCGAGACCTTCACCGCCGAGTTCCGCGATGCCGAGGGCATTCTCGTGGGCGTGATGCTGGCCGACGAAGTGAGCGACGGCGTTTCCGCCGTCTACAGTTTTTTCGAACCAGAACGCAGCCGCGCCGGGATCGGGACCTTCATGGTGCTGTGGCTGGTCGATTACGCACGCACACGCGGGCTCGATTATGTTTATCTCGGCTACTGGATCGCCCGCAGCCACAAGATGGCCTACAAAGCGCGCTTCCAGCCGCTGGAGGCACTCCATCCGCACGAAGGCTGGATTCCCTTCGCGCCCCCGTCCGCGTTAACAGGCTGATCCGAGTCCATCGCAACAAGAAACCCTCAAGGAGGCCCCTTCATGAATCGTCGCGATTTCATCGCCGGTACGGCTACCGGCCTCGTCGTCGGCGCCGCCGGCACCTATGCCGCCCTCAAGGGCGGCAAGCAGCAGACCGTCAGCGGCCCGGCCGTCGTCAAGAACAAGCTCGAATGGCGCATGGTCACGTCCTGGCCGGACAAGTTCCCCGGCCTCGGCACCAGCGCCGACCGGCTCGCCGCGCGCATCACCGCGATGAGCGACGGCCGACTGACGGTCAAGGTTTTCGCTGCCGGCACGATGGTTCCGCCGCTTGGCGTTTTCGATGCCGTGTCCCAGGGCTCCGCCGAAATGGGCCATACCTCGGCGTACTATTACCAGGGCAAATCGAAGGCCTTCAATTTCTTCTCCGCCGTGCCTTTCGGCCTTACCGCGAACGAGCTTTCCGCGTGGATCCATTACGGCGGCGGTCAGCAGCTCTGGGACGAAGGCTATGCCAAGTTCGGCCTCAAGCCCTTCTACTGCGGCAATACGGGCGTCCAGATGGGCGGCTGGTTCCGCAAGGAACTGAAGTCGCTCGAGGACTTCAAGGGCCTCAAGATGCGAATGCCGGGCTTGGGCGGCGAAGTGCTGCGCCGCATCGGCGCCACCGCGGAAAACACCGCGGGCGGCGAAATCTTCGCCGCGCTGTCGTCGGGGCGCATCGACGCCACCGAATGGGTCGGTCCCTGGAACGACCTTGCCTTCGGCTTCTACAAGATCGCCAAGAACTATTACTGGCCGGGCTTCCATGAACCGGGTACCGGCTTCGAATGCAGCGTCAACAAGGCCAAGTTCGACGCCCTGCCGAAGGATCTGCAGGACATCGTCGCCTCGGCCTGCCGCGCAGAGGCGGAAGCCATGCTCGGCGAATTCAACCGCCACAACGGCGATGCGCTGAAAGTGCTGATCGAGCAGCATGGCGTCCAGTTGCGCCGTTTCCCCGACGACGTCATGGCGGCTTTCGCCAAGGCATCGAACGAGGTTCTGGCCGAACTGGAAGGCGCCGACGACCTCACCAAGCGCACCTACCAGTCGTTCAAGAAATTCCGCGAGGAAGCCATCAGCTGGGCGAAGCTGTCGGAGCAGGGCTACCTCGACATGCGTCAGCGCACGCTCCGCCCGAACGGCTGAGTGCAAGTAACCGTACCACCGTCGCGGCCGCCCGAAACGGCGGCTGCGACGGAATTTCATCGGGAGTCGATCATGAAAAAAACAGCCGTCCTTTTCATCGTCGCCAACCTCTTCGTATTCCTCGCCGCCCTTCCCGCCATCGCCGCGGGCGACAAGCCGCGCAGCGTCACCCCGCGCGGCCCATTGACCACCGAAGAAAGTCTCGACATCCGCCTGTTCGCGGAAGCCGCGCCGAGTGTTGCCTACATTTTCACTGCAAGAATTCCGGAAGGCGAACTGCCGACGGCTGAGAACCTGCAACCGGCGGGTGCGGGCTCCGGTTTCGTCTGGGACGCTCTTGGCCACATCGTCACCAACAACCATGTCATCGAAGGTGCGGACGCGGTTGCCGTGAAGCTCGACCAGGGCGACCCGATCCCGGCCAAGGTTATCGGCCGCACGCCCGATTACGATCTCGCCGTGCTCAAGCTCAACGAAATGCCGAAGCGCCTGCGCCCGATCCCCCTCGGTCGATCGTCGGACCTGCGCATCGGCCAGCGGGTATATGCCATAGGCAATCCCTTCGGCCTCGACCGCACGCTCACGACCGGCATCGTCAGCGCCACCGGGCGCCGCCTGCCGACAGCGCGCGGACGCGAAATCCCCGGCGTCATCCAGACCGACGCCGCGATCAACCCGGGCAATTCGGGCGGGCCGCTCCTCGATTCGGCAGGCCGCCTGATCGGCGTCAACACGGCGATCCTGTCGGGGTCCGGCGCCTCGGCCGGTGTCGGCTTCGCGGTTCCCGTCGACGTCGTCAACAAGGTGGTGCCGCAGTTGATCGGGAAGGGCCGCGTGCCGACTCCGGGAATCGGCATTCTTGCGGTCCCCGACAGCGTTGCCGTGCGCTCCAACATCACCGGCGTCGTCATCGCCGACGTCGCCAAGGGCTCGCCCGCGGAAAAGGCGGGTCTCAAGGGTATCGACCAGCGACGACGCACCATCAACGACATCATCGTCGGCATCAACGGCAAGAAGGTGGAAACCTTTCACGACCTCGCCCAGGCGCTGTTCGAACTGGGCGTCGGCGCGCGGGCGAAGCTCCGGATCCTGCGCGACGGCAAGACCCGCGAGGTCGAGCTGACCGTGGGCGATATTTCCTGATCGTCAGGAGAATGCGCGCAGCTTTTTCGGGAATCCGCGCGGCGGCAGACGGCCTGCCTGCGAACGCTTGCCGATCCAGGCGGTAAGATCGGTCTCGGTGCGGGTGCGATCGGCCTGCTGCCAGCTCAGCCCTTCCTTCTTGTTGAAGGTGGTGAGATCGGCGAGGCCGCCGTCGCGATAGGCCTGCAGCTTCACGCCCCTGCCCCGCGTCATCACCGGCAGTTCCTTGACCGGGAAAATCAGCAGCTTGCGGTTCTCGCCGATGATCGCGAGGCTGTCGCCTTCGACCACTTTGCACGCCGCCGCCTCGACCTGTCCCTTGACGTTGAGGACCTGCTTGCCCGCGCGCGTCTGGGCGATCACGTCGTCTTCCGGCACCATGAAGCCGCGGCCGTCCGACGACGCCACCACGAGCTTGCGGCCCGGCTTGTGGATCATCATCTGCACGATGTCATGGTCGTTGCCGAGATCGACCATCAGGCGCACCGGCTCGCCGTTGCCGCGCCCGGCCGGCAGCTTGTCGCAGCCGATCGTGTAGAAACGCCCGTTGGTGGCGAAAACCAGGAGCTTGTCGGTGGTTTCCGCGTGCAGCATGAAACCCGGACCGTCGCCTTCCTTGTATTTCACGTCGGCATCGGCCGCGAGATGGCCCTTGAAGCCGCGAATCCAGCCCTTGGCCGAACACACGACGGTGACCGGCTCCTTCTCGATGGCGATGTCGATGGGAATGACGACGGCGGCGGGCGCATCGCCGATTTCGGTGCGGCGCTTGCCGAGCTCGGTCTTGGTCCCGAATTTCTCGCGCATCGCGCGGATTTCGCCGGCGATGGCTTCCCAGCGCTTCTTTTCGTTCTTGAGCAGCGCGCGCAGCTCTTTCGCCTGCGCCGTCAGCTCGGCGTGCTCGGCACGGATCTGCTTTTCCTCGAGCTTGCGCAGCGCGCGCAGGCGCATGTTGAGGATGGCCTCGGCCTGGTTGTCGTTGATGCGCAGCGCCTTCATCAGCTTCGGTTTGGGTTCGTCCTCCTCGCGGATGATCTTGATCACCTTGTCGAGGTTGGCATAGGCCGCGAGATAGCCTTCGAGGATTTCGAGCCGCGCCTCGATCTTGCCGAGGCGGTATTTCGATACGCGCTTGAGCACGTCGTGGCGATGGTCGAGGAAAGCCTGAAGCACATCGCGCAGGTTCATCACCCGCGGCGTCTGGTCGGCGTCCAGCACGTTCATGTTGAGGCTGATGCGGCTTTCCAGCTCGGTCTGCTGGAACATCTGCGCCATCAGGTGCTCCGGCTCGATATTGCGCGAGCGCGGCTCGAGGATAAGTCGCACGTTTTCGTCCGATTCGTCGCGGATATCGCCTAGAAGCGGCAGCTTCTTCGCTTCCATCAGCGCGGCCACGCGCTCGATCAGGCGGGACTTCTGCACCTGCCAGGGAATCTCGGTGATGACGATCTGCCAGGTGCCGCGGCCCTGGTCCTCGACCCCCCAGCGGGCGCGCAGGCGGAAACCGCCGCGGCCTTCCTTGTAGGCATCGACGATGGCCGAGCGCGGCTCGACCAGCACGCCGCCGGTCGGAAAGTCCGGGCCGGGGATGAATTCCGTCAGTTTGCCGACGGTCGCCTTGGGGAACCGGATCAGGTGCAACAGCGCGTCGCACAGCTCGCCCGCGTTGTGCGGCGGAATGGACGTCGCCATGCCGACGGCGATGCCGGTGGCGCCATTGGCGAGCAGGTTCGGAAAGGCCGAAGGCAGGACGAGCGGTTCCTGGTCCTCGCCGTCATAGGTATTGCGGAAATCGACGGCGTCTTCGTCGATGTTGGCGAGCAGCGCCTGGGCGACGGTGGTCAGCCGCGCCTCGGTGTAACGCATGGCGGCCGCGTTATCGCCGTCGATATTGCCGAAGTTGCCCTGCCCGTCCACCAGCGGATAGCGCACGGCAAAGGACTGGGCGAGGCGCACCAGCGCATCGTAAACCGCCGCATCGCCGTGGGGGTGGTATTTACCGATGACGTCGCCGACGACGCGGGCGCATTTCTTGAACCCCTGGTCGGGGTCAAGGTGAAGGCGCAGCATGGCGTAAAGCAGGCGGCGGTGGACCGGCTTCAGCCCGTCGCGCACGTCGGGCAGCGAGCGCGACATGATGGTGGAGAGCGCATAGGCGAGATAACGAGTGCCCAGCGCATCGGCCAGCGGCTCGTTGCGGATGACGGGTTTTGGGGCGGAAGCGGGTGACTTAGCCATGGGCCCGATTTATGCGGCCTTGCGGCGGAAAACACAAGATGTTGTAGAACCTGCCCGGAGCCTTCCGTTTCAGGCGGAAAGCGCCGCCACCAGCCGGTCGCGCGCCGAAGGCAGGCGCCCCGATTGCTGCGCGAAATGGTGGCGGTCGAAGAAATGCCCCGTCAGACGCAGCCCGGCGACGATATCGGCCATGGCCGCCGGCGACAGCGCATCGTCGAGCAGGAAACCCGGCAGCGGCAGCAGACGGTCGCGCCACGGCTCGCCCGCTTCGGCCGAAACCGCCCGGCCCGATCGCGGCGAAACATAGACAAGGTTGTCGCGGGCACCGGTGGCGGCGCAGGTGTCGAGATCGAGGCCGAAGCCCAGTTCGCGCAGCAAACCCAGTTCCCAGCGCACATAAGCGGCAAGCCAGTCCGGAACCGGGCCACCGGCCCCACCCTCTCCGCCATCAGCCAGGATTTCCGCCATGGCGAGGCTGGCCCCATAAACCGTGGGCTGGGGGTCCTGCTCGGCGAGCGTCGCCTCCAGCAGCGCCGTCATAGCCGCAAGCGCCTTGAGCCGCCCGCCATCGTCGAGAACCCCCGCGGCAAGATCGCGCTTGGGCTCCAGCGTCAGGGTACCGAGGTGCTCGGGCAGGCGCGCCCGCCAGCCCGCGGCAACGAGGTTCCCCGGCTGCAGAAGCCCCTGCCGGCGCCGGGACTGGCCGCCCCGCACCAGCCCGAGGTGCCGGCCATGGTCGCGGGTCAGCAGGCTGACGATGGCCGCGGTCTCGCCATGCTTGCGCACGCTGAGAATGATCGCGTCATCATGCCATTCCATAGCCACCCCACTCCGAAATGCCCGGATTTACGAGGATATTGACCCAAAAATGCTGCCCGAATTTAAGCTTTGGTCAAGGTTTTCGGTCAAAATTCCGTTTCGACCGAGGGGAAGCCTTTGCCGGACCTGACCAAGAAATACGCCTTTGAACAGGCGACCGTCGTCCTTTTCAATCCCGTCAGCCAGATGCGCTCGACGCTGCGCGACGCGATGCTCGTTCAGGGATTCCGCAACATCCTCGACTACGGCGACCTGCAAAGAACCCGGCAGGCCGTCATCGAACGCAGGCCGGATCTTATCCTGCTCGATCTCGACCGCGAGAAGGAAGAAGTCTGCAACCTGGTGCGTGAAATCCGTCATTCCAACATCAGCGACGATCCCTTCGCGGTAATCATCGCGCTTTCCTGGCATCCAAGCATCGCAGCGGTCAACAACAGCCTCGAAGCCGGCGTCGACGATATCATCATGATGCCGGTATCGATCAAGCTGATGGGCGACCGCATCGATATCCTGATCCGCAACCGCAAGGAATTCGTGGTCACGGCAAGTTACGTGGGCCCGGACCGTCGTTCGCCCGAAGACACGCGCAAGGATCCGATCGGGCTCGGCACCATCAAGGTCCCCAATAACCTGCGGTTCAAGGCGACCGGCGATGTCACCGCCGCCGCATCGGAAAATGTGGTCAGCGCCGTCAAGGCGAAAATCAACAATCACCGCCTCAACCGCTACGCCCAGCGCGTAGCCTGGCTGGTCGACGAAACCCTGCGCCTCAAGGCGAGCAATAACGAAGTTCCGACATCCAGCGAAAAGCGTCTGGACGAAATCGCGTCGCTGGTTGACAGCCTGGCGCTCGAACTTGAGACCCTGAGCCAGATCGAGTTGCTGGAAATTTGCGATTCTATGGTTCGCGTCATCGAAAACATCCGCAGTACCCCAACCAAGCAGTTCTACGAACTGCTCAAGGTTCACGCGCTTGCCATCACCGCAACGCTGATGGAAACCGAGGGCGCCGCGGATCTGGTGATCGCTGCCCTCAACGATGCTCGCGCGCGCCTCGATCGCGCCCGCACGGCCTGACCCGCGCGCAGATCCAGCCTCAGGATTTGAAATCGAGGCCGATGTCCCTGTAGTACTCCGCCCGATCCATCCAGTCCGCCTTGACCTTGACGTGAAGGAACAGGTGTATGCGCCGGCCGAGCATGTCTTCCAGCCCCCGGCGCGCCGCTTCGCCGATCGCCTTGACCTTGGCGCCCCCCTTGCCGACCACCATGCCCTTGTGGTTTTCCCGCGCGACCAGGATGACCTGATGGACGCTGGCGCTGCCATCGTCCTTTTCTTCCCAGCTTTCGGTTTCCACCGTCAGCCCATAGGGCAGTTCCTGATGCAGCATCAGGAAAGCCTGTTCGCGCGTCACTTCGGCCGCCAGGAGGCGCATCGGCGCGTCCGAAAGCTGATCGGGCGGATAGAGCCAGGGACCTTCCGGCATCATTGCGGCCAGATGCGCCTTGAGGTCGGCAACCCCATCGCCGTTCGCCGCGGAAATCATGAAGATGCGTGAAAACACGCCGGTCCTGTCATGGGCGGCGGTCACCGCCAGAAGTGCTTCGCGCGGCAGAAGGTCGATCTTGTTCAGCGCCAGCACCACGTTGACGTTCCGGGCCTTGAGCCCGGCGACGATCTCCGCCGTTTCCGCGTCAAGGCTGTCGCGCGACTTGGCGGCGCGCTCGGCATCAACCACCAGCACCGCCGCGTCGGCGTCCTCGATGGCCGACCAGGCGGCCGCGACCATGGCGCGGTCGAGACGTCGCTTCGGCAGGAAAATGCCGGGAGTGTCGATGAACGCGATTTGCGTATCGCCCGCCATGCAGATGCCGGTCAGCCGCGTGCGCGTCGTCTGGACCTTGGGCGTGACGATGGCGACATGGGCGCCCACGAACGCATTCATCAGCGTCGATTTCCCGGCGTTGGGCGCGCCGATCAAGGCGACGAATCCGGCGCGGGCCCCGGGCGGGGATGTGAAGGTTTCACTCATTTCCGGCCTCCTTTTCGCTCAATGCGGCAATCAATGCTTCCGCCGCCGCCTGTTCCGCGGCGCGCTTGGAGGACGCGCGCCCGCTGGCAGGCGGATGTCCCTTGACCGAGGCCAAAATTTCGAATTCCGGCGCATGGGCCGGACCGCTTCGCGCATTTTCCCGGTAAACCGGCAGCGGCAGGCCGCGGGCCTGCGCCCATTCCTGAAGCCGGGTCTTGGCATCGCGCAGGCCGCCGCCATGGGCATCCAGCAACGGCTGCCATCGCTCGAGAATGAACGCCCGCGCAACCTCCAGCCCGCCATCGAGGTAAAGTGCGCCGATGATCGCCTCGCAGGCATCGGCCTGAAGGCTGCGATTGACCCGCGCACCGCTGCGGGCATCCGATTCGGCCACGATCAGGTAACGCCCGAGTTCGAGCGCCGCCGCGACTTCCTCCAGTGCTTCGCGCCGCACGAGGCCGGTCAGGCGCCGCGCCAGCACGCCTTCGGGTTCGTCCGCGTAGGTTTCGTGCACCAGTTCGGCGATGACAAGGCCAAGCACCCGGTCGCCCAGAAACTCCAGCCGTTCGTTGCCAAAGCGCGGTCCCTCGCCCGCGGCGGCGGCGCCACGGTGGGTCAAGGCCTCGCGCAACAACTCGGCGCGCACGAAGTCATGGCCGATCTTGCGGGCAAGAGCGGCGGGCGACCGCGAACGCAGCGCTCCGGGTGAACGCGGGTTTCGGGATTTTCCGGAAGCCGCCACCTAATTACCGGATGCCGGAGAAAAGACGCGAGAAACGCGTGGCGACGGGCCACTTCCAGATTTCCCAGAGACGGGCGCTGCCGTCGGTGGAGAAGAACAGGACCTCTGCCCTCCCGACGAGGTTTTCCGCCGGGATGAAGCCGACCGCGTTGAGAACCCGCGAATCCTGCGAGTTGTCGCGGTTGTCGCCCATGGCGAAATAATGCCCGGCGGGAACTTCATAGACCGGGGTGTTGTCGAGCGGGCCGTCGTCCGAGCGCTCGATGATCGAATGTTCGCGCCCGCCCGGCAGGGTTTCGATGTAATGGGCGAAGGTATAGGCGTTGCCGTAGTCGTCGCGATGCACGCATTCGCCGACGCGCCGGCGCGCAACCGCGGTCCCGTTGATATGCAGGATGCCGCCGGTGACCTGAATCTTGTCGCCGGGCAGTCCGATGATGCGCTTGATGTAATCGGTCGAATTGTCCGTCGGCAGCTTGAACACGGCGACATCGCCGCGCGCGGGCCGGCTCTCGAAGATCCGCCCAGAGATCAGGGGCAGGCCCAGCGGCAGCGAGTGGCGCGAATAGCCGTAGGAAAATTTCGACACGAAAAGGTAATCGCCGATCAGAAGCGTCGGCAGCATGGACCCCGACGGAATGTTGAAGGGCTCGTAGGCAAAGGTCCGCACGCCTATGGCGATCAACCCGGCATAGACGATGGTCATCAGGGTTTCGCCGATGCCGCCGCCCTTCTTCCCGGTCTTCTTCACTTCGCTGGTGGCGCCGCTGCTATCCATGAATCCGACTTCTTGCTGCTGATGAAAAAACGAGAGAATTGCGGGCGACATGGAGGCACGCGACCCGCCGCCTGTCAAGAAACCGCGCCCTCATTCCGGCGCGTCCTGCGGCACCACCGAAATAACGACGATGGCCTGGGCCGTCGGCGGTTCGTCGGTCAGGGTGACGTCGATGCGCGCCTTGAAGCCTGCCGGGGTTATTTCCGCAAGACGCCGGGCCGCCCCGCCCGTCAGCGCAATGGTCGGCCGCCCGCCCGGCAGGTTGACGACGCCCATGTCGCGCCAGAACACGCCCTTGCGGAAGCCCGTGCCGAGCGCCTTCGAACACGCCTCCTTGGCGGCATAGCGCTTGGCATAGGATTCGATGCGGTTGCGGCGGCGTTCCGACTTTTGGCGCTCGGTGTCCGTATAGACACGGGCAAGAAACCGATCGCCGAAGCGCTCGATCGTGCGCGCGATCCTGCGAATGTCGATGATGTCGCTGCCAAGGCCGATGATCACGAGCGCTGCCTCATGCCGGCGGGCGCCCGCGCGGCATCCATCGCCTCGCGCATGCGTTTGATCGATGCATCGAGGCCAACGAAGATCGCCTCGCCTACCAGGAAATGGCCGATGTTGAGCTCGACGATCTCGGGAATCGCGGCAACGGGTCCGACCGTATGGTAGCTCAGCCCATGACCGGCATGGCATTCGAGGCCGAGCTTGACGGCAAGGGTGGCGCCGCGGCGGATGCGCTCCAGTTCCGCCGCGCGCGCAGGGCCTTCATCTGTCTCGCAGTAGCTGCCCGTATGCAATTCGACGACCGGGACGCCGAGATCGGCGGCGGCATCGATCTGTTCAAGGTCCGGATCGATGAACAGCGACACGCGAATGCCCGCCGCACCGAGCTTTTCCACGAAAGACGCCAGCTTCTTGCGTCCCCGGATGACGTCGAGGCCGCCTTCGGTCGTCAGCTCGCGGCGTTTTTCGGGAACGATGCAGGCCGCATGGGGCCGATGGGCCAGCGCAATCGTCAGCATTTCCTCGGTCGCCGCCATTTCGAGGTTGAGCGGCAATTCGATATCGCGCGACAGCGCCCGGATATCCCGGTCGGAAATGTGACGCCGGTCCTCGCGCAGGTGCGCGGTGATCCCGTCGGCGCCGGCTGCGGCCGCAATGCGTGCCGCGCGCACCGGATCGGGATGTTCGCCGCCGCGCGCGTTCCGGATCGTCGCCACATGGTCGATGTTGACGCCGAGGCGCAGATGACGGGCCTGTCCGCTCTCCATCTTTGCCGCCACGATCAGCCCCGCGCCCGTTCGACCGAATTGATGGCAGGCGTCGCCCGCAGGGCCGCGATGATGTTGCTGAGGTGCTTGACGTTCTGCACCTCGACGTCGATCGACATTTCGAAGAAATCCGTGGCCCGGTGCTTGATTTTCAGGTTCAGGATATTGCCGAGGTTCTTCGCGATGACCGAGGCAAGCGCGGACAGCGCGCCCGGCTCGTTGATGACCGTGACGTTGATCCGCCCGACCAGTTCTTCGTCGCCGTCGGTATCCCAGGAGACGTCGAGCCAGCGTTCCGGCATCTCCGAGAAGCTCTCGAGGGTATTGCAGTCGATGGTGTGGATCGTGACACCCTTGCCCGGGGTCAGGATGCCGACAATGCGATCGCCCGCGAGCGGATGGCAGCAGTTGGCGTAATGCAGTGCCATGCCGGCGGTCAGGCCACGAATCGGAACCGCATGGGACTTCTTGCCCTTGCCCTTGCCACGCCCCTTGCGCGCCGCAGCAAGCGGGACGACCTTGGCGCCGAGGCGGCCTTTTTCAAGCTCTTCCTTGAGACCGGGGAACACCGCAAGCAGCACGTCGCGCGCCGTGACCTTGTTCGCGCCTACGGCAGCGATCAGGTCGTCGGTGCCGTCGCAGCGGAAGATCTTGAGGACCCCGCGCAGGGCCTTGTCGGAATACTGGTAACCGACTTCCTCGAAGGCCTTTTCGAGGATGGCCCGGCCCAGATAGACGTATTCCTCCATCTGGCGGGAGCGGATGAAGCGGCGAATGGCGACCTTCGCCTTGCCGGTGACGACGAAGCTTTCCCAGGTCGGCGACGGGCGCTGCGCCTTCGAGGTGATGACCTCGACCTGATCGCCGTTTTCGAGCTGGGTCCTGAGCGGCACGATGCGGCCGTTGATCTTGGCGCCAACGCAGGTGTCGCCAATGTCGGAATGCACCGCATAGGCGAAATCGACCGCGGTCGCGCCTCGCGGCAAGCCGATGAGGTCGCCGCGCGGGGTAAAGCAGAACACCTGGTCCTGGAACATTTCGAGCTTGGTGTGCTCAAGGAATTCTTCCGGGTCGGATGCCTGCTCCAGAATATGCAGAAGCTCCCGCAGCCAGCCGTAACGCCGCCCTTCGCGCTCGGCCGCGGGACCCTGCTTGTAGGCCCAGTGCGCCGCAACGCCCCATTCCGCGATCTCGTGCATCTCTCGGGTACGAATCTGGATTTCGATGCGGTTGCGCTTCGGCCCGATGACGCAGGTGTGCAGCGACGAATAACCGTTGCGCTTGGGGGTGGAGATATAGTCCTTGAAACGGCCCGGAACCACCGGGTAAGCGCCATGCAGGACCCCGAGCGCCCGGTAGCAGTCCTCACGGTTCTCGACGACGATGCGGAATGCCATGATGTCGGCGAGCTGTTCGAAGCCGACGCGTTTGCGTTGCATCTTCGACCAGATCGAATAGGGGCGTTTTTCCCGGCCGCTAACCTCGGCCTCCATGCCCCCGTTGCGAAGCGTAGTTTCGAGTTCGCCCATGATCTCGCGGGCAAGGTCCCCACCCTGTTCACGCAGATATTCGAGCCGCGCGAGAACCGATGCGCGCGCTTCCGGGTTGACCTCGGCGAAGGCAAGGTCCTCGAGTTCGTCCTTGAAATCGTGCAGGCCGATGCGTTCGGCGAGCGGCGCGTAAAGCTCTATCGTCTCGCCCGCGATCCGGCGGCGCTTTGCCGGGTCCTTGATGAAGCGAAGCGTCCGCATGTTGTGCAGACGATCGGCCAGCTTGACGAGAAGCACACGGATGTCTTCGGACATCGCCAGCAGGAACTTGCGGAAATTCTCCGCTTCCCGCGTGTGATCGGATTGCAGTTCGATACGCGAGAGCTTGGTGACGCCGTCAACAAGACGCGCCACGTCCTTGCCGAACAGGCGCTCGACCTCCTCGATCGTCGCCAGCGTGTCCTCGACGGTGTCGTGCAGCAGGGCCGTGGCGATGGTGTACTGATCGAGGCGCATGCCGGCCAGAATGCCGGCGACCTCGCAAGGATGGGAAAAATAGGGATCGCCCGAGGCGCGCACCTGCGCGCCGTGCGCCTTCATGGCGAAGACATAGGCCCTGTTGATCAGGTCTTCATCGACATCCGGATCATAGGCCCGGATCATTTCGACCAGTTCGAACTGACGGATCATCCCGCGTCCCTAAATGCTTGCCTGCGCTAAATCTGCGAAGGCGCCCGTCTCCGGGCCAGTATCGGGGACGGGATCGAGTTCAGTCCTGGCGCGCCTCGTCGCCCGAATCGTCGCCCGAACCGGCAACGTCATTATCACCGGAATCCGCGATTTCGGCACCGGCTTCGATGGCGTCCTCGCCGACCGTCAGAACGTCGTCGGCAATTTCTTCCTCAAGCAGGGTCTTGCGGGCAATGGCATCTTCCGGCTTCATCGCGCCGAGGCCTTCGCCGAGCGATGCCACATCGGGATCCTCGTCGGCGGGCTCGTCCTGTTCGACGTGCCGCTGCAGGCCCAGAATGATGGACTCGCGCAGTTCGTCGACACCGACGGTTTCTTCGGCGATCTCGCGCAGCGAAACGACCGGATTCTTGTCGTTGTCGCGATCGACAGTCAGAACGCCGCCGGCCGAAATGTCGCGTGCGCGCTGCGCGGCGACCAGAACGAGGTCGAAGCGGTTGGGCACCCTGAGAACGCAGTCCTCAACGGTAATACGGGCCATGCGGTATCTCCGAAATCGGCGAAAAAGGGCCTTCTATATAGGGTTGCACCCCATCAAAAGCAAGGCGGAACGGGCGGCGGCAGCGGTTTTCCGCCTATTCCGCGTCCAGCGGGCGGGCAAGCTGATCGGCGGGCAAGGCCTTAACCATTGCCCCGACTGGGGTTCCGGTGGCCGGATGCCGCCAGTCCGGGGCGATTTCAGCGAGCGGCAGCAGCACGAAAGCCCGCCCCGCCATGCGGGGATGGGGCAAGGCCGGATGGGCATCGGCCGGCGTCACCAAGGTGCCGTAGGCCAGCAGGTCGAGATCGAGCACCCGTGCCGCGTTCGCCCCTGCCCGCACCCGGCCGAACTCCGCTTCCAGCGCCAGCAGGGCGGCCAGCAGGGCATCCGGGCCCAGATCCGTCTCCACCCGCGCCACCGCATTGACATACCAGGGCTGGTCCGATACAGGCACCGGCGCCGAGGTATAGAACCGCGACCGTGCCACGACCGGGATGCCGCTGGCCCCAAGGCGCTCCAGTGCCGCCGAAAGGGTACGTCGGGGCGGGCCGAAGCGTGGACTTTCAAGGTTGCCGCCAAGACCGATCAGGATCATGTTCCACCATTGAAATAGGACTGTATGTATGTTAAAAAAATATCTGATTTCAATGCTTTAAAAAGTCCTTTTTAGGCAGAAAATCAATTTAACCTCAGGAAGTCATTATGCAGTTTTACCCTCAGGAACGCATCGCCCTGTTCATTGACGGCGCCAACCTTTTCTCGTGCGCCCGCAATCTCGGCTTCGACATCGACTACAAGAAGCTTCTTAACCTTTTCGGCACCAAGGGACGCCTGATCCGGGCCTTTTACTACACCGCCCTCATCGACGATCAGGAATACTCGCCGATCCGCCCGCTGGTCGACTGGCTCGACTACAACGGCTACGCGGTGGTGACCAAGGCCGCCAAGGAGTTCAGCGACGCCGAAGGGCGCCGCCGGATCAAGGGCAACATGGACATGGAACTCGCCATCGACATGCTCGAAATGGCGGACCGGCTCGATCATATCGTCCTGTTCTCGGGCGACGGCGACTTCCGCCGCCTGGTCGAGGCCGTCCAGCTCAAGGGGGTGCGCGTGACCGTCGTGTCCTCCATCCGTACCCAGCCGCCGATGGTCGCCGACGAACTGCGCCGCCAGGCCGACGTTTTCGTCGAACTGCGCGATCTCGCCTCCGAAATCGCCCGCCCGCGCGAACATCACCATAACGAGGAACCGGTCGCCTGACGGGCGGTCCGATGCGCCCTTCCTCCGCCCGCCTGCCTGTGGAGCCATCCCCCGGCTGCGGCCTGTGCCCGCGGCTTGTCGCCTTTCGCGCGGAAAATGCCCGGGCCGAGCCCCATTGGCATAACGCGCCGGTGCCCGCCTTCGGACCGATCGAGGCCCGCGTACTTATCGTGGGGCTTGCCCCCGGACGCCGCGGCGCCAACGCCACCGGCCGCCCGTTCACCGGCGACTGGGCCGGGGAGCTGCTCTACCCGACCCTGCTCAAATTCGGTTTCGCCCGCGGCAAGTACGGCGCCCGCGCCGATGATGGGCTGACGCTCGCCGATGCACGGATCACCAACGCCGTGCGCTGCGTGCCGCCCGCCAACAAGCCCACCGGGGCCGAGGCTACCGCCTGCGGGGATTTTCTGGTCCGCGAGATCGCGGCCATGGGGCAGCTCGCCTGCATCGTCACCCTTGGCAACGTCGCGCATGCCTCGGCGCTGAAGGCGCTCGGCATCCGGCGCAAGGACGCGCCCTTCGGCCATGGCACGGAATTCCGGGCCGCGGACGGCCGGCACGTGATCGCCAGCTATCATTGCTCACGGCTCAACACCAACACGGGGCGGCTGACGACGCAAATGTTCGAGCGCATTTTCGCCCGCGCCCGCGAGATCGCCGACGGCGCTCAGCCGTAGCGCTCTTCCTTCCACGGATCGGCATCGTTGTGATAGCCGCGGACCTCCCAGTAGCCGGGGGCGTCCTCGGCGGCGAAGGTGATTCGCCGCACCCACTTGGCGGATTTCCAGAAATAAAGGCTGGGAATGACCACGCGCGCCGGACCGCCGTGTTCCGGGCCGATGGCGTCGCCGTTGCGGGCGGTGGCGACCAGGGCATCGAGTTCGGCAAAACGCGCAAGCGGTACGTTGGTCGTGTAGCCGTCATAGGAGCGGAACAGCACGAAGCGCGCCTCGGGCTTCGGGCACACGAGATCGAGAAGCGTCCTGGTCGAAACACCCGACCAAACGGAATCGTAGAGCGACCATGTGGTGACGCAGTGGATATCGGCGGTGATCGAGGACTGCTGCAGGGCGCAGAATTCGGCCCATGACCACGCAGCGGGGCTTTCGACGAGCCCATCCACCGTCAGGCGCCATTCGCCAGGGTCGAGCTTCGGCGTGATGCCGAGATCGAGCACCGGCCATTTCTCAACAAGCCGCTGGCCGGGCGGCAGGCGGTTGCGGGAATTGTCGCCCTGCGCCGGCTCGCCGCTCTGCAATCGTTTTTCCGCCGCGGCCTTTTCACGCGCAGCAATCAGCTTGTCCTTGATGCGGCCGAGGAACGTGACCATCGTCTAACCTTCGTCGCCTAGCCCTTGTCGCGCATCAGGCGCGCCTTTTCGCGCTGCCAGTCGCGCTTCTTCAACATATCGCGCTTTTCATGTTGCTTGCGGCCACGGGCAATGCCGATTTCGACCTTGGCGATACCGCGCGCGTTGAAATAGAGGCTGAGAGGTACCGCCGTTGCGCCCTCCTTCTGGATCGCGCCCATGATCTTTTCGAGCTGGCGCTTGTGCAGGAGGATCTTGCGCGCGCGCCGCGGTTCATGGCCGTCGCGGTTGGCGAACTTGTATTCGGGGATATGGGCGTTCACCAGCCACAGCTCGCCGCCTTCGGCACGGGCATAGGATTCGTTGATATTGGCGCCGCCCGCGCGCAGGCTCTTGACCTCCGAACCCATGAGCATGAGCCCGCCTTCGAAGGTTTCCTCGATAACGTAGTTGTGCCGCGCCTTGCGGTTCTGGGCGATGAAGCGCTGCGCCTCCTGGCGAGCGTTGGCGCCCTTGGCGGCCCGCGCCATGTCTCGCTACAGAAGCCCCGCGCCCTTGAGCGCGTCTTCCACCCTCTTCTTGGACACCGGCAGGATCGGCACCAGCGGCAGGCGCAATTCGCCCGTGCAAAGGCCCATCACCTCGGCCGCGTGCTTGACGGGACCGGGCGAGGATTCGCAGAACATCGCATCGTGAACCGGCAGCAGCAGGTCGTTGATGCGCTCGACGGTTTTCATGTCGCCCTTGTTCCAGGCGTTGTGCAGGTCGGCGCAGAGCTTCGGCGCGATGTTTGAGGTGACGGAAATGCACCCTACCCCGCCCTGGGCGAGGAAGGGGATCGCCGTAGCGTCTTCGCCGGAAAGCTGGCAGAAGTCCGTCCCGCAGGCGAGCCGCGTGCGCAGCGGCCGCGCGAGATCGGCGGTGGCATCCTTGACGCCGACGATGTTCCGGTGCTTCGCAAGCTCGGCCATCGTCGCCACGGTCATGTCGATCACCGAGCGAACGGGAATGTTGTAGATGATGATCGGCAGGTCGACCGCATCGGCGATCGCCGTGTAATGGGCGATCAGCCCCGCCTGGGTCGGCTTGTTGTAATAGGGCGTGACGACGAGACCGGCATCGGCACCCGCCTTCTTTGCGTGCGCCTGCAGCGCGATCGCTTCGTCGGTCGAATTCGATCCGGTTCCGGCGATCACGGGCACACGGCCCTTCGCCACCTCGATGCAGATCTCGGTGACCCGCATGTGTTCGTCGTGGCTGAGCGTCGGCGATTCGCCGGTCGTGCCGCAGGGAACCAGTCCGTGGGTTCCCGCAGAAATCTGGCGTTCGACAAGGTCGGCAAAGGCCTTTTCATCCACCTTGCCGCCCCGGAACGGGGTAATCAGGGCGGTAAAGGAACCCTTGAACATCATAAGCCTCCAGCTTCGCCGGGGTTTTCCTGCCGCCCCGGCCGACGACGGGCGCACCATAAACCGCCCCGTCCGGCCTGCCAAGCGGCCCCGCTAACGTTGCATTAACTACGGGGGCCCCTACAATGGGTGTCGCCGCGGCCCGACAGGGCCGGGATGACGCGATGCGCGACAGGGTGCGGATCAAGAGCGGCGTAATACGGGCAATGCAGAAAATCAGGTTCATCGCGGCAGGTCTGCTGCTCGCCTTCGCGCTTGCGCCCGGAAACTCCGGGGCGCAGCAGCCGGCGGAGGCTGCCTCGGCTGTCGCCGCCCGCGAGGCCCAGGCCGGCATTCCCCACCTTGCCCCGCCGCGCCGGCCCGTCATGGGCCGGTCCCACGCACCGGTGTTCCGCGCCATCGACCTGCGCGACTGGACAAAGGCCTATGCCTTGGCCGGCCAGTCGGGCGACAGGGTGCTGGGCAAATATGTGTCGTGGGTCCGTTTCACCACCCGCGGCGAGCGCGTCGATTTCGACGAAGTTACCCGCTTCGTCACCGCCAATGCCGACTGGCCGCTGCAGAACGACATGCTGGAAGCGGCAGAATACGCCATCAACGAACGGGTCCCCGATACCGCCATCATCGACTGGTTCGGCAAGAACCCGCCGCGCACGCCCATGGGCGCCCTGCACCTTGCCGAAGCACTCAAGCGCAAGGGCGAAACGGCGAAAGCCGAAGACCTGATCCGCAAGACCTGGATCAACAGCAATTTCGACGCGCCGTCGGAGCGCGCCTTCTACAGCCGTTTTCGCCGCGTGCTCACGGCCAGGGATCATGAACTGCGCATGGACCGCCTGTTGTGGGACGGACGCAGCTGGGAAGCGCGTCGCCTGCTGCGCCGGGTCAAGGGCGACTACAGCCATGTCGCGGTCGCGCGCATGCGCCTGCGCGCCTTCGAAGGTGGCGTCGATTGGGCCATCCGACGCGTGCCGAAGGAACTGGAAAACGATCCCGGCCTCGTCTACGAGCGCCTGCGCTGGCGGCGGCGCAAGGACCGCGACGAGGAAGCCATCGCGATGATCTGGCAATTGCCCGACGCCCTTCCCCGTCCGGCAATGGTCTGGCGCGAACAGGGCATCCTGGCGCGGCGCGAATTGCGCAAGGGCAATGTCAGCGTCGCCTACCGGCTCGCGTCACAGCACCGCCAGAAGGAAGGCGAAAGCTTCGCCGACGCGGAATTCCTGGCAGGATTCATCGCCCTGCGCTTCCTCAAGGACCCCAAGCCTGCCCTCGCCCATTTCATCCGCCTCCATGACGGCGTCAATTACCCGGTCAGCAAGGCGCGCGGCGCCTATTGGGCCGGGCGCGCCGCCGATGCCGCCGGCGACAAAGCCAAGGCGCAGCAGTGGTTCGGCAAGGCCGCCGAATTCGTCACCACGTTCTATGGCCAGCTGGCGGCAGGCGCCCTCGATCAGGCCGGATCGGCCCGCGTCATGCCGAAGGCGCCTGCGGTCACAGAAGAAGAAGCCAAGGCCTATGCCCGACGCGACGTCGTGCGTGCTGCGGCGCTGGCCGCGCAAAGCCTCGAGCGGGATCACCTCAAGTTCTTCGTGCGTCATCTTGTGCGCATCGCGCGCACGCCCGCAGAGCATGTTCTTGCCTCCGCCATCGCCACCGATGCCGGACGCGTGGACGTCGCCGTCTGGGCGGCAAAGGACTCGCTTAAGGACGGCGTGCATCTTCTCGATGCCGGCTGGCCGCGCATGGCCCTGCCGTCCAATCGCCGCGGCCTTGAAGGCGGCATCGTCCTCGGCCTGATGCGTCAGGAAAGCGCCTTCAATCCCGAAGCCGTCAGCTGGGCCGGTGCGCGCGGCCTGATGCAGTTGATGCCGGCCACCGCGAGCAACGTCGCCAAGGGGCTGGGCCTGCCGTTTTCCCGCGAGCGACTGCTGACCGACCCCACCTACAACATGACCATCGGCACCGCCTATTTCTCGCAGGTGCTGGCCGATTTCGGCGGCTCCTACGCGCTGGCGCTTGCCGCCTACAATGCCGGACCGGGCCGGGTGAAACGCTGGCTGCGCAACAACGGCGACTTCCGCAAGGGCGAGATCGACGCCATAGACTGGATCGAAATGATCCCCGTCTCCGAGACCCGCGATTACGTCCAGCGGGTACTGGAAAACGTTCAGGTCTACCGGGCGCTGCTGAACGACGGCCATCTGCGCGCCCTGCATCCCGCTGCCATCAAAGGTTAGCGGCCTTTTTCGCGTCCGTTCTGGGCGTTTGCCTCCGGCGCTCGAATCCCACTACTATCCCTCCAAGGGCCTGCGCACCGTGCCCGGCAAGGCGGAATGAACCGCCGAAACGATAACGACCTGGAGGAAAATCGATGCGAAAAGCCAATTCCCTCACTCTCGCCGCGGCGGGCCTGCTTGCCCTGACCGCCGGGGCTGCCGTGCCGGTCGCCGCCGAAACCGACTTCAAGGGCAAGACGATCAACATCTTCGCGGGCGGCCAGCCCGGCGGCGGCGTCGACGTCTTTACCCGCACCTTTGCCCCGCACTATGCGCGCTCGCTTCCCGGCAACCCGACGATCATCGTCAAGAACATGTACGGCGCGGGCGGCATCCAGGGCGTCACCCATGCCTATGTGAACGGCACCAAGGACGGCACCACCCTGACGACCATGGCCGGCGGCCCGATCCAGACCGCCGCCTTCGACAACCGCAAGCTTCAGTACGACATCCGCAAGTTCGAATGGGTCGGCAGCCTGAATGTCGGCGAAAGCATGTGCTTCGTCTGGGGCACGAGCAAGATCAAGTCCGTTCAGGACATGATGAATACCCAGATGACCGTTTCGGCGACCGGCGCCTCGTCTAACTCGACCCTTCTGCCGATCATGATCAACCGCACCGTCGGCACCAAGATGAAAGCCATCGCCGGCTACGGGGGCGCGGGTTCGGTGCTTGCGGTCGAACGGCAGGAAGTCGACGGGCGCTGCCTGACGCTCGATTCGCTCAAGACCACACATCCCGACTGGATCAGCCAGAAGAAGGTCCGCTTCCTGATGGACGTCGCGCTAAAGCCCAATGAGGAACTGCCCAAGGGCACGCCGCACGTCATGGACCTGATCAAGGACCCCAAGGACAAGCTGGCGATGAAGCTGTTCCTGCTGCCCAGCGAAATCACCATCCCTTACGGCCTCGCGCCGGGGACAGCGGCCGATGCCGTCAAGACCCATCGTGCGGCCTTCATGCGCGCGGTCAAGGACCCGAAGTACCTGGCCGACGCCAAGCGCCGCAAGCAGGACATCAAGCCGAAAAGCGGCGAGGAAGTCGCGGCCATCGTCGACGAACTGTTCACCGCGCCGCCCGACGTCATCCAGCGCGTAAAGGACTACATCAAGGACACTTCCGGTGTGGGCCGCTGCAAGGGCGATCTTTGCAGCAAAAAGAAGTCGAAGAAAAAGAAGTCGTCCTGATTACCGACGGCTTCAGCCGAATGCCGAAGGGCGCGCCGCAAGGCGCGCCCTTTTCGCTTGGCTAACCGTAGAGCGCCTTGGGCAGCCAGGTCGCGAGTTGCGGGAACAGGGCGAGGATGGCGAGCGCGCCGATCTGGATCAGAACGAAGGGAATGATGCCGCGGTAAATGTCCTGGGTACGGACTTCGGGCGGCGCGACACCGCGCAGATAGAACAGGGCGAAGCCGAAGGGCGGTGTCAGGAAACTGGTCTGCAGATTGACGGCGAACATGATGCCGAGCCACACGGGATCGAGTCCCATCAGCAGAAGCGGCGGCGCCACGATGGGAACGACCACGTAGATGATCTCGATGAAATCGAGGAAAAACCCGAGAACGAACATCACCGCCATGACCATCAGAGTCGCGCCGATGACCCCGCCCGGCATTCCCGCAAGAAATGAGTGAACCAGGTCGTCGCCGCCGAAACCCCGGAACACGAGGGAAAACAGCGCCGCGCCGATCAGGATGACGAAGACCATGGCGGTGATCGACAGGGTGCCGCGTACGACTTCGGCCAGAATCGCGGAGCGGTGAAGACGCACGAAGGCGCCGAAGCATCCCCATACCAGCACCAGCGTCAGGACCGCCGCCGCAACGATCCCCGCCTTTTGAGCCCCGCTGACCGTTTCGCGGCCAAGACGCAGATCGACGAAACTGGTGAGCAGAAGCAGCGCGACCATCGCAAACACCGCCGCCAACACATAGCGGTTCGCCGCCGGATCCAGCCGGCGCGCCGCCAGCAGCCCCGCGCCCACGGCGCCGACGGCGGCGGCTTCGGTCGGGGTCGCGATACCGGCCAGGATCGAGCCCAGCACCGCCACGATCAAGGCAACGGGCGGCAGCAGTACCCGCGCCATGACGCGGAGGGTCGGTTCCGCGATGCCCTCTTCCGCGGGGATGGCCGGGGATGTCTCCGGCCGCAGCCATGCGACCACGATCTGATAGCCCAGATAGATCGCCACCAGCAGCAGTCCCGGGATCAGCGCTCCCGCGAAGAGATCGCCGACGGACACGGTTTCGGGCGAAAAAATGCCGCGCTTCAATTGCGCCTGCTGATAGGAGGACGACAGCACTTCGCCCAGCAGCACCAGCACGATCGAAGGCGGAATGATCTGGCCCAAGGTTCCCGCCGCACAGATGGAGCCCGTCGCCAGTTTTGCGTCGTAGCCCCGCTTCAGCATCACCGGCAGGGAAAGAAGGCCCATCGTCACCACCGTCGCACCGACGATGCCGGTAGACGCCGCGAGCAACGCGCCGACCACCGTGACACCGATGCCGAGCCCCCCGGGCAAGGTGCCGAACAGGCGCCCCATGGTTTCGAGCAGGTCTTCGGCCACCTTGGACTTTTCCAGCATGACGCCCATGAACACGAACAAGGGCACGGCAACGAGGACCGGGTTGGTCATGCGACCGAAAATCTGCGGCACCAGCGCACCGAGCAGGGCGAAATCGAATACGCCAAGAAAATTGCCGATGATGGCGAACAGGAGCGCTGCACCCCCGAGGGTAAAGGCGACGGGATAGCCCGCGAGCAAAGCCCCGCAGGTGCCGATGAAAAGCGCGATGGCGAAAAAGTCCCTCATCGCGTGGCCTCCTCGGCCTGGGCGAGTTTGATCAGTGCCGCCGCCGCCATCGAAATGCCCTGCACGAAGACCATAACGGCAAAAACGAGAACCAGGGACTTGAGCAGGAAGATCGCCGGAATGCCGCTCGTTTCCTGGGAACCTTCGAGTATCGACCAGGACAGCGACACATAGGGCCAGCCTTTGATCACAACCAGCGCACAGAAGGGCCAGAGAAAGAAGATCGTCCCCAGGAGATCGACCCGGGCGCGGTCGCGCTCGGTCGCATCGCGGTAAAAGACATCGACCCGGACGTGACCTTCATGAAGCAGGGTATAGGCCGCCCCCGCCATGAACAGCGTCGCATGAACGTAGATGATCGATTCCTCGACCCAGATCCAGCCGATGCCGAACACGTAGCGCAGAACGACGGCGGTGAACTGAACGAGGACGAGAACGAGCGCCGACCAGGCCACCGCCCGCCCGATCGCTTCATTCAAGGCGTCGATGACCCGTGCCACCGGCGCGAGCGAGTCCCGCAATTCCGCCATGATCGCAACCCCCCTGTTGGCGCCGCGCAAGTATGCCCGAGCCGCCCCGGCGTGTATAGGCTGGCCCCCCGACCCGCGCCTGTCTATTCTCTGCCGCGGGAGGACAGATGACAGTCACCATCGAAGATATCCGCGCCGCCGCCGGGCGCATTGCCGGCAAGGCCGTACGCACGCCATTGCTGGAATCGCCGCTTCTCAACGACCGGCTCGGCTGCCGCCTGCTGGTCAAGGCGGAGAACCTGCAACTTACCGGCTCGTTCAAGTTTCGCGGCGCGTTCAACCGCATCAGCCAGCTCGACGAAGCGACGCGCGCGAAGGGCGTCGTCGCCTATTCCACCGGCAACCATGCCCAGGGAGTCGCGGCAGCAGCCAAGGCGGCGGGCACGCGCGCCGTCATCGTCATTCCCAAGGACGCCCCCGAAATCAAGAAGCGCAACACGCGCGCCTGGGGCGCCGAACTGGTGTTTCACGACCGCGACACGGAAGACCGCGTCGCCATCGCCGAGAAGATCGCCAAGGAACGCGGCGGCGCGCCGATCATCCCGCCCTTCGACCACGAACAGGTCATTGCCGGTCAGGGCACCATCGGCCTCGAAATCGCGGAACAGGCCGAGGCCATGGGGGCCAGGCCCGACCTTGTCGTGGTGCCCTGCGGCGGCGGCGGCCTGACCGCCGGTATTTCAACAGCGATCAAGGCGCTTCTGCCGGCCACCGAAATCTTCATGGCCGAACCCAATGCCTATGACGATACGCGACGCTCCTTCGCGGCCGGAGAGCGGCTGGCCAACGACCTCTCGCCCGGCCACGGAACGACGATCTGCGACGCGCTGACGGCGGTCATGCCCGGCGCGATCACCTTCCCGATCAATCGCCGGAACGTATCGGGCGTTGTCGCTCTCGATGACGACGAGGCCTGCGCCGGCCTCTACGCGGCGTTTTCCGAACTCAAGCTCGTGCTGGAGCCGTCCGGCGCGATCGCGCTCGGCGCAATTGTCAGCGGCGTCCTTGCGAAAACGAAATCATTGGCGGGAAAGACCGTCGTCGCCGTGGCATCGGGCGGCAACGTGGACGCGGCGACATTCTCCGATGCGCTGGCGCGCGGGGCCGGATACGAACGGCGCTGACGGAATACGGATCAGGCGTTGGCGGCGCGGGGCTGTTCGCCCGCGTCCGCGGCGGCCTCAACGATAGCCGCCTTTTCCTTGTGGCGGCAGTGGCCTTCGATGAAGGCGCCCGATTCGATGGCGAGATCGTGATGAAGAATGTCGCCGAGCACCCGGGCGGTGCGTCCCAATTCCACTGCATCGGCTGAAATCTGGCCCTCGACCTCGCCGCGAATGACGACCTTCTGAGCGGTGATCTGGCCGCGCACGGCGGCCCCTTCGCTGACAGTCAGCGAGCGGGCATTGACGTCGCCCTCGATGACGCCGTCGACCTGCACGTCGCCTTCGGATACGAGGTCGCCGACGATGCGCAAGGATGCGCTGATGATCGACGGCACCCGGTCCTTGTTTTCACCCGAACCGTTTCTAGAGTCCCTTGAAAACATATTCACCTGCCTGAAGGAATTTCATGGGGTCGCGAGGCTCGCCATTGACGAAGATTTCGTAGTGGAGATGCGTCCCGGTGGAGCGTCCGGAGGATCCCATCTCGCCGATTTTCTGGCGCAGATCGACGCGCTGGCCCTGCTTGACGAGGATCCGGCGCAGATGTCCGTAACGGGTGCGGATGCCCGAGCCGTGATCGACCTCGATCATGCGCCCGTAATTGCCGTTCCAGCCGACCGATACGACGACACCCGGGGCCGTCGCCATAACCGGCGACCGGTTTACGCCGGCAAGATCGACGCCGTAATGCATCGCCCAACGGCGGTTGATGGGATCGCGGCGCTTGCCGAAACCGCTGGCCACGTAGAAATGGTCAGACGGACGCGACAGCGGCAGCAACCGCGCCAGCTTGCGCACATCGTCAAGACGGTCGAGATGATGGTCGAGAGAACCGAGGCTCGCCGGGACGGCGCGCTCCGAGGCGCTGTCGGGAGCGGCCGCGATGAACGGTCCGCCGAGGCCGGGGGCCGCATCGCCGCCGATGCGTGCCAGCAGGGCGTCGACATTGACACCCGCCGATGCAATCAGGCGCTTCACGTGATCGATCTGGTCCTGGGTACGTTCGGCCATGGCGGCGGCGACGCCGCGCTGGGAAAGATTGAGTGCCGCCAGCCGGTCCTCGAGTTTCTCGATGCGCGCGATCAGGACGCGCCGCTCGCGTTCCATGCGCACGCGGTCCGCCGCGGACAGCTGAAGCTTCTGCTCGGTGGCGAGGCGTTCCCGCGCATTGCGGCCCTCGTTCAGGGCCGCGCCCTGCATCACGGTCTCAAGCTTGCCCAGCTGCGCCAGCAATTCCTGGCGCGCCAGGCCGAGCCGGTCCCGCGCCTCATCGCCGGTCGGCGCCACGAGCCGGCGCGCCGACTTCAGGCCCGGAACATCGCGCCCCAGAAGCGCGACAAGGTAGGCATGCTTCGCTTCGAGCGTACGCGCAAGTTCCGTAAAACGGGTTTCGGAGCGATCGACGTCGCTGCGCAAGGTGCGGAACGCAAGCTTGAGGGAGCCGATCTCGCGCTCCTTGGCAGCGATGACGCGGTCGCTTTCGACATGGGCAAAGGTCGTGTAGGCAGACCAGCCGACGGCCACTCCGATCAGGGCGAGGACGATGGCCTGCGAACGCCACCCGAGGGTCAAGGCGCGGACCTTGCCGCCCGAACGGAAAAGGATCTGGCGCTCGGCGAAGAAGAATGCGGCCAAGCGCCGCCCCGGCCGGCGCACTGCGTAGCCGAGCTCCCTCAGGGCAACAAACAAGGTCACGCGAAAAAACAAGCGCTTCCCCCAGCACAAGATTGAACTTGATGAGCCCGGTTATTTTATGGGCTTGAAATGCGGACCGCGGCCCGGCTTTCGAGGGTCAAGCGCCCTGCCTCCCAAGGCTCCCCACGCAAGCTTTGGGACGGTATCAACCACCCCCACCCATGGCAAGGAAATTAACTCTATAATTAGGCCAAAATCCTGATGTTTCCCGAGGGTTACGGAATTTGGCTTAGATGCCGTCTAGGGCTTGAGTTCGGGCCTGCGCAGAACCCACAGAGTGGTGGCCGCGGTACAGGCCAGAAGGACCAACCCGACCACGAAAAAGCTGGCCTTGATCCCGAAGAATTGGGCGATCGCCCCCATCGCCACAGGCACGATCAGGGAGGCCAAGCGGTTGACCGACGTCCTGAGGCCGACGCTCTTGCCCTGCTCGGCGCGCGGGATCGCCCGCGACAGCATGGCCAGGAGCGTCGGGAACCCGAGCCCGACCCCCGCCCCGTAAGCCGCGGCGGCAAGGAACAGGAGCGGCACTGAGGTGATCAGCGGGGTGATCGCCATGAAAACCACCGTGCCGACGGTGGCGCCGGCCAGCATCCACAGCACCGGGATTCGCTTTTCCAGCGACTGGATCAGCGGCGGGGTGATGGTGCCGATGAAGTTCGCGGTGCCCAACAGAAGTCCGATCAGGGTTTCGCCCAGTTTGATCTCCCCCAGATAGACGACATAGAACGACGTCTGGACGGAGGCATTCGCGATCCGGATGAAGGTAAAGATCATCACCATCATCACCACCGGCACCGCGCAGAGCGCGATGGCCGAGCGGTAGTCCTCCAAGCGCGGCATCAGGTCACGCCAGCGCCGGGGACGTTCGGGTTCGTCCTTCTCCTTCATGTCGTCGGGCACCAGCAGCGTGAAGACGATCATGGCCACCGCCCACAGGCAGAGAAAGCCGAACCCGGCCTGGGTGCCGAGATGCTCGGCGACGGCGCCGAGCACGAGGGGACCGAAAAAGCAGCCGCCGTTGGAGAAGAACACAAGGTAGCCGGCCGATCCGCCGTGTCCGCGCATGTGTCGGCCATAGAAGGTCTGCGAACCGACCCAGCACAGCCCCTGAGCCAGGCCGAAGACCGCCTGCAGGCAGATGATGGCGACGTACCAGGGCATCAGGGGATAGGCCGGAAACAGCGCTGCCGCGACGATAGCCACCGCCAGGGTGACCCGGCGCGGCCCGAGGCGATCCATCAGCACGCCGCCATGGATGGACAGCAGAAGCGGCAGAAAGGAACGGATGCCGATGGCGATGCCGACCATCAGGGGCGTGGCCCCGAGGGACACCATCCACAGCGGCACGAGGATCGAGGCCATGGGCATCATGGACAGGCTGAAAAACGCCGTCCCGTATATGCCGAGGCGGGTACGCAGGGGCGGCAGCGCCCCCCCGTCGTGGCCCGTCCCACCTGTTTTCGCGCCTTCTTGGCCTTCTTGCGTCGCCACCTTGCCCGCCGATCGGGGTTGTTCCTCGCCCCGTGCCGGGGTCGGCTGGCTCATAGCGCACCTTGGCCCCTGTGCCTAGCCCGGATTGCTCTCCGGGAAAGACAGATTTCCGCGGGGAATCTGCCACTTAAGGCCGGAATAAGCCCTAGCGGCAGGGTACGGAATCCGCTAGAAAAGGCCATCCGCACCATGCCGGAGCCCGCTCCGGCCCCCGTACCGCGCAAGTGGAGATATTTCGTGTCCGAAGACACCCTGAAACCCAAGGAAACCGATACCTACATCGCCCCCGGCGAAGCCGGCCACAACCAGGGCAAGGAAGTCGTCTGGGAGCGCTGGCAGAAGAAACGCACCTTCGTGCGCGCCCTCGAAGGCACCTACGGCGATGTCTACAAGAGCCTCTACGCCCAGCCCCGCATCTATTCCCACGGCGACTGGAAGTGGAAGGGCGGCCCCCAGAACTGGGGCAAGAAGATCGTCAACCCGCAGGCGATCGAGATCGCCCAGTCGATCGAATGCCACCTCGACGTCTATTCACCGGGCGGCCACGGCCAGAAGCACGGCCACATGAATTCCGCGGTGTTCTTCGTCCTCAAGGGCAAGGGACACGACGTTCATGACACGATCAGCTATCCGTGGCAGGCGGGCGATGCCTGCATCGTCGAGAACGGCTGCGTACATCAGCACTTCAACGACGACCCGAATGAGTTCGCGGCCGTCCTCATCATGAAGGCGAAGCCGCTCTTCCTGTTCATGCACATGCTCTTTCAAAAGATGGTGGTTTACCCGCCGAAGGAAGCAGCGCCCGGACAGGAAAACTGGGTTCCGCCGACGGACCTCTAATTCAGGATTTTTCCCGGCATAGCCGGGGATCGAAACAACGACCGGCCGCCCCCGGGGCGGCAAAATAAAGGGAGAGTAAGTCACATGGCTTTCGCAGACGAACGGGCAAAGGCGCGCAGCGACAAGAACTGTTCTTTCTATCTTGAGGGCCTCAAGGAATCGGCGGCCTTCCGCGAATCCTACAAGAGCGCGGCGAAGAAGGTCATCAAGTCCCATGAAATGCCGATGGAGCGTTCGCCCGACGGGGTGATCAAGCACATCATCCATGAAAAGATGGGCACGGCGGAGATGTGCATCGACGCCTACATGCAGTTCATCGAACCGGGCAAGGCGACCGGCGTCACCCGTCACCTGACCGAGGAAATCGCCTACGTCGTCGAAGGCCACGGCTACGACCTGCACTGGGACGTCGAATTCGACTGCAAGGACGAGTTCATCTGGAGCTGGGCGAAGGAACCGAAGAAGTTCGAGTGGAAGGAAGGCGATTTCGTCTACGTTCCGCCCTACGTCACCCACCAGCGTTGCAACGGCGACGCCGCCAAGGAAGCGCGCGTCATCGTCATCAATTCGCGCATCATCAAGAAAATGGGCTTCGACTGGTTCGAGCAGCTCGAGAACGCCAAGGGCTACGAAGACGTCAAGGTCTGAGCGACCGAACGGATAATCGCGTTATCAGGTTAACGAGGGTCAGACAGTTTCGATCCGATTCCGGCCGCGCCACGGCCCGGTAAGGATCCAGCAAACGACAGAACCGGGGAGAAGCAGGGATCATAGAAATCCCGCCCTCACCCGGTCGGCTTCACAACAGGGGCGCAATAAAATGTCCATCGAAATCATGCTCGGCACGCTCGCGCAATTGCTGACGTCGCCGTACGCAATGTGGATGATGCTGCTGGGTACGGCCATCGGCATCTTCTTCGGCGCGGTGCCGGGCCTGGGTGGACGGTTGGCGATCGCGGTCACCATTCCCTTCGTCTTCGGCAAGGAAATGATACCGGGGGCGGTTTTCCTGCTCTCGATGCACGCGGTGACCGGTACCGCGGGTCAGATCTCCTCCATCATGTTCGGCGTTCCGGGCACCGGCGACGATGCTGCGACCATCGTCGACGGCTACCCGATGGCGCAGAAGGGCGAAGCGGGCATGGCGCTCGGCGCCTCGCTGATGGCATCGGGCATCGGCGGCATTCTCGGCGCCGTCGTGCTGGCGGTGCTTATCCCTGTGATCGAGCCTATCGTGCTCAAGTTCTCGCCGGCGGAATTCTTCTTCCTCGCGCTGCTTGGTATCACCTTCGTCGCCTTCGTATCCGGTGCCGCCATCTTCAAGGGCATCGTCGTCGGCCTCTACGGCATGATGCTGGCCTTCGTCGGCATGGACCCGCAGACCGGCATCGCACGCTATTCCGAGGACTTCCTGTTCCTGTGGGACGGCATGGACCTGATCACCGCGGTGCTGGCCCTGTTCGCGGTGCCGGAAATGATCCATCTCGGCGTCAAGGGCGGCGCCATTTCCGCCATTTCCCGCGACATGGCCGATACAGGCGTGCGCGCCCAGTTCAGGGGCATGGTCGAAACCTTCCGCCACATGTGGCTGGTGTTCCGCACCTCGATGATCGGCGCCTTCATCGGTATCCTGCCCGGCCTCGGCGGTTCGGCCGCCGCGTGGATCTGCTACGGCCACGCGGTGCAGAGCTGCAAGAACCCCGAAAACTTCGGCAAGGGCGACGTGCGCGGCGTGATTGCGCCGGAGTCGGCGACGAATTCCAAGGAAGGCGGATCGCTGCTGCCTACCCTCTTCTTCGGCGTGCCGGGGTCGTCGGGCATGGCAATCCTGCTCGGCGCCTTCCTGATCCTCGGCATCCAGCCCGGGCCGATGATGATCACCCAGCATCTCGACCTCGTCTGGATCCTGATCTGGGCGCTGGTGGTTTCCAACATCGCCGCCGTGGTCATCTTGCTGTTCATCACGCGCTGGGTAGCGCTGCTCACCTTCCTGCGCGGCGGCATCATGATCCCCTTCGTCCTCGTGGTGGTGGTCTTCGGCGTGCTGCTGGCGAAGGGACAGTGGGAAAACCTGATCCTGCTCGGCATTCTCAGCGTCATCGGCTACGGGCTGCTGAAATACGACTGGCCGCGGCCGCCATTCGCCATCGGCATCGTGCTCGGCACCATCGCCGAAGAATCGCTTCACAAGGCATGGGCGCTGTGGCGCTGGGATTTCTTCGTCAGGCCGCTGTCGATCGTCCTGATCCTCATGATCGTCGGCACGATCGCCTATGCGGTCTACCGCGGATACAAGGACAGCCAGAAGGAGGCCGGCCATGTCTGAGAATGGCGAAACCAGGCAGACCACCACCCTTCAGGCCATCTTCCACGGCCGCACGCGCTTCACGCTGCTGATGTTCGTGATCTTCGCCAGCATGGTCTACATCGCCACGGGCTATAGCTGGCCGGCAAACTTCCTGCCCTTCATCATCGGCATTCCCGGCATGGTGCTGACCGCGTTGCAGGCGATCATCGACATTCGTGGTTTCCACCGGGCGGAAGGCAAGATCGACCCGCGCACGGATTTCGAAAAATACATGGACGAAATCAACGAACGCACGGGCGGCCGGGTCCGCATGGAACTGAAGGAAGGCACGACCGGATTCCAGACCCTGGTCGAGGATCCGACCGACATGACCCGCGACCGCAACCGCCGGGAAATCATCCTGTTCGGATATTTCTTCGGCCTTCTGGCCCTTGTCCTGCTGTTCGGTTTCTGGATCGGCTATCCGATCTTCATGGCGGCTTTCCTGCGCTTTTATTCGCGCGAAAGCTGGAAACTGACAGCATGGCTGACCATCGGCTCGTGGATCGTCATGTATGGGCTGCTTGCCGTTGTTCTGGAACAAGTCTTGTTCGAAGGCTTCGTGACCGAATACGTGGTCAATACCTGGTTCGGGGACTAGCCGGCGCCCGCCAATCCGTTCCAAGACCCCTCGCGGACAATCCGAAAACTGGGTAGTATCGCGCTGCTTTGGATGGACGCGCACGGGGCCGAAACGCTGTAAAAAGCCCCGCCTGATTCAAAAAAAGAACGCTGACCACCAGCAACCGGATGAACTTGGCGCCTGCGCCCGTTGGGGGCGGTGCCGGGAAAGCTTTTTCGCGGCCATCGGCCTTGTTGCCGGAACCGCATAACGGGGAAAGTACATGTCGATCGAATTGATGCTGAGTTCGCTGCTACAGCTCCTCACATCGCCTTACAATCTGTGGATGATGGTGCTGGGCACCGGTATCGGCCTCGTGATCGGGGCCCTGCCCGGCATCGGCGGGCGTCTTGCCATCGCGCTCCTGATTCCTTTCGTGTTCGGCAAGGACATGGTCGGCGGCGCTGTGTTTCTGCTGTCGATGCACGCCGTCACCGGCACGGCGGGACAGTTGACCTCCATAATGTTCGGCGTGCCCGGCGAAGGCGACGCGGCGGCAACCATCGTCGATGGCTATCCCATGGCCCAGAAGGGCGAAGCGGGCATGGCGCTCGGCGCCTCGCTGATGGCGTCCGGCATCGGCGGCGTCATCGGCGCTGCGGCGCTCGGTCTGCTGATCCCCGTCATCGAGCCGATCGTTCTCAAGTTCTCGCCGGCCGAATTCTTCTTCCTCGCCCTCCTCGGCATTACCTTCGTGGCCTTCGTCTCCGGCTCCGCCATATTCAAGGGCATCCTCGTCGGTCTGTTCGGCATGATGCTGGCCTTCATCGGCCAGGATCCCCAGACCGGCATCGCGCGGTATTCGGACGACCTACTGTTTCTCTGGGAAGGCATGGACCTGATCACCGCGGTGCTGGCGATCTTCGCCGTGCCGGAGATGATCCACCTCGGCGTCAAGGGCGGCGCCATCGCCGCCGTCTCCAAGGAAGAGGCCCAGACCAGCGTCAAGGCGCAGCTTGCCGGCATGATGGCCACGTTCAAACATATGTGGCTGGTGGTGCGCACCTCGCTGATCGGCGTGTTCATCGGCATCCTGCCGGGCCTCGGCGGCTCGGCCGCGTCATGGATCTGCTACGGCCATGCCGTGCAAAGCTGCAGGAAACCGTCGAATTTCGGCCGCGGCGATATCCGCGGCGTGATCGCGCCGGAAACCGCCAACAACTCCAAGGAAGGCGGCTCCTTGCTGCCCACCCTGTTCTTCGGTGTGCCGGGATCATCCGGCATGGCCATCCTGCTCGGCGCCTTCCTGATCCTCGGCATCCAGCCCGGGCCCCAGATGATCACCGAGAAGCTCGACCTCGTCTGGATCCTGATCTGGGCGCTGGTTGTATCGAACATCCTCGCCGTTATCATCATGCTGTTCGTCACCAAGCCGCTGGTGCGGCTGACCTTCGTGCGCGGCGGCATCCTGATCCCCTTCATCCTGATCATCGTCGTGTTCGGCACGCTGATGGCCAAGGGCCAGTGGGAAAACTTGATCCTTCTCCTGATCCTTAGCCCCGTCGGCTATGCGCTGCTGCGTTTCGACTGGCCGCGCCCGCCTTTCGTCATCGGCATCGTGCTGGGGTCGATCGCGGAGGAATCCCTGCACAAGGCCTGGGCCTTGTGGCGCTGGGAATTCTTCGTCAGGCCCCTGTCCCTCGTACTCATCGGGATGATTCTCGCCACCATCGTCTTTGCCGTCTATCGCGGCTGGAAGGACAAGAAGGAAGGCACCGTCCATGTCATCGGATAACTCGCCCCGCTCCACGACGCACCTGCAGGCCCTGCTGCACGGGCGTGCGCTGCTCAGCCTTGGCATGCTGATCTTTTTCTCGGTAATGGTCGCGATCGCCTCCACCTATCCCTGGCAGGCGGCCATGCTGCCGGTCGTCATCGGCGTACCGGGGATTCTCCTGTCGCTGCTCCAGCTCTTCATCGACATGCGCGATTACCATCGCGCCGAAGGCAAGATCGACCCGCGTACCGCCTTCGAAATCTACATGGACGAAATTACCGAGCACACCAAGGGCCAGGTGAAAATGGAACTGGCCGGGGACAAGAAGGAACTGACCACGCTTGTGGAAGATCCCTCTGTCGTCGGGCGCACGCGCGGCCAGCGCGAAGTCCTGCTGTGGTGTTATTTCTTCGGCCTCGTCCTCCTCGTCCTGCTGTTCGGGTTCTGGATCGGCGTGCCGTTTTTCCTCGTCGCCTTCCTGCGTTTCTACGCCCGTGAAAGCTGGCGGTTAACCGCCATCCTGGCGCTGGCGGCCTGGGGGTCCATGTATCTGCTGCTCGCCGTCCTTCTTGAACAGGTCCTGTTTGAGGGCTTCGTCAGCGGATTTATTATGGAAAACCTGTTCCGCGACTGACGCCTCGTGGCAAAGGCGGGGCCGGCGCGCCCCGTCTTCCATTAACCACCTGATAAAGAAAGAGAATTTTGCCTAAAAAGGCAGTTCAACAGGCTTGCCTGTGCCTGCTTTTATGGCGCAAAATAAGCAACCTTTCCGGCACGTTTTAAAGCTGCCGCAGGGACAGGGATGTGCCCCGGGAACAAGGCCCGGACGCACGCTGAAACAAAAAACCGCTCGACGGCCAGAAAAGCGAAACGCCCGGCCCGGGAGCCCCTAGACAAGGATCACATGAAAATGAAGATCTCTACCGCTATTGTGAGCAGCCTGTTTGCGCTTTCCCTCGTCGCGGGCGGCAGCGCCGCCTATGCCAAGTCCGGCAAGGTCGACAGCGTCGAAAACGGCGGACGCGTCGTCGTCATCGCCGGCACCAAATACAAGATTTCCGGCTCTCGCACCAAGGTCACCATCGGCGGCAAGCCGGGCGACCGCGGCCAGATCAAGGTCGGCATGACCTGCGATGCCAAGGGTTCGGGCACCGCGAAGACCGTCGACTGCAAGTAATCCTTCGCAGGATGACTGGGATGGGGCGGGCCCTTGGGCCCGCCCTTTTCCTTTGCCCAGCCGCCTGATGAGGCGACGCACAATTATGTAAAATCACAAAAATTTCACAGTTGTTTGCTTGCACAAGGGCCAGCGCCCCTGCACTATCGGTCCGAACAGTCCCCGCCCAAGAAGAAGAAAAAGAATTCCGGCGGTCTGACCGAAGGATCCGGCCGACGTAGCCGTATCCACCCCCTTCCGACTGACCCGCAACATGCCGCGCCGCGGCACAGAGTCCGCCCGCGGACCTGTTTTGAAAGGACCAAAGAGATGAAAATTTCCACCGTTTTCGCCACCGCCGCCTTCGCCGGTGCCCTCCTCGTTTCCGGACAGGCCTTTGCCGGTGCCTCCGGCAAGGTCGATGGCGTGGAAGGTGAAGGCCGCAAGGTGACGATCGCCGGCAAGACCGTCGAAGTCTCCGGCTCGCGCACCAAGGTCACCATCGGCGGACAGGCCGCCAAGCGCGACCAGATCAAGGCGGGCATGGACTGCACCGCCGACGTCGATTCCGGTCCCGCGAAGATGGTCGCCTGCAAGTAAATACCCCCAGTCGAAAAGGGCGGGCCAACCGGCCCGCCCTTTTTCTGTTTTCCTGCACCGCCGGTCTTCGTATTCTTCGGGAGTCATTGGCCCTACGACGAGGAATCCTTCATGTCCCTTCGCCGCTTCGCCAGCCTCTCCGCTGTATTGGGCATAGCCGCCACAGCCGGCTTGTTCCCGCCCGCACATGCGCGGGCAGAAACAGTTACCGGAAAAATCGAAAAGATCGACGGCGCCTCGATGATCCTCGGGGGCCGCACCATTGCGCTGTCCGCCGCCAGGACCAACATCTGCCTCAAGGGAATCTGCGACCAGTCCATGGACAAGCTGAAGCCCGGGATGACCTGTTCGGCCGATGTTTTGGAGCGTTCCGGGGCCTCGGAAGCCAGGCGCCTCGCCTGCCGCTAGGCCGATTTGCACCCCCCCGGTTTTCCGGGTATCCTTCCTTTAATTGCGGAAAAACAAGAGGTTCTACACCCACTTCCGCCCCGGTCACGGCGACCGGCTGCGCCGATCCATGGCCCCCGCCGCCACCGTCATCCGAAACTTGAAAGGGAAGCTTATGACACTTCACCTCCCCCTCCTCCGCACCACGACCCTTGCCGCTGCGGGCCTCGCGCTTGCCGGCATCGGCGCAAGCCCCACGATGGCGGCCGACGGCGCCGATTTCTACAAGGGCAAGACCGTTACCTACATCGTCGCCACCGGCGCCGGTGGCGGTTATGACTTCTACGGGCGTCTGGTCTCCAAATACATGCAGAAGTACCTGCCCGGCTCCACCTTCGTCGTCAAGAACGTGCCGGGCGCTGGCCATATCATCGGCGCCAACCAGGTCGCCAACGCCAAGACCGACGGCCTGACGCTGGGCACCTTCAATACCGGCCTGATCTTCGCCCAGCTCCTTCAGCGCAAGGGCGTGAAGTTCGATCTCGGCAAGATGACCTGGATCGGCAAGGCCGCCAGCGATCCCCGCGTGATCATGGTCGCGGCCCAGAGCCCGATCAAGACGCTGGAAGATCTCAAGACCACCAAGACGACCGTCCGTTTCTCGTCCTCGGGGGTCGGCTCGTCGGGCTACAACGACACCATGATGCTGGCCAAGGCGCTCGGCTGGAACATGAAGCTGATCCTGGGCTATCGCGGCACGGACTCCGAACTCGCCATGCGGCGCGGTGAAATCGATGCTGCCGTCGGTTCGCTGTCCTCGGCCGAACTCTTCGTCAAGAACGGCTATGGCCGCTTCGTCGCCCAGATCGGCGGCACGCCGGCCGCCGGCGCGCCGATGCTGGCTTCCGTCGTTACCGACAAGAACTCCAAGGCCATCGCGGCGCTGATCGGCTCCCAGGCCGACCTCGCCCGCTTCACCGCGGGTCCGGGTGGCATTCCGGCCGACCGTGCGGCAGCGCTGGTGGCCGCCTACAAGAAGTCGATGGAAGACAAGGAGCTGATCACCCAGGCCGAAAAGACCGGCCGGCCGATCGAGCCCCTCTACGGCGAGGACGTCGCCAAGGCCGTGCGCGAGGCGCTCGACCAGCCGCCCGAAATCATCGCCATGGTCAGCGAAATCCTCAACATCAAGCCGCCCTCCAACAAGGCGGCGACCACGCTGGAATCGGTTTCCCCCGACGGCCGTGAAATCACCTTCAAGCACGCCGGCAAGATGGTGAAGTCGAAGGTTTCCGGTTCGCGCACCAAGATCTCGGTCGGCGGCAAGTCGTCCAACCGCAAGGCGCTCAAGGCCGGGATGGCCTGCGAGATCGACTACAAGGCCGGCGGCGAGAACGAGCCCAAGACCATAGACTGCAAGTAACGCCGCTTTTTCTGCTATAAAGGGCGGGTGCGGCCGGCAAGGCCGCCCCGCCCTTTTTCTTTTGGAAAATACAAAAACCCGGGGAGAGCCATGACCCTAGTCCTGTCCAATGACGACGTAGAAACCCTGCTGACCATGCCCGATTGCATCGAGGCGCTGGAAACCGCGTACAAGGACCTCGCGGTCGGTCGCGGCATCACCCGCCAGCGGTCGGACTGCATCGCGCCGACGTCCTACAGCGACGAGGCCATCTATGGCCTGAAATCCATGGATGGCGTGGTGCCGGCGCTCGGCGTCGGCGCCATCCGCATCAATTCCGACATCGTCACCAACCCCAGGATCGGCAATACCCAGCGCCGGGTGAAGGTTCCCGCCGCCCCGGGCAACCGCTACGTCGGCCTCGTGCTGCTGTTCTCGACCGCCAACGGCGAACCGCTTGCCATCTTCCCCGACGGCGTTCTCCAGCATATTCGCGTCGGCGCCACCAACGGCCTCGGCGTCAAGTATATGGCCCGCAAGAATGCCAGCGTCATGGGGCTGCTCGGCTCGGGCTGGCAGGCGGAAACGCAGCTGACGGCCGCCGCCGCCGTGCGCGATCTCAAGGAAGTCCGGGTTTTCTCTCCCACCCGCGAAAACCGCGAAGCCTTCGCCAAGCGGATGGCGGAAACCACCGGCATCGACGTCCGTGCCGTCGAACACCCCGAGGATGCCGTGCGCGGGGCCGATATCGCCATGTGCGGTTCCAACTCGATAGATCCGATCTTCTTCAAGGACTGGATGGAACCGGGCATGCATGTCTCCTCCATCAAGAAGCCCGAGGTGGAACCCGAAGCCATTCTCGCTGCCGACCGGGTCGCCGTGCATACCCACGATACCTCGCCGATCCTCGTCGTCGCCGAGGGCGCGCCGTTCAAGGAAGAAGCCAAGGAAAAGGGCTGGAACGCGGCCAAGAGCCTCGATTTCTCGAAATACCCGACCATTGCCGACCTGATTGTCGGGCGTGGCAAGGGCCGCGAAAAGGACGAGGAAATCACCTGTTTCCTCAACAACCTCGGTCTCGGCTTTCAGTTCGCGGCCGCGGGTTCGGTCATCTACAAGCGCGCCGTGGAGCGCGGCGTCGGCCACGAACTGCCGACGGACTGGTTCACCGAAACCGTCCACCCGTAATTATCTCGAACCACCGCCCGCCGCCCTCGCGGCGGGCGTTTTTTTATCCGCCACCGGAGCAAGAAATGACCTGGATATTCAATAACGACGAACTCGATTCGGTCCTCGCCATGAAGGACTGCATCGCCACCCTGGAACGCGGCTATCTCGACCTCGCCCAAGGTATCGGCGGCAATCGCGGACGGGCCGAGATCGTCTCGCCCGCCGGGCGCGACGGTACCGTTTACGCCCTGAAAAGCATGGACGGCGTGCATACGCCGTCGGGCTATGCCTCGATCCGGCTCAATTCCGACATCATCGGCTGGCGCGAGGTTTCGGGCTCGACCCGGCGCGAAAAAATCCCCGCTGCTCCCGGGGATCGCTACGTCGGCCTGGTCCTGCTGTTTTCCACCGAAAACGGCGAACCGCTGGCGATCTTCCCCGACGGCGTCGTCCAGCGCATGCGCGTCGGCGCGACCAGCGGGCTGGGGCTGCGCCATCTTGCCCGCAAGGATGCCGCCACGGCCGCGATCATCGGCTCGGGCTGGCAGGCGGGCGCCCAGGCCATGGCCATCGTCGCCGAGCGTCCGGTAAAGCGCATCCTGTGCTTCTCGCCCAACAAGGCAAACCGCGAGGCCTTTGCGCGCGACATGACCGCCCGCCTCGGCGTCGAAGTCCTCGCCGCGTCTTCCGTCGAGGACGCCATTCGCGACGCCGATATCGTCGCCTGTTCCACGAGCGCTCTCGATCCCGTCATCGGCCACAACCACCTGCGCAAGGGCGTCCATTATTCGGCAATCAAGCCGGCGGAAATTGCAGCAGAGGCCATCAATGCCATCAACCGGCAGACGGTTCACCTGCGTGACAACGCGCCGCTGGTCGTGCGCACCCATGGCGTCGAACTGGCCGAGGACAAGAAGGGCGCCCTGGCCCCGTCCGCCCGCATCGACGAGAAGAAGATGGCGGAACTTACCGATCTGCTGACCGGCAAGGTTGAGGGACGCCAAAACGAGAGCGAAACCACCTGCTTCCTGAACTATTCGGGAATCGGCTACCAGTTCACCATGGTCGGCGGTCTCGCCTTCGAAAAGGCCCGCGCGGCCGGTCTCGGCCGCGAACTGCCGACCGAATGGTTCACCCAGGTCGAACACCCCTAGCCGAGAGGTCACCGGGCATGAAAAAGGGCGGGAGCAATGCTCCCGCCCTTTCGCATTTGAAGGTGTGCGGCGTTACTTGGCGCCGAACAGACCCATGATCCAGTTGCCGATCGGCTGCTGAACCTTTTCGTCGAAGACGATGTACAGATCGACGAACTCCACCTGCGGCCAGGGCAGCGAGAGGAGCTTGTCGAACAGGATGATCGAGAACGCCGTGATGCCGAACGCGCAAGCGATCGTCAGCTTCCACGGTTCGTTGCCTTCCACCCTCATGTAGGCGATCACGAAGATGAACAGCGCCGGGATCATGCCGATCAACGCAGCCACCAGCAGGAAGCCCAGCAACCACGAGAGGTAACCGATGGCCCGCAGGGCAATCAGCTTCTTCGGCATGTCGCCGCCGCGCACCGCGAGATCGAGGTGCAGGGTCCGGCGCACCCGCGCTTCCGGATCGTCCGAACTCTCCGCCGCGCCGAGTTCCACGCTCTTGAACGTGTAGTTCAGCAGGCTGATGACGAGGATACCCAAGCCGAAGTAACCGACGATGTTCGGGATGATCCGCGCATCGTGGTTCCAGGTGGACGCCTCGTACATCATGTAGCCGAGCAACCCGATGAAGGCGATATAGAACACCGACTGGATGTCGAAGTGCGGCTTCGAGGGCTGCATGCCCTTGAGGATGCCGCCGACACCACCGGCATGGCCGAACTCCTTGAACAGGGGACGCAACAGGCCCCAGATCGAGAGCGCGAACATGCCCAGCACGACCCAGCGGACGTTCTTCCATTCGGTCGGGAAAATCCATTCCGTGCCGTAGCGTTCGACCGAAATGAACATGTAGCGTTCGACGATATCGCCGAGGACGACGCCGAGGATGACCGGCGGACGCGGCCAGCCGAGACGCTTCATGATCCAGCCCACGGTGCCGAAAATCAGCAGCGTGTAGATATCGCCCCACTGACGCGAACCCTGGAACGCGCCGATGAACACCACGCAGAGAATAAGCGGCATGATGATCGAGTAACGCAGGATCGCGAGCTTGGCGAACTGGAACGAGAACATGAAGCAGAGGCCGGCGCCGAGAACGTTGGCGATAGCCACCGACCAAACCATCGAATAGGTGACGTCGAGGTTCTTGGTCAGCATGTCCGGACCCGGGACGAGGCCGTGGATCAGGAACGCGCCGAGCAGAATGGCCATGGAAGCCGACCCCGGAACGCCGAAGGCGATGGTCGGAACGAGAGCGCCGCCTTCCTTCGCGTTGTTTGAGCCTTCCGAGGCGAGAACGCCGCGGATGTCACCCTTGCCGAAGGTTTCCTCGGCGCCCTTTTCAGTGCGCGCCGCATGGCCGTAGGCCACCCAGTCGACGATCGCGGCACCAAGTCCCGGAATGGCGCCAAGCGCCGCGCCGAGCCATGCCACGCGAATGACCAGCCACCAGTTTTCGAACGTGTCCTTCACGCCCTGCCACTGGCCGCGCTTGACGTCGTCCCTGACCGAGTCGATGTTCGTTGCGATCGACGTTCGCACGATGGCCATGTCCGCCAGTTCAGGCAGTGCGAACAGACCAATGGTTACAGGCACGAGCGGCAGACCGTCCCACAGATAGAGACTGTCGAGCGTCCAGCGCAGCGTGCCGGTCTGGGGATCCGAGCCGATCATGGCGATCAGCAGGCCGAGACAGGCCGCCGCGATGCCGCGCATCGGCGACGATCCGGACAGGACCGCCACCATGGACAGGCCGAAGACCGAGAACGACAGCAGTTCCGGGGAGCCCAGATACAGCATCACCGGGCGCAGCAGCGGGATCGAAACACCCAGCAGCAGGGCACCGAAAATGCCGCCGATCATCGAGGCCGTATAGGCCGCGCCGTAAGCGCGCCCCGCTTGCCCCTGTCGCGCCAGCGGATGCCCGTCGAGCACCGTTGCCGCCGATCCTGTTGTGCCTGGCACCCCGAAAAGGACCGCCGGAATTGTATCCGACGTCGTCGTGACCGAGCCCATCCCGAGAAGGAAGGCAAAGGCCGCGTACTTGTCCATGTCGAAGGTAAACGGCAGCAGGAGGGCCATGCCCACCAGACCGCCAAGACCCGGGATGACACCCAGGATCAGACCGATGATGACGCCTCCGAAAAGGAAGAACAGTCGCATCGGATCAGAAATGATGACGAGCGCGTCAACCGCGTTCGTCCCCATGAGCATTAAGTAGTCCATAACACCCCACCTGTTGTGTGTGGATAGGTATTGCCGGGTTCGATATTTTTATAGCCGACCCGAATTCGGTTTAATCACAAGGACTTGCTACGCCCTCATCACTTGCCTTCTCCTGAGTCGGTTTCCTTCCACCTTTTGAAGAGTGTGTGGGAAATATCGAAAAGATCAAGCGCCTTTCCCACGGTCTGGTTGATTACGTCATCCAGGGTCTTCGGTCGGTGATAGAAGGCCGGCACCGGTGGCATGACCACCGCTCCGTAACTGGCTGCACGGGCCATCAATTCGATATGGCCCAGATGCAGCGGGGTTTCGCGGACCAGCATGACGACCCGGCGCTTTTCCTTGAGCGCCACGTCCGCCGCGCGGGTCAACAGGTTGTCGTCGTAGGAATTGACGATCCCCGACAGGGTCTTGACCGAGCACGGCGCCACAATCATGCCGTCGTGCCGGAACGAGCCGCTGGAGAGCGACGCGCCGATGTCCTTGTTGTTGTAGACCACGTCGGCCATCGCCTTCACGTCCGAGACGCTCCAGTCGGTTTCGTCGACAATGGTCTGTCCGGCCGAGGGCGAGAGTATCAGGTGGATCTCGATATCCTCGGCCTTGCTGAGAACCTCGAGAAACCTGATTCCGTAAATCGCCCCCGAGGCGCCGGACATTCCAACAACCAATCTACGCATCGCGTTCTCCGACGCTCCTTCTTCAGGTCCTTACTGGGTCCACTCGTCGCGGCGCTGGGTGATCGTATCCACCAGTGCCGGCTGGCCCGCCCGCACGCGCGCGATGGCGCGGCGCAGCGCCGGCTGGACGTCCTCGACCCGGTCGATCGGGCCTTCGGAATACCAGCCCATGGCGCGGGCAAGACCTGCGAAATCCGGATCCGGATCGCACAGGTCCATGCCGATATGGGCTTTCTTTTCATCCGTCTTGCGCAACTGCGCCATGCGGATCTGGTGTTCCCAGTCGTTGTAATAGGCGCGGTTGTTGTACATGACGACAAGCATGGGCAGGTTGTGCTTGGCGGCGATCCACAAGGCGCCCGCGTCGAACATCAGGTCGCCGTCGGGCTGGATATCGACCACCAGCCGGCCCTTGTCGCGGTGCGCCAGCGCAACGCCGAGCGAGGTGCCGATCTGCGTCGAGGTACCCAGCGACTTGCCGGCATGACGATGGTGGGCATCGAAATCCCAGATGCGACGCGCCCAGTCTTCAAGCGCGCCGGCGGTCAGGACCCAGTCCTCGTTCTTGATCACTTCCCAGATTTCCGTGGCAAGCACGGCATGGGTCAGCGGCGTCATCTTGCGCTGCTTCGGATCGAGACCGGCGCGGCGCCAATCGGCGCGCTTCTTGGCATGCAGCGCGGCGAGCTTCTTGCCGCGGGCTTCCAGCTTGGACTTGAGGCCGGGCGTCTTGGAGATGATCTGCTTGCACATCTTGGTCAGCATCGGGATAGCGATATCGGTATCGCCGATGATGCGCATGTCGAAATCCATCATGCGCTGGTAGTCCAGCGACCAGCCGGAAATCTTCAGCTCGCCGAAGCCGATATCGACGAACCTGCAGCCCTTCGCCATCTTGCTTTCGCGGGTGCGCGTGGTCGAGATCAGGCGGGTCGTCGGCTTTTCCCAGTCCTGGGTATCGAGGCCGACGACGAGGTCCACCTGCTTGAAGATCTCGTCGATCATCGACATGTTGTAGGGATGCACGCCCGGGAAGCAGCAGCGCGCGTCGAGGTCGTAAACCGCGCAATGCACGGTGTCGGCCAGTTCGACCAGCGCGTTATAGCCCTCCTCGGAACGGCCGGAGTACTCGGCGAGCAGCAGCGGGAACTTGGCCGCCATCAGCATCTTCGCGACCTTTTCCATCGACTCGACGTCGGGCGACATCTTGGCCGGAACCTTGACCGCGTTCGGCGATGGCAGCTTGACCTCGTGATCGAGCTTTTCTTCCTGCAGCCATGCGTCGTAGCACATGTAGATCGGCCCGGTCGGATGGGTCATCATCACCGAGTAAGCGCGCGCAAAGGCTTCAGGAACGCCGTCCACCGTCGCCGGCTGGGCGTCGAACTTGGTGTATTCGCGAACCGCGGCACCCTGCCCGTTCGCCGTGTGAATCCAGTCGATCTTCGGGCGACGCTTGGTCTCGTTCAGCGGGCCCGTGGCGCCGATGATGAAGATCGGCGCGCGGTCGATATAGGCGTAGTAGATCGCCATGTTCGAATGCAGCAGACCGACAAGGTTATGCACGATGGCGACCATCGGCTTGCCGGTGGCGCGCGCATAGCCGTGCGCGATCTGCACCGCGGTTTCCTCGTGGGTGCACAGCATCATGTAGGGCCAATTGCCGCCGTAATTCACGAGGGAGTCGTGCAGGCCGCGATAGCTCGCGCCCGGGTTCAACGCAGCGAACGGCATGTCGTACATGTGCAGCATGTCGACGATGACGTCGGAGTTGAACCGGCCGGCGCCGGCAGTCTTGCGCTTGGGCTTGGCCGGGACCGGAATGGGCTTGCGGAACGTCTTCTTCCCCGATGCGGACTTTTTCTTGGTCGCCATGAAATCCTCTGTTCTGTCGCGGCGCCGGCCTTGCGGCTCGCCTAACGCGATTTGAAGGCCAGCGCACAGGCGCCAGCCCAGACGAATATGCAGGGAAATCCCGCCCCGAACCGCCGGAATGGCGGCGAAACCAGCGAAGGAACCCCCTCTGTTCCCCAAGCTTTACGCCGGCTGCGCAGAGCGTAAGCGCGCGCTGCCTAAGCGATTATTCTTTCTGCCCCGAAAGACAGATATCCGCTGGCCGCCTGGATAACCGCAGAATTCGCAAAATGTGGCAGGAGGAGGCTTAACTTGCAAGGAATTTGAAGGCGGAAACCGTTCCTTTTGCTGGCTTTCAGGAAGATGTTCCGTTTTTGTACCGAAACCCGTCCACGGATGCCAAAAATCCGTTTTCATGCACAAAAAAGGGCGGCCAGGACGGCCGCCCTTTTTTCGATCGCCTCGACTTACTTGCAGGCGATTTCAAGCGCCGTTTCGACGCCCTTCACCTTGAAATCGCAAGCCATGCCCTCGGCCAGGGCAGCGGGCTTCGCCTTCTTGCCGGCGATGCTCACCTTCGTTTCCTTGCCCACGCGCAGCTTGCCCTTCTTCACGTCCCCCTTCCAGGAAACGCGCGCGCCCTTGCGCTGCACCTTGGTGATCTTGCCGCTGACCGTGACGACCGGAATGACCGCCTGCGCGACTTCCGTACGCTTTTCATTGGTCGCCGCTTCGTTAGCCGCGGCGATCAGGTCGGGCGGATTGTCGAACATGGCGCCGATCAGTTTCTGCACCGCCTCGCCACTGATCGGCGTGATTTCCAGCTTGGATTTGTCGGCGTCCTTCAGGAAATCCTTGTCCTTCATCGTCGCCATGAACGCCGCACGCAGCGCCTTCACGCGATCCGAAGGAACCTTTGGCCCAGCCAGGAAGGGACGGCCGATGGCCTGGCGCGAGAAGATCAGCTCGAGGATCTTGCGGTCGCGATCGGTCTTGGCCAGATCCATGACGAAAGGAACGTCCTTGAGCTCGTCGTTTTTCTCGACCGACATCGCCAGCATGACCCGGATCTTGCCTTCCTTCAGCCATTTGGCGCGGGTCGACTTGACCGAGGACCAAGACCAGCCGCAGCGGCCCTGCACCTCGCCGCGCTCCAGCGCGAGGTTGATGTCGTTGCCGCCCGGATAGCCCGTGACGATCTTGAAACGCGTGCCGATGACGTTGTTCAGGACCTTGGGAAACACGTCGGTATCCGCGCTCGGCCCCGTACCGCCGAGAACCAGCGGCTGGTTGAGGAAGTCCTGGAGCCCCTTGATCGTACTGGTGTGCCAGACGACGCAGGTCGAGGTCTCGTTATTGGCCGAACCGATCCAGTTGAACTTGCGCGGCTCGTAACGGGCCTTCTTGTTGCCCTGGAGCACTTCCGCAGGAATGCCGCGGCTGACCGTGGCGATCGCCGTGCCGTCCTGGGTGATGGTGTTGTAGAGTTCGTTCGCCAGTCGCATCGAACCGGCACCGGGCTGGTTCTTTGCGAGGAAGCCCGGGTTGCCGGGAATATGGCGGCCCATGTGGCGGGCAACCGTGCGCGCATAGCGGTCATAGCCGCCGCCCGACGAATAACCGATGTACATCGTCATGCGCTTGCCCTTGTAGAAATCGGCAACCGCGTCGGCCCGGGCGGCGTTGCCGATCCCGAAACCGAGGGACGCCGCGATTGCGACGCCTAGGATTTTTGCGTTGAGATTCATTTCCGCTCTCCCGTTATTGGAATTTGGTTAGGGAGCATCCTCCTGGAAGGAAGCTTGTTGTTCTTGGCACCGCCGCGGGGCGGTGCCGGATTATGGAAAAACCCTACCCATCCGGGAGCGATTGGGCAACCCGCAAGGAGTCCAAAGGACGGGAAAAACGCATGAAAAAAGCCCCGAAACCGGCTTTAGCCGGCTTCGGGGCCTTATTCGGAAAGGCTGCTTACTTGCAGTCGATCGTCTTGGCTTCAGAGGTGCCTTCGGCCTTGCACTCCATGCCAACCTTCAGCGCGTTGCGCTTGGCGTCCTTGCCGCCGATCGTGATCTTCGTGCGCGAGCCCGAGATCGTGAAATCGGTGCCGGCGATCTTCACCTTGGTGTTCTTGTCGGCAAGGGACTCGATCTTGCCGTTGGCCTTGTTGATCGTGACCTTGGCCTTCGTGGTCTTGGTCTTGGACGCGTCGGACGCCGCGATGCGCGAAGCCTCGATGACGTCCTTCGGCGCCGCGAACATGTCGGCGATGATCTTCTGCACCGCCTCACCCGTGACCGGCGTGATTTCCAGCTTCGCCTGGTCGCTGGCCTTGACGAAAGCCGGATCCTTCATGGTCGCCATGAAGGTGTCGCGCAGCGCCTTGGCGCGGTCCGCCGGAACCTTCGGCGGAGCGACGTACGGACGGCCCATCGCCTGGCGGGCGAAGATCAGTTCCAGGACCTTCTTCTCGCGCGCGTCGCGGGCGAGGTCGAGGATCAGCGGAACGTTCTTCAGGTCCGGGTGCTTCGACATCGAAATCTGCATGTTGATGTCGACCAGCTTGTCCTTCAGCCAGTTGGCGCGGGTCGAAACGACCGACGACCACGACCAGCCGCAACGGCCCTGCACTTCACCGCGTTCCATGGCGAGGTTGATGTCGTTGCCGCCCGGATAGCCGGTGACGAGGCGCAGCTTCGTGCCGAGCACGTTGTTCAGCACCTGCGGGAAGGTATCGGTATCCGCACCCGGGCCGGTGCCGCCGACGATCAGGTCGGTCTTGAGGAACTGGTCGAGGGTCTTGACGCCGGCGGTGTGCCAGGTCACGCAGACGCTGACTTCGTCGTTGGCGCTGCCGATCCAGGTCATCTCGGCGGACTTGAACTTCACGCCCTTGGTGCCCCACAGCTCTTCATGCACGATGCCGCGGCTGACGGTGCCGACGGCAGAGCCGTCCTTGGGACGGATATTGTAAAGCTCGTTCATCAGGCGCATCGAACCAGCGCCCGGAACGTTGCGCGCGATCATCGTCGGCTTGCCCGGAATCAGGCTGGGCCAGTGACGGGCGATCAGACGGGCATAGGTGTCGTAACCGCCGCCCGACGAATAGCCGATCAGCATTTCGACGCGCTTGCCCTTGTAGAAATCGGCGACGGCATCGGCCTTTGCGGACCCGGTGGCGAGCGCCAGCCCGGCCGCGGCCAGGGCCGCGATCTTCAGATGCGAATGCATTCCGCGTTCTCCAGAAAAAAGCCGCACCACAGAGGGCACGGACGGTTGAGAGAGTTTTTCTTGGGGGCCGGATCCGGACCCTGATTTTGGCCGCAAAAATACTGCCCCGGACGGCCTTCGCGCAAGGAGATTAAAGCCCGGATATCCTAAGGGTTGAACCCCGCCGGGGCGCCCAAAAGGCGTATCACGATGATCGCCATGAAGCCCGATAGCGGCGGCAGGGCAAGAGAAGCGATCATGCGGGCGGCGGCGAAGCGGGGTCCCATCATCGGAATCTCGAACATGATGATGCGGTGAACGCCCCAGACCGAAGCCGACGTCAGAAAGGCAAAGACCGACGGCAACCCCGCCCCCGCTTTCAGCAGCGCCACCAGCACCGGAAAGATCACCAGCGGTCCGCCCGGAAAGAATGGCCCGACGACGCTGCCGATGAGGATTCCCTGCCAGCCCGATTCGTGACCAAGCCATTCGGCGATCAGGTCCTTGGGCAGGAAATAGGACAGGAACCCCGCCGCCAGCAGGGCGACGACAACGCGCGGGCCGTTGACGAGAAACATCTCGAAGCCGCGGCGCAGGCCCCGCTGAAGGCGGCCCTCGCCCCGACGCCAGGCCAGCACGGCAAGCACGGCAACGAGCGTCCAGATGATGACGAGGGAAATATCGAAGCCGGGCATCTTCATCGCGTGCCCTCCTCGCTGGGCGGCGTCGCGGTCCAGATCGTCAGCCGCCTCGCGATGTAACCTGCGAGCACCGGCATCCAGAACACGCTGAGCACGCGATAGAGCGCGATCTCGGGACCTAGCAGCGGCAGTTCCCAGATCATGAAACGCTGAAAGCCGATCAGGGACCAGGCGGTGATATAGGCAACCAGCGCGCCCCGGTCCGCGCCCGACATGTAGAACGCAACGACAATGGGAAACGACGTCATCGGCCCGCCCGGAGTGAGAGCGCCAACGACGGTTGCGATCAGCAAGCCCCGGAAGCCGGATTCGGCGCCCACCCATTTCGCCACGACTTCGGGCGGCAGCACGACCTGCACGAGACCGGCGATCAACATGCCCCCCAGCATGCGCGGAACCAGGAACAGGAACAGGTCGATGTCGCCCATCACCGCAGCTTCCACGGTTTCGGGCCCGCGCAACTGCCACGTCAGGACCCCCGCAACCAGCGAGATCGCGGCGAACACCCAGAAGGGCACGCCGAAAATCTCCGACATCAAGGAGGCTCTCTTTTTCCTTGGGGCGTTCATTCTGCCCTTTCGTGAACCGAACCGGGAATGGCCCGCAATCGTATCGCGGAAAAGATGATCAGGATGGCACAAATAAAAAGAGGGCGCCCTTGCGGGGCGCCCTCTCGGTACGCGGTGGGCTTACTTGCCCAGAAGGTGCTTCCACTTGTCGTAGGTCTTCGCCGCGAGTTCGGGCGAGGATTCCGCCACCGGCGGGAACTCGTCCTTCCACTCGTACGGACGGCAGGCATCCACGATCGCGCGGGAGTTGAAGTTGTCCCCCGCCCGCTTGCGCGGATCGAGCGCGCCCGACCAGGCGCGGCGGGTGATGTCGATGTCCTCGATCGGGTCGCAACGCGAGGCCATCGCCCAGGTCACGTCCCACAGGTTCGACGGATCGATGTCCTCGTCCACCACCACGACCCAGCGGCCGAGGTAGTTGCCCGCGTGCACGTTGCAGCAGAGCTGGCCGGCCTGGCGCGAATGGCCCGGGTAGGAGTTCTTGATCGAGATCACGTTGAACAGGCGGCCGCCACCGTTCTGGTGGCACCACACGCCCTGCACGCCCGGCAGGCCCGCGCCTTCGACCTGGTCCCAGACCAGCGCCGACTTGATCACGCTCTTGGACAGCGTGTAGTCGGACGGCGGACGGCCCGGACGGGCCATCGTGATGATCGGGTTGTTGCGGTAGTAGACGCGCTTGATCTTGACCACGGGGTCTTCGCGGACGGACGAAGCGTAGTAGCCGGTCCATTCGCCGAAGGGACCTTCCGGACGTTCGTCGTCCTGAACGATTTCGCCTTCGATGCAGATTTCGCCGTAGGCCGGGATCGGCAGACCATGCAGTTCCGACTTCACCATGTCGAACGGCGCACCACGGTGGCCGGCGGCATAGGAGAATTCGGAAACGCCGTACTGGATTTCGTTACCGGCGGCGAGGAACATCAGCGGGTCATGGCCAACGCTGATGGCGACCGGACAGGGCTTGCCCTGCTTGAAGTACTTTTCGCGGATCAGGCGGCCGTGCTTGCCGGGGCTCATCCACAGGCCGACGGTGTTCTTGTCGTGCACCATCACGCGGTAGGTGCCGAGGTTCACCCAGTCGGAGTCCGGATCCTTCATGATCACCAGGTCGCCGGTGCCCATGTAGCGGCCGCCGTCGAGTTCGTGCAGCAGCGGAACCGGGAACTTGAGCAGGTCGACGTCTTCGTCGCGGTCGACGTTTTCGAGGATCGGCCCGGTGTTGACGAAACGGGACGGAATCGGCTCGAAGTCCTTCATGCGGTCGCGGTACCAGCGCACCACGTCCATCGCGCCCTGCGGCTCGGGGAAACCGAGCGTCATCGCCAGGCGGCGGATCGAGTTGGTCATGCCCGACAGGATGCGGAAGCCCTTCGGATAGCCCGGGATGTTATCGAACAGCAGGGCCGGCGGATCTTCCGGGGTGGAGTGATAAACCATTTCGGCCACGGCGCCGATTTCGAGGTTCCAGTCGGCCCCGTCGATCTTCATCAGCTCGCCCATGGTATCGACGCGGTCGAGCCATTCGCGCAGGTCCTGATGCGGAGCGCCGTATTCCTTGTAGGTGCCCTTCTTGGCGGATGAGGTGTCTGTCGCCACTTTCAACTCTCTCCTGTTCGGGGATCGCCCGCGATGACGGCGCTCCCTGGGTTGCGGCCATCGCGCGCAAGGCGCAACAACCGGAATTCAAGCCTGGAATTTGCGAAGCCCCCCGTTCGAGGATCGCTGGAAGCGCCTGGGCGGCGCCGTCTCCAGTTCAGCAGGCTGCCAGCTTATAGCCAATATCGGCGCGAAAAACAAAAACATATTCCAGATAGCTGGCTAGAACATAACTAGCTGGAAAAACGAAAAAAAAAGCCCCCTTCAAAGCGAGGGCTTTTTCCGGTCGCCGCGGCGGCCGCAATCAGTCGCAGGAGATCGATTTCGCCGGCGATCCGGGGGCCGTGTAGACGATGGCGCAGCTCATGCCCGCCTTCAGCGCCTTGCGGTTGGCCTTCTCGCCGCCGATGGTCAGCTTGGTGCCGGAACCGGACACGCCGACTGCCGCCGACTTGCCGCCACCGAGGTCGAAGGTGACCTTGCGCCCGCCGTCCTCGATCTTGGCGACCTTGCCCTTGGCCTTGAGGTCCTCGAACACCTTCTTGTCGATCTTGGTGCGCTCAAGGCGTGCCGTCGCGTCTGCCGCAGCCTGCGCGATGTCGGGCGGCGACTTGTAGACGTCGGCGATCAGGTCGGCGACGTCCTTGCCGTTGACCGGCTCGATTTCCATCTTCGCCTTGTCGGCAGCGGCAAGGAACGCCTTGTCCTTCAGCATCGCATCAAACGCCTTGCGCAGCGCCGCCACGCGGTCCTCCGGCACGCCCGGGGGGGCGAGGAACGGCCGGCCCATGGTCTGGCGGGCGAACACCAGCTTGAGCACCTGCTTGTCGCGCTCGGACTTGGCCAGGTCCATGACCTTGGGCACGCCCATCTTGTCGAGGTCCGGGTGGCCCGTCAGCGCCGCCTGCAGCAGAATGCGCAGCTTGCCTTCCTTCAGCCAGTAGCCGCGCGTCGTCACCACCGACGACCACGACCAGCCGCAGCGGCCTTCGACCTCGCCGCGCTCCATCGCGAGCTGCTGGGTCGAGCCGCCCGGATAGCCGGTGATCAGCTTGAACTTTGTGCCGAGCACGTTGTTGAGGACGATGGCGAAGTCGACGCCGTCGGAACCCTGCGCGGTGCCTGCCAGGATCATTTCATGCTGCTGGGCGTCCTGGATCGTCTTGATCTTCGACGTGTGATAGGCGACGCAGACCGACACCTCGTTGTTCATGGAACCGATATAGTTGAACTTGGCCGCTTCGAACTTCGGGCCGGAACGGCCGAACAGCGGCTCCATCGGCACGCCGCGGCCGATGATGCCGATGGCGGTGCCGTCTTTCGGCAGGGTGTTGTAGAGCGCGTTGGCGAGAACGATCGAGCCCGCTCCCGGCATGTTGCGCGGCACCACGGTCGGGTTGCCGGGCATGAACTTGCCGTAATAGCGCGCCAGCATGCGGCCGTAGGCGTCATAACCGCCGCCCGCCGCGTAGCCGATGTAAACGGTGAGGTTCTTTCCCTTGTAGAAATCGGCAACCGCATCGGCCGATGCGGGCGATGCCGCGAACGCAAGGCCCGCGAGGCCGGCAATGCCCGCCGCAACGGTGGTACGAGACAGTGTCATGTTGTGCTCTCCCTGAAAAAAAAGCGGGCCCCGCGGCCCGCTACTGAAGTTGATACTACCCTTCGAAGCTGGTGATGGTCTGTATCTGCAGATACTCGTACATGCCTTCGATGCCTGCGCGCCGGCCGATACCAGACTGCTTGATGCCTCCGTAGGGCGCGCGGCGGTTCACCGACTGCGTACCGTGGGTGTTCACCCAGACCGTACCCGACTGGATGCGGCGCGCCACGCCCAGCGCGCGCTCCACATCCTTGCCCCACACCGAACCGCCGAGGCCGAAAATGGTGTCGTTGGCGCGGCTCACCGCTTCGTCCAGATCGTCGTAGGTCGCCACCGGCAGCGCCGGGCAGAACTGTTCCTCGCTCATCAGGCCTACATCATCGGGAACGTCGGTGACGATCATCGGCTGCATGAACCAGCCGTTGTTGAAGGTTTCGAGATCATCGATCTTGCCGAGCTTCATCACCTGGGCGCCGCGCTGTTCGGCCTCCGCCACCAATGTGCGGCCGCGAATCAGGCCCTTTTCCTGATGCAGGGGGCCCATGGTGACGCCGGGACGCAGCCCCTCGCCCACCACCACCTTGTCGGCGGCCTTGGCAAAGGCATCGAGGAAACGGTCGCGCAGCCTGGTCGGAACATAGACGCGCTTGATCGCCATGCAGACCTGGCCGGTCATGCGGAACACCACGCCCGCCATGCGGTCCATCGTCTTGTCCGAAAGATCGACGTCGTCGAGCAGGACGGCGGGATCGTTGCCGCCAAGCTCCAGCGTCGTGCCCTTGATCGTCTGCGCGGCATTGGCGGCGATGATGCGCGCCGAGGGGATGGAGCCGGTGAAGGCGATCTTGTTGACGTCGGGATGGGACGTCAGGCGCTCGCCGATCTCATTGGGCAGGCCGGTGACGAGGCCGAGCACACCCTTCGGAAACAGGTCCGAGATCAGTTCCACCGAGCGCGTCAGCGCCAGCGGGCAGGTCTCCGGCGGCTTCACCAACACGGCGTTGCCCGCGAGCAGCGCCGGAATGATCTGCATGAAGGCAAGCGGCACCGGCGCGTTCCACGGCACGATGGACACCACCGTGCCCCAGGGAATGCGGGTGACGAACGTGCGCCCGCTTTCGTCGGTCAGCAGACGTTCGTTTTCAAGTTCGTCCACCAGTTCCAGCGTCAGGCGCTGGCGCAGGTAGACGCTCGCCAGTTCACCCTTGGCCTCGGCCAGCGTCTTGCCGTTTTCCCGGCTGTAGAGGACGGCGCGGGCATCGACGTCGGCTTCGAGGCGCTTCAGCGCCTCGCTGATCAGCGCCGCGCGCGCGCGGTAGCCCTTGGCCGCCCAGGCGGGCTGCGCAGCCTTTGCCGCAGCGACGGCGGCGTCGATGTCGTCGTTGGTCGCCCGCGCAGCGGTGCCGACGAGTTCGTCGGGGCGCGCCGGGTTGCGCACTTCCAGACGCGCGCTGCCCTCGACCCAGGCGCCGTCGATCAGCATGCGCCCATGCACGGGGGAAATTTCATTGGATAGCGAAGTCGTATCAGACGGCATGACGGCTCCCTGTATCGGGCCGCATTCATGCAGCCCGCTCTTTTGCGGTGATTTTCGCCCGAATCGGAACGAAAGACGAGTCCGGCGCAAGCGCCGGACCCCGGATGTAACTTATTGGAATCCCAGCGGCATGACCGGCAGATTGACGCGCAGGAAGACGATGAAGACGAAATACGTCACCGCCAGTGCGCCAAGTGCCAGCGATATCGACATCAGCCAGCTTTCGCCATGGGCCCGGAAATAGGCCAGCAGGTAAAGCGGAATGCCCGCCAGATAACCCAGCAGCCACACCGAAGGCAGGATGGCGACGAGCCACAACGCCGTACGCGTGAACTCGGCCATGCTTTCGGTAGTCGGTTCCTGGATTTCCTCGGGCTCGCCCGGAAGGCGCTTGCCCTTGATCGCCTGGACAAGGCGCAGGGCCGAAAGACCGATCAGCACCGCCCCGACGAAGTAGGGAAAGCGCATCACCGCGATCGAGTAATTGTAGTAGAAGGCCCCGGCACCGACGACGAACAGCGTGAAGACGATGATCGTCGCGGGCAGGATGATTTCGAGCTTTTTCATGCGCCCCTCCCGCGCCGCAGGCGGCGCGAGATGCTGGGCCAGACGAGGCCGAGCACCAACAGACCGATGATGATGAGCGAGATCGGCCGCATGAAGAACGTCGGGCCAAAAGAGCGCAGCGAAATATGCAGGTAGCTCTCGATCGCGTTGGTCAGAACGAAACCGAGGATCAGCGGCGCGCGCGAGTAGTTCAGTTCCTTCATCAGGTAGCCGAGCGCACCGAAGACGAAGACGTAAACAACGTCCATCGGATTGTTCTTCGACGCATAGGTGCCGAGCACGATGATCGCGAGCAGGAGCGGCGCCAGGATATGTCCGCGCAGATAGGTCAACCGCGCGATGTACTTGGCGAGCAGGATCATCACGATCGCCGCCATGACATTGGCGATGGCGACGACCATGGCCAGCCCGACGCCGAGATCCATGTGCTCCTTCAGGAATTCCGGTCCCGGCTCCAGCCCGAGGATCAGGAAGCCGCCGAGCAGCAGCGCCATGCCGGTCGAACCCGGAATGCCGAAGGCTAGCGTCGGCACCAGCGCACCGCCCTCCTTGGCATTGTTCGAGCTTTCCGGCGCGATGACGCCTTCGATATTGCCCTGCCCGTAGGTCGATGCCGTGCGCGAGGACTGCTTCGCTGCAGCATAGGCGACGAAGGGCGATGTTTCGCCACCCACCCCCGGCACGATGCCGACGACGGCGCCGATGGTCGAGGACTTGATGAACAGCCACCAGTGCTTGAACACGGCGGCACAGCCTTCCATCACCTGGCCGAAGGTCACGCCGCTGATCGAGCCCGTCTGCGCGACCGACTTGCCCTTGGCCGACAGCGCGATCAGTTCCGGTACGGCGAACAGGCCGAGCGCCAGCGGGATGATGCGGAAGCCGTCCAGCAGGTAGTCGGAACCGAAATGGAAGCGCGGCACGCTGGTCGTCGGCTGGTAGCCGAACAGCGCGAGGAAGATGCCGAGCGCGCCGGCGATCAGACCCTTTTGCATCGGCCCCTCGCCGACGATGGCGATGAACGTGACGCCCATGAGGGCGAGGAAGAACGTTTCCGGCGAACCGAAGGACAGCACGATCGGCTCCAGCACCGGCAGAATCGCCACCAGCACCAGAACGCCGAACACGCCGCCGAGGCCGGACGCCATCAGCGCGGCGCCCATGGCCTGCCCGCCGCGGCCCTGCTGGGCCATCGGGTAGCCGTCAACGACCGTCGCGGCATTGGGCGGCGATCCGGGAATGCCGAGGATGATCGCCGACACCGAACCGCCAGTGTAGATCACCGCGTGGGACGCCAGCAGCAGCGCCAGGCCCGGCAGGGCGTCCATGCCGTAAATGAAAGGCAGCAGGATGGCGAGCGCGGTCAGACCCGACAGCCCCGGCACGATGCCGAAAATCAGGCCGAACGGGATCGCCGCCAGCATGATGAGAATGAGGTCCGGCCGCATCACGCGGACGAAACCTTCAGAGAGCAGAGTGAAATATTCCATGATGGGAAATCGGACGGGCCCGCCGCATTGCTACGACGGGCCCGTGCCGAATGAGCCTACTGGTAGTATTTGTTGAGGATGATGTCCTTAACCTGCTTCTTGCGCGCATCGGACAGATCGCCGAGCACCGCCTTCGCCGCCTTGTCGAGGGCGGCCGCGTCGGCATAGGTGATCGGGCGCTTCTTCTGGGTCATGTGCGCGTCGAACGCCTTGTCGGTCAGGATTTCCTTGAACACCTTGCGGAGGTAAGCAACGCGGTCGGCGGGAACGCCCGGGCCGGTCAGGAGCGAACGCCCGATTTCGGCGAAGCCCTCATGGAAGTCGAGGAACCAGGCGTTTTCCTTGCTGATCTTGAGCTGCTCGAACACCGTCGGGGTCTTCGGGAAAAGCGCCGAGCGCTCGCGCGCCAGCGTGCCCGCCGGAATCAGACGGCCACCCTTGGAAAAGCGCAGCGCCGAGCTTTCGGACAGCGAGATCGCCCCCACTTCGCCCTGGATCGCGGCGCGCACGAATTCGCGCGAACCCTTGTAGCCGGTGACGATGCTGGTGGGCAGGCCGAGCGCGTGCGAGGCCATCGTCGTCGCAAGGCCAGTCGCGTCGGTCTTGCCGGTGGTGCCGAACTTGAGAACGGTCTTGCCCGCGATCGCATCCTTCAGGTTCTTGTAAGGCGAGGACTTGGTGAACAGGATCAGGCGCTTTTCAGCATTGATGCGGCCGAGCCAGTGCATCTTCGACAGGTCGTAACGCGCGCCCGGAACATCGAGGACGACGCCAAGCAGGCTCGCCTCTCCGTCGTTGAGCAGGATGGTGAGGCCGTCGGGCTTGGCGCTGTAGGTCTTGTTCACGGCGAGCAGATGGCCGCCGCCCGGTTCGTTCACCGGCACCACGGTTGCGCCCGTCTTCTTTTCCAGATGCGGGATGATTTCGCGCATGTAGGTGTCGTAGCCGCCGCCGGGGCTGCCCGGCGTTATGAAGGTGATGGTCTTGCCCTTGTAGAAGGCGGCGGCGTCCTGGGCCTTCGCCGGCTGGGCGGCGACGGACAGCGCGAGCGCAGCCGAGGCCGCGAACGCCGCGCGGATCATCTTGTGTGCGAGCATATGGAAATTCTCCCGATTACCTGTTGTGCGGTGGTCGATTATGGTTGGTCTTTGTGGCGCGATTTCTGGGTGCGCCGTGATGCCCCCGACTTTACCCGACACGCCCCGGTAATCAACCGCCCAACTGCATGAAAAAGCCCGAAAATGGCGGTTTCCCGGCGCTCGCTCTTATAGACAAAAAACTTATATCAGGGCAAAATTACGGAAGAAAAATGACTATCCGGCAATTGCAATACTTTCTGCGCATCGTCGAGCTGCGCAGTTTCTCGAAGGCGGCCGCCTATCTGCACGTGGCCCAGCCGGCCCTTGGCCTGCAGGTTCGCAAGCTCGAGGAAGAACTGGGCGTCAAGCTGCTCGAGCGCCATTCGCGCGGCGTCGTGCCGACCGAAGCCGGTCTCCTGCTGCGCGAACACGCGCAGATCATCCTGCGCCAGATGGACCGCGCGCGTCAGTCGGTCACCGACCTCGCCGGACCGCCGCGCGGGCGCGTCGCCGTGGGGCTGACGCCGACGCTCAACCTCATTCTTGCCACGCAACTGGTCGAACGCTGTCGCCAGGATTATCCGAAAGTGTCCCTCGCCATCGTCGATGCCATGAGCGAGGACCTGATGGAATGGGTTGAAAGCGACCGCATCGACGTGGCACTTTCCTACAACCCGTCGGCGGCGCAGGGCCTTGTCTGCGAACCGCTGCTGGTCGAAGACCTCTGCCTCATCTGCCCTGCCGATGACCGCAAGGCGCAGAAAGAAACGGTCGGGCTCAACGAGATCGCCAAGCTGCCGATGATCCTGCCCAGCGTGTCGTCGGGCCTGCGCAGCCTGGTCGAGGAAGCGGCGCGCGCACGCGATTTCGACCTCAACGTCGTTCTGGAAATCGATTCGGTGACGGCGATGAAGGAAATGGTCGTGAACGGCGTCGGCTACGCGATCCTGCCGCTCGGCTCGGTCAAGCGCGAGGTCGAGGACGGCCGAGTCGCCGCCCGCCGCTTCGAGCGCCCGTCGCTCTCGCGCAACATGTACCTCGCCTATTCCGGCAAGCGCCATACATCGAAGGCCGCGGCGGCCATCCGCGAACTTATGCGCGATGTCGTTCAGGAAAACCTGGATGCCGGCGCCTGGGCGTGGCGTCCCGCGCCGGCCTGATCAGCGTCCCGACTACATGTCGAGGACGAGCTTTTCCCCCGGCGCGGCGGCGCGCGAAATGCAGACCTGGATCTTGGTATTGGCGGCCTTCTCCGCGTCCGAAAGGACCTCGTCGCGGTGATCGGCCTTGCCCGAGATCATCGGGATCACGCAGGCACCGCACCAGCCTTCCTCGCAGGCGTAGGGAACGCCGAAGCCTTCCTCGATCATGACGTCGAGAATGGTACGGTCGGCAGGAATCGTCAGCGTCACGCCGGAGCGCGCCAGTTCGACCTCGAATTCGAAATTCTCCTGGCTGGCCGCTTCCGCCGCCGCCTGCTCTTCGGTCTTGGCCGAAGCGAAAAGCTCGAAATGCACGGTGCCTTCCGGCCAGTGGGCGACGGCATCGCGCACGGCGCGCAGCAGGCCGCCGGGACCACAGACGTAAAGATGCGTGCCCGCCGGATAATTCTTGAAAACTTCCGTCAGCTTGATGCCCTTTGACGGATCGCCGCCGTCGTGATGGAAGGTGACGTCGCTGCCGAACACGCGCTTCACTTCATCCATGAAGGCGGTGTCCTCGGGCGAGCGCGAGCAGTAATGCAGGTGCACCTTGCGGCCCAACGCCTTCAGGCGATAGCCCATCGCCAGGATCGGCGTGATGCCGATGCCACCGGCGAGCAGGACGGTGTTGGCCGCGTCTTCGACCAGCGGAAAATTCTGCAAGGGCGGCGTGGACACGAGGATGTCGCCGACCTTGACGTTGTCGTGCATCCACATCGAACCGCCCTGCCCCTTCGCGTCGCGCAGGATCGCGGTGACGTAGCGATCGTGCTCCTTCGGGTCGTTGGCCAGCGAATAGGAACGGATCAGCCCGTTCGGCAGCTTGAAATCGATATGCGCGCCCGCATCGAAGGCCGGCAGGTCGCCGCCCTTGGCTGCACGCAGTTCGTACATCTTGATATTCGCGGTCAGGTCCCGGATGTCGGTAACCTTGAGCTCGAGATCCGCCATTTTAGACTACTCCGCCCTCTGTCGGCTGGCTGGGTTTGCGGGCTTATACACTCTCCCGCCCGCTCCCGTCCACAGGGCGAAGCCACTTTTTGACAGGCCCCGGAAACCGGGGAACATCAGTCTTTCAGACCTTGGCGGAAAGGGCGCGACCGGCCTCGAGCGCGATCTCGCTCAAGCCCGCGCCGCCCTTGGCCAAATGGTCGAACAATTGCTGGCGCATACGCGGGTCCCAGAAACTGCGGATGTGGTTCGCCGTTTCGCGCACCGCCGTCTCGTGGGGGTAGGCCCCGAAAAACTCTGAAATCTGGTTCGCCATGCGGACGATGTCGGTAGCCGTCATGATGTCCTCAGGTGGTCTCGAAAAGAACAACGCCGTCGGGGGATGCAGAAGCCAGCGCCATTCCCGCCCTTCGCGCCAGATCAAGGGCCAAGGACGTCGGCGCGGAAACCGTGGCAAGGCAAGGGATGCCGACGGCGGCCGCCTTCTGCACCAGCTCGAAGGAACAGCGCGACGTCATCACGCAAAAACCCCGCGATGTGTCCGTGCCTGCCCGTGCCAGCGCGCCGATCAGCTTGTCGAGCGCGTTGTGGCGCCCGACGTCCTCGCGCACCAGCGCAATTGCGCCCGAGGCGTCGGCCCAGGCCGCGGCATGGACGGAACGGTTGACCCGGTTCATCGCCTGCCGTTCGGGCAGCGCCGCAAGGGCGCGGGCAATGGCGTCAGCACTCACCGGCGCGGCGCCGCGCACGGGGCGCACGTTGCGCACCACCTGGTCGAGGCGCTGCATCCCGCACAGGCCGCAGCCCGAACGCCCTTCCAGCGAGCGCGCCTGGCGTTCACGCGATACTTCCGCCTTCGGCGCGGTGGCGATGTCCACCATGATGCCACCTTCGACCGCCTCGACCCGGACCTCGCGCACGAGATCGGCCGAAGCCAGCACCCCTTCCGAAAGCGAAAAGCCGAGGGCGAAATCTTCCAGGTCTTCGGGCGTTGCCATCATCACGACATGGGGACGCCCGTTGTAGGACAGGTTGACCGGGACTTCCTCGGCAAGGCGCCATTCGCGGCGCCCGCCCGCGGCAAGCGTCACGCTGGCGGCGACGGAAGCGCCGGCGCCCATGACTATTCAGCCGCCGGCGGCGCGACGGCCACCCGCTTCTGCTCGGTCTCGCGCTCGGCCCATTCCTTCTGCCAGTCGGACTGCATGTTGGAACGGACCACCTGAACGGCGGTAACCTTGTATTCGGGGCAGTTGGTCGCCCAGTCGGAATATTCCGTCGTCACGACGTTGGCGCCGGTCATCGGGTGATGGAAGGTCGTATAGACGACGCCGGCGGGCACCCGGTCGGTGATCACCGCATGCAGCGTGGTGGCGCCGATGCGCGAGGACACCGAGACGAGATCGCCTTCGTTGATGCCGCGTTCTTCCGCATCATGCGGGTGGATTTCCAGCACGTCGTGAGGATGCCACGCGACATTCCCGGTGCGCCGGGTCTGGGCGCCGACGTTGTACTGGCTGAGGATGCGCCCCGTCGTCAGGATCAGCGGGAACGAGCGGTTCGCGCGTTCGGGGGTCGCGACGAACTCGGTCAGCATGAACCGGCCGCGCCCGCGCACGAATTTCTCGAGATGCATGATCGGCGTGCCGGCGGGCGCCGCGTCGTTGCAGGGCCACTGGATCGAACCCATGCGGTCGAGCTTCTCGAAGCTGACGCCCTTGAAGGTCGGCGTCAGCACAGCGATTTCGTCCATGATCTGCGACGCGCTGTCGTAATGCATGGGGAAGCCCATCGCGGTCGCAAGGCGGCAGGAAACGTCCCATTCCTCCAGCCCTGTCTTCGACTTCATCACCGGGCGCACGCGGTTGATGCGCCGCTCGGCGTTGGTGAAGGTCCCATCCTTTTCGAGGAACGAGGTGCCGGGCAGGAAGACATGGGCATAGGCCGCGGTTTCGTTCAGGAACAGGTCCTGCACGATGACGCATTCCATTGCGGCCAGACCTTCGGTCACGTGCTTGGTGTTAGGGTCCGACTGGGCGATATCCTCGCCCTGAACGAAGAGGCCCTTGTAGGTGCCTTCGACAGCGGCATCGAGCATGTTGGGAATGCGCAGGCCCGGCTCGGGGTCGAGCTCGGCCTGCCACAGCGCCGTGAACTGCTGGCGCACGGCATCGTCGCTAACATGGCGGTAGCCCGGGAATTCGTGCGGGAAGGATCCCATGTCGCAAGAGCCCTGCACGTTGTTCTGGCCGCGCAGCGGGTTGAGGCCGACGCCGTCGCGCCCGATATTGCCCGTCGCCATGCACAGGTTCGCCATGCCCATGACCATGGTCGAGCCCTGGGAATGCTCGGTGACGCCAAGCCCGTAGTATATCGCGGCATTGCCGCCCGTCGCATACAGTCGCGCAGCCGCGCGCACTTCCGCCGCGGGCACGCCGGTGATTTCTTCAAGGGCCTCGGGCGAATTGCGTTCCTCGGCGATGAACTTCGCCCAGGTCGCGAAATCCTCCGTTTCGCAGCGTTCCGCCACGAACGTCTCGTTGACCAGGCCCTCGGTAACGATGACGTGGGCCATCGCGTTGATGACGGCGACGTTGGTGCCGGGGCGAAGCTGCAGGTGATGGGCGGCGCCGATGTGCGGCGAGCGGACGAGATCGGTGCGGCGCGGATCAATGACGATCAGCTTTGCGCCTTCGCGCAGGCGGCGCTTCATGCGGGACGCGAAGACCGGGTGCGCGTCGGGCGGATTGGCGCCGATGACCATGATCACGTCGGCCTTGGCGACCGACTTGAAATCCTGCGTGCCGGCGGAGGTGCCGAAGGTCATCTTGAGGCCGTAGCCCGTCGGCGAATGGCAGACGCGCGCGCAGGTATCGACGTTGTTGTTGCGGAAGGCGCCACGGATCATCTTCTGGACGACGAAGACTTCCTCGTTGGTGCAGCGCGACGAGGTGATGCCGCCGATCGCCCCGCGCCCGTACCTGGCCTGAATGTCCTTCAGGCGCGTGGCCGCAAAGGCGATCGCCTCGTCCCAGCCGACCTCGCGCCACGGATCGGTGATCGCATCGCGGATCATCGGGGAGGTGATGCGGTCCTTGTGGGTGGCATAGCCCCAGGCGAAGCGGCCCTTGACGCAGGAATGCCCCTCGTTGGCGCCGCCGTCCTTGAAGGGAACCATGCGCACGAGCTGATCGCCCTTCATCTCCGCCTTGAACGAGCACCCCACCCCGCAATAGGCGCAGGTGGTGACCACGGAATGCTCGGGCTGGCCGTGCTCGATGACGGATTTTTCCATCAGCGTCGCGGTCGGGCAGGCCTGCACGCAGGCGCCGCAGCTGACGCATTCGGAGGCGAGGAAGCCGTCGTCGGCCCCCGCCGCGATGACCGAGGCGAAGCCCCGTCCGTCCACCGTCAGGGCGAAGGTGCCCTGGGTTTCGGCGCAGGCGCGCACGCAGCGCGAACAGACGATGCACTTGGTCGGATCGAAGGTGAAATACGGGTTGGACTGGTCCTTTTCGCCGACCAGGTGATTGGCGCCATCGAAGCCGTAGCGCACCTCGCGCAGGCCCACCGCCCCCGCCATGTCCTGCAATTCGCAGTCGCCGTTGGCGGCGCAGGTCAGGCAGTCGAGCGGATGGTCGGAGATGTAAAGCTCCATCACGCCGCGGCGCAGGCGCGCCAGCCGGTCGGTCTGGGTATGGACCTTCATGCCTTCCGCCACGGGCGTCGTGCAGGACGCGGGCGTGCCGCGCATGCCGTCGATCTCGACCAGGCACAGGCGGCAGGAGCCGAAGGCATCGAGGCTGTCGGTGGCACACAGCTTCGGCACCTTGGTGCCGATTTCGGCCGCGGCGCGCATGACCGAGGTCCCGGCCGGAACGGTTACCGATACGCCGTCGATCTCCAGGGTGACGGTCTTATCCGACTCCCGGGCTGGGGTACCGTAATCGGTTTCCTTGATCAGCGACATCGCTCCGGTGTTCCTCGCGGGTTTGATCGAATTGCGCCGGTGGCGGCCTCAGGAAGCGCCGGAACGCGTTGCCGGCCCGAAGTCCTCGGGGAAATGGGCAAGCGCGCTCTTGACGGGCATCGGCGTCAGGCCGCCCAGGGCACATAATGAGCCATCTTTCATGACTTCGCAAAGGTCGTTGAGAATCCTCAGGTTTTTTTCGGGCTCCTCGCCCGCCCGGAGGCGCTCGATGACCTCGGCGCCGCGGGTCGAGCCGATACGGCAGGGCGTGCACTTGCCGCAGCTCTCAAGGGCGCAGAATTCCATGGCAAAGCGGGCCTGGGCCGCCATATCGACGCTGTCGTCGAAAACCACCACGCCGCCGTGGCCCAGCATCGCCTCGGCAGACGCAAAAGCCTCGTAATCGAGCGGCAGATCGAAGCGCGCGGGCGGCAGGTAGGCGCCAAGCGGCCCGCCGACCTGAACGGCACGAACCGGGCGCCCGGAACGGCTGCCACCGCCAATGTCATTGACCAGCTCGCCGAGGCCGGCGCCGAACGGCAGTTCGAACAACCCGCCGCGGGCAACATTGCCGCCGAGCTGGAACGGCTGGGTTCCGCGCGACCGGCCGACCCCATGGGCCGCATAGGCCTTGCCGCCATTGGCGAGGATCCACGGCACGGCGGCGAAGCTGAGCACGTTGTTGACCAGCGTCGGTTTGCCGAACAGGCCGTGAAGGGCCGGGATCGGCGGCTTGGCCCGGACCATGCCGCGCTTGCCCTCGAGGCTTTCGAGCATCGAGGTTTCTTCGCCACAGATGTAGGCGCCCGCGCCGACGCGCACGCCCAGCCGGAAATTATCGCCAATAATTCCTTTTTTTTCAGAAAGTTCTATGGCTTTCTTTATCGAATTTATAGCTGCCGGATATTCCGATCTCAGGTAGATGAACCCCTGCCTCGCCCCCGTCGCCATTGCCGCGATGGCCATGCCCTCGATCAGGGTGAAGGGATCGCCCTCCATCAGCATGCGGTCGGCGAAAGTGCCCGAATCGCCCTCGTCGGCATTGCAGCAGACGTATTTGGTATCGCCGGCAGCCTCGGACACGGTCTTCCACTTGATGCCCGCCGGGAACCCGGCACCGCCACGGCCGCGCAGGCCCGAATCCATGACTTCGGCCACGATCTCGGACGGCTTCATCGCCTTTGCCCGATCAAGCCCGGCAAATCCGCCGTTTGCGCGGTAATCGGCAATCGACAGGGGTTCGATCAGCCCACAGCGGGCGAAGGTCAGGCGCGTCTGGCGCTTGAACTGGGGAATTTCGGCAACCGGCCCAAGACCCAGGGCATGCTTGCCGCCTTCAATGAAGCCCGCGTCGAACAACCCGGCCACATCATTCGCGCCGACCGGGCCATAGGCGATGCGCCCCTGGGCCGTCGCCACCTCGACCATGGGCTCCAGCCACAGAAGCCCGCGAGAGCCTGTCCGTACCACCCGCACCGGCAGCTTCCGGCGCGCCGCCTCGGCCCCGATCGCGGCCGCGACCGCGTCGGCACCGACGGACCTGGCCGCGGTGTCGGCGGGAACAAAGATGGTGATTTCTCCGGGTGCGCTCATGTGCCGTTCTTGATGTGATTTCTCAAGAAAATTACCTAATTTAATTCTTTAAGTAAGTTTTTTAACTTATTGTTATTTAACATTCCGTGGACTTCTCCATCGACAAGTGCCGCAGGCCCAAGCGCGCAGTTGCCAAGGCAATAGACTGCTTCGAGCGTGACCCTGCCGTCGGCGCTGGTGGTGCCGAATTTCGTCCCCGTTACCTCTTCGGCGCGGGCCGCCAGCGCCTCGCAGCCGACGGCCTGGCAGGCCTCGGCCCGGCACAGCTTGACCACGTGGCGCCCGGCGGGGCGGTCGCGGAAGTCGTGATAGAAGGTGAGCACGCCGTGCACGTCGGCGCGCGACAGGTTCAGCGCCTTGGCGATGGCCGCCAGCGTCCCGGCCGGAACGCAGCCGAGCTGCCCTTGAATGTCGTGGAAAATCTCGATCAGCGCGTCGGGGCGGTTGCCGTGACGGGCGCAAACGGCAACGGCGGTTTCCGACTCTTTTGTGCTGTTTTCGGCCATTTGTGCCGCCCGTGCCTGCCCTGTTCGCTGCTGTCCGGGACCCGCGAAGGCCCGGAAGGCGTTCTGTTTCGACCATCCCGCCCCGCCTGTCAATGGGCGGGCCGCTCGCGCCCATTCGGCGGTTGCCGCCCGGGGGCTTTCCGCTATTCTGTCGCCCGCGCCCGACCGGGCGTTCCAGCACACATCATTTCAGAACGGGGAAAAGTCATGAAACTCGCGAGTTACGTCGGCGGCAAATGGGTCGAAGGCAAGGATGAGGGCGCAGCCCTCGTCGATCCCGTCACCGGCGAGGAACTGGCGCGGGCTTCGACGACCGGCATTGATATCGGCGCCGCCATGGCTTACGCCCGCGACACCGGCGGCCCGGCGCTGCGCGCCATGACCTACGGCGAGCGCGCGGGCCTGCTGAAGGCCCTCGCCGATGTGCTGACCGCCAAGCGCGACAGCTATTTCCCCCTGGCAACCGCCAATTCGGGCAATACCAAGATCGACGCCTCCATCGACATCGACGGCGGCATCGGCACGGTCAAGTACTTCGCCCGTCTCGGCGAAAGCCTCGGCGCGGCGAAAGCCCTGAAGGACGGCCGTTTCGAGCGCCTCGCCAAGGACGAAGCCTTCCAGGCGATACACCTGTCGGTGCCGCTCAACGGCGTCGCGGTCCACATCAACGCCTTCAACTTCCCGTCCTGGGGCATGTGGGAAAAGGCCGCGGTGTCCATCCTCGCGGGCGTGCCCGTGCTGGCCAAGCCGGCGACGGCGACAGCGCTGCTGTCCGAGCGCATGGTGCGCGACGTCATCGAGGCGGGCGTGCTGCCTGCGGGCGCGCTCAGCCTCGTCTGCGGATCGGCGCGCGAGCTGACCGACAACATCACCGGCCAGGACGTCATCGCCTTCACCGGATCCGCCGATACGGCGCATACCCTGCGCGCCCATCCGAAGGTCATTTCGTCCTCGGCGCGCATCAACGTCGAGGCCGACAGCCTCAACTGCTCGATCCTCGGCCCCGACGCCAAGGCGGGATCGGCCGAATTCGACCTTTTCGTGCGCGAAGTGGCGCGTGAAATGACGGTCAAGGCCGGCCAGAAGTGCACCGCCATCCGCCGCATCTTCGTGCCGCGGGCGCTGGCCGAGGACGTCAGCGGCGCCATCGCCGCCGTTCTTGCCAAGACCGTCGTCGGCAATCCGCGCAACGAGACCGTGCGCATGGGCCCGGTGGTATCGAAATCCCAGCAGAAAGCGGTGCTCGAGGCCCTCGCCCGCCTCCAGACCGAAGCCAAGACCGTCACCGGCGGCGACGTCCAGCCGGTCGATGCCGACGCCAAGGTGGGCTGCTTCATCGCGCCGACGCTGCTGCGCTGCGACAAGCCGGCGGAAGCCCGCACCGTCCACGAGGTCGAGGCCTTCGGCCCCGTCTCCACCCTCATGCCCTACGATTCCGCCGATCAGGCCTTCGCGCTGGCGCGCAAGGGCGGCGGTTCGCTGGCGGCTTCCGTGTTCACCGCCGACCAGGGTTTCGCCGCCGATGCGGTGATGGGCATCGGCGCCGCCCACGGCCGCGTCCTGGTGGTCGACGAGAGCGTCGGCAAGTCCCAGACCGGCCACGGCATCGTCATGCCGATGTGCGTCCACGGCGGCCCCGGTCGGGCCGGCGGCGGCGAGGAACTGGGCGGTCTCCGGGCGCTGCATTTCTATCACCAGCGCCTTGCCGTTCAGGGGCGTCAGGACTGGCTCAAGGCACTGTCGGACGGCGCCGCCGAGGCCTGATCCAGCCATACCGAAATGTTATCGGAATTATAATGAAAACCTAATTGACCTATAGCAGGCAGATGATATGAGCCTGTGCAGTCAAAAACACCTGTGAAACATCAACATCAGGACTTGGG
>JAYQQF010000002.1:0-248718 GCA_038145705.1 Alphaproteobacteria bacterium | reverse complement strand
GGCCAGATCGACGTCGCCATGGTGCCCGTGGACGGCGGCATGACCCTGCCCCACGAAGACATGGCGAAGGCGGTGCTCGCCCTGGGGCCGAAGATGGTGGTGCCGATGCATGCCTTTGGTCCGTGGTCGCTGGAGCGCTTCGCCGCCCTCATGCGCGATCGCGGCTACGCCATAAGGCGCGCGACGGGCCCCCGCGTCATGGTGACGCGGGCCGATCTCAAGACCCGCAGCGTGCTGATCTTTCCCGAACATCTTTATTGAAGAAGGCCCCGCCATGACCGACGCCGCGCCCAGGGCACCCAAGACACCGGCCAAGGTGCTGAAACCCGTGCGCCCGAAAGACCCCGGCGCGGGCGGCAAGGTGGTGACGCGCCTCGCGCAGACCGACATCCTGTTCGCCAATATCCAGATGATCGCCAATGGGGGCGACAACAACCTCCATGCCCACGCGGGCATGGACGGGCTGTGGTTCGTGCTCGCGGGCCGCGCGCGGTTCTACGGGCCGGGCAGGGACGACGTGATCGGCGAGGTCGGCCCGCGCCAGGCGGTGCTGATCCCGCGCAACTTTCCCTACTGGTTCGAGAAGGTGGGAGAGGAGGATCTCGAAATCCTCCAGGTCGAGGCCATCGACCGCAGCGTGCGCAACACCCGCACCGATTTTGGGGCGATCACCCAGGCCTCATCGGAAGCGCGCATCTATACGCTGGATGGCGAGTTGCTCAGGAAGGGGTACGAGAAGGAACCGGGGTGAGTTTGCATCATCGAGAGTAAGCAGGTGACGGAATAATTACTTCAATTCCCTCTACGTTTAAAAAATGCGAATCAAAAGTAACTAGCGCTGCATCTTCTAATGCTGCGCAGCACGCATAAATTAAGTCCGCACCGTGTAAATCTGAAAATTTTTCGTGCAAGCCATTTGCCCCTGCATTTTTGATGAAGTCTAAATCGATCGAAACCACCTTGTTTTTCTCATCTAGGACGTACAGTTCTCTTACTGCCAGTTTGCCTTCGCGACGCAGTCGAGACTGGGCGGCTTGGAACTCAAACCAACAGATCGAGGGGAACAGATAAACGGCTTGTTCGTTGTCTTTATAAAACGAATAAGCGCGGGAATGGTGCAGATCACGAGTATTTACAGTTGCGATTAATGCGGATGCGTCCCAAACGTATTTGGGTAATTTAGGCAAAACCATTCACTCCCCGCCACCCACCAGCCGGGGTTTGTCGTCGGGCTTGGGTGATGGCAGCGCCGCTGCCGGGTCTTCCATCTCGATTTCGCTGATGCGTTCGGCGCGGCCGGTGATCTTGCCGGCCGAGGTGTCGATCTGGCGGATGTCGTTCTCCGCCTGGCCGAAGTGGCGCTTGAGACTTTCGACGCGGTCGGCCAGCCGCTTCACGTCCTCGGCCAGCGTGCCCACTTCCTTCTGGATCACGTGCGCCTGTTCGCGCATGCGCACGTCCTTCAAGACCGCGCGCACGGTGTTGAGCGTCGCCCACAGCGTGGTCGGCGAAACGATCCACACGCGCGCCTTGTAGCTGCGCTCGACCGCGTCGCGGAAATTGGCGTGCAGTTCCGCATAGACCGCTTCGGAGGGCAGGAACATCAGTGCCGATTCCGCCGTCTCGCCGGGGATGATGTATTTTTCCGAAATGTCGGCGACATGCTTCGCCACATCGGCGGCAAAGGCGCGGCCCGCCGCGCGCTTTTCGGCCTCGTCTTTCGCGTTCGCCAGCGCCTGGTAGGATTCGAGCGGGAATTTCGAATCGATGACGATGCTGCCCGGCGGGTTCGGCAGCTTCAGGAGGCAGTCGGCGCGCTTGCCGTTGGCAAGCACCGCCTGGAATTCGAAGGCGGACGGCGGCAGCACCGCCTGCACGATGGCTTCCAGCTGCACCTCGCCGAACGCGCCGCGCGCCTGCTTGTTCGAAAGAATGTCCTGCAATCCGACCATCTGGGTCGAAAGCTGGCTGATGTTCTTCTGCGCCTCGTCGATCACGGCGAGCCGCTTCTGGATGTCGGTCATCGTCGCCACCGTGCGGTCGGTGGACTTGACGATGCCTTCGGACACCTGTTTCTGCATTTCCGCGAGCCGCCCTTCGAGCAGCTCGCGCAGCGTGCGTTCCTGGGCGGCGATGCGTTCGGCGGTCTGTTCCTGGGCGGCGCGGCTCTCGCTCGCGATGGCATCGAGGCGGCCCGCGGCCCGCTCGCCGCGCAGCACGAGGAGGAGGACGCCCGCCGCCGCCGCGGCGGCGAGGATGATGACGATGAGGGTGCCGGTATCCATGGGCCGACTTTAGCACCTGATGCGGCCGCCCGCATGGCTTCAGAAAGGCGTAAGGGTTTATGCCCCCGGCTTGACGGACGCGGGCGCCCGGCCTACCTAGGGGGCACAGGAGATCCCATGCCCGTCCGCCCCATCATCACCGCCCCCGATCCCCGCCTGAAATCGCGCGCCAGGCCCGTCGAAAAGGTGGACGACGCCGTGCGCCGCCTGATGGACGACATGCTGGAGACGATGTACGCCGCACCGGGCATCGGCCTCGCCGCGCCGCAGGTGGGCGAGAGCGTTCGCGTCGTCGTGCTCGACGTCGCGGGCAAGGACGAGGACCCCCAGCCGATGAAGCTCGCCAACCCGGAAATCGTCTGGGCGTCCGACGATTGGGTGCGCTGCGAGGAGGGGTGTCTCTCGGTGCCCGAGCATTACGCCGAGGTGGACCGCCCGGCCCGCGTGCGCGTGCGCTACCTCGATTACCAGAACGAGATCCGCGAGGTGGAGGCCGACGGCACGCTGGCCACCTGCCTCCAGCACGAGATCGACCACCTCGAAGGCACGCTTTTCGTCGATCACATCAGCGCGCTCAAGCGCAACATCATCCTGCGCAAGCTGAAGAAGCAGAAACGCGCCGAGGCGGAAGAGCCCGCGCGCTCCTGAACTTTCAGGCGGAGGAACAGGGAACAGGCAAATGTCGCTTCGCGTCGTCTTCATGGGCACGCCGGATTTCGCGGCCAAGGCGCTCGCCGCCCTCATCGCGAGCCCGCACGAGGTCGTGGCCGTCTATACCCAGCCGCCGCGCCCGGCCGGCCGCGGCCAGCAGGAGCGCCGCTCGCCGGTCCATGAACTGGCCGCCCGCCACGCCATCCCCGTCCATTGCCCGGCCAGCCTGAAAGGTGCCGAGGCCCAGGCCGATTTCGCCGCCGTGGTGAAGGAGGCGCGCGCCGACATCGCCGTGGTCGCGGCCTATGGGCTGATCCTGCCCAAGGCGGTGCTGGATGCGCCGCGGCTCGGCTGCGTCAACATCCATGCCTCGCTCCTGCCGCGCTGGCGGGGTGCGGCACCCATCCATCGCGCCATCCTCGCGGGCGACAAGGAGACCGGCATCACCATCATGCAGATGGACGAAGGCCTCGATACCGGGGCGGTGCTGTGCAGCGAAGCGATCGGCCTCGGCCCCGCCGTCACCTGCGAGGAAGTCCACGACCGCCTCGCGGTACTGGGCGGGCGGATGATCGTCTATGCGCTCAACGGGCTGGAGGCAGGCATACTCGCTGCCACCCCGCAACCGGCCGATGGCGCCACCTATGCCGCCAAGCTGACGCGCGAAGAAGGCCGCCTCGACTGGAACGAGCCCGCCCGCGCGCTCGAGCGCCGGGTGCGCGCCTTCACCCCCTGGCCCGGTGCGTGGTTCGAACATGCCGGTACGCGCATCAAGGTGCTGGAGGCCCAGGTCATGGGCGATGTGGTGGGCAGCGAGCCGGGGCAAGTGGTGGACGACCGCCTGACGGTTGACTGCGGCGAAGGCACCCTGCGCTTGCTGCGCGTGCAGCGCGAAGGCAAGCAGGCGCAGCCGGCGGCGGAATTCCTGCGCGGCTTCGCGCTCCCTAAGGGCACGCGCCTCGGCGGGGGTGCGCCGTGACGCGCTATCGCCTTGTCGTCGAATACGACGGCGGGCCCTTCGTCGGCTGGCAGCGCCAGGACAACGGGCCGTCGGTGCAGGGCGCGCTGGAGGACGCGGTGTTCTCCTTCTGCGCCGAGCGCGTCAACGTGTTCGGCGCCGGGCGCACCGATTCGGGCGTCCATGCGCTGGGCCAGGTGGCGCATTTCGACATCGCCGGCGACAAGCCCGCCGATACCGTGCGCGATGCGGTCAATTACTACCTGCGCCAGCAGGGCGCGCCGGTCTCTGTGGTGACGGCGGAGGTCGCGGCGGAGGATTTCCATGCGCGCTTTTCCGCGACCGAGCGGCGCTATCTCTATCGCATCCTCAACCGGCGCTCGCCGCCCGCACTCGACCGCGGCCGCGTCTGGCACGTGATCGCGCCGCTGGACGCCGCCGCCATGCATGCCGCCGCCCAGGCGTTGATCGGCCGCCACGACTTCACCTCGTTCCGCGCCGCCGCCTGCCAGGCCGACAGCCCGGTCAAGACGCTGGATGAGGCGCGGGTGGAACGGGTGGGCGAGGAAGTGCGCCTCCATTTCCGGGCGCGCTCCTTCCTGCACAGCCAGGTCCGCATCATGGCCGGCACGCTGCGCACGGTGGGCGAGGGCAAGTGGGGCGTGGCCGATGTCGCCGCCGCCCTTGCCGCCTGCGACCGCGCCGCCGCCGGGCCGACGGCGCCGCCTGACGGGCTTTACCTGGTGGCGGTCGGCTACTAGCAATCCACAAGAAATGTGTGTTTATGCATGAACGCGCCGATGTGGCGCGTTTTTTGTTGAAAATCATTGGGTAATTGGTTCCTATCTACAATGTATATACATTGTAGATAGGTGATCCCATGGAGATCAGCCACGCCGACGGGCGCATCACCGTCAGTTTCACCCTGACCGTCGCCGAATTCGCCCGCGCCCTTGCCGACGGCGAGCTGCGGGTGTCGTTAGGGGCGGGAACGGGCGGCGCGCCCGGCATCGGCGCCGCGGCGGTCGAGGCCGTCTGCCGTGCCTATGGTCCCGAAAGCCTCGGCGCCAACCTGCTGTGGGAAATCGCCCAGGCGGGGGACGACGGCATCGGCGCAGGTGCCCTGAAGGAAATCCTCGGCCTTTCGACCTCGAAGCAGCTGGCGGGGGCTTTCTCCGGCCTCGCCAAGGTGCTGGCGCGCGAGCTGCCCGGTGCGGCGGCGGCCTTCATCCAGCGCGACTGGCAGGGACGGGCGGGCGAATACCGCTACCGAATGGCATCAGGGGTGCGCGAGATGGTGATCGCGGCGCTATCCTGAACTACAGCAACAGCGAGCGCGCCCACAGCGACACGACGACGCCAAGGGTCAGGTTGACCATGGTGACCATCATCGCCTCGCCCCAGTTGGCGCCGAGCGCCAGCCGCGTGACGTTCCACACATAGGCCAGCACGGCCACGAAGATGGCGACGGGGATGATGGCGAGCACGCTGCCCGGCGCCTGCGCCGCGATCACGGTCGCGGGCAGCATGATCAGCGCGATCAGCACCTTCGCCCAGTTGAGCGCGACGATGAGGCGCGTGTAGCGCTCGCTCTTGTTCAGCCATTGGCAGACATAGACGGCGGCGAGCGGAAAGGCGAACCAGTCGAAGACATAGGCGATACCCTCGACCAGCACGACGGCCTGCCAGTCGATCTCTCCCGGATGGTTGGCCATGCCCACGGCGACGAGCGCCGCGTAGGCGGGCAGGGCCACGATCATGGCGAAGAAGGAGCGCCAGAATCCTGCGATGGAGGTGTCGAAGAAGGAGAACCCGTTGGCGTCGCCGTGGGCGAGGCGCCACGCGCCGTAGATGCCGCGCGCGGCTTCCTCGACCCGGCTCATGGGCGGGGGAAATAGGCGTCAAGGACGCTCGTGTAGATATCGGCCAGCGCCTCGATGTCCTTCACGCTCTGGCGTTCGTCGGCCTTGTGCATGCTCTCGCCCACCAGGCCGAACTCGGCGCAGGTGCAGGCGGCATGGATGTAGCGCGCATCGGACGTGCCGCCGGTCGTCGACATGTCCGGCGTGATGCCGGTGACGGATTTGGCGGCGTCGGACACGATGTGCGCGAGCTTGCCCGGTTCGCACAGGAAGGATTCGCCGTTGTCTTGCTGGCGGAACTCGTATTCGCCGCCGACGCGGTCGAATTCGCCGCGCAGCCACTTGCCGAGGCTCGCCTGGCTGTGCAGGTCGTTGAAGCGGATATTGAAGCAGGCCTTGGCCATCGCCGGGATGACGTTGGTCGCGGGGTTGCCGACGTCGATGGTGGAAATCGCCACCGAGGAGGCCTGGAAATGCTCCGTCCCCGAATCGAGCGGCCTCGAACGCAGGATCGCCAGCATGTCGAGCAGGCGGTCGATGGGGTTGTCGGCAAGGTGCGGGTAGGCGGTGTGGCCCTGGGTGCCGTGCACCGTCAGGTAGCCCACCAGGCTGCCGCGCCGGCCGATCTTCATCATCTCGCCGAGCTTCTTCGGGTTGGTCGGCTCGCCCACCAGGCAGTCCGACAGCTTTTCATTATGGTCCTTGAGCCAGCCCAGCATCTTGCGGGTGCCGTTGATGCCGACACCTTCCTCGTCGCCGGTGATCAGCAGCGAGATCGAGCCGCCGAAGTCCTTGCCGCGGGCATCGAGAAAACGCGCCGCCGCCGCCACGAAGGCGGCGATGGCGGATTTCATGTCGCTGGCCCCGCGCCCGTAGAGCACGCCGTCGATCACCTCGGCCCCGAACGGGTCCACCGTCCAGTTCTTGGGATCGCCGACGGGCACCACGTCGGTGTGGCCCGCGTAGCAGAAGTTGGGCTCCTTCGTGCCGAGGCGGGCGTAGAGATTGTCCACCGTCGCCGTGCCTTCCTGCGAGAACGGCAGGCGCGTGCACCTGAAGCCGAGGCTTTCGAGCGCCTCCTGCAGCACGTCGAGCGCGCCCTCGTCCTTCGGCGTCACCGACGGGCGACGGATCAGGCGCTGGGCGAGGTCAAGCGGCTGTACAAGGGGCGAGGCCATGGCGTCAGTCCCGGAGCAGGTCGTTGATCGAGGTCTTGGAGCGCGTGCGCTCGTCCACGCGCTTGACGATGACCGCGCAGTAGAGCGACGGGCCCGGCTGGCCGCCCGGCAGCGGCTTGCCCGGAAGCGTTCCCGGCACCACCACCGAATAGGCGGGCACGCGGCCGACCAGCACTTCGCCGGTGTCGCGGTTGATGATCTTGGTGGAAGCGCCGAGGAACACGCCCATCGACAGAACCGAGCCTTCCTCGACGACGACGCCTTCGGCCACTTCCGAACGGGCGCCGATGAAGCAGTTGTCCTCGATGATGACCGGGCCCGCCTGCAGCGGTTCCAGCACGCCGCCGATGCCGACGCCGCCCGAAATATGGCAGTTGGCGCCGATCTGGGCGCAGGAGCCGACGGTGGCCCAGGTATCGACCATCGTGCCCTTGCCGACATGGGCGCCTAGGTTGACGAAGGACGGCATCAGCACCGCGCCCGGCGCGATATAGGCGGAACGGCGCACGACGCAGTTGGGCACGGCGCGAAAGCCCGCGGCGCGGAACTGGGCATCGCCCCAGCCCGCGAACTTGGACGGGATCTTGTCGAACCACGGCGCGTCGCCCTTGGCCGGGTCCTTGGGGCCGCCCGGGATCGGCGTCATGTCGTAGAGGCGGAAGGACAGCAGCACCGCCTTCTTCGCCCACTGGTGGACGGTCCAGTTGCCGTCGATCTTCTCGGCCACGCGCAGCTTGCCCGAATCGAGCAGGTCGAGCGTCGCCTCGACGGCGTCGCGGACTTCGCCCTTGGTGGCGGGGCCTACGTTGTCCCGGTTGTCCCAGGCGGTATCGATGGTCTTTTCGAGGTCTTGGCTGGCCATTTTTCCCTGAATGTCTTGCTGGTGGATGCGGATGGGTCGGGCGCCAAGATGGGCGAGAGCGCGGGGTGTGTCAACCTCGGCCGGGCTTCGGGAAAGCCCCCTGAAATGGCGGGTTTCAGGCCGATTTCCCGGCCCTTGCCAGGCCTGCGAGGAAGGCCGCCAGATCTTCGGCCACGTGATGGACATGGGGGGCCGCGGCGTCGTTGACGACGCCGTCCTCGCCCGGCGTCACCAGCACCGTCGCCATGCCGCGCGCGTGCGCCGGGGCGAGGTTGGCGGCGGTGTCCTCGAACAGGACGGCGCGTTGGGGCGCGATGGCGTGGGTGGCGATGAAACGGTCGTAGGTTTCGGGCTCGGGCTTGGGCACGTAGGCGGCGTCGTGGATGTCGAAGATGCCGTCGAAATGCCGCGCGATGCCGAGCCGCTCTATCACCGCCCGGGCATGGTTGCGGCTGGCATTGGTGAAGATGACCTTTCGCCCCTCAAGGGCGCCGATGGCGGCATCGAGCGCCGGCGCCGGGTCCATGACCGCCAGGTCGATGTCATGAACGAAGTCGAGGTAGTCGTGCGGGTCGACCTCGTGGTTGATCATCAGGCCGCGCAGGGTGGTGCCGTAGTTGCGGAAGTAGTCCTTCTGCAGCTTGCGCGCCGCCTCGGCATCGAGTCCGAACATGCGGGCGATGTATTCGCCCATGCGCCGGTCGACCTGGTGGAACAATTGGCAGCCCGCCGGATAAAGCGTGTTGTCGAGGTCGAAAACCCAGGTATCGACATGGGCGAGGCTCAGGGCTGGCGGAAGGGGTCGGGCGTTCATTTGCATAAGGTGGCGTGCGGGGGCCGCCGTGACAAGGGGAACGGCGGCAAAAATAAGCTGCAAAATGGCGCTTTCCCTTGCTTTTCGGGCCGTTACCTAACCGTTCCTTAAGGAAGCGCGAGTACTTTTCTCGACGCCGCAGGCGAGCAGCAATCCAAGGGCGGGACGGTTATGGCGGACGGAACGACGGTGGCGACGACGCGCGATCAGGTGGCGGACCTTCGCCATGATCGCGACCGTTTCGTCGCGCTCGCCTTTTCCTCGGCCGACATGCTGGCCGAGCTTGACCGCAACCGGCGTATCGTCTTCACCGGCGGCGCCACGGGCGCGCTGCTTGGCGTCGATGCGAGAACCCTTGTCGGGCGCGCCTTCAGCGAATTGATGACGGCGGCGGATCGGGCCATGGTCGAAGAAGCGCTGGCGGTGGCCGCTTCGGGCACGCGCATCAACGGCCTCGTCTGTCATCTCGAAGGGGAATTCGGCAAGACGCCGCCCCTGATGCTGCTGGGCTACCAGGTACCCGATCTCGACGGGCATTATTTCCTCAGCCTGCGCCTCGGCGCCAAGGACCTGAAGGCCTTCGCGGCGCGGGAAGCCGGGCCGCTCGGCGAAAGCGGCCTGCCGCGTGCCGCCGCTTTCGCTCAAATGGCGAGCGGCAAGCTTGCAGAACTGGCAGGCGAAGACTGCAAGCTGACGATGATCCGTTTGGCCGATATGGACCAGCTGTGCGGCCGTCTCGATACCGAGCATCAGAAGAGTCTTCAAACGGCGATAGGCGGGGCTATCAGGGCAACCTCCGTCGGCGGTGAACTGGCCGGCGAACTGGGCGAGGAAAGCTACGGCCTCGTCCACCACGATGGCGCAGACCTCAATGCCCTGGTGCGCCGCATCGAAGACCTCTCCCGACAGGCCGACCCGGAAAAGCGCGGCGTGGGCGTAAAGCAGGCCAGCGTCGATCTCGATGGCGACGTCGACCCGCGCCAGACGGCGAAGGCGCTCACCTACCTTTTCACGAAATTCGCTGAAAGCGATCCCGACGAGTTCTCCGTCGCCAGCCTCAAGGAAGGTTTCGGCAAGATGATGAACGCAACGGAAAGCCGCATGAGCGAGTTTCGCGGCCTGTTGCGCGACGGCTCCTTCGCCGTCGCCTTCCAGCCGGTCGTTGATCTCGCGACGCAGCGCCCCCATCACTTCGAGGCGCTGGCCCGTTTCCCGCATCTCGGCAAGGGTATCAGTCCTTACGATACGATCACGTTTGCCGAACAGACGGGCCTGATCCGCGATTTCGACCTGGCCATGTGCGAGCGCGTGCTCGACTGGCTTGATCTGGCCGGCCGCCAGGGTCAGCGTTACAAGGTCGCGGTCAACCTGTCGGGCAGTTCGATCGCCTCCAAGCCCTTCGTCGCCGAACTGCACCGAATGCTCAAGCAGTATCGCGGGCAGGCCGAAAGCGTCATTTTCGAGATTACCGAATCTTCCAAGATCAAGGACCTGCAGGCGGTCAATGCCACCGTGCAGACGCTGCGACGCGCCGGCCACAAGGTCTGTCTCGACGACTTCGGTGCGGGCGCTGCCGCTTTCCAGTACCTGCGCGATCTCGAGATCGACGTGGTCAAGATCGACGGCGCCTACGTCAAGGGCGCGCTCGAAACCGACAAGGGCAAGGCCTTCCTGCGCGCCATGGCCGGGCTTTGCGCCGATCTCGGCATCACCACGGTGGCCGAGATGGTCGAGGACCGCGCGGCGCTGGATTTCCTGCGCGACTGCGGCGTGGGTTACGGGCAAGGGTACCTGTTCGGGCGGCCGTCGCTGGATATCAGTTCCTTCGAAGCGCCGCGGCCCAGCGATTTCGGTACCGGCGGCAAGAAGACCGCGCAGGGACGCTGATGGCCGGGCTGTTCGCGCGCCTGTTTGACTTCCGACGGCCCCCTTTGCCCAAGGTCGAGGCGATGGTTTCGCCCGCCTTCGTGATCGACAATTCCGGTGACGTTCTCTGCGGGAACGAGAGCGTAAAGCGCGTCATCGCGGCGCTCGGTGACGGCCGCCTGGCCGCGGTATGCCGGCGGCTTGTCGCTGCTGCCCGCAGGCAGCGCGGAATCGCCGAGGAGGTGTCCTTCGCCGACGGCGCCGCCGCCGTGAATTGCGAACTGGTCGGGGCGCCCCTTGGTCACGGACGGCTGCTGGTTCTGGCGCGCTATGGCGCCTTCGACCGCAACCTGCGCGAGGCGCTCGTCGATTCGCGCCGGCGCTTCAAGGATCTGGTCGAGGTTTCCAGCGACTTCGCCTGGGAAACCGGGCCCGAGGGGACTTTCGTCTATGTCTCGCCCCAGGGCGCGCTCGGCTGGTCGGCCGACCAGCTTGTCGGCCAGTCCCCGGAAATTTTTCTCTCGGACGATCAGCCCGCAAGCGGTCCGAGCCTTTTCCAGGCGCGGCGCGCGTTGCAGCAGGCGGAAATCTGGTTCCGCCGGGCCGATGGCGGCATGGCGCTTCTCAGTGCATCGGTCAGGCCGTTGTTCGATGACGGGGGGCGCTGGATCGGCGCGCGGGGTGTTTGCCGCGACGTCAGCGAAGCACGCACCCGCGATGCGGAACTCGTCCGGGCTCACACCCGCGAACGCCTGTTCGGCTACATTGCCCGCGCCATGCGCGAAGAAATCGAACCCGCGAAAATGCTCGCGGCTGCGGCTGCGGCGGTTTTGCGCGCCTTGTCGGCCCGCGGCGTCGAAATTCATCGCATCGGCTGCGATGGGCCGTCGCGCGCGGCGCTGGCGGGGGAGGCGTCTTCCCTGCCGGGGTCCGGTGCGATCGCCGCCTGTCTCGGGCGCGAGAACGTGGTCGCTGTGGCCGGCGAAGGCGTATTGCAGATCGCGGTGGCCACGCGATACCGCGGCGCCGCCAACGGCGCGTTGCTTGCCTGGCGCGATGTGGCCCTTGGCCCCTTTGACGAGGATGAGCGCCGCCTGGCGGCCGATGCCGCCGAGCACCTGGCGCTTGCCTTGCAGCAGGTCGCGACCCACGAACAACTGATGGAACTGTCATCGACGGATTCGCTGACCGGGCTTCTCAACCGGCGCAGCTTCATGGCAGCACTCGAACGTCGCTTTGATCGTGCGAGCGCCGGCCACGGCGGCGGCGCCCTGGTCTATTGCGATCTCGACAATTTCAAGCAGGTCAACGACACCCATGGCCATGAACGCGGCGATGAAGCTCTTCGCGCACTGGCCCGCATTCTCAAGAGTTCGACCCGTGGCGAGGACCTTGTGGCGCGTCTCGGCGGCGACGAGTTCGCGCTTTGGCTCGAAGGCACGGACGAAGCGGCGGCCCGCGGCCGCGCGGCCCATCTGCTCGAGCGCGCCCGCGAGCTCGTGTCCTACTCGGGTGGTCCGGACCATCCACTCGGCATCTCGCTCGGCATTGCCGTCGCCATCCCCGGTATTGGTGAAACGCTGGACCAGATCATGGCGCGCGCCGATATAGCCATGTACGCATCCAAGAAGCAGGGCAAGGGGCGCTGCACCGTTGCCGACGCCCCGGACGTTGAGCGTCAGCGTGCCGGGGGTGCCTCGTGACCGGGTTGCTACGGCGCCTGTTCGGGCGCGCGAACGAAGCCGATGGCGGTCTCGATTACGCCCGGGCGCGCGAACTCGCCAGTCATCCCGACATGGGTGTGCGCCGCCGCCTTGCCGGGCGCACCGATGTGCAGCCCGAAATTCTCTACTATCTGGCGGCCGACGGCGCGGCGGAGGTGCGGCGCGCCATCGCTTCCAACGATGCGACGCCGCCCCATGCCTACAGGGCGCTGGCTGAAGACGCCGATGACGATGTGCGGTGCGATCTTGCCTACAAGATCGCCCGCCTGACCCCGCAGCTTTCGTCGGACGCGCGCGACCGGATACGCGAGTTGACCCTTGAGGCCCTCGATATCCTTGCCCGCGACGAGATCGTGCGGGTGCGCCGGGTCCTGGCGGAGACACTGAAGGACGTCGCCCAGGCGCCCCATGACGTCATCCTGCGCCTTGCCCGCGATACCGAACTTGAGGTCGCGGCGCCGGTCCTTGAATTCTCGCCGCTTCTGACCGACGACGATCTTCTGGAGATCATCGCGAGCCCGACCGTTGCTGGTGCGCTCGCGGCAATTTCGCGTCGCGCGCTTGTGTCGGAGGCCATTTCCGATGCCATCGTCCATTCCGAGGACTGGGACGCGGTCGCGTCCCTGCTCGGCAATCCGTCCGCGCAGATCAGGGAAGAAACCCTCGATCAAATCGTCGATGGATCGCGCACGGTGACGGATCTGCAGATGCCGATCGTGCGCCGTCCGCGCCTGCCTTTGCGCGCGGCACGCAAGCTTGCCACTTTCGTCGCCGATGCGGTGCTGACCGTCTTGATGCGCCGGACCGACCTCGACGAGGAAACCGCCGAACTGGTGAGTCAGACCGTGCGCAAGCGCATGAGCGAGCGTGCCGCGGAAGACCCGGGCGAGGGCGGCGCCAAATCGTCGCCGCCGGCGCGCGAACCCGCACGCATCGCCGAGGAAGTGCGGCGCCTGGACAAGGAAGGCAAGCTCGACGACGGGCGGATCGCATCGGAACTGACCGGCGGCAACCGCGTTTTCGTGACCGAAGCGATCGCGTTGAAATCCGGCCTGCCCGCCACGGTCGTCGAGCGCATCGCCGCCGCCCGCAGTGCCAAGGCCATGACGGCGCTGGCGTGGAAGGCAGGGTTTTCGATGCGCTTTGCGGTCAAGCTGCAGTCGCGCTTTGGCAACGTGCCGTCGGGCGAACTCTTGCACCCGCGCGACGGCTTCGACTATCCGATGTCGGAAGAAGACATGACTTGGCAGATCGGCTTCTACGCCAGCTGATCAGCCCGCGCGAATCAACGTGCCGACGCCGGCGTCGGTGAAGATTTCCAGAAGCAGCGCGTGGGGCACCGTGCCGTCGATGATGACGGCGGCATCCACATCGTTCTCGACTGCATAGAGGCAGGTCTCGATCTTCGGAATCATGCCGCCGTGGATCGTGCCGTCGGCAATCAGACGGCGCGCTTCGGAGGTGGTCAGTTCCTTGATGATATTGCCCTGCTTGTCCATGACGCCGGGGACGTCGGTCAGCAGCAGGAGGCGCGTGGCGCCGCTCGCTACCGCGATAGCGCCCGCGGCGGTATCGGCGTTGATGTTGTAGGTTTCGCCCTTGGAGCCCACGCCGATCGGCGCGATCACGGGGATGATGTCGGATTCCTCGAAGTTTTCGAGCAGGTGCGGATTGACCCGCGTCGGTTCGCCGACGAAGCCGAGGTCCAGAATCTTTTCGATGTTGCTGTCGGTCACGCGCTTGGTACGGCGGATCTTTTCCGCGCGGATCAGCCCGCCGTCCTTGCCCGACAGGCCGATTGCATTGCCGCCCAGCTCGTTGATCATGGTGACGATCTGCTTGTTGATCGAACCCGACAGAACCATCTCGACGATTTCGACGGTTTCGCGGTCGGTCACCCGCAGGCCATCGACGAAAGAACTCTTGATTTTCAGACGTTCCAGCATCTGGCCGATCTGCGGCCCGCCGCCGTGGACGACGACCGGATTGATGCCGACCTGCTTGATCAGCACGATATCGGACGCAAAAGCCCGGGCCAGTTCGTCCTCGCCCATGGCATGGCCGCCGTACTTGATCACGAAGGTTTCGTCCGAGTAGCGCTTCATGTAGGGAAGGGCTTCGGACAGGGTGCGGGCCTTTTCCAGCCAGCTCGGGTGCGGAACGTGTTTCTTGTCGGTCATCTTGTCGCTCATGTTGCGCGGACTTTAGCTTAGTTGCGCGGGCAGGGCCAGAGCCGCAAGGGTCGCCCGCAGATTGTCGATGCCTGTCCCGGTGGCCGACGACGTCACCAGGACCTCGGGATGTGCCGCCGGACGGCCGCGGATTTCGGCGGCGACGCGCGCGGCGACTTCGTCTGCCGAACCATCATCCTTGCCGAGCTTGTCGGTCTTGGTGAGAACGACCTGATAGCTGACCGCGCTCTCGTCGAGGGTATCCATGGCCTTCTTGTCGTGCGGCCCGATGCCGCGGCGCGCATCGATCAGCACCAGCACCCGGCGCAGGGGCTGGCGCCCCTTGAGGTAAAGTTCGATCAGCCGCGACCAGCTGCGCACCGCCCCGCGCCCCGCCTTGGCGTAGCCGTAGCCGGGAAGATCCACCAGCATTAGCCGGTGGCCGAGATCGAAGAAGTTGATCTGCTGGGTCCGGCCCGGCGTCTGGGACGTGCGCGCCAGCGCCTTGCGCCCGGTGAGCGCGTTGAGCAGGCTCGACTTGCCGACGTTGGAACGCCCTGCCAGCGCAACTTCGGGCAGGGTCGCGGGCGGCAGGCTGTCGGCCTTGGCCGCGCCCGCGACGAAATCGCAGGGCCCGGCAAACAGCCGGCGCGCCGCATCCAGCGCCTCGGCATCGGGCCCGGCTGTGGGGTCTTTGTCCGGGCGCGCTTCGGCCATTGCGGTCTCGTCAGCCCTTCTTGGCCTTGGCGTCGGCCTTTTCCATGGCCTTCATGATGTACCACTGCTGGGCGATCGACAGCAGGTTGTTCCACGCCCAGTAGATCACCAGGCCCGCCGGGAACGGCGCCATGATGAAGGTGAAGAACACCGGCATGAACATGAAGATCTTGGCCTGCACCGGGTCGGGCGGCGGCGGGTTCAGCTTCATCTGCAGGAACATCAGCACGCCCATGATGATCGGCCACGCACCGATCGAGATGAAGTCGGGGATAAAGCCCGGCACCGTGAACGGCAGCAGGCCGAACAGGTTGATGAAGCTGGTCGGATCGGGCGCGGAAAGGTCGTGCACCCAGCCGTAGAACGGCGCATGGCGCATTTCGATGGAGACGAACAGAACCTTGTAGAGTGCGAAGAACACCGGAATCTGGATCAGCACCGGCAGGCAGGACGCGGCCGGGTTCACCTTTTCGCGGCGATAAAGCTCCATCACCTCTTGATTCAGGCGCTGGCGGTCGCTGCCGTAGCGGTCGCGCAGTTCCTGCATCTTCGGCTGCAGCTTCTTCATCGCGTTCATCGACTTGTAGGACTTGTTGGCGAGCGGGAAGAACAGCAGCTTCACCAGAACCGTTACCGCCAGGATCGCAAGGCCGAAGTTGCCGAAAAACTTGAACAGCACGTCGAGCAGGTAGAAGAACGGCTTGGTCAGGAAGTAGAACCAGCCGAAATCGATGGCGAGGTCGAAGTTCTTGATGCCGATGGACTTCGAGTAGCCGTCGAGGACCCGTACTTCCTTGGCGCCCGAGAACAGGTTGCTCTTGGATTCAATGCTGGTTCCCGGCGCGAGGGCGCGCGCTTCGCCGGTGAAATCGACCTGGTACTTGTCGATGGTGCCTGCCTTCCAGTGCAGAAAGCGGGAGTTGATCTTGGAATTGTCCGCTGGCACCAGAGCTGCCAGCCAGTACTTGTCGGTGATTCCGATCCAGCCGCCGGTCGAGGTCTTGGCGATCTGGCGCGCTTCGGCGAGGTCGTTGTACTTGACCTCTTCGAGCTTGCCGTCAAACACGCCGAGCGGGCCTTCATGCAGGATATAGAAGCCGAGCGTCGGCGGCGTGCCGGTGCGGTTGACCAGCGCATAGGGCGTCAGGGTCACTGCAGCGGCGCCCTTGTTCTCGACGCGCTGGGTGACGGTGAACATGTAGGAATCGTCGATGGCGATGGTGCGCGTGAACACCAGTCCCTGGCCGTTGTTCCACGACAGCGTCACGGGCCTGCCCGGCGCGAGGTTCGTTGCCGATGCCGTCCAGACGGTGTCGGCGCCGGGCACGCGCAGGTTGGGATCCGAGGGGACCCAGCCGTACTCGGCGTAGTAGCCACTGGCGCCGCTTGAGGGCGCGAACAGGCGGATGTTGTCGGAGCTCGCTTTCGTCGTCTCGCGATAGCCTTTCAGCACCACGTCGTCGATCGCGGCGCCAGTCAGGGCGATGGAGCCGGAAATTCTGGCATTTTCGAATTTGACGCGTGGGCCTGCGATGACGGCCTTGGCGGGCGCGGCGGGCGCCGTCTTGCCGGCCGGGGCCGACGGGGCGGCCGGGGTATTGGGGACCTGTGTGCGCGGCGCGCCCGGGATCTGTGCCTGCGGCGCCGCGGCTTGCGGCGTGGCGCCCTGCGAATTGGTGGGGGCCTGTCCCGGTACGGCGGGCGGGCGGCTCGCGCCCGGGGACTGCAACTGGCCGCTCTGGGCCTGCTGCTGCTTCATCTTGTCGATCTTCGGCTTCTCGTAGAAGAACTGGAAGCTCATCATGATCAGCACCGACGCCACGATGGCGATGATCAGGTTTTTCTGGTCGTTCATGTGTGCTCCCGGCGCTACGCGGAATGATGATGCCCGCAGTCGCGCGGGCGGGTGTTGTCAGGGACCGGGTCGGCCCCGAAAGGCCCCCAGGGATTGCAGCGGCCGACGCGCTTCATTGCAAGCCAGCCGCCATGAAGAATGCCGAAACGTTTTACCGCCTGAAGGGCGTATTCGGAACAGCTCGGTTCGAAACGGCAGGTCGTCGGAAACAGCGGCTTGATGAGCAGGCGATAAGCCCAGATCAGGACGAAGGCAAGCGCACGCCCGGCCGCGCCGAGGAGATCCCCGACGGCGCGTCCAAAATCGCAAAGTGCCGCGCGCAGCGCGAAAGTCATCGTCTATCCCGTCAGGCCGCGCCGGGGCCGGTAATTTTCCCGTCCCGACAGAGTTTGAGCCGCTTGAGCGCCGCGACCAGGTCGCGGCGGAGCGCATCATAAGGCCGTTCGGCCGTCGTCGCACGGCCGATCAGCACGTAATCGAAGCCGGGTTCCGCCCGCTCGGGCATGATTTCCGCGGCCACCGCCTTGAGCCTGCGCCGCGCCCGGTTGCGCACCACGGCGTTGCCGACCCGGCGCGACACGGTAAAGCCGCAACGCAGCGTCAAGCCGCCGTCGGCGCGCGGGACCGCCTGCAGGACAAGCCCGGTGACGGCCGCCTTGCGCCCGGCAGAACTCGCGCGCAGAAATTCGCTGCGCCGCTTGAGGCGTTCGGGCGCGTTCGTCATGGATCGAAAAGGGGCCTGGGTTAGGCCGAAAGGCGCTTGCGGCCCTTCTTGCGGCGGCTGGAGAGGACCTTGCGGCCGCCCACCGTCGCCATGCGCGAACGGAAGCCGTGCCGGCGCTTGCGAATAAGCTTCGAGGGCTGGTAGGTGCGTTTCACGTCGCGCTCCGTCGGGAAGGCTTTTAATAGAGGCCCGCTGTATACGGGCTTGAGCCGGGGAAGTCAATCATTTGGCGGCATTTTCCCCGGTCCTGTCGGAACCCCCGTAACCCCCTGAAATACCTGTTTTTCATCCTTTACCCCATGTGGTGGAAGCGGCCCGCCTATGCCCCAGCCCTAGTGGTCGCGCTCACGCAGCGATCACCCGGTGGTGATGGGGCTTGATTGGACCCCGGGCCTTCCCTCGGTCAAATTGCGCCCGAGCCGGGCAACCGGTCCTTGGTCAAACCCAACGGGATTTCGGATAGCATGCTTTCCCAGATAGAAGAGACGACCCGGCCCCCGGCCGGACAGGTTAACGAGGCAGCGCAGCGCATGGCCGGCCCGGCGGAGGACGACAGTAAGCGGCGGACGAACGGGATCATGCGCCGTTTTGGGCCGATCGCTTTGATGGTCCTGGCGCTGGTGCTGTTCTTCGTCTTCGGCCTAGACCGTTATCTCAGCTTCGAGCAGCTTCGCGAACATCGCGGCACGCTGGCGGGCTTCGTCGCCGAGAACGGCGTTCTCGCGGCTCTTGCCTTTATTGCCGTATACGCCCTGGCGACGGCGATCAGCCTGCCGGGCGGCGCCGTGCTGACGCTCTCGGCGGGGTTCCTGTTCGGGATCGTTGCAGGCACCGTCTACGCGGTCATCGGCGCCACCGTCGGTGCCACCGGCGTGTTTCTCGCTGCGCGCACGGCGCTCGGCGACAGCCTGCGCCGCCGCGCCGGCCCCGCCGTTCGACGGATGGAGCAGGGCTTCCGCGACCACGCGCTCAGCTATCTCCTGTTCCTGCGCCTGGTACCGTTGTTTCCGTTCTGGCTCGTGAACCTCGTGCCGGCAGTGCTCGGCGTGCCGCTGCGCACCTACGTCATCGGCACGTTTCTTGGCATCATTCCGGGCGGCTTCGTCTATGCGTCTGTCGGCAATGGGCTCGGCGCGATTTTCGATGCCGGGCGTACGCCCGATCTTTCCATCATCTTCGATCCGGAGATTCTTTTGCCGATCCTCGGTCTCGCGCTGCTCGCGCTGGTGCCGGTGATCTACAAGCGCGTGAAGGCGCGGCGCGGGGGAAACAGCCGATGACCCGCGACATCAAGGCCGATCTCTGCATCATCGGTGCCGGCTCTGGCGGGCTGTCCGTTGCCGCCGGCGCGGCCCAGATGGGCACCAGCGTCGTGCTGGTGGAAAAGGGCCGCATGGGCGGCGACTGCTTGAACACCGGCTGCGTGCCGTCCAAATCGCTGCTGGCGGCGGCCCATGCGGCGGCGGCCCAGCGCGGATCGGCGCCCTTCGGCATCGCACCGCACGAGCCAGAGGTCGATTTTCCCGCCGTCGCCCGTCACGTCCGCGACGTCATCGCCGGTATCGCGCCCCATGATTCGGTCGAACGTTTCGAAGGCCTGGGCTGCACGGTGATCCGCGCGGCGGCGAGGTTCGTCGCCTCCGATTGCGTCGCCGCGGGCGATGCCCGCATCCATGCGCGGCGCTTCATCATTGCCACCGGGTCGCGCGCGTTCGTTCCGCCCATCCCCGGCCTCGACGGCGTGCCATACCTTACCAACGAAAACCTGTTCGACCTGCAGACGGCTCCCCGGCACCTGATCGTCATCGGCGGCGGCCCCATCGGCCTCGAGATGGCGCAGGCGCACAGGCGGCTTGGCGCGCGGGTCAGCGTGGTGGAAGGGCTTTCGATCCTGAACCGGGACGATCCCGAGCTTGCCGCCGTGGTGCGCGCGCGGCTGGTTGCCGAAGGCATCGATCTGCTCGAAGGGGCCAAGGTCACGGCCGTCGCGAAATCGCAGGACGGCGTTGCTGTCACTATCGAAGCGCCCGACGGTACCCGCGTGATCGAGGGCAGCCACCTTCTGGTTGCGGTGGGGCGGGCGGCTAATGTCGATGATCTGGGTCTGGATGCGGCGGGAATTGAATTCAGCCGCAAGGGTATCGGGGTCGATGACCGCCTGCGCACCAGCAATCGCCGAGTCTTCGCCATCGGCGACGTTGCGGGCGGTTACCAGTTCACCCATGTCGCGGGTTATCACGCGGGCATCGTCATCCGCAATGCCCTGTTTCGCCTTCCGGCGCGCGCCGATCATCGCGCCGTGCCGTGGGTGACCTACACGGACCCAGAGCTTGCCAACGTCGGCATGACCGTGGCCGAGGCTGCGGCGGCCGGCATCGAACACAGCGTCCTTCAGGCGAAATTCGCCGACAACGATCGCGCACGCGCCGAACGCGCGACCGACGGCCTGCTCAAGGCGGTCGTCGACCGCAAGGGCTGCGTGCTGGGCGCAGGCGTCGTCGGCGCCCGCGCGGGTGAACTAATTCTTCCCTGGGTTTTCGCCGTGCAGGGGAAGCTCAGGATCGGCGACCTCGCCTCCGTCATCGCGCCTTACCCAACCCTGTCGGAAATTACCAAGCGCGCCGCCGGAAGCTGGTACACGCCGAAGTTGTTTTCCGCGCGTACGCGCGCGATCGTGCGTTTTCTCGCGCGTTTCGGCTGATCCTCCGCCGTTCTGCATAAGCGATCACGGCACCCTCACGCAGGCGTGAAGGGAGTTCATTGGACCCTCATGGCCCCCGGCGGGATAGTGCGCCGTCAGAGATGTTCAACCGATCGCCATCACGGCGGTCATCTGGAGGTTCCCATGCTGAAGAAATCCCTTACCGCTCTCGCCATTGCCGCCGCCGCCGGCGCCGTCGCCATGCCTGCCGCCATTGCCGCCCCCGATCAGGGCGCGTCCGTTCAGGTTGCCGCCTGCGGCCCCTGCGCCGCGAAGGCGAAGTCCAACCCCTGTGCGGGCAAGAATCCCTGCGCCGCGAAGAACCCTTGCGCTGCCAAGAACCCCTGCGCCGCGAAGAACCCCTGCAAGGCAAAGTAGTTCCTGTTTCCATCCCCTGCCTCTCCCCTGCGGCGCCGCCCCCCTCGCGGCGCCGCTTTTTCAGCCACTCCCCGGGCTGTTGCGCTAAACTGCGCCGATGCAGCTTCCCCGTTCACCGCAGATGCCGACACTCGCGCGTTCGCTGTCCGCGCGGCTGCTGATTTTCACCGTCGCCTTCGTCATGCTGGCGGAGGTGATGATCTATGCGCCCTCCATCGCCCGCTACCGCCAGACCTGGCTGGAAGAACGCATCGCATCGGCCCATCTCGCGACCCTCGCGCTCGAGGCGGCGCCCGGCGGCCGCATTCCCCACGCGCTCGAAAACGAATTGCTGCGCCATGTCGGCGGCTACGGCGTGATCCTCTACAAGAGCGATTCGAAAAACCTGATGCTGTCGTCCGACATGCCGCCCAATATCGATCTCAACGTCGACATGACGAAGATGGGCGTTTTTACGCTGATCAAGGATGCTTTCGTCACCCTGGCGCAGACTGAAAACCGCGTATTGCAGGTCATGAGTCCGTCGCCCAAGGGCAATGTCGTCGTTGCCGTCGTCGTCGACGAAACGCCCCTGCGCGAAGAGATGTATGCCTATTCCCAGCGCATCCTGCTGCTGTCGATCGTCATATCGCTGTTCACCGCGGCGCTCGTCTACCTGTCGCTGCACTGGCTGCTGATCCTGCCGATGCGCCGCATTACCGCGGCGATGATCGCGTTCCGCGAAAATCCGGAACTGCCGGCTTCCGTCGCGACCGACAGCGGGCGGGCAGACGAGATCGGCATCGCCGAGCGCGAGCTGGCCTCCATGCAGCGCCGCCTGCGCGCGGCGCTGCGCCAGCGCCGCCATCTCGCCGCGCTGGGCGAGGCCGTTGCCAAGATCAACCATGATCTGCGCAACATGCTGGCGACGGCACGGCTGGTGTCCGAACGCCTTGCCCAGAGCCCCGATCCCGAGGTCAAGCGCGCCTCGCCGACGCTGGAGCGCGCCATAGACCGCGCCATTTCGTTGTGCATGCAGACGCTCAAATACGCCGACGAGCGGCGCGAGCTCAATCTCAAGACCTTCCGCCTGGCCCCCATGCTGCGTGAAATGATGCAACTGGCCGACGCGGAAGCGGGCGCCGTCAGGATCGACGTTCCCGAGGATCTCGGCATTACCGCCGACCGCGAGGAACTGTTCCGCGTCTTTGCCAATCTGGTGAAGAACGCGATGGATGCGGGGGCAGGGACCGTGACGATCAGCCTTGCCGGCCGTTCGCCGATCCTGATCGAGGTTTCCGACGACGGCCCGGGCATGCCGCCGCGCGCGGTGGAAAACCTGTTCCGGCCCTTCGCCGGATCGGCGCGGGCGGGCGGGACGGGGCTCGGCCTCGCCATCGCCGAAGAAGTCATGCGTGCGCACGGCGGCGAGATCATCCTGAAAAGCACCGGCGCCGCGGGCACGGTTTTCTGCCTGACTCTGCCGGGCGATGCGCAAAAGCTGAACGAGGCTGCCGAATGAGTGCGACGTCCCCCGCTGCGTGCCTGCGCGATTTGCTGGCCCGTCCGGGCCTTTTGCTGATGCCGTGCTGTTTCGATCCGTGGTCGGCCCGCCTGATCGAGCGCGCCGGCTTCCCGCTCACCTTCATGAGCGGCTTCGCCGTTGCCGCGGCCCGTCACGCGCTGCCCGATACCGGTCTGTTGTCCTACGCGGAAATGGCCGATGCGGGTCGCGCGATTGCCGCCGCCGTGCGCATTCCCGTCATCGGCGACGGCGATACCGGCTACGGCAACGCGCTCAACGTGCGCCGCACGGTGGCGGGCTATGCTGCTGCCGGGTTCGCCGCGGTGATGATCGAAGACCAGCTTGCGCCCAAGCGCTGCGGCCATACCGAAGGCAAGCAGGTGGTATCGCGCGAAGACGCGCTTTTGCGTCTCAGGGCCGCGGTGGACGAGCGCGAGGCGGGCGCCGATATCCTCATCCTCGCGCGCACCGATTCCAGGGCCACCGACGGACTGGACGAGGCGCTGGCGCGGGCAAAAGCGTTCGAGGACCTCGGCGCCGACATCATCTTTGTCGAGGCACCGCAGAGTGAGGCCGAAATGGAAGCGGTCTGCCGCGCCACCTCGCGCCCCAACCTCGCCAACATGATCGACGGCGGCGCGACGCCGGTGCTTGCCCCGGCACGACTGGAGGCGATGGGCTTCCGCATTGCTGCCTACCCGATTGCCCTGCTGGCGGCGGCCACGGCGGCGATGGAAAGCGCGCTCAAGGACCTCGCGGCGGGGCGGATGCCTCGCGATGTGGCGAGTTTCGCCCATGTGCGCAATATCGCGGGCTTCGACGATTACGTCGCCCGCGAAAAGGATTACGCGCAGCCGGTGGAAGGCAAGAGCCGCCCGTGACCTGGAACCCGGCGCAGTACCTGAAATTCGCGGGCGCCCGGCTGCGCCCGGCCGTGGACCTCCTGTCGCGGGTGCCGAGCGATGCGCCATCGAGCGTCTTCGATCTCGGCTGCGGGGCGGGGCAGACGGTGGCGCTGCTGGCCGCGCGCTTTCCGGGCGCGCGCATCATGGGTATCGATTCGTCGGCCGAAATGCTCGAAACGGCGCGCCAGTCCTTTCCCGAACACCAGTTCATCGCGGGCAACATCGCCGCCTTCCGGGCAGTGCCACCGGCGCATCTCGTCTTTTCCAACGCGGCGCTCCAGTGGCTCGGCGATCACGAAAACCTCCTGCCCCGTCTTCTGGGCGAGGTAAAGGTGGGCGGCGTGCTTGCCGTGCAGATGCCCCGCGTCGAGCAGAGCCCGCGCATGCTGGCCTTGCGCGAGATCGCCGCCGATCAGCGCTGGGCGGAGCGCGCACTGCCCCTGCTGCAGCCGGGGCCGCTTGCGCCCGATGCCTATTACGATCTGCTGGCACCGCGCAGTTCCAGCCTCGATATCTGGGAAACCGAATACCTGCACGTTCTCGAAGGCGAAGACCCGGTCGTCGAATGGACGCGTGGGGCCGGCGGGGCAGGGATGCTGGCGGCCCTTGACGAGCGCGAGCGCAAGGAATTCCTCGTCCGTTATACCGCCGCCATGAAAGACGCCTATCCGCGCCGCGCCGACGGCACGACGCTGCTGCCGTTCCGCCGCCTGTTCATTGTCGCGGTTAGGAAGTAGGGATCAGTCGCCGATGGCGACGCCCTCGCGTCTTGGATCGGCGCCGCCGTGAAGAACGCCGCCTTCGATGGTGATGCCCTGCAACCCGCTCGTCAGGTTGCGCATGCGCACGTCGTGGCCCAGGGCGCGCAGATCATCGCGGATTTTTTCGAGCTCTGTTCCCCGTTCCAGTTCGACCGTATCGCCGCGCACCGTGCGGTTGGGTAGCGCGATGGCGGCCTGAATGTCCATCTTCCAGTCGAGCACGCCGATGATGGTTTTCAGTACATAGGCGATGATCCGCGTGCCGCCGGGCGATCCTACAGCCATGACGAGGCGCCCCGAGCCGTCGAAGACCAGCACCGGCGATTGCGCCGAGCGCGGCCGCTTGTTGCCCTGCGCGCGGTTCGCCTTGGGGCGCCCCGAGGATGTGCGGGGCACGGCGGTGAAGTCGGTGGCGTGGTTGTTGATGAAGAAGCCGCGCACGAACAGGCGCGAACCAAAGGCATCGCCGACGGACGACGTCATGGCAACGGCATTGCCGTCCTTGTCGATGATGTTGAAATGGGTGGTCGAAGGCTGCTCGGCATCGTCGCCCGGGGCGGTGAGGGCGGCGCGCTTGCTGGTGCCGGGCACCTTGCCCGGGCTGACGTGGCGGATCGCCGAATTGGGCTTGATCATCTGCGAGCGGCGGTTGAGGTAGCGCAGGTCCAGCATGCCGGAAATAGGCACGTCCTCGAAATCGGGGTCGGCAATGAAGCGCAGCCGGTCGGCATTGGCGATGCGCATGGCCTCGGCGAAAAGGTGTACCGCCTCGGGCGAATTTGGCTTGAGCTTCGACAGGTCGAAACGTTCGAGCAGCGCCAGAGTCATCAGCGTGGTGATGCCGCCCGCCGTCGGCGGGCCGAAGCCGCATACCAGCCAGGTGCGATAGGGACCGCAGAGCTGGCGGCGCTTTTTCGCTTCGTAAGCGGCGACGTCCCTTTCGGTCATCTTGCCCGGGCGCAGCTTGTCCGATTGCACGGCGGCGGCGATATCGCGGGCGATGGTGCCTTTGTGGAAGGCGTCGGCGCCACGCTGCGCCACCGCTTCCAGCGTGTCGGCCAGGGCCGGGTTCTTCAGCAGGTGGCCCACGGGCAGCGGCTTGCCGTCGGTACCGTAAAGGTAGCGGCGGGCGGCGGGGTAGGTGCCGACGTAGCGGTCATCGGCGATCGACTTGTGCAGGCGTTCCGATACCTTGAAGCCCGCGCGCGCCAGTTCGATCGTGGGCCGGAAGAGTTCCGCCCAGGCGAGCTTGCCGTGGCGCTTGTGCGCCGCCTCCAGCATGCGCAGCGCGCCCGGCACCGCCGCCGAAATGCCGCCGACCCGGTAGCGGTCGCGCGCGAGCGCCTGCCCGATGCCGTCCATGAAATCATTTTCGGTGGTGGCCGACGGCGCCGTCTCGCGCCCTTCGTAGGCGGAAATCTCGCCCGACTTGCCGTTGAAGTGCATCAGGAAGCCGCCGCCGCCGATGCCCGAGGACTGCGGCTCCACCAGGGTCAGCATGGCCTGGACGGCGATGGCGGCATCAAGCGCGTTGCCGCCCTTGCGCAGGACGGCGAGGCCGGCGGCCGCGGCGATGGGGTTGGCGGCGGCGACCATTTCGCGTTGCGCGGTGACGGCCCGCCGCCCGCTGTCCGTGGCGAAGCCCGATTCATCCGCCGTGGCGCCGGTTTTCGGGGCTTCGGCGGGCGTTTTGGGTGGCGTTTCCGGCGCACCGGCGCAGGCGACAAGTGCCAGCGCCAGGAACGGCGCCGCGAGGCGGCCCGGGCGCACACGGCGCAGGGACAGGTAAAGGGCCATGGAATCGGGGCTCCTTTAACGGTTTTCCAGCAATTTCAGCCACATCATACTAAGCCGGTGGGGTATTTGCACGGCTGCCTTTGGGCAGAAATCCTTTTGTGCCGCCCCAAAAACGGTTACTAATCTGGCCCCGTTGAGGCCCCGGCAGCCGGGGCCGGCCTTTTCCGGAGGTCCGCCATGGCCAAGCGCAAGAATGCCGTCACCGTGCCCGACCTCGCCGCCCGCAAGGGCGCGACCCCGATCGTCTGCCTGACCGCCTACACGACCCCGATGGCGCGCCTGATGGATGCCCACGTGGACGTCATGCTGGTCGGCGATTCGCTGGGCATGGTCGTTTACGGCATGGAAACGACGCTCGGCGTCAGCGTCGACATGATGATCAACCACGGTCAGGCGGTGATGCGCGGGGCGGAACATGCCTGCGTCGTCGTCGACCTGCCGTTCGGCTCCTACCAGGAAAGCCCGGCGGCCGCCTACCGCACCGCTGCGCGCGTGCTGGCCGAAACCGGCTGCGACGCGGTCAAGCTGGAAGGCGGGGTGGAGATGGCTGAAACGGTCGCGTTTCTTAGCACCCGCGGCGTGCCCGTGATGGGGCATGTCGGGCTCAAGCCCCAGTCGGTAAAGTCCATGGGCGGCTTCGCCGTGCAGGGCAAGAGCGACGATGCGGCGCGCCGGGTCGTCGAGGATGCCAAGGCGATTGCCGCCGCGGGCGCCTTTTCGATCGTTGTCGAAGGCACGATGGAGCCGGTTGCCCGCGCTATCACCAATGCCGTTCCCGTGCCGACCATTGGCATCGGCGCGTCGCCTGCCTGCGACGGCCAGGTTCTGGTCATCGATGACGTGCTCGGCCTGTTCTCCGATTTCACGCCGAAATTCGTCAAGCGCTATGCCGAACTCGCGCCTGAGATCGAGCAGGCCGTGAAGGCCTATGCCGACGAGGTGCGCTCGCGCGCCTTCCCCGGCGACGAACATTGCTTCGGCGCCAAGCGCGGCCCCGCTCCCAAGCTGATCAAGGGCTGAGGCGCGGACGGTTCACCCCATGGCCTTTGCCGCAAGATCCGGTGGCCTTGCCACTGCGCGTTCCGTCGCCGCCCTTCGCGTGCGCGTGGGCGACTGGCGCGCCGACGGCCATACGGTCGCCCTGGTGCCCACCATGGGTGCGCTGCATCGCGGCCACGGCGCGCTGATCGAGGCTGCGCGCCGCATCGCCGACCGCGTCATCGTGTCGCTGTTCGTCAATCCGACCCAGTTCGGTCCGAGCGAGGATTTCCAGGCCTATCCCCGTGACGAGGGCCGCGATGCCGCCTTCTGCGACGATCTCGGCGTCGATCTCCTGTTCGCGCCGACGGTGGCCGAGATGTATCCGGCCGGTTTTGCCACCTCGATCCGCGTGGCGGGCCTGACCGAAGGCCTGTGCGGGGCGTTTCGTCCCGGCCATTTCGACGGTGTTGCCACGGTGGTGGCCAAGCTGTTCACCCAGGCGCGTCCCGATTCGGCGCTGTTCGGCGAAAAGGACTTCCAGCAGTTGGCCGTGATCCGGCGGCTTAACCGCGATCTCGATCTCGGCGTGAACGTGGTCGGTGTGCCGACGGTGCGGGAGGCGGACGGCTTGGCGCTCTCTTCGCGCAACGCCTATCTCTCGGACGATGAACGGCGCATCGCGCCGGTGCTTTATCGCACCCTTCAGGATGCCGCGCGCGCCATCGCGGGCGGTGCGCGCATTCCCGCCGCCTGCGCCGATGCCCGCGAGCAGATCGTGAAGGCGGGCTTCGCGTCGGTCGATTACGTCGAATGCGTCGATGCCGAAAATCTGAAGCCGCTCGCCGAATTCGATCCGGCGCGTCCCGCCCGTATTCTGGCCGCCGCCCGTCTCGGCCGCGCGCGGCTGATCGACAATCTGGCGGTCACCGCCTGATCCCCAAAGCAAAAGCCCCGCAGGCCGGGCCGCGGGGCTTTCGTTCCGATGGGGCGTTCGGTCAGGTCAGTTCATAAGGAACCTGGGTCGGCCCTTCGCCCTGATAGGTCTTCTTTTCGTTCGGCAGGTAGCGGCCCTGCAGCACCTTGCCGGCCACCCGTTCGGACCGCACGATGACGGCGACCGAGCGCGTCGGGCCGCCCTGTTCGGCGTGGATGTCGTAGGGCGCCACCAGGTCGACGGAACCATGTTTGCCCTCGGTGACGCCGGTCATGCGCACGTCGGCGAAGCCGTCCTTGGTGCCGTCGTCGAGGCGCTCGAAGCGCTCGAGCTTCTCGGTGCCGTCGAGCACGCCATAGGCCGTCCAGCAATGCGCGTGGTCATGGACCGAGCCGAAGCGCCCGGGCGTGCGCACCACGGCGTTGACGACGAAGCCGTAGTCGGGATCTTCGTAGAGCAGCAGGTTCTTGTGGCCTTCGGTGGAGGGCCAGTCCTTGCAATGGGCCAGCATCGTGTCGTTGCTGACGAGGCCGCGCAGAAGCTCCGTGGTCTGCTTCATGCGGACCTCGGTGCTCTTTTCGCGCGCCCATACGGCGCGGACGTCATCGATGAATTTCTGGAAAACCGGCAGGCGTTGCTGGGCCATGATGCTCCCTTCCTCTTTTGTCATTCCGCCGCGCGCACGGCGCCCTTGGGCGCCAGCTGGGCGATGATGTCGTCGACATGGCAGACGTCGGCGTATTTGTGATGCAGGTCGAACAGCGCGATCTTGTGGCTGGTGAGCGAGCGGTCGAAGCAGCATTCCTCGGCCACCACCACGTGATAGCCGTAGGAAAACGCATCGACCGTGGAGGCGCGCAGGCAGCCCGACGTGCTTTCGCCGATCATGATGATGCTTTCGACGCCCATGCGGTTGAGATGCGCCACCATCGGCGTGCCGAAGAAGCCGGACGCGCGTTCCTTGCGGATGATCAGGTCCTGGGGCTCCGGCGCGAAGTCGTCCTTGATGTCCCAGCTGTCGGCGGGTTCGTTCTCGCGCCCCGTGCGCTGGCGGTTGGTGGCGCTGACGCGGGGGTTCGACGCGCTGGTGGTATAGATCACCGGGCAGCCCGCGGCGCGTGCGGCCGCAAACAGGCGCTTGGTCGGCTCGATCGCATTCCAGGCGTAATCGCCGCAGGCGCCGCGATGCTTGCGGTTGATTTCGACCACCGGGCCGGGACCGCCGGCATAGACCTTGTTGTAAAGATCGATGGCGATCAGCGCGGGCTTCGGTCCCACGCCTTTGACCTTGCGGGCAAAGAAAGTGTCATAGATTTCGCGTTCGTCGGCGGGGATCACGTCGTCCCAGCAATGTCCTGTCGTGGCCACGGCGGCCTCCTGTTCTGGATCGTCTTTGGCGGCCATTGTCGCCCCCGCCGCGGTCTCTGTCAAAAGCAGCAAAAACGAAGGGCCGCCCGGCCTTTCGGCGGGGCGGCCCCGGATTAGGAACGCTGTGGGCGTCAGCGAATGTAGATGTGAACCTCATTCGTCTGGGCATCACCCGAGGTGCCGGCCGACATGGTCACCCGGCTGGCGGGCAGGCCCATGGAGGCGAGCGAGCGCATGACGCTTTCGGCGTTGCGGCGCGCGGCATTGGTGGCGCGGGCGACGTCGGCGGCGGAGCCGGAAGCGGGCGCCACGGCGACGAGGTCGAAGCCCGCCTGCGGACGACGTTCCAGCGCGCGGCTGACGGCGGTGTAGAGCGCCTGTTCGAACTCGACGCCCGGACGGTCGAAGCGGATCACCACCAGCGGACGGCGCTGGCCGGTCTGCGCCGCCTGCGGCACGGCGCCACGGCCCGGACGCGACTGGTAGGGCTGCACGTCATAGGCGCGGTTGGCGAGCGACGAGCCGAGCAGTTCGCCGTTCTTGATCGCGACCGAGAGCGTGGTCAGATTCTTGCGTTCGCCGCCGAGGTAGGCCGACTGGCGGTTGATGTCGTCGGACAGTTCGTTCAGCAGGCGGTCGATCAGCACGACGGTGCGGTTGACCTCGTCCTCGAGGACGGAAAGCTGACGGTGGTCTTCATCGACGGCGCCGGCAAGGCCGTAGGTGGCGCGGGTCGTTTCCAGAAGGTAGCTGGCGGTCGAGGAATCGCTCGCTACGCGGTTGGCCAGCGAGTTCATCTCGGCGATGTCGCGGGCGACGCCGTCGAGCTGGGTCTGCGCCGTGCTCCACTGGGCGACGAGGATCGGGTTGCCCGGGGTCGTGCCGACCTGCAGGCGCGAATTGATGGCGGCGACGGTGCCGTGATAGCGCTGGGCATGGGCCACGGTCTGCTGGCGCAGGGCCTGCAGGCCGGAATTGTGCTGCTGGATGTTGCTCTGCAGGCGGCCCAGTTCGCCGCGCATCTGGTTGACCTTGGCGCCGACGACGGTGCCGGTGGCGCTGCCGGGGGTGACGGCGGGCGGCTCAAAGGTCGAGGTGCCGAGTTGCGGCGGCTGGGCGGCGGGCGCCGGGGCGGCGGCCTGGGCCGGCTTGGCCGGGTCGGTTGCCGGCGGGCGATTGGTCGCGGCGCGCGGCTGCGGATCGTCGCCGGACAGCGACGGAAACAGCGTGTCCGACACGAAGGAACATCCGCCCAACAGCAGGATAGCCGCAAAAGCGGTAGGAATTTTCATGCGGGCCATGGGAAAAGCCACCCCCAAAATTCTAGTTCGTCCCCCGAACCACCAACCTGATTTTCTATGTGGTTTCGGAGCGTTTCACAACCCCTTTAATTTCAAACAATTCTACCTAATCAAAGGTAAAACCGCCACCTTTCAAGGACCCGGCGGGGGTCTAAAAAAGGCCCCGGTATTTATCTTGGCCACCCCCACCCGTCCGGCTTGCAAAGGCGGGAGGTTTTGAGTAGCCTCCGGCCCTTCGTCACGGGCGCCCGTAGCTCAATTGGATAGAGCACCTGACTACGGATCAGGAGGTTTGGGGTTCGAATCCCTACGGGCGCGCCATTTTCCCCGCAAATTGCTTAAGTCTGTGCGAACAGCCGCCCGAGGCCCGCAGGCGCCCCGTTGGTGCCATAGCCCATGCCGGGGCCGAGTTTTGCCTCAAGCCTCCTGAGCCCCGCCCACAGCGCCGCCTGGATGGACGTCACCACCGGCTTGCCGGTCGTCTGTTCGATGGCGGCAATCGCTTCGACCATGCGGGTGTGGGATCCCGACAGAAAAATGGCGTCGGCCCCGGGCCGGACGACCGATTGTGCGTCGGCGGCCCAGTCTTCCAGCGTGACTTCGAAGGTGGCCTCGCCGCAATCGCGCGCCATGCCCTCGATGACGTCGATACCGACGGCCTTCAGGTAGGCGCGCTCGCGCGCGAGCGAGGACGCGGTGCCGGGATTGACGACGGAAATATTCGTTGCCGACAGCGCGCGCAGCGCCTCCACCACCGACTGCGTCGCCGTATAGGCGCGGGTGTTCGTTGTCTCGGCGATCTGGGCGACGAGGTCCGCCTCGGCCTCGGGACCGCGTTCCATCATGATGCCGGTGCCCTGCAGGTCGATGGCATCGACGCGGGCATCGGCCAGTAACTCGGCGCAGCGCAATGCCTCGGCGGCGATGTCGCCCTGGCGGCGCACGCCGCCCGATCCCATGCGCATGCGCGTGACGTGGATGCCGAGCCCGGCCGGTGCCAGCGCCCGGAAATAGGGCTCAAGCGTGCGATTGCCCGACGACAGGATGATGCCGAGCCGCGCGCGCGGCTCGCTCAGGTTGGTCATGCCTCCCTCCCTGTTTACCGGTGTTGGGGAACGGTACCCCGCATGGCGACGCGAAGAAACGAAAAAGCCCCCGGCGCTGCCGGGGGCCCTTTCACCGCCAAAGGGGGCGGGATTACTTGCAGGTTACCTGTTCGGCCTGCATCCCGGCTTCCGGGTAAACGAAGGTGCAGGTCATGCCGACCTTTACGTCGCCGCGCCCGGCCTTCTTGCCGCCGATGCGGACCTTGGTGCCGGAGCCCGACACCTTGGCCATCGCCGGCTTGCCGTTGTAGTCGATGGTGATCTCGCGCCCCTTGCCTTCGACCTTGGTGACCTTGCCGGTGTGGCGGGCCATCTTGAAGGTGGTCTGGGCGATCTGGCCCTTGAACTTGAGGTGTTCGTCGAGCTGCTTGAGCTTGTCGGGCGGGGTCGAGGCCATCGCCTTGACGATTTCCTCGATTTCTTCGCCGGTGACCAGTTCGACGTCGCGACGCTGCTTTTTCGCTTCGGCCACGAACTTCGCGTCCTTGGTCATGGAGACGAAGGCCGCGCGTACCGCCTTCACGCGGTCGGCCGGAACCTCGGGAGCGTAGGCATACGGGCGGCCCATGACGCCCGAGGCCAGCACGAGACGGAAATAGTTCTTCACGTCGTCGATCGTCTGGCCGGGCGCCAGGTGCTTGTCATTGATGAAATCGGCGAACATCGGAATGCCGCGCTTCTGCATGTCCGGATCGGGCTTGATCGCCATCTGCACGAGCGGCTTGATCTCTCCTGCCTTCAGCATCTTGTTGGCCTGTTCGCTGAATGAGGCCCAGGACTGGCAGATGCCGTCGACTTCCTTGCGCTCGATGGCGAGGTGAATGGGCGGCGTCGAGGGATAGCCCTTGATCAGCTTCGTCTTGGCGCCCATCAGGTTGTTCAGCATGGCCGGATGGAATTCGGTGATGTTGGGTCCGGTGCCGCCGAACACGAACTGGCGTTCGAAGATTTCGTTGAAGGACTTGACGCCGGTGCGCGTGGCGACGGCGCAGACGCCTGCCTCGCTCGCCAGGCTGCCCAGCCAGTGCAGATCCTGCGACTTGAACTTGGGCCCGCTCTGGCCCATCAGCTGCACCAGCGCGATCTCGCGCTGCAGCGCCATGATCGTGGTGCCGTCCTTCGGCGCGACATTGACGACATAGTTGGCCGCGACGATCGAGCTGGCGCCCGTCATGTTCTTCGTCAGGAAGCCGGGGTTGCCGGGAATGTAGCGGCCCCAGTGCCGCGCCGCGAGACGGGCGTAAACGTCATAGCCGCCGCCAGCACCCGAGCCGACGATGATGGTGATGCGCTTGCCCTTGTAGAAATCGGAGACCGCGTCGGCCTTGGCCGCGGCGGACATGCCGACAGCGAGCGCTGCGGCCAGCGCGGAACTCAGGATGGTTCTGGAAAGCATGTTGTGCACTCCCTGTATTGGACCTGTTGGGTATTGGTCGAGGGGCATCCAGGTGCCCTTGGGCGGGAGAATAGCAGGGCGCCGGGGCGGTGCGGAGGGCTTTGTTTTGCCCGGGAGCGGGGCTAGATTGGCCCCGAGAGACGGCCGCGCAAGGCCGTCCGGCGTAACCCGAGGGAGGACCCATGTCGCGTCTCGACCGCTGCTACAATATTGCCGATCTGCGCCTGCAGGCGCTCAAGCACCTGCCCAAGGGCGTTTTCCAGTACATCGACCGCGGCGCCGAGGACGAGGTGGCGATGGCGGACAACCGCCAGGTCTTCCGCGACCTCAAGCTGCGCACGCGTTTCATGGTCGACCTGACCGACCGCGACATGGGCATAGATCTTCTCGGCAAGCGCTCGAACCTGCCGATGGCGATCGCGCCGACCGGCATCGCCGGCCTCGCCTGGTACCAGGGCGAACTGGCGCTAGCCAAGGCCGCCGCGGCCAAGGGCATTCCCTTCACGCTGGCGACCGGCTCGATCACCTCGATGGAAACCATCGCCAAGGAAGCGGGCGGGCGGCTGTGGTTCCAGCTCTACATGTGGAAGGAAGAAGAGCTCTCCTACCAGCTTGTCGCGCGCGCGCGCGACGCGGGCTTCGAAGCGCTGATCGTCACCATCGACGGCGCGCTCGGCAACAACCGCGAATACAACAAGCGCAACGGCTTCTCGATTCCCTTTTCGATTTCTGCGCGCTCGGTCACGGACATGGTGACCCATCCGCGCTGGCTCCTGGGCGTCATGGGGCGCTACCTGATGACCACCGGCATGCCGCGCCACGAAAACTATCCTGCGAAATATGCCCACCGCATCACCTCGGGTGCCGGCGGAGGCAGCCCGATGCGCCATCACGCCATGACCTGGAAGGACATCCAGAAGATGCGCGAGTTCTGGCCGGGCAAGCTGATCATCAAGGGGATCCTGCGCAAGGAAGACGCGGTGCGCGCCGTCGAATGCGGCGCCGACGCGGTGGTGGTGTCGAACCACGGCGGGCGTGCGCTTGACGCGGCGGCGCCCACACTCGACATCCTGCCCGAAGTGGTCGATGCGGTCGGCGGCAAGACGACGATCTTCCTCGATTCCGGCATCCGCCGCGGCAGCGACATGGTGAAGGCGCTGGCGCTTGGCGCCAACGCGGTGCTGACCGGGCGCGCCACCCTTTACGGCATCGGCACGGCGGGGCAGGCGGGCGCGGAGAAAGCGCTTTCGATCATCAAGACCGAGTTCGAAAAGACCATGGCCTATGCCGGCTGCCGCCGCGTCTCGGAACTGAGCCATGACGTCTTTTCGCCGAACAGCCTGAAGCGGCACCTGGGATAGTCATGTCCGAACCGAACGAGAGCAATCGCGAACACTGGCGCGAACGCAGCCAGACCTGGGCCAAGAGCGCGCCGCAGGGCAAGACTCAGGACGATACCTTCAACCAGATGATCATCGCCGAAGCGGGGATCCGTCCGGGCGAAGCGGTGCTCGACATCGCCACCGGCACGGGCAACCCGGCGGTGTCGATCGCGCTTTCGATGGACGGGCAGGGCAGCGTCACCTGCTGCGACCTCGAGCCCGCCATGCTGGAGACCGCGCGCGGGCGTGCGGTCAACCTGTCGATCCCGATCATGCGGTTTGCCGCGGGCGACATGACGCGGCTGCCCTTTGCCGACAACACGTTTGATTGCGTCACCTGCCGTTTCGGCCTGATGTTTCCCGAAGACAAGGTCAGCGCCGCGCATGAAGTGCTGCGCGTGCTCAAGCCCGGTGGGCGCGTTGCTTACGTCGTGTGGGACACTTACGAGAACAACCCGCCCTTCTTCGTGCCGCGGCGCGCGGTCGCCGATTTCTTCGGCGAAAAGGACGGCCCGCCGCCATCACGCCATTCGATGAGCGCGCCGGGAATCCTCAAGGGCATTCTCGACGGCGCCGGGTTCGTGCGCACCGAGGAGCGCGAGCTGCGCTACAACAACCGGGTCGAGGATCCGCAGGACTATGTTTCCAAGGGCCTCAAGCGCTCTTTCACCAAGAAGGTCGAGGGCCTTGCGCCCGAGCGCCTTGCCGCGCTCGAAGCGGCGGTGCTGAAGGCGTGGCAGCCCTACATGGAAGGCGCCATCCTGCAGGTGCCGAACTGCGCCCGGCTTGGCTTGGGCTGGAAGGCCGAGCGGTAAAAAAAATTGCCGGGCGGCCTTTACATTCGGGATGCTGGTTCTTATTTTAGAATAATTCTAAATTAAGGAGGGCGTAAATGCCGACCAATTGCCAGCCGGGGATCCTGGCCCCCGTTCCCAAGTTCTCGCGTTACCTCGAATTCGGGATGCGTCCCGACGCCGATCCGCGCAAGGCGCTCAAGGCGCTCGCCGCACGCAAGGTGGACGACGGCGCGATCATCGGCATCGGCCCCTCGGTGGTGGCGAAGCTGAAGGGCAAGGTCCCGGCGTTGCGTCCGTTCCCGAGCCTGTCGGGTCCCGCCTGCAACGTCGTTTCCACACAGACCGACCTTTGGATCTGGCTGCGCGGATCGGACCGTGGCGATCTGGTGCATGCGGGTAATGCTTTCGCCGACATTGTGGCGCCTGCTTTCGGCCTCGACCGGCGCGTCGACGGATTCATGTTCGCCGACAGCCGCGACCTGTCGGGCTACGAGGACGGCACGGAAAATCCGAAGGGTGCCAAGGGCGTTGCCGCCGCGGTGGCAACCGGGCAGGGCAAGGGCCTCGATGGATCGTCTTACGTCGCCGTGCAGCAGTGGCTGCACGACCTCGGCCATTTCAACAAGCTCTCGCAAAAGCACCGCGACAACATCATCGGCCGCCGTCACTCCGACAATGCCGAGTTCGACGCGGCGCCGAAGTCGGCCCACGTGAAGCGCGCCGCGCAGGAGAGCTTCTCGCCCGATGCCTTCATGCTGCGCCGCTCCATGCCGTGGGCGGACGCCAGCGGCGAAGGGCTGATGTTCGTCGCCTTCGGCAAGACCCTCGATGCCTACGAAGCCGTGCTCAAGCGCATGGCCGGGCAGGAAGACGGCATTGCCGACGGTCTGTTCCGCTTCACCCGGCCGATGACGGGCAGCTATTTCTGGTGCCCGCCGGTGAAAGCCGGAAAGCTGGATCTTTCGGCGGTGGGCCTCTAGTCCCTCAGGCGATCTTGTTTTCGAGGGTGCCCAGCCCGTCGATGGTCATGGTGACGACGTCGCCGCGCTTGAGAAAGCGCGGCGGCTTGAAGCCGATACCCACACCCGCCGGCGTGCCGGTGGCGATAATGTCGCCCGGTTGCAGGGTCATGCCGCGGCTCAGGGTGGCGATCAGGGTGGGGATGTCGAAAATAAGGTCGCGCACCACGGCGTCCTGGCGCAGCTCGCCGTTGACGCGGGTCTGAAGGCGCAGCTTGCGCACGTCCTTGACCTCGTCGGCGGTGGCGAGCAGCGGGCCCATCGGGCAGAAGCCGTCGATGGACTTGCCGATGAACCACTGCTTGTGGCGCGACTGCAGGTGGCGCGAGGTAACGTCGTTGATAATGGTGTAGCCGTAGACGTGCTTCATGGCGTCGCGCTTGGAGGTGCCGCGCCCGCCCTTGCCGATGACGACGCCGAGCTCAACCTCGTAATCGACCGACTTGGTCGGATCGAGGTGCCCCGGGATCTTGTCGCCCGTCGCGATCACCGTGGTCGGCGCCTTGGTGAAGATGATCGGGAAATCGGGAATGGCATCGGCGCCGGCGGTCGAATTGAAGCCCGAACGGTCAAACTCCTTGGCGTGCTCGTGATAGTTCTTGCCGACGCAGAGGATGTTGCGCCGGGGCGAGGGCAAGGGTGCCAGAAGGCGAAGCTTGGCGAGCTTGAGGACCGCCCGCGGCTTGGCCGCGCGCACGGCCTTTTTTGCGGTCGCCAGCCCCTTGGCGCCGAGCGCGATGAAATCGCTCATGTCGCGCGGCAGCGCGGGCGCGGCGAGCGCCAGGTCCACCACCGTCGCGCCATCGTCCTGCAGGACGCCGATGCGGTTGCCGCCCTTGGCGGCGAAAGTGACGAGCTTCATGTCTGCGACTCCTTCTTCACGATAAATGTCATGCGGCGTTGGCGGCGCGGCGGCGCGCGACCGACGGCGCCCAGGCCGCGATCATCAGGCCAGCCCCGGCGATGTCGATCCACCACGCACTCGGGATCAGCAGCAGGCAGCTTGCGCCAAGGAACAGGATGCGCTGTGTCATGCCGATGCGCCCCATCAGGAATTCGGCGCCCTGCAGCGCCATGGCAAGCGCCAGGTAGCCGACAAGGTAGCGGCTTGCGGTTACGGTAATGTCGATCCAGTCGCCATAGAGCAAAAGCGCCGGCGCATAGACGAAGCTGAACGGAATGAGCGCCAGCGACGCCCCGAACTTGAGCGCGGCGAAGCCCGTGCGCATCGGGTCGGCGCCGGCGATGGCGGCGCCTGCATAGGCCGACACGCATACCGGCGGCGTGATGTTGGACAGGCAGGCCGCGTAGAAGACGACGAGATGCGCCGCCACTTCGGGCACGTTCAGCTGCACCAGCGCGGGTGCGGCGACCACCGACAGGATGATGTAGGAGCCCGTTGTACTCGATCCCATGCCGATGATGATCGAGATCAGCGTTACCAGCACGATGGTCAGGAACAGGTTGCCGCCCGCCATTTCGACCAGCACGGCGGAGAACTTGAGGCCGAGGCCCGACAGCACGATGCCGCCGATGATGACGCCGAGCGCGCCGATGGCCGCGCCCGCCGAGGTGTTGTTGTGGCCGCCGCTTGCCAGCGCCTTGAACACGTCGCGCGGCATCATGCGGGTCTCGCGCCGCCGCCACGACAAGACCATGGTCGAAATCGTTCCCCAGAAGGCGCCGACCTCGGGCGAATAGCCGATGAACAGAAGGCCCAGCACGACGGCGAGCGGAATGAAGAAATGCCAGCCGCGCTTGAGCACCTCGCGCACCGAGGGGATTTCCTCGGCGGGCAGGCCCTTCAGGCCCGAGCGCAGCGCCTGCAGGTCCACCATATAGATCAGGAAGATGAAGAACAGCAGCGCCGGGATCACGTTCATCAGCGCGATCGACAGGTAGTCGGTCTGGGTCAGGGTGGCGAGGATGAACACGCCCGCGCCCATGATCGGCGGCATGAACTGGCCGCCCGTCGAAGCGATCGCTTCGATCGCGCCCGCGTGCTCGGGCTTGTAGCCGATGCGCTTCATCAGCGGGATGGTGAAGGAGCCGGTGGCGACGACGTTTGCCACCGACGAACCCGAGATCGAGCCGAAGAAGGCCGACGTCAGTACCGCCACCTTGGCGGGGCCGCCGCGCCAGCGCCCGGCGAGCGCAGTGCCCAGCTCCATGAAGAAGGTTCCGGCACCCGAGCGCTCGAGGAAGCCGCCCAGGATCATGAACGGAAAGACGAAGGTGGCGAAGGTGGCGGTGACGACGCCGAACATCGCTTCCTGGGTGGAAAACGTAAACTCGATGATGCGCTCGACCGTCATGCCCGGATGGGCGAGCTTGCCCGGCAGCAATTCGCCGTAATAGAGCTGCGCCAGGAACACCAGCGCGATCAGCGTGATGATGGGGCCAAGCACGCGACGGCTGGTTTCGAGGATGACGAGGATGCCGACGACGCCCATGCCGAGGTCCCAGGCGCTGGGCGCGCTCACGCGATCGATGGCGTATTCGGCGTACTGGTCCATCCAGTAGCCGATGGAAGCGACGGTGGCTGCGACAAGGACGAGATCGACGACGCTCGGGCGCGTCTTTGGCGCCCCGCGCCGCGCCGGGAACAGCAGGAACACCAGGACAGAGGTGAACATCAGGTAGAGGCCGCGGTTGGTTTCCGTCGAAACCAGCCCGAAGCCCGAGGTGTACATGTACCAGAGCGAAAACGCCGCCGCCGCCAGCGTGTAGATAATGGCGAAGAACCCGGTCAGTTCGCGGTCGCGGCTCTTAACCGGCTCGATCCATCCTGAAAACATTTCGCCCCGAAAAATGATCAGCGTTGCGTCGGAAAAAGAAGGACGGGCCGCCCCGGTCTCGCGGGACGGCCCGTCGGGTACTGCTGCTTACTTGGGCCAGGCGCCGTTGGCCTTGTAGTAGGCCTCCGCGCCCGGATGCATCGGCGCGCCGAGCGCGAGGAAGTTCTTCACGTCCGGTTCCATCTGGGCCCAGGCCTTGTGGCCCGCGGCAAGGCGCTTCTTGATGTCGGCCTTGTAGACGAGCCCGAGGATGTCCTGCACCGCCTTGGCGGGCACCCGTTCATGGGCGACCCAGTAGACCGTCAGGAACGGCAGGTTCAGGTCGGGGACGCCCTTGTAGGTGCCCTTCGGCATGACAGCCTTGCTGTAGAACGGATACTTCTTGCCGATGGCGGCGAGGTCCGAATCCGAATAGGGAACGACCTTGGCGCCGCGGGTTTCGGCAAGCTCCTTCACCGCCGCGGCCGGGGCCGAGGACTGGCAGAGCGCATCCACCTGGCCGTTGCCGACCGCGCGGCCCGCATCGGCGAAGGTCATGTAGCGCTGCTTGACGCTATCGAGGATGCCGAGCGCGCGCAGGATGTTCTGGCAGTTGAACACGGTGCCGGAACCCGGCGGGCCCATGGCCACGGTCTTGCCCTTGAGGTCGGCGAGCTTGTTGATGCCCTTGCTGGGCAGGGCGACGAAGTAGGTCGGGCCCGAATAGGCCTTGGCGACGCCACGCAGCATGGTGCCCTTGGCGGTCGACTTGAACGTGCCTTCGTTGTGCAGCGACATGTAGACATGCGCGCCGTAGACGATGCCCATGTCCAGTTCGCCCTTGATCAGGCGCTTGGCGTTCTCGGTCGAGCCGCCGGTCGTCACCTGGGTGATGTTGTAGGCGGGCAGCTTTTCGGAAATCACCGTGCCGGCGACGCCCACCATGTAATACATGACGCCGCCCGGATTGGAGCCGCCCCACGCGATATTGGCCTTGTTCTGGGCCAGCGCCGGCGACGCCGCCAGAGCGAGCGCCGCAATTCCGGCGAATGCCAGTTTCTTTGTCATCAATGCCTCCTCTCGTGCCGAGAGAAGTCCAGGTCGGCTTTACCTGTCGTGGAACCCGTTGCGCCGAAGCGGCGTGGGGGGCGCTGGCCGGTTGATCCTGGCTCCTCGCGGTCATTTGACGCCCCAATATCCCGGCTCAAAGGGAGGGGGTCAAGCCATTTGTACAAGTTTCAGAATCTTGTATGCAGGGATGCGGGCGGCTCAGTTTTTCCGGGTTCCGCCGCGGCCGTCACGCCACCACGATCCCCAGTAGACGGCGCGCTTGCCCAGCGTCTCGCCCAGTTTCAGCAGGAACCGGCGCAACGGATAAAGCGCGCGGTCGAGGCCGTCGATCTGCAGCGTCTTGTCGAAGCGCTTGTCCTCGATGGTCGATCCGGCGGCGGGGTCGGTGGCGAGCGGGCAGGGGTGGACGACGAGGGATTCGAGCCCCGTCGACCAGCAGCGCCCCTGCAGGGTGTCGATCGGCACCCAGGCGGGTTCGGTATGGGCGAGCAGTACTTTTGCCGCGCGTTGGGTCAGCAGGTAGGCGTGCGCCCCGCCATGGGTGCCCGGAATGCGGGCGAGCCAGTAGCGCCCGCACAGGGGTGCGATCAGCCTGCGCCCCAGCCTGTAGATCTTGGGGCTGCCGAGAAAGCGGACGATGTCCCAGCGTCTGCCGGAGGCCATCAGGGCGCGCAGGACGTCGGGAAAGTCGGGCTCGAAGGTGACGTCGTCTTCGAGGATCACCGCGGCCGGGATGTTTTCGTCCACCATGCGCTGCATGATGGCGCGGTGCGACATGAGCACGCCGACCTCGCCTTTCGTCATGTCGCGGCCGAAATATCGCCGCCGCTTCTGCCCGTCGTAGTAGCGGCAATCGGCGAGGTCGAGCTTGCTGCCGTCGACCGCTTCGAACACCGTGAAGGGTAATCCGATGGCATTCAGGCGTTCCGTCATCTGGCGGCGGCGTTCGGTGTCGCGGGCCATGTTGATCAGGAACACGGGCGGCAGGCCTGAGGACATGGTGTCGATCATGCTCATGGTTGGAAATCTGCCGCGAAGATAGCCCCGGCACGGCTCCGGGCAAGAAAAAACGGGGCCACCCTTGGGGCGGCCCCGTTCGGTCGGGAGAGGTTACTTGCAGGCGACGAGCGAGGCCTCGGTGCCCGCGCCCTTGTAGGTGACGCTGCAGGCCATGCCCGCCTTGAGCGCGCTGCGCTTCGATTCCTTGCCCGCCACTTCGATGCGGGTGCGCGAACCGGAGATCTTGGCCTTGGTCGCCTTGCCGCCTTCATCCTTGAAGTGGATTTCGCGCCCGCCGTTCTGCACATCGGTCAGCGCCGTTTCCACCTTGATGTCGGAAGGCTTGGCGTTCTGAACTTCACGCATCATGGCGACGATTTCGGGCGGCTGCTCGAGGGCTGCGCTGATCGCCTTGCCCACCGGGTCGCCGACCAGCGGCGATATGTCCCAGTTGAGCTTCTTCGCCTCGGCCAGAAGCTGCGGGTCCTTGAAGGCGGCGTCGTAGGCGGCGCGGAGCGCATCGAGGCGGTCCTTGCGGATATTGGGCGGGCCCGCGGTGACGCGGAACATGTCGGCCTGGGAGCCGATCAGGGTGACGACGGCCTTCTGCAGGTTGGTCTTGGCGATATCTTCGCCGCGCATGGCGGGGGTGAGATCGGGCGGCCATTCGCCGCCGATGCGCAGGACGAAGCGGCCACGCCCCGATCGCACGAAGGCACCCTGGCCGCCGGTCGAGCCCATCTTGCCGACCACTTCGCCGCGCATCATCGCCATTTCGTCGTCGTTGCCGCTGTAGCCCGGCAGGAGCTTGAAGTTCGCCTCGAAGACCTTGGCAAGCAGCTGCAACTCCATGTAGGCGGAACTGCCGATGCCGGAGATCGCCATCTTTACCGGCTCCTTCGCCTTCTGGAAATCGAGGAAGTTCATGAAGGGCGTTGTAGCCGAAACCATGATCGTGCGGCTCTCGGCGGCGGCCTTGCCGATCCACGACATCTTGGCGAGGTCGTAGCGCACCGACTTGCGCTTGAGGATCTGCGAATAGATGACGCCGGTGTTGAAGGTGCCGATGGTCTGGCCGTCGGGCTTCGCCGTGTAGATCAGGTTGGTGCCGATGATGTGGCCCGCGCCCGGCCGGTTCACTACGACGAAGGTGGAGCCGGGCAGTTTCTTTTCCAGGTGGCGCGCCGTCAGGCGGCCGTAGCCGTCATAGCCGCCGCCCGCCGCGGTGGCGACGATGTAGGTCACCGTGCGCCCCTTGTAGGCGTTGAGGTCGGCGGCCGACGCCGCCTGCGCGCCGCCCAGCGCAAAAGCGCCCAGGGCGGCGAATGAAAGGATTCGCGATGTCGTCATGTCTGTCTCCCTGTCAGCGGCGCTTCCCGGGCACAGCCAGCCGTTGCCGCGTTGTGTCTTTTGCTTAAGATTGGCACAGAGGGTGACGGGTGTCGAATCTGCAGGGTTCCATGAACAAGACTGTTTTTTGTCTCGTGCCATTATGGGCAGCGTTCATAATTGCTGCTTCCGGCACCGCGCGGGCCGAAGGCGATGCGGCGGCGGGCAAGAAGCTGTTCGCTCGCTGCGTCGCCTGCCACGCGGCGACGCCCGGCAAGCACGGCATCGGCCCGAGCCTGTTCGGCGTTTTCGGGCGCAAGGCGGGCACTGTCGCGGGCTATGGCTATTCTTCGGCGATGAAGAAGGCGGCGCCCGTTTGGAATGCGGTCACGCTTGATCGCCATCTCGACAACCCGCCGCGCTTCATTCCCGGCACGCGCCAGACGTTTCGTCTGCCCGATGCTGGCGACCGCGCCAACGTCATCGCTTACCTGGCAACGCTGAAATAGGCGCAAAAAAACACCGGCGCGAGGGCCGGTGTTTTTTCATCTATTTCTTTTTCTTTTTTGGCCCATCGGTGCCGAGCGCCTGACGCGCGCGCTTGAGAACGGCGGGCGGTGTTGTGAGAACCTTGCCGACGAGGTCCTGCACTTCCTCGCCCGACATTGGGTCGATGTCGAGCTTGGCCTTCTTCGCTTCGGCCAGAAGCTTCGGATCGGCGAGCGTCGCCATGAACGCCTTGCGCAGTCCGGCTACGCGGTCCTTCGGCACTTCCGGCGCGGCGACATAGGGCCGGCCGAACAGGCCCTGGCTGTAAACGAGGTCGAGAATCCGCCTGTCCTCGGCGTTCTTGGCGAAGCTGGTGGCAAGCGGCACGCCCGCCTTGTTGAGGTCGGCATGTCCGCGCGAGCTTTCCTGCACCAGGATCTTGGCGACGCCCTCCTTGATCCAGCGCGCGTTGCGCGACATCAGGCTGGCGTAGCCATAGCCGCAAAAGCCCTGTACCTCGTTGCGCTCGAAGGCAAGGGTGAGGTCCTTGGTGCCGGGATAGCCGCTCACCATCTTGAACTTCACGCCGAGGATATTCTTGAGCAATGTGGGCATGTCGCGTGTCGTACCCGACGACATGCCGATGATGATTTCCTTGTCGAAGGCGTCCTTGAACGTCTTCACCGCCGCATCGGGGCGTGAGACGCAGGTATAGACATCGCTGTTGGCGCTGCCGATGACTTGCAGCTTGGCCGGGTCGTACGAAATTTTCGGCCCGCCCAGCGCCGGCGCCAGCATCGCGCCCGGTGAAATCGCGGCGATTGCCGTGCCGTCCTTGGGCGCGACGGAATTGATGTAGCCCGCCGCCTTGGTCTGTCCGGCGCCCGGCATGTTCTGGGCGATGATCGTGGGCTTGCCCGGAATGTGATCGCCGAGATGGCGCGCCACCAGCCGCCCGTAGGCGTCGTATCCGCCGCCGGGGGCGGAGCCGATGACGATGCTGACTTTCTTGTCCTTGTAAAACGACGCGAGGTCCTGCGCCATCGCGCCGGAGGCGGCAAAAGCCCCGCCGGCCAGCGCCGCGACGATCCATTTGGCGTTCATGTCGTGTCTCCCTGATCAGGTGGAGGGCCGAAAGCATCGCCCCTTGAGGGCAAGCTTAAGCCCGTCCCGCAGGGGGCGGCAACTTCGATCAGGGGGTCAGGAGGTGAACAGCTTCTTGCAGCTTTCGCGCAGGCGGGCCTTTTCGATCTTGCCCATGGTATTGCGGGGCAGGGCCTCGACGAATACCACCCTTTTCGGCTGCTTGAAGCGGGCCAGCTTTTCCCCCAGCGGGCGCATCACGTCCTGGTCCTTGAGGGCGGCCCCCGACTTGCAGGCGATCACGGCGACAACGCCTTCGCCGAAGTCGGGATGCGGTACGCCGATCACGGCGCATTCCGCGACGCCCGGAATTTCATCGATGCAGCCTTCGACCTCCGCCGGGTAGACGTTGAGCCCGCCGGTAATGATCAGGTCCTTTTCGCGCCCGACGATGCTGACGTAGCCGTCGGCGTCGATCATGCCCATGTCGCCGGTGATGAAATAGCCGTTGCGGAATTCCGTCGCGGTCTTTTCCGGCATCTGCCAGTAGCCCGAGAAGACGTTGGGGCCGCGCACCTCGATCATGCCGACGTCGCCGGTGGCGAGCGGCGTACCGTCGGCCGGATCGGTGATGCGCAGGTCGACGCCGGGAAGCGGAAAGCCGACGGTACCCGCGCGGCGGTCGCCGTCGTAGGGGTTCGACGTGTTCATGCCGGTTTCGGTCATGCCGTAGCGTTCCAGGATGGCGTGGCCCGCGCGCGCGGCGAATTCCTTGTGCACTTCCGCCGACAGCGGCGCCGATCCGGAAATGAACAGGCGCATGTCGCGGCAAAGGTCCGGCGTCAGGTCGGGCCGCGTGATCATGCGGTTGTAGAATGTGGGCACGCCCATCATTACGGAGGCGTTGGGCAGTTCGCGCATGATCTGGTCGAGATCGAAACGCGCGAGGAAGATCATGGTCGCGCCGGCCAGCAGCGAGACGTTGGTGGCGACGAACAGCCCGTGGATGTGAAAGATGGGCAGCGCGTGCAGCAGAACGTCGTCGCGGGTGAAGCGCCAGTAATCGACAAGCGTGCGGGCATTGGAAGCAAGGTTACCGTGCGACAGCATCGCACCCTTGGAGCGTCCGGTGGTGCCCGACGTATAGAGGATGGAGGCGAGGTCCTCGGGCCCGCGCGCGACGGGCGCGAAAGCCTCGGGCGCTTCGCGGGCGGCGTCGGACAGGCTGCCCGCGCCGCGCGCATCCAGCGTTTCGACATGGGCGACGTCAAAGCGCGCGGCGATCGCATCGGCGCCTGCCTTTCGCGCGGGATCGCAGACGAAGACGCGCGGGCGCGCATCGCCGAGGAAGTAGCTCACTTCCGTTTCGGTATAGCCCGTGTTGAGCGGCAGGTAGACGCCGCCCGCCTGCAGCGTCGCGAGATAAAGCGCGAGCGCGACCCACGACTTTTCGGTCTGCACGGCGACGCGGTCGCCCGGCTTGAGACCGCGCGCGATCAGCACGTTGGCGATTTTTCCCGACAGCGCGTAAAGCGCGCCGTAGCGGACCGTCTCGCCCCCGGGGATGACGACGAACGGCTTGGCCGGGTCGGGCACGGCGGCAGCGAACAGGTCGAACAGGTGGTTGCGAGCGGTCAATGCCTTCCCTTTCTCAGCCGCGTCCCATCATCAGGTTCGGCAGCCAGGTCGCGATCTCCGGGAAAATGCACAGCAGCACGATGCCCAGCACCATGCAGCCGACATAGGGCAGGGATCCCAGCAGGATCTGGCGCAGCGATATGTCCGGCGCGATGCCGTTGATGACGTAAAGATTGAGCCCCACGGGCGGGGTGATCAGGCCGATTTCCATGTTGATGGTCAGAATGACGGCGAACCAGTAGGGGTCGAACCCCGCCTGGGTGACGATGGGCAGCAGGATCGGCGCGGTCATCAGGATGATCGCCACCGGCGGCAGGAAGAAGCCCGCCACCAACAGGAAAAGGTTGATCAGCGCCAGCAGCGCCCACTTGTTGATGGCCAGCCCCGCGATCCACTGGGCCACCGACTGGGTGATGAACAGCGACGACAGCGCGAAGGAGAAAATCTCGGAGGCGCCGATGATCATCATGATCATCACGCTTTCCTTCAGCGTATCGCGGAACACGCGCGACAGCGCCGGCGCCGTCCAGATGCGGTAGATGACGATGGCGAGCAAAAGGCAGAACACCGCGCCCACACCCGCCGCTTCCGACGGCGTCGCCACGCCGCCGTAAAGGACGAACAGGATGGCGACGATGACGGCGAGGAAGGGCAGCACCTTGGGCAGGGCGGCGATCCGTTCGCGCATGGTGAATTTGCGCGTCATGTCGCCCAGCGTCAGGCCGCGGCGACGGAAGTCGATCATGGTCCAGGCGATGAACAGCGCCGTCAGCATCAGCCCGGGCAGGATGCCCGCGATGAACAGCCGCCCGATCGAGGTTTCCGTCGAAATGCCGTAGACGATCATGGTGACGGACGGCGGGATGAGGATGCCGAGCGTGCCGCCCGCGGCGATCGACCCCGCGGCGATTTCCTTGGGGCAGCCGCGCTTGGTCATTTCCGGAATGCCCATCTTGCCGATGGCGGCGCAGGTCGCGGGCGAAGACCCCGACAGGGCGGCGAAGATCGAGCACGCGCCGATGCTCGACAGCACCAGGCCGCCGGGCACGCGGTTGAGCCAGCGGTCGAGGGCATCGTAAAGATCGCGCCCCGCGGGCGACGACGCGACGGCGGCGCCCATCAGGATGAACATCGGGATGGAAACGATGCTGAACGAGTTGAGGCCGCCGAAGAACACCTCCGGCAGGATACTGAGGCTGCCGGCACCCTCGGCGATCAGTAGTGCCGCCACCGAAATGAATCCGAGCGCGAAGGCGATCGGCGTGCCGACGGCGAGAACGCCGATCAGGGCAGCGATGATCAGGAGGCCCATCAGGAGCGGCGTCATGGGTTCCCCCTGGCCGCCTGCCAGATTTCGGCGATGTATTGCAGCACGAGGAGGCCGACGCCGAGCGGCATCGGCAGGATCGGAATCCATAGCGGCAGCGCCCACACGGTCTCGGTGCGCCAGCCGTTGGACCAGGCTTCGATGAAGTAATGCGAGGCCGACCATGCCAGCAGCGCGCAGAACGTAATTCCGATCAGCCCGGCGATGATCGCCATGATCACGCGCCCGCGCGGCCCCGCGGCCAGCGGCAGGACATCGACGGCGACATGACCCTTTTCAAGAAGGACGTAGGGCGAACCCAGGAAGGTCGCGGCGACCAGCGCGAAAGTGACGAATTCCGTCTGCCATACGGTGGATGCGCGCAGCGCGTAGCGGATCACCACCATCTCGGTGACGACCAGCGCGGCAGCGATCATCAGCCCGATGGAGATCCATCCGGCGATCCGCGACAGGGCGGAGACGATCCGCACGTACTGCAACATGGGGCGAAAACCTTCGGCGCGAAAACGCGCCCCGGGTCGGCCCCCGGGGCGCGTGATGCATGCGGTTACTTTACGGCGAGAGCCTTTTCAATCAGCTCTTTGCCGCCCGGCACCTTTTCCGAGAAGATCTTGTAGGAGGTCTTCTTGGCGATGGCGAGCCAGGCGTCGTAATCGGAGCCCGACATTTCGACGACCTTGACGCCGGCCTTCTTGAAGGCGGCGATCATCTTGTCGTCGAGCTTCTTCGACTCGCCGACGAAGTATTGCTCGGCCTTCTTGGCGGCGGCCTGAAGCGCCGTCTTCTGATTGGCATTCAGCTTGCCCCAGGTGCGCTTGGACACGAGGATCGGCTCATACATGAACCACAGGGCGTTGGCGCCGGGCGCGGTCAGGCACTTGGTCTGCTCGTAGAGGCGGAAGGACACGAACGAGCCCGACGAGGTGTTGGTCGCATCCAGCACGCCGGTCTGCATGCCGTTGTAGATTTCCGACGACGCCATCGACGAGATCGACGCACCCGCGCCGACCAGCATCTGTTCGAAGGCTGGACCGGCGGCGCGCGTCACCTGGCCCTTGATCGAGGCGGGGTCGGTGATGCAGGTCTTCTTGGACGCGAACGCTCCCGACAGCCACGCATCGGCGATGACGACGGCGCCGCCCTTTTCGATAATCGCCTTGATGTCGGTCATGAACGGCGAGGTGTTCAGGCGAATTGCTCGGTCATGGTTGCGCACGAGGCCCGGCATCAGCGTCGCGGAGAACTGCGGGTGACGGCCGGAAGCGTAATCGAGCGGCAGCGAGGTGATGTCGAGCTGGCCCTTGGTCAGCGCGCCCCACTGTTCCTTGGCCTTGTAGAGCGACTGGCCCGGGTAAACCTTGATTTCCAGGCCGACGTTGGCTTTTTTCACCTCGCGCGCGAGGATCTGCACCATTTCGTCGCGCACGTCGCCCTTGCCGCCCGGAAACTGGTGCGACGCCTTGAGCACGAGATCGGCGGCGCCGGCCGTGCCGCCGGCGATGCCCACGGCGGCGATTGCGAACGCCAAACGCTTGATAAGAGTGACAAAGGTCATGGCAAACTCCCTGTGTAGTCCGGTTTGACGGTCGCCTTTCGTGGGCGTCCCGAATATCGATCATTGTTGTGATTGAGGATTTTCTCGCCGGACGGCAGAATGATCCCCCTTCAGGATCGCATCAAACCCGCTTTCCTGAATGCGCGTCAACCGTAATTGTATACATGATCGGCCGTCTTTGGCGGCCGATCTCGTGAGGATGAAAATGGTCCAGAAGCAGGGATTAAGGGAACAACTCGAAGATGACATCGTGATGGGCCGTTACCGGCCGGGCGAACGTCTGGACGAGGTGTCGCTCGCCAAGCGCTTCGGCGTATCGCGCACGCCGATCCGCGAAGCGATCATCCAGCTTGCCGAAACCGGCCTTCTGGAAATGCGCCCCCATCGCGGCGCCTATGTCGCCATGGTCGGCCCGCGCGAGATGGTCGAGATCTTCGAGGTCATGGCCGAGTTGGAAGGCATGTGCGGGCGCCTGGCCGCGCGCCGGATCGAGGACGACGAACTGGCCCGCCTGCGCGAACTGCACCAGGAATGCGCGGCGGCCGTGGCCGAAAACGACCCCGATACCTATTACGCGGTGAACGGCGAATTCCACGACGTGATTTACCAGGCGTCGCGCAATTCCTACCTCGCCGACGAGGCCCATGCCCTGCATCGCCGCCTGCGCGTATACCGCCGCCTGCAACTGCGGGTCGGCGGGCGGCTGCGCGCTTCCCTGGCCGAGCACGAAGCGATCATAGCCGCCCTTGCCGCCCACGATGCGGCACGGGCCAACCAGCTGTGCCGCGAGCATGTTCTCGTGCAGGGGGAGCGTTTCAGCGATCTCGTTTCCAGCCTCGAGGAACTGTCGGCGCCGGTGGCCTTGCGTCGGTAGCGCCCGCCTTTCAAATTATGGAAAACGATGCCACGGTTCTGACACCTTTCCAGTATTTTCAGTAACTTAGCTAAAAATCCCGCTTGTATTCCGCTGCGATTGGCCCGAGAGTCCGCGCCGGGATTTCGGATGTCCGATCCCGGCCGCATCCTGACGGCACAACTTTTTCGGTTAGAGATCACCATGAGCACTTCTCCGGATTTAACTCCCGTCGGTCCCACGCATAAGTCCCGCCCGAGCAAGTTGATGCTTCTCATCCTTGCCGGCGTCCTTGTCGGTTTCTTCGCGGTCGTTCTCACGCACAAGGAGCCCGCGGCTCCCGGCAGCGCGCCCACGACGCAGCAGCAGTAGCCGCGCCAGATTTCGCGGAAGGGGCGCCCAATGGGCGCCCCTTTCGTTTGTGCATCCTTGTTCGCGTGGGATTGAATCCCTATTTGTATAAGGGGCGTGCAGGAGCGGAGACCCGCGCCGGTCAGTCAACCGACAGCCACCGTCAGGGGAAGCATTACATGAATCATCATCATCGCAAGGTTCTGCATTCGCTGTTCGACCATCCGCTCAGCGCCAACATCGATTTGAGGCAGGTCGAAAGCGTGCTGCAGGAATTGGGTGCCACCATCGACAACCGTTCGGGCGCGCGCATCGGCGTTACCCTCAAGGGGCATACGACGGTTTTCCACAACGCCAGCCACAGCCCGTCGAAGGACGAGGTCGTGCAGATCCGCAAGTTCCTTGAAACCTGCGGCGTCAAGCCCGCCGATTATCCCGTCTGATTCGCGCCACCGCGAGGATGCAAAAAGGGCGCGGCACCGGAACGGGACCGCGCCCTTTGTCGTTTCGCAAGGGCTCGCTTATTCGCCCTGCACCACCGGGTTGACGATGGTGCCGATCTTCTCGATCTCCATGCGCACGGTGTCGCCCGGCTTGAGGAAGATGCCACGCGGCCGTCCGACGCCCGACGGCGTGCCGGTCGAAATCACGTCGCCCGGCAGAAGGGTGAAAAGTTCCGACAGGTATTCGATCTGTTCGTCGATCTTGAAGGTCATGTCGTCGGTGTTCGAATTCTGCTGCAGGGTCTCGTTCACCCAGGTCTTGAGGTCAAGCTTCTGCGGGTCGCCGATGTAGCGGTGCGGCACCATGACGGGGCCCATCGGCGCGCCGGTATCGCAGCTCTTGTGCTGGATCCAGTCGCGGTCCCACTGCGGCCAGTCCTTGCGGTGGCCGATGTCGCGCAGCGACACGTCGTGGCAGATGGTGTAGCCGGCGATGTAGTTGTAGGCGTCCTTGGCCTTGACGTTGCGCGCCGGGCGGCCGATGACGACGGCAAGCTCCACCTCCCAGTCCACCTGCTTGGACGTGTGCGGTATCTTGATCGCCTCATTGGTGCCGATGACGCCCTGGCGCGCCAGCTTGATGAAGAAGTAGGGTTTGCGGGTGGTCTTGTCGTAGCCGGCGCCCCCCGCCATTTCGCGGGTATGGGCACCGTAGTTTGATCCCGCCATGAACAGGGTGTTGGGATAGAGGAGCGGCGCTTTCAGGGTGAGCTTGTCCTGCGCGCCCACTTCGGCCGCGCCGAGCTTGCCGGCGGCGGCCGCCTCGGCGAAACCTTCGAGCAGCTTTTCCGCATTGTCCCAGTCGCGCACCATGTCGATGGTGCGGTAGCCCGGCAGTTCCTTGCCGGTGCTGTCGGCGGCCTTGAGCACGTCGAAGACCTTGCCGCCGACGCTGATGCCGGCGCGCGCGGTTCCTGCCTTGTCCGCATAAGTCAGAAGCGAATACATGTTCGGTTATCCCTGTCTGTCGGTTGTGTCCTGTATTTCCTGTTACGGCTTGCTGAGCGCATCGGCCTTGCGGACGATGTCGGCGGGCGCCTTCGCCAGGCGTTGCATGACACCGTCGAGGTACTGGCCCGTTTCCGGTTCGAGGTCGAGGCGGCGCTTCTTGGCGTCCTCGACGAAGGCCGGGTCCTTGACCATGGCGTTGAAGGCGCCGCGCAGTGCGGCCAGCCGGTCGGCGGCAAGCTTCGGAGGTCCCCACAGCGCGTAGCCGAAAGACGACGACGAACACAACAGTTCCATGATCTGGCGCTGTTCCGGATCGCTCACCAGTTCCGGCGCCGTCGGCACCCCGGGCAGGCCGGGATGACGGTCGAGGCCGACGATCCACAGGTATTTCATCTTGCCTTCGGCGACCTGTTTCTTGATGGAGCGCTCGACCACGGTCATGGATGTGCCGCCAAGGGCGTGAACCTCGCCCTGCTCGATGGCGAGCAGCATCTTGGGCGAGGATTCGTAGCCGCGCAGGACCTTGAATTTCGCGCCGAGCATGCGGTTGAACGCCATGGGGATTCGCGTCGTTGCGCTGTTGGGGCCCGAAGCGGCGATGATGATCTCCGCCTTCTTGGCGCCTTCGACCGTGGTTGCGGGCGCATCGGCGCGAACCAGCGCGATGTTGAGCGCGCGCACCAGCCGCCCGAGATAGCTGAAATTGGTGACGTCGTAGGCCGCCTTTTCGCCCAGCACCTTGTTCAGTGCCAACTGGGAGTTGAATACGCCAAGCTCGGTTCCGTCCTGGCGGGCGGGCCCGTAAATGTAGGAGGCCGCCGTCGACGATCCGCCGCCCGGCTTGTTCTGCACGACGACGCGCGGGTTGCCCGGAATATGGTTGCCGATGTGCCGGCCCATCAGGCGGGTATAAGCGTCGTAGCCGCCACCCGGCCCGAAACCGACATAGAGTGTGATCGACTTGCCGGCGTAGGAAACTTCGGCCCTGGCGGGGCCTGCAAAAGCGAGCGTGACCGCCGCCAGCGCGGCGCAAAGCATGGTCTTGTTCATGTGTTCTCCCCGGGCCGATGCCCATTTCCGCGCGTTGGCCGCGCGTTCATGCGTATTTGTGCGCTCATTAAATCCGAGCCCGCGGGCCTTGTCCATTAGGCCGAAGGCGGGTCAGAGCCAGCGCAGGCGCCTGAACAGCCAGAGCTGGACCGCAGCCACGGCCGCAAGGCCGCCGACCACAAGCCAGAAGGCGATGGGCATGTCCTTGGCGCCGGGGATGCCGTCGACATTGATCCCGAGCAGCCCGGTGAAAAAGCCGAGCGGCAGCAGCACCGCCGAAATCAAGGTCAGCACGTAGATGGTGCGGTTCATGTCGTCGCTGATGCGGTTGCGCAGTTCGTCCTGCACGACGGCGCCGCGGTCGCGCAGAGCATCCAGGTCTTCGACAAAGCGGGTGATGTGATCCGACACTTCGCGCAGGCGCGCCTTGTGTCCCGGCGTCAGCCACGGCACCTGTTCCATCTGCAGGCGGTTCATGGCGTCGCGCTGGGGCGCCAGATAACGGCGCAGTTCGATTGCCTGCCGGCGCACCCGGCCGAGCGCGCGGCGCAGTTCGGGATTGGTGTCGAGGCGGGGCTTCTCGCCATCCTCGCCCTCGAGGATGCTGCCCTCCAGCCGGTCAATCGCATCTTCCAGTTGCTCCAGCGTCGGCCCCATGCGGTTCATCAGCCGGTCGGCGATAAAGGCGAGAAAATCGCCGATGTTGCGCGGGCCGGTACCGCGGGCAAACTCGTCGCGGGCGTCGTTGACCGCCATGATGCGCCGATGACGGGTCGTGACGATCCGTTCGGGTCCCGCGAGGATGCGCACCGAGACCATGTCCTCGGGATCGGATTCGGGATTGAGGTTGACGCCCCTGAGGCAGACCAGAAGATGATCGCCGAGCGCAAGCGCGCGCGGGCGCGTTTCGTCGGCCAGCAGCGTCGCCGCGGCCTGTTCGTCGGGAACGTTGTCGTGCACCCAGCGCACCGCATTGGGATCGCGGAAATCGAGGTGTACCCACAGGTAGCCGTCGCCCGGCTTCCAGGCGGAAATTTCATCCCAGCCGACTTCGCGTCCACGACCGCTGCCGTCGAAGGCGACGGCACAGATCAGGCCCCCGGTTTCGTCGCTCATTGCTGCCTCGCTCGCGCCGGTTTTGCCGCCAGCATAACAGATGCGAAGCCCCGCGCGAGCGGCTAAGCTTCCCGCGTCAATCAATGGACCGGAGCGGTGCGGAGACTCTATGACCGACCTGTTCACTTCCGAAAAAATCGAAGCCTTGCTTGGGCGGTTCCGTGACTGGCTGGTTCAGGATGTATTCGTCATGGCGAACCTGATCCAGTTGGGCGGCGTCGTGCTGGCGCTGGCGCTTGCCTATATCGCGGCACCCGCCTTCCGGCGCATATGCGCGCGGCTGATCGAACGTGTCGGGGCCAGCGGCTGGGTCGCCCGCGCCCTGCAGGAGGTGGAGGAAAACGTTCTCGCCATCACCTGGCTCGCGCTGCAATGGCTGATGTATGTGCTGGCTTCGGGCACGCCGCTCGGCGGCAACCTGATCGAGGTGACGGTCAGCCTGCTGGCGGCTTGGGTGGTGATCCAGTTCACCTCCATTTTGATCCGCGACCGGGCACTGCGCCGCGCGGCGGCGTTGCTGGCATGGACGGTGGCGGCGCTGAACGTCGTCGACCTGCTCGACCCGGTCATGCGTATCCTCGATTCCTCGGCCGTGCAGATCGGCGGTTTCCGGCTCTCGGTCATGGTGGTGCTGAAGGGGCTCGCGCTGTTCGCGCTGCTGCTGTGGTCGGCGCTGCTGGCATCGCGCGCGCTGGAACGCCGCCTCGGCGCATCCGAACGCCTGTCGCCGTCGGTCAAGGTGCTGTTCGGCCAGCTGTCGAAGATCATTTTCGTCAGCGTCGCGATCGTCGTCTCGCTGGCGGCGGTGGGGGTAGACCTGACCGCCTTTGCCGTGTTTACCGGCGCGCTCGGCGTCGGCATCGGTCTCGGCCTGCAGAAGGTCGTCGCCAATTTGTTTTCGGGCGTGCTTCTGCTGATGGACCATTCGATCAAGCCGGGCGACGTGGTCGCGGTGGGCAAGACCTACGGCTGGATCAATTTCATGGGTGCGCGTTATGTCTCGGTCATTACGCGCGACGGCACCGAACACCTGATCCCGAACGAGACGCTGGTGACGACACCGGTCGAGAACTGGTCTTATTCGAACGATCTCGTGCGCCTCAAGATTCCGATCGGTATTTCCTACAAAAGCGATCCGCGCAAGGCTATCGCGCTGATCCTGGAAGCGACGGCCGACGTTGCCCGCGTGCTGAAGGAGCCGAAGACCGTGGTCCTGATGAAGGGCTTCGGCGACAGCTCGGTCGATCTCGAGGTGCGCTTCTGGATCAACGACCCGCGCAACGGCATCAGCAATGTCAAAAGCGAGGTGCTGCTGCGCGTCTGGGACAGGTTCCACGCCGCCGGCATCGAAATTCCCTATCCCCAGCGCGACCTGCACATACGTTCCAATTCCGCCAGTTTCGGGCCGCAGCCGCCGGCCGCGCCGTGAACGCGCCCCGCGAAAGACCGTAGGCGCGGCGGCGGGCGGCCCCTATACTGGCCCGATCCCGCAACCGACAGCCGGTAGTCCCATGCACAAGGTCGCAATTCCCGACTGGGTGAAAAATCACGTCACGACGCGGCGCGGCCGCCTGCACGTGTTTTCCGACATGGACCCGGCGCGCACGGCGCTGCTCGTCGTCGATCTGCAGCGCGGCTTCATGGATGAGGCCGTCGCCCATTCCTTCGTTCCCGAAGCCCTCGACATCGTGCCCAACGTCAATCGCCTCGCTGCCGCCTTGCGGGCGGCGGGGGGCCGCGTCGTCTTCATTCGCATGGTCGCCAACGAAAAGGTCGCCCGCGAGTGGTCGGTCTATTACGACGAACTGACCCAGCCCGGCCAGCGCGCGCGTCGCTTCGACGGCATGAAGGCGGGCGGGCCGGGGCACGAACTGTGGCCCGGCCTCGATGTCGGCGCGGCCGACCTGATCGTGGACAAGACACGCTATTCGGCCTTCATCCAGGGATCGAGCGATCTCGAGGCGGTGCTCCGGCGCGAAAACATCGATACCGTCCTCGTTACCGGCACGGTGACCAACACCTGCTGCGAATCGACGGCGCGCGACGCCATGATGCGCAATTTCCGCACGGTGATGATTTCCGACGGCAATGCGGCGCGCACGGACGAGGCCCACATGGCGGCGCTGGTCAATTTCTACCTGTCCTTCGGCGACGTCATGACGACGGCGGAAGCGGAAGCCTGTATCGCCGCCAACGTACGCGGTGCGAGCGCGGTTTCCGCCCCATGAGCCTTGCCGAAAACGCCAGTTCGCGTCAGCCCCAGCCCCCCGAGTCTAGCGAGTTCAAGACCTTCGCCGGCCGCCTCGACGTGCGCGTCATGCGCTCGCTGCTGCCCTTCCTGTGGCGCGAAAACTCCTTCGAATTGCGCGCGCGCGTCGTTTTCGCCATGGTGCTGCTGGCCATCGCCATCGTCGCCAACGTCTACGTGCCGATCCTCTACAAAGGCGCGGTCGATGCGCTGACGCCCAAGGACGCGGCGCTGATCTTCGTTCCCTTCGCGCTGATCTTCGCATACGGTCTGCTGCGTTTTACCGCCGCCGCCTCGGCCGAAATCCGCGACGCCATTTTCGCCAAGGTCACCCAGCGGGCCGTGCGCCAGGTGGCGACGCGGGTCTTTCGCCACCTGCACGTGCTCTCCCTGCGGTTCCATCTCGACCGGCAGACGGGCGGCCTCAGCCGCGCCATCGAGCGCGGCATGCGCGGCATCGAGTTCACGCTGGCCTTCATGCTGTTCTCGATCATCCCGACGATCCTTGAAATCGTCGTGGTCTGCGCCATCCTGTGGACGCTCTACGATTTCTGGTTCGCCTCCGTCACCTTCGTCACCATCGGGACCTACATTTTCTTCACCCTGACCGTGACCGAATGGCGGCTGCGCTTCCGCCGCGAAATGAATGCCCGCGATCAGGAAGCGAACACGCGGGCGATCGATTCGCTGCTGAACTTCGAAACGGTGAAGTATTTCGGCAACGAAGGGCACGAAGCCGATCGTTACGACCGCGCCATGGCCCGCTACGAACGCGCCGCCGTGCGCAACAAGACGTCGCTGTCGCTGCTCAACGTCGGCCAGGCGCTGATCATTGCCGCGGGCCTCGTCGCGGTGATGACGATGGCGGCCAAGGGTGTGAAGTCCGGCACCATGACGGTGGGCGATTTCGTGCTGGTGATGACCTACATCGTGCAGCTTTACACGCCGCTCGACTTCCTCGGCTACGTCTACCGCGAGGTGAAGCAGTCGCTGACCGACATGGAAGTGATGTTCAACCTTATGGCCGTTTCGCCCGAGATCAAGGACCGTACCGATGCGAAGCCGCTGGCGGTGACGGGCGGCGAGGTGGTGTTCGACGACGTGGCCTTCGGCTACAACGCCGACCGGCCGATCCTCAAGGGCGTCAGTTTCCGCGTACCCGCCGGGCGCAAGGTCGCCATCGTCGGCCCGTCGGGGGCGGGCAAGTCCACCATTTCGCGGCTTCTGTTCCGCTTCTATGACGTCAGCGCGGGCCGCATCACCATCGACGGGCGGGACGTGCGCGATGTCACCCAGGAGTCCCTGCGTGCGGCCATCGGCATCGTCCCGCAGGATACGGTGCTGTTCAACGACACCATCCAGTACAATATCGCCTATGGCCGTCCGGGCGCGCCCGACGCCGATATCGAGCAGGCGGCGAAGCTGGCCGCCATCCACGATTTCATCGTCTCGACGCCGCAGGGCTACCGCACGCGGGTAGGCGAGCGCGGCCTCAAGCTATCGGGGGGCGAAAAGCAGCGCGTCGCCATCGCGCGCACCATGCTGAAGAACCCGAACATCCTGATCTTCGACGAAGCGACCAGCGCGCTCGATTCCCATACCGAAAAGGAAATCCAGTCGGCATTGCGCCAGGTTTCGGAAAACCGCACGACGCTGGTGATCGCCCACCGGCTTTCCACCGTGATCGACGCGGACGAGATCATCGTTCTTGATCAGGGGCGCATCGCCCAGCGCGGCACCCATGCGGGGCTTCTGGCCAAGGGCGGCCAGTACGCGGCGATGTGGGCGCGCCAGCAGGAAGCGGCGCAACTGCGCGAAACCCTGGCCCAGGATCTCGGCGATGCGGGCGCGGGCGCGGAACTGGCGAGCGAAGGGCTCGACGCGGATAATCTCAAGAAGATATGAAGCGGGGAAAGGCTCTCGCGCCTAGTAGGGCGCGTAGGATTTTTCCTCGATGATGTCGGCGCCGAGCGCGTCGTTGATCTCGCGCTTGAGGCGGGCGCGCTCGTCGTTGGTGAAGTAAACGGCGCGGGCCAGTTCGACGAACTTAGGTCCGAAGTCGCGCGCACGTTCGCAGTCGCGGATATCGTCCTCGATCACCCACAGCTTTTCGTTCACCTTCTTCAGGCCGTCGTGCAGGCGGGTGATGTCGTCGCGCGCGGGAATGTGCTTCGCCACCACCGCGGCCAGCTCGTCGCGCTCGCGTTTGACGTTCGCCAGCTTGGCCGCATCAGTTATGCGTTCGCACTTGATTTCGAGGATGGTCAGGCGGTCGAGCACTTCGCCGGGCGAAATGCGGATCGTAATCGTGTTCGAATCAGCCATGGGCTCCGATGCGCGCGCGAAGCGCCTCCGTCATGTCCGCGAAAACCGCTTTCCAGTCGCCGGGACGCGGCTGGCGGTAGACATGTACGGTGGGATACCAGACGGACCGCTCGCCCTCAAGCCCCCAGCGCCAGTCCGGCACATGGGCGAGGGCGAGCCAGGCGGGTACGCCGACCGCCCCGGCCAGGTGCGCCAGCGCGGTATCGGAACTGATGACGAGGTCGAGCGCGGGCAGGACCGCCGCCGTATCCATGAAGGCGGCATCCTGGTCCAGTTCCGGCGCAAGATCGGCGATGGGCAGGACCTTCGGCCAGGCGGCGATCTGCTCGCGCCCGGCGCCCTGCTGCAGGCAGACGAGGGTTACGCCGGGCAGCGCCGACAGGCGCTCGAACATGGCGAGCGGCAGGGACCGTTCGCGGTCGGCGGCATAATCGGGGTTGCCCTGCCAGGCGATGCCGATGCGCAGTCCCGCGATCGAGGAAAGACGTTCACGCCAGCGCGCCATGCGATCGGGTTCAGGCAGAAGATAGCCGCTGCGCCCGAGGCGCTGGCCGCTGGCCGCACGGACGAGGCGCGGCAGGCTCATCATCGGCGCCCAGACGTCGAAGCGCGGCAAGGGCGCGTCGAGGGAAAAGGTGCCCGCAATGCCGGTGATGCGTTTGGCGAGCGCCAGCAGCTTTTCAGGGCCGCGGTAGATCACCCGCGCTCCCAGCTTTTCCGCATCGGCGGCAAAACGCAGGAACTGGATGGCATCGCCCATGCCCTGTTCGTGCTGGATCAACAGCGTGCGGCCCGGAATCGGGCGGCCGTCCCATTCGGCGCCGCCGGCTGGTTCCGCCGTCATGCCGGGCATGCGCCTGCGCGCCTCGAAATTTTCGAGCCCCGAGGCCCAGTGACCGCCCATGCACTGGGTCAGGGCCATGTTCCAGCGCGCCTCGGCATCGGCGGGGTTGAGGGCAAGGGCGCGTTCAAGTTCGTTGGCGGCTTCATCAAGCCGGCCCATGCGCCGGAGCGCCGCCCCCAGGCTGATGCGCGCGCCGCGATGGGCGGGGTCGAGGGTCAGCGCGCGCCGGTAGGCGCCGATGGCCTCGTCGCGCCGCCCGGCGGCCTCCAGCGTATTGGCAAGATTGAAGGAAAAGGCGGCGACGGTCGGGCGCAGCCCGGCGGCGCGGCGCTGGCAATCGATCGCGGCGTCGAAATCGCCGCGCTCCTTGTGAACGAGGCCGAGGTTCGACCACCCTTCGGCGAAGTCCGGAGCGATTTCGACCGAGCGCGCGAGCTGGGCCGCCGCTTCCTCGAGCCGGCCCGCCCGTTTCAGGGTATTGCCGAGGTTCGATCGCGTCAGCGCCCGGCCGGGGTCTCTTTCCAGCGCGTCGTGATAGTGCGAGACGGCTTCATCGTAGCGTTCGAGGGATTGAAGGATATGGCCCGCCGAATGCAGGAAATCGGGATTGGCCGGATCGCGCGCCAGCGCCTTCGCGATCAGTTGCAGGGCACGTTCGGGGCGGCCCTTGTCGAAGGCGGCGAGGCCGAGAAGATGGAGCGCGCGCGGATCGCCGGGCGATGCGGCGAGGGCGCGCTTGTAGCACGCCTCGGCCTTGGCGATCGCGCCGACGCGATGATGGGCGAGGCCGGCTTCGATCTGGTCAACGGTCTGGCGGGCGGGGGTGCTCACGAGGGGTCCTTGGAATTCCGGGCGGACCCAGTGTGCCTCGGCACGGGTTTACGAACCCTTTATGAGGGCAAGGGGAATCAGAGCGCTTCCAGCACGGTTTCCGGCGGGCGGCCGAGGCGGGCCTTCTTGCCGTTGACGATGATCGGCCGCTCGATCAGCACCGGTTCCTTTGCCATGGCGTCAAGCGCGGCCGTGGCGCTTGCCGTCTTGGGATCGAGCTTGGCCTTGGCGAGCGCCGCTTTTTCGCGTCGGCGCAGCAGGTCGCGGGGATGGACCCCGATCAGTTCAGCGATCTTCTTCAGTTCCGTCTTGCCGGGCGGCGTCTTGAGATACTCGACGATTTCCGGCTCCACCCCCTTCTTGCGCAACAGGTCCAGCGCCTTGCGCGAGGTGACGCAGCGGGGGTTGTGATAGAAAACGATGGCCATGGCGCGTGCCTCTCCGTTTGCAGAAGAAAACTTTTCGGAATTATAGCGGCGGCGCGCCGTCCGGGCAAAAAAGTGACTCGGTCAAGTGAACGCGTTAGTCTTGTCCCCCGTGATGACAACAGTCCTTGCCAGTCTTGTCGTGAACGCCCGCCGCCGCGCCGGTCTTGCCCTCGGCGCGCTGCTTGTCGTTGCCGCGCTGGCGGGGCCGGTACTGGCGCAGGCGCCTTCGCCGCCGCAAGTGCAGGGGTCTTCGGCGGAACTTGAAGCACTGTCGGCGACCCTGCGCGACGAGGCGAAGCGGGCCGAATTCCTGAAATCCCTCGACGCCCTGATTGCCGCGCGGCGGGCGACCGAAACACCCGCCAGGCCCGCCCGTCCGGGGCTGAGCGACCGCGTCGCCCAGGCTGTGTCCGAACGGGTCGGCGCGCTTGCCAGCCGCATGACGGCGGTGCTCTCCGTCCTGCGCGACGCGCCGCGCCTCGTGCCCTGGCTCGAGAGTCAGGTCATGGTTCCCGCCAAGCGGGATCGGCTCATTGGTCTCGTCTGGCGCTTCCTCGTCATCGTCGGCATCGGCATGGCGGTGCAGTTCGGCTTCCGCAAGCTGACCGACGGGGCGCGCCGCAACCTGGAAAAGGTTCCCGCGGAAGAAAGCATGGTGCCGCGCGCTCTGCGGTTCACCGGCCGCATGCTGATGCTTTATCTCAACGCCTTTGCTTATGCGGGCGGCGCCTACGCGGCCTACGTGGCGCTGCCGATTACGGGTCCGGCAGCCCCGGTACTGCTGGTGGGCGTGTCGGCCTTCTTCGTGGCGAAGCTGATTCTGGCGACGGCACGGGTGTTCTTGTCGCCCGGCGTGGCGGGATTGCGGCCGGGCTACTTCAGCGACGAGACGGCGCAGTATCTCTACATCTGGGTGCGGCGCCTCGTGCGCATCTTCGTCTATGCGTTTTTCCTGCTTGAGGCGGTGCGCCTCGTCGGCCTTCCGGAACCGGCCCATGATTCGCTGCTCTACCTCGTCGGCCTCGCCTTCGTCGGCTTCCTGATCGTCTTTGTCCTTCAGAACCGCGCCGCCGTCGCCGATGCGATCCGCGGCGCGGGCGGGGCAGGACTGGCAGGCGGGGCGCGGGCACGGATCGCGGGCGTCTGGCATATCGCCGCGTTCGCCTATATCGCGGCCGTCTATCTGGTCTGGCTGTTCAAGGTGAAGGGCGGGTTCGAGTACCTGATGATCGCGACCGGCTGGACGGTACTGATTCTTGTCCTCGCCCGCCTTGCGCTCGCCGGGATCGACAGCGCCCTCGATCGCATCATGCGCATCGGTGCCGACATGGGCGAGCGCCTGCCGGGGCTGGAAGCCCGGGCCAACCGCTACATGACCGTTCTGCGGGCGCTGGCCCGCTGGACCGTCGGAATCTTTACGGTTCTGCTGGTGATGTTCGCCTGGGGGGTGGATACGCTGGCTTGGCTCGGCTCTGCCGACGGCCAGGCGCTGATCGAAAAGACCATCACCATCGTCATCATCGCCCTGCTGGCGATGGCGGCATGGGAAGCGGTCAATATCGGCCTTGCCCGCCATATAGAGAAGCTTGAGCACCGCGGCACCGGCGCCGCGCGCATCAGGACCTTGATGCCGCTGGTGCGCACCACTGTGCTCGTGCTTCTGGTGACGCTGGTGGCGCTGATCGTGCTCTCGGAAATCGGCATCAACATCGCGCCGTTGCTGGCGGGCGCCGGCGTGCTGGGCCTTGCCATCGGCTTCGGTTCGCAGAAGCTGGTGCAGGATGTCATCACCGGCCTGTTCATCCTCGTGGAAGACACGCTGGAAGTCGGCGATGTCGTCCAGTTCGACACCACGCATGCGGGCGTCGTGGAGGCCCTTTCCATTCGCACGGTGCGGTTGCGCGACCTCGCGGGCAACGTGCATGTTCTTCCGTTCTCCGAGGTCAAGACCGTGATCAACAAGACCAAGGATTGGGCGTATTACGTTTTCGACGTGGGCATCGCCTATCGCGAAAATGTCGATCACGTGATCGGCGTATTGCGCGAAATCGGTGCCGACATGCAGAAGGACGACGAATTCGGTCCGCTGATTGCCGAACCGCTGGAGATTCTGGGCCTCGACAAGTTTGCCGACTCGGCCGTGATCATCAAGGCGCGCATCAAGGTCGTGCCGCCCGGAAAGCAATGGGCGGTGGGCCGTGAATTCAACCGGCGCATGAAGGCCCGTTTCGATGCGGAAGGCATCGAGATACCGTTCCCCCACCAGACCGTCTATTTCGGAGAGGACCGTTCGGGCCGCGCGCCCGCCGTCCATGTCGCCATGTCATCCGCAGATAAGACGGGCGGCTGAACTAGTCGTCCTCTTCGCCCGTACCATCGATCACCTCGCGCGCAATCCCGTAGCTGAAGCCCGCGCGGGCGAGAGCCGCAAGATCGCGTTCGCGCATGTCCTTGCGGCGGGCAGGATCGCGCCACGGGCCAAGGCGGCGGCGGCGCGCCAGCCGCAGGGCCGCCTCGCGGTCCAGCGCGCGGGCATTGCCGTCGCCCTCGTCCTCGGCCAGTGCGGCGAGGGCGCTTTCGATCTCGGCAGTGCCGACGCCTTTCTGGGCGAGCTTGAGGCGGATTGCGCGGAGCGGCTGGCCGCGCTCGAACAGGCTGCGGGCGCGGGCTTCGGCGAAGGCGGCGTCGTTCAGCAATCCGGCCTCGCGATAGCGGGCGATGATGGCGGCGATCAGCGCGGCACCTTCTTCCCGGTCGCCGATCCCGGCGCGCGCCGCGCGATCGACGCGGCGCATCAGCACCCTTTCCAGCCCCTTGGCGGATGCGGCGAAGCGGCCGAGATAGGCCAGCGCCGCGTTTTCCAGCGACTGGCGCGTGGGCTTGCGGGGCAAGCGCCTGCGCCGGGGCGGCGCCGTCTTATCCGCGGTGTCCGGTTCCTTTTCCATGCAGCCACATTGGCAGGCTTGCCATCGCCTGTCATCCGGCCCTAGAACATGGCCATGTCATCGATGCCCGAACAGTCACCCCATCCGGAACTGGCGCCCCGTCCCATCGGGCGGATCAACTGGATCGGCCTTGCCGCCCTCGTGCGCAAGGAGGTGCGGCGCTTTCTCACGGTCTGGGTGCAGACCGTCGGCGCTCCGATGGTGACGACGCTCCTGTTCCTCGCGGTCTTCACGCTGGCGCTCGGCCGCGCGTTGCAGGTCGTGGGCGGCGTGCCGTTCACGCAGTTTCTGGCGCCCGGCCTGATCATGATGGCGATGATCCAGAACGCCTTCGCCAATTCGTCGTCGTCCATCGTGTCGTCGAAGATGCAGGGCAATATCGTCGATATCGTCATGGCGCCGCTGTCGCCCATCGAACTGACGATCGGCTATGGCCTCGGCGGCATGGTGCGCGGGCTGATGGTCGGCGCCGGCGTGGCGCTTGCCATGTCGCTGTTCGTGCCGATCACCATTGTTCATCCGTTCCACGCGCTGTTCTTCGCGGCGATGGCGTCGCTGATGCTCAGCCTGCTCGGCGTCGTCGGCGGCATCTGGGCCGACAAGCACGAACAGAACGCGGCGGTGACCAACTTCATCATCACCCCGCTCGCCTTCCTGTCGGGCACCTTCTATTCCATCGACCGGCTGCCCGGCATCTGGAACACGGCGGCGCGGATGGATCCGTTTTTCTACATGATCGACGGCTTCCGCTATGCGTTTACCGGCCATTCGGACGCGCCGCTGGTCATCGGCTACGCCATCATGTTGGCGGGAAACCTGGGCCTCGGACTTCTGGCCTGGGCCCTGTTCCGCTCGGGCTACCGGCTGCGGGCCTGACGAAAACGGCTGAAAACGGTCATTTCCGCGCCTCTTCGCCCATCCACGGGGCGTTGACAGCCCCGCCCGGGCCATGGATACTCACCGCTTTTTCCACAGACCCCCACGGGATTCGGCCCCTTCGCGGGCCGAAATGCCGTTTTACCGGGGGCAGGAGGGTAGCGTGATTCCCGCAGTAATGCCGACCTATGCACGGGCCGACCTCGCTTTCGATCGGGGCGAGGGCGCTTATGTCTTTACCGCTGACGGCACGCGCTATCTCGATTTCTGCGCCGGCATCGCGGTGGATTGCCTCGGGCATGCGCATCCCTACCTTGTCGCGGCGCTCGCCGCGCAGGCGCAGAAGCTGTGGCATACCTCCAACATCTTCCGCATTCCGGGCCAGGAACGCCTGGCCGAACGCCTTGTCGCCAATACCTTTGCCGACACGGCCTTCTTCTGCAATTCGGGCGCCGAGGCGGTCGAATGCGGTATCAAGACGGCGCGCGCCTATTTCGACGCGGCGGGCGAGCCCGACCGCTACCGGATCATCTGCGCAGAAAACGGCTTTCACGGCCGCACGCTTGCCACCATCGCGGCGGGCGGGCAGGAAAAGCTGCTGAAGGGCTTTGCCCCGGCGGTCGAAGGCTTCGACCATGTCGGCTTCGGCAACCTCAACGAGACGCGGGCCAAGATCAACGACCAGACCGCCGCCATCCTGATCGAACCCGTGCAGGGCGAGGGCGGCATCCTGCCCGCGCAGGAAGACTACCTGAACGGATTGCGCGAGATCGCCGACGAATACGGCCTGCTGCTGTTCTTCGACGAAGTGCAGTGCGGCATGGGCCGCACCGGCAAGCTGTTCGCCTATGAATGGTCGGGAGTTACGCCCGACATCATGGCGGTGGCCAAGGGCATCGGCGGCGGCTTCCCGGTGGGGGCGTGCCTCGCGACCGAACGCGCGGCCAAGGGCATGGTCGCGGGCACGCATGGATCGACCTACGGCGGCAACCCGCTCGCCATGGCGGTCGGCAACGCGGTGCTCGACGTCATGCTGGCGCCGGGCTTCATGGAGCGCGTGCAGAAGATGGGCGCGATCCTGGTCGATAAACTGCAGGGCGTCGTCGCCAAGCATCCGAAGATGCTCAAGGGCGTGCGCGGGCGCGGGCTGATGGTCGGCCTGATGTGCCAGGACGATCCCAAGCCGCTGGTGCAGAAGCTGCGCGACAACAAACTGCTGAGCGTCGGCGCGGGCAACAACGTCGTCCGCCTGCTGCCGCCGCTGATCATCGACGAATCCCATATCTCCGAGGCGGTCGCCATCATCGATGCGACCTGCGCGGAACTGGAAGGCAAGTCATGAGTACCGCCCGGGCATCCAGGCGCGGCCCTGCCCCGGTCCCCAGCCGGGAAGAAAAGGGCGTGCGTCATTTCCTCGACCTCGACCGGCTGCCTGCGGACACGCTGCGCGGCATTCTCGATCTCGCGGTCGCCTACAAGCGCGGCGAGGCGGCGCCGGGCGGCGAGCGCCCCTGCGCGGGCAAGACGCTGGCCATGGTGTTCGAGAAGCCCTCGACGCGTACCCGCGTTTCCTTCGAGGTCGGCATGAAGCAGATGGGCGGCCTGGTGACGATCATCAGCCAGTCCGATTCCCAGATGGGGCGTGGTGAAACCATCGCCGATACCACGCGCGTGCTGTCGCGGTACGCCGACGTCATCATGTTCCGTACGCTGCGCGAATCGAGCCTTCTCGAAATGGCGACCCATGCCAGCGTGCCGGTGATCAATGGCCTGACGGACAAGAGCCACCCCTGCCAGATCATGGCCGACATCATGACCTTCGAGGAAGCGAAGGGGCCGATCAAGGGGCGTACCGTGGCCTGGGTGGGCGACGGCAACAACGTTTGCGCATCATGGATTCATGCCGCGGTGCATTTCGGTTTCGAGATGCGCGTGGCGACGCCGCGCGCCCTTGCGCCCGAGGCCCGCATGGTCGAGCGCGCGCGCGCGGCAGGTGCCGATCTCGTACTGCTGACCGATGCCTATGAAGCGGTCAAGGGTGCCGACTGCATCGTCACCGACACCTGGCTTAGCATGGGCCACGGGGTCAATACCGATGCGGCGCTGAAGGCGCATATCGCCCAGCTCGAACCCTACCGCGTCGACGAAGACCTGATGGACGCGGCGGCCCCCGGCGCGATCTTCATGCACTGCCTGCCCGCCTCGCGCGAGCGCGAGGTTTCGGGCGCCGTCATCGACGGGCCCCAGTCCGTCGTCTGGGACGAGGCGGAAAACCGCATGCATGTCCAGAAGGGTATCCTGCACTGGTGCCTGTCGGGCGCCGGCGCCTGATGAGCTGATGGCAACAGGCTCCAAGCTCTCCGCGGATTTTGTCGTTCCATTTCAGGTCGAGCGCGCCGCCCTGCGCGGGCGAATTCTGCGGCTCGGGCCGTTGCTCGACGAAATCGTTTCGCGCCATGGCTATCCGCAGCCGGTGTCGCTGCTGCTGGCGGAACTGGTCACCCTGACGGCGACCCTTGCCAGCGCGCTCAAATACGACGGGGTCTTTACCCTTCAGATCAGCGGCAAGGGGCCTGTGTCAATCCTCGTCGCGGACATGACCAGCGCGGGCGACCTGCGCGCCTATGCCCAGTTTGATGCCGAAGCGGTGGCGGCGGCGGCGGAGGGGCCGGTGCTGTCGCTGGTCTCGGCGCTGCTGGGCGCCGGGCACCTTGCTTTCACCGTCGATCAGGGGGCCGATACCGAGCGCTACCAGGGCATCGTGGCGCTCGAGGGCAATACCCTGACCGACTGTATCCACCATTACTTCCGCCAGTCCGAGCAGCTCGACGCGGCGATCAAGGTTGCCGTCGAAGGCGGCGCGGAAGGCACGCCCTGGCGGTCGGGCGCCATCATGATCCAGCGCCTGCCCGGCGAAGCGCGCGCGGACGAGCTGACCCGCGCCGAAGCCGATGAAGCCTGGCGGGAAGCGGTCGCCCTGATGGGCAGCGCCCGGGCCGAGGAAATGACCGATCCCGCGCTTGTCCCCGAACGCCTTCTGTTCAGGTTGTTCCACGAACCCGGCGTGCGCGCCTACGAAAGTAGTACTTTGCGCGCGGGCTGCCGCTGCTCGCGTGAAAGGGTGGAGCGCACCCTTTCGTCCTTTCCGCGCGAGGAAGTTTTGGCGCTGATCGAGAACGATGCCGTGCGCGTGAAATGCGAATTTTGCGGCACAAACTATGCCTTCGACCGCGCTGCCATCGACGCGCTGTTCGCCGCCTGACGCTGTCCCGGCGGATTTCCGAAAAATCGTTCTATCCCGTCTTGAATTCGCCCGATTTGCCGGTCACCATGGTTCAGCCTTGGAACAACGTTCCAGATGGAAGCCATGCACAGATTCGGAATTGCTCCCCTTCTTGCTGTGGCCGCGCTTGCGCTGCCGCTCGCCCTTGCCGGATGTGCCACGCCGCCGGCGCAGCAGAATTTCGCGGAATTGAGTTACCGCCATCTCGCGCCGATCAACCTCGCGGTTTCCGGCTTCGATGTGGAAACTCGCTATATCCCGCCGCTGAAGTCGCCCAACGTCGAACACCTTGCGCCGGTGAAGCCTTACAACGCTGCGCGTCAATGGGGCTTTGATCGCATCAAGGCGCGCGGCGGCGATGCGCGCGCGCGGCTTGTCATCCTCGATGCCTCGATTGTCGAGGTGCCGCTTTCCGTGACCGGGGGCATCAAGGGCGCTTTCACCCGCGACCAGGCCGCGCGCTACGAAGGCAAGCTGGCCGTGATGCTTGAAGTCATCGATGCGGGCGGCGTACAGCGGGCCTATGTCACGGCGCGGGCCGATCGCTCGCAGACCGTGCCCGAAGGCGTCACGATCGCCGAGCGCGAGCGGGTCTGGTTCGCCATCACCGAAGACATGATGCGTCAGCTCAACGAGCAGCTCGAACGCAATATCGCGAGCTATTTCGGGACCTACCTGAAGCGCGAGTGATCAGTTGCGCCAGAAGGCTGGTGTCAGCAGGATCAGCACGGTGAAAAGTTCCAGCCGGCCGAGCAGCATGCCGAAGGACAGCAGCCATTTTGCCGCATCCGGCAGGGATGCGTAGGTCCCCGCCGGGCCGATGACGCTGCCGAGCCCGGGGCCGACGTTGGCGATGGCACTGGCGGCGCCCGATATGGCAGTCACGAAATCGAGGCCGAGCGCGCCGAGGCCCACGGCCAGCGCGCCGAATGAAATCACGTAGATGAAGAAAAAGCTCAGTACCGATTCGGAAACCGATTCGGGAATCGGCTTGCGATTGAAATGGGGCACGAAGACGCCGTGCGGCTGGAGGAGTTTTCCCACCTGCGCGACGGTGGATGCATAAAGCACCTGCAGGCGGAACACTTTCAGGCCGCAGGTGGTCGATCCTGCGCAGCCGCCCACGAACATGGCGAAGAAGAACACGGTCATCGCGAACTCGCCCCACTGGCTGAAGTCGCTCGTGGCGTAGCCCGTGCCGGTCATCACCGAGACGAGATTGAAGGTCACGAGACGGATCGCCGGGCCCAGCGCCTCGCGCCCGGTCGCCACCTTCCACGCGACCAGCAGGGCGATGCACACGAGGACAATGGCAAGGAATGTGCGGACCTGCGAGTCGCGGAACAGCGGCAGTACATTGCCGCGCACGGCCTGGATGTAGAGGACGAAGGGCATGGACCCCGCCAGCATGAAAACCACGGCGATCCATTCGACGGCGGGGGAGTTGAAATAGCCTACCGACGCATCCGCCGTCGAGAAGCCGCCGGTGGCGACCGTGGTCATGGCATGGGCGACGGCATCGAAGCCGCGCATCCCGGCGACCCAGTAGCCGATGGCACAGAGCGCCGTCAGGCCAACGTAGATCAGGCCGATGATGGTGGCGACCTGGGCGACGCGCGGCAGGGCCTTTTCGCCCTTTTCCGAAGATTCCATGCGGAACAGTTGCATGCCGCCGACCTGCAGAAGCGGCAGGATCGACACCGCCATGACGATGATGCCGATGCCCCCAAGCCATTGCAGGATCGCGCGCCAGATCAGGATTCCCGGCGGGGCGCGTTCAAGGCCGCTGATCACCGTGGCGCCTGTCGTCGTGATGCCGCTCATCGCTTCGAAGACGGCATCGGTATAGCTGAGGTTGAGGTCGGCCAAGGCGAAAGGCAGGGCCCCGAACAGGGCGATGACGAGCCATGAAACGGCTGTCAGCAGGAAAGCCTGGCGGACGCCGATGCGCATGGTCTCGGTGCGCATGGTCAGGATCAGCCCGACCCCTATAAACAGGCAGGCGCCTGCCGATCCGGCGAAAACCCGCCAGTCGGACTGCCCCGCGATCAAATCGGTCAGCGCAGGCACGCCCATGCCTGCGGCGAGGGTCACGAGCAGGATACCGATGACGAAGAAAATGGGACGGACGTCGAGCATGGGCCCCGGGCGAGAGAATTCGACACGCGGCGCCAACTATACGGTGCGCCGTTGGACCTGTCCAAGTGCCGCTATTCGCGCCAGAAGGCGCGCGTCAGCAGGACGAATACGGTGACGAATTCGAGCCGGCCCAGCAACATGCCCGCGGAAAGCAGCCATTTGGCGCCATCGGGCAGTTCGGCGAAATTGCCTGCCGGCCCGATGATCGAGCCGAGGCCGGGCCCGACGTTGCCCACTGCCGTTGCCGCGCCGGAAATGGCGGTCAGCGCATCGAGGCCGAACAGGCTGAGCGCCAGGGCGAGAACACCGAAGGTCATGGCGTAAAAGAAAAAGAACCCGAGCACCGAAAGGGCCGCGGCGGAATCGATTTCCTTGTCCTGCACCTTGGCGACGGTGATGCGGTGGGGCGCCAGCAGGCGGATCAGCTGCTGGTAGGCGACGGCGTAAAGAATCTGGAAGCGGAAAATCTTGATGGCGCCGGACGTCGAGCCCGTGCAGCCCCCGACGAAGGTCAGAAAATAGAAGGCCCCAATCGGGAAGGCACCCCATAAAAGATAGTCGCTCGAAGCAAAACCGGTGGTCGTCACGATCGATACCACGTTGAACGACGCAAGCCTGAGCGCGCGCAGCATCGATGTGTCCTGGGTCACGACGAGCCATGCGGCAATGGAAACGGTGGCGAGCGCGATCAGGGCGAGGAAGCCGCGCACCTGCTCGTCGCGCAGGTAGACGGCCGGCCCCCGGCGCAGGGCGCGGACATGGAGCGTGAAGGTAATGCCGCCGATCAGCATGAACACGATGATGATCGCTTCGATGGTGCGCGAATTGTAGAAGGCAACGGACGCATCCTTCGTCGAAAACCCGCCGGTCGACAGCGTCGTCATCGCATGGTTGACCGCATCGAAGGCGGTCATGCCGGCGGCCCAGAGCGCAACCGCGCAGACCACGCTCAGGCCGACGTAGATGCCGATGAACGCGGTCGCGATCTGCTTGAGGCGGGGAAACAGCTTTTCCGACCGGTCCGAGGACTCGGTGCGGAACAGCTGCATGCCGCCGACCCGCAACAGCGGCAGCAGGGCGATCGCCGTGACCACGATCCCGATACCGCCGATCCATTGCAGGATCGAGCGCCACAGCAGGACGCCCTTGTGCATGGCGTCGAGCTTCACGAGAACGGTGGAGCCGGTCGTGGTGATTCCCGAAACGGCCTCGAACACCGCATCGGCCATGTCGAGGCCTAGGTTGGAAAAAAGCAGCGGTATGGCGGCGAAGAGCGAGACGAGCGTCCAGCTGAGGACCGTCAGGAGGAAGGCCTCCCGCAGGCCCAGTTCCTGCTGTTCGCGCCCGCGCATGGAAAGCACGAGGCTGCCGCCGATGAATACCGTGACAGCCGACGAAACGAAGAAGACAAGCCAGTCCCTGTCGTCGAAGGCAAGGTCCACGGCCGCGGGAAACAGCATCGCCGCGCCCAGCGCGCAGAGCAGCAGTCCTACGATGTACAGAACAGGACGAAAATCGATCACGGCGCCCCCGCAGCCTTGAGCGATCGAGGCGTCAGGAGTTGAAGACCTGCGTCGTTCCGGGCGATCCGATCATGGACAGGAATTCACGGCGGGTCTTCTGGTCGGTGCGGAAGCCGCCGAGCATGTGGCTCGTTACCATGGTCGTTCCCGGCTTGTGGACGCCGCGGGTGGTCATGCACTGGTGCGTCGCTTCGATGACTACGGCAACGCCCTTGGGCTGGAGGACGTCTTCGATGGCAGCGGCGATCTGCGCCGTCATCTTTTCCTGGATTTGCATCCGCTTGGCATAGGCATCGACCAGCCGTGCCAGCTTCGAAATGCCGACGACGCGGCGGTCGGGCAGGTAGGCGACATGGGCCTTGCCGATGATCGGCAGCAGGTGATGCTCGCAGTGGGATTCGAAGCGGATGTCCTTCAGCACCACCATTTCGTCGTAGCCTTCGATTTCCTCGAAGGTGCGGGCGAGAATATCCGTGGGGACTTCCTGGTAGCCCCGGAAGAATTCTTCCCATGCGCGGGCCACGCGGTCGGGCGTACCCAGCAGGCCTTCGCGCTCGGGGTCGTCTCCGGCCCAGCGGATAAGAGTGCGGACGGCGTCTTCCGCTTCGGCACGGTCGGGGCGCTTGAGTACAGTGATCTTGTCGGCAACGGCGGAATTGCGGTTCGTTTTCACGGGGTTCCTCTCGATCTTTTTCCGGATACGTGGCCCGAACGCGTCCGGATCACCCGTAGCCGGTTATTGGGCCGTGCCGAACTAGTGAATCACCGGCCGTTCGTCGGGCGTGTCCAGGGAAAACGCGGGGATTTCGACCTCGAGGCCGCGTCCATCGTTGGTTTCCATGTAGTACTGGCCGACCATGATCCCGGACGACGTCGCAAGCGGCGTGCCCGAGGTGTATTCGAAGCTCTGGCCCGGCTCCAGCACCGGCTGTTCGCCGACGACACCCTCGCCGCGCACTTCCTGGGTGCGGCCCACGGCGTCGGTAATGCGCCAGTAGCGCCGCTTCAGCTTTACCGTCTGGTCGCCCCGGTTCTCGATCTTGACCTTGTAGGCCCAGACGTAGCGATGATCGTGTGGTTCCGACTCGTCATCGAGATAATAGGGCTCGACCGTTATGACGATGGAATGGGTGGTGGCGGAGTACATAAAAAAACGCTTCCTTTTCCCGGCATGGGCTCACGGGGCCGGGCGCTCCAAGATTGGACCAACCCGGCCCCGCTGTAAAGTTGGCGGCGGCTCAGCCGCGTGCCGCCCTGAGCGCCCTGTCGATATCCTCGATCAGGTCTTCAGGATCCTCGAGCCCGACCGAAAGCCTTACGTAACCCTGTGTGATTCCGAGATGATTTCGCTCTTCCTCGGCCAGGCGCTGATGCGTCGTGGTGGCCGGGTGGGTGACCAGGGTCTTGGCATCGCCAAGGTTATTGGAAATGTCGGCGAGTTCCAGCGCGTTGAGGAAACGGAAGGCGCCGGCCTTGCCGCCCGGTACTTCCAGCCCGACGACGGTGCCGAAACCCGACATCTGGCGCTTGGCCAGACCGTGCTGCGGGTGGCTCGCCAGGCCTGGATAGACGACGCGGACGAGGTCGCCGCGGCTGTCCAGCCACGCGGCGATGCGCGCCGCGCTGTCGCACATCGCGCGTACGCGCAATTCGAGGGTTTCGAGGCCCTTGAGCAGAATCCAGGCATTGAACGGGCTGAGAGACGGGCCGGTGTGGCGCAGGAACATGCGCAGGTGTTCGTCCATGTATTCGGGATCGCCGAGAATGGCGCCGCCGAGCACGCGGCCCTGGCCATCGATATGCTTGGTCGCCGAATAGACGACGACGTCGGCGCCGAGAGCGTGCGGCTTCTGCAGGGCGGGGGAGGCAAAGACGTTATCGACCACCAGCCGCCCGCCCGCCTTGTGCACGAGATCGGCAACGGCGGGCAGGTCGATCACTTCCAGCCCCGGGTTGGACGGCGTTTCGAGAAACGCGGCGCGGACGCCGCCCGCCAGCGCTTTTTCCCACTGTCCAAGATCAGTTCCGTCGACCAGCGTCACGTCCACGCCATAGCGCGGCAGTATGTCGGTAATGACATAAAGGCAGGAACCGAACAGCGCCCGCGACGCGACGACGCGGTCGCCTGCGCGCACCATGCAGGCGAGCGAGGCAAAGACCGCAGCCATGCCCGAGGCGGTGGCGCGGCAACTCTCCATGCCTTCGATCAGCGCCATGCGCTTTTCGAACATGTTGACGGTCGGGTTGGAGAAGCGCGAGTAGATGAACTTCGTGTTCTCGCCCTTGAAGGCGGATTCCGCCTCTTCCGCATTGGCGTAGACGTACCCCGAAGTCGCAAACAGGCCTTCGCAGGTTTCCTGGAATTCGGAACGGGACAGGCCGCCGCGCACCATGTTGGTGCGGGGCCGGTAACCGCGTTGCCCGTTTTTGTTGTCAGCCATGCCCTTCTCCCGCGCCGCCGGCGCTCGCCGATCAATAAAAAACCCCGGCCAGCTAAGGCCAGGGCGTAATTATCTCGCACCCGACCTTTTAGCGAATTCTTTAACGTGGCCGCAAGCCGGCCGGCACAAATGACCACGTGGCCTGTACATAGACCCGTGGGCGGCGGTGGTCAAGGGCGTGGCTGGGCGACGGTCAGCGGTCGTTGCCGGTGCCGCGGAACGCGAGCGAGGGCGATCCCGCGCCCAGAAGGTCGGCAAGGGTGCAGGAAGACAGCGAGTCGAGGAACGCCTTCCTGGCGATGCCGAGGGCCTCCACGAAGCGCATGTCGGCGGGTTGCAGCATGGGACCGGAGGCGATGTTCGGTTCGCGCAGGGCCGGCTCGACGAGGGCGAGAACGTCGCCCAGGATGATGTTGCGGGCCGGGCGCGCCAGCGAAATCCCGCCGCCCTTGCCGCGATAACCGATGATGAACCTGTGATGGGCGAGGTTCTGGGAAACCTTCATCAAATGATTGCGCGAGATGCCGTAGGCGTCGGCGATTTCGGTGATGGGTACCTTCTGGCCGGGGCGGGCGCCGAGGTAAAGAAGCACGCGGACCGAATAATCGGCATATTTGGTGAGAATCATTGCGTCGCACCTTGAAGATCTAAGCGAATGAGTTTTCTCGGGTTTTTCCCCCATCCCCAAGGCGTCCGACCCTCCGCAATATCCTTAGATATGCGCCAAAAGGCATAGAACGCATCCTCTGTGTAGCAAGAATTTTACCGACTATCAACTGCAAGAATACTCGAAAATACATATTTATCTATTGTTAACCATACTTACGGCAATGGGCGTAACGTTCTGATGCGGCGCTGATTTCCCAGGCTCCAGTCTGTCCTTGCTGCGGGGCCTGCCTTGCCGCTAGAAATGGTCCCCCGGAATCCAAGGCGGGTGTAGTTCAATGGTAGAACATCAGCTTCCCAAGCTGAATACGTGGGTTCGATTCCCATCACCCGCTCCAGTTCCGCGCTCCATCGCCGATAAACTGCTCAGCGAACGAAGGTTCGGGTTTTGAGCGGTTCCCAGTCTTCGACGGAAAATCCGAAGCCCGAACGTGACGCCTCCCTCACCGGCTTGGCGGCGATGCGCCATCGCGACTTCCTGCTTTACTTCCTCGGCAAGGCTTTCGCGTCCATCGCGCTGCACATGGTGACGGTGGCGGTCGGTTATCAGGTCTATGACCGCACCGGCAATCCGATGGACCTTGCCTATATCGGCCTCTCGGTTTTCGCCCCGGCCTTCGGGTTCGCCTTGTTTACCGGCTACGTCGCCGACCTGTTCGACCGGCGCCTCGTGTTGTCCTACTGCTACGGCGTGATGCTGGTGGCGGCGGCTCTGCTGTTCTTCTTCACGATGTCGGCGACGTCGGCGGTATGGCCCGTGTTCGCCATCATGGCGGTGATGGGGACGGGCCGCGCCTTCTACCAGCCTGCCTCGAATTCGCTGGTGCCCAATCTGGTTCCGCCCGAGCAGTTCCCCAACGCGGTTGCCTGGAACACCGGGGCGAACAAGGTTTCGCAGGTCGTCGGTCCGGCGCTTGGCGGCGGCCTTTACCTGTTCGGGCCCGAGGTGGTCTATGCCACCGCCGTCGTCTCTATGGTGATCGCGATCGGCTGCACCGTCGTCATCCGCACGCGCACGCATCGTACCGGCAAGCAGCCGACCAGTCTCAAGACGCTGCTGGCGGGCCTCGTCTACGTCTACCAGAAGAAAATCATCTTCGGCGCCATTACCCTCGACCTGTTCGTTGTCATTCTCGGCGGCGTCACCGCGCTCCTGCCGGTCTTCGCCAAGGACATTCTTCAGGTGGGGCCGTCGGGTGCCGGGTTGTTGCGTTCGGCCATGGCCTTCGGCGCGGTGATGAGCGCGCTCCTGCTGACCCAGGTCGCGATGACGCGCGGCGTTGGGCGGATCCTGTTCGCCATGGTGTTCATCTACGGTTTCGCCACGATCCTGTTCGGATTCTCGCACTGGTTCTGGCTGTCCATGGTGGCGATGGCGATCATCGGCGCTTCCGACATGGTCAGCGTCTATATCCGGTCCACCCTTTTGCAGATCGCCACCCCAGACGACATGCGCGGGCGCGTCAGCGCCGTCAATTCGGTCTTTACCGGCGCATCCAACGAGATCGGCGAGTTTCGCGCGGGCACCATGGCGGCGTTTTTCGGCGCGGTGCCGGCAGTGATCTTCGGCGGCGTCGGCTCCGTCATCGTCGCGGCCATTTGCTGGAAGCTGTTCCCCGTCCTCGGGCGCGTCGAGCGCATGGACCGCAACATGTAATGGCCTGCGCGCGGCGGTGGCGCTATCCTGCCCCGGTTTCCAGGGGCCACCCCAAGGCACGTTGACTGTTCCATGACCGCATCATCCACAGATACGCAAGCGCCTGCCCCGGCGGGGCGCTTCGGCCTGCGTGATGCGCTGCTGGCGCTCGGCGCCATAACGGCGCTGCGCCTTGTCGCGCTCGCCTTCTACGGCCTCGATCTCTACCCGGACGAGGCACAGTACTGGTCATGGTCGCGCGATTTCGCCTTCGGCTATTTTTCCAAGCCGCCGATGGTCGCCTGGGCGATCGGCGCGACGACGGCGCTCTGCGGGCCGGGCGAGGCCTGCATCAAGGCCTGGGTACCGCTGGCCTATTTTGCGTCATCCCTGTTCATTTATGGCGCGGCGCGCAGGCTTTATTCGGCGCGGGTCGGATTCTTTGCCGCCCTTGCCTTCATTACCCTGCCCGGCGTCAGCTTTTCTTCCTTCATCGCCTCGACCGATCCGCTGCTGATCCTGTTCTGGGCGATGGCGCTTTATGCGGTGACCCGAATCGTCGATGGCGGCGCGGCCGGCCTCGGCTGGTGGGCGGCGCTCGGCATCGCCATCGGCGGCGGATTGCTGTCGAAATACGCGATGGCTTTCCTGCCGCTGGGCCTGGCACTTTGGCTCGCGTTTGATCGCGAGGCCCGCGCGCGCTGCGCTATATCGGGCCTGCGCGGCTGGGGGGGACCGCTGCTGGCGCTGGGCCTTGGCGCGCTCATCTATTTGCCGAACCTGATCTGGAACATGCAGTCGGCTTTCGTCACCTTTGCCCATACCGGATCGAACGCGAACCTGCGCGGCGATCTGTTCCATCCGGCGCGGCTCGGTTCCTTCCTCGCGTCGCAGTTCGGCGTATTCGGGCCGATCCTGTTCGCGGCACTTCTGGTGGCGGTTGCACGCATCCGCCGCTGGCGCGCGGACTGGCGGACTCGGCTTCTGGCATCCCTGGTGCTGCCGATGCTGCTTGCGATTTCCTCGGTCGCGCTGCTCTCGCGCGCCAATGCCAACTGGATCGCGCCGGTCTACGTGGCGGGCAGCATCTGGGCGACGGCCGTCCTGCTCGACGGCGGGCGACGCGTTCTCGCGGTTGCCTCCCTTGCGTTGCATTTCGTCGTTGCGGCGCTGGTCGGCGTGCTGGCGGTCAGCCGCGACGGGCCGGGCAGCCATGCCGGCATCGCCCTGCCGCGCGGCACCGACCTGTTCGCCCATCACGACGGCTGGCGCGAGCTCGGCGCCGAAATCAGCGCCATCCGGGCGCGGCTGCCCGGCGTGCCGCTTCTGGCCGACGACCGCATGCTGCTGGCTGAGCTTCTCTATTACGTCCGTCCGATGCCGGAAGACATCTTCGCCTGGCGGCCGACGGCGCGCATCGGCCATCACTACGACCTGACGCGCCCGCTGCCCGACCGGCCGGGCGGCGATTACCTGCTGGTGGTCCTGCACGAGGACCCGTCCGGCATTACCCGCCATTTCAGCGAGGCGGCGACCCTGGCGCGCATCAATGTGCGGCCGGGCACGAAGAAGGCGCTGCGTGTCTCGGTCATTCACGCGCGGGGCTTTTTCGGCTATAAGGCGGCCCGCACCCCTTTGCCTTCCCAACCCAGTGAGACCCGAAAAGGGCAGACCGACCGATGAGCAAGTACCGCATCACCGTCGATACCGGCGGGACCTTCACCGACGTCGTTTATTTCCGCGAAGACAAGCGCGAGATCACGATCCACAAGCTGCCGTCCACGCCGTCGGACCCGTCGGAAGCGATCATTTCCGGCGTCCGTCACCTGATCGAGCAGGGCGTGAAGCCCTCCGACATCGCCTATTTCTGTCACGGCACCACGGTGGGCACCAACGCGCTGCTCGAAGGCAAGGGTGCCCGTACCGGCCTGCTCGTCACCGAAGGCTTCCGCGGCATCTATGAAGTGGGCGAGCAGTCGACCCCGCACGGCCCGTCCGTTTTCGACGTCGAATACGAAAAACCCTCGCTGCTGGCGCCCGAAAGCCGCACCGGCGAGGTGAGGGAACGCATCGATTTTCAGGGCCATGTGCTCAAGGCGCTCGATGAAACGGCGCTGCGCGAAACCGTGCGCGAGCTGCGACACAAGAAGATCGAATCGGTCGCCGTGTGCCTGCTGTTCTCTTTCCTCTACCCCGCGCACGAAAAGCGGGTGGCGGAGATCATCGCGGAAGAAGCGCCGGAGATTTCCGTGTCGCTGTCTTCGGAAGTGCTGCCGCAGATCCGCGAGTTCTTCCGCCTTTCGACCACCGTCATCAACGCCTACTTGCAGCCGATCCTGGAACGCTACGTCCATCATCTCGAAACCCAGCTCGACGGCGCGGGCGTGCGCACCGGCAAGCGCTACATCATGCAGTCGAACGGCGGCTCGGCGACATTCGCCGCCGCCGCGCGCAAGGCGGTGGCGACGGTGCTGTCGGGCCCGGCGGGCGGCGTCACGGCGGGCGTCAACCTGGCGCGCGACACGAAGGAGCCGAACCTCATCACCTTCGACATGGGCGGCACCAGCTGCGACGTGGCGCTGATCAAGGACGGTCAGGCGTCGAGTTCCAACCGCATCGAGGTCGACGGCCGCGTCATCGCCGTGCCGATGATGGACATCAACACCGTTTCGGCGGGTGGCGGCACCATCGCCCGCGTGGACGAGGTGGGCCAGCTCCAGGTCGGCCCAGAATCCGCGGGCGCCGTGCCCGGCCCGGCCTGCTACTGCAAGGGCGGCCAGCTTCCCACGGTGACCGATGCGAATCTCGCCCTCGGTTATCTCGGCGAGGGTAACTTCCTCGGCGGGCGCATGCGCCTCGACACCGCGCTCGCGCGCAAGGCGCTTTCCGATCACGTCGCCGGGCCGCTCGGCATGAGCATTGAAGCCGGCGCCGAAGGCATCGTTCGCATCATCAACGTCAAGATGGAAGAAGCCATCAAGGCGATCTCGACCATGCGCGGCTACGACCTGCGCGAGTTTACGCTGGTCGCCTTCGGCGGCGCAGGCCCGTTGCATTCGGGCCAGATGGCGCGCGATCTCGGCATGCGCGGCGTGCTGGTGCCGCTCTATCCCGGCGTCAATTCGGCGATCGGCCTGTTGCAGGCGGACGTGCGCCACGATTACGCCATTTCGCGGCTCACCCTTCTTTCCGAGGTGGGGCCCGCCGAGGTCACGGCGCGTCTCAAGGCGCTTGCCGACCAGGCGCGCGCCGAACTGCGCGCCGAAGGCTTCAAGCCGTCGGAAATCGCCCTCGAATACGCCCTCGACATGCGCTACGCGGGCCAGGGGTATGAGCTGACCGTGCCGCTGCCCGGCGAAAAGATCACCTCGAAGATTCTCGGCCAGATTCGCGAGACCTTCGATACGACCCACAAGCAGCTCTTCGGCCACAGCGGGCCGGAGGAACCGGTGGAAGCCGTGACCTACCGCGTCACCGGCATCGGCAAGCTGCCCGAGGTGAAGATGCCCGTCTTCCGCAAGCAGGGCTTGAGGCTGAACGACGCCTATCTCGGCAAGCGCAAGGCGCGGTTCGACGGCGTCACCGGCGACGTGCCGGTCTACCAGCGCGAACGGCTCGACGTCGGCCACCGCGTCAAGGGGCCGGCGATCATCGAGCAGCTCGATTCGACCATCGTCATCCATCCCGGCCAGGTGGCCGAGGTGGATCGCTTCCGCAACCTTCACGTGACCGAGGGGAAGTAACATGGCGCGCAAGGCGAAGAAAACCGCACCGCGAAAGCCCGTAAAAAAAGCGGCGAAGAAGAAGGCGCCCGCACGGAAAGTGGCGGCGCGCCGCCGCGAGGGCGTCGATCCGATCACCTTCCAGGTCATCAAGGCATCGCTGGTCGGCATCGTCCGCGAGATGCAGAACTGCCTGTTCCGCACGGGCTTTTCCACCATCATTCGCGAAAGCCAGGATGCGTCCTGCGCGCTTCTGAACACGGCGGGCGACGTCGTGGCCCAGCATGTCGTGCTGCCGTTGCACGTCGGCGCCTTCCCCGCCTGCACGGCGGCGGTGCTGCGCGATTACGGCCATGACCTCAAGCCGGGTGACGCCTACATCATCAATCACACCTATGAAGGCGGCAGTCCCCATGCCCCCGACATGGCGGTGATTACGCCGATCTTCTTCAAGGGCAAGCATGTCGGCTTCTGCGGCAACATCGCCCACAAGCCCGACATCGGCGGGCCGGTGCCGGGATCGTGCTTTGCGCTGGCCAAGGAAATCTTCGCCGAAGGCATCCACCTGCCGGCGATCCGCTACCAGCGCGACTGGAAAACCAGCCGCGAGGTCGAACGCATCCTCGCGTTCAATTCGCGTACCCCGGAAATGGTGCTGGGCGACATCCGCGGCCAGGTCGGCGCGGACCGTCTCGGTGAAGATCGCGTCGCGGAGCTGTTCCAGAAATACGGCGACAACCAGGTTCTTGCCGCCTTCGACGAAATGATGCGCGTGTCCGAAGGCATCATACGCGCCGCCATCTCAAAGTGGCGCGACGGCCGCTTCGAGGCCGAACGCTTCGTCGACAACGACGGTATCGAGCTGGACAAGCCGATCCGCGTGCATGTCGTCGTCGAAAAGAAGGGCGACCGCATCAGCTTCGATTTCACCGGCTCCAACGACCAGACCAAGGGCCCGGCCAATATCCGCCCGCCCATCGTGCTGGCGGCGATGGTCTACACCCTGATTTCGCAGGTCGACCCGACGCTCGCCATCAATTCGGGCCTGCTGCGCGTGGCCGACGTGCATTTGCGCAAGGGCAGCGTGCTCGACCCGCATTTCCCGGCACCCGTGAACACCTACATGCCGACGGTGACGGCGGTGACCGAAGCGACCGTGGAAGCGATGAGCCATATCGTCCCCGACAAGGCGCGCGCCGATGGCTGCGGCTCGCGCTCGATCATCATCGGCGGGCGTGCGACCCGTTCGGGCAAGGGCTACGTCCAGTACGAGATCATGGGCGGCGGCACCGGCGGGCGCGCCATGAAGGACGGCGTGTCGGGCACCTGTTCGCATCAGTCGAATGCGCGCATCGCGCCGGTCGAGATCGTCGAATCGGAATTCCCGACCCGCGTCACGCGCTTCGAGCTCATCCCCGATTCGGGCGGCGCCGGCGAATACCGCGGCGGCCTCGGCATCCTGCGCGAATACGTCAACCTGGGCGAGGCCCGGTTCAATATCCGCTCGAACAAGCACTTCATCGCGCCGCGCGGCGTCGCGGGCGGTGCCGACGGGCGCTGCGGGCGGCTGACCATGCATCCAGGCGAGACGAAGGAAAAGGTTCTGCCGTCGCGCTATTCCGATTATCCGCTGGCTGACGGCGACACGTTCAAGGTCGAAACCCCGGGCGGCGGCGGCTATGGCGATCCCAGGCGGCGCCGGCCCGAGCGCGTGGCCCGCGACGTCAACGAAGGCTATGTCAGTCCGGCGGCGGCGCGCGACATCTACGCGGTGGCGCTCATCGAGCGCGACGGCGCTTATGTCGTCGATGCGGAAGCGACCCGGAACCTGCGCGGCGCCTGAAGCCTGATCTGATTACGCCGTCTTTTGACGGCGTGCGATCAGCCAGTGGTAAAGCGCCCAGGCGACGGCCATGTTGATCAGGCCGGAAAACACCACGTCCGACAGCCAGTGGCCGCCTTCGGCCATGCGGGCAAGTCCGAACAGGCTGCCCGCAGCGACCGCGCCCGCGATGGCCGCGCGGCGGCGCAGTCCCGGCGCCATCAGCAGTGCGAAGGTGACGAGGTAAAACCCCGTCGCCGCGTGTCCCGACACAAATGAGCAGTTGGTCGTGCACTGGCGCGCCGGGGTGAAGGCCGCGGTGAACTGCTTGGGGCCGCCGAATTCCGTGACCTGCGCCGGGCGGGCGCGCCCCGAAAATTCCTTAAGCAGCCCGTTGGTGATCAGCCCCGGCCCGACGGCGAGCGACAGCGTGACATAGGCGATGATGACGGGCGGGGCGCGAAAGCGCGCCGCCGCAGGGATTGCCCAGGCAAGCGCCGCCAGCACCAGGCCCGTGACGACGGTCCAGGTGATGAACGGGACGTAGTCGTGCAGGAAGGCGACCGGGCCCCATTCGCGCAACGGAAACTGGAACTTCTGTCCGGGGTCGGCAAGGAGCCGGGCCGCGCCGATATCGAGTTCGGGCCAGAACGCGAAGGCGGCGGCGCAGAGGATGCAGAAAAGGGCGTAGGTGAGGGCTTTCATCGCGCCGGGAACTGTATGGACGGGGCGGCACCTTAGCCTTCCAGCGCCCGCCGATCAATGCCGGGACTTGCCTGTATGGCGCGAAACCGGCGGATTTCCGCGCATCTTTCGGCCGCTGCCCACAATCGCCTTGGACAAGGAAAGCCCCGTTCTGTAAAACCCCAGCAAACCTGCAACCGGCGCGAAGACATGTCTGACAGTTCGTCCATCCTGCTTTCGGTCGTGGTTCCCGTCCGCAACGAGGCCGAGAACATCGTCCCGCTGATCGAGGAAATCCACGCCGCGCTCGATGGTGCCCACGCCTTCGAGGTGATCTACGTCAACGACGGCTCGACCGACGCGACGGCCGAACGGCTGGCCGGTGCGCGCACCCGTTTCCCCCGCCTGCGCGTCGTCACCCATGTTGCCAGCTGCGGCCAGTCCACCGCGATCCGGACCGGCGGCGAAGCTGCCCGCGGGCAGTGGATCATCACGCTCGACGGCGACGGCCAGAACGATCCCGCCGATATTCCGGCGCTGGTCGAGATCGCCCTCAGTGATGCGACGGGTAAGGTTCATCTCGTCACAGGCATCCGCGCGCGCCGCCGCGACAGCTGGCTCAAGCGCGTCTCCTCGCGCATCGCCAACCGCATCCGCCAGTGCCTGCTGAAGGACGGTGTCAGCGATACCGGCTGCGGCCTCAAGGTCATGCGCCGCGATGCCTTCCTGCGCATGCCCTATTTCGATCACATGCACCGTTATTTCCCGGCGCTGATCATCCGCGGCGGCGGCGAGGTGCGCTGCGTGCCCGTCAATCACCGCCCGCGCCTGCGCGGGGCGTCGAACTACGGCCTGTTCGACAGGCTGTGGGTCGGCATCACCGACCTGTTCGGCGTCGCCTGGCTGCTGCGCCGCGCCAAGCGCCCCGAAATCATTTCCGGGGACTGACCGCCCATGTCCGCCGCCCGCATGTCCGCGCTCAAGCCCTACCTGCGCGGCCTCGTCCTGATCGCGACCTTTGTGGCGCTCGGCTTCCTGGTCAAGGCGACGGGCCTCGACAATATCTTCGATCAGGGCTGGGTAGACCGCGAGATCAGGGGCCGCGGCATTGGCGGCGAGCTGCTGTTCGTGGCGCTTGGCATGGTCCTGACGGCCATCGGCTTTCCCCGCCAGGCGGTGAGTTTTCTGGGCGGGTATGCCTTCGGCCTCGCCCTCGGCACCGGGCTGGCGCTGGCTGCTGCGGGGGCCGGTTGCGTGCTCGCCTTCACCTATGCCCGCCTGATGGGGCGTTCGCTCGTGCGCGAAAAATTCGGCGCGCGGGTCAAGCGCGTCGATGATTTCCTGCACGATTATCCGTTCTCGATGGCGCTGCTGATCCGCTTGCTGCCGATCGGCTCCAACGCCATCACCAACCTGGCGGCGGGGGTGTCGGGCATCCGGGCGGTACCCTTCGTTGCCGGCTCGGTCATCGGCTATATCCCCCAGACGGTGATCTTCGCGCTGCTGGGATCGGGCATCCATCTCGAGCCGAGTTTGCGCATCGGTGCCAGTGTCGTGCTGTTCGTCATCTCGGGCATGCTCGGCGTATGGCTGTTCCGCCGCTATCGCAAGAGCCGGGCGCTCGATGCCGATGTCGCAGCCGCCATCGATGGCGACGGGAATTCCCCGCGATGACCGCGCCGCGCCGCGCCGTGGTGCTGCTGTCGGGCGGTCTCGATTCCGCGACCGTGCTGGCCATGGCTGCCCATGACGGGTTCGAGACCTATTGCCTGTCATTCCGCTACGGCCAGCGTCACGCGGTCGAGCTCGATGCCGCCGATGCCGTCGCCCGCGCCCTTGGCGCCGCGCGCCACGTGGTGCAGCCGATCGACCTGCGCGCCTTCGGCGGCTCGGCGCTCACCGACGACATCCCGGTGCCCAAGGGCCGCGACGAGGCGGCGATGGGATCGGGCATTCCCGTCACTTACGTTCCTGCGCGCAACACGGTGTTCCTTTCCTTTGCGCTGGCCTGGGCGGAAGTGCTCGGCACCGGCGATATCTTCATCGGCGTCAACGCGCGGGATTATTCGGGCTATCCCGATTGCCGTCCCGAATACATCCGCGCCTTCGAGACCATGGCCAATCTCGCCACCCGTGCCGCCGTCGAGGGCCGCCTGCCGGTGACGGTTCATGCGCCCCTGATCGACATGACCAAGGCCGGCATCATCCGCGCGGGCGCGGCGCTCGGCGTCGATTACGGCCTGACGCGAAGCTGCTATGATCCCGACCCGATGGGCCGCGCTTGTGGCGCCTGCGATTCGTGTACGTTGCGGCGCCGGGGCTTCGTCGAGGCGGGCATGCCCGACCCCACCCCATACCAGTCCAGAACCTAGGAAACTTTCAGATGTCTGTGCTTTTGAAATACCGCTCGACCCTGACCTACGTTGCGCTGATCGTCGCCGTGAACTGGGGCTTCACGGTGGTGCCGCTGGTCAAGATGCCGGGCGGCGAAATGTGGCCGCCGATGTCGCTCGCCGTCGGTTTCATCTTCGTCGTGCGCGACTTCGCCCAGCGCGAGGTGGGCCACCGCGTCCTCATCGCCATGCTGATCGGGGCGGGCCTGTCCTACGTGATGGCATCGCCCTACGTGGCGATCGCCTCGGCGGCGGCGTTCCTGGTGTCGGAACTGGTGGACTGGCTGGTCTATACTTTCACGCGCCGCCCGCTGGCCGCGCGCATCCTCTATTCCAGCCTGCTCGGCACGCCGGTCGATTCGGTCGTCTTCCTGTGGGGCATCGGACATCTGACGGCGACCGGCGTCGTCGTCATGACGATCTCGAAGATGGTGGGCGCGATGATCGTATGGTGGATGATCCGCCGCCGCGAAACGGCGCAGAACGGCTAGGCGCGTTCAGCTTTCGCTGTTGCGGTGCTGGGAGGCGGCTTCCTCGACCTTGTCGAGGATGTGGATCAGGATCGCGAACAGCGCGTAAATGAAAAAGAAGAAATTGACGAAGGGGATCAGCGTCAGGATCGCCCAGATGAGCGGATGGCGCCCGATCCGCCCGGCCACGAAGTAAAAGCCGATGGCGAACGGCAGGCTGAACAGCACGATCGGGATCAGCGCCGCGGTGTGGAAGGCGAAAAAACCGTCACCGTACATCATGCGCAAGATCTCCTGTAATTGGTGCCGGGAACCCGGCGCTCAGTTGCGCCCGCGATAGGGGGCGACGCCCGGATCGGGGACGTGGACGCCCGTGGGCGGTTGGCCCGACTGCCAGAATACGTCGATGGGAATGCCGCCGCGCGGATACCAGAAACCTGATATGCGCAGCCAGCGCGGCGCCGTTGCCTCGCTCAGGCGGCGCGCGATGGCGAGCGTGGTGGATTCGTGAAACGACCCGGTGTTGCGCCACGACGCCATGAACAGCTTGAGGGACTTGCTCTCCACGCAGCGTTCGCCCGGCACGTAGTCGATTACGAAATGGGCGAAATCGGGCTGGCCGGTGATCGGGCACAGGCAGGTGAATTCCGGGCAGGAAAAGCGCACCAGGTAGGCGGTGCCGGGATCGGGATTGGGAAAGCTCTCAAGGACCGCCTCGTCCGGGCTGGCGGGCAGGGCGGACGGGTGGCCGAGCTGGGACAGGGCGGGCTTTTCGGGCGTATCGGTCATGGCGCGATCTTACGGCGGGGGCGGCGCCAAGTCCATGCGGCCGCTCTGCGGCACCTGCCGTGCCGCATGCCGCGGGTGGATCAGCGCGGCGGGGCCGCGTGCGCGCACGGCGGCATGCAGTTCATTGATCACGTTCCGTGCCACCGCCATTGCTTCCGCCCGCGGCATGCCGGGATAAATGCGGTCGTCGTAGAGCGCGCGCAGGATCAGCTTGTCGTTCAGCGACAGCTCGGTGAGGTTGTCATGCCCATGTGACACGGTATATCGCAGCCGGCGGCTGTTCTTGCCGGGTCCAATCCCTTGATAGAGTTCTTCCAAGAGACAGGATTTTGCTTCCAGTTCTGTCAAACTGTTGCCAACAACGATAAGCCCACGGCGTTGTATCCAGCGGTTGGATGTGCCGAAAAAGTAGCATCTCGCTGTATCTGTCCACGTTGCGTCTTGCTCTTCTCGCTGGCCGACGAACTCGGATGCAATGTTCCGGAATTCTTTGTGGTTGGAAAAATACAAAACTAGATTGGAGGCTTTTGGGGAATCCGTAATGACGATTTCCAAACCGCTTAGGTATGAAATCGTCGCAATGGAAGTTTCAAGCGCCGCACGAAGACCTTCCGGTAGCCGGCTTTTTGGAAAAAGAATGATTCTGCCCGCCCATTTGTTAATTCCTTTGAATGCTCCTCCATGTTCGCTCTGAAAGACGATCTCTTCGAATTTCTGGGTAATCGCCGCGACATCGGCGAGATGATCGAGCGGCATGGGGCGGTCACGCCACCACCAGATGAAAGTGCCGGCAGCCGCAAGCGCGACCATCCCGCCGGCCCATAGCCGGTTTCTCCAATCGTTGCCGATTTTCATCACAATGATCTCGTTCTCCGGGCGGGATCAGCGTTCGGTATTTTCCCGCCTTTGCCTTTCCTGTTCGCCCCAGATGCCGAGTTCGAGCAGCCAGCGCCCCAGCGCGAATTTTCCCCGACGCGTCTTCGGATCTGTGCCAACGGGAGGAACTGGCAGTGGGGAGCTTGGATAGGGGCTAGTTTCTTTTCGAACGGGTTCTCCCCCTTGCTCCTTGGGCCGCATCGTCCACCGTCCGGTATCGGGGTCTCGGTGATAGTCGGGCAGATCGGCATAGTACTCGAACTCGCCGGTTTCGGGATCGTAACGTGAATTGCGTCCGTTCCAGATGCGGGTGGTATCGCCACGATACCATTCGGGTTTGGGGCTACCGTCGGGATTGAAGCGCGGGTCGTTGGGGTGCGGCGGGATTTCATTGCCGTCCGCATCCACCGGATGCCAGGGGCGGTCCGGATCACCCACGGCGTCGTCACTTTTCTTGTCGGCAGGGGTTTCCTTCTCCTCATCGAGAGAGGCGATGATGACCTGCTTGCCAAGCCTGCGCCGGGCGCTCTCGGGCAGGATGTCGAGATCGTCATTGTCCGCAACCAGCCGGGCGAAGTGGCGGGCGAAGGGGCCGTCGGGATCGGTGACGGGAACATTGCCGTTGATCGGCACGGTGGTGAGCTCGGGATTCCTGGGTGGGGCGAAGACCACCTCGAAGCCCCGGCGGACGGTATCGACAACCTGATCGTGATCGGGATGGTCGCCGTCCCAGTAACGCGGGTCGTCCATCAGGGCGGCGAGCCCGGCGCGGCCAAGGCGCCGCGGGCGGTCGTCGAACCGGGGGTCGGAATTGCGGATGGTGGCGCGGCTCTTGGCAGCCTCCTCTGCGGGTATGAGGGAAGGCCGAAATACAACCATAAAGCGCAAAAAATATAAAGTTATACTTACGTCACGGCCCAAAAAATATCAGGCCTTGGTCAAAAGGGTTCGATATCGCCGCGCGAAAGCCCAGATTCCCAGAGCGTGGCGGTCTCGGTGAAGGTTCCCGCCTCGATGGCTGCTCGCAGGGCGGCCATCAGGTCCTGGTAGAAGGTGACGTTGTGCGTGGTCAGCAGCATGCCGGCTAGCATTTCCTCCGCCTTGAACAGGTGATGGAGGTAGGCGCGCGAAAACCGCGTGCAGGCGAGGCAGCCGCATTCGGCATCGAGCGGGCGGGGGTCGAGCGCATGGCGGGCGTTGCGCAGGTTGACCTCGCCGCGCCGGGTGAAGCCCTTGGCGGTGCGGCCCGAACGCGTCGGCATGACGCAGTCGAACATGTCGATGCCGCGCGCGACCGAGCGGATCAGGTCCGACGGCGTGCCGACGCCCATCAGGTAGCGCGCCCGGTCGGCGGGCAGGTGCGGCACCGTCTGGTCGAGGACGCGCAGCATCATTTCCTGCCCCTCGCCGACGGCGAGGCCGCCCACCGCATAGCCGTCGAAGCCGATGGCGGTGAGCGCCTTGGCCGATTCCTCGCGGAGTTCCGGATAGACGCTGCCCTGCACGATGCCGAACAGGCCGTAGCCGGGTCTTTCGCGAAAGGCCCCCTTCGACAGTTCGGCCCAGCGCATGGACAGGCGCATGGATTTCGCGGCGACGTCCTCGGTCGCCGGGAAGGGCGTGCATTCGTCGAGCACCATCGTCACGTCGGCGTCGAGCTGGCGCTGGATTTCCATGGCGCGCGCGGGCGTCAGTTCGAACGCGGTGCCGTCGAGATGCGAGCGGAAAGTCACGCCCGTTTCCGTGATCTTGCGCAAGCCGGACAGGCTCATCACCTGGAAGCCGCCCGAATCGGTCAGGATCGGCCCCGGCCAGTCCATGAAACGGTGCAGGCCGCCGAGCTTTTCCACCGCGTCCGAACCCGGTCGCAGCATCAGGTGATAGGTATTGGCGAGGATCATCTGGGCGCCGGTGGCGCGCACCGCGTCGGGCGTCATCGCCTTGACCGTGGCGCGGGTGCCGACGGGCATGAAGGCGGGCGTGTCTACGCTGCCATGCGCGGTGACAAGCCGCCCGCGGCGGGCGGCGCCGTCGGCGGCAAGCAGTTCGAAGCGGAAACGGGCGTCGGTCATCGGTCGGTGATACGTGCGCCCGGCGCCGGATGCAACAGGCACGCATCGCCATAGGAATAGAACCGGTAGCGCTGGGCCTTGGCGTGCTCATAAGCCGCCTTCATACGATCGAGCCCGGCGAAGGCCGAGACCAGCATGAACAGCGTCGAGCGCGGCAGGTGGAAATTCGTCACCAGCAGGTCGATGGCCCGGAAGCGGTAGCCCGGGGTGATGAAGATATCGGTTTCGCCCTTGAAGGGATGCACCCTGCCGTTCTCGTCGGCAGCCGATTCCAGCAGACGCAGCGCGGTGGTGCCGATGGCCACCACCCGCCCGCCGCGCCCGCGCGCAGCATTGATGAACTCCGCCGTGAAGGCGTCGATCTCGCCCCATTCGGAATGCATCTTGTGGTCCTTCACGTCGTCGGCCTTGACCGGCAGGAAGGTGCCGGCCCCCACGTGCAGGGTCAGGGTGGCGCGCTCGACGCCGCGCGCAACGAGCCGGCGCATCAAAGCATCGGTGAAGTGAAACCCCGCGGTGGGGGCGGCGACCGCGCCCGGCTTCGCGGCAAAAATGGTCTGGTAGTCCTCGCGGTCCTGTTCGTCCGGGCCCGATGCGCGCTGGATATAGGGCGGCAGCGGCGCGGCTCCGTATTGTTCGAGGGCGGCCAGCACCTCGGCCTCGGGCAGGGCGAAGTCGATGATGACCTCGCCGCCTTCGAGCCTCGCCTCGACCTCGGCGGCGAAGCCGGGCGCGAAGGTGATGATGTCGCCCGCCCTGAGCTTGCGCGCACCCTTGGCGAAGGCATGCCAGCGCGCCGCCGTCAGCGGCTTGTGCAGGGTGATCTCCACCCCCGCCTCGCCGCGCCGGCCTTTCAGGCGGGCGGGCACGACCCGGGTATCGTTGACCACGACGATGTCGCCCGGCGCGAGCAGCCCCGGCAGATCGGCGATGGTGTGATCGGACAACCCTTCGCCCGGATTGCCCTGCTGGCGCACCTGCAAAAGGCGCGCCGCCTCGCGCGGCTCCATCGGGCGCGTGGCGATCAGATCGCGGGGCAGGTCGAAATCGAAATCGGCGACTTTCACGAATTTGCTCCGGCGGGGACGGCCGCCTGCCATTCGGACAGCACGGCGGCATCGGTTTCGCCCGCCGCGTGGTTTTTTGCAAGGGTGGCGATGACATCGGGGCCGACGAGGCGCGCGAGCGCCCATACCGCCATGGCGCGCACCAGCGCCGAGGGGTCGGCGAGCAGGGCTTCGGCGCGCGGGGCGAGCGCGGCATCGCCCGAGTTGCCGATGGCGATCAGCACGTTGCGCACGAAGCGGTCGCGGCCGATGCGCTTGATGGGCGATCCGGAAAACACCTGGCGGAAGGCGGCATCGTCGAGCTGGACGAGATCGGCCAGTTTCGGCGCCGTCAGTTCGATGCGGGGCAGGAACGCCATCTCGCGCGTCGTCGTCGCGTATTTGTTCCACGGACAGGCGGCAAGGCAGTCGTCGCAGCCGTAGATGCGGTTGCCGATGGCGGCGCGAAATTCGGCGCCGATATGGTCCTTGTGCTCGATGGTGAGATAGCTGATGCAGCGCCGGGCGTCGAGCTTGCCGGGTGCCGGAAAGGCGTCGGTCGGACAGGCGTCGAGGCAGGCGCGGCAGGTGCCGCAGTGATCGGCCTCGGCCGCGTCGGGAGGCAGATCGAGGGTGGTGAAGATCTCGCCCAGCAGCAGCCACGAGCCGTGGCGTCTTGACACCAGGTTGGTGTGCTTGCCCTGCCAGCCGACACCGGACGCCTGCGCCGCGGGCTTTTCCATCACCGGCGCGGTATCGACGAAGACCTTGACCCCGGCATCGAAGTCTTCGGCGAGCCAGCGCGCGATGCGCTTGAGGCGTGGCTTGACCACGTCGTGGTAGTCCCTGTTGCGGGCATAGGTGGCGATGGAGCCGCGCTCGGGCCGCGCCAGCAGGGTGAGCGGGTCGCCGGGCGGCGCGTAGCTGGTGGCGAGCACGATGACGCTGCGGGTTTCTGGCCACAGGCCCCGGGGGCTTGCCCGCTCGGCCACCCTTCGGGCCATCCAGTCCATGCCGCCGTGGTGCCCGGCACCGAGGTATTCGGCGAGCGCCTTTGCGCCGTCGGGCACCGCGCGGGCGGCGGCAAAGCCCACTGCGTCGAAGCCTTCTGCCCCGGCGCGCGCCCTGATGGCGGCCTTGATCTCGTTCGCGTCCATGATTTCCGCGGTGTTCCCTGGTCGGGCCAGCTTATCCGCTCCGGCGCGTGGCGCAAGAAGGGGCGGCGCAAGGCGGGGCAGTGGGGAACCTTGGATTTCTAATCATTCCCATTTAGAATTATTCGCAAGCTAAGAAAATGCTCCGTCCGTGCGGCCGGGGCCGGACAGGACGAAGGCGAGACCATGGCCGAGCAGATTCAACTGGTGCCCGAAGCGCAGGCCGCCGTGGAGGCCGCCCGGCGCGGCAAGGACGTCGAGTTCCATTCGGAAACCTCCGTCGGCTACCTGCTGCGCGACACCTACCGCGCCTTTACCAAGCTCCTGCAGTCGCGCATTAGCACCGAAGGCGTCACCATCGGCCAGTGGTATTTCCTGCGCGTGCTGTGGGACGAGGACGGCCTGACCCAGCGCGAGTTGAGCCAGCGCGTCGGCATGATGGAACCGACCACGGTGACCGCGCTCAACGGCATGGAAAAGCGCGGCTACGTCAAGCGCGTGCGCAATGCCGAGGACAAGCGCAAGGTGAACATCTACCTGACCGACCGCGGCCGCGCGCTGCGCAACATCCTTTTGCCCCATGCCATCGACGTGAACATCCGCGCCGTGGCCGGGGTTTCCGCCGAAGACGTCGAAGCGCTGCGCCGCACGCTTCACGCCATGAAGCGCAATCTTGCGGAGCTTGCGCCGTAAGGCACGGGGTCCGACGTCTATCCAGGGAGAAACGACAATGGCAACCGCTTCAGCGGGTTCCAATTCCGCCGCCTCGATCACCAGCCTGCGCATCCAGCTGGCGGCACTGACCCGCCTTCTGCACAAGGAAGGCATCCTCACCTATTCGGGCCATGCCAGCGTGCGCATTCCCGGCCGCGATGCCTTCATGATCCAGTCGATCAACGACAGCCGCGCCGGGCTCAGCCCCGAAGGGCTGGTGATCTGCGACCTCGACTGCAAGGTGATCGAGGGGCCCGCCGGTTACCGCCCGCCGCTCGAAGCCTTCATTCATTCCGAGGTGCTGCGCGCGCGCCGCGACATCGATTGCGTGGTGCATACCCATTCTGAACTGGCGGCGATGTTCACCATGCTGGAAGGCATCGAACTGGCCCTGATGAAGAGCCACGCCCAGCGCTGGGCTTCGGGCATCCCGACCCATGCCGATCCGACCCACATCAAGTCCTCGCAGCAGGGCAGGGACCTGGCGAAGACTCTCGGCAAGCACAACGGCGCGCTGATGCGCGCGCATGGCGGCGTGCTGGTGGCCGAAAGCCTGCCCGCGCTGCTGGTCGATGCCGTCCATTTCGAGGAAAACGCCAAGGCCCATTACCAGGCGGCGACCATCGGCAAGGTGAAGCCGCTGACCCGCGAGGAGCTCGACCTGATCGCGTCGGTCAACAACAACCGCGAGCAGCACTGCTTCAAGCTGTGGAGCCACTACGTCGGCATGGGCTTCGACGACGGCACCCTGCCGAAGGACTGGAACGAACAGATCTGGGGCTCGGTCAATCCCGATGCCGAGGCAACCTGAGACGGCGGCAACCATGCAGATCGGCAAGCTTTCAGACGCGCTCGGCGCGGAAGTCACGGGCATAGACCTCAACCAGACGCAGGACCCGGCAACGGTGGAAGCGCTCCAGCGCGCCTTTGCCGAAAACCTGGTGCTGGTGGTGCGCGACCAAAAGGACCTGTCGCCGGAAGCCCATGTGCGCTTCTGCGAGTTCTTCGGACCGCTCGGCAAGCGCTCGCGCCCCGCCGATTCGCGCCATGAAAAGGGCGATGAGCCGGCGGAGGTGATGTTCGTCTCCAACCGCCGGGTGGACGGCAAGTACGTCTACACCCTGCCCGAGGGCGAAATGATGTTCCACATCGACCAGTGCTATGTGGAACGCCCCGCGCGGGCGACCTGCCTTTACGCCATCGTCGTGCCCGAAGTGGGCGGCGACACGCTGTTCGGCAACCTGTGTGCGGCCTATGACGCGCTGCCCGCCGATCTGCGGGCGATCGTGGACAGCCACAGGGCGCTCAATGTCTTTACTTACGATTCCACCCAGCGCGATCAGGTCGGTGATCCGTCGAAACGGCGCGAATTCGTCCAGCCCATGGTCGTCCGCCACGCGGTGACCGGGCGCAAGGCGCTTTACGTCAACCGCCTGATGACCTGGTCGATCGAGGGCATGGCCAAGGCGGAAAGCGACGCCATTCTTGCCCGCCTGTTCGATCATCAGGAAGAGGCGCGCTTCGTCTACCGCCACAAGTGGCGCAAGGGCGACCTGCTGCTGTGGGACAACCAGTGCACGGTTCATGCGCGCGCCGACTTCGATCCCAACGCGGAACGCCACCTGCGCCGCTTCACCGTGGCGGGCGGCCCGCTCGCCGCCTGATTTCCTTTCCCCGACTTTTACCCGCCTTTCATCACGGAGACCACCATGGCCGATATTTCGCCGACCCGTCACACCCTCGACCTGACCGATCGCGTCGTCATCGTTACCGGGGGCGCCACCGGCATCGGCAAGGTCTATTCGACGCGGCTTGCGGAAGCGGGGGCGCGCGTCGTCATTGCCGATATCGTGGACGATGCCAATCAGGCGCTGGCTAAGGAACTGACCGGGCGGGGCCTGCAGGCGCTGGCCAAGACCACCGACGTCGCCGACCAGAAGATGACCGAGGACCTGGCCAAGGCCACCGCCGACAAGTGGGGCCGCATTGACGGGCTCGTCAACAACGCATCGCTGATGTCGGCGCTCGGCCGCAAGCCGTGGACGGAGATCCCGGCCGCCGAATGGGACCGCGTCATGCAGGTCAATACCAAGGGGCCGTTTCTCTGCGCGCTCGCGGTCTATCCCTACATGAAGGCGCAAGGCGGCGGGAAGATCGTCAACATCGCGTCGTCCCGCGTCTGGGAAGGCGGCAAGTGGCGCCTGCATTACTCGGCGTCGAAGGGCGCCGTGCTGGTATTCACCCGCGCGCTCGCGCGCGAAGTGGGCGCCGACAACATCTGCGTCAATTCGATCTCGCCGGGCTTCACCCTGTCCGAAACCCAGATCGCCAATTCGAGCAATTCCCACATGTCGATGCAGGCCGATGCCGACAAGTGCTTCGCGCGCGGGCAGGTGCCCGACGATCTCGTCGGCGCCTTGATGTTCCTGCTGTCGGATGCGTCGAACTACATCACCGGCCAGTGCATCAACGTCGACGGCGGCCGCTCGATGCACTAGCCAAGGGACTGAAAATGCAGGGAAAGCGCGGCAGTTGACGGCGCCACCCCGCGTTCCCTATATTCCTTAGAATTCGTATGAATTACCCCGAGAGCGCCAGAAGATCATGACCATCCAGCTCGCCGATTTCCCCGAAGTCACCAAGGGTCCGGGCAAGCCCCAGACCTACAAGGGCGTGCAGATCCTGCGCCACGATCCGTGCGGGGCGGAAATCCTCAACGTCGATCTCGCCCAGCCGACGGCCGACGGCACCTTCCAGGCGGTCATGGACATCTGGCACGAAAGCCTCGTGATCTGCTTCCGCAACCAGGACCTCACCGCCCAGGACCAGCTTCGCTTCGGCCGCCGTGTCGGCGACCTGTCGGTCATTCACACGCCCGAGTTCAAGGGCGAGGACCCGGCGATCATGTACATCTCCAACGTCAAGGAGAACGGCGAGTTCATTCATGCCCTGCCGGTCGGCGAGATGATGTTCCACATCGATCAGTGCTATCAGCAGCGCCCGGCCAAGGCGACGATTCTCTATTCCATCAAGATTCCCAAGACCGGCGGCAATACGCTGTTCTGCGACCTGCAGCGCGCCTACGACACCCTCGACGAAAAGACCAAGGAAGCCATCGCCGGCCTCAAGGTCCTGCATGTCTACGATTACGATGCGGGCGCCACCCATACCGCGGCCGCCGTCGCCGACGATGCGCCGCGCTACGCCCATCCGCTGGTGCGCACCCATCCGGTGACCGGGCGCAAGAGCCTTTACGTCAACCGCCTGATGTCGCGCGAAATCGTCGGCATGGACCGGGCCGAGAGCGACCGGCTGCTCGCCCGCCTGTTCGACCATATCGAGAACCCGGATTTCGTCTACGAGCACCACTGGCAGCTCGGCGATCTCCTGATGTGGGACAACCGCTGCACGGCCCATGCACGCCGCGATTTCGATCCCACCCAGGACCGGCTGATGCGCCGCCTTACGGTGCTCGGCGAACAGCCCGCCTGAACGGCGCGCCGGATCAGGCTTTCAGTTCGCCGTACTTGCCCCGGAAATAGAGAAGCGGCGCGGTGTCACGCGTCGCTGTCGAAACCGCCTCGCCGATGACGATGACGTGGTCGCCGGCCTCGACCTCCTGCTTCAGGCGGAATTCCGCTGAAGCGAGCGCGCCAGAAATCAGCGGCATGCCCAGTACGCCCTCTGAGGCGGCGACGGAAGCAAACTTGTCCTCGCTCTTGCCGGCGAAGGTGTTGGAAACCTTGTCCTGGTCGAGGGCGAGGATGTTCAGCGCAAAGGCACCGCTTTCGCGCAGCGGCGCCAGCGTGTTGGAACGTTTGTCCACGCAGGCGAGGAACAGCGGCGGCTCAAGGCAGACGCAGCTGACCGCGTTCATCGTAAGCCCATAGCGTTTGCCCGCTTTGTCGCGGGTGGTGAGGATCGTGACGCCGGTGGCGAAATGCCCGGCGAAGGTCCGCAACTGCAGGGATTCGACGGGGCGGGCGGTGTCTGCGGGCATGCTCACGGAGCCTCCTTCAGGAACTTGATGATCTCGCGGTTGAATTCGTCCGCGCACTCGATATTGGGCATGTGCGCGGCGTTTTGGAAGACATGAAGTTTGGCGCCCGGAATCTGCGCCGCCAGTTCCGGCGCGTAGCCGGGCAGGCGCAGGGGGTCCTTGGCACCGGCCATGACCAGGCAGGGCATGGTGATGCGCGCATAATCCAGCGCCTCGCGCTCGCTCGGCCCCGACTTCGACCGGAAAGGCGCCTTGAAGCGGGCGGCGGCGGTGGCCTCCCACGCGCCGGGCAGGGTGGCGAGCTCCTGGCGGCGGGCGATGTAGCCCGCGTCCTTCGCCCATTTCTGGTCGATGAACATCACCTCGACGATGCGGCGCATGTGATCGGCCGTGCCGTCGTAGGAATTGAGCACGTTGCGCGCTTCGTTTGCCGGCGCGAAGCCGCCGCCCGAGCAGGTTACGACCTTGCGGATCGGCCAGTCGGGCTTTTCGCGGGCAGCAACGGTCAGCGACAGGCCGCCCGACATGGACGAGCCGATCACGTAGACCTCGTCGATCTTCATGACTTCGAGGAAGCGGCGGATATGCCAGATGCGCTTGTCGAACTGGCCGCAGAAATCGAACACCTTGTCGGTGCGCCCAAACCCGAGATGATCGGGGGCGACGACGTGAAAATGCTCGGCGATGGCGTCGAGGTTGAATTCCCACGACAGTTCCGCCGCGCCGCCGAATTCAGCCGAATGCAGCAGCAGCACGCTGGGGCCGCGCCCGCGCTCGCCTGCCTCGAAGTAATGGGTGTTGATGCCATCGACGGAGATAAAGCGTCCCTTGGTCTTCATGCGCTCTTGCGGTCCTTTTCCCGGGCGTCCGGCGGATTGCCGAGGTGGCGGATGCGCGGGTAAACCTCGCGCGCGAACAGGGTCATGTTGCGGACGGTTTCCTCATGGCTGAGGAAACCCGCCTGCAGCATGCACAAGAGATGCCCGAACCCGCCGACCCGGTCGTGGAAGCGGGTGATCTGGGCCACGACATCGTCGGGGGTGCCCGCCATGACCACGCCTGAATCGATCAGGTAATCCATGCCGCGTTGGCGGATCGTCGCGGTGCGGCCGGAAAATTCGCCCTTGAGGGCACGCACGTTCATGCCGATGGACACATAGCCCGGCGGATTGCGGAACTGCGGCGGGGTCTTCGACTTGATGAACCAGGAAAGCTTTTCCGCGCCCTCGCGCGCTGCCGCGGCGCTCTCGGCGACGAAGACCAGCGGCATGAAGGCAAGGCGCGAATTGGCGACAGCCGATCCTTCGGCGCAGCCCGAACGGTAGACGTCGAACAGCCGGCGCACGACGTCATGGGGCTGCAGGAAGCTCGCGAAGTGGTAGCCCTTGCGGGCGATGTCGGCGACCGCCGGGCTGACGGTGGAGCCCGTCGTCCAGATCGGCGGATGGGGCGACTGGAAAGGACGCGGCCAGATGTTGACCTGGCGCTTGTGCCAGTGCTTGCCTTCGAAGTTGAAGGGGCCGTCGTGGCTGGTCCAGGCGCGGCGGATCAGCTCGATCCCTTCCCACAGGCGCTCGCCGGTCTGGGTCGGGTTGGAATTGGAACAGAAGATTTCGTAGGGCACGCCGCGCACGAAGCCGCAGTCAAGCCGCCCGCGTGAGATGACGTCGACCATCGCCATTTCCTCGGCGATGCGGATCGGGTCCTCGCGGTTGGCGACGGGATTGCCGAGCACCAGGATGCGGGCGTTGCGGGTGATGCGGGCGAGGATGGCGGCGGTCAGCGGCACCGCCGTATCGAGGCAGGTCGGCGTCTGGTGATGCTCGTTCAGCATCAGGTCGAGGCCGAGCTCGTCGGCGATCACGTATTCGTCGAGATAGCGCCGGTAGAGACCGGCGCCCACGGCGGGATCGAAATGGCGGCTGGGCAGGCTGACGCGGTCGGAGTCGTAGGTTTCCGCCGGCGGCAGGTGAGGGTAGGGCATTTCCGTGAAGTGATACGCCTTCATGGCCGTGCCCGACCTCTCCCTGCTGCGAGCCGCCTTACTCGGCGGCGGCGCCCTTGGCGGGACGGAAGGCGAATTCTTCCTTCACCCGCGGGTACACTTCCTTGGCGAAGAGCGTCATGCTCTTGACCGTTTCTTCGTGGGTGACGAAGCCCGCCTGCTGCATCATCAGCAGCTGGCCGAAGCCGCCGACCCGGTGATAGAAGCGCTTGATCTGCTCGAACACCGAATCGGGAGTGCCGGAAATCAGCACGCCCTGTTCCTTCAGGTATTCGAGGCCGCCCGCGCGCACCGCGTCGGTACGCCCGGTGTACTTGCCCTTCAACGCCTGCACGTTGAACGACACCGGCACGTAGCCCGGCGGGTTGCGGAACTGCACGGCGGTCTTGGCCTGCAGGTACCACGACAGCTTTTCGGCGAGCTTTGCCGCTTCTTCCTCGGTTTCGCCGGTGGCGACCAGCGGCATGTAGGCGATGTGGCGGCGCACTTCCTCGGGATCGGAATAGATCGAGCACGAGCGGTAGGCGTCGAACATCTCCTTCACCTTTTCGTGCGGCTGCAGGAACATGGCGAAGGTGAAGCCGCGGCGCGCGACTTCCTTGATGTTTTCCTTGTCTGACGACCCGGTGATCCAGACCGGCGGGTGCGGCTGCTGGAAGGGGCGCGGCCAGATGTTGACCTGGCGCTTGTGCCAGAACTTGCCTTCGAAGTTGAAGGGGGCGTCATGGGAGGTCCAGGCCTTGACCGCGAGGTCGATGCCTTCCCACAGGCGCTCCAGCGTCTGGGTCGGGTTGGTGTTGGCCGCGTAAACCTCGTAGGGGACGCCGCGCACGAAGCCGCAGTCGAGCCGCCCGCGCGAGATGACGTCGATCATCGCCATTTCCTCGGCGACGCGGATGGGATCGGCGCGGTTGGCCATCGGGTTGCCCAGAATGCAGATGCGCGCATTCTTGGTCTGGCGGGCGAGGATCGCCGCCGACAGCGGCGCCGCCACGTTGGTGCAGGTGGCCGTCTGGTGATGCTCGTTCAGCATGATGTCGAGGCCGAGCTCGTCGGCCATGACGTGCTCGTCGAGGTAGCGCTGGTAGAGGTCCGCGCCCACCTTCGGGTCATAGTGCTTGTTGGGCAGGTTGACCCGGATCGAATCGATCGTGCTGAGATCGGGCAGGAAGGGGTAGGGCATTTCGGTGAAGTGCCAGCAACGCATGTTCGTTCTCCCTCTCTATCTCTTGCCTTAGCGGCGGCGGCCGCGCGCGGCCTTGCGCCCGGATTTCTTCGCTGCGGATTTTTTCTTTGCCGGTTTCTTTTTCGCGGATTTGGCCTTGGCCGTCTTCTTCGCGGGCTTCTTCTTGCCCGAGGCGCCCTTGGAAAGGCCGATGAAGTTGCCCACCGCCTTGAGGAAGGCTTCCGGCTGCTCGATGTGCGGGAAGTGGCCGGCGTTGGCCACGGTCACGAACTTGGCGCCGGGGATTTCCTTGGCGAAGGCACGGCCGTAGGCCGGGGTGATGATGCCGTCCTTGGCGCCCCAGACCACCATGGTCGGCACGTTGATGCGATGCAGGCGGCCCTTCAGCTTCGTGTTGTGCATGTAGGGGAACCAGCAGAAGCGCGCATAGGATTCCTTGTTGCGCGCGACGATCTCGAGCTTGCTCTCGGGCATCACGGTGTAGTCGATCTTGCCCTTTTCGATATCGGCGTACTTGGCCGCCAGCACCTGCTGGGGCGACAGGCACCAGATGTCCTGGATGTCGCGGTCGAAGGGTCCGCCCACCTTGATGCCGAACGGATCGACGAGGACGAGGCGCGCCATGTTGTGGGTCGACTTCACGGCGATTTCGGCGGCCAGCCAGCCGCCGAGGCCAAAGCCGATGACGGTGGCGCCCTTGACCTTCAGCGCATCGAGCGCGTCCATGCAGATGTAGGCGCAATCATCGATGGTTTCGATCCAGTCGGGGCGGTCGGACTTGCCGAAGCCCGGCGGGGAGATGATGGTGCTCTGGAAGCCGCCATCGAGGGCGTCGAGTACCGGGCTTTCCAGCGTCAGCGCTTCTTCATCGTAGAAAATCACGAGGGGCTTCTTGCCCTTCCCGCGGCGAATGACTTCCAGGTTCATGCCGAAGGATTTGACGCGGGCAGCGCGTTGCTTTGCGACAGCCATGTGCTTTTATTCTCCCTTTATGGGCGCGGACGCGCCGTTTCTTCGTATGCTTAGAAATTACTCCGCCGGGGCGCGTCCGACAAGCAGCGGAGCCGCCGAAAAGGCCTGAAAATCAACCTATTTCCGACGGATTAGAAGGGGCTTTAGCCGGGGATCGGCTGCTGCGCGACGAGGTTGATGCCATAGCCGTTGAGCCCGACTATGGAACGCTTGGTGTTGGTCAGCAGGATCATGTTGCGCACGCCGAGCTCGATCAGGATCTGGGCGCCAATACCATACTGGCGAAGTTCGGAAATCGGCTTGGTCATCGGCTTGCCTTCGCGTTCGAGAACGAATCGCGACAGCGCCGTGGGCGTCGGTTCGCGGATGATGACGATGGCGCCGCGGCCTTTTTCCGCGATCATCTTCATGGAGGCGTGCAATTCGGTAGCGCGAGTACGCGATTCGCCGGCCGCGAATTCCGATTCCTTCATATCGCCCAGCACGTCGGCGATCAGGTTGAGCGCGTGCATGCGCACCAGCACCGGTTCCTCGCCGGAAACGTCGCCGCAGGTCAGCGCCACGTGTTCGGCGTAGTTGATCTGGTTGGCAAAGACATGCAGGCGAAACTCGCCGCCGAAGCGGGAATTGATGGTGGTTTCCGCGACCTTGCGGATGATTTTTTCGGTACGGCGGCGGAAGGCGATCAGGTCGGCGATCGAGGCGACCTTGAGCCCGTGTTTCTTGGCGAAAACCAGCAGGTCCGGCAGGCGGGCCATGGTGCCGTCGTCGTTCATGATCTCGCAGATCACGCCCGACGGGTTGAGCCCGGCCAGGCGCGCCACGTCGACGGCGGCTTCCGTATGGCCGGCGCGCACCAGCACGCCGCCGTTCTGGGCGATCAGCGGGAACACGTGGCCGGGGGTGACGATGTCCTGGGGACCGCGGTTGGAATTGATCGCGACGGCGATGGTCTGGGCACGGTCGGCGGCGGAAATACCGGTGGTGACGCCTTCACGCGCCTCGATGGAAATGGTGAAGGCCGTCTGGTGGCGCGACTGGTTTTTCGACGCCATCAGCTGAAGGCCGAGATGCTCCGCCCGCTCCTGGGTCACCGACAGGCAGATCAGCCCGCGCCCGTGCTTGGCCATGAAGTTGACGGCATCGGCATTGGCTTTCTCGGCCGGGATGACGAGGTCGCCCTCGTTCTCGCGTCCCTCGTCATCGACAAGGATGAACATGCGCCCGTTGCGGGCGTCCTCGATGATTTCGCTGATCGGGGAAAGCTCTGAAGTGGCCACGGAAACTCCCATCGGAAAGTGCGGGCGGGCGGCATTTTTTGCCCCCGCTCAAGGGGCGCTCAAGGTATCCCCTCCGGCGGGGGCGATCAAGGGGCGGGCCTTGGCGACAGGGGGGCGGGGGGATAGACTGCGCCTCCCCGGAAACTGGAGATTTGCCGACATGTCCGCCGCCGATACCGTCCCGACCGTGATCCCGCTTTCGTCCGCGCTTGGCGCGCGGGTGGAAGGCCTCGACCTGCGCCAGCCCCTCGATGGCCCGACCTTTGCCGCCGTGCGTGAGGCCTTCCTCGCCCACCAGATGCTGTGCTTCCCGGGCCAGAAGCTCTCGGCCGACGACCAGATCCGCTTTTGCGGCTATTTCGGCCGGGCCGATTCCGATTACAAGGCACCGGCCTCGATCCTGCCTGTAGCCGATCGCACCAAGGCCGACTATCGCAAGGGCGTCATGCTGGTCACCAACGTCCGCAAGGACGGCGTGCCCATCGGCAACCTGCCCGACGGCGACATGCAGTTCCATTCCGACGGGGCGCATCGCGACAGCCCCTACCTGGCGACGACGCTCTACGGCATCCGGGTGCCGAGCGTGGGCGGCGACACCGTTTTCGCCAACCTGTACACGGCCTATGAAACCCTGCCCGATGCCATGAAGGCGCGGATCGAAGGCTTGAGGGTGCATAACGTCTACCTGCTGGATGCCACAGAAAAAGATGAATTCGACCCCGATGCGCCGGGCATGCGCCATGCGGTCCACCCGCTGGTGCGCGTGCATCCCGAAACCGGGCGCAAGGCCCTTTACGTCAATCGCCTGATGAGCCGCTGGATCGAGGACATGGACCGCGCCGAGGGCGAGGCCCTGGTCGCCGAACTGGTCGATCACAGCGAACGGCCGCAATTCATCCACGCCCACAAGTGGACGGCGGGCGACTTCCTGATCTGGGACAACCGCTGCGTCAATCACGCGCGCACCGATTTTTCTCCCGACGAAGTGCGGCTCCTGCGCCGCTACACGATTTCCGAAGCGGCATAAAAAGAGGGCGCCCCGAGGGGCGCCCTGAATTTGATCGCACGCTCCGGCTTTATTATTTGCCGGTTTTAAGGGTGTCCTTGTACTTGGAATAGAAGACCTTGGATGCCTGCAGCATCTTCTTGGTCTCCTCGCCCGAAAGCGGATCGATCGGCCGCTTGGTCTTCTTGTGCCAGCCCTGGATTTCAGGGTCGTTGAGCGCGGCGAACAGCGCGTCCGACAGGACTTTCTGCACCTTGTCGGATACGCCCGGCGTGGTGCCGACGACGCGTTCGATGGTCAGAAGTTCCAGTTCCGGATGGCCGATTTCGGCCGCCGTCGGCACGCCCTTGAAGGGACTCTTCTTCTCGAAGGAGAGAACGGGCTTCAATTCGCCCGACTTCATCCACTTGGCGAGCGAGCGCGTGTTGAACAATGACAGGTCGGTGTCGCCGCGCACCAGCGACAGCGAGATCTTGGCCGACGACTTGTAGCCGGCAAGGAAGTTGATCTTCATGCCGAGGATGTCGCCCATGATCTTGCCCGCGACGTAGGAGGTCGAGGCCGGGCTGGTGATGGCGTACTTGAACGTTGCGTTCTTGGCCTTCATCAACTCCTGCACCGACTGGTGCTTGCCCTTGGTGCCGACCGCCAGCACGTATTTCGACTGGGCGATGCGGCCCAGCCATTCGAACTTGTCGACATCGAAGGCGACCTTGCGGCCGAGAATCTTGTCGAGCAGCATGCCGGGCATGTTGAAGATGGCGATCTGGTAGCCGTCGGGCTTGGCCCGGAACAGCTGGGCTGCCGCCTTGTTGCCGCCCGCGCCCGCGATGTTCTTCGGTACGACGTTGACCTTGTTGGGCAGGTGCTTCTGCATCACCGGCGCGATCTTGCGCACGTAGGTGTCGAAGCCGCCGCCCGGGCCATAGGGAATGATGAAGGTGATGTCTTTTTCTGGAAAGCCGGCCGCCCACGCAGGAGTGGCAACGGCAAGGGTGGCACCCGCAACAAGGGCCGCACCCAGACGATAGGCTGGTTTCATAACTGTCTCCCAGTCGGGCCCTTATTCGTGGCGGTTGGCCGCTTCTGTGAATGGGCGTGGTTTTTCGGGGAGCGTTTCCTCTGTGGCCCCAAGGGTAAATCCATGATTATGGAAAATCAACCCTTTAGGGCCAGTGGCCTTACAGCAAAGGCATCGAAACCTGACGGATTCCGGGGCTTTCACGCCAATAGGCGGCGTCCGGGTCGAAACGGCCGGTGGCGACCTGGTCGGGCCGGGCCGAACGCAGGATGACCGCGACAGAGCCTTTCGCGCCGGCCTCTTCCGAATGGATGGCATAGGGCGCGACGAGGTCGAGCATCCCGGGTGCGACGGTGCTGCGTCCGGTCTCCGCGATACGGGCCGGTCCTTCGCCGCGGCCCCCGTCGGTGCGTTCGAAATGGCAGATGTCCTCTCCGCCCGACAGCAGGCCGTAAAGGACCCAGATCGGCCCGTGGTCGTGGATCGAGGTCTTCTGGCCAGGCGCCTTGATCAGCCCGTCGAGAACGAAGCCGTAGTCGGGGTCCTCAAACAGCAGCCAGTTCTCGCGGTTGCAGACGGGCCATTTTGCGGCGGCGCGCGCTAGCGCGGGTTCGGCCAAAAGGCGCGCGAGATGCGGGCGGGCCGCCTCGAAGGCTTTGCCGAAATCCTTTTCCGCCGCGAGGATGGCGCGCATCCCCGCGACGAAATCCATCATCGCCGCCTTTACGGCTGGATCATGTCCATCAGCCATAGCACCACTTCACCCCGGTACAACTCGTATTGCAACAGCCATTCGAACAGGACCCAGATGAAGGCGAGCGTGAAGCCGCCGCCGTAGAGCGAACTGCGGAGCGACTTGCCGCCCCACAGCCGCATCCACAGGAAGACGAACAGCGGCGAGGCGATCAGGAAACCCACCAGCCAGATCAGCACCACGCTCATCGCCATGGCGATGAAGCAGGCGATCTCGCGCATGGGCTTGCGCCCCTCGCCGGGGGCTTCCTCCAGCTTGCCACCGAAGACGGTGTGGATCGCGTGCCCGATGCGGGTCTCGGTCAGGCTGAGGATGTCGAGCACCGACAGCGCCACCCCGGTCCAGCCGACGATCAGCGGGAAGTAACGGACCTTGCCCGTGAATTCGTAGGTTTCATGCAGGAAGAAGATCAGCAGGGCCATGACGCCAAAGGCGAAGTAGAGCGAGGAATGCTTTTCCTTCTGCACCATGGGCCGTACCGCATAGAGCGCCGCCGCCCAGCCGATCGCCGCGGGCACCGCGAGGATCGTCTGGTGAACCGCCTGAAGGTGCATCGCCACGAATGCGGCCAGCGCCAGCGCTAGGATTCCCGCGCCGAGCTTGGTCGGCATGGTGATCGGCGCGCCGTTCATCGGGCACCTCCCGCGGCTTCCGCCGCTTTTCTTTTGCGCATGAAACTCCTGAACGACGGGATCAGGAGGGTGGCGATGCACATTACGATCAGGATCAGCGACACCGTGCGGGTCAGGAAGATGCCTAGGCTGCCGTCAGAAATGCCCATGGCCTGGAAGAAGCTGCGCTCGGTGATCTCGCCCAGCACCAGCGCAATGGTGAAGGTAATGCGCGGGTAGTCGAAGCGGATCATCAGGTAGCCGATCACCGCGAAGGCCATGGCGATGACCACGTCGCCGATCTCGCCCTGCAGGGCATAGGCGCCGACCAGCGCCACTACGGTCACCGTGGGGGCCAGGATATGCGCATCGACCAGCGTCAGGTAGGCCATCGGCTTGGCCAGGGCCAGCACGATCAGGGTGGCGACGACGCAGGCGATGGTGAGGGTCAGGACCAGCGTGAAGACGACGTCTTCATGTTCGAACAGGAGGCGTGGCCCCGGTTCCAGCCCGTGCAGCACCATGGCGCCGAGGAACACGGCGGTCTCCGCGCTGCCGGGAATGCCGAAGGCGAGGGTCGGGATCAGCGAGCCGCCGTCCTTGGCGTTGTTTGCCGATTCCGGCGCGATCACGCCGCGGATGTTGCCCTTGCCGTAGGGAACTTCGGGATTGGGATCGCGCTGGACCTGGGTCGAATAGCTGAGGAATGCGGCCACCGTGCCGCCGACGCCGGGCACCGCGCCGATGAAGGTACCGATACCGGAACCCACCAGCATGGTGGACCAGTTGCGGAACACCTGTTTGATGCCGTCGCTGACCTTCTGGATCTTGACCTGCAAAGCGTCGTCGGAGATCGAGCCCCCCTTTACCGCCAGGTCGATCATCTGCGAAATCGCGAACAGGCCGATCAGGGCGGGCACCAGCTTGATGCCGTCCCACAGCGCATCGACGCCGTAGGTGTAGCGCACGATGCCGCTGACGTAATCGAAGCCGACGAAGGCGCAGACGAAGCCGAAGATCGCCGCGATCAACCCCTGCAGCAGCCGTGTGCCGGTAGACACCGCGATGGCGCAGAGACCGAAGACCGCCAGCAGGAAAAACTCGGGCGGAGAGAACAGCAGCACGATTTCCTTGGCGATGGGAATGACCACCAGCAGCGAGATCACGCCGATCAGCCCGCCCATGGCGGAAGCCGTCGCCGCGGCACCGATCGCTTCGCCTGCGCGTCCCTGGGAGGCGAGCGGAAAGCCGTCGAAGGTCGTCGCCGCGTTGGGCGCGATGCCCGGGGTGTTGAGCAGGATCGCCGAAACCGAGCCCCCCGTGGATGTCGCCGCCATCGATCCGCCCATCAGCATGATCGCGTCGGGCTTGTCCATGCCGTAGGTCAGCGGGATCAGGAGCGCCAGCGCCGTCGTGCCGCCGAGGCCGGGGATGGCGCCGAACAGCAGGCCGATGCAGGTTCCCGCCACCAGATAGAGCAGGGGTTTGAAAGCCAGGAAATGCAGGGACGCGGTGCCGAGCGCGTTTGCCATGCTCAGGATCGAATCAAGCATGAACTCTCCGTTATCGTTTTGCGGACGCCTCCCGGGGCGACGCTTCTCCGGGCCGCTGGCGCGGCCCTGTGACGGGCGCCATTTCTTAACCGCATCGCGCGCTGCCGGAGCTGGCTGCGCGCGATGGCCCGACTTTAAACGATCAGGGGCGGGGCACAAACCCAAAATCCCGGTCCCCGGATCCCCCTCAATTGACGCCCGGGGGCCGCGGGTGTACCAAAACCGACAAGCAACAAGACGATGATCTTCAGGGAGACGTCGCGAACTCCGTCAAGATTCCGCCGCCCGCGCCGCTTCGGCGCGGCCTTGGCCATGCCGCCTGCAACCACTCAAGGGATATTGCAATGACCACGTCGCGCAAAGCCGCCCCCTCATCTCCGACGGTCGACCGGCCGGTGAAACTCAAGGCCACGAACCGGCCCGAATACGCTTCCGACGCCATGGCCGACACGCTGCGCGCTATCGGCTTCCGCTACGCCTTCGTCAATCCGGGTTCGAGCTACCGCGGCCTGCACGACAGCATGGTCAACTACCTCGGCAACAAGGACCCGCAGGCGGTCCTGTGCGCCCATGAAGACGTCTGCGTGCACGCGGCGCAGGCCTATGCCAAGGCATCGGGTCTTCCGGCGCTTGCCATCCTGCACGACCTGGTCGGGCTGATGCACGGCTCCATGGCGATCTACAACGCCTTTGCCGACCAGCAGCCGGTCGTCGTGCTGGGCGGCTCGGGCCCGTCGGACCCGAAGCTGCGCCGCGGCATCGACTACGAACATTCGGCCAACGTGCAGGGCGAGCTGGTGCGCCCGTGGGTCAAGTGGGACGACGAGGCGACCACCGCCGAAGGCGTCTGCGAATCGATTGCCCGCGCCTGGAAGATCGCCAATACGGGGCCGAAGGGGCCGACCTATGTCTCCCTCGATTCGGGCATCCAGGAAAGCAAGCTCTCGGGCGCCATTGCCATTCCCGACATGAAGGCTCCGGCCAACCTGCCGGCGCCGCCGCCCGCGGCCAATCCCGACGCGGTCGAGGCCGCGGCCGATTTGTTGCTGAAAGCCAAGAACCCGGTGATCACCGGCGGGCGCGTCATGTACCGGCGGGAAGCAACCAAGCTGCTGGTCGAACTGGTCGAGCTGACCGGCGCTGCCTACGTTGAAGACCGCAACTGCACCTGCTTCCCGACCGCCCACCCGCAGAACCTGACCGGCGAAAAGGGCGTGGTGGAGGCCGCCGACGTGCTGCTCGCCGTCGATTCCCCCGACGTCAACGTCGTCGTCGATTCCTATTCGTCGCGCGTGCGCGGCGAGCTGGGTGCGGGCGGCAAGGGCACCAAGGTCATCGACCTGTCCCAGAACGATTACGCGATCCGCTCGTGGACGCGGCTGGGCGGCAAGGTCGCGCCGACCGAGATTCAGCTTCTGGCCGACCCCGTGGTGGGCCTGCGCCAGATCATCGAGGCGGTGAAGTCCCGCCTCGGCCGCGCCAAGGGATCGAGCGCCATCGAGGCCCGGCGCAAGAAGATCGCCAAGACCCATGAGGCGATGACCGCCCGCCAGCAGGAGGCGCTCAAGAAGCGCTGGGGCGATGTGCCGCTGTCGCCGCACCGCTTTGTCTATGAAATCTACAACGCCGTGCGTTCGCGGCCCTGGATGCTGACCGTGCGCGGGCACCGCTCCTGGCCGCACGGCATCTGGCAGTTCTCCGGCTCGGGCGAAAACATCGGGGTGTCGGGCGGCGGCGGCGTCGGCTACGGGCCGGGCGCGATGGTCGGCGCCTCGCTCGCCGCGCGCGATCAGGGCCGTTTCCCGGTCGCCATCCTCGGCGACGGCGACTTCCTGATGCAGTCCCAGGCGCTGTGGACGGCGGTGCACATGCGCATTCCGCTGCTCTGCGTCATCAACAACAACACCAGCTGGTACAACGACGAACAGCACCAGAACGAGGTCGCCCACATGCGCAAGCGCCCGGCGGAAAACGCCTGGATCGCGACGACGACCCGCGATCCCGAAGCCGATCTCGCCACCCTGGCGAAGGGCTACGGCGCCTGGTCCGAAGGCCCGGTGACCGACCCCGACGACTTCGGCAATGCCCTCAAGCGGGCGATTGCCGAGGTGGATCAGGGCGCCGTCGCCGTGCTCGACGTACGCACCAGCCCGCGCTGAGCGCAGGCACAGGGAACCGAAGGGGGCGCGCCGGGATCACCGCCGCGCCTCCTTTTTTCTGCGCCCCGGCCTATACTGCGACCATGCGCATCGCCACCTTCAACCTCGAAAACCTCGACGACGGGCCGGACATCCGCCCGCCTTTGGCCGAACGCATTCCCGTGCTGGCACCGATGCTCGAGCGCCTCGATGCCGACATCCTGTGCCTGCAGGAAGTCAACGGCCAGCGGTTGCCGGGCGCGAAGGAACGCAAGCTCGCCGCCCTCGAGCGCCTGCTCGAAGCGACGAACCTGCGCGGCTATCACCTCGCGGTGTCGTCCAAGCGCAGCGGCGGCGGGCTCACCGATCACCACAACCTGGTGACGCTGTCGCGTCGCCCTATCGCCGAGACCGAACAGCTCTGGCACGACCTTGTGCCCGAGCCGACCCACGCTTTCGTGACCGCCGACCCGGCGGTGAAGGAGGCCGTGCCGCTCGCCTGGGAGCGGCCGGTTCTCTACACGCGCATCGAGGTCGCCCGCAAAAAGGCGCTGCATCTTTTCAACGTGCATCTGCGCGCGCCGCTCGCCTGCGCGGTGCCCGGCCAGAAGGCCGATACCTTCGCGTGGAAGTCCATCGCCGGCTGGGCGGAAGGCTATTACCTTTCGGAAATCAAGCGCGCCGGACAGGCGTTCGAGCTGCGCCTTGCCATCGACCAGATCTTCGATGGCGAGCCCGAGGCGCTGATCTGCATCGCCGGCGACTTCAATGCTGAAGAACACCACACGCCCATCGAAATCCTGCGCGGCGAGGACGACAACACCGGCAATGGTGCCTTGTCGGGGCGCGTCATGGTGCCGGTCGAACACGCGCTGGCCGCCGACCGCTGTTACACGGTCATCCATCAGGGCCGCCGCCAGATGCTCGATCACATCATGGCGTCCCGCCGCCTGATGGGCGGCTTCCGCGGCTCGGAAATTCATAACGAGGCCTTGGCCGACGAGTTGACCGGGCAGGTTGCGATCAACCCGTCGCCGGTGTCCTATCACGCGCCGGTCGTCGCGGTGTTTGACGTCTAGGCGCCATCCCGGCGACTCTAAGTCTAGGCGCCTTCCCGGCGCCATGCCCAGATCAGCAGGCCAAGCGCCAGAAGCATGGCGAGGAGGGCAGGCAGCAGCGAGGTTTCGTTGATGCCGCGCACGATGTAATCGCCGTTGGCCTTGAGACCGAGCCAGCCGCGGCCCGCCGTGGCACGGCCGGGCTGCGGGCGGCGGATGTCGGGCATGCCGTCGGCGTACCACACAAGGCCGCCGCCGGTGGCGCGCGCCATCGGCGCGAGAATCTTGTCGGACGTCGTCACGTCGGCGAATTCGACGGGGTTGAGGGCGCCCGCCGCGGCGAACACCGTGCGCTTCTTCTGTTCGTCGGTGATGCGGTAGAGGCCGGGCTCGCTGATGGTGAGCGCGCCGGTGGCCCGCCCGTCGCCGCGATCGACAAGCGGCAGGTCCTGCGCCTTGCCCGTGGGCGTTTCGACGCGCACCGGGCGTTCGTCCTTTTCAAGGCTCTGGCGCGTGACGGCAAGGCGCGTGCCCTGGATCTCGGCGCGCAGATCGTCTTCCTCGAGGTCCGGTTCCTTCATCAGCCAGTGCGCGGTGCGTCGCAGCAGTTCCGCCTGCGGCCCGCCGCCATCGAAGCCGCGCGCCCACAGCCAGATCTGGTCGGACAGCAATTGCGCGATGCGGCCCTTGCCGACGCGATCAAGCGCCAGCACCGGGCGATCGTCGGCGCCCTTCATCACCACGATGCCGCGCCGCGCTTCCGAATCGACGAGGCGCAGCCAGCGGCCCCAGTCGGCGGTTCCGTCCGCCGTCGCGGGCGCGCCCGGCAGGCGCGCGGTCACCGGGTGGCGGCGGCCCGCGTCGGTGACGGCGGCACGGAAGGGCTGCTCGATCATGCGGCCGGTCGGGCGCATCGGCAGGATTTCGCCGAGCGGCGTGCGGAACAGGCCGAGCGGCGTCGCCAGCGCGGGCCCGCCCGCTTCGAGGATGGCGCCGCCGTCCTGCACGTACTTGACGATGTTGTTCAGGTAGTTGATCGGCAGCACGCCGCGCCGGTGATAGCGGTCGAAGATGATGAGGTCGAAGTCGCTCAGCTTTTCCTCGAACAGCTCGCGCGTCGGGAAGGCGATCAGCGACAGCTCGTTCACCGGTGTGCCGTCCTGCTTTTCGGGCGGGCGCAGGATCGTGAAATGGACGAGGTCCACCGCCGGGTCGGCCTTCAGCAGGTTACGCCAGACGCGCTCGCCCGCGTGCGGCACGCCCGAGACCAGCAGCACGCGCAGCCGGTCGCGCACGCCGTTGACGACGATGGCGGCGCGGTTGTTGGCGAGCGTCAACTCGCCTTCCGCCGCCTCGACCTCGATTTCGAAAACATTGGGCCCGCCGTGGGCCACATCGACGTCGATTCCATGGCTGAAGCCGGTGGCAAGTTCGGTGGTGCGCTTGTCGGCGCCGTCGCGGGTGATGGTGACGCGCGCGCGTCCCGTTCCGCCGCCCGTTTCCTGAATGCGCAGCGTCAGCGTCGCGGTTTCGCCGACGATGCCGTAGCTCGCCGCCTGTTCGATCACCAGCCTGCGGTCGCGCAGATTGCGCGTGCCCGTCAGGATGGCGTGAAGGGGCCCGGGCAGGCCCAGTTCGCGGGCATCCTTGGGCGTGTCGTGTACCTGCCCGTCGGTCAGCAGGATGGCGCCCGCGAACCGCTGGGGCGGAATATCGCCCTGTACCCGCGACAGGGCTTCGAACAGGCGGGTGCCGCGGTCGCGCGGCGCGTTGATGTCGGTGGCCGCCGCCTGGGATGCGGCGGGCGGCTTGCCCGCGCGCAGGATGCGTACTTCAAGGTCGTCTTCGCGGGCAAGGCGTTCGGTGAGCGACTTGAGCGCCGCTTCCGTCTGGGCCGGGCGCGGCGCGATGTCCTGGGACGGGCTTTCGTCCACGACGATCACCGCGATGTCCTTGAGCGGCTCGCGCAGTTCTTCCTTCAGCGCCGGATTGGCGAGAAGTCCCGCCAGCACCGCCAGTGCCGCGGCGCGGAGCACGGTGCCGCGCGCGCGCTTCCACGCAGCGAGCGCCACGATGCAGAGCGCCAGCGCGCCGACAGCGCCCAGCAGCCACAACGGCACCAGCGGTGCGAAGACGATGCTGGCCGCGCCGGTCACTGGCCGAGCCTTTCGAGGATGGCGGGCACGTGCACCTGATCGGCCTTGTAGTTGCCCGTCAGCGCGTACATCACGACGTTGATGCCGAAGCGGTAGGCCATCTCGCGCTGGCGCGCGCCGCCGGGCACCACCGGGTAGGCGGGCTGGCCCGCCGCGTCGGTCGCCCATGCGGCGGCGAAGTCGTTGGCGCCGATGACGATGGAGGACACGCCGTCATTGGCGATCCCCGACAGCCGTTCGACCCAGACCGTGCCGCCGGTCCAGCGGCCCGGGAATTCGTTCAGCAGGTAGAAGGCCTTGGTCAGGATGTGGTCCTTCGGTATCGGCACCAGCGCGGGCACCGCGAGGCCGCGCATGATGTCGCGCAGCTTGGCCGAGCCGCCGCCCGTCGCCGGTTCGGCGAAACTGGTGGGTGCCTGGTCGCGGGTGTCGAACAGGATCATGCCGCCGGTCGCGAGATAGCGCGCGATACGCTCGCGCGCGGCGGCGCTGGGGGCGGGCTGGGTCGCGGCGATCGGCCAGTAGAGGAACGGGTAGACGGCGATCTCGTCGCGCTCGATGTCGACGGCGAGCGGCTCGCCCGGCTCGACCGAGGTGCGCGTGCGCAACATCAGCGACAGACCCGAGAGCCCCGCACGGCTGACGCGGTCGATCTGGGCATCGCCGGTGACGACGTAGGCAAGGCGCGTATCGAACGTCGCCTCGCTCGCGCGGCGGGCATCGAAAGCGGAAGGTATTTGCTGCGCGCTTGCGGGACTGGTGGCAATCAGAACGGCGACAAGCATGGCGGCCGCACTCGTCATCGCGCGGAACGGCCAATGGGCGGGGGCAAGGCCGCGCAGCACCAGGCCGATCCACATATCGGCGATCAGGAGTATGAGGGCGGCGAGCAGCAGCCACGGCTTGAAATCGAATTCGCCCGGCTCGGCGAGCGACAGTTCGGTGACGCCGCCCGGCAGTTCGCTGATGGCGGCGAGGGACGTCAGGCCGGTGCCGAGGTTGACGGCGACGCGCGCACTTTCGTTGCCGTAAAAGCCCGGCGGGTTCTGGGCGTTGACGGCGGGCGTGGCACCGGCGGCGGTTTCCGCAAGCGGCTGGGCCGAGGGCGGCGGGTCGCCCATGCGGCCGAAGCCGTCGAGGACGGAGACGGGCGGCAGCGCCGCCGCGCGGGCGCCGGACACGCCGTGGCTCAGCGCCACGACGCGGCGCAGCATTTCGACGTAGAGGCCCGACAGCGCGAGGTTCGACCAGTCGGGATTGGCGGTGGTGTGCACGAGAATGGTGCGCCCGCGCCCGCGGTCGGCGGCGGTCACCAGCGGCGTGCCGTCGGACAGACGCGCCCAGGTGCGATTGGGCAGATCGAGGGCGGGCTGCGCCAGCACCTGCCGGTTGATCAGGACGTCGCCCGGCAGTTGCAACCCGGCGAAGGGCGATGCGTCGTCGAAGGGCGCGAGCTTGGCCGGTTGCGCCCATGACATGGCGCCGCCGAGCGTGCGGTCGCCGCGGCGCAGTTGCACCGGCAACAGGTCGTCGGCCGCCTGGCCGATATGCGGCCCGGCGAAGCGCAGCACGGTGCCGCCCTTGTCCATCCAGGCCTTGATGGCATTGCGCGCCGGTTCGCCGAGGCCGGCCGCATCGGGCACGATCAGCACGGCAAGGGGGCGGGCGAGAAGTTCCGCGACGGAACCCTTGCGCACCTCGGCATAAGGGGTGAGCGCGCGTTCCAGGTAGAACAGTTCCGACAGCAGCGGCTGGGTTTCCGTGCGCCCGGTGCGGTCGCTGACAAGGCCGACGGGACGGCGGCGGTAGCGCTCGTCGACCAGTGCCACGGCAGCGGCGCTTTGCACGTCCTCGACCTCGAGGCGCGCAAGCCGGTTGCGCAGTTCCGTCGGCAGGTTGACCTGCATCTCGGCGCTGGCGGCGCCGTCGGCGAAGCCGACGCGCTCGCGCATGACGATGCGCCCGCGCTCGTCCAGCCCCTTGATCCAGTGCTGCGTGGCGGGGCCGTTTTCGGCGCGCAACAGCTTGAGGGTGAGGCGCGGCTCGCCCGCGGGCGGTGGCACCAGCGCCACCACGCCTGCGCCTGCGCCATCGCGCATCATCGTGACCATGCCGCGACGCAGCAGGGCGCGGGCGAAGTCCTCGGCCTTGCCGTTGTCGAGCCCGTCCGACAGCCAGACGATATTGGCCGGTTCCTCGAAGCGGGCGGCGCGGAAAGCATCGGCGGCGGCCGCGCGGTCGACGGGCCATGATTTCGGTTGCAGGGCCTGCAGCGCGCTGCGCGCCGCAGACGGCGTCAGCAGGCTCGATGCCGCGATGGGGCCACCGTCGGCGGGCCGGGCGGTCGCCATCAGCACCACGGCGCGGCGCGTGCGTTCGGCCCGTGCAATCAGCGTTTCGGCGGCGCGCTGGCGTTCGCGCCAGCCGCGCGCCGCGGCAAAGCCGTCGTCGATGACGATCACCAGCGGCCCGCGCACGGCGAAGCGGTCGCCCGCGTTCCACAGCGGATGGGCAAGCGCCAGGATCACCAGTGCCGCGACGATGATGCGCAGAAGGATCAGCCACCACGGCGTGCGCGAGGGCGTCTGCTCGTCTTCGTTCAGGCCGAACAGCAGGCGGATGGCGGGAAAGCGCAACAGACGCGGCGCCGGCGGCGTCACCCGCAAGAGCCACCACAGCACCGGCAGCCCGGCCAGCGCGGTCAGCAGCCAGGGCGAAACGAAAGTGAGCGCGCCGAGGCTCAACATGATTGCCGCCTCCCTACCATGACCGGTGCCCCGCAGCGGGTGCCGGCGTGGACAGCGCCATGTAGAGCGAGAGCAGCGCTTCCTGCGCGGGGCGGTCGGTGTGATGCAGGGTGAACGACCAGCCGTTGCGCCGCGAGATCTGGCGCAACTCGGCGCGCCGTGCCTCCAGCCTGTCGTGATAGCGCGCGCGCACGTTTTCGGCGCGGTTGATCAGGGTATCGCCTTCGTTCTCGAAGCCCTGGAAACGGATGCGTCCGGCAAAGGGCAGCGATTCTTCGGCCGGGTCCAGTACCTGCACCAGATGGCCGCGGATGCCGCGGGCCGCATAGGTGCCTACGGCGGCGGTGATTTCATCGATGGGGCCGAGGAAATCCGACACCATGACGAGATGGGCATAGCGCGGCAGCGGCTCGAGCGGCGGCACGTTGGCGGCCTTGATGGTGCGCGACAGGGCCGTGGCCATGCGGATCAGCGCGCCGCGCCCGGCAGCGGGCGGGCGCCCTTCGCCCGAAAGGGCCACGTGCTCGCCCGCGCGCATCATCAGCGTGGCAAGGGCCAGCGTCAGGATGCGCGCCCTGTCGCCCTTGGGTTCAAGGCGCCGCGACGACGCGTAATCCATCGAGGCCGAGCCGTCGCACCACAGCCAGACGGACTGTGAGGCGACCCATTCGTGTTCGCGGATGAAGACATTGCCCGCCTTGGCCGACTGGCGCCAGTCGATGCGGGTGGCCGGGTCGCCCGGCTGGTAGTGGCGGAACTGCCAGAAGGTTTCCCCCGGGCCCATGCGGCGGCGTCCGTGGACGCCCTGCATCACGGTGGCGGCGATACGCTGGGCACGGACGAGGAGCGGCGGCAGTTGCGCGCCCGCGGCTTCCGCCTTCTGCAGGCGGGACAGGGCGAGATCGGATCTCGGTGCGCCCGCGGGGTCTGTCATTGTCGGTACCGGACTCAGGCCAGCGGTTCGACCAGACGGCCGATCACCTGGTCCATGGTCACGCCGTCGGCGCGGGCGGCGAAGGTCAGCGCCATGCGGTGGCGCAGGATGGGACCGGCCAGCGCGACGATGTCGTCCACCGACGGCGCGAGGCGTCCTTCGAGAACGGCGCGCGCGCGGGCCGCTAGCATCAGCGCCTGGCTGGCGCGCGGGCCGGGGCCCCAGGCGACTGTGGCGTCGATGTCGGCATCGCCTTCACCAGGACGGCCGGCGCGCACGAGGGCGAGGATTGCTTCGACAACCGAATCGCCCACCGGTATGCGGCGCACGAGCTGTTGCGCCGCCATCAACTCGTCCGCCGTCATCACCGCGCGTGCCGTCGCATCGGCGGCGCCGGTGGTGGCCAGCAGCATGGTGCGTTCGGCTTCCTTGTCGGGATAACGCACGTCGATCTGAAGAAGGAAGCGGTCGAGCTGGGCTTCGGGCAGCGGATAGGTGCCTTCCTGCTCGAGGGGGTTCTGGGTGGCGAGAACGTGGAAGGGCCGGGGCAGGTCGTGAGTCTGGCCGGCGACGGAAACGGCGCGTTCCTGCATCGCCTGAAGAAGGGCCGATTGGGTGCGCGGCGAGGCGCGGTTGATTTCGTCGGCCATCAGCAGCTGGCAGAACACCGGCCCCTTGATGAAGCGGAAGCTGCGCGCACCGGTGTCGGATTCTTCGAGCACTTCGGAGCCGAGAATGTCGGCGGGCATGAGGTCCGGCGTGAACTGAATGCGCTTGTCCGCGAGCCCGAGCACGGTACCGAGCGTCTGCACGAGCCGCGTCTTCGCCAGCCCCGGCACGCCGATCAGGAGACCATGGCCGCCCGCGAGCAGGGTGATCAGGCTTTCGTCCACGACCTGCTTCTGGCCGAAGATCACCTCGCCGATGGCGGCGCGGACCTGTTGCAGGCGCCGGCCGAGGGCTTCGATATCGGCGGCGAGTTTTTCGGCTTCGGCGGCGGGGATGTCGGTGGCGCTCATGGGCGGTTCCTTTGGGGCAGTTCCTCTGGCGGTGCCAGCGGGCCGGACGGGCCCCGGCAGCCGCGTTTCGGGCTACGGTTGACGCAACGGAACGCGACGCAGACTATGAACGAAGTATAGGACGAATCGCTTTGCGATCCATATCGGGCAAATAGGCTCAAATTGTGGCGGCAACCCCGGAAATCTGCATATCCGGTGCATTTCGCATCCGTGCCGACGGCACCTGGCTGCATGACGGCCGCGTCATCGTGCGTCCCGAGCTGGTGCGCCTGTTCGCTTCCGTTCTGCGGCGCGAGGCGAGCGGCCGGTATTTCCTCGTTACCCCGGCCGAAAAGGTCCCGGTCATGGTCGATGACGCGCCTTTCGTCGCGGTGGCGATGGAGGCCGCGGGCGAGGGGGCGGGCAGTGAAATCCGGCTCGACACCAATCTCGGCGAGCGCGTGATCCTGGGTGCCGACCATCCCCTGGTCCTGCGCGGCACGGTGGACTGCCCCCGGCCCTACGTGACGCTCGATAACGGGTTGGAAGCGCTGGTGGCGCGTAGCGTCTATTATGATCTGGCCGCGCACGCCCTGCCGGGGCCGTCGGGCGTGCTTGGCGTATGGAGCGGCGGCGTCTTTTTTCCGCTTACCCCGGGGCAACAGGAAAGTCCGTCATGAGTTCCATAACCGCTGCCGATTTCGCCGACCGCATCCGCCCGCGCCTGCTGGCGCCCGATGCCGCCTTTGCCGCCCCGCGCTTTCGCATCGGCTTTGGCGCCGACGAAAAATTCCTGGATGTTGCCGAAGTGGGCCACCGGTTCCGGCCCGCCGCCGTGCTGGTGCCGGTGATCGACCGGCCCGAAGGGGCCACGGTACTGCTGACCGAACGTTGCGCGCACCTGCCCGACCACGCCGGGCAAATCAGCTTTCCGGGCGGAAGGCTGGAAGAAGGTGATTCGGGTCCCGTCGCCTGCGCGCTGCGCGAGGCCGAGGAAGAGGTCGGCCTGCCGCGGGACCACGGGGTGCGCGTGGTCGGCGCGATGGAAATGCGGGGCACCATCTCCAATTACCGCGTCACCCCGGTGATCGGCGTGCTGTCCCCGTTTGCGGCCGCGGCCCAGGACGGCGAGGTTGCCCGGATCTTCGAGGCGCCGCTCGATTTCGTCCTCGATCCCGCCAATCACGAGGGCCTGCGCGTGTCGCCCGCCGACGGCAGGGCGCGGCGCATGTACGCGATCCGCTACGAGGAGCACTTCATCTTCGGCTTCACCGCCCGCATTCTGGTACAGTTGAGCGAGATCTGGTGGGGCGGCGACTACAATCCCGATTCCACCGTTCTGGGAAGCTGAGGAACAGATGTTCAGGATTTTCTTTACCTTTGTCCTGCCGCTGATCGCGCCGGCCGTGGTCTACCTGATCTGGCACACGATCCAGGTGCGCCGCGTCGCCTCGGGCAAGCGCGAGGAGCCGACCCCGACCTTTGCCGAAATGCCGTGGTTCATGCTGGCGGGCGCGGGCATGTCGCTGCTGATCGTCACGCTGCTGGCGCTGGCGCTGTTCGGCGGCGGCGCCGAGCCGGGCAAGGTCTACGTTCCGCCGCACATGGAAAACGGCAAGCTGGTTCCCGCCGAAACACGCTGATCATGGCCCGCCGCCCGACACTCGCGCCGCAGCCCTGGATGACCGCAGAGCCGACGCGTGCGGTGATGGCGGCGCTCGCGCCCGGTGGCGAGCCGCGCTTCGTCGGCGGCTCCGTCCGCGACGCTTTGGCCGGACGCAAACGCATCGGCGATGTCGATATCGCCACACCTTCGCCGCCCGCGCGCGTGATGGAACTGCTGGCGGCGGCAAACATCCGCGCCATCCCGACGGGCATCGAGCATGGCACGGTTACCGCCGTGCTTGCCCATGCACATTTCGAGATCACCACCTTGCGGCGCGACGTGCGCACCTTCGGCCGCCATGCCGAGGTCGCCTTCACCGACGACTGGCGCGAGGACGCATCCCGGCGCGACTTCACCATGAACGCCATGTCGCTGTCGGAAGCGGGCGAGCTGTTCGATTATTTCGGCGGCGAGGCCGATCTGGCCGCGGGCCGCGTGCGTTTCGTCGGCGAAGCGGCGGCGCGCGTACGCGAAGACGTTCTGCGCATCCTGCGTTTCTTCCGCTTCCATGCCCATTACGGCAAGGGCGCACCCGACGGCGAGGCGCTGGCCGCGGCGTCCGCGGCTGCGGGTCTTGTGCCGGACCTGTCGGGCGAGCGCGTCTGGGCGGAATTGCAGCGCATCCTGTGCGCGCCCGATCCCGCATCGGCGCTGGCGCTGATGGAAGGCGCCGGTGTGCTGGCCCATGTGCTGCCCTATCGTGGTGCCGATGGCGCGGGCGTGGCGCGGCTTGCGGCGCTTGTCGAAGTCGAGGAAGCCGAAGGCCTTGCCGATATGCCCGATGCCGTGCGCCGCCTTGCGGCCGTGCTGCGTGCCGACGAGGATGCCGCCACGGCGACGGCAGCGCGCCTGAAGCTGTCGCGGGCCGACCGCGAAAGGCTCGGCCGGCTGGTGCTGCGCGGCGCATCGGTCGCGCCCGACATGACCGCCGCGGAGGCGCGGCGCGAGGTCTATCGTTCGGGCGCGGACCTGTTTCGCGATCTGGTGCTGTTGTCCTGGACAAGCGAGCAGGCGGAGGCGCGCGATCGTCATTCCCTGCGCGATGCCTCTGCCGCCTTCAGCGCGCTGCTTGAAGCGACCCACGGCTTTGCGCCGCCGGCGTTTCCGCTGTCGGGCAAGGATGCGCAGGCGTTTGGCCTGGCACCCGGACCGGCGATGGGCCGGGCACTTGCCGCCGTAGAGACGTGGTGGATCGAAAACGATTTTCGTGCCGGGCGCGACGACCTGCTGGCGCGGCTCAGGGACGAAATCCGGAAGCGCTAGCGGGCGCCTGTAGGGAATCTGGCGCTAGTGAATCGTCTGGTTGCCGGGGGCATGCGCGTGAGTGGTATCGTCGCTGAGGCGCAGCGGCTTGGTCATGGAAGGGAGTTTCACGGTCACCGTCGTTCCCTTGTTCGGCGCAGAGACGATTTCAATGCTGCCGCCGAGAAGTTCCGCCAGCTTGCGGGTAAACGGCAGGCCGAGGCCGACGCCGCCCCGTGTTTTCGACAAGACGTTTTCGACATGGCCGAAGGGGGTGACTGCAAGCGGGACATCCTCGGCGCGCATGCCGACGCCGGAATCCGTCACCGTCAGAATCACTCCGCCGGTGTCGCTGTCGCGCGCGACGCGGACGACGACATTGCCGCCCTTCGGCGTAAATTTGATGCCGTTCGAAACCAGTCCAAGCAGGATTTCGCGAACCTTGGGACCATCGGTGACGAGGGCGAGGGGATCCGCCTCGGTTTCGACGCTGAGTTGCACGGATGCCGCCAGGGCTTCCTGCGCCATCATGCGCCCGACCGATTTGGCGATGAAGGAAACGTTGGTTTTGTTGATGTCGAGCATCGTGGCGCCGCTTTCCGCGCGCACCAGTTCCAGAACCTTGTCGATGATGCCCAGAAGGTGACGGCCCGAGCGGCTGATGTCGTCTGCATAGCCCTTGTAGCTGCTGTCGCCCAGTGGCCCCTTGATTTCGCTGCCCATGATTTCGGAGAAACCGATGATGGCATTGAGCGGCGTGCGCAGTTCATGGCTCATGTTGGCGAGAATTTCGGATTTTGCCTTGTTCGCGGCTTCGGCCCGCGTCATGGCAGCGGCCAGGGACAATTCCTTGCGATGATGTGCGCGTAGAACCTGTTCCGCCGACCACACGATTGCGAGAAGCACCATGTAGATGAGGATCAGTGCGCCGATGACCACGCTGACGTTTTCCAGGCTCGCGTTCCGGATTACGGCGCGCTGCTTGGTGACGTCGGCGTAAAATTCGATCACGGCTTCGGGGCGGCCGGCGGTATCGGCCGGGACACGGATGTAACTCGACATCAGCCAGACATCGCGCAGCATCCGGGCCGCTCCGTTGAAGGATTCCCGGAAGACGAATTCCGAACTCGTGCCGTTCTTGAGCGCTGTGAAGGCACCTGAATTCTCGGGGTATCGTCCGCCGATTTCGGCGGCGTCGGTGGAATAGATGACCGTGCCGTCGGCGCCGATCAGCTTGACCTTGACGATCTGGGTGTCGACCAGGGTGCGGCGCACCTCGGCATCCAAACGGCGGTGGGCGGTGCTGCCGGGCGACGCAGTCCGGGCGCGCGCCAGAGGTTCCGCATACTCCCACAGGTCGTTGGCGATGGCGCGGCTGAAATGGATGTGATCCTCGCGGGAAACCGCGCGCAGCTGACCCTCGAAAAGCGAAAGTTGAATGTAGCCGATCAGTGCCGCCGCGAGGGCGATAACGGCCAGACCGGCCAGGGCGAAACGCCTTGCCAGATGGTAGGAGGGGGCCCGTTGCGGCTTTGCTGCGGCGTTTGTCATTTTTGCGAGAAGTTCAGGGGAGTGAGCCAACCACAAGGCCCAATAGAGGGATATATAACTAAAGAAATATAAATATTCATATTAAATGTAAAGTTTTTATTAATTTCAGCCTGGCGGCTCTAGTCAGCGGCCCTGCAACCGGGGGGTCAGGGCCAGATGACCTCGGGCGGCAGGCTCATCAGGATGGCTTCGGTATTGCCGCCGGTCTTGAGCCCGAACTGGGTGCCGCGATCGTAGAGCAGGTTGAACTCGGCGTAGCGGCCGCGCCGGATCAGCTGGTGGCGGCGGTCTTCGTCCGACCAGCCGCCGTTCATGCGCCGCGCCACGATTTCCGGATAGGCGCGCAGGAACGCCTCGCCGACGCCGCGGGTGAAGGCGAAATCAGCCTCCCAGTCGCCGCTGTCGAGATAGTCGTAAAAGATGCCGCCCAGTCCGCGCGGCTCGTTCCGGTGCGGCAAGAAGAAGTATTCATCGCACCATTTGTTGAAACGCGGGTAGTAGTCCGGGTTGGCGGCATCGCAGGCCGCCTTGAGCGCCGCGTGCAGGTGCCGTCCGTCTTCCTGTGCCGGTGCGCTGTCGGGAAACATCGGCGTCAGGTCGGCGCCGCCGCCGAACCAGCCCTTGCCGGTGACGATATGGCGCGTGTTCATGTGCACCGCCGGGACATGGGGCGAGCGCATGTGCGCCACCAGCGAGATGCCCGATGCCCAGAACTGCCCGCCCGAGGTGTCGGCGCCGGGGATTTGCTTGGCAAACTCGGGACTGAAGGCGCCGTGCACGGTGGACACGTTGACGCCGACCTTTTCGAAGACCCGTCCGCGCATCACGGCCATGACGCCGCCGCCGCCCTCGGCGCCATCCTGGCCGGGACGTTTCCACGCAGTGCGCTCGAAGCGGCCGGGGGCGATTCCGGCGACCTTGGCTGCGCCGTCGCCGGCCAGCGCGTCCTCGAGGTCTTCGAAGGCCTTGCAGATGCTGTCGCGCAGGCTTTCGAACCACGCGCGCGCGGCATTCTTGCGGCGATCGGTTTCGGCGGTATCGGGGGCGGTCATGGCGGGGCCTTTCAAGCGGATACGGGGCAAGCGGATACAGGGTTCATTCGCGGGCATCGTCGCCCGGGAAGCCGCGGGTCTGGCGCAGGGCCTCCGACAGCACCAAGGACGCGGCTGTCGCCACATTAAGGCTGCGTGCGCCCGGGGCCAAGGGGATCATCACCCGCAGGTCGGCCGCGTCGTGCACGCCATCGGGCACGCCCGCCGATTCGCGCCCGAGCATCAGCACGTCATCGGAAGAATAGGCGACGTCGCGAAAATCGGTGGAGCCCCTGGTGGTCAGCAGGATGAGCCGCCCACCCGCCGGGATCGTCGCCTTGAGGGCGGCGATATCGGCGTGGCGTCCGATGTCGGCGAGGCGGATGTAGTCCAGTCCCGCCCGCCTCAGGCGGGCGTCGCTGAGCACGAAACCGGGCTGGCCGACGATGGCGACGCCGACGCCCAGACAGGCGCCGAGCCGGAGCATGGCCCCGGTGTTCTGGGGGATATCTGGCTCGAACAGGGCTAGTCGCATGATCTCGGGCGGAAAAAGGTTGAACCGGCGGAAAAGTGGCGTCAAACGCCGGTTTTTGGCCCTCCCCGGGCCAGATTAGGGCTTTGCTTGGCGGTCAATTTATATTACACCCAACGCCACCAAAGCCACCTGTCCGGGGCCGGTTCCGGAAGCCCGGGGTGGCGCGCATAGGGGAATAAATCGATGTCCGATTCAGTTCACGGCCACGGCGGCGGAGACGGCGGCACCCGCCGCGATTTCCTCGCTCTGGCGGGCGCTGCCTTTGGCGCCGCCGGCGCCGGCCTCGCGCTCTGGCCGCTTATTGACAGCATGAACCCGGCCAAGGACGTGCTCGCGCTGTCCTCTGTCGAAGTCGACCTCAAGCCGGTCGCCGTCGGTCAGCGCATCACCGTCAAGTGGCGCGGCAAGCCGGTCTTCATCGACCATCGCACGCCCGAGCAGATCGCCAAGGCGCAGGCCGACGACAAGGCCGACCTGAAGGATCCGCAGCTCGACAAGGACCGCGTCAAGAAGGCCGAATGGCTGGTCATGGAAGGCGTCTGCACGCATCTCGGTTGCGTGCCGCTGGGCCAGAAGGTCGGACAGCCGCGCGGCGAATACGGCGGCTGGTTCTGCCCCTGCCACGGCTCGCACTACGATGCGTCGGGCCGCATCCGCAAGGGACCGGCGCCGAAGAACCTGCCGGTTCCGGCCTATACGTTCCTGAACGACACCACCCTGCGCGTGGGCTAAGAGGGATCACGATAAAATGAGCGCTTCCAGCCAGAGCCAGGGTCCCATCGTCCGTTGGATCGACGAGCGGCTTCCCATTTTCTCCTTCATGCAGCACGAACTGCATGAGTATCCCACCCCGAAGAACCTGAACTACTGGTGGAACTTCGGTTCGCTCGCCGGCATCGTCCTGGTGATCATGATCGCCACGGGCGTCTTCCTGGCGATGAACTATACCCCGCACGTCGATCACGCCTTCAATTCCGTCGAGCGCATCATGCGCGATGTGAATTACGGCTGGCTGATCCGCTACGTTCACATGAACGGCGCGTCGATGTTCTTCCTGGTGGTCTATATCCACATTTTCCGCGGCCTCTATTACGGGTCCTACAAGCCCCCGCGCGAACTGCTGTGGTGGCTGGGCCTCGTCATTCTCCTTCTGATGATGGCGACGGCGTTCATGGGCTACGTGCTTCCCTGGGGCCAGATGAGCTTCTGGGGCGCCACCGTGATCACCAACCTGTTCTCGGCCATCCCGGTGGTGGGCGAGCCCATCGTCACCTGGCTGTGGGGCGGTTTCGCCGTCGACAATCCGACGCTGCAGCGCTTTTTCTCGCTGCATTACCTGCTGCCCTTCGTCATCGTCGGCGTGGTGGTCCTGCACCTTGTCGCGCTGCACACCTCGAAGTCGAACAATCCGCTCGGCATTGACCCGAAGAGCGACAAGGACACGATCCCGTTCCATCCCTACTACACGATCAAGGACATGTTCGGCCTTGGCGTGTTCCTGACCTTCTACATGGCGATCGTGTTCTACGCGCCGAACTCGCTGGGCGAGGCGGAAAACTACGTTCCCGCCAACCCGCTGCTGACGCCCGCCGAAATCGTGCCGGAATGGTACCTGCTGCCGTTCTACGCGATCCTGCGTTCGGTTCCGGACAAGCTGGGCGGCGTGGTGCTGATGTTCGCGGCCATCTTCATCCTGTTCGCGCTGCCCTGGCTCGACGGATCGAAGGTGCGTTCGGCCCGCTTCCGCCCCATCTACAAGCAGGTGTTCTGGATCTTCCTCGCCGACTGCATCCTGCTCGGCTGGGCGGGCGCCCAGAAGCCGGAAGGTGCGGCGCTGCTGATCGGCAGGCTCGCGACCTTCTACTATTTCTTCCACATCCTCGTGCTGGTGCCGCTCCTGGGCAAATTCGAGAAGACCAAGCCGCTTCCCGAAAGCATTTCCCAGCCGGTGCTGAAGTAGGCGCGGGGGACAGGACCATGACCATGATCAAATCCCTCACCGTTGCTTTTGCCCTCGCCGTGGCCGTCGCGGCCCCGGTCGTTGCCGCCGAAGCGCCGAAGCCGGCCAAGCAGGAATGGTCGTTCTCCGGCCCCTTCGGTACCTACGACCGCAACGCCCTGCAGCGTGGCTTCCAGATCTACAAGGAAGTCTGCGCCGCCTGCCACAGCATGCGCCAGGTCTATTACCGCAACCTCGCGGCGCTCGGTTACAACGAGGCCGAGATCAAGGCGCTGGCCGCCTCGGTCGAGGTGCAGGACGGCCCCAACGACGCCGGCGAGATGTTCATGCGTCCGGGCCGCCCCTATGACCGCTTCAAGTCGCCGTTTGCCAACGACGAGGCGGCGCGCGCGGCCAACAACGGCGCCCTGCCGCCCGATCTCAGCGTGATCACCAAGGCCCGTCCGCACGGCGCCGATTACATCTACGCGCTGCTGACCGGCTACAAGGACGCCCCCGCGGGCATGAAGCTTCCCGACGGCATGAGCTACAACAGCGCCTTCGCCGGCCAGCAGATCGCCATGGGCGCGCCGCTCGCCGAAGGTGCGATCACCTTCGCCGACGGCACCAAGGCGACCGTGCCGCAGATGTCCAAGGACGTGACCACCTTCCTGACCTGGGCGGCAGAGCCCGAGATGGAAGAGCGCAAGAAGCTCGGCTTCAAGGTCATCCTGTTCCTGCTGGTGATGACCGGCGTGCTCTATGCCGCCAAGCGCAAGATCTGGTCCCAGATCCACTGACCGGGACCGTAACGGATCCGAAAAAGGCCGGGCCAGTCCCGGCCTTTTTCTTTTATAGTTCGGGCCGTTGTTTTCGAGACGGCGGGGACGGGACATGGCGGAACGTGCGTTTGGCGTGATCGGCGGATCGGGCCTTTACGACATCGCGGGGCTGACGGATACGCGCTGGCAGCGGGTGGAAAGCCCGTTCGGCGAAACCTCCGACGAATTCCTGTTCGGCGAGCTGGCGGGGCGCAGTGTGGTGTTCTGCCCGCGCCACGGCCGCGGCCACCGCATTCCGCCGTCCGAAATCAATTTTCGCGCCAACATCGACGCGCTCAAGCGCGCGGGCTGCAGCGAGATCATTTCCGTCAGCGCCGTCGGCTCGCTCAGGGAAGACCTGACGCCCGGCACCTTCGTGCTGGTGGACCAGTTCATCGACCGCACGATCGCGCGCGAGAAATCCTTTTTCGGCAAGGGCATGGTGGCCCATGTCTCGATGGCGCACCCGGTCTGCGCGCGCCTCGGCAACGCGCTGGAAGCGGCGGCGATGGCGGAAGGCATTCCCGTCGTGCGCGGAGGCACCTACCTCGCGATGGAGGGGCCGCAGTTTTCATCGCTTGCCGAATCGCGCCTCTACCGGTCCTGGGGGGCCGACGTCATCGGCATGACCAACATGCCCGAAGCCAAGCTCGCCCGCGAGGCGGAGCTGTGCTACGCCGCCGTCGCCATGGTCACCGATTACGACTGCTGGCACCCCGATCACGACAGCGTCACGGTCGATGCCATTCTGTCCGTGCTGTTCGCCAATGCCGACAAGGCGCGGGGGCTGGTCGCCCGCGTCGCCCCGGCCATCAGTCCCGGCATCCGGTCCTGCCCCGAGGGTTGCCATGCGGCGCTCGAACACGCGCTGATCACCGCGCCCGAGGCCCGCGATCCGGCGGTTCTGAAAAGGCTCGACGCCGTCGCCGGGCGCGTCCTCAAGTCCTGAAAAGCAAAAGGGCCGGCGGTTTCCCGCCGGCCCCGATGCGTGAACGCGATTGCCTCAGCCGATGTGCTGCTTCAGGAAATCGAGCGTGCGCGAGCGCGCCGTCTTGGCGGCCGCCTCGTTGTAGGAACCGCGGTGGTCGCAGTTGAAGCCGTGGCCCGCACCTTCGTACAGGTACACGGGAACCTGCGGCTGGCCCTGCTTGATCTTCTCCACCTTGTCGGGACCGATGCCTTTGTCCTCGGTGCCGATGTGGCAGATGATCGGGCACTTCGGCTTTTCATTGGCGAAGTCCGCCGCGTTGCCGCCGTAGTAGGAAACGGAGGCATCGTAGTTGCAGCGCGTGGCACCAAGCCAGGCGACCGAGCCGCCGAAGCAGTAGCCGATGATGGCGACCTTGCCGGCGGCGTCGCGGATGGACTGGGCGGCGGCCTGCGAATCGGCGAGGCTGTTTTCCCAGTTCAGCTTGGCGCGGGTGGTCTTGCCCTTTTCCTGGTCTTCGGGGCTGTAGCCCAGTTCAAGGTCGCGCTCGACGCGGTCGAACAGCGCAGGCGCGATGGCGATGTAGCCGTCCTTCGCGTAGCCGTCGCAGACTTCCTTGATGTGCTTGTTGACGCCGAAGATCTCCTGAATGATGACGACGCCGCCCTTGGGCTTGCCCGCGGGATCGGCCCGGTAGGCGCCGAACTCGAAGCCGTCCTTGGATTTCAGCTTAACCATTTGTCCCATGCTGGGTTCTCCCTGATTTCTTGGTTGCAGGTGGGTTTAAAAATCGGGTCGGGGGCTGCCCCCCAAGTCGGGCGGGATTGTAAAGGCTGCTGAAGGCCTCTGCAAATCCCCCTTGGGTGGGGCCGAAACACAGTGTTTCCGGACTTTGGTGTCACACGTTGAAGCGGAATTCCATGACGTCGCCGTCGGCAACGACGTATTCCTTGCCTTCGGTGCGCATCTTGCCCGCAGCCTTGGCACCCTGTTCGCCGCCGCAGGCGACATAGTCGTCATAGGCGATGGTTTCGGCGGCGATGAAGCCCCGTTCGAAGTCGGTATGGATGACGCCGGCCGCCTGGGGCGCCTTGGTGCCCTTGGAGATGGTCCATGCGCGCGCTTCCTTGGGGCCGGCGGTGAAGTACGTGATCAGGCCGAGCAGCCGGTAGCCTTCGCGGATCAGGCGGGCGAGCCCCGCTTCCTCCAGCCCGAGTTCCGACAGGAATGCCTTGCGCTCCTCGGGATCGGTCAGCTGCGCCACTTCGGCCTCGATGGCTGCCGATATGACGACCGAACCGGCGCCTTCGGCGGCGGCCTTCTTCGCCACGACCTCGGTGTACTTGTTGCCTTTGGAGGCGTTCTCTTCCTCGACGTTGCAGACGTAAAGAACCGGCTTGCCGGTCAGCAGCTGCAGGCGCGCAAGACGCACGCGCTCTTCGTCGTTGAGCGAGGCGATCAGGCTGCGCGCCGGTTTGCCTTCGCGGAGCGCGGGGATCAGCTTTTCCACGAGTTTGAGATCGGCTTCTGCCTCCTTGTCCTTGCCGCGGGCACGCTTGGTCAGGCCATCGACCCGCTTTTCGAGGCTTTCGAGGTCGGCCAGCATCAGCTCGGTCTCGACGATTTCGGCATCGGCGACGGGATCGACCCGGCCCGCGACATGGGTGATGTCGTCGTCTTCGAAGCAGCGCAGGACATGGAGAATGGCGTCCACCTCGCGGATGTGGCCCAGGAACTGGTTGCCCAGTCCTTCGCCCCTGGAAGCGCCCGCAACCAGTCCGGCGATATCGACGAATTCGAGCTGGGCGGGCACCACCTTCACCGACTTGGCGAGCCTGGCCAGCGTCGTCAGGTGTTCGTCCGGCACTGCCACACGGCCGGAATTGGGCTCGATGGTGCAGAACGGGTAGTTGGCGGCGTCCGCCGCCTGGGTCGCGGTCAGCGCGTTGAACAGCGTGGACTTGCCGACGTTGGGCAAGCCGACGATGCCGCAATTGAATCCCATGCTCAGGTGTCCTTGGTGTCCTTGCCGGAGCCGTTCGCGCCATCGGGGCGCGGCGGCTTCGGCGGTGGCGGGTTGAGGATGAGCGCCACCTTGGTGATGAATTTTTGGCCGTCGCCGGTGACCAGCAGCGGAAAGGCCTCGGCCACCGCATCGATCAGCGGCGTGAGCCAGTCCATGTCGGCCTTGGAAAACTCGTTCAGCACGTGGTCGTGGACTTCCCCCGCCGTGCCCGGATGGCCCACGCCGAGCCGCACGCGGGCGTAGCCGTTGCCGATATGGGCGTCGATGTCGCGCAGCCCGTTGTGGCCGGCATGGCCGCCGCCGATCTTGAAACGGATCTTGCCGGCGGCAAGATCGATGTCGTCATGGAATACGACGACGTCGGCGGTCTCGATCTTGAAGAAGCGGGTGGCCTCGCCCACGGCGCGGCCCGAGTTGTTCATGAAGGTTTCGGGCTTCAGCGCCAGCACCTTCTCGCCGTCGATGGTGCCCTCGGCGCACTGGCCCTGGAAGCGGGCGCGCCACGGGCCGAAGCCATGGCGGCGGACGATTTCGTCCACCGCCATGAATCCGATGTTGTGACGGGTTTTGGCGTACTTGGCGCCGGGATTGCCGAGACCGATGAGAAGTCGCACGGGCGGTGCCTCCCGCTGAGGGGCGGCGGGTCAGCCGCCCGGTGATTACTTCTCCGACTTCTCGCCTTCCTTGGCCTCGCCGCCCTCGGCAGCGCTTTCGGCGGCGGCGGCAGCTTCCGCTTCCGCGGCCTGGGCCGCGGCGGCAGCCTGCAGCGCTTCGTCGCGCACGACGGTCGGCGCGGCGACGGTGGCGACGGTGAAGTCGCGGTCGGTGATCGTCGGCGTGACGCCGGCGGGCAGCTGGATATGGCTGATGTGCAGGCTGTCGCCGATGTCGAGCGTCGACAGGTCGGCATGCAGCGCATGGGGGATCGCATCGGCGCGGCATTCCAGCTCGATCGCGTGACGCACGATGTTCAGCACGCCGCCGCGCTTGATGCCCGGGCAGGTTTCTTCGTTGTCGAAGATGACCGGAACGTCGACCGTGATCAGCGTATCGGCGGTCACGCGCAGGAAATCGACGTGTTCCGGGCGGTCGGTGACCGGATGGAACTGCACGTCGCGGGCCAGCACCTTGTGCGGCTTCCCGGCGAGATCGAGTTCGATCATCGTGGTGAAGAACGCACCGGTTTCGAGCTGGCGGCGCAGCGCGAGCGGTTCGATCGCAACGGGGAGCGGGGTTTCCTTGCCGCCGTAAATAACGGCAGGCACCAATCCAGCGCGACGTACGGCCCGGGCGGCCCCCTTACCAACCCGGTCCCGAGGCTGCGCGGAGAGTGTGATCACATCAGCCATGGGTATCTCCTTGAAAAGGCCGGCCTCCAAGGGTGCCGACCGGTTTGCGGGCCTCCATATAAGGCAAAAGGGGGCATTTGGGTAGCCCTTATCGGGCAACCCCGGGAAAAGCCGGCGCTGGCGGGCCCGGGGGCCGGCCGGGCTCAGTCGAACAGGCTGGAAACCGAGGCTTCCTCGGCAATTCGGCGGGCCGCTTCGGCCATCAGCGGGGCGATGGTCAGCTGGTCGATCTTGGAGGCCAGCCGCACCGCCTCGGTCGCCTGGATGGAATCGGTGACCACCAGCTTGGACAAGGGCGAGGCTGAAACTCGGCCCAACGCGTCGCCCGACAGCACCCCGTGGGTGACGTAGGCCGAAACCGCCTTGGCGCCCGCGTTCTTGAGGGCGCCCGCCGCGTTGCACAGCGTGCCCGCGGAATCGACGATGTCGTCGATCAGGATGCAGTGGCGGCCATCCACTTCGCCGATGATGTTCATGACTTCGGACACGCCGGCGCGCGGACGGCGCTTGTCGATGATGGCGAGGTCGGCGTTCAGGCGTTCCGCCATGCCGCGCGCGCGCAGCACGCCACCGACGTCGGGCGACACGATCACCAGTTCGCCGTTGTCGTAGGCGCTCTTGATGTCCTTGGTGAAGGTCGGCGCGCCGTAGAGGTTGTCCACGGGAATATCGAAGAAGCCCTGGATCTGGCCGGCGTGCAGGTCGAGGGTCAGCACCCGGTCGGCGCCCGCGGTGGTGATCAGGTTGGCGACCAGCTTGGCCGAAATCGGCGCGCGCGGCGCCGTCTTGCGATCCTGGCGGGCGTAACCGAAATAAGGGATCACGGCGGTGATGCGACGGGCCGAGCCGCGCTTCAGCGCATCCAGCGTGATCAGCAGTTCCATCAGGTTGTCGTTCGCCGGATAGGAGGTCGACTGCACGACGAAGCAGTCTTCGCCGCGCACGTTTTCCAGAATTTCGACGAACACTTCCATGTCCGAAAACCGGCGGATGGCGGCTTGCGTCAAACGCAGCCCGAGGCAGGCCGCCATGGCTTCGGCGAGCGGCCTGTTGGAGTTGCACGCGATCAGTTTCATGAAAAACCCTGACGTTTGATCCCGCGGGACAGAGGGCCCGCCCCGGCGCCCGGCCTCACCCCGGTCCGGGCGCGCGCACTTTACCAGCCGCGCGGGCGGGGAAGCAACGCCGTAGAACCTTCCGTCGGGCTTATCTTGATCGTGCCGGTGTTTCCGTGAGCAGACGCGCAATTCCGGGCGCGGCGGCTTCGGCGATATGGACGGCGGTGATGCCCCAGAGGCCCGACAGGCTGCCCGCCGGAACCCGGTTCTGCTGCGCGACGGTGCCGAGGCTGGCGCCATCGGGGGCCAGCGCCGCCCATTCGATGCTCACCAGATCGCCCTTGGCGCCGCCGGGCAAGACGCTCACATCGGCGGTGATGACAAAACCGCCTTCGGCGATTTCCGGGCGGACCTGGAATCCCCGTCGGCCCAGCGCCTGTTCGATGGCGCGCCGCAGCGAGCGTGCGCCGTCGCCCGGCGCGCCGTCGATGGCGTGGATGGAAAGGACGACGGGTTTCACGCCGGGCGCTTTGGCGTCGACGAAGTAAGGCAGGAAGCGCGTTGCCGTTTCGCCCGCCAGATGCTTGGCCAGCTCGGGCGCCCCGTCGCGCCACGCCCGCGCTTTCGCCCGCACCGTCTGGTCGAAGCGGGCGCGCTCCTCGCCCCTGGCATCGTTGAGACGCCATTGCAGAACGATGGACATCTCCTCGGCCGCACCGGGGACCGGCCTTGCTTCGGCCACGGCATCGATCTGCCAGCTGCGCAGGTTGCCGCGTCCCGTTGTCGCCGGCACGTCGCGCGCCGAAAGGGCTTCGGCCAGCGCGCGGGCCAGTGCGTCCGACGCGGGTGCCCCGGCGATGGTGCCGATGGCGACCGCCGATGGGCCTGCGGGCAGCGCCAGCGGCTGTTCGCGCACCGGGTCGAGGCTGAGGAAAGGCTTGGGTGTCTCCTGGCAGGCGGCCAGCGCCGTGATCAGGGCCAGCGCCGCCAGCGCGGCGCGCCAAGTCCTGGAACATGTCCTAGAACAGCGCACAGCTCACCATCAGGCCGAGCAGCAGCGCCATGCTGAAGAAGATCAGGTGCGGCATGACCTAGGGCGCCAGCGCGATGGCCGAGAGGCCGCGGCCGTAGTCGGGCTCGCCGCGGAGCGTGGCGCGGCGGTAGGAGAAGAATTCGCTTTCGTCGGCACAGGTGTCCGAGCCGCTGCATCCGACCGCGGCGAGGCCGAGTGCCGCCAGCCTGTGTGCGACATAGCCCTCGAGGTCGAACATGAAATGACCTTGCTGTTTCGAGGCTGAGAAGAACCGCCGTGCCGCCGTATCTTCCGCCAGGAACGGCGCCGGGAATTCCGGCCCCACCTCGTAAGATGCGGCGCCGATGCAGGGACCGATGGCGGCACGGATGTTTCCGGGCCGCGCGCCCAGCCGCTGCATTTCGCGCACGGTGGCCTCGAGCACGCCCGTCAGCGCGCCGCGCCAGCCCGCATGGGCGGCGCCGATGACGCGGGCCTCGGGATCGGCGAACAGCACCGGCGCGCAATCGGCGGTCAGGATGCCGAGAAGCACGCCCGGCGTTGCCGTCACGAAACCGTCGGCCCGCGGCGCGTCCTTGTGGGCGACGGGCGCATCGATCGCCTCGACCCGCGCTGAATGAACCTGATAGGCGGTCGACAGGCTTTCCGCTGGCAGTCCCAGCGCGGCGGCGGCGCGGGCGCGGTTCTCGATGACCCTTTCCGGTGCGTCCCCCGAACCGAGCCCGACATTGAGAGAAGTGAACAGGCCTTCGCTCACGCCCCCTTCGCGGGTGAAGAAGCCGTGGACGATGCCATTGGCGGCATTCAGGCCGGGATTGCGTAGGACATGGGTCATCGGGCGTCAGTCGGTTTTCGCATGGTTGCGCGGTTGCCGGTCACGGCGCTGGCGCCTCAAAGCCCGCGGGCGCGGTGATGCCCGGGGCGGTGATCGCCAGCACCTTGAACAGATTGCCCATTTCCGACGGCGCGATCAAACGTTTGAGCGCCGTCTCGATCAGGGTGCGGCTCTTGTCGTCTTTGCCTTCCATGAGCCTCTCCGCCCGGCGCAGGATTCCGAGCGCGGAAAGGAACCAGCCCTGGGGCACCGGCCCGAAGGTCTGGGCCCCGGCCGCGCGCGCGGCGCGCACAAGGGCTGCGAAATCGACATGGGCGGTGATGTCGGCGCTGCCGGGGTCCATCAGCGGGTCGGCGTAGTCGTGGGCGCGCACGGCCTGAAGGGTCTCGCCCGCCGCACTCATGGCATGGCCGTAATCGATGGCAAGCGCGGCACCTCCCTGCGCGGCAAGGCGCCCGCCGATGGCACCGGCGAGAGCAGCCCCCGCCTCGTTCAACTCGGCGATGGCATCGTCGTCGGCGACGGTCGGCAGGTCTTCGCGGCCCACGGTCTCGCCGGTGACGAAGCGGAAGCGCCCGTCGGCCAGATCGACCAGGCGTTCGTGCCAGGCTCCGCCCCGGCGCACGAACTGATGCACGGGCAGGGCGTCGAAGAATTCGTTGGCAATCAGGATCATCGGCCCGCCGGGCAAATCCTCGAAGCGGTCAAACCATGCGGGGGCATGGCCTGCGAGGGTGGCCTTCTGGCGGGCGCGAAGGGCCGGGCTCGATTCGACCAGCGCGATGTGTGCCGCGGCGACGAATTGCGGGCGCAGGCGCGCGGCGCGCAGCGCATCCGCCATCAGCGTGCCGCGTCCCGGGCCCAGCTCGGCCAGCACGAAGGGCGCGGGACTTCCCATCGCCTCCCATGTCACGACCGCCCACAGGCCGATCATCTCGCCGAACATCTGGCTGATTTCGGGAGCGGTGGTGAAGTCGCCTTCGGTGCCGAAGGGGTCGCGGGTCATGTAGTAGCCGAGTTCCGGCTCGGTCAGCGCCAATTCCATGAATCGCGCCACGGTGATCGGACCCTGGTCCGTAATCTCCGCCGCGATGCGTTCGGCAAGCGCGCTCAAGGCAGGGCGTGGCGTCGTGCGCGCGCCACCAGCCACAACCCGATCGCGACAAGCGGCAGCGACAGCCACTGGCCCATGGTGGTGCCGAAGGCAAGGAAGCCGAGCTGGGCATCGGGCTCGCGGAACAGCTCGACGATGATCCGCGCAATGCCGTAGCCGGCGATGAAGGCGCCGGTGAGCAGGCCCGGACGTTCCAGCGCGCGGGCGAATTTCACCAGCACAAGCAGCACCGCGAAAAGCACCGCCCCCTCGAGCAGCGCTTCGTAAAGCTGGCTCGGGTGGCGGGCGATATTGCCGCCGTGGGGAAAGACGATGGCCCAGGGAACGTCGGCGGCGCGGCCGTAAAGTTCGCCGTTGATGAAATTGGCGATGCGGCCGAAGAACAGGCCGATGGGGGCGACCAGCGCGATCGGATCTCCCAGCGCGAAGATGGGCAGCCCCTTGCGGCGGCAGAACAGGACGATGGCGGTGATGACGCCCGCAAGCCCGCCGTGGAACGACATGCCGCCCTTCCACACCGCGAAGATTTCGCCGGGATGCGACAGGTAGTAGGGCGCGTTGTAGAAAAGAACGTAGCCGAGCCTGCCGCCCAGAATGACGCCGAGCGTCGCCCACAGAAGAAAGTCGTCGACATGGATGCGGGTCAGGCGCCCCGGCGCCGCTTCGGGCGCTGCCATGCGCGAGACCACCCACCAGCCGATCAGCAAGCCCGCGATATAGGCCAGCGCGTACCAGCGTATGACGAAGGGGCCGATGGAAACGAGCACCGGGTCGATGGCGGGAAACGGCAACGCGAGAACGGTCGGCATGGCGCGAGGGTAGACGTCGCGACACGCGCGGGCAAGGGCGCGGCTTCCGCGTTGCACGCAGTCCTGCGTTTCGGCATAGTGCGCCCATGCAGACCCGCAACCGTGTTCTCGACGATCTGGCCCGCGTCGCCGCTGGCGCGCTTGGCGTTGCCGCAGGCATGCGGCGCGAGGCGGAGGAAGTCCTCAAGGCCCGCTTTGCCGCCGTGCTCGGCGGCGAGGGCCTCGTCACCCGCGAGGAGTTCGACGCGGTCAAGGCGATGGCGGCCAAGGCGCGGACGGAAAACGCGAAACTGGCCCAGCGCATCGATGCGCTGGAAGCGGCCCTTGCCGGGCAGAAGGGCGCGCGCCGCAAGCGCACCCCGGCGAAGAAGCCTGCCGCAGGCAAATAAGGCCTCTTATCCACAAGAAATTTTCCAAGGGAATCAATACCCCCTTGCACGGGTACGGTTTAACTGGCACCCTACTTTCCATAGTAGGCGGAGGGGAACAAACCACAAGATGTCGGACCAATCAGGGGATGTTGGTTCCTTAAGTCTTGGTTTTCCGCGGTTTTTCCGCGGTTCGTTCCGGTGCCCCCCGTCGTGCGGATTGTCTTCTTCCCCCGCAGGGAGCCGGCCATGACCGAATCCCTTGATACCTCCCGCTTCAGCGCAGGCCATCCCATCGATACGGTCGAAACCATCGTTTCGGCGCGCGAATGGTCCTTCGAACGCTTCGGCGAGGATGAAATCGCCGTCGAGATCGCCGGTCGCTGGTGCGACTACCGGCTGTTCTTCGCCTGGCACGAGGAAGCGGCGGCGGTGCATTTCTCCCTCGCCCTCGACATGCGCGTGCCCTTCGACAAGCGCAACCCGGTGATGGGGCTGATCTCGATCATCAACGAGCGCATGTGGATCGGCCATTTCGACCTGTGGTCGGACAACGGCCTGCCGATGTTCCGCTACGCCATCCTGACGCGCGGCACCAACGGGCCGAGCGCCGAACAGATCAGCGATCTCGTCGCCATCGCGCTCGAGGAATCGGATCGTTTCTACCCGGCCTTCCAGTTCGTCATCTGGGGCGGCAAGTCGCCGGCCGATGCGATCGCCTGCGCCATGATCGATCCGGTCGGCGAAGCTTGAACCAATCCGTGAAATTTTCCCGTGGCCTGCTGCTGGTGGGTTGCGGCCGCATGGGCGGCGCGCTGCTTTCGGGCTGTCTCGCGCGCGGCATCGTCGCGGCCAAGGATGTCACCGTGGTGGAGCCGTCCGCCCCTGCACGCGCCGAAGCCGAAAAGCTGGGCGTGCGGGCCGTTGCCGATGCCCCGTCGGACGGCGTGCCGGATGTCGTTCTGGTGGCGGTCAAGCCGCAGGTCATGGACGCTGTCATGCCTGCCTATGCGCGGCTTGCCGGGCAGAGCCTGTTCCTGTCTATTGCCGCGGGCCGAACGGTCGCTTCCTTCACGCGCCTGCTCGGCGACAAGGCCGCCGTCGTGCGCGCCATGCCCAATACGCCTGCCCAGGTCGGGCGCGGCATTACCGCGCTTTACGGCGGCGCCAATGTCGATGCCGGGGCGCGTGCCAAGGCCGGGGCGCTGATGGAAGCGGTGGGCGAGGTCGTGTGGTTGACGGATGAAAGCCAGATGGACGCGGTCACCGCCGTGTCCGGATCGGGGCCCGCCTATATCTTCCACCTGATCGAAGCACTCGACGCCGCCGCCCGCGCGGCGGGCCTGCCTGCCGATCTTGCCGCGAAACTCGCGCGCGCCACCGTCACCGGCGCCGCCGAACTTGCTCACCAATCGTCCGAAACCGCTGCGAAGCTGCGCGAGAACGTCACCAGTCCCGGCGGCACGACGGCAGCTGCCCTTGCGGTGCTGATGGATGAAAAGGGCCTGACCGAGCTGATGACCCGCGCCGTCGCCGCCGCGGCGAAGCGGTCGAAGGAACTGGCGGGCTAGGCGTCAGACCGGCAGGCGGATGCGCGCGCGCAGGCCGCCCAGCGGGCTGTCTTCCAGAAAAATCTCGCCGCCGTGACTGTGTACCACGTCGCGTGCGATGGTGAGGCCGAGGCCGACGCCGCCCGTCTCCGCGTTGCGCGACTGGTCGAGCCGCTGGAAGGGCCGGAACACGGTTTCGCGCTGGTCGGCGGGGATGCCGGGACCGTCGTCGTCGATGCAGATTTCAATCATGTCGGCGGTGCGCCGTGCCGAAACCTCGACGCGCTTGGCGTGCCGCGTCGCATTGCTGATGATGTTGGCGAGGCAGCGGCGCACCGCTTCGCGGCGAATGGTCAGCGTCATTGCGCCCTCGCTCGCGAGCGTTACATCGGCGCCCTGGCGCCGCGCGGCGGCGGTAACGTCGTCGAGCACTTCGCGCAGGTTGGTGCGCGCGGGCTGCTCGGTACCCTCGCCTCGGGCGAAGGCGAGATAGCCTTCGACCATCCGTTCCATTTCGCGCACGTCGTCGCGCAGGTCCGAGATGCCGGGCGCATCGCCCATCATGGCGAGTTGCAGCTTCATGCGCGTCAGCGGCGTGCGCAGGTCGTGGCTCACGCCCGCCAGCATCTCGGTGCGCTGGGAGACCTGACGTTGCAGGCGATTGCGCATCAGGTTGAAGGCGGTCGCCGCCTGGCGCACCTCGGTCGCGCCCTGGATGCGAAAAGACGGGACCTCGCGTCCCTTGCCGAGCGCGTCGGCCGCCGCCGCCAGCCGGTGGATCGGGCGCACCTGGTTGCGCATGAACAGCATGGCGATGGCGAACAGGATGAGCGAGCTGCCCGTCATCATGGCGACGAACAGGTAGGTGGTGGAGGTGAACAGCCGTTTCTTCGGCGCGACGATATGCAGGACACCATCGGAAAGCTGGATGTCGATGAGGACGTCGCGTTCGGGGCGGTCGTCGAGATGGATCGGCCGCTTCATGCGGTCCATCAAGGCGTCGCGCAGCACCCTTTCCAGCTGGCCGCTGTCGGGCTCCGGCGCGTTCTTGAGGATGGCGCCTTCGCGGAATTCTGCCGTGAAGCCAAAGTTGCCCGACACGAAGGCGAAGATCGCCTGCCGGCCATCGGGCGTCGGGTCCTCGCGCATCAGTTCGATGGTGGCGCTGATGTCGCCGGCAAGGCCGCGCGCAAGGCGCGTTGCGACCGTGTCCCAGTGGCGGTCGAAGAATACCCATGCACTGACGATCTGGACGACGATCAGCGGCGTGACGATGATCATCAGCGAACGGCCGAGAAGCGATCGCGGCAGCAATCGCTTGATCAGGCCGCCCAAGGGCACCCATTCGCGCAGGCGTTCGCGGGTTGCCGCCATCCGTATTTCCTCAATCGGGCCTGAGCACGTAACCCTGGCCGCGCACCGTGCAGATATAGCGCGGCAACCGGGGGTCCGTCTCGATCTTGCGGCGCAGGCGGGTCACCTGCACGTCGATGGCGCGGTCGGAACCGCCCTCGCCGCTGATGCGGCCGAGTTCCTCGCGGCTCAGCACGCGTCCGGCATGGCGGGCGAGGGTGCCGAGCAGATTGGCCTCGGTCGTCGTCAGGTGAACGACCTGCCCGCCGCGCTTGAGCTCGGCACGGGCCGGGTCGAATACGCAATCGCCCATGTGCAGCGCGCGTGCCTCGCCGCCACCGGGCGCCACCGCGCGGGCGCGCGACAGGATGCGGCGGATGCGCAGGACAAGTTCGCGCGGCTCGAACGGCTTGGCGAGGTAATCGTCGGCGCCGCGCTCCAGTCCGTTGATGCGGTCCTCGGCTTCGCCCATCGCCGTCAGCATCAGGATCGGTACCGCGCTGGTCGTACGCAGGGACTGAACGAAATCGAAACCCGATTCGCCCGGCATCATCACATCCACGATCAAAAGATCGAAATCGAGACCGGCGAGGCGCGCCCGCGCAGCGGCGGCTGTTTCGGCGGCGGTGACGCGAAAGCCGTTCTCGCCGAGGTAGCGGGTCAGAAGTTCGCGCAGGCGGCGGTCGTCATCGACGACGAGAATGTGCGGAGCTTCGGCGGCCGATGGCGTGCCGTTCATGTCAGCGTCCACCCGCAACCGGCACCCGGCCGGGCCGCCGCACGGGCGTGCCGGTTTCCGGGGTGAAGCGCTTGCGCTCCTCGCCGCCGATCAGGCCGGTCAGCACCTTGCGGAAACCGCCGACCGCTTCGGCGCCCGCCTGCCGGTAGGCGCGGGCCAGCACGGCGCGCTGGCGGGCGGTGACGTCGCGTTCGATTTCGGCGCCGCGCGGGGTCAGGGTCAGGTGCCGCCGCCGCCTGTCGCGCAGGCCGGGTTTCTGGGCGATCATTTCCTTGGCCGTCAGGTCGCCGATGACCCGCGACAGCGACTGCTTGGTAATGCGCAGCAGTTTCAGCAGTTCGGAAACGGTGATGTTCGGGTGGCGCCCGATGAAATAGAGCGCCCGGTGATGGGCACGGCCAAGCCCGTTGCGGGCGAGCATCTGGTCGGCCTCGGCGAGAAAGTCGCGGTAGGCGAAAAAAAGAAGCTCCATGCCCTCGCGCAGGTCTTCCTCGCGCAGGAACAGGGGATTGAAACCGGGTTTCAGGTCAGCCACGTTGACATATATGATGGCAAATGGTAGTCAACGCAACGCCCTTCGCGAAGGGTCGTAACTCTTTGAAAGATTTATCACATGGCGATTATACCGTTCGATGACCGCGACGGCGTCATCTGGTTCGACGGCGCGCTGGTTCCCTGGCGCGATGCGCGCCTGCACACCCTGTCGCACGGCTTGCACTACGCGTCCTGCGTGTTCGAGGGCGAGCGCGTCTACAACGGCGCCATCTTCGAATTGCGCGCCCATACCGATCGCCTGATCAATTCCGGCAAGACGCTGGGCTTCACCATTCCGTGGTCGGCCGATCAGATCGACGCCGCCTGCAAAGAGGTGGTGAAGGCGCAGGGGCTGAAGGATGCCTACGTGCGCCCCGTCGCATGGCGCGGTTCGGAAATGATGGCGGTCAGCGCCCAGCAGACCAAGATCCATCTCGCCATCGCGGCTTGGGAATGGCCGTCCTATTTCAACCCGGAAGCGCGCCTCAAGGGCATCAAGCTGACGCTGTCGAAATGGCGGCGCCCGGCTCCCGATACCGCGCCGACGGCGGCGAAGGCGGCGGGTCTTTACATGATCTGCACGCTCTCCAAGCATGCGGCCGAGGCGGCCGGCTATCACGACGCGCTGATGCTTGATTACCGCGGGCTGGTCGCGGAAGCCACCGGCGCCAACATCTTCCTCGTGCAGGACGGCAAGATCCATACGCCGGTTCCCGACTGTTTCCTCGACGGCATCACCCGCAAGACGGTGATCGGCCTTGCGCGCAAGCGCGGCTTCGAGGTTGTCGAACGCCAGATCAAGCTGGAAGAGTTTGCCAATACCCAGGAAGTTTTCCTGACCGGCACCGCCGCGGAAGTGACCCCGGTCGGCGAGATCGACCAGTACCGCTTCACGCCGGGCGCCGTCACCAAGGCGCTGATCGAAGATTACGACGCGCTGGTGCGCGGCAAGGCTTCGGCCAAATCCTCGGCCGCCTGACGCGGGACGGATATGAATGGAAAGGGCGCCTCCGGGCGCCCTTTTTCATTTCTTGAGCCAGCGCTCGGCCAGCAGGTCATCGGATTCCTTGGCGGCGACCCAGCGTTCGCCTTCCTTGGTGTCTTCAAGCTTCCAGAACGGCGCTTTGGTCTTGAGCCAGTCGATCAGGAACGAGCAGGCCTGGATGGCGTCCTCGCGGTGGGCCGCGGCGCAGGCGACCAGCACGATGCGGTCGCCCGGCAAAAGGCGTCCATGCCGGTGGATGACGAGGCTTGCCTGCAGCGGCCAGCGGCGGTTCGCCTCGGCCTCGATCTCGGCCAGCATCTTTTCGGTCATGCCCGGATAATGTTCCAGCGTCATGGCGCGGATCACGGCGTTGCCGTCGCCGGTGCCGCCGCCCGGTTCCACGAAATCGCGCACGAGGCCGACGAAGCTCGCCAGGCCGCCGATGTCGGTGCGTCCGTCGGTCAGCGCCGCCAGTTCGCGCCCCACATCGAAGTCTTCGGTCTGGACGCGGATCATGGCTTCAGCCGCCGGTCACGGGCGGGAACAGCGCGATCTCGTCGCCGGCCTTCACCGGCGCATCCGGCCCCGCGAATTCCTGGTTGATGGCGATGCGAACGAGCGTGCGGTTCTTGAGCGCTTCCGCATGGCCGGCGCTTTTCGCCGCCAGCCAGTCGAGCAGTTGGCCCGCGGTCGTTATTTCCGCCGGAGGGCTGACGGTTTCCTCGCCCACGCCCACGCGCTGGCGCAGCCATGCGAAGTAGAGGACTTTCATTGGCCTTCCTTGCGTTCGGGGGCCGGCTTGCCGGTCATGTGGCGCAGCCCGGTGCGCAGGTAATCGTAGCCGGTGATCAGCGTCAGCACCGCCGCGATCCACAGCGCCCAGCTGCCGATCAGGATGGTGGGAACGTAAGGCTGCCCGGCCTCGCCCCACAGCAGCAGGCCTAGCGCGATCATCTGCAGCGTCGTTTTCCACTTGGCGAGCTTGCTGACCGGAACGCTGACATGGATTTCGGCGAGGAATTCACGCAGGCCCGATACCACGATCTCGCGGCACAGGATCACCAGCGCGGGCAGCACCAGCCAGCCTGCGATCGGGCCGAAGGCCAGCATCATGAAGATGGCGACGGCGACCATCACCTTGTCGGCGACGGGATCCAGGAATTTGCCGAGGTTCGTCACCTGCTGCCAGGAGCGCGCGAGATAGCCGTCGAGGAAATCGGTCAGGCCTGCCGCGGTGAACAGCGCCGCCGTCACCCAGTTCGAGAGCGGCCGGTCGAGATAGAACGCGCCGACCAGCGCCGGAATCACGATGATCCGGGACAGGGTCAGGAGATTGGGAAGCGTTGTCAGCATGGCAGCGGGCTCTTTCGCGGCCAATGTACCGGCCTAACCGGCGCTATGGAAGTGATCATAGATGCGTTTGGCGACGGCGCGGGAAATGCCTTTTACTTTTTCCAGATCGTCGATCCCGGCTTCAGCCACTGCCCGCGCGGCGCCAAAATGGGTGAGCAGCGCCTTCTTGCGGCTGGCGCCGATGCCCGCGATGGCGTCGAGCTCGGATCGCACCAGCCCGCGCGAGCGCTTGGCCCGCTGTCCGCCGATGGCAAAGCGGTGGGCCTCGTCGCGCAGCCGCTGCAGGAAGTAAAGGACGGGGTGGCGCGGCTCCAGGCTGAAGGCGTCCCGCCCGGGCAGGAAGAAGCGCTCGCGCCCGGCATTGCGGTCCTTGCCCTTGGCGATGGCGGCAAGGGCCACGTCGCCGATGCCCAGCTCGGCAAAGACCTCTTCGGCGACCGAGAGCTGCCCGGCGCCGCCGTCGATCAGCACCAGGTCGGGCCAGTCGGCGCGGGTACCGCCGCCGTCCGCAGCAGCTGCATCTTCGGCCAGCGCCCGGGAAAAGCGCCGGGTCAGCACTTCGCGCAGCATGGCGTAGTCGTCGCCCGGCGCCATTTCATCATCGCCGGCGCGGATGTTGAAGCGCCGGTAGGCGTTTTTCATGGAGCCTTCTGGCCCGGCGACGATCATCGCGCCGAGCGCGCCTTTGCCGCCGATGTGGCTGTTGTCGTAGACCTCGATGCGGCGCGGCGCCTCGGGCAGGGAGAAAACCTCGGCGACGCCGTCGAGCAGCCGCAGCTGCGAGGCGTTTTCCGCAAGATGGCGGGCCAGCGCCTGTTCGGCGTTGGCCGCCGCGTGCTGCACCGCGGCACGCCGGTTGCCGCGCGCGGGCACCGCCAGCGCCACCTTGTGCCCGGCTCGCAGGGCCAGGGCATCGGCCAGCAGTTTCGCGTTGGGGATGGCGCCCGACAGCAGCACCGTGCCGGGCGGCGCATGGATCGCGTAGAACTGGCCGATGAAACCTTCCAGCACGTCGGCATCGCCGGTGCCGGCGGGAACCGACGGGAAATAGGCGCGGTTGCCGAAATTCTGCCCGGCCCGGAAGAAGAACACCTGGATGCAGCAGGAATCGCCGCGCCGTGCCAGTGCGACGACGTCGGCATCGCCGACGTTCTCGAGGTTGATGTCCTGGCGGCCCTGGATGCGGGTCAGGGCCTCGATGCGGTCGCGGAATACGGCGGCCGCTTCGAAATCGAGCGCGTCCGAAGCGGCGCGCATGCGCTCGCCCAGCCGCGACTGCACCGCCCGGCTTTCGCCGCGCAGGAAGCCGAGGGCCTCGTCCACCAGCGCCCGGTAGTCGTCTTCGCCGATGCGCCCGACGCAGGGCGCCGTGCAGCGCTTGATCTGAAATTGCAGGCAGGGCCGCGTGCGGCTCTCGAACACGCTGTCGGCACAGGACCGCAGCGGGAAGGCGCGGGCGAGTTGGGCCAGTGTCGCGTTGACCGCGCCCGCGGAAGCGAAAGGACCGAAATAGGCGTCGCTGCCTTCTCGTGCGCCGCGGTGCTTGGTGATCTGCGGCCAGGTCTGGCTGGTGGTGACGCGGATATAGGGGAACGACTTGTCGTCGCGCAGCAGCACGTTGTAGCGCGGCTTCAGGCGCTTGATCAGGTTGCTTTCCAGCAGCAGCGCTTCCGCTTCGGTATGGGTCGTGACGATTTCGAGCCTGGCGCAGGCGGCCACCACGCGCGCCATGCGCGCGCCCAGCCGTTCGGGGCGCGTATAGGCGGCGACGCGCTTCTTCAGGCTCTTCGCCTTGCCGACATAGAGGATATCGCCCTTCGCGTTTTCCATGCGGTAGACGCCGGGCGACGCGGGCAGGGTCTTCAGCTCGGCGCGAATGAGCGCCGCGCCGGAGAGCGGCTTTTCATTTGATCGCGCGGGTGGGGGGTTGGAGGTCGCCATGGCCCAATAATTTGTGAGAGGCGGCGCGCGCGTCAACGCGTCGCAATATCTATCCACTGAATCGGTGGAGAAGTCTGTGGACAACTCGACCCATCGGGCGCCTCGCCAATGCTGGCGTGGGACCGGGGCCTGCTTGCACAAAAAACGGGCATATTTTCCAAGTGATTGACTTGCAAGTTTTATTTCAAAGTCAAGAGATTACCGAATGGTGACAGTCAAAAAAATGCCCTAATGCTGAATGGGTAGGGCGGGCCGGGCGCGGCTGTGCACAACTTCTGGAGGTTGAGCCTTTCGGGAGCCCTGCAAAAGGGCTTCAAATGCGGCGCACGCGCTCGATTTCGATGCCTGCACCGGCGGCATCGGCGAAAACGTCGAGCTTTTCGACCCGGACCCGGACGCTCATCACCCGGGAATCCTCGAAGCAGAAGCGGGCGATGTTCTCGGCCAGGGTCTCCACGAGGTTGACGTGGGGACCGGCCAGCAGCTTGCGCACGCCATCGGCAATGTCTTCGTAGCAGACGACGTTATGGATCGAATCGTCGCGCGGCGGGCCGTCGTCGCGCACGCCGAGGTCGAGGTTGACCCGGACCCGCTGGCGGCTGCCCTTTTCATGGCTGTGAATGCCGAGAAAACAGGCGGCAGTCAGATCGCGCACAAAAACCCGGCGGATTCCATCCGGGCCCGGACCAATGGCGGGTTCGGCGCGCAGGGGCTGAACGGTCGGGGAATTGGTCATGGACGGGGAAATCCTGTGGAACGGGCTACTCTTCGCCGATGGCGTCGCCCGAAGGCGGCGCCCAATGCAGATGCTGGCCGCCGTCGAGGGCTAACATTTGGCCCGTAACCGAGGGCGCGGCAAGGAGAAAAAGTACCGCCGAGGCGATCTCCTCGGGCGGCGTGGCGCGGCCGAGCGGCGTGGCGCGGGCCTGGGCATCGAATTGCGCCTGGGTCTGGCGGCTGGACGGCAGGACCGGGCCGGGTGCGACGCCGTTGACCCGGATGGCCGGGGCCAGCGCCAGCGCCAGTGTGCGGGTCAACGCCCACAACCCGGTCTTGGACAGGGTGTAGCTGGTGAAATGCGGGGTCAGGTTCCATACCCGCTGGTCCAGCAGGTTGACGATGGCGCCGCTCGCGCCCGTGGGCAGGCGCCTCGCGAATTCCTGTGACAGCACGAAAGGTGCGCGCAGGTTCACTTCCATGTGCTGGTCCCAGCTTTCGCGGGTAACGTCGAGGGCCTCGTCGCGCTCGAACACGGACGCATTGTTGACCAGCGCGCCCAAGGGGCCCAGCGCCGCCTGCGCCCGTTCGACCAGGGATACGGTTTCGTCCTCGTGCGCGAGATCGGCGGCCAGCGTCGCTGCCTTGCCGCCGCGCGCGCGGATCATGTCGGCAAGCTCTTCGGCGGCATCGGCCGAGGCGCGATGGTGAATGGCGACGGCCCAGCCCGCATCGGCCAGCGCCAGCGCCACGGCGCGGCCGATACGCTGCGCCCCGCCGGTGACCAGCGCCGCCTTGGGAATTCCGGTGGTTTCGGGGGAGTCGCTCATGGCCGGGAGGATGGCCGAAGCGTGTCTCCGGCGCAAGCCGCGCCGATGGTCTATAATGGAAAAAAAATTGTCCCGAAATTACGCGACGGTCGATGAGCGAAACGCATTTCCTGGGCCCCATCCTCGTGTTCCTCGCCGCTGCCGTGGCGACGGTGACGCTGTTCCGGCGTATCAATATTTCGCCTGTGATCGGTTACCTGGTCGCCGGCGCCGCCATCGGCCCCCACGGCGCCGGGCTGATATCCGATGTCGCGAGCGTGCGCGGCCTTGCCGAGCTTGGCGTCGTGTTCCTGATGTTCTCGATCGGGCTGGAGCTGACCCTCAAGCGTCTCGTCACCATGCGCGGCCAGCTCTTCGGCCTCGGCGCGGCACAGGTGGCCGCGAGCGGCATTGCCATCGGCCTCGTCGCCTGGGCAATGGGGCTAAGCCCGCGCGCGGCCATCGTCGTCGGCGCGGCGCTGGCGCTGTCGTCCACCGCCGTCGTCCTCCAGCTGCTCGGCGAAAAAGGCGAGATCGTCGCCCGAGCCGGGCGCGTGGCGCTGGCCATCCTGCTGTTTCAGGATCTTGCGGTGGTGCCGCTGATCGTCCTCGTGCCGTTGCTGGGTGCTGCGGGAACATCCGTCGGCATGGCGCTCGGCATAGCGCTCCTGAAGGCGGCGGTGGCGCTTGTCGTCATCGTCGTCATCGGACGTCTGGTCCTGCGCCCGCTGTTTCGCGTGATTGCGGCCAGGCGCACGCCGGAACTGCTGGTCGGCCTGGCACTCCTTGTCGTGCTGGGCGCGGGTTACGCGACCGAAGCGGCGGGCCTGTCGCTGGCGCTCGGCGCCTTTCTTGCCGGGCTTCTGGTCGCGGAAACCGAATTCCGTCATCAGGTCGAAGCCGATCTCGCGCCTTTCCGCGGCATTCTTCTCAGCCTGTTCTTCATGACCGTCGGCATGACCATCGACTTCGGCCTGATCGGGCGCGAAGGCCTGCACATCGCGTCGGTGGTGGGCGGCATTCTCGTTCTCAAGTCGGTGACGATCTTCGGCGTCTGCCGGCTCGCTCGCCTTCCGCTGGGGCTCGCCCTGCGCCAGGGACTCCTGCTCGCTGAAAGCGGCGAGTTCGCCTTCATCCTGTTCGCCATGGCGGTGACGGCGGGGGTCATCGACAATGATGCCGGGCGCGTGCTGGTGCTGGCGGTGGCACTGACCATCGTGGCAACGCCGCTTCTCGCCGCGGCGGGGCGCAAGCTCGAGAACTGGTTCGAAGTCGAAGCGGGCGGGTTGGAAAAGCTCGCCAGCGAAAGCGAGGATCTCGAGGGCCATGTGCTGGTGCTGGGCTACGGGCGCGTCGGCGAAAACATCGGAAAGCTGCTGGCTGCGCGCGCCATTCCCTTCGTTGCCCTCGATCTGAGCGCCGCCCGTGTCGCCGAAGCGCGTTCCCACGGCCTGCCCGTCTATTACGGCGATGCGTCGTCGCGCCCCGTCCTGCGCGCGGCCGGCGCCGCACGGGCGCGCCTTGCGGTGGTGACGCTGAACGACGGCGACGCGGCGGCACGTACCGTGGGCGTTCTGCGCCATCGCTTTCCCGAAATGCCGATCTATGCCCGTGCCCGCGACGCGGCCCACTGCGCCGAACTGACGCGGCTCGGCGCCACCGGCATCGTTCCGGAACTGACCGAGGTATCCCTGCAACTCGGCACCCAGGTGCTGCGCGGCGCGGGTCTCGCGGACGACGATATTGCGCGGGTTGTCGCCGATGCCCGCGGCGAGGTGGAGGGCAGGTCATGAGCGCGAGGGCCCGCTCCGCGAACTTTCGGGCCCCAATCTCCGGGCCCGTCAAAAAGGGGCGAAGGTGGCGGAATTCCTTGCCGAATCGCCTTTCCGGGACGACCTGGCGCGGCGGGGATTAAAATAAATCAACGATTTAGACCTTGCAAAAGCGGGCAATCGGGAGCATATGCGATTTCGTAGGCCCGCAGCCGATCCTAAGAAACTGCCTTTGCCGCCATTGCGGTCCGAGACTTTCCCGATCAGATTGCGACGTCCTAACCCCGGCAGCGTGTGCGAGCCGGGCTCTAACTAACGTGAACGTGAAAGTGACTAAAATGGCTAAAGGTACTGTGAAGTTTTTCAACACCACCAAGGGTTTCGGCTTCATCCGCCCGGAAGATGGCTCCAAGGACGTTTTCGTCCACATCTCCGCGGTTGAGCAGTCCGGCCTCGGCCGCCTCGACGAGGGTCAGGTCGTGAGCTTCGACATCCAGAACGAGGCGCGCGGCCCGAAGGCCGTCAACCTGCGCGCGGAGTAAATCCGCTGCCGACTCGCCGGATGCGAATCGGAAAAGAAGGCCGCCCCCCGGGGCGGCCTTTTTCTTTGCGGCCTTTTTGCTTTATGGCCCCGCATCTGTAAGATGCCCGCCATCTTCAACCGCGCCGCCCGCCGGGCGGCGGCAGGACGACAATGACCGGACCGACGGACATACCAGCGGGCGCGCCGCGCGCCCCGGGCAAGACCTTTGCCGTCGTGCTGGCGACGATCACCATGATCGGTCCGCTCGCGATCCATTTCTTCCTGCCCGTGATGCCGCAGGTGAAGGCGGCTTTCAACGTGTCGGGCGCTCTGGCGCAGGTCACCTTCAGCATCACGCTGGCGACGATGGCCTTCATGACGCTCGTCTACGGCGCTCTGTCGGACCGTTACGGGCGGCGCCCGGTGCTGCTGTCGGGCCTTGCCCTGTTCGTGTTCGGCTCCGTGCTCGCCGCCGTGGCGACCTCGATCGAACTGCTGATCGCCGCCCGCCTCGTGCAGGCGGCGGGGGCGGGCTGCGGCGTCGCCATGGCGCGCGCCATCGCGCGGGATGCCTACGGCCCCGAACGGCTGGTGACGGTGATCGCCTATCTGACCATGGCCTATACGCTGGGACCGATGCTGGCGCCGCCGCTCGGCGGCGTGCTCGGCGATCATGTCGGCTGGCGCGGGGTGTTCTGGACGGCGGGCGTCACCGGCGTGGCGATCACGCTGGGCGTCGTGTGGGTGCTGGGCGAAACCCACCGCGAACGCTTCGCGCGCGCGTCGCTCGCCTCCATCCCCGGCGATTTCCTGCGCCTCTTTTCCCGCCTGCGCTTCGCCGCCTTCGTCTGCCAGTCGGGGTTTTCGTCGGGGACGTTCTTCACGCTCGCCGCCGGTTCGACCTTCCTGATGCAGGATTACCTCGGACGCTCGCCGTCCGAATACGGGCTCTACTTCCTGCTGTTCCCCTTCGGCTACTGCCTCGGCAATTTCATCTCGACGCGCCTCGGCGGGCGCGTCGCCATCGAGACGATGGTGGTGGTGGGCTCCGTCTTCATCGTGGCGAGCGTGATCGGGCAGGCGGGGTTCCTGGTGGCGGGCATCATCACGCCGCTGGTCATCTTCGTGCCGGGATTTTTTCTCAGCGTCGCCCAGGGCATCGCGCTCCCCAATGCCCAGGCGGGCGCCATCCGCGTGGTGCCGGAACTGTCGGGCACCGCGGCGGGCATCGGCGTGTTCATGCAGATGATCTGCGGCGCGGCCTTCTCGCAGCTTTACGGCCTGTTCGCCGACGGCACGCCCTGGCCGATGATCGCCGCGATGAGCCTGGCCGCCGTGCTCACCATGATCGCCGGGCTTGCGGCCTGGACGACGCGCCCGCGCTGATTTCAGAAGCCTCGGGAGGTACCCGGCCTGCCGGTCTTGATGCGCCCGCCGGGACGCTTCGGGCCCTTGGCGGTGCTCGATGCCTTCTGCACGCCCTTACGCACGCGGCCCATGGGGTTGCGCGGGCGGGCAAGGGCCTGACCCAGATCGGTGCCGAGCTCGTGCGCCGATAACCTGCGCACTTCGTCGCGCAGGCGGGCCGCTTCCTCGAACTCCAGGTCGGCGGCGGCGGCGCGCATCTTCGTTTCCAGGTCCTCGATCACGGCGCGCAGGTTGTGGCCGGTCAGTTCCTTTTCGCCGGTGCCGGTATCGACGGTCAGGTAGTCCTGCTCGTAGACCGATTCCATCACGTCGGCGATGCCCTTGCGCACGCTTTCGGGCGATATGCCGTGTGCCTCGTTCCAGGCGCGCTGCTTGTCGCGCCGTCGCGCGGTTTCGTCCATCGCCTCGGTCAGCGCCTTGGTCATCTTGTCGGCATAGAGGATGACCCGGCCTTCGACGTTGCGCGCGGCGCGCCCGATGGTCTGGATCAGCGAGGTGCGCGAGCGCAGGAAGCCTTCCTTGTCGGCGTCCAGTATCGCCACCAGCGCGCATTCGGGAATGTCGAGGCCCTCGCGCAGCAGGTTGATGCCGATCAGCACGTCATAGGCGCCAAGGCGCAGGTCGCGGATGATCTCGATGCGCTCCAGCGTGTCGATGTCCGAATGCAGGTAGCGCACGCGCACGCCCGCCTCGTGCATGTATTCGGTCAGGTCCTCGGCCATCTTCTTGGTCAGCGTCGTCACCAGCACCCGCTGGCCCCTGGCCGCCACCGCCTTGCATTCGGCCAGCAGGTCGTCGACCTGGGTTTCGACCGGGCGCACGATGCATTCGGGGTCGATCAGGCCGGTCGGGCGGATCACCTGTTCGGCGAAGACGCCCGCCGTCTGTTCCATCTCCCACGGGCCGGGGGTGGCCGAGACGAACACCGTGCGCGGGCGCATGCGGTCCCATTCCTCGAACTTCAAGGGCCGGTTGTCGACGCAGCTGGGCAGGCGGAAGCCGAATTCCGACAGCGTGTGCTTGCGGTTGTAGTCGCCCCGGTACATGCCGCCCACCTGCGGCACGGTGACATGGCTTTCGTCGACGAACAGCAGCGCATCCTCGGGAATGTATTCGAACAGCGTCGGCGGCGGCTCGCCCGGCGCGCGGCCGGTGAGGTAGCGGGAATAGTTTTCGATGCCCGCGCAGTGGCCGGTCGTTTCCAGCATTTCGAGATCGAAAGTGGTGCGTTCTTCGAGCCGTTGCGCTTCCAGCAGGCGGCCTTCGCGCTGGAACTGGTCGAGGCGCGCCTTCAACTCCACCTTTATTTCCTTGATCGCCTGGTTGATCGTCGGGCGCGGCGTCACGTAGTGCGAATTGGCGTAGACGGTGATGCGGTCGAGCTCGCCCGATTTCTCGCCGGTGAGCGGGTCGAACTCGGCGATGGCCTCGACCTCGTCGCCGAACAGCGAAATGCGCCATGCGCTCGCCTCGAAGTGGGCGGGGAAGATCTCGACGGTGTCGCCGCGCACGCGGAAAGTGCCGCGGGTGAAGGCGGCGTCGTTGCGCCGGTATTGCAGCTCGACGAACTGGGCCAGCAGCCTGGCGCGGTCGATGGTCTCGCCCTTGGCGACGCTCACCGTCATGCGCGAGTAGTCCTCGACCGAGCCGATGCCGTAGATGCATGAGACGGACGCGACGATGATGACGTCGCGGCGTTCCAGAAGCGCGCGGGTCGCCGCATGGCGCATGCGGTCGATCTCCTCGTTGATCGAGGCGTCCTTCTCGATATAGGTGTCGGTGCGCGGCACGTAGGCTTCGGGCTGGTAGTAGTCGTAATAGCTGACGAAGTATTCGACCGCGTTGTCGGGGAAAAATCCCTTCATCTCGCCGTACAACTGCGCGGCCAGCGTCTTGTTGGGCGCGAGCACGAGGGCCGGGCGTTTCAGGTTGGCGATGACGCGCGCCATGGTGAAGGTCTTGCCCGAGCCGGTGACGCCCAAGAGCACCTGGCTCTTCTGGTCGGAGACAAGCCCCTCGGTCAGCTCGGCGATGGCCTGGGGCTGGTCGCCCGCGGGCTCGAAATCGCTTTTCAGGCGAAACGCCGCATCGCCCGCCGGGCGGGCGAATTCCCAGGTTTGCATCATGGGGGGTGGGGCGGCGGGCTTGCTCATGGCCCTATATATGCCCCCCCGCGCGCCGCATTGCCAGTGGCGGGGGTTGATGCGGCGGGCCGTGCTCCCCACCTTAAGGGCCCGCCACAAACCGGCGGGGCGTGAGGAGACCATGATCGCCGTCCGCAAGGCCGCCCAGCGCGGCCAGACCCGCTTCGACTGGCTCGACAGCAGCCACAGCTTTTCCTTCGGCCATTATTTCGATCCCGAGAACGTCAATTTCGGCGCGCTGCGCGTCATCAATGACGACCTGATCGCGGGCGGTGGGGGCTTTTCGCCCCATTCGCACCGCGACATGGAAATCGTCACCTACATGGTGACGGGCACGCTGGCCCATGAGGATTCGACCGGCGGGCGCGAAACCATTGGCCCCGATGAAGTCCAGCGCATGACGGCGGGCACCGGGATCACCCATTCTGAATTCAATGCCTCCGAAACGGAGCCCGTTCGCCTGCTGCAGATCTGGCTGCTGCCGGCCGAAAAGGGTTTGAAGCCGGGCTACGAGCAGACGCGCTTTTCCCCTGCCGACAAGGCGGGAAAGCTGCTTGCCATTGCGTCGGGGCGGGGCAAGAAGGGCGCGCTTCGCATTCATCAGGATGCGGATATCCATGCCTCCGTCCTCGCGGCGGGGGATCGCCTGTCCCACGCACTCGCTCCCGGGCGCAGGGCCTGGGTGCAGGTTGTTTCCGGCGGGCTTGCCGTGAACGGCCTCGACCTTGCCGAAGGCGACGGCGCCGCCATCACCAACGAGACCGCTCTCGACATCGCCGCCGCTGCGGGGGCGGAGTTCCTGCTGTTCGATCTTGCCTGATTCCGGGCCCTCGCGCGGATTTGACCGCCGCGTGATCGCCGATGCTGCTACATAAAGGGCGGCATGAAGAAGCAGGGACAGATCATGGCTCCGTGGCGCGACCGTGCCGGTCGCCTGTCGTGGTTGAGGGTTGCGGTGCTGGCGGCGCTCGCCGCGCCCGCCGCCTGGGTCGCGTGGAAATACGCGAACGGGATGCTCGGCGCGCGCCCCGCCAATGCCGCCGTGCGCGAGGTGGGCCTGTGGATGATCCGCTTCCTGTTCGTGGCACTTGCGGTGACGCCGCTGCGCGAAGGGCTCGGCTGGAGGCAGCTTCTCGATGTGCGGCGCATGATCGGCGTCGCCGCCTTCGTTTACGGCTTCGCCCATATTACCCTCTATGCGGCGCAGGAAAGCTGGAAGCTCGGCTTCGTTGCCGCTGAGATCGTGCGGCGCATCTATCTCACCATCGGTTTCGTTGGCCTCGTCGGCCTCGCGGTGCTTGCGGTCACCTCGACCGACGGCTGGCAGCGGCGGCTTCGCGCCAACTGGGGCCGGCTGCACCGCACCGTTTATGCCATCGCCATCCTCGCGGTGGTGCATTTCTTCATCCAGTCGAAGGCGCAGGTGAGCGAGCCGATCTTCATGATGGGCCTGCTCCTGTGGCTGCTGGCGGCGCGCGCCTGGTCGCGCCGCGTGCGGTTGGGCGGCGTGGTTCTGGCCCTGATGGGGGCGGGGGCGTCTGTGCTGACCGCGCTGGGCGAGGCGGGCTGGTACGCGTTTCGCCTCGGCGTCAGCCCGCTGATGGTGATCGAGGCCAATTTCCGCGCCCAGGGCTTCCGCCCGGCCTGGGGGGTGCTGATCGCGGCCGGGATCGTGCTGGTTCTGGCGCTCGGAAACGCAGGCTGGCGGCGCTTCAGGGCGGTTCGCGCCGCGGCCTGAGGGTCCCGCGCGACTTTGCGGGCGATTCGCAGCGTTCGCGGTTGCGAAGCCGGCCGCCTTTGCGTAGCTTTGCGCGCGACGACAACCGCCCAACCGGGATTCCAGCCATCATGCCACTGCCGCCGCGTTTTCTTGCCGACCGCCTTTCCGCCATCAAGCCGTCGCCGACCATGGCGATCACGGCGCTTGCGGCGGAACTGAAGGCATCGGGCCGCGACGTCATCGGTCTGGCGGCGGGCGAGCCCGACTTCGACACCCCCGATCACGTCAAGGCGGCGGCCAATGCGGCCATCGCGCGCGGCGAAACCAAATACACCGCCGCCGACGGCACGCCCGCGCTGAAGAAGGCGGTGGCGGCGAAGTACAAGCGCGAGAACGGCCTCGACTACGCGCCCGAACAGGTGACCATCGCCTGCGGCGGCAAGCACATCATCTACAACGCGATGATGGCGACGCTGAACCCCGGCGACGAGGTGGTGATCCCGGCCCCCTACTGGGTCAGCTATCCCGATATCGTTTTGCTGTGCGGCGCGACGCCGGTGCCGGTGGCGGCCGGGCTCGACCAGGGCTTCAAGATCACGCCCGCCCAGCTCGAAGCCGCGATCACGCCCAAGACCAAGTGGCTGATCCTCAATTCGCCGTCGAACCCGACGGGTGCCGCCTATTCGCGGGCGGAACTGAAGGCGCTCGCCGCCGTGCTGCTGCGCCACCCGCAGGTGTGGATCCTGTCCGACGACATTTACGAGCACCTCGTCTACGACAACTTCGAATTCACCACCATCGCCCAGGTCGAGCCCGCGCTCTATGACCGCACGCTGACCATGAACGGCGTGTCGAAGGCCTATGCCATGACCGGCTGGCGCATCGGCTACGCGGCGGGCCCAAAAGAACTGATCAAGGCGATGGGCACCATCCAGTCCCAGTCGACCTCGAACCCGTGCTCGATCAGCCAGGCCGCTTCGGTCGAAGCGCTGAACGGCACCCAGGACTTCCTGCCCGAATGGCGCGAAGCCTTCCGCGCCCGCCGCGACCGCGTCGTCGCCATGCTGAACGACGCGCCGGGCATCCGCTGCCCCAGGCCCGAGGGCGCCTTCTACGTCTATCCCGATGTCTCGGGCCTGATCGGCAAGACGACGCGCGACGGCAAGACGCTGGCCGACGACACCATGGTGGCGACGTGGTTGCTCGAATCCGAAGGCGTCGCCGTGGTGCAGGGAGCGGCCTTCGGCCTTTCACCCGCCTTCCGAATCTCCTACGCGACCTCCATGTCGGTTCTCGAAGACGCCTGCACCCGCATCCAGCGCGCCTGCAAGACCCTGTCCTGACGGGGTTTTTACGGACGGGGTCGAATCAGGTTGATTCCCCCGCGCCGCTCGGGGGAGACTTTCCGCATAAAAGAACCGCCGGTCACGGACCGGGCGGTTGACCCGGCCCCAGGCGGACGCGGCACGCGTCCCGTAGTAGGCGTTTCCGGGGGCCAGTGCGCCGCCCGCAAGCCGTCCCGGTAAAAACGGGAGAGCTTGATGAGCGAAGCGCGTACCTCGACGCCGCGTTGCGTCGCACTGGTCGGCCCCTATCTCGGCGGCAAGACGACCCTTCTCGAAAGCCTTCTTCACGTTTGCGGCGCGCGGTCGCGCAAGGGCAGCGTCGGCGACGGCGGCACGGTGGGCGACACCTCGGCCGAGGCGAAGTCGCGCAAGATGGGCGTCGATCTGAATATTGCCCATGGTTCTTTCATGGACGACGAGTGGCGGTTCATCGACTGCCCCGGCTCCGTGGAACTGCGCCAGGACATGATGGACGCGCTGTCGGTCGCCGATGCGGCGGTGGTCGTCTGCGAACCCGAAATCGAGCGCGCCGCGGTGATCGCGCCGGTGCTGAAATACCTGGAAGACGCGGGCGTGCCCCACGTGCTGTTCATCAACAAGATGGACGACACCGAAAACCGCGTGCGCGACGTGCTGGCCGCGTTGCAGGCCCATTCGTCCCTGCCGCTCGTGCTGCGCCAGGTGCCGATCCGTGACGGCGAGGACGTCACCGGCTATTACGATCTCGTCAGCGAGCGCGCCTATCACTACAAGGAGGGCGAGGCGTCGGACCTGATCCCGCTGCCCGAAGCCATGACCGGCCGGGCCGAGGAAGCGCGGGCGGAGATGCTGGAATCGCTGGCCGATTTCGACGACGCGCTTCTGGAAAAGCTGATCGAGGAAACCCGCCCCGACAAAAGCGAAGTCTATGCCGACCTCGCCGCCGACCTGTCGAACAACCTGATCATGCCGGTGGTGCTGGGGGCGGCGCTGCACGACAACGGCGTGCACCGGCTGCTCAAGCTGTTGCGCCATGAAGTACCCGGGGTCGCCGCGACCGCCGAGCGCAAGGGGCTGGGAGCGGGCAAAGAAGCGCTCGCCCAGGTCTTCAAGACCGCCCATGTGCCCCATGTCGGCAAGCTGTCGCTGGCCCGCGTCTTTCGCGGCCGCATCAAGGACGGCGATACCTTCAACGGCTGCCGCGTGTCGGGGATCCTGCGCCTGCAGGGCGCGGAAACGGCGAAACTGGCCGATGCGGGCGCGGGCGATCTGGTCGCCCTTGGCCGGATGGAGGATGTGCGGGCGGGCGACGTGCTGACGCCGTCGGGCGCCAAGACCGAGGTGCTGGGCTGGCCCGATGCGCTGGCGCCGGTCTATGCCTTCGCCATCAACACCCAGGATCGCAACGACGACGTCAAGCTGTCGGGCGCCTTGCAGAAGATGTGCGAGGAGGACCGGGCGCTGACGGTGGCCCATGTCGCCGATACCCGCCAGATGCTGCTGCGTGGCCAGGGCGAGATGCATCTTTCGATTGCCTTCGACCGCCTTGCGTCCAGATACGGCATCAAGGCGACCCGCGACCGTCCCGCCGTGCCCTACAAGGAAACGATCCGCAAGCGGGCGGCCGAACACGGCCGTTTCAAACGCCAGACCGGCGGGCACGGGCAGTTCGGCGATGTGCATATCGAGATCCGGCCGCTGCCGCGCGGCAAGGGCTTCGCCTTCGAGGACAAGATCTTCGGCGGCCATATCCCGCGCCAGTACATCCCGGCGGTGGAGGACGGCGTGAAGGATTACCTCGCGCGCGGCCCGCTCGGTTTCCCGGTGGTCGATGTGGCGGTGACGCTGACCGACGGCACCTACCATTCGGTCGATTCCTCGGAAGCCGCCTTCAAGCAGGCCGCCCGCATCGCCATGAGCGAGGCCATGCCCAAGTGCGAGCCGGTGCTGCTCGAGCCCATCGCCGAGGTACGCATCAGCGTGCCGTCGGAGTTCACCAGCAAGGTCAACGCCATCGTGTCGTCCCGCCGCGGACAGTTGCTGGGCTTCGACGCACGGCCTGGCTGGAAGGGCTGGGATGAGGTCACGGCCCATATGCCTGAAGCCGAACTGGCCGACCTGATCATCGAGCTGCGCTCGGCGACGCTGGGGCTCGGCACCTTCACCACCCGCTTCGATCACCTGACCGAGCTGATGGGCAAGGAAGCCGAGCGCGTCGTGCAGACCCACGGCGCGGCGGCCGAGTAAAAACCCCTGTTTTTCTACGGTTACGGGCGCCCGGACCGACGCCATTTTTGCTGGCGCGGCCGGGGGGGCACGTTATATTTCCTGCCGATCCAAACAGGCCCCGCGACAGTCGGGCGTTTACCGTAGAGGAGATTCCCATGACCGCTGCCAGCTCCGGCAAGCTTGCTACAGCCACGCCCGGCTACACCACCTTCAGCTACAAGAAGCCCGACCCGCTTTCCGGCGACAAGATGATCGTCGAGCTGGCGAAGAGCCGCCTGATCCGCGGCCGCGTGCAGATCGTGCGCAAGGGCGGCGAGAACAACCTGCACACCCATGACGGCATGGACGGTTTCTGGCTGGTGCTGAAGGGCCGCGTGCGTTTCTACGGCCCGGGCGACGTCGTGATCGGCGAGTTCGGCCAGCATGAAGGCATCCTGCTGCCCGCCGGCGAGCCCTACTGGTTCGAAAGCGCCGAAAGCGGCGAAGACCTCGAACTGCTGCAGATGGCGGCCTTCGATCCGGCAGTGCCGCTCAAGCGCAACGATCTTTCCGCGCTCAAGATCGTCCCGGGCACTGTCGAGATCGTCGACATCGCCCAGAAAAAGGCCGAGGCGGTGGGAGGCAAGTCCATGCAGAAGTTCGTGTGCAGCGATTGCGATTACGAATACGACCCGGCGGTGGGCGACCCCACCCAGGGCATCGCGCCGGGCACCGCATTCGACGACCTTCCCGACACCTGGACCTGCCCCGAATGCGGCGCGCCCAAGTCGGAATTCTACCCGGTCCTCGAGGCCAACTAGTTCCCCCGCATCGGGCCCGTGGGCGCGGCTTTGCCGCGCTCACGGGGCGATCACGCAACTGTAATTTGGCCTGGCCGCGGCCCTTGGCTATGCTTTCTCCAACATAAAGGAGAGCGAGCCATGCATTATTTCCGCAAGCGCGGCTGGGAACTGGGCGACGGCGCCGCCACGCCGGAAGCCGTCTTTCGCGCCCGCCGCCAACTGGTCAAGGCGCTGGCCGCGGGGCCGGTCCTTGCCGCGGCGCCGGTGCTGCTGTCGGCTTGCGACGGCAAGGAATCCTCGACCGCGGCGAACGGCGCAACTGCGTCTGCCGCCGATCCTTCCGCCCATCTCTATCCGGTCATGCGCAATCTGCGCTATCGCGTCGACCGGCCGCTGACCGAAGAGCGCCACGCGACCACGTACAATAATTTCTACGAATACGGTACCAGCAAGTACATCTCTCAGGATGCGCAGCAACTGCGCATCCGGCCGTGGACGGTGAAGATCGAAGGCGCCGTCGAAAAGCCGTTCGAGATCGGCATCGACGACCTTCTGAAGAAGATGCCGCTCGAAGAGCGCGTCTACCGCTTCCGCTGCGTCGAGGCTTGGGGAATGACGGTGCCGTGGTCGGGCTTCGCCATGAAGGCGCTGGTCGATTTCGCCAAGCCGCTGTCGAAGGCCAAATACGTGCGCATGGAAACCTTCGGCGATTCCTCCCTCGCGCCGGGCCTGCGCCAGCCGTTCTTCCCCTGGCCCTATACGGAAGGCCTGTCGATGGCCGAGGCGACGAACGAGCTTGCCTTCATCGCCACCGGTCTTTACGGCAAGCCGATTCCGAAGCAGAACGGCGCGCCGCTGCGCCTCGTCGCGCCGTGGAAATACGGGTTCAAGAACGTCAAATCCATCGTCCGGATCAGCTTCGACGAGGAGCGCCCGAAGACCTTCTGGGAAAAGATGGGACCCGCCGAATACGGCTTCTGGGCCAACGTCAACCCGGAGGTCGCGCACCCGCGCTGGAGCCAGGCCCATGAGAACGTCCTTGGCGAAAACCGCCGTGCGCCGACGCTGATTTACAACGGCTATGGCGAATACGTGGCCGGCCTCTACAAGGGCATGGAGAACGAAAGCCTGTTCAAGTAGGCGGGGGGGTCGGCGGCCTTTTCCTTGCCCCAATTCGGTGATCCAATGGCGCGATGAAAACCCTGCGCCGCCTTTCAGTCTTTCTCGTGCTGCTGCTCGCCGGGCCCATGGCCGCCGCGTCGCTGTCGGGCTGCGCGCGGCTTTCGGGCGACTGGACGACGGCAAGCCGCCAGCCCGCGGGCATCGCCCCCGACCCGGCGACGACACGCGAAGCGGTGGTGCAGGTCTACGGCGCCCGTGCCTTTCGTTGGCGCGGGGCCTTCGCGGTGCACACGTGGATCGCGGTCAAGCCCGCCAATGCGTCTGCGTTCACGACCTATGAGGTCACCGGCTGGGGCGTGCGCAACGGCGGCAGCGCCATCAACATCGAAGAGGACGTGCCCGATCGTTACTGGTACGGGGCACGCCCCGAACTGATTGCCGATGTGCGCGGGGCGCGCGCCGAGGCGGCGATCGCCAAGATCAAGGCGGCAGTGGCGAGCTATCCCTATCCTGCCAGCTACACCACCTGGCCCGGACCCAACAGCAACACCTTCGTCGCTCATGTCCTGCGCCAGGTACCCGAGATCGGCGCCGACCTGCCGCCGACGGCGATCGGCAAGGATTTCCTCGCCGACGGCGGCGTGGCGGCGCATACGCCTTCGGGCGGCGGCGGCCAGTTCTCCCTGTTCGGGCTGGCAGGCGTGCTGGTTTCTGCCGAGGAAGGGGTGGAGGTCAACCTGCTGGGCCTCTCCTTCGGCATCGATCCCGGCGAACTGGCATTGCGTTTGCCGGGTATCGGCAAGGTGGGTTTGGCGCTTGAAAACGGAGCGCCTGTGCGCCGGCCCTGATATTTTTTTGTCCGCTCCCGTAACCTTCTGAATTCGCAGCATCATAATCGGGTATTACTCCCCAAATGGGGAATGTTCCCGGTGCCGATAGGGCCTATCTGCTTGGCTGAAACTTTCCGCCAACTTCGGGCCTTCGACATGACCCTCGACATTTCGCGCATGCAACGTGATGGAACCGCCGTCGATCAGGACGACGACGCGGCGCTTTTCCAGCTGCGCCGGACCTCCATTTCGGTTTCCGCCATTGCGAAGAACTGGCTCGCCGAGCGCGGCGAGGCTTTGGCGGCGCGCGGGCTGCGGCTTGCCGTCTGTCTTGTGCCCGGCTTCCCGAGCCTGCGGGTCGACGAAAGCGTGTTCTCGCAGTTGCTGTGCCATCTGCTCGACCATGCGGCCGAGCTTACCGACGATGGCGACAGCATCGTTCTTTCGGGAAATCTCGCGCGGAACGGCGGCGTCACCCTGGACGTCGTCAGCGGCAGCAAGGCTAACGGGCGGCGCGGGGAGAGCGTGCCCTGCATCCAGGGCCATGGCTTGATGATGGCGCGGGTGCTTGCCGGCATTCACCGGATGAAACTCGACATCGGCTACGGGCCTGTGGGCAGGAGCGACGCCCGGCTTCAGCTGGACCCGGCAACGGTTATCGGCAGCCTCGCTGCGGCCGGCGGCATGCGGCTGCACTAGACCGTAGCGGGACGGGTCCTTTCCACCGCATAGGCAAGCAGCAGCTTGACCAGCTCCGACTGCCGGCTGGTGCCGGTCTTGGCGAACACGTGTTTGAGGTAGGTGCGCGCGGTACTGGTGGTGACGCCGGCGATTTCAGCGGCATCTTCCAGTCTCTGCCCCTGGGCGATGGCAGAGGCAATGACCGCCTCGGACCGCGACAGGCCGAATATGGCCGCGAGGTCGGATGCCTCGGGTATCACCTGGGACTCAGGATCGCGAATCATCAGGGCAACCAGCGGGGTATCGCCGGTATTTTCGGTCAGGGGGCTGACGATCACGGCAAGCGGCCGTCGCCCGGACGGGCGCTCGATAGCCAGGGTCTGGCTGTCGAGATCACTTTCCACCTGTCCCGAGGCGATCGCCTTGAGGCACGCATGCAGCGCACGGGTCGCGTCGGGGGTCGCCGCCCGGCAAATACCCGCGTTGTCCAGCGAAAGGCCGTCGCGGGCGGACAGCAGATCATCGCAGGCTGAATTGGTGAGGCGCACCCGCCCTTCCGCATCGGTGATCATGATGCCGACGGGAATCGTGTTCAGCGCAATCAGGCCGATCCGTTCGGACGGAACGATGGCCACCTGCGAACTCGACTTGCGCCGGTCGAGGGTCGCTATGGCGGCGCTGATGCCGTCGACCAGCGTATCGCGCGTGCAGGGCTTGGTGAAGAAGCGGTGGACCCTTGCTTCGTTGATCGCATTGATCACCGTGGGCAGGTCCGCGGTTCCGCTGAGGATCATGTAAGTGGCATCGGGCGCGATCTCGCGCATGCGCGCTATCAGGGTCAGCCCGTCCATCTCCGGCATCCGGATGTCGGTGATGACGATGTCGGCAGGCGTCTTTGCCATGACGCGCAGCGCCTCTTCCGGACCGTTCGCGAAGTCGATGTCCCACTGCCTGCGCTGGCGTTCGAGCTGGCAGCTGAGCAATTCCAGAATGACTTTGTCGTCATCGACGAAAAGAATGCGGATGCGTTCGGTCATTTCGTGGCTTTCATCCCGTTTGGCGAGGCCGCACTGCCCGCCGCGAGGCGTCCGTATTGTACTAAATAAAAAGATATAAAGAGCCGTTAAAAATACAGAATCAGAGTGGCTTACTCTATACACCCTTATGTAAAAAGCAGACTGATCGGTGACCGGGCTGGCACTTTTCTGGTCAGGGATGTTTGTTGGGCGATTATAAACGGAGTTGTGGCTTTATTTTCCCAGGTCAGCGCTTGCCGCTCTTTTTTTTAAGAGGCTTTGATGATGAAGGCTGTTTCATACCCTTCAGTTCGCATCCTTATCGTTTTGTCGGTCGCGATTCCGGCGATCATCCTTTCCAGCCTGTCGACCGTATGGGCGAAGGGCAGGGGCGGCGGCGGCAAGTGGGATGACCCTGCCGCGCTTTTCTTTCCTGGCTACGACACGAACGGCGATGGTCATCTCGACCGTTCCGAATGGAAGAATCGCGGCAACTTTGATCGTCTAGACACCAACAGGAACGGCACGATCGAGCTCGACGAGATGCGTGCCCTGTATGGCGACTGGGGCAAGAAGGGCAAACTGCTCAATCCCATACGTCCCGCGGACCCGCCGGTGATGGACGCGAGCCTGGAAAAGGACAAGATCGCCATCGGCGATGTCAGCCGGGGCACCTTGTGCGGGCTTGTTCAGCGTGGGGTGAAGCGCGTCGCCAAGTGCATGAAGGCCGACGAATACGCAACCAAGCTCGGCCTGATCGAAACCGGCGTGGGGCCGGTGTTCCCCAAGGGTGCCTTCTGCAACGGAATCGATGAAAGCTTCGCCCTCGACTACACGGAAAAAACCGGCAAGGGAAAGCATGGCGGCATCGACCTGCCGACCGATTTCGGCACCCCAATGCTGGCCGTTGCCGCAGGCACGATCGTCGCCAAGTTCGATCCCGACATCAATGCACGCGGCAAGACGGTGGTCCTGCGCCACAGCCCCGAGGACACGGGCCTGCCGTTCTGGACCTATACCGAATACGCGCATATGGACGAACTGCCGCAGCAGGCCGTGGGCCAGCGCGTGCGCATGGGCGAGGTCCTGGGGCCGACCGGGAACACCGGCGTATCCATGAAAAATGCCGGGGGCAGTTCGAAACGCCGCCCGGGCATCCATTTCGCGGTCTATTACGCCGATAACCCCCAGTTCGCCGAGGTGCCCAACTACATCATCCCGAAAAACGGGCGGTGGATGGATTCGACCGCGGTCTACCGCGCGCAGCCGCCCTATGATTCGGCATCGCTGAAGGCGCTGCCCGAGCCGCAGAAGCTCATTCCCGTGCCGGTGATGTATCTCGACGGCAGCGTCGAACCCGCCGCGACGAAGATGGTCTGGCCCTATGCCTGCAAGCGCGAGGTCAGCGCGCTTGCCCCTTCGAAATAGAGGCCAAGAAGGCGATGACGTCGTCGCGTTCCTGCTTCGAGGGCTGCCACTTGTAGCTGTCGAGGCCGGAGGTGGACATCCAGCTGCCGGGGATGAATTTGCGCGGATCGGCGAGGTATTTGTCGAGGCTCTCTTCGGACCAGTTGATGCCCGACTTCATCATCGCGGGGGATGAGTAGAACACGAACCCGCCCGCCTTGCGCCCGATCACGCCGTTCAGGCTGCGTCCCTTGTCGCTGTGCTTGCCCGGGCGCGTGTCGTGGCAACGGGCGCATTGTTTCTCGAACAGCGCCTGTCCTGTCCTGGCATCGCCCGCGGCGAGCGCGCCGCTGGCGGCAAATGCGGACATCACGGCGAGACAGGCTGTTATGACGGCAAGCTTCATGGCGGTAACCGCTCCCTGTTGTGCAAACCGGCAGGATGCCCAAAAGAAAAATGCCGGGCCCGAAGGCCCGGCAAGTTTAACACGGAGGCTTCACGTCTGCCGCCCTTCGGGGGCGTCAATTCCCCAAAGGCGAATCCGCTGGCCTCGAATTTCGATTGTGTCCCCGTCAATGACAGAGGCCCGGCCAGTCACATCAGCGATAGCCGACGCGGAGGGCAGCAGAACCATCATTACAAGGACCAGGATTGCGGCCCACATCAGGAATTCGAACCCCCTAGGGATATTGGCTGGCTACGCGGCTACTTCCCAGCCTCAAGACTAGCCCCATCCGCCCCATAGCAGCAGGGACCGCACAGCCATTAGCGCCGAATCCAGCGAGGGCCTCCCTTGGGCGCGGAGCGCAGGCTGCCAATGGCGGCGCTGGAGCTCGACTGATCCAGTGCCAGCAAAGGCGCGTAAGAGAAACAAAGGTTCAAACACAGTCAGGAGAATGTCATGCAGGAAAACGTCGTGCTCAGCAGGTCAGAAATTGAGACTTTGGTTGCTTACCAAGCCAACCTCATGCATTCCCTGATCCCTATCTGGGCCTTGGTCGCTATCGTCACCCTCGGCGTATTTCTTGCGTAAAGACGTACCGCCTAGGCCTGCCAAGTGACCATGGTCCCGTCGCCCGGCTGGACCCGCAGGGCTTGGCAGGCACCCCTGCGGCATTTTTCTTTGCCACAAGGTTGCCACATATATCCTTGGCCGAAACTAGGCGGCGGACAAGCCAGCTATCTAAGTTATTGAAAAGAAAAATGCCGGGCCCGAAGGCCCGGCGAGTTTAACAGGGAGGCTTCACGTCTGGGAGACGTCGGACCCCGAAGGGCCCGTCTTTCGGGCATTGCACCCGAAAACTCTGAACGGCGTACCGGCTGAAACCCTAGGCCGGGAGCGCGCCGCGAAACTTCTATAAGACCCTTTCGGGGACAGCGCGCTCGCTGTTCACGTGTGTAAAATAGTGATTGCCGCCCCCATTTCCAGAGCCATTAGGTCAAAGGAGGCATGCAAGGGACGCATAGCTAAAGCCGTTTTATTCCAAAGGCTTAGCTGCCTCAGAACAGGCTTTCGCTGATCTGGCCGAGGAGAAAATCGCGGAACACGATGACGCGTTTCGACGACCGCAGCTCGGCCGGATAGACGAAGAACGTGTCGTAACTGGGCCCGGCGTGGTCGGGCAGGATGCGCACCAGGTTGGCCGCCGATTGGCCCACCGTGTAGTCCGGCAGCGCCGCGACGCCGATGCCCGACTGCACCGCCCGGAAGATGCCGTAGATGTTGTTCACCTTGAGGACGTTGGCCGGGCTCACTCCCATCTTGCGCAATCCGTCCATCAGCCAGTTGATGTGCGCCGTCGGCGGGCGCAGGTCTTCGCCGTAAATGATCAGCGTGTGATCTGCGAGATCCGCCATCTTCTGCGGCATGCCGTGGGCCTTCAGGTATTCCGGTGCCGCATAGACATGGTTGTGCATGGTCATCAGGCGGCGCTGGACGAGGTCGGGCTGCGTCGGCGGGTTGAGCCGGATGGCGACGTCGGCCTCGCGCATGCCGAGGTCCATCTCGTCGTCGGTCAGCAGCAGCGTCAGGCGCACGTCGGGATACAGTTCCATGAACTGCTTGACGCGTGGCGTCAGCCAGATCGAGCCGAGCGCCACCGTCGTCGTGACCTTGAGCACGCCGCGCGGCCGCTCGGTCGAATCGGTGAGCATCGCCTGGGCGTTGGCAAGGCGCTGGACGACGTCGCGCGTCGTGCCGAAAAGAAGCTCGCCCTGCTCGGTCAGCACCAGCCCGCGCGCATGGCGGTGAAACAGGGCGACGCCGAGATCCTGCTCGAGCGCCGAAACCTGGCGCGAGATCGCCGACTGGGAGAGATTGAGGTTCTCTCCCGCGTGCGTGAAGCTGCCCGCTTCCGCGACGGCATGAAAAATCCTGAGCTTGTCCCAGTCCATCTGCTCTCCACCGCCGGTAAACCCGCCGGGGCCACGGGATGTTCGATCTGGCTTACTCGGCCGCTTTCCGGCCGCCGGCGTGCTCGTGGGCGGCGAGGAAGCGCTCGGTCTCGATCGCGGCCATGCAGCCCGTTCCCGCCGCCGTCACCGCCTGGCGGAAGACCTTGTCCTGCACGTCGCCCGCGGCGAAGACGCCGGGGATGTTGGTCGCCGTCGAATCGGGCCGGGTCACGAGGTAGCCTTCCCCATCCATGTCGAGCTGGCCCTTGAACAGTTCCGTGTTCGGCGTGTGGCCGATGGCGATGAACACGCCGTCGAGCTCGAGCTCCGTCACCGCGCCGGTCTTGACGTTTTTCACTCGCGCGCCGGTGACGCCGGGCGGGTTCTCGGTGCCCGTGACCTCGTCGATGACGTGGTCCCACATGACGCTGATCTTTGGGTTCGCCATCAGGCGGTCGACCATGATCTTCTCGGCGCGGAAGCTGTCGCGCCGGTGAATGACGGTGACGTGGGAAGCGTGGTTGGTCAGGTAGATCGCTTCCTCCACCGCCGTGTTGCCGCCGCCGACCACGGCCACCTTCTTGCCGCGGAAGAAGAACCCGTCGCAGGTGGCGCAGGCGGAGACGCCGAAGCCCTTGAACTTTTCCTCGCTCGGCAGGCCCAGCCAGCGCGCCTGCGCGCCGGTGGATACGATCATCGCGTCGGCGGTGAAGCGGGCGCCGGAATCGGCCTCCAGCACGAAGGGGCGGTGCGAGAAATCGACCTTGGTGATGAGATCGGACACGATGCGGGTGCCGACCTTTTCCGCCTGCTTCTGCATCTGCTCCATCAGCCAGGGGCCCTGGATGACGTCGGCGAAGCCGGGATAGTTTTCGACCTCGGTGGTGATGGTCATTTGGCCGCCGGGCTGCATGCCGGCGATCATGATCGGCTCGAGGCTGGCGCGTGCCGTGTAGATGCCTGCCGTCAGCCCCGCCGGACCGGATCCGAGAATGATCACTTTGGCGTGGGTCGTGTCGGGCATGGCGGGAAATCCGGAAGCGGTGGGAAGGGCTCCTAACATAGAAACCGGCCCCCGCCGCCGCAAGGCCTGCATCCGGTGCAGGGCTGGGAATCCCGGGGAAAACTCGGCCCCCTTGCCCCTATCGGACGTAATGGGCCGCACCTTCGTTGAAATAAAATTACCCAAGGATTATAAATAGGGACGGGTAGGGGCCGGGGGTCTCCAGAACAGGCCGCCGCCCGCTTCACGGGAGTTCCTTCATGCAGCGCGTGCGTCTCGACCGCATAGATCAGCGCATCCTCGCCGACCTTCAGGACGACGGGCGGATGACCAACGTCGACCTGGCGCGGCGCGCCGGCATTTCGGCCCCGCCCTGCCTGCGCCGCGTGCGTGCGCTCGAAACCTCGGGCTTCATCAAGGGCTATCACGCCGAGCTCGACGCCGAGCTGCTCGGCTTCCGCGAGATGTTCTTCGCCCTTGTCGGCCTCGATTCCCAGGCCCAGGACGTGCTTGCCGGTTTCGAGCAGGCCGTCGCCGACTGGGCCGAGGTGCGCGAATGCCACATGATCCGGGGCGGCGGCGATTTCCTGATCAAGGTCGTGGCGCGCGACAAGTCGCACCGCGATGCGCTGACCATGAAGCTGACGTCCACCCCCCACGTGGCCAAGGTGCAGACGCTTGAAACGATCCGCACGTCGAAGGATCAGCCGGGCGTGCCGGTGCGCGCCGACGACAGGGCCTGAGCCCTAGCCGGTCAAACCGGCATACCGCGCCGCCAGTCCCGCCACGCCGCCGGCCAGCACGATCCACGGAATGGATATCTTGGTGTGCGTCAGCGCGATCAGCGCGGCGCCCGCCAGTCCCACCGCGAAAACATCGGGCGTCCAGTCGCCCGCCGACCACTTCGGGAACAGGCTGGCCCGCCCGATATAGACGCCGAGCGAGGCGATGACGCCGACCACCGCCGCCGTCACCGCACCAAGGGCCGCCGCCGCGCGGAGATTGCCGGAGATGCGTTCGACGTAGGGTGCGCCCGCGAGGATGAACAGGAAGCAGGGCAGGAAAGTGACGTAGGTGGTCAGCCCCGCGCCGAGGATGCCCGCCGCCAGCGGCGAGAGCGCACCCGGCTGGTTCCAGCCCGCGAACCAGCCGATCCACTGGGTGACGAGGATCAGGGGCCCCGGCGTCGTTTCCGCGAGCGCCAGGCCGTTGATCATGTCGCCCGCCGCGAGCCAGCGGTAATGCTCCACCGCTTCGCCCGCCACGTAGGGCAGCACAGCGTAGGCGCCGCCGAAGGTGACGAAGGCGGCCTTGGTGAAAAGCTGCGCGATACCGGCCCAGGGCGCGGCGCCCAGCGTGGCGATCACCAGCGCCACCGGCGCTGCCCACAGGGCGACGAACACCGCTGCCAGGCGGATCAGGCGACCCGCGCCGGCGGCGGCGGCAGGGGCTGGCGGACCTGCCGCCGCGGCGCCGTGGCCGGTTGAGAACAGGGCCGGAAAGCGCACGCCCGTCGCAGCACCCAGCGCCAGCGCCGAAACGATTACCAGAGGAAACGGGACATGGAATGCGGTCAGCGCCGCGAAGGCGGCGAGCGCCAGCAGCCAGGCGATGCCGCTTTGCAGGCTGCGCCGCGACAGCCGCCATAGCGCCGCGGCGATGATGGCGACGACGACCGGGCGGAAGCCGTCGAACAGCGCCGCCACCCAGCGCGTTTCACCATATGCGGCAGCGAGCCACGCCAGAAGTCCCAGCACCAGCGCGCCGGGGGCGACGAACAGGATGCCTGCCGCCAGCGCGCCCTTCAGGCCGTGCAGCCGCCAGCCTATGTAGGTGGCGAGCTGCTGCGCCTCGGGCCCGGGCAGCAGCATGGCGAAGTTGAGCCCAGCCGAAAACCCGCGCTGGTCGATCCAGCCGCGCCGGTCGACGAGTTCCTGGTGCATGATGCTGATCTGGCCAGCGGGACCGCCGAAACTGATGAGGCCGAGGCGCAGCCACCAGGCAAGCGCCTCGCCAAACGTCGGCCGCGCGGCGGGGTTATCTATAGGCCACCTTCAGGACTTCGTAGCCCTTGGAGCCCCCGGGCGTCGTCACCTCGAAGGTGTCGCCCTTTTCCTTGCCGATCAGCGCGCGCGCCAGCGGCGCCGTGACCGACAGCCGGCCCTTGGCGATGTCGGCCTCGTCCTCGCCGACGATGGTGTAGGTGGATTCCTCGTCGGTGTCCTCGTCCACCACGGTCACCGTCGCGCCGAAGCGGATGATGCTGCCCGACATCTGGCTGATGTCGATGACTTCGGCCCGGGCGATCTTGTCCTCGAGCTCGATCAGGCGCCCTTCGATGAAGGCCTGCTTCTCGCGCGCGGCGTGGTATTCGGCATTCTCCGAGAGATCGCCGTGGGACCGCGCTTCCTCGATGGCGCGCACCACCGCGGGGCGTTCCACCGTCTTGAGGCGCTTCACTTCGTCGACCAGGTTTTCGTACCCGGCCTTGGTCATGGGAACCTTGTTCATCGGCAAATCCAGGTTTCTTTACGCACAAATCGAGAATCGGCCGGTTGCCCGGCCGACCCCAAAACTATAGCGCAAAGAAAACCGGAGGAATCAGGAAAAATAGGACTGCAGGGGGCGCACATCGAGTTCGCCCGCCTTGACCGCCGCTATCCCGCGGGTCGCCGCCAGGGCACCGGCCACGGTCGTATAGTAGGGGATTTTGTTGAGAAGCGCCGTGCGCCGCAGGTCGAAGGAGTCACGGATGGCTTCCGATCCTTCGGTGGTGTTGAAGACCAGCTGCACCTCGCCGTTCTTCATCACATCGACGATATGCGGGCGGCCTTCCAGCACCTTGTTGACGATGGCGCAGGGCACGCCGTTTTCCTGAAGGAATTTCGCCGTGCCGCGGGTGGCGATGAGCTTGAAGCCGAGCGCGACAAGCTCTTTCGCCGGGGCCACCATGTGCTTCTTGTCGGTCTCCTTGACCGAGATGAAGGCCGTGCCCGAAAGCGGCACCTTGGTGCCGCCGCCGAGCTGGCTCTTGGCGAAGGCGCGGTCGAAATCCGAGTCGATGCCCATGACCTCGCCGGTCGATTTCATTTCCGGGCCCAGGATGATGTCGACGCCGGGGAAGCGGGCGAAGGGGAAGACCGCTTCCTTGACCGCGACATGGGGCGCGCGAGATGCGTCCTCGAGGAAGGACTTGAGCCCGAAGGAGGCGAGCTTCTCGCCCGCCATGACGCGGGCGGCGATCTTGGCGATGGCCTGGCCCGTCGCCTTGGCGACGAAGGGCACCGTGCGCGAGGCGCGCGGGTTGACTTCGAGGATATAGACGGCGCCGTCCTTGACCGCGTACTGCACGTTCATCAGGCCGACGACCTTGAGCGCCTTGGCCAGCTTCACGGTCTGGTCGCGGATGTCCTTGATCACCGCATCCGACAGCGAGCGCGGCGGCAGCGAGCAGGCCGAGTCACCCGAATGGACGCCTGCTTCCTCGATGTGTTCCATGATGCCGGCGATGACGACGGTCTTGCCGTCGGCCAGGGCATCGACGTCCACCTCGATGGCGTCCGACAGGTAGCGGTCCACCAGCACCGGGTTGTCGCCCGACGCCTTGACCGCGAACTTCATGTAGCGTTCCAGCTCCGCGTCGTCATGGATGATTTCCATGGCGCGCCCGCCCAGTACGTAAGACGGCCGCAGCAGCACCGGGTAGCCGATGCGCCGCGCGATCACCAGCGCGCCCTTGGCCGAGGTGGCGATGCCGTTTTCCGGCTGGCGCAGCTTGAGGCGTTCAAGCAGCTTCTTGAAGCGGTCGCGGTCTTCGGCGACGTCGATGGCGTTCTGGCTGGTGCCCAGGATCGGCACGCCCGCCGCCGCCAGCGACTTGGCGAGCTTGAGCGGCGTCTGGCCGCCGAACTGAACGATGACGCCGAGCAGTTTGCCCTTCGCCGTTTCCTCGCGCACGATTTCAAGAACGTCTTCGGCGGTCAGCGGCTCGAAGTAGAGGCGGTCCGAGGTGTCGTAGTCGGTCGAAACCGTTTCCGGGTTGCAGTTGACCATGATCGATTCGTAGCCCGCGTCGGCCATGGCATAGGCCGCGTGCACGCAGCAGTAGTCGAACTCGATGCCCTGGCCGATGCGGTTGGGACCGCCGCCCAGGATGATGACCTTCTTGCGGTCGCTGATGTCCGATTCGCTTTCGGCGGCGAACAGCCCGGCACCCTCGTAGGTCGAATACATGTAGGGCGTGAGCGAGCGGAATTCCGCCGCGCAGGTGTCGATGCGCTTGTAGACCGGGAAGATCTTCAGGCGCTTGCGCCGCGCGGCGACCTCGCCTTCCTTGATCCCGGCAAGCTCGGCAAGACGGGCGTCGGAAAAGCCCATCGCCTTGAGCCGCTGCATGCCCGCCGCGTCCTTCGGCAGGCCCTTCTTGCGCACATCCGCCTCGGTCTCGACGATGCTGCGCACCTGGCGCAGGAACCACATGTCGAACTTGCAGGCGGACTGGATCTCCTCGATGTCGAAGCCCTCGCGGAAGGCCTGGGCGATGACCAGCAGGCGGTCGGGGGTCGGGCTGGCCAGCGCCTTGCGGATGGCATCGCGCGGATCGGCGCCGGCGGCACCGGGAATTTCCACTTCGTTGAGGCCCGTCAGCCCCGTTTCCATCGAGCGCAGGGCCTTCTGCAGGGATTCTGCGAAGGTGCGGCCGATGGACATGGCCTCGCCCACCGACTTCATCGAGGTGTTGAGAAGCGGCTGCGTACCCGGGAACTTCTCGAAGGTGAAGCGCGGCATCTTGGTCACGACGTAGTCGATCGTCGGCTCGAAGGATGCAGGCGTCACGCGGGTGATGTCGTTCTTCAGCTCGTCCAGCGTGTAGCCGATGGCGAGCTTGGCGGCGATCTTGGCGATGGGGAAGCCGGTGGCCTTCGATGCCAGCGCCGAGGACCGCGACACGCGCGGGTTCATCTCGATCACCACCATGCGGCCGTCGTCGGGATTGACGGCGAACTGCACGTTCGAACCGCCCGTTTCCACGCCGATCTTGCGCAGCACCGCGATCGAGGCGTCGCGCATGATCTGGTATTCCTTGTCGGTCAGCGTCAGCGCGGGCGCGACGGTGACCGAGTCGCCGGTATGAATGCCCATCGGGTCGATGTTCTCGATGGAGCACACGATGATGCAATTGTCCGCCTTGTCGCGGACGACTTCCATCTCGTATTCCTTCCAGCCCAGCACCGATTCCTCGACCAGCACTTCGCCCGTGGGCGAGGCATCGATGCCGCCCGCCACGATCTGTTCGAACTCGTCGCGGTTGTAGGCGATGCCGCCGCCGGTGCCGCCCAGCGTGAAGGACGGCCGGATGATGGCGGGCAGGCCGACGAATTCCAGCGCCTTGCGCGCCTCGTCCATATCGTGGGCCAGCATCCCCCGCGGGCATTCGAGGCCGATTTCCGCCATGGCGTTCTTGAACAGCTCGCGGTCCTCGGCCTTGTCGATGGCTTCCTTGTCGGCGCCGATCAGCTCGACCTTGTACTTTTCAAGGACCCCGCGCACCGACAGCGTCAGCGCCGTATTCAACGCCGTCTGCCCGCCCATGGTCGGCAGCAGCGCGTCCGGGCGCTCCTTGGCGATGATCTTCTCGACGATCTCGGGGGTGATCGGCTCGATATAGGTGGCGTCCGCCAGGCCGGGATCGGTCATGATCGTCGCCGGGTTGGAATTGACCAGGATGACCCGGTAGCCTTCCTCGCGCAGCGCCTTGCAGGCTTGCGCGCCGGAGTAGTCGAATTCGCAGGCCTGGCCGATGACGATGGGCCCGGCGCCGATGATCATGATGCTTTTAAGGTCTGTGCGCTTGGGCATCGCTACTTCTTTTCCTGCATCAGCGCGACGAAACGATCGAACAGGTAATGGCTGTCCTGGGGACCGGGCGAGGCTTCCGGGTGATACTGGACGCTGAACACCGGCTGGTCCTTGATCCGCAGCCCTTCAAGGGAGCCGTCGAACAGCGACACGTGGGTCGCCTCAACGCCCGCGGGCAGGGTGTCTTCCATCACCACGAAGCCGTGGTTCTGGCTGGTGATCTCGACCTTGCCGGTGGCGAGGTCCTTGACCGGATGGTTGGCGCCGCGGTGCCCGATGGCCATTTTCCTGGTGCGCGCGCCCAGCGCCAGGCCGAGCAGCTGGTGGCCGAGGCAGATGCCGAAGACCGGCTTGCCCGACTTGATCAGCTCGCGGATCGTGGGCACGGCATAGGCGCCGGTCGCCGCCGGATCGCCCGGGCCGTTCGACAGGAAGATGCCGTCGGGGTTCATGGCAAGGATTTCTGAAGCCGAGGTCTCGGCCGGCACCACGGTGACGGCGCAGCCGGCGGCGGCGAGGCAGCGCAGGATATTGCGCTTGGCGCCGAAGTCCATCGCCACCACCTTGAAACGCGGATTGGCGAGCGCGCCGTATCCCTTGCCCAGCTGCCAGCGGGTTTCATCCCAGCCGTAGCTCTGGCGGCAGGTGACGTCGCGGGCAAGGTCCATGCCTTCGAGGCCGGGCCAGCCCGCCGCCATCTTGTGCAGCGCGGCAAGATCCGGTTCGCCCTTGGGCGCGAAGGCCAGCGCGCCGTTGGGCGCGCCCGCGTCGCGGATGCGCGCGGTCAGCGCCCTGGTGTCGACGCCGGCGATGCCGGGCAGGCCGTGGGACAGCAGCCAGTGTTCGAGATGCTCGATGGCGCGCCAGTTGGCGGGCTCGGTGACGTTCGCGCGCACGACGAGGCCGCGCGCCGCGGGCGTGATCGTCTCGATGTCCTCGTCGTTGGCGCCGACATTGCCGATGTGGGGGAACGTAAAGGTGATGATCTGCCCGGCGTAGGACGGATCGGTCAGGATTTCCTGGTAGCCGGTGATCGAGGTGTTGAAGCAGACCTCGCCCACGGTGGCCGCGCCCGCGCCGAAACCCTTGCCCCAGAACACGGTGCCGTCGGCCAGCACCAGCGCGGCGCTGGCGCCCGGCGGGCGATGGTCGGCGGCGAAGTCGAGGCGTTCCTGCGGGGTCTTCGGCGGGGCCTTGGGCGAAACGACTGCCCCCCGCCGCGCTTTCGCGCGCGCTTTGGAGGGCGTCGTCGTGGCCTTCGCCATGAAATCATTCCCTTCGGGGAGGAGGCACCGCGGTGCCGGTCGGCATCAGCGGTCAAACGCGCGTTAATTATAGGCTGGCGCGTCCGGCGTCAAGGGCCGTCGGTGAAAAAAATCTCAAGATTTTCAGGTAGTTATAAATTTTCTCGGGATTGCCATTATGCGAAAGATTCGCTAAGGTCCGCGCTTTCCGACGGAGGCAAGCCCCATGCTGCGCCAGGACATCAACGAGGCGTTGAAGACGGCCATGAAGGCCAAGGACGCGCGCGCGACCTCGACGCTGCGCCTGATTCTTGCCGCGCTCAAGGACCGCGACATCGCCGCGCGCGGCGAAGGCAAGGGCGACGGCGGTATCGCCGACGATGCCATCCTCGAAATGCTGCAGAAGATGATCAAGCAGCGTCACGATTCGATCGAGCAGTACCAGAAGGGCAACCGCCCCGACCTCGTCCAGCAGGAAGAGGAAGAGATCGAGATCATCAAGACCTTCCTGCCCAAGCAGATGTCCGATGATGAGGTCAAGGCCGCCATCGACGCCACCGTGACCGATATCGGCGCGGCCTCGATCAAGGACATGGGCAAGGCCATGGCTGCCCTGAAGGAACGCTACGCCGGGCGCATGGATTTCGCCAAGGCGTCCCAGCTGGTTAAGAACCGCCTCGCGGCGGGCTAGGTTTTCCGGGTTTTTCCCCGCTCTAATCGGTTATCCACAGGTGCCCCGGTTGTTTCCCGGTGCCCTGCGACGGTATGATTTTTACCCGGCGCCCCAATGGGCTGCGCCTTTTTGCCTGTGCAGGCCGAGATGAGCTTCACGCCGCAATTCCTTGACGAGATTCGCGCCCGCGTCGGCATTGCCGACCGCGTTGCGCGCAAGGTGAAGCTGACGCGCAAGGGGCGGGAGTTCTCGGGCCTCTGTCCCTTCCATAACGAAAAGACGCCGTCCTTCACGGTCAACGAGGACAAGGGCTTCTTTCACTGCTTCGGCTGCGGCGCGCACGGCGACGTCATCGGCTTCGTCATGCGCACGGAGAATCTCTCCTTCCCCGAGGCGGTGGAACGTCTGGCCGAGGATGCCGGGATCGAACTGCCCAAGACCAGTCCCGAGGAGCGCCAGCGGGCCGAGGCGGCGGTGTCGCTCTATTCGGTATGCGAGGCGGCGACGGCCTTTTTCGAGAAGGAACTGCGCGGCCCGCGCGGGCAGGGCGCACGTGACTACCTGAAGGGCCGCGGGCTGGACGAGGAAACCATTGCCCGCTTTCGCTTGGGCTATGCGCCCGATACGCGTTCGGCCCTCAAGACCGCGCTCATGGGCGGCGGGATCACCGAAAGCCTGCTGGTGACGGCGGGCCTCCTGATCCAGCCCGAGGACGACCGCGCTTCCTATGACCGTTTCCGCGGCCGCGTCATCTTCCCGATTTTTGATCGGCGCGGGCGGCCCATCGCCTTCGGCGGGCGCATCATGGGCGAGGGCGAACCCAAGTACCTCAACTCGCCCGAAACGCCCCTGTTCCAGAAGGGACACAATCTCTACGGCTGGTCGCACGCGCTGAAATCGGCGCGCGAAACCGGCCTCCTGTGCCTGACCGAAGGCTACATGGACGTGATCGCGCTCCTGCGCGCGGGCTTCCCGGCGATGGCGCCGCTCGGCACCGCGCTGACCGAGGCGCAGATCGAGGCGCTCTGGCGCGTCGTGCCCGAGCCGGTGCTGTGCTTCGACGGCGACGCGGCGGGCCAGCGGGCGGCGGCGCGCGCGGCCGAACGCGCCCTGCCGCTGCTGCGGCCGGGCAACAGCCTGCGCTTCGTCGAACTGCCCAAGGGCGACGATCCCGACAGCCTGATCCGCTCGCGCGGGCGCGCCGGCATGGATTCGGTGCTGGCCCTGGCCAAGCCGATGAGCCAGGTCATCTGGGACATGGAAACCCGCGGCAAGCCCGTGGACACGCCCGAGCGCCGCGCTCTCGTCGAAAAGAACCTGATGATGCGCGCGCGTTCCATCGCCGATCGCGGCGTGCAGGAACATTACGTCGGCGAGTTCCGCGCCCGCCTGCGCGAGGCCTTCGCCGATTATTCGCCCGTTGCCGGTGCGCGCCGTCGCGGCGCGCCGTTCGGCCGCGCCGCCGCCGCCCGTCCTCTGGCGAGCGATCCCCTGATCGGATCGGAAGAAGGCCGGGCCGAGGCGCGCGAGCGGGTAATGGTCGCCTGCGTGCTGAACCATCCCGATCTTCTGGCGGAACTGGCCGACGAATTTGCCGTCATCGAGATCGGCAGCCATGAATACGACAGCCTGCGCCAGGCCATTCTCGACGTCGCCAGCCAGCACGCTGCCGAAAGCAACGCCGTCCTCGAGGCGGGCGAGCTTGCCCGCGCCCTTGCCGAACGCGGCTTCGCCCGCACGGTGGAGGCGCTTTCGGGCAATGCCCAGCGCGTGCTCGACTGGTTCGCCCGTGCCGAGGCGGCGCGCGCCGACGCCCTGATCGGCTTCCGCCAGGTGCTGGCGCTGCACCGGCGCTTCGGCAACCTGCGCGCGAGCCTCGCCGAAAGCGAGGAATTGCTTGCCTCCGACATGACCGAGGAACAGTGGGAGCGCTTTCGCGCCCTCAAGCTCGCCGCCGATTCGCCCGATCATACGGCGGCCGACATCGACGAATTCGGGCTCGCCTCGGGGCGCAAGCCCGGGGGCTAAGCGGAAAAAATGCCGGAAAACCGGGGGTTTTCGCGATTGCGTAAAAAGCGGGGTTTTGCAGGGGGGTATCGGCTATTGAACATCGGCGGCTTAGACCTTAAATGAAGGGCCTCACGCGGCGGCTCCTGTCGGGGCCGGCCGCGTGCTTGCGCGTTCCCCGAGGGTGCGCAGGCAGGCGAATTTCCGATGGCCGGGCGTTGCCCGGCCACCCAGTCACGACAGGACGGACGGCGGCGCATGGCGACCAAGAAACCCAGCAAGGCGACAGAGAAGGACTCCGACGACAGCGAGGAGGAAACCACCTCTTCGGGACCGGTGATTGACTCTCTCGGCGCCACCATCAAGAAGATGCTGGCCAAGGGCAAGGAGCGCGGCTACGTCACCTATGACGAGCTCAACACCGCGCTGCCGGCCGAGCACTTCTCCTCCGAGCAGATCGAGGACGTGATGGCCAATCTCAACGAGATGGGCATCAACGTCGTCGAGAACGAGGACGGCGACGATTCGTCCAACAACAACGAAAACGAAGCCGCCGCTTCCAACGAGGAAGAGGGCGAGGAAGAAAAGCCCGCCGAAGAGGAATACGGCCGCACCGACGACCCCGTGCGCATGTACCTGCGCGAAATGGGCTCGGTCGAACTGCTCTCGCGCGAGGGCGAAATCGAGATCGCCAAGCGCATCGAGGCCGGCCGCGAGGAAATGATCGGCGGCATCTGCGAAAGCCCGCTGACGCTCGCTTCGCTGATGAAGTGGCGCGAGATGCTGAAGAACGACGAAGTTCTGCTGCGCGACATCATCGACCTCGACGCCACCTACGGCGGCGGCCCCGACGGCGAAGGCAAGTCCCAGGCGGCGCCCGCGGCGGACGGCGGCGAAGCCCCGGCGGCCAAGGCCGAAAAGGCCGACAAGTCGGAAAAGCCCGCCAAGGCCAAGAAGTCCGAGGACGGCGAGGAAACCGAGCAGAAGGCGGAAGGCGAGGGCGAGGACGGCGACGATTACGACGACGACGGCGAGGCCAATGTCTCGCTGGCGACGATGGAAAGCCGCATCAAGCCGGACGTGCTCGCCAAGTTCGACGCCATCGCGTCCACCTACAAGAAGCTCAAGACCCTTCAGGACAAGCGCCTGACGGCGGCGCGCAAGGGCCAGTCCCTGCCGCCTGCCAACGACAAGCGCTACGAGAAGCTGACGCGCGAGCTGATCGACCTGATGGAGGGCGTGCACCTCAACAACGGCCGCATCGAGCAGCTGATGGACGAGCTTTACGGCCTGAACCGCCGCCTCGTCGGCCTCGAAGGGCGCCTCCTGCGCCTGGCGCTGAAGTGCCGCGTCAGCCGCGAGGACTTCCTCGAGCGCTACACGGGCAGCGAAGTCGACCCCAACTGGGTGCGCCGCCTCGCCCGTCTGAAGGGCAAGGGGTGGAACACCTTCGCCACCAAGCACAAGGACGAGGTGAAGGAAATCCGCCAGGATATCGCCGATGTCGCCTCGCTCGCGATGCTCGACATCAGCGATTTCAAGCGCATCGTCCAGCGCGTCCAGCGCGGCGAACGCGAAGCGGGCCGCGCCAAGAAGGAAATGGTCGAAGCCAACCTGCGCCTCGTCATCTCCATCGCCAAGAAGTACACCAACCGCGGCCTGCAGTTCCTCGACCTGATCCAGGAAGGCAACATCGGCCTGATGAAGGCGGTCGACAAGTTCGAATACCGCCGCGGCTACAAGTTCTCGACCTATGCGACGTGGTGGATACGTCAGGCGATCACCCGTTCCATCGCCGACCAGGCGCGCACCATCCGCATCCCCGTGCACATGATCGAAACGATCAACAAGCTGGTGCGTACCTCGCGCCAGATGCTGCACGAGTTCGGGCGCGAGCCGACGCCGGAAGAACTGGCCGAACGTCTCGCCATGCCGCTCGAAAAGGTGCGCAAGGTCCTCAAGATCGCCAAGGAACCGATCAGCCTCGAAACGCCGATCGGCGACGAAGAGGACAGCCATCTCGGCGACTTCATCGAGGACAAGAACGCGGTCCTGCCGGTGGAAGCGGCGATCCAGTCCAACCTGCGCGAAACGACGACGCGGGTTCTGGCCTCGCTGACGCCGCGCGAGGAGCGCGTGTTGCGCATGCGCTTCGGCATCGGCATGAACACCGACCACACGCTGGAAGAAGTCGGCCAGCAGTTCTCGGTTACCCGCGAACGCATCCGCCAGATCGAGGCGAAGGCGCTCAGGAAGCTGAAGCATCCCTCGCGCTCGCGCCTGTTGCGCAGCTTCCTCGATACCTGAGGCCGCTTCATCGCACATGCAAAACGGCGCCCCTCGGGGCGCCGTTGCCTTTTGTGGCAGGGCGCGGGGAATTCTCTTGCCCCCGGCGCGCTCTTGGGTACTTTCCCTCTGGGGCCTGTAGTTCAGCGGTTAGAACGCACCGCTCATAACGGTGTTGTCCCAGGTTCGAATCCTGGCGGGCCCACCATTTTCCCCGAAACGCCGCGCCTGTGGGCTAGCCTTTCAGCAGGCCCTTGGCGCGGGCTTCCTCGATCAGCTTGAGCACCCGCGGAGGCGACATCGGCAGCGAGCGCGGCCGGATGCCGATCACTTCGCCCACCGCGTTGGCGATGGCCGCCATCGACGGCGTCAGCGGCACTTCGCCGACACCGCGCAGGCCGAAGGGATGCTTCGGATTGGGCACTTCCACGATCACCGTGTCGATCATCGGCACGTCGGAGGCCACCGGCATCCGGTAGTCGAGGAAGCTCGGGTTCTGCATCCTGCCGTCGGCGCCGAAGACGTATTCCTCGTTCAGCGCCCAGCCGATGCCCTGCACGGCGGCACCCTGGAACTGGCCTTCGACCTGGGCCGGGCTGATGGCCTTGCCCGCGTCTTCGACGATGGTGTAGCGCTTGACGCCGACCAGGCCGGTTTCCTTGTCCACGTCCACGTCGACGATATGCACGGCGAAGCCCGGGCCCGCGCCGGTGACGTTCATTTCCGAATGGCCCGATATGGCGCCCATGGTCGGCGTCGTCTTGGAGGCGATGTCCTTCATCGACAGCGGGTCGAAATCGCCCGCGTTCTGCCCGGCCGGGCGGCAATGGCCGTCCTCGAAGATCACGGCTTCTTCGGGCACGCCCCAGATCTTGGCGGCGCGGCGGCACAGTTCGCCGATGATCTTGCGCGCCGAATCGACGACGATCATGCCGCTCGAAAACGTCGTGCGGCTGCCCGCGGTCACGCGGTTGAAACCGAGCGAGTTGGTATCGGCCAGAACCGCGCGGATGCGATCGACGGGAATACCGAATTCCTCGGCTGCCATCATCGCCATCGACATGCGCGAACCGGCGACGTCCGCCGTGCCGAGCGAAATCGTCACGGTGCCGTCGGGCGCGAGCTGCATCGAGCCTGCCGTTTCGCCGCCGCGGTTGAACCAGAAGCCGCAGGCGATGCCGCGGCCCTGGCCAGCCGGCACCGGCGAGCGGTAATGATCGCAGGCCTTGGCCGTTTCCAGGGTCTCGACGAAGCCGATGCGGTTGAAGGTCTGGCCGTAGATGGTCTTGTGGCCTTCGGCGATGGCGTTCTTCATGCGGAAGTCGAGCGGGTCCATGCCGATCTTCTTCGCCATCTCGTTGATCACGCCTTCGACGCCGAAAACGATCTGCGGCACGCAGGGTGCGCGGAACGAGCTGACCTTGGGCCGGTTGGAAACGACTTCGTGGGCGATGGTCCTGATGTTGGCGATGTCATAGCGCGTCAGCATCGCCTGGGGCGCGTTCAGGAAGGCCGATCCCGTATAGGGGCCGGTCTGGAAGACGAGCTCCGAATCGGCGGCGACGATGGTGCCGTCCTTCCTGCAGCCCATCTTGATGCGCGAATGGGTGCCCGACACCGGGCCGGTGCCCTGCAGCACCTCGCCGCGGGTTAGCGTCATCTTGACCGGGCGCTTGGCCTTGCGGGCCAGCACGATGGCGACCGGCTCGGCATAGAAGGTGGTCTTGCCGCCGAAACCGCCGCCCAGTTCCGACTGCTGGATCTTGATCTTCGACGAATCGATCTTGAGCATCTGCGTCAGGCGGTCGCGGTAGACGAAGGGCGCCTGGGTGCAGCACCAGAGATCGACCTGGCCGTCGTCCGAATAGGACGCGACGCAGGACTGCGGTTCGATATAGCCCTGGTGCATCGGCTTGGTGTCAAACGACCAGTCGACGACGACATCGGCCTCGGCGAAGCCCGCGTTGACGTCGCCCTGGGCAAGCTCCAGGCGCTCGACCACGTTGGTCTTTTTCTCGGCATCGGCGCCCTTGGCGCCCTTGGTGCGCATGTAATCATGCAGGATGGGGGCGCCCGGCTTCATCGCCTCGACCTCGTCGATGACGAAGGGCAGCACTTCGTAGGTCACCTTGATCAGCTTGAGCGCCTTCTTGGCGATCGATTCGCTGGTCGCCGCCACGGCCGCCACGGGATGGCCCGCCCAGTAGACTTTTTCACGCGCCATGACGAGGCGGGTCATGTCGCCGCCACCGGTACCCTGCTTCAGTTCGGGGAAATCGTCGCGGGTCACGACGGCCTTCACGCCCGGAAGCTTCTCGGCCTTCGAGGTGTCAATCTTCTTGACGATGGCGTGAGGGTGGGGGCTGCGCAGGAACTTGCCCACCAGCATGCCCGGCAGGAAGATGTCGGCGGCGAACTTGGCGCGCCCCGTCACCTTGTCGAAGCCGTCATGCTTGACCGGCGAGGTGCCGATCACCTTGTACTGGCGGTCGGGGTTGAAGCCGGGTTTTTCGAGAATCGTCGCCATGGATCAGGCCCCCCTCATTTCTTTTGCAGCCGCAAGCACGGAACGGATGATCTTGTCGTAGCCGGTGCAGCGGCACAGGTTGCCGGCCAGCCAGTAGCGGACCTCGGTCTCGGTCGGGTCCGGGTTGCGTTCCAAGAGCGCCCGCGCCGCGACCAGGATGCCCGGCGTGCAGATGCCGCACTGAAGGCCGTTGAGCTCGAGGAACTTGCGCTGCAGCGGGTGCAGCTCGTCGCCGTCGGCCATGCCTTCGATGGTGTCGATCTTCTTGCCCTCGACCTCGACCGCGAGCACGAGGCACGAACAGGTCAGCCTGCCGTCCACCATGACGCTGCATGCCCCGCAGTCGCCGGTGGCGCAGCCTTCCTTGGTGCCCGTCAGGGTCAGTTCGTCGCGCAGCACGTCGAGCAGGGTCTGCTGCGGCTCGCACAGGAAATCGTATTCGTCGCCGTTAACGGTCGTCGTGACCTGGTATTTCTTGCTCATCGGCCGTTCCTCGCCCGTTCAAGGGCCATCTGGGCCACGCGCTTCGCCAGCACGCGGGTCGTCTTGATCCGGAATTCCTTGGTGCCGCGCTTGTCGTCGATCGGACGGCAGGCGGCGGCGGCGGCGTCCGCCATCTTGTCCAGCGCCGCATCGTCGACCTTGGTGCCGATCAGGGCCTTGGCGCAGGCATCGACCAGCAGCACGGTCGGTGCCACGGCGCCGAGCGCCACGCGCGCCGCGGTGCAGACGCCCTTGGCATCCAGCGTCAGGTTGACGGCGACGCCGACCACGGCGATGTCCATTTCCGTGCGCGGGGTAAAGCGCATGTAGGCATCGCCTGAACGCTTGGCGCGCGCGGGCAGGATGAAGGATTCGATGATTTCGCCCTTCTTGAGCGAGGTCTTGCCGGGGCCGACCGGGATTTTTTCGACCGGTACCTTGCGCGTGCCCTTGGGGCCGACGACGCGGGCGATGGCGCCCGCCGTCACCATCGGCGGTACGCTGTCGGCGCCGGGCGATGCGTTGCACAGGTTGCCCGCCACCGTCGCGCGCGCCTTGACCTGGATCGAGCCGATCAGCTTGACGCCGTCGATCACGCCGGGCCATGCCTTGCACAGCGCCTTATGCTCGACCATTTCAATGCCGCTTACAGCGGCGCCGATGCGGAAGCCGCCCTTGTCGGCCTTGATCGTGCGCAGCGCCGCGATCTTCTTGAGATCGACAAGCAGTTCCGGTTCGATCAGATCGGTTTCCATCTGAACGATCAGGTCCGTGCCGCCGGCCATGGCGCGGGCAAAGCCCCGCGATCCGGCAAGCAGCTTGACCGCCGCGGCCAGCGTCGCTGGCGCTTCGTAACGAAGATCGGACATCCAGTTCCCCCTGTTACTTTGCTATTCGTGATTTTCCAGCATCATGGCGCGAAAATCGGGCCTTGCCATCAATTTTCGTTGCGAAAAAAGCTGCGAATTCCCGCTATCGGGCGGGAAAAAGGCGCGAAAATGCTTGCCCCCGGGCCGGGCTCCAGTACTTTCCCCGGACAGGCCGGCCGGGCCTTTTTTCCAACCTTTCGCAGATCCTTTTTTATGACCGCACACGCTTCCCCGCCTGCCCGCCAGGCGACGCCGCCCATCATTCGCCGCAACATCACCCTGTTCGCGATGTCGCAGTCGTTCAACGGCGCGGGCATGCAGCTGGCCTACGGCATCGGGCCGCTGATGGTGCTGGCGCTGACCAGTTCGGCGGCGCTGGCGGGCCTTTCGGTGGCGCTGATCGGCCTGTCGCGTTTTTTCGTCGCCTATCCGGTCGGCAAGATCATGGACGCCTGGGGGCGCAAGCCTGCCATCCTGCTGGGCCTGGGTCTGGCACTTGCGGGCGCGCTGATGCTGTTTGCCTCGCTTGAATGGAAGTCGCTGGCGCTGTTCATGGCCGGGCTTCTGGTCTTCGGCATGGGCATGAATGCGGCCCAGCAGCTGCGCGTCGCCGCCACCGACATGTTCCCGCCGCACCGGCGCGGGCAGGCGCTTGGTATCGTCGCGCTGGGATCGCTGTCGGGGCTGCTGTTCTTTCCGCCCATCATGCGCTTCAGCGAAACCTATGCCGTCGCGCTCGGGCAGAACCCGCTGGCGCTGCCGTGGCTGCTGATCCCCGTATTGATCCTGCCCAGCATGTTCCTGATCACCCGGGTGCGGCCCGATCCGCGCGAGATCGGCATGAATCTTGAGCGTTATTACCCGGACTACAAGCCCTCCGTCTATGAAGCGGGCCACGAAGCGGGCGGGCCGCGGCCCGCCTATGACTGGCGCACCGCGACGCGGCCCTTGCCGGTGCGCCTTGCCATCGCCAGCAACTGCGCCGGGCAGGGCAACATGGCGATCATCATGGTGCTGACCTCGCTGGTGCTGCACAACCACGGCTATTCGCTGTCGGCGATCGCCTTTTCCCACATGTTCCATTCGGCGGGGATGTTCGCCTTCACCATCCCGATCGGCTGGCTGTCGGACCGCATCGGGCGGGCGCGGGTGATGTACCCGGGCCTGGCCGTCACCATGGTGGGCGCGTCGCTGGTGGTGTTCCCCCAGGCATACTGGGCGGTGACGCTCGGAACCTTCCTGGTCGGCCTCGGCTGGGCGGCGTCCAACGTCGCCTCGACGGCCTATATCGCCGATCACACCCGTACGGTGGAACGCGGGCGCACCATCGGCTTCAGCGATACCTGCGCGGGCGGCACCAGCGTCGTCATGGCGGTGCTGACCGGCCCGCTGATCGCGTGGTTCGGGCTTCCCGCGACGGGCGTGCTGGCGATCGCGATTTCGGCCCTGCCGATTGTCCTGCTGCCTGCCGCATTGGGCGAACGGCGCCGCGCGCGCGAAGCGGCGGAGTAAATCCCGCCGTCAGCCGTTGCCCTTGAGGAAATCGAGCGCCGCCTGCACCCCGCCCGCACGGTGCGGCACGCCCGCGTTGGCAAGGCCCATTTCCACTCCCGACAGCGCCGCCGACAGCATGATGTCGTTGAGATCGCCGAGATGGCCGATGCGGAACACGCGGTCGGCGAGCTTCGACAGCCCGTTGCCGAGCGACATGTTGTAGCGATCGGCCACGATCTTGCGGAAGGCATCGGCCGAATGCCCGTCGGGCATCAGCACCGCGGTCAGCGAGCCCGAATAGTGATCGGGGTTGCGGCACAGGATTTCGAGACCCCAGCCGCGCACGGCGCGACGGGTCGCCTCGGCATGGCGCTGGTGGCGGGCGAAGACGTTGTCGAGCCCTTCTTCGTGCAGCATGGCGATGGCTTCCTTCAGGGCATAAAGAAGGTTCGTCGCCGGCGTGTAGGGAAAGAACCCTTGCGCGTTGAGCTTCTGCATCTCCACCCATGACCAGTAGGACGCGGGCCGCTTCGCTTGCTGGGCGGTGGCCAGCGCCTTTTCGCTGACGGCGTTGAACGACAGGCCGGGCGGCAGCATCAGGCCCTTCTGCGACCCGGCGACGGTGACGTCGACGCCCCAGTCGTCCTGGCGGAAGTCGATGCTGGCAAGAGACGACACCGTATCGACCATCAGGAGTGCGGGGTGTTTCGCGGCATTGAGCACGCTGCGCAACTCTGCAACATCGGACACGCAGCCCGTCGAGGTTTCGTTATGGACGACGCAGACGGCCTTGATCGCATGCGCGCGGTCGGCTTCCAGAATCTTGGCGCCCGCCGCGATATCGGCGCCCGTGCGCCAGTCGCCCGGCACCAGTTCGACCTTGAGGCCGAGGCGCGCGGCAAGCTGGCTCCATAGCGTGGCGAAATGGCCGGTTTCGAACATCAGTACGCGGTCGCCCTCGGCCAGCGTGTTGGCGAGCGCCGCTTCCCACGCGCCGGTGGCCGATGACGGATAGATGAATACCGGCCCCGTGGCGCGGAACACCGTCTTGATGCCGGCAAGCACGTCCTTCGCCAGTTCGGCGAATTCGGCGCTGCGGTGGTCGATGGTCGGGCGCGCCATGGCATGAAGAATGCGGTCGGGCACATTGGTGGGCCCGGGAATTTGAACGAAATGACGACCGGCTTTGCGCAACTGGTTCCTCCCCGCTGTCGGCCCTTGGGGCCTCGTTTCTTGGCGCGATGATAGCGGCAAAGGGAGGGCACAGAAATCGAAACTCGGCCCCCGGGGCGCGGGCCATTCTCTTGTGCGCGGAACGCCATAATCCGGCCCTTGAATGCCGGGCGGGCTGCTGCCTAACATGGCGCGGAGACGCATTCAGGGAGTTTCATCATGCTTTCCAGGGCGCAAAACGATTTGATCACCCAGACCGGCCCGGGCACGCCGATGGGGCGTTTCCTGCGCAGCTACTGGCAGCCGGTCGCGACATCGGAAGAAATGCCGCTGGGCGGCGATCCGATCCCCATCCGCATCATGAGCGAAGATCTCGTCCTGTTTCGCGACGACAAGGATCGTCTTGGCCTGATCCAGCAGGGCTGTCCTCATCGCGGCACCGATCTTTCCTACGGGCGGATCGAGGACGGCGGTATCCGCTGCCTCTATCACGGCTGGCTGTTCGACATTAACGGCAAGTGCCTCGACCAGCCGGCGGAAGCTGCGGGGCGCAAGTTCTGCGACAAGGTCCGCATGGTCAGCTACCCGGTACAGGAAAAGGGCGGCGCCATCTGGGCCTTCATGGGCGAGGGCGAGCCGCCCTATATCCCCGACTTCCAGTTCCTCGACGCGCCGGAGCCGAACCGGCTCTGCTTCCGCGTCATCCAGAACTGCAACTGGCTGCAGGGCCTCGAAAGCTCGACCGACCCGGCGCACACGACCTACCTGCATCGCCGCCCGCCCGGAAAGAAGAGCAAGCGCTCCTTCACCGACGTGGCCGCGCTGCGCGGCAACGAGCCGCCGCAGATCTCGATCGAGCACATGCCCTACGGCGTGCGCATCTTCGCCAAGCACAATGCGCCTGAGGGCCGGAAGTACCTGCGCGTCAACAACTACGTCTATCCGTGCGGGGCGACGCCTTCGACGTCCACGGGCGAGGTGGGCTACCAGGGCCGCTGGTACGTTCCCGTCGATGATCACAGCCACGTCCGGTTCGAATTTTTCTACCGGTTCTCCCAGCCGCTCGACAAGGACACGCTGCGCGAGAACCGGGCGGAAAACGTCGGTCCCGACTTCCGCCATGTCCGGCGCATCGAGAACCGCTACCTGCAGGACCGCGACGAATTGAAGCGCGGCGACAGCTATGGCGGCATGGGCCTGCACTTCCCCGCCCAGGATGCCTTTGCCATCGAGACCCAGGGCACCATCCAGGACCGCGAGAAGGAGCACCTCGGCACCACCGATGTCGTGATCATCGAGGTGCGCAAGGCGCTGTTCCGCGCCCTCAAGCAGATGGAGGAGACCGGCGAGGCTCCCTTCATCATGCGTGGCCCCGACGACGACCGCTTCAAGGACTTCGTCTGCACCGCCGGCGACATGCTTGAGGGCGAGGATATCCCCGGCTTCTGCAAGCGCTTCCTCGCCCAGCGCCGGGCGGCGGCGGCTGAATAGCGCGCCTCAACACCAGGAAAGAAAACGCCAGCCATGAACCTGCAGCTCAGTATCGCCATGGGGAACAATCCCCGGACCCGGCCCCTCATCGAGGGCAAGGTCAAGGCCGAAGGCATCGACCTGATCTGCAGCAACGTGCACGCCTCGGAGCTGTTCTGGCGCCAGTTCCGCTTCGCCGAATTCGACGTTTCGGAAATGTCGATGTCGGGGCTGCTGATGGCGGTGGCGAACGGCGACGACCGTTGGGTGGGGCTCCCCATTTTCACGACGCGCCGGATGTTCAATGTCGGCGTGCTGGTGCGCAAGGACAGCGGCATCGAAAAGCCTTCCGACCTCAAGGGCCGCAAGATGGGCGTGCCCGAATACCAGCAGACGGCGGCGCTGTGGACGCGCGGCTATCTCCAGCACGAATACGACGTGCATCCGCGCGACATGGAATTCTGGATGGAGCGCAACGACGACCACAGCCAGGGCGCGGCCATGGGCTTCAAGCCGCCGGCGGACGTGAAGCTCAACTTCATTCCGAACGACACTAACATGGGCGAGATGCTGCTGGCGGGGAAGCTGGATGGCGCTTTGCGCTATCTCGCGGGGACCGACAACCTCGTTGATCGGTCTTCAGTCGATCTCTACAAGCACCCCGACTTCAGGACGCTGTTTCCAGACCCCCATGCGGAAGGCGTGAAGTTTTACAAGAAGACCGGCATCTACCCGATCAACCATTGCATGGTGATCAAGCGCGAGGTGGCGGAGCGCCATCCGTGGGTGGTCCTCAACCTGTTCAAGGCGTTCGTCAGGGCCAACGACATGGCGGAAAAGGCGCGCATGGAGGCGGTAGGCTATCACCTCGAAACCGGGCTCCTGCCGCCCGAGGCCAGGAAGGCGCTGGCGACGCCCATCGTCCGCCACGGCCTCGCCTTCAACCGCAAGGTTCTGGAAACTGTGGCCCAGTGGTCGTTCGAACAGGGGCTGACGCCGCGCCTCGTGGCGCTCGAGGAATTGTTCGCGCCCTCAACCCACGAACAATAGGCCGCGGCCTAGCGCCAGGTGGCGAAGGCCATGCCGCAGCCGGTGCCGCCTTCGGACCGGTAGGCGGGAACGTAATCCACCATTTCCATCTTGAGGCCGGTTTCCGACAGGATGCCGGCGACGGTGATCCAGTTCTTGGTTTCCGACGTGCCCGCGCGGAACCAGTTTTCGGGCACCGAGAAAATGGTTTTCGTGTCGTGGTCCTTCATCGCGGTCAGGATGCGATGGTCGAATTCCTCGTCGACGACGAAATGGCTGATGCCGCCCGACGCCGCGACCGCGACGCGCTTGTTCGCGTTTTCCCCGCCCCAGGCGGCGATGGAGCGGCCGATGGAGCGGCCGAATTCGTAGCAGCGCTTGGCGGTCGGCTGGTTCGGCGGGAAGTAGGTGTTGAGCAGGATGGGGATGATCGGCATCGGCTTGTCCTTCAGGATGCGCCGGTTGACGAAGCCGACGGCGTGGCCGATGCCGACGGTGCCGCGCGGGCCGACCGGCTGGCGCGACGTGACCGCGATGTCGAATTCGTCCTCGATGGCGCGCGCCACGATCAGTTCCGCGAGATCGGACGCCACCGGATAGGTTACGTCGGCGGGCGGATAGTATCCCGCCATCGCCGCGGCGATGCCGGGCGACTTGGTCTTCATCTTTTCCGGATCAAGCGCGGTGTTGATCACCTGTTCGCCGCAATAGACGCTGAAGGAGGGCTGGTTGTCCTCGTGAAACCATTCGCGCTGGTCGTCGCCGACGACGACCAGAACGTCGGGCGCGACGGCGGCGAAGGTATCGGCAAGAACGTCGAGGGCCTTCTGGTTGCGCGCATGGCGCTCGCGGCGCGTCTCGAGGCTCATTTCCGTCTCGAAATCGCGTTCGCCGTCGCGTACGGCGACGAGGTCGGGGAAATTGTAAACGGAGCCGCGGAAGGGATGGGCCGGGTTCTTGCGGTCGTCCGCGGCACGCAGATCCCAGCGCTCGGGCGGGGTTGACAGAAGCGGCCCGTGCGACGTGCCGAACCCGTATACGATTTTCGCCATACCCCAACCCCTCCCGACTGCTTTTCCGGCAAGGTACTCCGCCGCCCGGGGCGGCTGCAATCGGCGTCAGCCAGTAGGCGGCGCAGGGAAACGAAGTTTTGTCCTAATCCGATGAAAAGGCGGCGAATCCGTGATTTGTGGCCTGCATTGCTTGCCCGGCCCCAGCCGGGGCTTTATGCTTTTGCAAAACAAAAAGTTTTCAGGAATTCGAAAAGTTTTCCGGAACACATGCCTCGCCGCTAAGCTGCCGGGGCCGGTCACAGGGAGAGTTCACATGGACATGGAAACGCTGCAAAAGCGCATTACCGGGATCAGCCACAGCGGCTTTTACGCGCGCGATCTCGACAAGACGATCGACTTCTACACCCGGGTCCTCGGCGCCCGCGTCGAATGGCGCAACGACGGCTCCAAGACGCCACTGATGAAGCTCTACATCGGCGAATTCGGCCTTTCGATCCTCAAGCGCATGCCCGACACGCCGGAAATCGACATTCCGCACGCGATCCATTGGTCCTATCGCGTCGACTGGCGCCATTGCGAGGAAGTGGTGGAATACATCCGCTCCCAGGGCGTCGATATCGAAGGCCCCGTCGCCCACAAGCGCGAGCGCGGCCTGCTCAACTGGTTCTTCCTCGATCCCGACGGTTACCGGCTCGAGGTCGAGGCGCGCTTCCCCGATCCCGAGGAAGCCGACAAGGTGTTCGCACGCAACCAGGCGACGCGCAACGAGCACATGGGCCTTTATGCCGGCGACAAGGTTCTTCACAAGTCGAAGATCTGAAGCCCGGGCAGGGCATCGCCCATTACCCGTTTAACGACTGATTGTCCCGTGCACGCGAGAGGGAGACCCGACATGCACTTCAAGACGACTATCGCCGCCGCCGTTCTCGGCATTGCTCTCATCCCGGCCGGTGTTTTCGCGGCCGATCTGCCGAAGGCGACGCAGAAGGCGCTTGCCGCCCTCAAGCTCGACGCTTCGGTTCTCAACGGGCTCGATGCCGAGCTCAAGGTGCCGCAGGCCTGGATCGACGGCGCCAAGGCGGAGAAGGAAGCCATAGTCCTCGGCACCTGGGACAATCCCGATTTCGACACGATGACGGCGGCGTTCCGCGAACGCTACCCGTTCGTCAGCCTGCGCTACAGCCGCTCGGGCACTTCGGCGCGCGGCATGCGCGTGCTGATCGCCCTGCGCGAGGGCCGCGTGCTGGCCGACGTCACGACCAGCATCGCCGACGCGACGTTCCAGTTCACCAAGGCGAATGCGCTGGCCGATCTCCGCTCGCTGCCGGGCTACGCCAACGTTGCCAGGGAATACCGGGCCGATGACGGCACCTGGGCGGCGTTCAAGCTGTCGTTCCGCTGCATGGGCTACAACAAGAAGCTGGTCAAGGAACAGGACCTGCCCGCGACCTGGGACGACTTGCTGACCAATCCGCGTTGGCGCGGCGGCAATGTCGCCCTGTCGAACCACCCCAATGCCTGGCTGCTCAACCTGTGGGGCGGCAAGGGCGAGAAATGGGGCGAAGACTTCACCGCCAAGCTGTTCGACGTCTTGCAGCCCCAGAAACGCAAGGAAGGCATGAGCGCCATTACGGCCCTGACGGTCGCCGGCGAATTCCATGCCAATATCCCGGCGCCCGAATGGCGCGCCCAGCAACTGGTCGAGAAGGGCGCGCCCATCGGCTATCACTGCCCGGCGCCGGTGCCCATCACCCTGTCGCAGGTGGTGATGCTCGAACAGTCGCCGCGCAAGAACGCGGCGCGGCTGTTCATCAATTGGCTGCTGAGCCGCGAAGGCCAGCTCATCCAGTACGCCGAAACCTCGGCCGTGCCGGTGCACAAGGCGCTTCAGCAGCGCCGCTTCCTGCCGTTCCCCGACACCATGCTGGGCAAGCCCGTGCAGGTGCGCGACGACGCGCTTCTGGGTGCCGAAATGCATCTCAAGATGGTCAAGACCTGGGAACGCTACTGGGGCCCGTCGGGCAAGAAGAAGCGCAAGAAGAGCTCCAACTAGGGGCCGTCAAGTGCGGAGACGCAAGCGATCTGAGGGAGGATCGTGCCATGCTGACAAAAGAAGAGAATGACCTGCTGACCCGGACCGGGCCGGGTACGCCGTGCGGCAAGCTGCTGCGCAGCTACTGGCAGCCGGTCGCGACATCGGAGGAGCTGCCCGTCGGCGGCGATCCCCTGCCGATCACGATCATGGGCGAGGAACTCGTCCTGTTCCGCGATGACGAGGACCGCCTGGGCCTCATCGATCGCGCCTGCCCGCACCGCGGCACCGACCTTTCCTATGGCCGGATCGAGGATGGCGGTATCCGCTGCCTCTATCATGGCTGGCTGTTCGACATTAACGGCAAGTGCCTTGAGCAGCCGGCGGAAGCCGCGGGACGCAGCTTCTGCCACAAGGTTCGCATGGCGAACTACCCGGTGCAGGAAAAGGGCGGCGTGATCTGGGCCTTCATGGGCGAGGGCGAAGCGCCCCTTATCCCCGATTTCCAGTTCCTGATGGCGGCCGAACCCAACCGGCTTGCCTTCCGGACCATCCAGACCTGTAACTGGCTGCAGGGCGTGGAAAGCGTCGTCGATCCGATGCACACGACCTTCCTGCACCGCCGCCCCGTCGGCACCCGCAGCATCCGTTCCGGCAACGACGTCGCGGCGCTGCGCGGCAACGAGCCGCCGCAGGTCAGCACCGAGCCGACGAGCTTCGGTACGCGCATCTATGCCCTGCATAATTCGCCGAACGGCAAGAAATACCTGCGGGTGAACAACTACGTGTATCCCTGCGGCGCCACCCCTTCGACCTCGACCGGCGAGGTCGGCTACCAGGGCCGCTGGTACGTGCCGCGCGACGATCGATCGCACACGGTATTCGAGTTCTTCTACCGGCACGCCCAGCCGCTCGACAAGGACGCGCTGCGCAAGTTCCGCGCCGCGAACGTCGGGGCGGACCTGCGCCATGTCCGCCGTCCGGAGAACCGCTACCTTCAGGACCGCCAGGAAATGAAGGGCAAGGACGGTACCTTCTGCGGCATGGGCGAATTCTTCCCGGCCCAGGATGCCTTCGCCATCGAAACCCAGGGGGCGATCCGCGATCGGACCAAGGAATACCTCGCGTCCAGCGACGTGGTCATCGCCTCGGTGACGCGAACGCTGCTGCGCGCCATCCAGCAGGTGCAGGACGGCAAGGAAGCGCCCGGTCTCATCCGCGATCCGGCCCAGGGCTTCTTCCGCGACTTCATCTGCACCTCGGGCTTCATCGGGGACAACGAGGACGGACCCGCTTACTGCCGTCGCGTGATGACGGGAACCACGGCGGCCGAATAATCTTCCGCGCTCTTGCCGACAATAAATTGGAGGACGACATGATTTCCCATCGGTCCATGACCCGCATTTTTGCCGCGGGCCTGCTGTTGCCGCTCGTTGCGGGCGGGCCCGCCCGAGCCGAGGATTTCTACGCGGGCAAGAGCATCAGCCTCTACATCGGCTACGAGGCGGGGTCCTCCTACAGCAATTATGCCCGCGCGCTCGCCGGGCATATCGGCCGTTATCTTCCGGGCAAGCCCAACGTTGTGTCGCGCAACATGCCGGGCGCCGGCAGCATGCGCTCGATCAATTTCATCTACCAGGTGGCGCCCAAGGACGGCACCGCATGGGGCGCGCCGTCGCGCGACGTCGCCATGGAGCCATTGCTCTACGGCAGCGAGTCCAAGGCCGCCTACAAGAACCCGCTGGAGCTCAGCTGGATCGGCAGCCTCAACACCGAAGTGGGCGTCGCCGCAGTATGGCATACGGCCGGGGTCAAGACCTGGGAGGAGGCAAAGGACAAGCCTATCATCGTCGCCATGGCGAGTGCGCACGGCGGCATTTCGGCGCGCGCCGTCAATGCGCTGCTTGGCGCCAAGTTCCAGCAGGTTTGCTGCTACGGCGGCGGCAACAACCAGAATCTGGCGATGGAGCGCGGCGAGGTGCAGGCGCGCATCGGCTGGTCATGGTCCAGCCTGGCCTCGACCCAGATGGAGTGGCTGACCTCGGGCAAAATCCGCCTGCTCATGCAACTCGGCCTTCAGAAAAATGCCGCCATTCCGGGCAACGTACCTCTGATCCTCGACCTCGCCCGCAACGACAAGGACAGGAAAGCTCTTGAGATCATTTTCGCCGCCCAGTCCATGGGCCGGCCCTTCGTCATGCCGCCGGGGGTTCCGGCGGCGCGTCTCGCGGAAGCGCGTGCGGCCTTCATGCAAATCACGAAGGACAAAGCGTTCCTCGCCGAGGCGGCGAAACACCATCTTGAGATCAACGACCCGAAGTCGGGGCAGGAGATCGAGGCGATTCTGAAGACCGCCTACGGCGCGCCCGCCGACGCGGTTGCTGCGGCGCGTGCCGCGATCAAGTCGGGCGAGATCAAGATCGTCCGCGAGCCCAAGAAGAAAAAGAAGAAGAAGGCGGCGGAATAGCGCCTATCCCTTGGGGCGGCTGCCTGCCGCGAGCGCGCGGCGCAGGGTATCGCGGGCGTCCTGGATCTTGAATGGCTTGGTCAGGTGGGCGAAGAAGCCCGCCTCTGTCGCCTGCACCTCATCGATCATGGTGACCGCGCCGGAAACCGCGATCACCGGAATGTCTCGTGTCGCCAGGTCTTCTTTCAGGGCCTTGCAGGCAGCTACGCCGTCCATCCCCGGAAGGTTGAGGTCCATCAGGATGACGTCCGGCAGTTCGGTCTTCGCCATGCGCAGGCCCGTTTCGCCGTCGCGGGCCGTGCGCAGGGCATAGTCGGGGAAGACAGCAAAGATCGAGTGCATCAGCTCGACCAGTTCGGGGTTGTCTTCGATATAGAGAACCGTTTGCAGGGCATCGTTTTTTCCCGATCCTGATGCGGCAGGGGGCGCAAGGTCGGCGGCAGCCGCGACGCCTTCGCCCGAGACGGGGATTTCGATCCAGAACCTGCAACCGCCGCCTTCAACATTGTCGAAGCCGATATTGCCGTCCATGCGTGTTACCAGGTCATGGCACAGGGCAAGGCCGATGCCGACGCCGCTGACGCCGGTATTCTCGCGGCCCAGTCGTTCGAACCAGTGGAACAGGCGATCGCTCTTGTCCTTGGGGATCCCGGGACCGTTGTCGGTGATCGAAATCCGCAGGAATTTGCCGCCCTGGACTTCCTCGGCATCGAGGCAGACATCGCCCGGTGCCTTGGAGTATTTGACGGCATTGCCCAGCAGGTTGAGAAGGACCTGGCCGAGCCGCCCGGGATCGGCGCGCAGGTTGGGCAAGTGCTTGCCCACTGCCCGGTTGACGACGCCGATTTCGCGCTCGCGCGCCATGACCCCGATCAGCGCCGCGGCATCGGCAATGACGGGGGCAGGCTGGACCGAGGAAATATCAAGCGACAGCACGCCTTTTTCCGCCTGGGCGAGGTCCAGGATATTGCCGATCAACTGTGAAAGCTGTTCCCCCGCCTTCAGGATTCGGCCGATACGATCCTGCTGGGTCGCCCCGAGCGGGGCCGTGCCGTCGAGCTGCATGAGCTGGGCATAGCCGAGAATTGCCTGCAGCGGCGTGCGCAGCTCGTGGCTTACCGACGAAAGAAACTTCGTTTTGGACAGGTTGGCGATTTCCGCCGATTCGCGGGCCTCTTCTTCGAGCTTCATCGCCTGGGCCAGGCGGGCAGCGTCGGCTTCCCGCCGTGCGATATCCTGCTCGATCTCCCGGCGCATGATGTTGATGTCGTCGGCGATACTGTTGATCTCGTCGCGGCGGCCTTCGATCGACAGGTTGTGCTGGTAGTCGCCGTCGGCGATGCGCGAGACCCCGTGCCGGATGGTTTCGATCCGGGCGATCAAGCGGCGCGACGCCACCTGTGCGGCGAGCAAATAAGCGATCGCCGATACGAGAATCATCATGCCGACGACCAGCGCGATGATCATCTGCACGCGGTTGGAAAGCAGCGAGAAGTCGTGGGTCGTGGTCACGGCCAGAAATTCCGCCGTCGAAAGTCGCGAGTTGACCGGTGAAATCTTGCTGTAGACCTTCCAGAGATTTCCCTGCCGCTCCAGAATTCGGTCCTGGCCGCGCAGCCTTGCCGCGATCCCCTCATCCATCTGCTGGCCGGGCTGGAACAGGGAGTGCCGGCCGATGGCATTGACCATGTGGATGTCGATTGCGGTCAGGTATTCCCGCGTCTGCGCCAGTTCGCGGAAGAACGAGCCGAACAGGAAGTCGACGAAAGCCTGTGATCTTTCCCGTGCCAGGAACTTGCGGATATCTATCGAGACTTCGGCGATATGGTCGCTGCCTTTTGGGCTGAAATAGGCGTATTTCTGCAGGATTCCCGTCTTGCTCGACATGTTGATGCGGTCGGCGACGAATTTGCCGGTACCGATCAGTCCGGTCAGAAACGACCGCAGGCCGGGCGAAATCGTGCCCAGTTCGAATCCCTTGTCCGCTGCGAAATCCGTAGCCACGACGACGGTATTGCGGTCGACGATATAGATGTTGTCGACGCCGAGCCGGCGCGAGATCGCCGCCAGTTCATCGGTCGAGCGCCGCGCAAACGACGGCCTTTCGCCGAGCAGTTCCTTTGCCAACTCAGGCAGGGCGGCGGCCATGCGCCGCTCCATCGCCATTTCCTCGTTTTCCAGGAGGACGTCGAATGCCGCGAACTTCCCGCTTATTGCCGCCTGGGTCGTATCGATGTTGCGCTCGATCAGCTGGCGGGTCACCCAGTCGGTCGAAAAATAACCGATCAGCGCCGCAGCGATCGCGGAGCAGGCAAAAATGCAGAAAAGTATGGTTTGAAGGGTGCGGCGCATGCGGCTCGGCCTTGGTAGGCGGGATCAGGGTTCGGTCTGCCCATTATGCCTGTTGATCGGAGATGAGCAATAACGGGCGGGGCGACTAGCCCCGCCCGCAAAGCCGTCAGCGCTTGGGCCCGCCCGCACCCTGCCACAGGGGCGTCCACAGCTTGAACATGTCCCGCTCGGCGGTATCAAGCAGCTCGGGACTGCGGAACGCGATGGACTTGCCTTCGATTTCCGCCGGGAAGGGAGAGAAGCCCCGGTTCTGCAGCGCCTTGTGCACAGGCGTTTCCTTGCTGGTGTGGTACTGGGTGAGCTGCCCTTCCTTGCTGAGCAGCCAGTTCAGGAACAGCTTCGCCGCGTGAACGTTGGGCGCCCCGCGCAGGATACCCGCTTCGGAAATCGCCACCGGCACCGGCTCCGGGCAGTGCCAGGCGACCGGCGCGCCCTTGCGGGCCGTTGCCCATACGCGGTAATCGGCGGAGGCGACGGCGGCATTGAATTCGCCAGCGACAACCAGGCTGACCAGCGCATCCATGCCTTCCTTGCGCAACTGCGGCTTAACATCCGAGAACACCTTGCGGACGTAGTCCTCGGCCCAGTCTTTGCCCTTTGCGCCCCACAGCGGCAGGATCCAGAGCTGCGGCAGGCGGCCGAGCGCCATCTTGCCGCCGCGCAGCTTCTGCGCGGTCAGCAGGTCTTCCCAGCGCCTGGGCATGTCTTCTTTCTTCATTTCGTTGGTGTTGTAGGACATGCACCAGTAGCGGGTGCGGATGCCTGCCCAGTCTTTCTTCGTGCTGCCCATGCCTTCGGGAATGTTGCTGAAGTTGGGCATGTCGGCGAGGTTCTCAAGGGCGTTTGCCTCGCGGAACAGGAAAATGGCACCACCGATGCCGGTCAGCAGGTCGGCGACATGGCGGCCCTGCTTGAAGGCGATCAGCGGCTGCTGGGTGCGGGTATTGGACGAACCGCGCGTGTAATTGATCTCGATGAACGGGTAGCGCTCGTTGAACGGCTTCGACAGCTTGCGGAATTCATTCGGATTCCATGACCCGATGATCTTCAGCGTGCCGGTTTTCTTCGCCCCTGCGAGCCATGCGGCGGGGACCTTCTGCTCGTCCTCCCAGCCCTTGAGGGTTTCCGGGCGGACCTTCAGGTCCTTGATCACGGTTTTGACCGAAGGCGGCATCTCGGCCGCGGCTGGCGCCGCCCATGCCGCACCCAGCAGGAGCGCGGCCAGCGCTCCGGTCAGCAGATAGGGTTTTCCGGTGTGAAGTGTCATTGTCGAACTGGCCTCCCTTTATGGCGTTGCGCGCGATTGGCGCGTTCTTATTCCATGTCGACCAGCGCGCCCTTGGGGGCGGGCTTGTCGACATCGGTGAAATTCTTGCCGGCGTCGAAATGGATGGCGCTGTTTTGCGACGCATCGCGGATCACGGCGATGGGATCGCGCCCCGCATTGATGGCCTTGATGCCTTCGAAGAAGGCCTTGCGCCACATGACAATGCCGCGATCGGTGGTGCCGAGGAATTCCAGGCTGCGGTCGGTGATCGTGCCCTGGCTTTCCTGCGCCGCTCGGTCCTGGTCGTGCGACGCGATCCCCCACCAGCCATCGTCTGCGGTTTCGTAGACGCCGGGCGTCGTCGGCTTCCAGCCGCGCGTGGTCAGGCCCGGTTTTTCGCCCGCCGCGCAGGGCACGGTCTTGACGTAGAAGGTCCGGGTCACGGCATCGTCGATGGGCACGCGGAAGTGCAGGTAGTCGCTCGGCGTCGATCCGGCGCGCTCGTTTTTGCGCCGCGTGTGGGCAGGGAAAATGGAATGCAGGACGTTCACGGCGCCGCCGGGGTATTGCAGGCTCATGCGGAAGCCGTGCGGCGTCGTCTGGTAGTCGACCTCGGGCCGGCGCAGCGCGATGGTCGGATAGACACCCGCGTGAAGCGCCATGGAATGGAACGGATCGACGCCGTTCTCGGCGCGCTGGGCCCAGTTGCAGTGATCGTCGGCCGCCCAGACGGTGCGCGCGACGTTTTCTTCCACCAGAAGGTCGTAGCGGGGAAGCTGCGGCACGGGTTCCGGCCCGATATAGGCGAAGACGAGGCCGGCGATCTCCTCGACCCGGCCCGAGCGAATGCGCACTTCTTCGTGCAGGCGGCTGCCCTCCGGCTCGCCCGGCATTTCGAGGCACTGGCCGTCGGCCCCGTAAAGCCAGCCGTGGTAGCAGCAGCGCAGGCCCTTGTCTTCGACGCGGCCGAGCGTCATCGAGGCGCGGCGATGGGCGCAGTACTTGCCGACCATGCCGAGCTTGCCGGATTTGTCGCGGTAGAGGACGAAGTCTTCGCCCAAGAGGGTGATGGGGACGGGCTTCGCCGTCGTCTGTTCCGAGAACCAGACCGGCCACCAGTAACGGCGCAGCAGCTCGCCGCCAGGCGTTCCCGGCCCGACGCGGGTCAGAATTTCGTTTTCTTCGGGGGTCATGGTGCGCACCCTCCCTGGCTGTATGTTTCCTCGTTCCCCCTGTTTCCGGAGGATTTCGGTTTATCCTATAGGCGTAGGCGGGGACTGGCAAACGGCCGGGCGCGGGCCCGCTAATCCCCCGTTCGGGCACAAAAAAGGGCGGCCGAAGCCGCCCTTTTTCGAAAATACCCGACCGTCAGCCGACCAGCAGCAGGCCGTCGTAGGGGTAGTCCTTGTAATCGACGCTGTAGCCGAGATCGGCCAGCGACATGACGCTGAATTTCGACAGGTAGTTGTCGGTCGCGTTGGTATCGATGCCGTCGTCATTGATGTAGCCGGTCATCAGCTCGTTGCCGAGTGCGGCCTCGTCCCAGTGCGCACCCGCCGTACCGGCGCCGCCGTCGGTTTCGACGGGGATGAAGGTCGCGCCGCTGTGTGTTTCCTGGTAAGCGGCAAGGCCGTAGGCACCGACGTATTCGCTGCCGTTCGTCAGGGAATGGGAACCGTAATTCCACAGCGAGCCGAAGCCGAGCACGTGCATGAATTCGTGGGTGACGATGTCGTCCCACAGGCCGCGGCTCAGGTAATCGGCCGCATCGGCGACGTCGAACTGCATGCCGCCGACGGCGGTCAGGTCATTGGCAGTCCAAACCGCCGACGGACCCGCCTGGCCGAGAATGCCGCCAGTGCCGTCTATGGCGGCAAGTTCCGCCGTGACGTAGAGGTCGTCGATGGTCTTGCCCCGCCAGGCGCCGCCGCCGCCGATGTCGGCGGTGATTACGCTGGTAAGGTAATCGGCGGCCTGGATGAAGGCGCTCTGCAGATCGACCGTCCAGCCCGAACCGCTGAACGAAAGCCAGATGTCATAGCCGGTATCGCCATCGGCCGAGCCCGAGAAATAATCGCTGTAAAGGCCGGGATCGGTCGTGCCGCCGCCGCCGTCCTTGGGCGGTTTGCCACCGCCACCACCGCCACCACCGCCACCACCACCGCCGCCGCCATTGCCGCCCTTGGCATCGAAGGCATCGCCAAAGGCGACGATGTCGGGAAGACCCGGTGCCGCCGCGCTCGCGCCCTCTTCGGCGGCGGCATGGGAAACGCCTGCATCATCGAGAGCGGAGGGCAGGGTGACATCGAATGCGGGATCGCCGGGGGCATTGTCGACGACAAAACCCGCAAAGATTTCCTGACCGGCGATGGACGCATATCCCGCGCCGAGCCCGTCAAGGCCGAGGCCTTCGAGGCCGGGGCCGAAGGCCTGCGCCGGTGAGCCGGCATCGACGGCATCGAGGCCGCCTTCGTCCGTGCCCGCAAGCGCGTCGGCGATTGCCGCGAGGGCGTCGGTCGCCGCGGGAAGATCGAGCACCGAGGGCGCGGGCAGGGCGACACCCGTCGCGTCCGCGGTGTTGCCAAACTGGAGCAGGTCGTCGAAGGTCGGCTGGATACGCATGGCGGGTGTTCCCCATCGTGATGTTGGCCCGCTGGATCGGCGGGCAAATCTGCTTCAATTCTATAGGGGCCTGTCCCTTGTCAAAAACTTAAATCGCGGCGGATAAGCCTCGAATTTTCCGCAAGTCTATGAAAAATGGGGTTTATCTTGGCGCCCGGCAGTGATGATCCAACCATGTCCCTGGCTGTTCCCGATACTTTTTTCGCTGTTGCCAGCGCCATTTTCTGGGCGCTGTCCGCGCGCATCGTCGGGCGCGGCCTCGCGGCGATGCCGGGCCCCCGGAAATTCCCCTCCATCATCGCCGGGCTGATGCTGAGCCTTTTCACCGGCCTTGCCGTTCTGTTCGCCATCGCGGGTAGGGACCTGGTGCCTGCCGAAATCTCGCCGTGGCTGGTGGCGGCGGGTATCGCGACCTTTCCGGTCGGCACCGTGATTTATTACATGTGCGGCCATGCTTTCGCCGGGCGCATGGAATTCGCCTCGCAGTTCGCCAATGTGAAGCCGCTGTTTTCGGTCGGCTTTGCGGTGATCGTGCTGGGCGAGCAGTTGCGCTTCCCGTCGTGGATCGCCCTCGCGCTCATTGCCGCGGGCATCGCGGTGCTTTTTCACGCAACGCGCCGGGGCGCCTTCAGCTGGGCGGCACTTGGACTCGGCGTTCTGCTGGCGCTTGCCTGGGCATCGGGCGAAGGGTTCGCCAAGCTCGGCCTCGATGGCGGGCCGTCGCTGACGGCAACGCTGGCGGCGCTTCTTTCCGGTGCTGTCGTGGGCGGCGTGCTGGCCGCGCCCTATCTGTTCGCGCGGCGCGCGCAGGCCTTTGCCGGGATCGGGCGCTGGGGCTGGGCCTTCGTGCTGCACGGGTTACTCAGTTTCGTCATCGCCTATGCCTGCCTGTTTGAATCGATCCAGCGCATCGGCGTCGGGCGCACCATTTTGATCAACGCCTTCTGGCCGGGGCTTGCGGTCATGCTCGGTTGGGCCGAAGGGCGGTTGTTGGGCCGCCATCTGCCGATCGCGGCACCGATGGCGCTGGCGACGGCCCTTCTGCTTGCCGGAAGCGTGGTGCAGATACTGGGGCTTGGGCTTTTACGCTGAGGTGGCGCGGGCGGCCGCTTCGGCGCGCCGGCGCAGGACGAGGCTGTGCTTCTGCGCCAGCGTCGCCGCGACGGCCCCGCAGGCGACGATGGCGATCAGGATCGTCGAGATCGCGTTGATCTCCGGCGTCACGCCGAGGCGCACTTGGCTGTAGATGCGCATCGGCAGGGTGGTGGCGCCCGGCCCAGATGCAAAGGACGCGATTACCAGATCGTCGAGCGACAGGGTGAAGGCCAGCAGCCAGCCCGCGATCAGGGCGGGCGCGATCAGCGGCAGGGTTACGGCGAAGAAGGTGCGCAGCGGCGTCGCGCCGAGGTCCATCGCCGCTTCTTCCAGCGAACGGTCGAAACCGACGAGGCGCGATTGCACGATGACCGCGACAAAGGCCATCGAAAACGTTGCGTGGGCCAGCGTCACCGTCCAGTAGCCGCGATCCCAGTCGAGCGCCACGAACAGGAGCAGGAGTGCGAGGCCGGTGATCACCTCGGGCATCACCAGCGGCGCATAGATCATGCCGGTAAACAGCGTGCGTCCGCGAAAGCGCACGAAGCGGGCGAGCGTCATGCCCGCAAGCGTGCCGAGCACCGTCGCCGCCGTCGCCGAGACGAGAGCGACGCGCAGCGTGATCCATGCCGCATCCATGAGTTGGCGGTTTTCCAGAAGTGCTGCGTACCACTTGGTCGAGAATCCGGCCCATACGGTGACAAGGCGCGATTCGTTGAAGGAAAACACGATCAGGATGAGGATCGGCACGTAGAGAAACGCGAAGCCGATCGTCAGCGCGACGACATTGACGGCGGAGAGGTGTCTGCCGTTCATCGCCCGTCCTCCGCGGCGCGCGCCGCCTGCTGGCGCTGGAACCAGACGATGGGGGCGACGAGGACGACCAGCAGCACCACGGCGATGGCTGAAGCCAGCGGCCAGTCGCGGTTGTTGAAGAACTCGGCCCACAGGGTCTTTCCGATCATCAGGGTGCCGGAGCCACCGAGGATGTCGGGAATGACGAATTCGCCGACCGCCGGGATGAACACGAGAAGCGATCCTGCGACGATGCCCGGCAGCGACAGCGGCACGGTCACCGTCCAGAATGCCTTCCACGGCGGTGCGCCGAGGTCGGCGGCGGCTTCCAGCAGCGACGGGTCCTGTTTTTCCAGCGCCGCATAAAGCGGCAGCACCATGAACGGCAGGTAGGAATAGACGATGCCGATATAGACCGCCCAGTCGGTGTTCAGGATGACGAGCGGTTTCGAAATGATTCCCGCCGCCATCAGGGCCGCGTTCAGGAGCCCTTCGTTCTTGAGGATGCCGATCCATGCATAGACGCGGATCAGGAACGACGTCCAGAACGGAAGGATCACCAGCATGACGAGGACGGCCCGCCAGTTTTCCGGCGCCCGCGCCATGGCATAGGCCATCGGATAACCGACGGCGAGCGCGATCAGCGTGGCGATGAAGGCGATGCGCAGGCTGTTGAGGAAGGAGCGGATATAGAGATCGTCGCTCGCCAGCAAAAAGTAGTTGGCGAAATTGACGCGCAGCTTCGGTGCGAATTGCCCGGCCGCATTCAGCCATTCGATCAGCGGCGTGTAGGGCGGGCGCGCCAGCACAACCTCGGCGAAGGACAGCTTGAGGACGATCAGAAAGGGAATCAGGAAAAACAGGCCGAGCCAGAGATAAGGCACGGCGATGACCAGTCGTTTGCCCCAGCCGGTGCTCATTGGCTAAGCACCACGCCCGCGCCGGGCGCCCATGTCACCCACACGCGGTCGTCCCAGGTGATGGGGCGTTCGACCAGCCGCAGGCTGTTGGCGGCGGCGACGCGCAGCACGGCTCCGGCATCGGCGCGCACGTGATAGACCGACATGTCGCCGAGATAGGCGATGTCGAACACCGTGCCGGCGACGGCATTGGACGAAGAGTCGGCCGGTGGTTCCTTTGCCAGCGACAGTTTTTCCGGCCGGAAGGCGACGGCGCAGGGCGCGCCCGCGGCCAATCCGTCGCCTTCAACGGCGATGACGCAGCCCGCCGCCTCGGCGGCGATCAAAAGCCCGCCGTTGGCGGAAGACGTGACGCGCCCTTCGATGATGTTGGCGTCGCCCAGGAATTCGGCGACGAAGCGCGAGGCGGGGCGCTCGTAAACCTCGGCGGGCGTGCCGACCTGGCGGATCGCGCCATGTTCCATTACCGCCATGCGCGACGACATGGTCATCGCTTCTTCCTGGTCGTGGGTGACGATCACGAAGGTGATGCCAAGCCGTTCCTGGATGTTGACCAGTTCGAACTGGGTATGTTCGCGCAGGCGCCGGTCGAGCGCGCCCAGCGGTTCGTCCAGCAGCAGCAGCTTCGGCTTTTTCACCAAGGAGCGCGCCAGCGCCACGCGCTGGCGCTGGCCGCCCGACAGCTGATGCGGTTTGCGCCGCCCGAACCCGTCGAGCTTCACAAGCGCCAGCATCTCAGTCACCCGCTCGGCGATTTCCGCTTTCGCCGCGCCATCCTGCTTCAGACCGAAGGCGATGTTCTGTTCCACCGTCATGTGCGGGAACAGGGCGTAGGACTGGAACATCATGTTGACCGGGCGCCGGTGGGGCGGCACGCCGGTCATGTCGGCGCCATCGATCAGGATGCGTCCGGCATCCGGCGTTTCGAAACCCGCCAGCATGCGCAGAAGCGTCGTCTTGCCGCAGCCGGACGGCCCAAGCAGGGAGAAGAATTCCCCCTTGTGGATGGCGAGATCGACCCCGGCGACGGCGACCTGTGTGCCGAAGGACTTGGCGACGCCTTCGATGCGGACATAAGCGCTGGCTGCAGGATCGTTCCAGGGCTCGATCCGCGCGCGGGGTGGTCGGGTGTCGTTCATCGGCTGCGTCTTGCCCCGGCCTAGTTGGCCGCCTTGACGCGGGTCCAGATGCGCGTCATCAGGCGCTGCTGGGGCTGGGTATTGGGCGTGACGGTGTAAAGCCGCTTCATGGTGGCGTCGCGCGGGAAGACGTTTTCGTCCGCCGTCGTTTCCGCCTTGATGAAGGCGCCCGCGTCCTTGTTGCCGCTCGGATACTGGACGGCTTCGGAAATGCGCGCGGCGATCCTGGGCTGCATCAGGTAGTTCATCAGCACATGGGCGTTGTCGCGGTTGGGCGCATCGGCGGGAACGGCCATGCTGTCGAACCACATCAGCGCGCCTTCCTTCGGAAGCAGATAGCTGACGCGCACGCCCTTCTTGGCCTCGGCGGCGCGGGTCTTGGCCTGAAGGATGTCGCCCGAGAACCCGAAGGCGAGGCAGATGTCGCCGTTGGCGAGGTCGTTGATGTACTGGGACGAATGGAACTTGCGCACGTAGGGACGGATCTTGCGCAGCTGCGCTTCGGCCTTGGCCCAGTCCTTGGCGTCCTTGGAATCTGGGTTGAGGCCTAGGTACGTGAGCACCGCCGGCATGACGTCGTCGGGCGCATCCAGCAGGGTGACGCCGCAGTCTGCGAACTTCGACACCACGGCGGGATCGAAGATCAGCGCCAGCGAGTTGACCGGCGCATTCTTCATGCGCGCGTTGATCTTGTCGGTGTTGATGCCGAGCCCGGAGGTGCCCCAGAGATAGATCGCCGAATGGGCGTTGCCCGGATCGTACTTGGTCATGCGCGCCATCAGGCCCGCGTCCATGTGCCTGAGGTTCGGCAGCTTCGCCTTGTCGAGTTTGCCGAGGATCCCGGCCTTGATCTGGCGGGCGAGGAAGTTGTTCGACGGCACCACGATATCGTAGCCCGACCGGCCCGCCATCAGCTTGGTTTCGAGAACATCGTTCGAATCGTAGACGTCGTAGACGACCTTGATGCCGGTATCGCGGGTAAACTCGGCAAGGATGTTCTTGTCGATGTAGTCCGACCAGTTGTAGACGCGGACTTCCTTGTCCTGCGCCAAAGCGGCGCTTGCCCAGGCCGCGATCCCCGCGGCGACAATGCCGGTCAACAGGAAGCGCAGGGGCTGACGCGATGCCTTCATTCAAGTCTCCGAAAAACCGCCGGTCGCGGGGCCATCCGGCGGCCCCGGTTGCGTCACATTGAGCCGTCTGCCCGCTTCCTTGTCAATGCGCTCCGATATGTCGCGAAGGCCCCGTAACTGCCCGTGGTTTGGGCAGTTTCTGCGGTCTTGCCGGGGGCGGCAGGGCCGCTACAATCGGCCCCCAAGAAAGTTGTCCGTGCAAAGAAATTCCGGGAGGACCTCATGACGCGTTACGCCATCAGCCAGCCTGTCAACGCGGTGGAAAGCCCGCGCCTGCTCAAGGGCAGGGGCCGCTACACCGACGACGTGCAGCTGCCGCGCCTGGTCCATGCCGTGTTCCTGCGCTCGCCCCATGCCCATGCCAATATCCGCAGCATCGACGTCAGCGCCGCCAAGCAGATGCCGGGCGTCCATGACGTGCTGACCGGCGAGGACTGGGCGGCGGACAAGCTCGGCAACGTGCCCGGCAATGCGGCCCCCAAGCGCCAGTCGGGCGAGCCCGGCTACCGTCCGGCCCGCCCGGGCCTTACCCGCGACAAGGTGCGCCATGTCGGCCAGATGGTGGCGATGGTGATCGCCGATTCGGTCAACGAGGCGAAGGACGCGATGGACCGCATCGAGGTGGACTACGAAATCCTCGATCCCCTGACAGATGCCGTCGCGGCGCTCGGGGACGGCGCGCCGCTGGTCTGGCCCGATTGCCCGCGCAACGAATCCTTCTATGCCCAGAAGGGCGATGGTGCGGCGACCGAGGAAGCGCTGAAGAAGGCGCCCAAGGTCATGCGCGAGAGCTTCTACGTCACCCGCGTCGCCGCTTCCACCATGGAGCCGCGTTCGGCCGTCGCCGAATACGATCCGGGCCGCGACCATTACACCGTCTATGCCTGCCAGCAGCGCCCCTTCGTCTGGCGTTCGATGATGACCAAGGGCGTGTTCAAGATTCCCGAGACCAACATGACGGTGATCGCGGGCGACGTCGGCGGTTCCTTCGGCATGAAGGGCGGGCTTTACCCGGAAGTGCCGGCGGTCGCCTGGGCGGCCCGGCGCGTGGGGCGCCCGGTCAAGTGGACCTGCGAGCGCTCCGAAGCGCTGATTGCCGACGACCAGGGCCGCGACGTCAAGATCGATGCCGAGGTCGGCTACGACGACAGCGGCAAGATCCACGCCGTGCGCTTCACCGGCTTTGCCAATATCGGCGCCTTCCTGTCGATGACCGGTTTCGGCGCGCCCAACGGCGTGCCCGGCTGCACCTGCAACACCTATGACGTGCCGGTCGCCTTCGGCGAATCCCGGGCGATCTTCACCAACACCGTGCCGATGGCCAATTACCGCGGCCCCTCGGGCACCCCCGGCGTCTACGTTCTGGAGCGGCTGCTGGACATGATCGCGCGCGAGATCGGCATGGACCCGACGGAACTGCGCCGGCGCAACTATGTGCCCGCCAGCGCCATGCCCTACCGGTCGGCCAACGGCCAGAAGATCGATTCGGGCGATTTCGAGGGCGTCATGGACGAATGCCTCAAGCTCGCCGATTACGCGGGCGTCGCCAGGCGCAAGGAAGAGGCGAAGTCCCGCGGCAAGCTCTATGGCGTCGGCGTGTCGTCGAGCATCGACCCGTCGGGCAGCCCGGCGCCGGAAACGGCGGAACTGCGTTTCGATCCCAGCGGCTCGGTCACCGTGCTCGCGGCGTCCACCGCGGGCGGTCAGCAGCACGCCACCATCTATACCCAGATCGTTTCCGATGTGCTCGGCATCGACGCCGAAAAGATCCGCGTGGTCGAGGGCGATACCTCGAAGCTCGCCTGGGGTTCGGGTACCGGCGCCGCGCGCACGGCAACGCTGTGCGGCACCGTCGTGTTCCAGGCCGCCGAAAAGACCCGCGAGAAGGGCCGGCGCATTGCCGCCCACATGATGGAAACGACGCCCGAGGAAGTCACCTTCGAGGACGGCACCTATTTCGCCAAGGGCACCAACCGCTCGGTCAGCTTCGATGAGGTGGTCAAGACCGCCTTCAACCCGAACAAGATGCCGAAGGACATGGAATTCGGCCTGTTCGAGACCGCGGCCTGGACGTCGACGGCGGCGAACATCCCCAACACCTTCCATGTCTGCGAGATCGAGATCGACCCCGACACGGGCCGCAGCGATCTGAAGCGCTATTCGGTCGTCTATGACGTCGGCGTGGAGTTGAACCCGATGGGCGTCGCCGGGCAGATGCGCGGTGGTGTGGTGCAGGCGGCGGGTCAGGCGCTCGGCGAACAGGTCATCATCGATCCCGAATCGGGCCAGGTGATGACCGGCTCCTTCATGGATTACGCGATGCCGCGCGCCAAGGGCTATTGCAACATCGCGCTTGCCAGCCACCCGACGCCGACCAAGCAGAACCCGCTTGGCGTCAAGGGCGCGGGCGAGGGCGGAACGGTCGGCGCGCTGGCGGCGGTGATGAACGCGGTCAACGATGCGCTGGCGCCTGTTGGCGTCAGGAACCTGCCGATGCCGGCGACGCCCGAACGGGTGTGGCGGGCGATCTTCGAGGCGAGCCAGGCCAAGGGAGCCGCATGAACGACTTCACCCCCTATTCGGCGCTGATAGGCGGCGGGCTGATCGGCCTCGCGGCCTCGGGCCTCGTTTTGCTGGCGGGCCGCATCGCCGGCATCAGCGGCATTGCCGCGGGCGTGTTCTCGGCCAGGGGGCATGAACGCCTGTGGCGGCTGGCCTTCGTGCTCGGCCTCGTCGCCGGGGCCGCGGCCATCGTGCACCTCGCGGGTATCAAGGTTGAAGTGCGCTCCGTCGCCACGGTGCCGGGGCTCATTCTGGCGGGGTTGCTGGTCGGCTTCGGCTCCAGGCTCGGCAGCGGCTGCACCTCGGGCCACGGCATCTGCGGCATCGCGCGGCTGTCGCCGCGCTCGATCGTCGCCGTCGGCGTGTTCATGGCGACAGCGGCAATCGTCGTTTTTATCGTGCGCCACGTGATGGGGGTGACGACATGGCCGTGATCCTTGCCGCCTTCGCCTGCGGCGCGCTGTTCGGGGCGGGCCTCGTCGTCTCGCGCATGACCGATCCCACCGTGATCCTCGCCTTCCTCGATGTTGCCGGGAACTGGAACCCGACGCTCGCCTTCGTCATGGGCGGCGGGCTGATTGCCGCGGTGCCGGGCTTCCTGCTGGCGCGCCGCCGGGCAAGGCCCGCGTTCGCCGCCGATTTCCAGGTGCCGACGCGGCGCGATATCGATGCGCGGCTGCTCATCGGCGCTGCCATCTTCGGGCTGGGCTGGGGACTGGCCGGCATCTGCCCGGGACCGGGCATTGCCGGGCTTGCGACCGGCAATGACGCCTTTTTCGTTTTCGTTCCGGCGATGCTCGCCGGTTTCGCCCTGCATGCACTGGCCGAGCGCGCGTTCGCGCGCAAGTAGGGCATCCGTTCAACCCTCTGCACAGGAATTCCCGACATGGCGCAACTGAACCTTGATACCGCCAACACGATCGTTGCTGCGGCGCTGGCCGAAGGCCGCGCCAAGAAGCTGAAGGTGCTGGCGGTGGCCGTGCTGGATGAGCGCGGCGCGCTCAAGGCCTTCGCGGCCGAGGACGGCACCAGCCTCAAGCGCGGCGAGATCGCGATGGGCAAGGCGCTGGCGGCGCTCGATTTCGGGGTCGGCACGCGGTCCATCGACAAGATGGCGAAGGAGCGCGGCTACTTCGTCACGTCGGCCGCGGCCTCCATCGGCGGGCCGTTCATCCCGGTCCAGGGCGGTGTCCTGATAAGGAACGACGCGGGCGACATCATTGGCGCCGTCGGCGTTTCGGGTGATGTTTCCAGCAACGACGAAACCGCGGCCGTGGCCGGCATCAAGGCGGCGGGCCTGACCGCCGATCCCGGCAGCGACTAGTCCCTAAAGTACCGCCAGCATCGACGCCACCAGCGGGTGGCGCACCACGTCGGCATCTGTCAGGCGGACGACGCTGATGCGCCCGACCCTTTCCAGCCGGTTGGCGACGTCGGACAGTCCCGACATGCCGGGTAGCAGGTCCGTCTGTTCGGGATCGCCCGCCACCACCATCGTCGATTGCCAGCCGAGCCGGGTCAGCAGCATCTTGATCTGGCCGAAGGTGCAGTTCTGCGCCTCGTCGATGACGATGTAGGAATTGTTGAGGGTGCGCCCGCGCATGTAGGCGACGGGCGCGATCTCGATGACGCCGTCGGCCAGAAGTTGTTTCAGCCGCTTGCCGCCCAGCCTTTCGCCGAGCGCGTCGTAGAAGGGCTTGAGGTAAGGCGCCAGCTTCGCCTGCAGATCGCCGGGCAGGAAGCCGAGCGTCTCGCCCGCCTCGACCGCAGGGCGCGTAAGCACGATGCGTTCCACCTTGCCCGCTTCCAGCGCCTCGACCGCCTTGGCGATGGCGAGGTAGGTCTTACCGGTGCCCGCGGGCCCCAGAGCCAGCACGACATTGTCCTGGTCGAGCGCTTCCAGCAGTGCCGCCTGGTTGGCGCTCTTGGCCTTGACGTTGCGCACGTAGCGCGGCTGGCTCGCCTTTCCCGATATCGGGTGCGGGGCAGCTTCTTCCGGCATCAGAGGATGAATGCGCGCGTCCTGGCGCCAGGTCTTGCGAGCGGAACGTTTACCCATGGGCCCTCCGGTCTGGACTGGATTTGGTGGCGGAAACGAAAAAGGCTTCCGGCAGGAAACCGGAAGCCATCGTGCGCGGGGCGGGCTTGGAAAATGCTGGGCGGGTCAGGCGATCTGTCAAAGCTCACGCACCCCTACGGTTACCAAAATAACCATGCGCGAATCATATCCCCAAAATCATGAAAGTCCAATGACAAGGGGGCCGGCAGAAGAATTTCTACGGCTGGCCGGTCAGGCCGCGGAAGAATTCCATGGCGCCGAGACGCAGGTTGCGCAGCGCGTAGCCGCCTTCCTGCACGACCAGCGTCGGCCAGCCCGGCTCGCCCAGCATTGCGCCGATGCGGCGCATGCCGCGGTCGTTGATGTTGAAGGTGCCGGTGGGATCGCCGCCCATGATGTCGAAGCCGAGCGAGATGACGAGGTAATCGGGCTTGAAGCGCCCGAACAGGCGCATCGCGCGCGCCAGCGTGTCGGTGTACTCGGCGATGTCGGCGCCGGGGAAGAGCGGGAAGTTGCGGTTGAAGCCCTTGCCCTTTCCGGCCCCCCGTTCGTCGGCATAGCCCGCGAAATAGGGATAGGCCGAGCGTGGGTGGCCGTGGATCGAGATGAAGAACACGTCGTCGCGCTCGTAAAAGATGTCCTGCGATCCGTTGCCGTGGTGATGGTCGATGTCGATGAAGGCGACGCGGCCCTTGCGCGACAGTTCGTGGGCGGCGATGGCGGCGTTGTTGAAGTAGCAGAAGCCGCCGAAGGCCCGCCGTTCCGCGTGATGGCCGGGCGGGCGGCACAGCACGTAGGCGAGGTCGGCCCCGCCCGCCACCAGCTTGGCACCGGTCAGCGCCGCGTTGGCGGCGGCGCGCGCGGCACGGTAGGCGTTGCGGGTCACGGGCGTGAAGGTGTCGATGCAGTAATAGCCCGCCTGCATGTCCCAGGTCTTGGGGATGCGTTCGGGCCTGCGGATCGGGAACACGTTGGGATAGACGAGCTGGCCCGGCTTCAGCTCGTCCTCGGCCCGCTCCAGAAAGCGGAGCAGTTCCGGATTGTGAACGGCGAGGATGTGGCGGCGGCCGAAGCGTTCCACCTTGTGCTCGACGACGGCGAAGGGCTGAAGCCCGCGCCGGATGAAGTTCACCCGCGCCGGGCGCTCGACGTAGCCGCGCTCCTTCAGGTGGTGGATCTGGTGGGCATCGCCGGTGGACACCAGGTGGATCGTCCGGCCCGCGCCCATGCTGCCGGGCTTGGGCCGCGGCTTGAGGTAGCGCGGCTCGCGCAGGCGCACGGGATCGTCGGTGATCGAGGCGACGATCTTTTTGACCCGCGCATCCTCGGGCTTCATTGCCCCCTTGATGGCGAGCAGCCGGGGCATGAAGGCGCGCAGGCGCTCGCGCGACAGAGGGCGGCCGGTTTCCATGTCGTCGAACAGCAGGTAGGTGAAGTAGCCCTGGTTGGCCTTGGTCGGGATGTGTTCGTACTGGGTGCCGATGATGGGCCTGGCACCCATGCGCTCGTAGAGCGCCATGCGGCGGCGGTTGACCTGAAGACGGGTTTTTTCCTTCAGCAGGTTTTCTTCGTCGGGCGGCACATCGATGAGCAGTCCGCGGTAGCGGCGCTCGAGCAGGGCTTCCTCGGTCGCTTCGTAAAGGGCGGTGCCGTAACCGCGGCGCGCGCGCTTGGGATCGCTCGCGATGTAATCGAGATAGCCGAGCCTGAGTTCGGGAAACATGAAGGACAGCGCGAAGCCCAGGACCCGGCCCTTCGATCCTTCGGCCACCAGAAGCAGCGGCTCGAAACCGAGGTCGGCCGGGAAGCGCAGCATCGCCGCGATCTTTTCGGCGTATTTCGGATAGTAGGAGAACGCGTCCTGATAGATGCGCACGACCTGTGCGATCACCAGTTCGTCCTCGGCCGTTGCGGCTGAATGAACCCGGCGGATGCGGAACATGGCGCATTCTAGCCGGGATTTTTTTCCGCGGCGATGGCGGGGCTTGCTACAATCGGTGCAACAAAACAGGGAGAACAAATTGGCCGTGGCTGATATTCGTCTGGACGGGCGCGTCGCCCTGATCACCGGGGGCGCCCGCGGCATGGGCCGCGAAATGGCCGTCGCTTTCGCGCGCGCCGGTGCTGCCGGCGTCGTCATCACCGCGGCCCCCGGCTCCGACGAGACCGATGCCGCCATCCGCGCCGAACTGAACGATGCCCTCGCCGCCATCGCGGCGGCGGGCGGCAAGGGCCTGGCACTTCTCGGCGATGTGGGATCGTGGGAGGACTGCCGGCGCGTCGTCGCCGAGACGGTCAAGGCCTTCGGCGGGCTGCATATCCTCGTCAACAACGCGGGCAAGAGCGGGCGGTATGTGACCGTCGGCGGCAAGCGCCGCGTGCCGTTCTACGAGGCCGATCCCGCCGGCTACGTCGAGGTCAACCGCACCAATGTCGACGGCCCCTTCCTGATGGCGCGCGCCGCGGCAGCGCACATGATCAAGGCGGGCTGGGGCCGCATCATCAACATTTCGAAGAACGTCGATGCCATGCACCGGCCCGACAACACGCCCTATGGCCCGTCCAAGGCGGCGCTGGAGGCGGCGACCATCGCCTGGGCCGAGGATATTTACGGCACCGGCGTCACGGTCAATTCGCTCGGCCCCGGCGGCGCCGTCGACACGCGTTTCGGCGACGGCACCATCAGCGGACGCGGCATGCCCGCCGACATCATGGTGCCCTGCGCGCTGTGGCTGGCCTCGGATGCGTCGGACGGCGTTACCGGTTGTCGCTACACCGGCAACCTGTGGGACGATTCGCTGCCGCCCGATGAGGCGGCGGAAGCCTGCCGCGAGCCGCAAATCTTCCCCGTGCCCGAGCGCGATACCAAGCTGACGCTGGCCTGGCAGCCGTCACGCCGGAAGTCCCAATAAAAAAACGAGAGACGACATCATGGCTCATGCCCCGCACAATCCCCCGTTCCGCGCCGAACTGATCGGCAGCCTGCTGCGGCCCCAGTCGGTCAAGGACGCGCGCCAGCGCTATCTCACGGGCGAAATCGACGGCGCGGCGCTGCGCAAGATCGAGGACGAGGCAATCCGCGCCGTCGTCAAGCTGCAGGAAGGCCACGGCTTTCGCGTCGCCACCGACGGCGAGTTCCGCCGCCACACCTATTCCGACAGCTTCACCACCCACGGCATTACCGGCCTGAAGGAGGGCCCCGACCTCGGCGGCACGTTCTCCTACACCGACGCCAAGGGCGACGTCATTGCCCAGCGCGTGCCGCAGATCGTCGACAAGGTGCGCTGGGCGGGGCCGACCAATGTCGAGGACTTCAAGTTCCTCAATTCCTGCGTCACCACGGCTCTTCCGAAGGTGACGCTGCCCGGCCCGGCCTACGTCCATTACCGCTCGGGCCGCGCCAATATCTCGCGCGACGTTTATCCCAACCTCGACGATTTCTGGTCGGACCTTGCCACGGCCTACCATGCCGAGATGAAGGCCCTGTTCGATGCGGGCTGCCGTTACATTCAGCTCGATGAAACATCGATCGCCAAGCTGGGGGACCCGAAGATCCGCGAAGGGCTGGCGGCGCGCGGCGACAAGTGGCAGGACCTGCTCGAAATGTACACAGATGCCGTCAATGCCGTCGTCGCCGGGGCGCCGTCGGGGATGGCGGTCGGGCTGCACCTGTGCCGGGGCAACAAGGAAGGCCACTGGCAGGCGTCGGGCGGCTATGACGACGTTGCCGAAAAGCTGTTCCGCAAGCTCACCGTGCGCTTCTACTTTCTCGAATACGACAGCCCGCGCGCCGGCTCCTTCGCGCCGCTCAAGGCGCTGCCCGACGACAAGACCGTGGTTGTGGGCGCCATGACGACGAAATCGGGCGAGCTCGAAAGCGCAGACGCGCTCAAGGCCAAAGTGGCCGAAGCGGCCAAGGTCGTCGACCTCGACCGGCTGTGCATTTCGCCGCAATGCGGGTTTTCCTCCTCGGTCGTGGGCGTGATGAATCCAGCCCAGCAAGACGCGAAGCTCGCTCGCCTGGTCGAGGTGGCGCGGGATATCTGGGGTAACTAGCCGGAGAGGCCATCATGGAACTGCTTGTTGCCGGGGCCGCCGGAACCGTCACGGGATCGAAATACGTCCTGTCGGCGGGCGGGCGCCGTGTTCTCGTCGATTGCGGGCTGTTCCAGGGCGTCAAGCAGCTCAGGCTTCTCAACTGGAAGCCTTTCGGGTTCGCGCCGTCCGATATCGATGCTGCGGTCCTGACCCACGCCCATATCGATCATTCGGGTTCCCTGCCGCTTCTCTACAAGGCGGGCTACCGGGGCGTCGTGTATGCGACCGGGGCGACGATCGACCTGTGCGGAATTTTGCTGCCGGATTCGGGTTTCCTGCAGGAACAGGAAGCGGCCTTCCTCAACCGCCACAAGCTGAGCCGCCATCACCCCGCGCTGCCGCTCTACACCCGGGCGGAAGCCGAGGCCGCGCTCGCGCATTTGCGCGAACTGCCCTTCGAGCGCGACCGCACCATCGCCAAGGGCTTCAAGGTCCGCCTTTTCTATGCCGGGCACATTTTGGGGGCCGCTTCGGCGCTGGTGACGGCGGGGCGGACGCGGGTGCTGTTCTCGGGCGATCTCGGCCGGGCGCGCGATCCGCTGATGCGCCCGCCCGCGGCCCCGCCGGCGGCGGATTGGGTGGTTGTCGAAAGCACCTACGGCAACCGGGAGCATCCGAAAACCAATCCTGAAACGACGCTCGCCGACATCATTTCCCGCACCGTGGGGCGCGGCGGCACCGTCGTCATTCCGGCGTTTGCCGTCGGCCGCGCGCAGAAGCTTCTTTTTCACCTCGAACGGCTGAAGCGGACTTCGCGCATTCCGGACGTGCCGGTGTTCCTCGACAGCCCGATGGCCCAAAGCGCCAGCGACCTTTTATGCCGTCACCGGGTCGAACACCGGCTGAGCGCAAAGCGCTGCACGCTCGTGTGCGAGAGCGCGAAATACGTGCGCGAGGTCGAGGAATCGAAGGCGCTCGACCACAACCGTTATCCAAAGATCATCCTGTCGGCGAGCGGCATGGCGTCCGGTGGCCGGGTCGTCCACCACCTCAAGGTCTACCTGCGCGATCCCAAGAGCGCCGTCGTGTTCACCGGGTTCCAGGCGGCGGGCACGCGCGGGGCGCACCTCGTTGGCGGCGCGCGGACGGTGAAGATTCATGGCGAGCACGTGGCGGTGAAGGCCGAGGTTCACAACCTCGACATGCTGTCGGCCCATGCGGGGGCGTCCGAAATCATGGACTGGCTGCGCCGTCTTCCCCAAGCCCCAAAGGGCGTGATCGTCACCCATGGCGAACCCGAGTCGTCCGATGCGCTGCGCGCGCGGATCGAGGAGGAACTGGATTGGCCGGCGATGGTGCCGTTTCTCGGCGAAAGCATCGACCTCGACGGTCGGCCTAGGCGCGAGAGGCGGCAGCCTCGATGACATCGAGCTGGCTGGATACTGCCTGCGGAAGGACTTCCGCCAGCCGGCGGGCATCCGATTGCAGTTCCGCCAGGGTGGTCCCGGTTTCGGCTGCGGGTTCGATCGCGAAGGCGGCGCCGGTGTTTCCCGGTTCGCAGTAGGTCAGCGCGACCTGCCAGCGGCACTTGAGTAGTTTGCGAACCTTTGGGTCGAGCAGGCAATCGGCCAGCACCCGCGCATGCACCACATCGGCGCAATAAAACCAGATCCGCGGCGCCTTCCAGATCGAGCCGTCCGGCCGGTTATGGCCCCCGCAGGACCAGTAGGGCTGAAAGACCCGCAGCTTGGCGAGCTGATAGACGAGGGGGGCGATCGTGGCTTCGAGAGGCTCGTTTACCGGATCGCTGGAGAGCGAGGTGCGCGCATCGGGGCAATTCGGGGAGCAGTCGTTTCTGGCGGGCTGGTGCCGACAGCCGACAGCGCAGGGCGCGGTGTTGCCGGCGCAGCCCGCCCGCAGGGTGGCGATCGCCTCGCGCAGCGCAAGGCCATCGTTTGCGTTATCTCGCCGTTTCTCCAGCCGCATGGCTTCCCCGGGGGACGTATCCCCGATGAAACGCATGATCTTCGCGACCGGCGGGACTGTACCGGACGCCCCAGAAACGGAATGAATAATATTTGTTTGTTAAGGAAAGGTTACATATCTAGTTATGCGCCGAGGCCGTGCTTGCGGGCGAGCAGAGCCGCTTCGGTGCGGTTTCCGACCCCGAGAAGCTTGAGGATCGTCGAAACGTGGATTTGCACGGTCCGGGGGGAAATCTCGAGCGCTTTGCCGATCTCGGCGTTGCGTTTGCCTGTGGCGATCAGGCCGAGAACATCGCGCTGGCGGGGCGTCAGGACCGAAACCGGATCGTGGCCGTTTGACGGCGCATAGCCGGCCGGCGCTTCCGCAAGCCCGCCTTTCGGTTCATCGTGTCCGGGCAGGTCGCGCAGGTTGGAGGGCAACCAGATTTCGCCGGCGAGGACGCGCTCGACGGCACGGCGAATGTCCTCGGCGCTGGATTTTTTGACGATATAAGCCTGGGCGCCGGCTTCCACGGCCTGCAGGGCAAAAAGCCGGGATTCCCGATCGCTGACCACGGCAATGGGGATTTCCCCTGCGACGGCGCGCAGCCTGCGTATGGCATCGAGAGGCGCGGTTTCCGGCAGGGCGGGGTCGATCAGGCAGAGATCGCACTCGTCCTTGCCCATGAAGCTGATTGCCTCCGACAGGTCGGAAGCCTCGCTGACCGCGCATTTCGGGTCGATAAGCGACAAAAGGTGGGCAAGACCCGCCCGGGATATCCACTGGCTGTCGACGATCAGAGCTTTCATGGGACTTTCTTCGTGTTTGTTGTGCTGCGGACAAAATAACCAACCTGATCAGTAGGTTGGAATGTTCCGTCCGAAGAGGGCAAAACCATACTGATCGCAAGGATTAGAACGAATCGCCACAGAAAACGCAAGTATTATCGCATATTATTTCATGCCTAATAATTCAAAAATAAGTATAATCATCTATATGAAATCAATTAGCATTTATCACTCAACTTCAAAATGAATACTCCAGTAAGTCAATTTTAACCACCTTCGCCTAAAACACCAGACATATGCCCGTCAGCCGATGAGAGAAGGCGGGTCAATTGCGGAGCGGTCGCCTCCGCCCAGGCTCGTTTTCTTTATGGAAGTGCAAAGGAAGGAACTGACACCATGTCGATAGCCCTTAAGCGCAACAAGAAGGCCCCGCAGGCCGAGCCGGCATCTGCGGATCAGTCCCAGACCAAGGCCAAGGTCGGCTTTTTCAACCTCCAGGCGAAGCTCGCGGTTCTGCTGGTGGTATTTGCCATAGTGCCGTTGGCCATCGTTTACGGCTTCCTGCAGTTCCGCACCTCCGATATGGAAGATGCGCTGGGCAAGCAGATGGAAGCCTTCGCCGACCAAGGCATGGAGATGGTCGAACGCAACCTGTTCGAACGCTACGGCGACGTGCAGGCCTTCGGCCTCAATATTGCGGCGCAGAGCCCGACTTACTGGGGCAAGGGCGGCAAGCTGGCCAAGGCCATGGACGGCTACGTCACCGGCTACGGCATCTACAAGCTGACCATGCTGGTGTCGCTCGACGGCAAGGTGCGCGCGGTCAACTCAATCGATGCTGCGGGCAAGCCGGTTGCGACCGACCCCCTTTATGGCCAGTCTTTCTCCGACGCTTCCTGGTTCAAGAAGGTCGTCGCGGGTGAGTTCACCAAGAGCGACAAGCTGACCGGCACCGTCGTCGAGGATGTCGCGCGCAACGAACTAGTCTCGAAGGTTTACGGCTCGGACGCCTTCACCATGACCTTCGCCGCGCCGGTGAAGGACGAGGCGGGCAAGGTGATCGCCATTTGGGCGAACTTCGCCGATTTCTCGATGGTCGAGCACATTCTTTCGACCACTTATCGCGAACTCGCCAAGGAAGGCATGCCCCATGCCGAGGTGACTCTGCTGAACAAGTCGGGCACCGTCCTGATCGATTACGATCCGATGACCATCGGTTTCAAGGACTTCGAAGGCTACAAGCGCAACTACAACGTCATCGGCAAGCTGAATCTGGCGGCCGCCGGTGTAGGGGCGGCCAAGCTCGCCGTCGAGGGCAAGTCCGGCCATTTGATCGCCACCCACGCCCGCAAGCAGGTCGAGCAGGCCGCCGGCTACGTGCACAGCAAGGGCGCGCTCGGCTATCCGGGTGTCGGCTGGTCCTTGCTGGTTCGCGCGCCGCTGGATGAGGCCTTTGCGCTCTGGTACGGGCTGATGGACGTCGTGCTCATCCTTCTGGGTGCTCTCGGCGTTACCGCGCTGGCGCTCGGTTTCGGCATCGGCAAGCTCGCCGCCCGTCCGATCACCCAGGCGGCGGATGCTATCGGCCTTCTGGCCGCGGGCCGCACCCGCTTTGAAATCGTCGGCGCCGAGCGCGGCGACGAAATCGGCGTGCTGTGGCGTGCCATGGTTTCCCTGAAGGAAGCCGTGTCCAAGGCCAACCGCCTGACCCAGATCGTGGAGAATCTCTCGATCAACGTCATGAGCGCCGGCAAGGAAGACTTCAAGATCAACTACGCGAACAAGAAGTCTCTCGAGACGGTCAAGTCCCTCGAGCATCTTCTGCCGATCACGGCGGATGAACTGGTCGGTACCTGCATCGACGTCTTCCACAAGAACCCGGAACACCAGCGCAAGATGCTGGCCGATCCGAAGAACCTGCCGCATCATGCGGTCATTCAGCTTGGCGGCGAGTACCTCGACCTCAACGTTACTGCTCTGTTCGATACAGAAGGCGACTATGTCGGCCCGACGGTCAGCTGGGCGGTGGTCACCGAAAAGGTCAAGGCCGATCAGGAAACCAAGCGCCTGCTGACGATGGTCGACCAGATGCCGGTCAACGTCATGACGCTGGATCCGAAGGACTTCAAGATCAACTACATCAACGCGACCAGCAAGGCGACGCTCAAGACCATCGAGCATCTCCTGCCGGTCAAGGCCGACCAGGTGCTGGGCTCCTGCGTGGATATCTTCCACAAGAACCCGGAACACCAGCGCAAGATGCTGGCCGATCCGAAGAACCTGCCGCATACCGCCAATATCAAGCTGGGCGACCAGACGCTCCGCCTGATGGTGGCTGCGATCACCGACGAAAAGGGCGCCTATGTCGGCCCGATGGTGTCGTGGCAGGTGCTGACCGACCAGATCAACGTCGCCAATCGCGTTCGCGAAGTGGTCGATGCGGTTGCGTCGTCCTCGACGGAACTGCGCGGCACGGCGGAGTCGATGTCGGCCGTGGCCGAGCAGAGCAACCGCCAGGCGTCGTCCGTCGCGGCGGCGGCCGAGCAGGCTTCGCACAACGTCCAGACCGTTGCCTCGGCGGCCGAGGAGCTGTCCTCCTCGATCAACGAGATCTCCGGTCAGGTGTCGCAGTCCGCGACCATCGCCCGCAAGGCGGTGGAAGACGCTCAGCGCACCAACCAGACGGTGCAGGGTCTCGCGGAAGCGGCGCAGAAGATCGGCGAGGTCGTGAACCTGATCAACGACATCGCCAGCCAGACCAACCTGCTTGCGCTCAACGCCACCATCGAGGCGGCGCGCGCGGGCGAGGCGGGCAAGGGCTTCGCCGTGGTGGCGAGCGAGGTGAAGAGCCTCGCCAACCAGACGGCGACCGCGACCGAGCAGATCGGCAATCAGATCTCCTCAATGCAGAGCGTAACCCAGGAAGCCGTCGATGCGATCAAGGGCATTACCGAGACCATCGAGCGCATCAACGAGATCGCCGGGGGCATTGCCGCCGCGGTCGAGGAGCAGGGCGCGGCCACCCAGGAAATCGCCCGCAACGTTCAGGAAGCGTCCAAGGGTACCCAGGACGTGTCCCAGAACATCGTCGGCGTCACCCAGGCGGCCCAGGAGACCGGCAAGGCCTCAGAGGACCTGCTCGGTGCCTCGGGCGAGCTCGCCAAGCAGGGCGACCAGCTCAAAACGGAAATTACCGAGTTCATGAAGAAGATCGGCGCCGCCTGAGGCAGCACCGCCTGTACCGGCCCCGGTTTCGGCCGGGGCCTGTTGAAAAGACCCGCGGGGGTGGCCATATGGCTTCCTCCGCGGTTTTTTTGCGCGGACGGGTCCGGGCAGGTCCAAGGCCAGGCCCCGGACTTGACCTTGGCGGCGGTTTCGCTACCTTGCCGCCCGGTTTCCTCAAATCAGCGGCGAAAGGGCGGCCATGGCCTCCTACCAGTACATCTATGTCATGCGGGACCTGACCAAGGTCTATCCCGGCCACCGCGAATGCGTGAAGAACGTCACCCTCGCCTTCCTGCCCGGGGCGAAGATCGGCGTGCTCGGCGTCAACGGCGCCGGCAAGTCGACGCTGCTGCGCATCATGGCCGGCATCGACACCGAATACACGGGCGAGGCCCGGGTCGCCGACGGTGCCCGGGTCGGCTACCTGCCCCAGGAGCCGGTGCTGGACCCGGCCAAGGACGTCATGGGCAACGTGCTCGAAGGCGTCGCCGGAACCAAGGCGCTGCTGGATCGCTTCGAGGCGGTCTCCGCCCGTTTCGCCGAAGAACTGTCCGATGACGACATGAACACCCTGCTGGCCGAGCAGGCCGAACTGCAGGAAAAGATCGACGCCGTGAACGGCTGGGAGCTGGAGCGTACGGTGGAAATCGCTCTCGATGCGCTGCGCTGTCCGCCGGGCGATGCCGATGTCGGCAAGCTGTCGGGCGGCGAGCGGCGCCGGGTGGCGTTGTGCCGCCTCCTGCTGTCGCGCCCCGACCTTCTGCTGCTGGACGAACCGACGAACCATCTCGATGCCGAATCGGTGGCCTGGCTCGAACACTTCCTGCACGACTACGAAGGCACCGTCGTCGCCGTCACCCACGACCGCTATTTCCTCGACAATGTCGCGGGCTGGATCCTCGAACTCGACCGCGGCCGCGCGCTGCCGTTCGAGGGCAACTACTCGGCCTGGCTGACGGCGAAGGAAAAGCGCCTTCTGCAGGAAGAGCGCGAGGCCGAGGCCCGCGCCAAGACCATCGCCCGCGAACTGGAGTGGGTACGCTCATCTCCCGAGGCGCGGCGCAGCAAGTCCAAGGCCCGCCTTGCCGCTTATGAACGCATGGTCAGCGATGCCGATGCGCACGCCACCCAGTCACAGGCGCAGATCGTCATTCCCTCCGGCCCGCGCCTCGGCAACGTGGTGGTGGAGGCCGAAAACCTCTCGAAGGCCTATGGCGACCGCCTGCTGATCGACAACCTGTCCTTCCGGCTGCCGCCGGGCGGTATCGTCGGCGTCATCGGTCCCAACGGCGCCGGCAAGACGACTCTTATGCGCATGATCACCGGGCAGGAAACCCCCGACAGCGGCATGCTCAAGATCGGCGATACGGTGAAGCTCGGCTATGTCGACCAGTCCCGCGACGCGCTCAAGGCCGATGCCACCGTGTGGGAAGAGATCGCCGACGGCCGCGACGAGATCGAGCTCGGCAAGCGCAAGGTGCCGTCGCGGGCCTATGTCGGCTCATTCAATTTCAAGGGCGCCGACCAGCAGAAGAAGGTCGGCCAGCTCTCGGGCGGCGAGCGCAACCGCGTGCATCTGGCCAAGATGCTGAAGTCCGGCGCCAATTTCCTGCTTCTCGACGAACCGACGAACGATCTCGACGTCGATACGCTGCGCGCGCTTGAAGACGCGCTCGCCGAATTCGCGGGCTGCGCGCTGGTGGTCAGCCATGACCGCTGGTTCCTCGACCGCATCGCGACCCATATTCTTGCCTTCGAGGGCGACAGCCACGTCGAATGGTTCCAGGGCAACTTCGAGGACTACGAGGCCGACCGTCACCGCCGCCTCGGCGCCGTCGCCGATCAGCCCCACCGCATTCGCTACAAGCCGTTGGTGCGCAACTAGCCGCCACCGATCCGGCAAACAAAAAACCCCGCGGGGCGCGCCTGCGGAGTTTTGTTTTGCGTGATGCGGCGGGTTATTCGGACGGCGTTTCCTTTTCGAAACGCGTGACCGCGCCCTGCAACGCGTCGATCAGGCCGGAGACCTTGTTGCCGCGCTGGGTGATGACGGAAGCGAACTGCTTGCGATGGGTCAGCGGCATGCTGACGCCTTCGATCTTCAGGTCGACCGCCTTGAAGCCGCTGTTGATGCGGTGGACGCGCATTTCCATGTTGATGGGCGGGCCCGACGGCTGGCGGATGACGCCGAAGACGTCGTAGTTGCCGTTGGCGAGCGCCTGTTCGCGCTGCATTTCGATCTTTTCGCCGTTGTAGCGTTTGAACAGGCCGGCGTAGTTATGCGCCACGTAGATTTCGTAAAGGCGCATGAATTCCTTGAGCTCGGCGGCGCTGGCGCGGTGCACGAAGGGGCCAAGTACGAAGCGCGAGACGGTTTCGACGTCGAAGGTCTCGCTCAACAGCTTGCGCATCCGCTTGACCCGGGTCGAATCGGAAATGCCGGCAGCGGTCAGGTCGGCGATGGCCGTATTGCCGACCTTCTGCACGAAGCCGAGCGCACCGCTGCCTTCCGCCCCGGCCGGAGCCGCAAGGGCGAACAGAAAGACGGTGGCCAATGCTGCCGCAACGCGGCGAAGCGACGGAAAGGGAAGGGCGATGACGGTCATTCGCGGAAACCTCGTTTCCGCGCTCAGCGCGCTTCGGCGGACTTTTCGTCCCCGGCTGGCTTCTGGCCTTCGGGCGCGACGGTGATACCGGGCGCGGGCTGGTCGGAGGTGGGCTTGCCGTTGCGGATTTCGTCGGCGCGGCGCTGGCGATACAGCGAACGAACCGCGACATAGTAGTCAAGCGACGTGCGTTCCAGTTCGTCCAGGGTTTCGAGGTTGCGCGCGCGGAAATCGACGCCGGTCACGAGGGAACGGGCCAGAATCCAGCCTTCCACGTTCTGTTCGCGGGCCCAGAGATTGAAGGGGTCGACCAGGTATTCGACCAGAAGGCCCGTGGCATCGCGCGGGTTGGAGGGCCCAAGGAACGGCAGCACGAAGTAGAAGCCCTCGCCGACGCCCCAGACGCCGAAGGTCTGGCCGAAGTCTTCGCTGTGGCCCTGCATGTTGAAGAGATGGGCCGCGGCATCCCAGACGCCGAGAATGCCGACGGTGGTGTTGATGGCGAAACGGCCGGCGGTGTTGCCGGCGCGGTCAATATCGCCCTGCAGCACGTCGTTGGCGAACACGACCGGCGAGCGCAGGTTGCCGAGGAAATTATAGACGCCCTTCTGGACCGGCTGCGGCAGCACTTCGCGGTAGGCGACCGCGGCGGGGCGCAGGAACATGCCGTCCAGGGTGCGGTTGAAGCCGAAAATCGCGCGGTTGAGCGGCTCAAGCGGATCGTTTTCTTTTTCGAATTCGGTGCGGGCGACGGGGTCGCTCGGCGGCGTGGCGCAGCCAGCCACCGCAAGGGTGGCGAACGCAGCCAGCAGCATGGTCGCTGCGCGCATCTTGAGGAACGCGAACCGATTATCCAACATCTTGGCCTTCGCCTCTCCTACTGGACAGAACCGCACCCATGCTCCCGCCGACGGGCGGGGCAGGCGGATCGTCCTAAACCACGCAATATTGAACGGAGGGGCTGAACGCTTTCTTAATCGAGCGCATTGATCGGCATCTCCGCAGTCAAGAAATTCACACGCGGTTTTCAGTACCATAGGTATCCCGAAAAAACCAGCGATGACCGACATTTGGGGGGTGCCCGGGAGGTCGCCCGCAGCCGATATCCTTGCCAAAAGAAATACCGTTTTTCGTCGCCGCAGAAGTGAGGAAAATTCTGAAACATAACAATATCTTTATTTATCTATTAATGATTTTCGTGTATTGCTGGCGACGTCTGGCGGGTACCGGGTTCGCCCGGGCGGCGTGAAAGGGCGCGATTTTGACCTTCGACGAGTACATGGGAGCCTTGCGTGGCGTGGCGGAGCCGACCCGGCTGCGCCTGCTGGCGCTTTGCGCCGCCGCCGAGCTGACCGTGTCGGAGCTGACCCAGATTCTGGGCCAGAGCCAGCCCCGCGTGTCGCGCCATCTCAAGCTCATGGTCGATGCCGGCCTGCTGGAGCGTTTCCGCGAAGGCACCTGGGCTTTTTACCGGCTCGCCCATGGCGGTCCGGCCGCCGCGGCGGCGGTTGCGTTCGTGCGCATGGCGCCGGCCGACGATGCGGTGCTGCGGCGCGACGCCGAACGGCTTGCCGCGATCAAGGACGAACGCCTGGCGGCGGCGGATGCCTATTTCCGCCAGAACGCGGCGCGCTGGGATGAGATCCGGCGCCTGCGCGTGGACGACCGCGAAATCGAGCGCGCCGTGCTCGATATTCTCGGCGATGCGCCTGTTCAAAACCTTCTCGATATCGGCACCGGCACGGGCCGCATGCTGAGCGTGCTGGGTCCCCACGTCGGCGCGGCGCTGGGCATCGACCGTTCGCGCGACATGCTGGCGGTGGCGCGCGCCAATCTGGATCGCGACGGCCTCGCCAACTGCTCGGTTCGTCTCGGCGACATGTCGGCGATCAATGCGCCGCCGGCGTCCTTCGACCTCGTCACCCTGCACCTGGTGCTGCATTACGCCGACCAGCCGGGCCAGGTGATCGCCGAGGCCGCGCGCGTGCTGGCGTCGGGCGGGCGGCTTTTGATCATCGACTTCGCTCCTCACGCGGTCGAGCAATTGCGCGACGAGCACGCTCATCGCCGCCTCGGTTTTTCCGATGCCGAGATGTCGTCCTGGTGCGCGGCGGCAAACCTCGAGCTTGGCGCGCCGGTGGCGCTGCCGGGCGGGCCGATCACCGTCAAGCTGTGGCTTGCCCGGCGCGGCAAAACCAACAAGGAGACTTACTGACATGACCGGCTTTCCCCGCATCCTGCGCGGCGATATCGAGGTCTCCTTCGAATTCTTCCCGCCCAAGACCGAAAAGATGGAAGCGGCATTGTGGGAATCGATCGGACGGCTTGCCCCGCTCGCGCCGCGTTTCGTGTCCGTGACCTATGGCGCTGGCGGCTCGACGCGCGAGCGCACCCATGCCACCGTCGTGCGCATCCGCAAGGAAACCGACCTGACGCCCGCGGCGCATCTGACCTGCGTCGGGGCGAGCCGTTCGGAAGTCCTCGACGTCGCCGAACATTACTGGCAGGCGGGCGTGCGCCATATCGTAGCCCTTCGCGGCGATCCGCCCGAAGGGCAGGGTGCCTATGCGCCGCACCCCGATGGCTTCGCCTACGCCGCCGACCTGGTCGCGGGCCTGCGCAAGCTGCACGACTTCGAAATCTCCGTCGCGGCCTATCCGGAAACCCATCCCCATGCGACGAGCGCGGATGCCGATCTCGACAACCTCAAGCGCAAGATCGATGCGGGTGCCAGCCGCGCCATCACCCAGTTCTTCTTCGATCCCGCCGTCTATTTCCGCTTCATGGAGCGCGTGCGCAGGGCGGGCATCACCGTGCCGGTGGTGCCGGGCATCCTGCCGGTCACCAATTTCGCGCAGGTGAAGAAATTTTCCGCGATGTGCGGCGCCGCCGTGCCCGACTGGCTCGCCAGCCTGTTCGAAGGTCTGGACGAGGACCCCGACACCCGCCGCCTTGTCGCCGCCACGGTGGCCGCCGAACAGTGCCGCGCGCTTTATGAAGGCGGCGTGCGCGAGTTCCACTTCTACACCCTCAACCGCGCGGATCTGACTTACGCGATCTGCCACATCCTCGGCCTCCGGCCACGGGCAGGGGCCTGACCTTGGACACCGCGAAGACCCTCGAAAGGCTGTTGGCCGAGCGCATCCTCGTCCTGGATGGCGCCATGGGCACCATGATCCAGGCCCATCGCCTGGACGAGGCGGCCTTTCGCGGCAACCGCTTCACCCAGTGGGAGCGCGAGCTCAAGGGCAACAACGACCTGCTGACCCTGACCCAGCCGGACATCATTTCCGGCATCCATGACGCCTTTCTCGCGGCGGGTGCGGACATCCTCGAAACCAACACGTTCAATTCGACCTCCATCAGCCAGGCCGATTACGCCGCCGAAAGCCTGGTGCGCGAACTGAACGAAGAGGGCGCGCGCCTTGCCCGCAAGGTGGCCGACGACTGGACGAAGAAGACGCCTGACAAGCCCCGCTTCGTTGCGGGCGTTCTGGGCCCGACCAACCGCACCGCGTCCATGTCGCCCGACGTTTCCGACGCGGGCTTCCGCAACGTCACCTTCGACGACCTGGTGGCGACCTACACCGAAGCGGCCGAAGGTCTGGTCGCGGGCGGCGCCGATCTCCTGATGATCGAGACCTCGTTCGACACGCTGAACGCCAAGGCCGCGATCTATGCGTTGATGACGATGTTCGAACGCCTCGGCCGCCGCCTGCCGCTGATGATCTCGGGCACCATCACCGATGCCTCGGGCCGCACCCTTTCGGGGCAGGTGCCGGAAGCCTTCTGGAACGCCGTCTCGCACGCAAGGCCGCTCTCGGTCGGGTTCAACTGCTCGCTTGGCGCCAGGGAACTGCGCCCGCACGTGCAGGCCATCGCGCGAGTGGCGGGCACGCGGGTCTCGGTCCATCCCAACGCAGGCCTGCCCAATGCCTTCGGCGGCTACGACGACACCCCCGCCAACATGGCGGGACTGCTCGGCGAATTCGCCCGCTCCGGCTTCGTCAACGTGGTCGGCGGCTGCTGCGGCACCACGCCCGAACACATCGCCGCCATTGCCGATGCGGTCGCGGGCGTGGCCCCGCGCCGCTTGCCCGATCTCGCGCCCGCCTGCCGCCTGTCGGGGCTGGAGCCGCTGACCATCGGCGGCGGCAGGGATGCGGGTTTCGTCAATGTGGGCGAGCGCACCAACGTTGCCGGGTCGATCCGTTTCGCCAAGATGATCCGCGAGGGCAACTACGAGCAGTCCCTCGATATCGCCCGCGACCAGGTAACGAACGGCGCCCAGATCGTCGACGTCAACATGGACGATGCGATGCTCGATGCCGAGGCGGCCATGGTCCGCTTCCTGCGCCTCGCCGCGTCGGAGCCCGACATCGCCCGCGTGCCCTTCATGGTCGACAGCTCCAAGTGGCCGGTCGTCGTTTCGGGCCTCAAGTGCCTGCAGGGCAAGGGCGTCGTCAATTCCATCAGCCTCAAGGAAGGGGAGGAGCCCTTCCTGCGTCAGGCCGCCGAAATCCTCAAGCTTGGCGCCGCCGTCGTGGTCATGGCCTTCGACGAGAAGGGCCAGGCGGATACGTTGCGCCGCAAGATCGACATCTGCACCCGCGCCTATCGCCTGCTGACCGAAAAGGTGGGCTTCCCGGCCGAAGACATCATCTTCGATCCCAATATCTTCGCCGTCGCCACCGGCATCGAGGAGCACAACAACTACGGCGTCGATTTCATCGAGGCGACGCGCGAGATCAAGAAAACCCTGCCCCACGCGCTCATTTCCGGGGGCGTGTCGAACCTGTCGTTTTCCTTCCGCGGCAACGACCCCGTGCGCGAGGCGATGCACGCGGTGTTCCTCTATCATGCGGTGCGGGCGGGCATGGACATGGGCATCGTCAACGCGGGCCAGCTCGCGGTTTATGCGGAGATTCCGCCCGATGTGCGCGAACGGGTGGAGGACGTCGTCCTCAACCGCCGCGACGATGCGACCGAGCGCCTGCTCGATATCGCCGAAAGCCTGAAGGGTGCCCGCAAGGAAAAGGTCGAGGATACGTCCTGGCGCGAAGGCGCCGTCGAGGAGCGCCTGCGCCACGCGCTGGTCAAGGGCGTCGCCGATTTCGTCGTCGCCGATACCGAAGAAGCGCGCCAGAAATTCCCGCGCCCCATCCAGGTCATCGAAGGCCCGCTGATGGACGGCATGAACGTGGTTGGCGACCTGTTCGGATCGGGCCAGATGTTCCTGCCCCAGGTCGTCAAGTCGGCGCGCGTGATGAAGCAGGCGGTCGCGCACCTGATCCCCTTTATCGAAGAGGAAAAAGCCGCGGGCGGCGGGGGCGGTCCCAAGGGCCGCATCGTGCTCGCCACCGTCAAGGGCGACGTGCACGACATCGGCAAGAACATCGTCGGCGTCGTGCTCCAGTGCAACAACTTCGAGGTCATCGACCTCGGCGTCATGGTGCCCTACGAAACGATCCTGAAGACGGCGAAGGAAAAGGGCGCCGACATGATCGGCCTGTCGGGCCTGATCACGCCCTCGCTCGAGGAAATGGCGACGGTGGCTTCCGAAATGCAGCGCCAGGGCTTTACCCTGCCGCTCTTGATCGGGGGCGCCACGACATCGAAGGTGCACACGGCGGTCAAGATCGCGCCCAATTACGAAGGGCCCGTCGTGCACGTGGTCGATGCCTCGCGCGCCGTGGGCGTTGCCCAGAACCTCGTGTCCGAAGACAATCGCGCCGCTTTCGTCGCGGGCGTGGCGGAAGATTACGCTGCCATCAAGACCCGCTTCGAGGCGGGCGAGGACGAAGGCCGCCTGCTGACGCTCAACGAGGCCCGCGCCAATGCCTTCCGCCCCGACTGGTCCGCGCACCGGCCCACGGCACCCGCCTTCACCGGGGTGCGGGCGCTGCCCGATTACGATCTTGCCGAACTGGCGACGCGCATCGACTGGTCGCCCTTCTTCCAGACATGGGAATTGCGCGGCACGTACCCCGCGATCCTGAACGACGCCAGGATGGGCGAAGCGGCGCGTGGCTTGTGGAAGGACGCTGAAGCCATGCTCAAGCGCATCATCGATGAGCGCTGGCTGACGGCGCGCGGCGTCGTCGGCCTGTGGCCCGCCAACGCCATCGGCGACGATGTCGAGCTTTACACAGACGATGCGCGCACAAAGGTGCTGGAGACGGTCCATTTCCTGCGCCAGCAGATGAAGAAGACGCGGGGGGAAAACCTCTGCCTCGCCGATTTCGTCGCGCCCAAGGACAGCGGCATCCCCGACTGGATGGGCGGTTTCGCGGTGACGGCGGGCATCGGCTGCGACGAGCGCGCGAAGGCGTTTGAGGCGGCCCACGACGATTACCATGCGATCTTGCTGAAGGCGTTGGCCGACCGCCTGGCCGAGGCTTTCGCCGAACGCCTGCACGAGCGCGTGCGCAAGGAGTTCTGGGGCTATGCCGCCGACGAGAAACTCTCGAATGACGAGCTGATCGCGGAAAAATACGCGGGCGTCCGTCCCGCGCCCGGTTATCCCGCCTGTCCCGACCATTCGGAGAAGCCGGCGCTGTTCTCGCTGCTGGCGGCGACGCAGAATGCCGGCATCAGGCTCACCGACAGCTTCGCCATGTTCCCGGCGGCGAGCGTGTCGGGGTATTACATCGGCCAGCGCCAAGCGCGGTATTTCGGCCTCGGCAAGATCGGCCGCGACCAGGTCGAGGACTACGCCCGCCGCCGCGCCGTCACCACCGCGCAGGCCGAAAAATGGCTCGCGCCCAATCTGGGCTACAGCCCGGTAAAGTAGAAAATAAGGGCGGGATCATCTCCCGCCCTTTTTTAGATAAAAATATTCGCTGACTAAGAAAGATATTCTCTATTGGCGTGTCGATGGGTGCCCAAAAACTCCTGCGACGGCAGGAATCTTTTCGGGAGAGAAATCTTCTGTCCCTCGTAGTCGTTGAAGACGGAGTAGTCGAGACGTTTCAATTTTCGACTGAGAATGAGACGGTAGTCGTCATCGAACGAAATCAGCCCGCGATCAAACGCCTTGTCATGAAGGGCATTTAGGCAGAGGCCATTTCTTGGGTCGGTGCGAAGGTTTCGGTTCTCCGCCCAGGGGACGATATGACTCGCTATGAGCAACTCAGGTACAGCGATCCCCGTGACACAACATTTATTGTCGTATGTCGCCAGAATCATGTCGCGGAAGTAATCTTGATTCTTTCTGCCTTTGGCCGTGTATAGATAATCGCCGCCCTCCCGAAATCCGGTGTGTCGTTCCGGCGTCCCTTTTGGGAGCGGAAACTCTTTCTGATGTGATGCCATCTGCGCGAAAAAGGCATCGGTGTCGGAAAAAAATTCGTCCCAAATTTCACGGTCCAACTTCGAAACGTTTTTCATGCCCTTTCGATCCAATGTCGGGTCAAGATGGGCAAAGTTGACCATTTTGAGCGCGACCGAATTTGGTGTGCGATCGAGCGCTTGAGCCAGCAAGATGATGGCGGGATTCCGACTATGAATGCGGCCAAATGGCGTGACGCAATAAAGCTCAATCGCCTGCAGTATCTCGCTTCGCTGCCATGGCCGACCGTTAGCCATGTCGCCATTCCTTTGAGAGGTAGGGCCAGCCAGCAAGATGCAGCGCTTTGAATTTCAGTGCCAACTCCTCGGCAGAAAGGAAATTGGCGGGCTGCGACGAAGGTTTTAGTGAGACAATTTCGTGCCAGTCATGATCGTCTTCGTTGCGAATGTCTGGGGTCAAAGACCTCATACCCACTAATTCGGGAATAAAATACTCTCCGTCAATCAGGGACTTTTTGAGATCATCAATTGTCAGGCGTCCGGCCACCACGACCTTGCCGAACCATTTGTAGTTCGATGCGTCGCGGTACAGATATTCAAATTCGGTATTAATCTGAGGACCAGATTGCATCGGCCCTATCCAAGCCGCCCATTGTTTTGGAATGATATCGCAATCTTGGGGCGAGTATAAACCGTAAATGGAAAAGGGCGGGATTATCTCCCGCCCTTTTCGTTTCGGTGGCTGCGCGGCGCTATTCGGCGGCGGGCAGGGTCTTGGCCTTTTCCGCCAGGGCGTCCTTGTCCTGATAGATCTTGCCGCCGGTCTCGTTGAAGGCCTTCGACATTTCGGCCATGCCGCTCGCGGCATAGTCGCGCACTTCCTGCGTGATCTTCATCGAGCAGAACTTCGGCCCGCACATCGAGCAGAAATGCGCCACCTTGGCGCCTTCGGCGGGCAGGGTCTCGTCGTGGAAGTTGAGCGCCGTGTCCGGATCGAGCGACAGGTGGAACTGGTCGCGCCAGCGGAACTCGAAGCGCGCCTTGGACAGCGCATCGTCGCGTTCCTGCGCCGCCGGGATGCCCTTGGCGAGGTCGGCGGCATGCGCCGCGATCTTGTACGTCACCACGCCCACCTTGACGTCGTCGCGGTCGGGCAGGCCGAGGTGTTCCTTGGGCGTGACGTAGCAGAGCATTGCCGTGCCGTACCAGCCGATCATGGCGGCGCCGATGCCCGAGGTGATGTGATCATAGCCCGGCGCGATGTCGGTGGTGAGGGGGCCAAGGGTATAGAACGGCGCCTCGTCGCAATGCTTGAGCTGTTCGTCCATGTTGGCCTTGATCTTGTGCATCGGCACATGGCCGGGGCCTTCGATCATCACCTGCACGTCGTGCTTCCACGCGATCTTCGTCAGTTCGCCCAGCGTGCGCAGTTCGGCGAACTGCGCTTCGTCGTTGGCGTCCGCGATGGAGCCCGGGCGCAGTCCGTCGCCGAGCGAGAAGGCGACGTCATAGGCCTTGAGAATCTCGCAGATTTCCTCGAAATGCGTGTAGGTGAAGTTTTCCTTGTGATGGCTGAGGCACCACTTCGCCATGATCGAGCCGCCGCGCGACACGATGCCGGTGCGGCGCTTGGCCGTCAGCGGGATATAGGGCAGGCGCACGCCGGCATGGACGGTGAAGTAGTCCACGCCCTGCTCGCACTGCTCGATCAGGGTGTCGCGGTAGATTTCCCAGGTCAGGTCCTCGGCGATGCCGCCGACCTTTTCCAGCGCCTGGTAGATCGGCACGGTTCCGATCGGCACCGGCGAATTGCGGATGATCCATTCGCGGATGTTGTGGATGTTGGAGCCCGTCGACAGGTCCATCACCGTGTCGGCGCCCCAGCGGATCGCCCATACCAGCTTGTCGACTTCTTCGGCCGCGCTCGAAACGATGGCTGAATTGCCGATGTTGGCGTTGATCTTCACCAGGAAGTTGCGGCCGATGATCATCGGCTCGGTTTCCGGGTGGTTGATGTTGTTGGGGATGATGGCGCGGCCCTTGGCGATCTCGTCGCGCACGAATTCCGGCGTGACGATGGCCGGGATGTTGGCGCCGAAGCTTTCGCCGCCCGAAGGCGCCGTGCCGGCCTGCGCGCGGCCCATGTTCTCGCGAACGGCGATGTATTCCATTTCCGGGGTGACGATGCCGGCCCGCGCATAGGCGAGCTGGGTCACCGCCTTGCCACCCTTGGCGCGCAGCGGCCGGGCGGGCTTCGACGGAAATTCGACGAAGGGATCCTGCTTGGCGGTCGAAAAGCCGTTGTCCTCGGGCTTCACATGGCGGCCCTGATAATGTTCGACGTCGCCGCGCGCCATGATCCAGTCCTGGCGCAGGCGGGTCAGCCCCTTGCGGATGTCGATGGCGCAGGCCGGGTCGGTATAGGGGCCCGACGCGTCATAGACACGGATGCTCGGCTGCTCGGGATCGTCGAGGCGGATTTCGCGCATGGCAACCTGCACGTCGGCGTGCTGCTTGCCGGCCACGTAAACCTTGGTCGAGGCGGGCAGCGAACCCGTGGTTACCGTGAAATCCTGTGCTTTGGTGCCGTCGGCCATGGTCTTCTCCCGTTCCGGCAAGCGCCGGTGTTGTCGCGGCCGGATCGATGCGGAGGCGGGGGAAGGACGGCCCTTTCGGGCAGCGGACGCTGCGGGCGTCATTCCTTTCCCTACGCCGGCATGACCCGGATCAGGTTCAAAGGGTCCCGCCTGTCGGATAACGGCGGCTCTCAGCTTCCCGGCGGCCCATTGACTGCGGGCCTTGGGGGAAGCACCCCCAGGAACGGCCCCCATGGTGTGGGAAGGCGCGCCCGCGGTCAAGGGCGGGGCGGGGCCGGAATCCTTAAAACCTGTGTAAAACTGGGCATTTTTTAGGGTTTGGGCCGGTCCACGGTTAGCAGTTTGTTTACGGACAGGGCCGTATCACTAAGGCCAGGGTGCCCCTTCGGGGGCAAACTGACGAATTTTCAGGGCGTTTCGGGAGGGGACCCGTGGACCCGATTGACAATATCAGGCAGACGCGCGAGTTCGCTCAGCGCGCCATTGCGTTTCTCGATGGGCACGACCTCGCTCCGGACCCCCGCTCCTACACGCTCGCTTATCTTTATCATGCCGGCACGCATCCCGAGGTGCGCACCGAGATCGACCACCTGATCGCGGCCAATGCCTTCAACCGCCGGTCCTGCGGGCGGCTTTATGAAACCTTCTTCGGCCTCGACGCCGAGGCGCGCGCCATCCGCGATGCTTCCGGCCTGATCGAACGCACGCTCGGCCGCGTCCTGGAAGCCCTCGACGACGCGGGCAAGGACGTCAAGAGCTACGGCAAGGTGCTCGAGGACTTCACCGGCCGCGTGAGCGGCAGCGACACCGATCTGCGTTCCGCCATCGAGAGCATCCTCGCCGAAACGCGCAAGATGGAAGCCCGCTCGGTCGAGCTTGAACGCCGCTTTACGGATACCACCGACGAAATCGTCGAGTTGCGCCGCAACCTCGACGAGATGCGCCTCGCCGCGACGACGGACGCGCTGACCGGTATCGCCAACCGGAAGATGTTCGATATCCGCCTCAAGGAATACGCAGACGACTGTTCGCGGGCGGGCGAACCGCTGACCCTGCTGATGGCCGACGTCGACCACTTCAAGGCTTTCAACGACGAGCACGGCCACCCCATCGGCGACATGGTCCTGCGGCTTGTCGCGCGCACCATCGCCGAATGCGTGCGCGGACGCGACTTCGTCGCCCGTTACGGCGGCGAGGAGTTCACCGTGCTGCTGCCGCGCACCGGCCTCGAAGGCGCCTTCGCTGTCGCGGAAAACATCCGCAACACCATCGCGACCAAGCGCATTGCCCGCAAATCCACCGGCCAGACGCTGGGCGTCGTGACGCTGAGCTTCGGCGTCGCCCAGTACAAGCCGGGTGAAGTGCTGGAAGAATTCGTCACCCGCGCCGATGCCGGCCTCTATCAGGCCAAGCGCCACGGCCGCAACCGGGTGGAAAGCACGGAAGCGATGGCCGGAGAGGTCCGCCGCGTCGTCGGCGTTCGCGGCTAGGCCGGCTTACCCGTTTTCAAGGCAGCCCCGGCCTCGGCCGGGGCTTTTCATTTCCGTTGTCTTCGGCCCCGCTTTTCCTTGAGGCGCTGGCGCCGCTGTCCTTTAATGGCGGCACGTTCAACTTCCTCCGGGTTCGCCGCCTTGTTGCCGCGCAGAGTTACCGTCTCATGCCTCGCCTGACCGAGATGATGTCCGGTGCGGCCGGGGCTTTGTTGCGCGTGCTCCGCCACCGCCAGCTCGTCCTGCTGGCGCTCGGTCTTCTGACCGGGGCGATCGGCGCCGGCGCGGCGATTGCCTTCCGCGATCTCATCAGCCTGATCCAGTCGGTGGCCCTCGGCTTCTGGTCGGAACAGGTGGCAAGCCTCGCCGCGCAGCAACCGTGGTGGCGCATCCTGCTGGTTCCGGCGCTGGGTGGTCTGATGATCGGGCTGTTCATCCATTTCTTCATGCCCGGACGCCGGCCCCAGGGCGTTCCCCATGTGATGGAAGCAACGGCGCTGCGGTCGGGCCGCATGGATATCCGCGCCGGGATCGGCGCCGCGCTGGCCTCGGCGGCGTCCATCGGCGTCGGCGCGTCGGTCGGGCGCGAAGGCCCGGTGGTGCATCTCGGCGCGTCGCTGTCGTCGTGGGTGGCGCAGCGGCTGCATCTGTCGCGCTCCTTGACCCTGACCTTGCTCGGTTGCGGCGTCGCCTCGGCCATCGCCGCGTCCTTCAACGCGCCGATCGCGGGCGTGTTCTTCGCCCTCGAAGTCGTGGTCGGCCACTACGCGCTGTCGTCGTTCGCACCCATCGTCATCGCCTCGGTCACGGGCACCATCATCAGCCGCCTTTACTACGGCAACTTTCCGGCCTTCTCGATTCCGCCGCGCACCATCGCCTCGTTCCTCGAATTCCCGGCTTTCGCGCTGCTCGGCATCGTCTGTGCCCTGCTGGCCATCGCCTTCATTAAGGGCACGGCGCTGGTCGAGGACGGCATGAAGCGCGTACCCGTGCCCGATTGGGTCAAGCCGGGCATCGCCGGGCTCGCGGTCGGCGCCGTGGCGATCTGGTATCCGCAGGTGCTGGGCGTGGGTTACCAGACGACCGACGCGGCGCTGGCGGAATCCTATGCCCTTGGCCTGCTCCTGGTGCTGCTCGGGCTCAAGCTGGCGCTGTCGGCGCTGTGCCTCGGGGCCGGGTTCGCGGGCGGGGTGTTTTCGCCTTCCCTGGTCATCGGCGCGCTGGCGGGCGGCGCCTTCGGCATCATCGCCGGCGGCGCCTTTCCGCACCTTTATTCGGGCTCGGGCGCCTATGCCATCGTCGGCATGGGGGCGGTGGCGGGGGCAGTGCTGGGGGCGCCCATTTCGACCATCCTCATCATCTTCGAGCTGACCGGCAATTTCACCCTGACCATCGCCGTGATGATCGGCGTGGTCATCGCCACGGTCATTACCCAGCAGGTGACCGGGCGGTCGTTTTTCACCAACCAGCTGGCGCGGCGCGGCATCAACCTCGAAGGCGGGCGGGAAACTCGCTTGCTGCGCTCGCGCTCGGTCGCCGACATCATGCGGGCGGATTTTGAAAAGGTTTCCTCGGATTTGCAGCTGCCTGCGGTGCGCTCGCGCCTGCAGGCGGACCCTCTCGGCGAGCTGTTCGTCGTCGATGCCGACGGCAGCGGCAGGCTGATCGGCATCATCACCCTTTCGGACCTCGGCAAGGCGGCCTTCGATACGACGCGCGACGACAGGCTGGCGGCCCGCGACGTCGCGCGGCGCAACGCACCGACGCTGCCGCTTTCGGCCAACCTGGAAGAGGCGCGCAAGGCCATGGAAAGCGCGGCCGAGCACCAGCTCGCGGTGGTGGCGGATGCCGAGAGCCAGCGCCTCGTCGGATACGTGCGCGACCGCGACGTGATGGCGGCCTATAATGCCGCCTTGATGCAGGCCCGCGCCGAGGAGCGCGGCGAAGGCTAGCGAAGGGGCATGGGACCATGGCCGCCGTCGAACAGATCGTTCATTACATCTCCATCGCGCTGTCGCTGATCGGCATCGCTACCGTGGTGCTCGGCGTCGGCGAGGCCGTCGTGCGCTACATGGGGCTGCACCTGTTCCGCACCAATGACGAGAGCTTTACCGAGAAGGCGCCCCAGGTGCGCGCCCGCCTGGGCGAGCACCTGGCGCTCGGCCTCGACGTGTTCATCGCCGCCGATATCGTCAATTCGGCGCTGACGCCGACATGGGAAAAGGTCGGCCTGCTGGCGGCCATCGTCGGCGTGCGGGTGGTCCTGTCGTGGATTCTCCTGCGCGAGATCGAGCAGGCGCGGGCCGAAACCAACGCGGGGACAAGGCCCACGCCCTGAGGGGGCAGGAACCCTGCTTGACCGGGCTTCGCTCTGCCACCCATACTTTCCTGTCTCGTGCAAATGCGGGTCCAACAGGGGGGTATAAAAATGTCCGATATGTCCAGTCGAAGCGGCGAGCCGAAGCTGCTGCTGCCTTTCTTGAAACCTTTCTATGATGCGGTCATACCGCTGTCCTGGCCGATCATCCGTTGCGCCGTCGGCGCCACGCTGTTCGTCCACGGCTGGGGAAAGCTCGGCCGTCTTCCGGCCTTCGCGGCTTCGATTGCCGAGCGCGGCTATGGGCCGAGCGAGCTGGGCTATCTCGTTTTCGCGACCGAGCTGATCGGCGGCGCCTGCATTGCCGCCGGCCTGTTCACCCGATTCTGGGCGGCGGCCGCGGCGATCGAGCTTGGCGTGATCACCCTCGGCTATATCCCGAACGGCTTCTCGTGGACCAAGCGCGGCTACGAGTTCACGCTCATGTGGGGGGCGATCCTGTTCGCCGTCAGCCTGCGTGGCGGCGGACCGTATTCGCTCGACCGAAAACTGGGCAAGGAGCTCTAGCGCTCCCCGCCGTCATGGCGTAAACGGGGGGCGGTCGGGCGCTACGCCTGACCGCCCCTCTCGCATTCGTGTTATAAGTCCCCATGTCCGATCCCTTCGATCTTTCCGACGACGATCTTCCGGCGCTGCCTTCCGGCGGCGGATTCAGGCCCGCCCCGGCCGCGCCCGCGCCCGGCCGCATCTCGGCCATGGCCATGGGGCGGGCGGCGACGGAATACCTCGATGCCCTCAATACCGAACAGCGCGCCGCGGTCGAGGCGCTGGACGGCCCCGTTCTGGTGCTGGCGGGGGCGGGCACCGGCAAGACGCGGGTGCTGGTGACACGGCTCGCCCATATCCTCAATACCCGTCGGGCATGGCCCAGCCAGATCCTGGCCGTCACTTTCACCAACAAGGCGGCGCGCGAGATGCTTGAGCGCGTCTCGGCCATCGTCGGCGGCGGCGCCGAAGACCTGTGGCTCGGCACTTTCCATTCGATCTGTGCGCGCATCCTGCGCCGCCATGCGGAACTCGTGGGCCTGCGGTCCAACTTCACCATCCTCGATACCGACGACCAGCTGCGGCTGGTGAAGCAGATCCTGGAAGCGGAAAACATCGATGCCAAGAAATGGCCGCCGCGCGCGGCGCTTGCCATCATCGAGCGCTGGAAGGATCGCGGCCTCACGCCCGACCGCGTCACGGTGGCCGAGGCGGGCGATTTCGCCCACGGCCGCCTCGTCGAGATCTACAAGACCTACCAGGCCCGCCTTGCCACCCTGAATGCCTGCGATTTCGGCGACCTGCTGCTGCATTGCCTGACGCTGTTCGGCAAGAACGCCGAAGTGCTGGCCGAATACCAGCAAAAATTCAAATACATCCTCGTCGACGAATATCAGGACACCAACGTCGCCCAGTACCTGTGGCTGCGCCTGCTTGCCCAGGGCAATGAAGGGAAGGGCGGCGGCAACATCTGCTGCGTCGGCGACGACGACCAGTCGATCTACGGCTGGCGCGGGGCCGAGGTGGGCAACATCCTGCGCTTCGAGAACGACTTCCCGGGCGCCAAGATCGTCCGTCTCGAGCGCAATTACCGCTCGACCCCGGAAATCCTCGCCGCCGCTTCGCACCTGATCGCCCATAACGCCGGGCGCCTCGGCAAGACGCTGTGGACGGAAGCGGGCAGCGGCGAAAAGATCCGCGTCACCGGCGTCTGGGACGGCGAAACCGAAGCCCGCGCGGTCTGCGAGGAAATCTGTGCGCTCCAGCGCAAGGGTACGCGCCTTGACCAGATCGCGGTGCTGGTGCGCGCCGGTTCCCAGACGCGCGAATTCGAAGAGCGCTTTATCTCGGAAGCCATTCCCTATCGCGTCATCGGCGGCCCGCGCTTCTATGAGCGCGCCGAAATCCGCGACGCCATCGCCTATCTCCGCATCATCGCCCAGCCCGACGACGACCTCGCGTTCGAGCGCATCGTCAACGTTCCGCGCCGCGGCATCGGCGATGCCACGGTGCAGGCGCTGCACGCGCTCGGCCGGCGCCAGAACATCTCGCTTGCCGCCGCCGCCGGGGCGCTGATCGGCACCGACGAGCTGCGCCCGGCGGTCCGCACCTCGCTCGCGGCATTGCTGGAGAGCTTCTCGCGCTGGCGCGCCATGGCGGCGGACAAGTCCCCGGCCGAGCTTGCGGAAACGGTGATCGACGAATCGGGCTATGCCGAGATGTGGCAGAAGGACAAGAACCCGGACGCGCCCGGCCGCCTCGACAACCTCAAGGAACTGGTCGCCGCGCTCGAGGAGTTCGAGACCCTCGGCGCTTTCCTGGAGCACGTTTCGCTGGTCATGGAGCAGGAAACCAAGTCGAACGGCGCCATGGTCAGCGTCATGACGCTGCACGCGGCGAAGGGGCTGGAATTCGATGTGGTGTTCCTGCCCGGCTGGGAAGAAGGCTTGTTCCCGCACCAGCGCGCGCTCGACGAAAGCGGCGCCGCGGGGCTGGAGGAAGAACGCCGCCTCGCCTATGTCGGGCTGACGCGGGCGAAAAAGCGGGCCTATGTGTCCTTTGCCGCCAACCGGCGCATCTATAACCAGTGGATGACGGCGATCCCGTCCCGCTTCGTCGACGAACTGCCGCCCGACCAGGTCGAGGTGGTGGCGGCGCAGGGTCTTTACGGCTCGGCCCGGGGGCGCGAGGAAGACCTGTTCGGCAACGGCGGTACGCGCACCTATGAGCGCGAATACCGCCCCCGCCGCGACGCCGATATCGAGATCCCGAAGACCCTGCGGCCGAAGAAATCGGCATCCGCCGCGGCCCAGGGGGCGCAGTCGGAAAAGGCGACGTCAAACGGCATCAAGCGCGGCCAGCGCGTCTTTCATCAGAAGTTCGGCTACGGCAAGGTAACTTCGGTGGACGGCGACAAGCTCGAGATCGCCTTCGAGAAGGCCGGATCGAAGAAGGTCATGGCCGGCTTCGTGGATCCGGCCTGATCATGGCCGCAGGCGACGCGCCCCTGTGGAAGCTTTCGGTGGTGGGGGACGAGACCCTCGGTCTCGCGCTGGAAGCGCTGGTCGGCGAAGAGGCGACGTCCTTTTCCCGCTTCGAGGCGACCCACAACCCGGCCCAGCCCGCCAAGACATGGCGCATGGAAGCATTGATGGCGGACAAGCCCGATGCGGCCGCGATAGCGGCCGCACTCGCCGATATTCTGGGCATGGCAACGACGGCCTTGCCCCGGATCGCGGTCGAGCGCCTTGCCGATGTCGACTGGCTTGCCCTCAACCGGGCACAGTTCCCGCCGGTGCTGGCCGGCCGCTTCTTCGTCCACGGCAGCCATTTCGAGGGACAGGCGCCCGCGGGCAAGATCGCACTCAAGCTGAACGCCGGACCCGCCTTCGGTTCGGGCACCCACGAAACGACCAAGGGCTGCCTGCTCGCCATTGACGAGCTGGTTGCCGCGCGTTGCCCACGCAATGCGCTCGATCTCGGCTGCGGCTCGGGGATTCTGGCGCTCGCCATCGCGGCGGCGGCGGGCATCGAGGTCATCGCCACCGATATCGATCCGGTGGCGGCGGAGACGACGCGCGAAAACGCCGGGGCCAACGGGCTCGGCGATTGGGTGAAGGCACTGGCGGGGGCGGGGGTCGCGGTCGAGGAGATGAGGCGCCATGCGCCTTATGACCTGATCGTCGCCAATATCCTGGCGGAACCGCTGATCGAACTGGCCCCGCAAATCGCGGGGCTGCTGGCGCCCGAAGGGCGCCTCGTGCTGTCGGGACTGCTGACGGTGCAGGAGCCCCAGGTCCTTGCCGCCTACGGGGCGGCGGGTCTCACGCCTGGCCGGACCATCGTGCTCGGTGAATGGAGCACGCTGGTCCTAGGCCGTGGCGTGTGAACACATCGCCTGCGTTACTCCGACTTCTCGCTGGTCATGCCGGACTGTTCGACGATGAAACGGCCGAGGGTCTCGCGTTCGAGGCCGAGAGCGGCAAGGCCCGGAGAGTCGAGGACGTAGAGGTCTTCGGCCATCTGCTGGGCGCGAAGGGCGGCGCGGAAAGCACACGGCAGTTCGACGAAGATGGCGGTGAAGATGGCGGTCAGGATGCGGGCTTCCGCCTGGAACGGAAGGTCCGGGGCCGCCGGGCGCAGGATGGAGTGGTCGGTCATGGTCTGTCCTTTTCGGTATGCGTTTCGCGGATGAAGGGCAGGCATGGCGGTCCGGCTTGATCAGCCCGGCCCACCTGTTGTCCTGCTCTTTTTTCTGGGTTTCGGCGGGCCGGATATCCGGGGCCCCGTCGTTTATGGGGCGGAATATGACGGCAGCCGCCCGAAAACACCCGCGCCGATTGGGAAACCATGCCATGCAATTCATGCATGACACCCTAATAGATCTTTAAAATACAGGGTGTTACCGACATCTTCGTCGTCCTGAAAGCATAAAAAAAGCGGCCGGCAAAAAAGCCGGCCGCTTTGAACGCTTTTACAAAAAACTCGGAAACAATACGAAATACTCATGACGAACGCTACGCGTTACTGATGGCGGCGAACCTAGTTCGTTCTGCCCCGCAGCGCCACAGCCAGTTCATCATAAGAGCCATGCGTTATGGGCATGATAAAAACTAAATAATTTCAGACCACTAGGAATTGCCCGCAGCCTTGTGGGCAACTTTTAGGAGGCAAGCCGTGGCGGAGGCCGCCTTGGGGATATCATCGCGGTGCAGGCCCCGCTCGGCCAGCTCGCTGTCGGTCATCTGTGAAAGGCGCTGGAACAGGGTATTGGACAGGGCGGCCTCGTCGAAATGCTCGGCGGTTTCCTCGAGCGCGTGGGGCAGCTTCTTGATGAAGAAATTGACGACGTCCAGCATGAGCTGGGCCTCTTCCTCGTAGGGGATATGGCGCGGTTTATCGACCATGAACGCTCTCCTTCTCTTTCTTGAGGGGGCAACGGCCCGGTTCGTCTCCACTATACAGGCGCTTTTGACCGCCTGGCACTGGAAGACCGGAAAAAATGGGGTAGGTCGAGATCAGCTGACGAGGCGGGAGCCCCCGCCCGCCTGCGCCAGCGCGGCATGGAGGGCGTGGGCGAGGCTGTCGGACGTAAAGGGCTTCGACAGGAAATGAGTCGCCTGCAATTCGGCCATCTCGCGCGAGACGACATGCAGAGGGTAGCCCGACATGAAGACCACCCGCACCGGCTGCTGCCAGGCCTTGCGCAATTCGGCGATGAATTGCGGGCCGTTCTTGCCTCCGGGCAGGACCACATCGCACAGGATGACGTCGGGTGTGCCGCGCCACTCGAGGTTCGTCATCGCGCTCTGGCTGTCTTTCGCAACGATCACCTTGTAGCCGAGGCGGCCGAGCGCCTTGATCAGGAAGCTGCGCAACTCGGCATCGTCTTCGACGATCATCACGGTTTCGCCCTTGCCTCGCGGCACGGCAACGCTGCTCTTGACCTCTCCGCCGGTTGCCAGCCGTTCAGAGGCCGGGAAAATCATCGTCACCGTGGTGCCTTCGCCCACCTGCGACTTGACTTCGACGCCGCCGCTCGACTGCTTCGCGAAACCGTAAACCATGCTCAGGCCAAGACCGCTTCCCTGGCCGACATCCTTGGTGGTGAAGAAGGGCTCGAAGATGTGGGGCAGCACGTCCTCGGGAATTCCCGTGCCGACATCGCTTACCGAAACGTAGACGTAATCGCCGCAGGGCAGCTCCAGGCTTGCGGCGCGTTCCGCGTCATCCAGCCTGAGATCGCCGGTCGTGATCGTGATCGTGCCGCCATCGGGCATGGCGTCGCGGGCATTGATCGCCAGATTGAGGATGGCGTTTTCGAGTTGCCCGGGATCGACCACGATCGACTTCGTCGCCCTGTTTTCATTCACGCGGATTTCGATGCTTTCGGCGAAGGTGCGCGAGAATATCGTGTCGAGATCATGGATCAGTTCGTTGGGGTCGACCGCTTGGGGCTGGAGGGGTTGGCGGCGCGAAAACGCAAGCAGGCGGCTGGTCAATTCGGCGCCACGCCGTCCCGCGCGCTCAATTGCCGTAAGTTCCTTCGCGCCGCGTCCTTCGGTTTCGAGCGCCAGAATTTCGCAATTGCCCAGAATGACGGCCAGCAGATTGTTGAAGTCGTGTGCGATGCCCCCGGTCAGCTGGCCGACTGCGTCCATTTTCTGGGCCTGGCGCAGGTATTCCTCCGATTTCCGGGTCTCGGTGACGTCATGGACGATCCACATCGCCGATCGCATCCCGGGAAAATCCTCGGACAGGGGAATGATGTCGGCGTCGTAATAAAGGGTGTTGCTCTTTTTGTCGCCGATCAGGGAGTAGCCCAGATGCTGGCGCGTACCGGTGCGGATCGCCGCCTGGGTATGGGAAAGCACCAATTCGGCAGCGGGCAGCGGGATATCCTGAGCGCTTCCGTCCTGTCCTCCGTCCGCGAGCACGGGGATCCGCTCGCCATCAGCGGTGACGATCACGATGACGTCGGACAGGGACTGCAGCAACACCCTGAGGCGCCCGGTCGAGGTCTCCAGCCGGTCGAGCATCTGGTTGAAGGCGATGCCCACTTCGTTCATCTCATCCTTGCCGGTCGCAACATAACGGCGTCCGAGCGAGCCGGCGCTGACGACCGATGACGCAAGCGTCTGGAGCCGCCGCGCCGGTTCGGTCAATCGGCGTCCCGCGAAGTAGCCGGCGAGCAGGACGGCCAGGATGGCAAGGGCGCCGATGGCAAGATAGGTCTGCGCCAGATCGGCGAGTCCGGCCCGCAGCGCGTGTGTGCTTGTCTCGGCCGATACCGCAAGGCCGACGCCGGCAAGCATCGGCTGCACGGAAATCGGGACGTCGGTCATCAGGGAAGGCGGAAGGCGAAGCCGCGGGATGTTCTGCGGCGCCGGGGTCTTGACGCCCGTCGACAGCGAGATTCGAACGGCTTCGTCCCCGGCCAGCTGAGACTGGACGGAAGCAAGCAGGTCCGCGAGCGTGAATCTGACGAATACCACGCCTTCGACGGATTGCGTCCGGGGGTAGGTCAGCATGTAGGCAAGCAGCATTTGCCGGGTATCGCCTTCGCCGATAACCGCAGCGCTATTTTGCCCCTTCTGTATCTGCGCGTTCAGCCAGGTGCGTGCCGGGCCCGTCAATTCTTCTCGGAACGTGCCGGTGACGATATTCCCCTGGAACTGCAACAACGCGATATCGACCGGTATGCCGGCCGACGTCCTGAAGCTGGCAAAAAACGGATCGATGTAGGTTTCGAGGCCGCTGCTGTCGATCAGGCCGTTGTAGACGATCGGTGTCGCGGCAACGCCTTCGAAGATGCGCACAACGGAATTGAGGCGCCCGCCAACCGCGGTCGCGTATATTCTGCCCGACTCATCAAGGCTTTTCTGCGCAGTCTCGATGAGCTGTTCGCGGCTTTTCAGATAGGAAAAGCCGCTGGTGACCACAAGGGTCAATGCCACCAGCGCAGCCGCGGTCAGGGCGATTTTGTTCGAAAGCTTCATGGGGCCTTCATTAGGCGGTCTTTTTAGTCGGACGGCACCAGTACGCCCGCCCTGTTGTAGCGGGCAAGCAGCAGGTCGTCGGATGAAAGGGCCTCATGGCGTTCAGGCGTGAACGGCCGCGGGAAATTCTTGATCAGGCCGTCGTAATTGCGAACCTGCTCCAGTGCGTCGCGAACCCTTTCGCGGTCAGTCGTTCCGGCAAGGTTGATCGCCCTGGCAAGAATGTGGGTCAGGTCATACGCATGGGCGATGCCGACCGGCGCATCGATCTCCTCGATCTTTGAAATTCCGAAAAGCGGCTTCACTGTGCGCAGGAATTTCTCGACCTTGTCCTTGCGGAATTTGAAGAAACTGACCGTCTGGATGATGGTGAAGTCGATCTCATGCAGGGCGGGGCCGGCCAGGGCAATGAAATTGCCGCCGGTGACCCCCCAGTGGCTCAGGACAGGTACGCGGGCGGCGGGCGGCAGGGCAGCCATTTCCTTGATCAGCACGGCGGCTTCGTCGTCGTTGGCGACGAGAACGATGGCCTCGGCGCCCTGTTCGCGCAGGCGGTTGTAGTACCCGATCAGGGTTTTGTCGCGCCAGTTGGCCCAGACGGTGCCGACGGTCGTGATGTCCGTATGGGCCGAAAGATAACGATGGGCGGCGGCTTCGTTGCTGCGTCCCCAGGACGTATTGGTCAGCAGCAGGCCGACCCTGCGGATGCCTTTCGCCCTTGCATGGCTCAACATCTTCGGCATGGCCAGTGAGTCGCGCAGCGAAAGGCGGAAAACGTAGTTCGGCTTGCGGCCATGTTCGACCACCGGATCGCCCGATGACCAGGCGGCAAGGTTGATCAGCTTCAGATCGTGCAGATGGGGCAGGGTTTCGATCACGACCGGGGTGAAGCGTCCTGACACCACGGCGACAAGATCTTTCTTCGCCGCGAGGTCGCGGATGTTCTGAATGCCGCGCGCGGGCATCGAGCGATTGTCCGTGGTGATGACTTGCAGCGGGCGGCCGCCCAGGACGCCGCCCGCGGCGTTGATTTCATGCGCCGCCGCCCTGACGCCCTTTTCGATGGATTGTGCCGAGGTGCTGTAGCGCAGCGAAAAGGCGCCATCCACGGCGATATAAACGGGTGCGCCGGCTGCCTTGCTTTCACCGGCAGCGGTCGTCGATAAAACGATGGCAAGGGCCAACATTTGAAAAACCGGTTTCATCAGCCTCATCTCTCTGAAAACGAAAGGTTTTCGCCCGTAATTATTTGCATTAGAAATACAATAAAAAAGGCACTAATAAAACAAAAGATATATTTCCTTTCTTAATAGCTTCTTTCCGGACTCCGTCCTTGTTTTGCCCCGCCCGGCTGACTAGCTTTCCAGCCGATGGCCCTGTTTTTCCGAGCAAAAAGGTATTTCCGTGGCGGCGAAACCAAATTCCGGCATTGATGCCGCCCTGGGAGAGGTTTTGGCCGCGGCAGCCCCGAACGAGGGGCTGCGGATCGCCGATGCGGCAGCCATCCGCGACCTCGTCCGTGGTGTCATCGCTGCGCCCGCGGGCACAGACGAAGGGGCTTGGATGGTGCTGGTCGCCACCCGGCCTTCCCCACGCCTGCGCCGTGCCCTTGCGGCCTTCAGGGCGGGACTGGCGGCGGCCCAGGTGGCGGACCTGCCTCTTGCCGAACGTCTTCCGGCCTTGCGGGTCCGGATGTCCGCGGCCGGCATCGACGGCTTTGTGGTTCCGCGCGCCGATGCCCATCAGGGTGAATACGTGCCCGCTTCCGAACAGCGCCTTGCCTGGCTGACCGGCTTTACCGGCTCGGCCGGATGGGCCGTGGTGCTGAAGGACAAGGCCGCGCTTTTCGTCGACGGGCGCTATACGTTGCAGGCCCGCGGCGAAGTCGACAGCGCAAAATTTTCCATTCAGCACATCAGCCGCCTGCCGCCTGCAAAGTGGGTCGCGGCCAATATCGGCCGCGGGCAGGTTCTCGGCTATGACCCGTGGCTGCTCACGCCCCGTGACGTCGCGCGTTTCGAAGACGCCTGCAAGCAGGCCGGGGCGCGGCTCAAGGCGCTCCCGCGCAATTCGCTCGATGCCGTGTGGCGGGCAAGGCCGTCCGCGCCGATCTCGCCCGTCTTTCCGCTGCCCCTGCGCTTCACCGGCGAATCGTCGGCACACAAACGCGCCGCCCTTGCCGCGAAGATGGCCGCCGACGGCGGCGACGCGGTCGTGCTGACCCAGCCCGATTCGATCGCCTGGCTGCTCAATATCCGGGGCGGCGATGTCGAAAACTCGCCTTTGCCGCTTGCCTTCGCCATTCTCGCGAGGGACGGGCGGGTGCAGCTGTTCACCGATCCGCGCAAGATGACGGCAGCGGCAGAAGCGCATCTGGGCGATGCGGTCGCAGTGCGTCCCTTCGCCGATTTCGGGCCGGCGCTGGCCGCGCTTGGCAAGCGCAAGCGCACGGTCCTGGCCGATCCCGCGACGGCGCCCGCCTGGGTGTTTCAGCGTCTCGGACGCGCGGGCGCCTTGGTGCGCGAGGCAACCGAGCCCTGCCAGCTGCCCAAGGCCTGCAAGAACAAGGTGGAACTGCGCGGCATCCGTGCCGCGCACGCCCGCGATGGTGCTGCGATGGCGCGCTTCCTGTGCTGGCTCGATGGCGCGGCGCGTTTGGGCAAGTTGACCGAGATGGCGGCCGCCGATCGCCTTGAATCTCTCCGCGCCGAGGGGCGCCATTTCCGGGGCCTGTCCTTCCCGACGATTTCCGGCGCCGGGCCGCACGGGGCCATCGTTCATTACCGCGTGACGGAGGCGACCGACCGCACCCTGCGCCCGGGCGAGATCTACCTGCTCGATTCCGGCGCGCAGTATCTCGACGGCACCACCGACGTAACGCGCACCTTGTTCGTTGCGGGCGGCAAGGCGCCGACGTCGGCGATGAAGGAGCACTTCACCCGCGTGCTCAAGGGCAACATCCAGCTCACCATGGCGCGCTTCCCCGAAGGTACGTCGGGATCGCAACTCGATGTGCTGGCGCGCCGCGCATTGTGGCAGGCGGGACTCGAATACGATCACGGCACCGGCCACGGGGTCGGGCATTTCCTGAACGTCCACGAAGGTCCGCACCGCATTTCGCAGGTGCCCAATACCGTCGCCTTGCGCCCGGGCATGGTCGTGTCGAACGAGCCCGGCTATTACAAGACCGGCGCCTACGGCATCCGCATCGAAAACCTGATCGCCGTGCGCGCCGACGGCAATGGCGCGGGCGGGCGGCAGATGCTGGCCTTCGAGGCGCTGACCCTTGTGCCCATCGACCGCCGCCTGATCGATGCGAAACTTCTCGATGCGGACGAGCGCGACTGGCTCAATGCCTATCATGGGCGCGTGTGGCGCGCGGTCGGGCCAAAGGTGGATACCGCGACGCGGGCCTGGCTCAAGGCCGCGACGCGCCCGCTTTAGGCGCTGTCCGCCATTTGCAGGAATTCGTCTTCGGTCAGCACCGTGACGCCGAGTTCCGCCGCCTTCTTCGCTTTCGATCCGGCATCTGAACCGACCACGACGTAATCGGTTTTCTTCGACACCGAACCAGCGACCTTGGCGCCGAGGCTTTCGGCCCGCGCCTTGGCTTCCTTGCGGCCGAGGGTCGCAAGGGTGCCGGTGAACACCACGGTCTTGCCGGTGAAAACCGACTGGGTCGTCTTTGGCGCGGCGACATCGGCGATGTCGAGCAGGGCGTCGAGGTCGTCGAGCACCTCGCGGTTATGGGGCTCGGCGAAGAAGCCCAGGATATCGTCGGCCATCGACGGCCCGACGCCGTCGATGTTGGTCAGTTCCCCATAGGCTTCAGAGTCGCGGTCTTCCGCCGCCGCCATCGCTTCGCGCCATGCCGCAAGGCTGTGATAGGTGCGCGCCAGTAGCTTCGCCGTCGCTTCGCCGACCTGACGGATGCCAAGGGCGTAGATGAAGCGATCAAGCGCGATCCGCTTTCGTCCTTCGATGGCGGCCAGAAGATTGTCGACGGATTTCTCGCCCCAGCCTTCGCGTTCGAGCAGGGCGGCACGGTGGCGTTCCAGCCGGAAGATGTCGCCCGGCGTCTTGACCAGCCCGTCCTGCCACAAACCCTCGACATGCTTTTCGCCCAGCCCCTCGATATCGAAGGCGTTGCGGCTGACGAAATGCTTGAGCCTTTCGACCGCCTGCGCCGGGCAGATCAGCCCGCCGGTGCAGCGCCAGGCGACTTCGCCCTCTTCGCGCACGGCAAGCGAGCCGCAGGCCGGGCAGTGGTCCGGAAAGACGAAGGGCTTGGCGCCCTTGGGGCGTTTGGCCTCGACCACCTCGACCACCTGGGGGATGACGTCGCCCGCGCGCTGGATGACGACGGTATCGCCCTCGCGGGCATCGCGGCGGCGGATTTCATCCTCGTTGTGCAGGGTGGCGCGGCTGACCACGACACCGCCGACGGTGACCGGCGTCAGGTGCGCGACCGGCGTGAGCGTGCCGGTGCGGCCGACCTGGATCTCGATTTTTTCCAGCACCGTTTCTGCGCGCTCGGCGGCGAACTTGTGGGCGATGGCCCAGCGCGGGCTGCGGCTGACCTGGCCGAGGCGGCCGATCCAGTCCAGCCGGTTGACCTTGTAGACGACGCCGTCGATGTCGTAATCGAGGCCGGCGCGCCCGGCTTCGAGATCGCGGTGAAAGGCGAGCATCTCTTCTACGTTACCGCACAGCCTGCCGTCGTTGAGCGTGAAACCCCAGCGGGCGAGGCGGTCGCGGGCTTCGACCAGCGTCTTGCCGAGCGGTTCCGACACTTCACCCCAGGCATAGCCGAAGAAGCGCAGCCGGCGGCTCGCGGTTACCGAGGAATCGAGCTGGCGGAGCGACCCGGCGGCGGCATTGCGCGGGTTGGCGAAGGTCTTGGCCCCGGCGGCGACCTGGCGCTCGTTGAGCGCGCTGAACTCGCGTTTGCTCATGTAAACCTCGCCGCGCACTTCCAGAACCGCGGGCCAGCCCTTGCCGGCAAGACGCTCGGGAATTTCCTCCAGCGTTCGCAGATTCTCCGTCACGTTTTCGCCGGTCGTCCCGTCGCCGCGCGTGGCACCGGACACGAAGCGGCCGTCTTCGTAGCGCAGCGAAATGGAAAGGCCGTCGATCTTGGGCTCGGCCATCACCTCGACCGCCGTGTCGGCACCGAGGTTGAGGAAGCGCCGCACGCGGGCGACGAATTCCGTTACGTCTTCGGCTGAAAAAGCGTTGTCGAGCGACAGCATCGGCACGGCATGGGTGATCTTGCCGAAGCCTGCCGCAGGCGCCGCGCCGACGCGCCGGCTCGGGCTGTCGTTGCGCGCAAGATCGGGAAAGCGCGCCTCGATGGCCGCATTGCGCCGGCGCAGCGCGTCGTAGTCGGCATCCGAAATCTGGGGCGCGTCCTTGGCGTAATAGAGCTGGTCGTGGCGCGCGATCTCGCGGGCGAGGTGGGCAAGCTCGGCCGCGGCCTCGATTTCCGTCAGGTCGTCCACCGCGGGCAGGGCTTTTTTGCGTGCGGGCTTGCGGGCCATCAGGCGCCCCCGGCCAGCAGGCGATCGGCGGCGGCACGCGCCTCGTCGGTGATGCGCGCCCCGGCCAGCATGCGCGCGATCTCCTCGCGCCGCTCGTCGGGCGCGAGTTCGGCGACGCTGGTGGCGGTTGCGTTCTTCGCCGTGGCCTTGGCGACGCGCAGGTGCTGAAGGCCGCGCGCCGCGACCTGGGGCGAATGGGTGACGACCAGAACCTGCATGTCGTTGCCGAGCTTGGCCAGCCGTTCGCCGACGGCGGCCGCCGTCGCGCCGGAAATGCCGCTGTCCACTTCATCGAAGACCAGCGTCGGCGCGGCGCCGTTGCCGGCCAGCACGACGCGCAGCGCCAGCATCACGCGCGCCAGTTCGCCGCCGGACGCTACGCGGTTGAGCGGGCCGGGCGCGCTGCCCGGGTTGGCGGCAAGCTCGAAGCTCACACGTTCGGCGCCGGACGGCCCCCACTGGTCTTCGGGCAGCGCGTCAAGCCGCGTTGCGAAACGGGCCTTTTCCAGTTTCAGCGGCGGCAGTTCCCGGCCGACGGCCGTATCCAGCTTCTTCGCTGCCTTGGCGCGGGCGGCGGAAAGCGCGCGGGCGGCTTCGGTGAACTCCGCCCGCGCCTTTTTTGTCGCCGCCGCCAGTTTGGCAAGCGCCGCGTCCGAATCGTCTATGGCTTCCAGCCGCTTGCGCAGCGTTCCCGCCAGTTCGGCAAGCTGGTCGGGGGCGACGTCATGCTTGCGCGCGAGGGCACGCAGGGCAAACAGCCTGTCCTCGACGGTGGCGAGGCGGCGCGGGTCCGCGTGCAGGCTTTTTGCCGCCGCCGCGATTTCAGCGGCGGCGTCGGCGGCTTCCGCGGTTGCGCGTTCAAGGGCGGCGAGCGCCGCATCGAACCTGCCGCCCGCGTCGTTGCGCTGGCGTTCGAGCAGTCGCAGCGCCCGGTTGAGCGCTCCGACGCAGTCGGCATCGCCTGTCAGCGCGTTTTCGGCTGCGGCTACCGCATCGCGGAGCTTTTCGCCCGACATCAGGAAGCGCCGCTCGTCGGCGAGGCGGGCTTCTTCCCCGGGTTCGGGCTGAAAAGTGTCGAGTTCCTCCACCGCGTGGCGCAGGAAGTCCTGGTCGCGGAGCGCCCGGGCGAGGTTTTCGCGGGCTTGCGTTTCGGCGGCTATCGACTCCGCCATTGCGCGATGGGCGGCAGCGGTCGTCGCCACGAGCTTGTCATGGCCGCCGGCATCGTCGAGCAGCTTTCGATGGGTGGCGGGGTCAAGAAGACCACGGGTTTCGTGCTGGCCGTGAATTTCGACCAGGAGCCCGCCCAGTTCCGCCAGCAGCCCGATGCTGACCGGCTGATCGTTGACGAAGGCGCGCGAGCGTCCGTCGGCGCCAAGCACCCGACGCAGGATCAGGGGCGCTTCGGTCTCGATTTCGCGTTCGGCGAGCAGCCGGAAGGCGGGGTGATTGACGTGCAGGTCGAATTCGGCCGTCACTTGCGCGCGTTCGGTGCCGGCGCGAACCAGACCGGCCTGCCCACGGTCGCCGAGCGCCAGGCCAAGCGCGTCCAGCAGGATCGACTTGCCCGCGCCTGTTTCTCCGGTCAGCACGCTGAGCGAGCCGTGAAAGGCAAGCTCAAGCCGTTCGATAAGGACGACGTCGCGGATCGAAAGGCGGCTCAGCATCGGATATCAGAAAACGGAATTCCAGGTGCGGCTGAACCAGCCCGGACGCTCGGTTCCCTCGATGCCGCGGCGCACGGTCTCGCCGGTCAGCAGGCTGTAGGAATCGACGTACCACTCGCTGCCGGGGAAGTTGTGCCCGAGCACCGCCGCCGTGCGCTTTGCTTCTTCCTTCAGGCCAAGGGCAAGGTAGCTCTCGGTCAGGCGATGCAGCGCCTCGGGAATGTGCGAGGTGGTCTGGTAATCCTTGATCACCCGGTTGAAGCGGTTGATCGCTGCCTGGTGTTCGTTACGGGCCTGGTACCAGCGCCCGACGGTCATTTCCTTGCCCGCGAGCTGGTCATGGGTCAGGTCCAGCTTGAGCTTGGCGTCGTTCGCGTACTGGGAGTTGGGAAAGCGCCGGATGACCTCGTTGAGGGCCTCTTCGGCCTTGGTGGTGGCGTGCTGGTCGCGGGCGACGTCGTTGATCTGTTCGTAAAAACAGAGCGCGCGCAGGTAATAGGCGTAGGCGATCTCGCGGCTGCCCGGATGCAGGCGAATGAAGCGGTCGAGGCCGATGATGGCCTCGTCGAATTTCTGGGTGCGGTAGCGCACGTAGGCGGCCATCAGGATGGCCTTGTTGGCCCAGGCGGAGTAGGGGTGCTGGCGCTCCACTTCCTCGAAGAACTGGATGGCGCGGGAAGACTCGTTGCGTTCCAGCAGGTTGACGCCGGTGTTGTAGAGCTCCTCGACCGGGCGGTCGGGCTGCACCTTCGGTGGCGGCGCACTGCAGGCGGCGAGCGCCAGGCCCAAGCCCGCGATCACGGCCATTCCGGCGGCGCGGTTGCGGCGGCGGGGCGGAGAGATGGGCGTGCGGTGGGTGGTCATGGGGGTTTTCGGCTCTCGGGGCTGGGCGCGGGGGCAGAATAAGGCCGCGCGGGGCCGGAGTATAGCACGATGGGACGTTCCGAAAACGTCGCCCGAATGCGGGCGCGGCGCCCCGTGGGC
>JAYQQF010000001.1:0-372906 GCA_038145705.1 Alphaproteobacteria bacterium | reverse complement strand
CCCCTCTGTTTCCCCTTGTGTTTTTGGGGGGGGGCCCCCCCCCCCCCCCCCCCGCGCCATTTTCGATTACTTGCACTTTACTTCCGTGACCTCGGCGCCGTTCCCCATGTAGGAAATTTCGCAGGCCATTCCTGCCTTGAGGGCGCCACGCTTGGATTCCTTGCCGGCGATCTCGATCTTGGTCCGGCTGCCCGAAACCTTCGATTTGATGGCCTTTCCGTTGGCCTTGTAATGCAGGACGCGACCGCCGTTCTCGACCTTCTCCAGGCTCGAATTGACGGTGGTGATGCCACCGCGGGCCTTGGCAAGCTTCATGAGCTCTTCATCCGAAAGCGGCTCGCCCGGCAGGCCGTGACGCACCGCCATATCGTGCATGTAGGTGAAGATGCGCGCATTGGGATAGGCGGTAGCGCTGATCAGTTCGGCGACGTCATCGGCGGTCTGCGGCGTGAAGTCCTCGCTGAACTGCAGCTTGGCGATCTTCAGGAATTCCGGATCCTTCGTGACCTTCATGTAAGCTGCGCGATAAGCCGCGACGACATCCTTGGGCGACCCCGGAGGCAGCGCATACCACTTGTCGATCTGGTTGGTCTTGACCCAGAACCTGAACGCTTCCTGCGCTTCCCCCGACAGCTTGCCCTGCATCAGCGTGGGCATCGTCGGCACTTTCGGGAAGGACACGCGGGGAACGATCTTGCCGCCTTCGGCCTCGCCAAGCTGGACGAAGGCATCGAATTCGCCGTTCTTGGCGAGATCGCGGTGCATCTTGATCGACGACGTGCCGAAAGCATCGACCTCGCCGCGGCGGGCCGCCATGGACAGTGCCGCGGTTCCCGGGTAGCCGATGACGAACTTGACGTTCCAGCCGAGCGCATCCTTGCCCCACAGCATCATCTGGCCCCAGCTGCGGCTGCCGTCGATGTCGCCGATGATCACCGGCGGCTTCGACTTGTCGGTGACATTGGCGAATTTGGCCTTCCGCATGACGATGACCGAGCCGCCGCGCGCGACGCCGCCCACGTATTCGAACTTGGTCGGGTTGTATTCGACCACCGACTTGCGCAGGTTGCCGGAATCGACGTAGGAACTCGACCCGCCGGTCCAGACGGTGCCGTCCTTCTTGGCGGTATTGGCGAAGTAATTCAGCGCCTGCACGCCGTGGCCCGCGGGCATGTTGCGGTAGAGGATTCTCGGCTTGCCCGGGAGATACTTTTCGAGGAAACGGCCGACCAGGCGGGTTGTGCCGTCGGTGCCGCCGCCGGGCGACGACCCGATCACGGCGTCGAGGCGCTTGCCCTTGAAATCCACCTCCGCCGCGACGGCGGGCGCGAGCGCCGTGCCGCAGAGCAATCCGACGCTTAAAGCTATGCTGGCTGAGTTGCGAATCATATCAGTCTCCCATGGCTCGATCTGCCGAACGGGCGTGACGCTGCGGGGAACCGGAATGATGCTCTTGTGATTGTTTGAGGCTGTTGTTGCCGCCTCTTGATGCCGGCTCCCTGTATCGCCCGGCAATCTTCCTTGTCGATTGTCGGCGAAAAAACCCGGCAAGACAACGAAAGAGCGATCCACGACCTCAGAAATCGGCCGCAAGAGACTGAATTATATCAGATATCCGAAAAGACTATCTACCCAGGAACGATGATGGGCAGCAATAAGCGGCCCGGAGCCCCCATCGCCCCCGTCAGGCCGCGGGCGCAGCGAAAGGCATGGCGCTGATCTCGTGGGCGACGGCCCTCAGTTCGTCGACCATGGACTGGGCCCCCGGGGAAAGCGCCGCATTGGCGCGCAGCGTCAGGCCGATGCGCCGATCCGTGCCCGGAAGCTCCACCGGCAGGGAACGAAGAAGACCAAAATCCTCATCATAATAAGCCTGATGGCGCGAGAGCACGGCGATCCGGTCGCTCTCCATCAGAATTCCCCGCGCCATGACCAGCGAGCTTGTTTCGATCACGTTGAGCGGCGGCGGCAGGCCGCATTCCTCCAGCACCTCGGTAAAGCGGGTACGGCTCGGGATACCTTCGCGCGGCAGAACCCATTCGCAGTCGCGCAGATCTGAAAGGGAAAGATTGCGCCTTGCCGCCAGCGGATGCCCCGCCCGCACGATCAGCGACAGCCGGTCGACGAACAGGAATTCCTCGACCACGTCGGTAACCGGCGGCGGTTCACGCAGTGCGCCGATAATGACATCGACATCGCCGCACCTGAGACCCGCCAGCAGCGACTCGTATGGGCCGTCGACCGTTGCGATCCGCAGCCGGGGGGCCTTGCGCATCAAACGGGTCACGGCGCGCGGCACGACCAGTGTGCGGCAGAGCGGCAGCGTCGCCACCGTGACCGTGCCGCCGCCGGTGCCGGCCAGCTGGTCGATCTCCTCGTCCGCATTGCGCAGTTCGGAAAGCGCAAGCTTGGCGCGCCTGACCAGTTCATCGCCTGCCCATGTCGCGATCATGCCTTGCGGCGTACGGTTGAACAGCGAAACACCGATCATGCGTTCGATATCGCGAAAAGCCCTGTTCACCGCCGGCTGCGAAAGGCCGAGGCGGCGCGCCGCATAGGTCACGCTGCGGCATTCGGCAACGCCGATCACGGCGCGAATCTGCCGGTAACTGACGTCACGGCTGAAGCGCCACATCTGCGGCCGCCCCGATCGGGTGGTGCCACTGGCCCGAACCAGCGCCGCTTCCGCGGCATCGAGATGCTCGAAGGCCTGGCGCGCGCGGCGCGCAAGGATGCGGCCATAGACGGTCGGCACCATGCCGTCGCGGCTGCGATCGAACAGGGGATGGCCGACCTCGCTCTCAAGCCGCTTGATGGCATGGGTCACCGCCGGCTGCGATACGTTCAAGGCGGGCGAAGCGCGCGCCACGCTGCGCTGGTCGACGACGGCGAGAAGCGCCCTCAGGCGGCGTAGATTGGGCTCCATGGCGCGCTTTCCCTGTCCCGGCTCAAAGAGGCGAAGTACTCAAAAGTTAATTATAGAACTATGATTTATAAAAATTTTTTTGATTTTAAGGGATTCCTTATAGCAGAAATCTATATCACGTTCACGAAATATCATTGGACCTGCCGGGGCCCCTCCCCGACCCTTCAACCAGGCAAGCCGCTGAAGCGGCTGGCTGACAAAAATAACCGGCGGCGGGCCCCTCGCGGGCTGCACGACCGGCAGCCGCGCGATGCCATGAGGCTCGCGTTCAGCGCAATACAGGAGGCACTCATGTCCCGTTTCTCGCTTCGCAGGCTTCCCCTGCTCGTCGCCGTATCAGCCGCAGGCGCGCTCGCCGCCAGCGGTACTTCCTTCGCGTTCCCCGACAAGCCCGTCAATTTCTTCGTCGGCGCCGGTGCGGGCGGCTCGACCGATGCCGGGGCGCGCATCCTCGCCAAGGCCATGGAAAAGTCCCTCAAGCAGCCGATCGTGGTGCTCAACAAGACGGGCGGTGCGGGCTCGAAGGCGCTCGTCCTTCTCAAGAGCGAAAAACCCGATGGCTACACGCTCGCCTTCGCTTATGCCCACCACGTCACCTTCCAGCCCCATTACCAGCGCGAAAAGTCCCCCTACAAGGCGGCCGATTTCGATTACATCGGATCGATCACCGCGCCGCGCATGAGCATTGTCGCCCTCAACTCCGGCCCCTACACCGACCTCAAGGAAATGGTCGCGCATTTCCGCAAGGACAATAAGCCGCTCCGTCTCGCCTACTCGGGCGGCCCGGGCCGGCTCGTGGGCAACGCGATCTCCCGCGACCTGGGATACCCGGTGAAGATCATCACAGAAAAGAGCGGCGGGCAGACGCTGCAGAAGCTGCTCGGCGGCCATGTCGATCTCGTCTATTCGGGCGGCGCCCATTCCAAGTACACGGACGCGGGCAAGACCAAGGTGGTCGCCACGGTCGATGACGAAAGCGATCCCGACTACCCGAAGGCCAAGACCATGCCGCAGCTCGGCGTCAACGCGATCACGCCGACGCTGCAGTTGCTGCTTGCGCCCAAGGGAGTACCTGCCGACCGCATGAAGGTTCTTTCCGATGCGATGAAGGCCGCCCGCAAGGACGCCGAGTTGACGAAGCTTTTTGAGAAGAATCTCAAGATGCACATCGACAACAAGGACGGCGACAGGCTGCGCAGCTACATGCTCAAGTCCGAGCAGCAGTACCTGTCCCTCATCAAGTCCTATTCCAAGTAGGCGCCAGGCATCATCAGTACCGGAAGCGAATTGAAATGCGTAAGGCCGACATCGTTTCCGCTGGCGTAGTTGCCGTCTTCGGACTGATCGTCCTGCTGGTCGTGATCCCCATCTGGGTTCCCGGCCACATGGAAGGCGGCAGCTACGGCCTGCGGGCCCAGGACTTTCCCTTGGTCACGGCAGTTTCATTCACCCTGTTCGCAGGCGCCTTCATGGTCTTCAGGGCGTTCTTCTCGAAGGCCGATGAAACCGATGAACCTCCCATAACGGCGAGAAGCTGGCGCTTTCTCGCAATCGCCGGCGGTGTGCTGGCGGCCATCACCGTCCTTCTGGATACCGTCAGGTTTCTGGCCGGCGGCCCCGTCGCCGTCGGCGCCTTCATGGTGATGATGGGCGAACGGAGACCGCTGCCGGTCATCGCCCTGTCGCTGGCCGCGCCGCTCGCCGTATGGCTGTTCTTCTGGAAATTCCTGGAATTCCCGCTGCCGTAACCGATACCCGCAGCCGACACGGGGCATTTACTAAATGGACTTTCAAACCATCATTACCGGCTTTGCCAGCAGCCTCACGCTGGTCAACCTGGTCTTTATCTGCTTCGGGGTTCTCATCGGCATCGTCGTCGGCGCCATCCCCGGCCTCAACGGCCCAATGGCGATCGCCATTTGCGTCCCGCTCACCTTCGTGCTCGATCCCCTGACCGCCATCGCCTTCCTGATCGGCATCAACAAGGGCGCAAACTACGGAGGATCGGTCTCCGCCATCCTCATCAACGTCCCCGGCGCGGCGGAGGCCATGGCCACCACCTTCGACGGCTATCCGCTGGCGAGACTGGGCAAGGGGCTGAAGGCGCTCAAGATGTCGCTTTATGCGTCGGTCTGGGGCGATACTTTCTCCGACCTCGTTCTGATACTCGTCGCCGCACCCTTCGCCATCATGGCGCTGAAGATGGGGCCTTCGGAACTTTTCGCCGTCCTCCTGTTCGCGCTCACCTTCATCGCCGCGTTGGTCGGCTCGTCGGCGACGAAAGGCATCATCGCCGCCATCGCGGGCGTGTTCCTGTCCACCGTCGGGCTCGATCCCGAAGCTTCCACCCCGCGCATGACCTTCGGACAGCTCGACCTCGAGGAAGGTGTTCCGCTGCTGGCCCTCATCGTCGGCATGCTGGCGCTGTCGGAAATCCTGATCCAGATCGAAGAAGGCTGGCGGGCCCGCCACGCCAAGACGCCCGAACAGCGGGTTTCGGTGTTCGACGCCAAGGGCGACGACCGCCGCGTGACTTGGCCCGAATTCCGCAGCTGCCTGCGCACCATCTTCCGCTCCAGCATCATCGGCACGGTGATCGGCGCGCTGCCGGGGCTGGGTTCGACGCTGGCCGGGTTCCTCGGCTACGGCGCGGCCAAGCGCGCATCGAAAACCCCGGATGAATTCGGCAAGGGCAAGCTCGAGGGCGTGGCGGCGGCGGAAGCCGCCAACAGCGCCGTCGTCGGCGCCAACCTGATACCGACGCTGTCGCTCGGCATTCCGGGCAACCTGTCGGCGGCCATCCTGCTCGGCGCCCTTATCATTCACGGCGTCCAGCCGGGTCCGATGATTTTCGAAAGTCATGGACACCTGATCTACGGCATCTTCGGCGCCATGCTGGTCGCCAATTTCGCGAACCTGTTCATCGGCCAGGCGGGTCTCCGGGTTTTCGCCTATATCATCAGTCTGCCCAATCGCTACATCCACCCCGTGATCGTGCTCATGTGCTTCGCCGGCACCTACCTCACCACCCAGAGCATGCTGGCGATCGGAATCATGGTGGGCTTCGCCCTTCTCGGCTATATCATGCGCAAACTGGACTATTCGATCGTCGCCTTCATCATCGCCTTCATCATGGGGCCGATGACCGAGGATGCCCTGCGCCAGACCATGGTTCTCTTCGGCGATCAACCGGGCGAACTGCTCACACGGCCGATCACCATGGTATTTTTCGCGCTGACGGCTTATTCACTGTGGCGGTTCATCGTTGGCCGGAAGCCGCAAATCCTGGCGGAGCCGAACTGAATTTCTGAAAGCCGCCATGGCGGCGAAACATCGCGTGACGAAAGCTTAAAGGTGTCAACATGACACAGCAGACACGGGTGCCCTGCGTGCTGATGCGAGGCGGAACCTCGAAGGGCGCGTATTTTCTCGCCTCCGACCTGCCCGCCGACCGCGCCCTGCGCGACCGGGTGATCCTACGCATCATGGGCTCGCCGGACCCGCGCCAGATCGACGGGCTCGGCGGCGCCGATCCGCTGACGACCAAGGTCGCCATCGTCGGCCCGTCGTCGCGCGCCGATGCCGACATCGACTACCTGTTCGCCCAGGTCGTGGTCGATGAGCCCACCGTCGACATCAGCCCCAACTGCGGCAACATGCTGGCCGGCGTCGGCCCCTTCGCCATCGAGGCGGGCCTGTTCCCGGCCAATGATCCCGAAACCCGCATCCGCATCCACATGGTCAACAGCGCCAATGTCTGCGAAGTGATCCTGCAGACCCCCGGCGGCCAGGTGACCTATGACGGCGACGCCAAGATCGACGGCGTTCCCGGCACCGCAGCGCCGGTGCTGACCAGGTTCCTCGACACCGCCGGTTCGACCTGCGGCGCGCTGCTGCCGACCGGAAAAGTGCTCGACGAGATCGAGGGCGTGCCCTGCACCCTGATCGACAACGGCATGCCGGTCGTCGTCATGGATGCAAGGCGCTTCGGGCGCACCGGCTACGAAGACCGCGACGCCATGAACAGGGATACGGAACTGAAGGCCGCGATCGAGAAGATCCGCCTCAAGGCCGGGCCGATGATGAATCTCGGCGACGTCACCGACAAGGTCGTGCCCAAGATGTGCCTGATCGCCCCGCCGCAGCACGGCGGCGTGGTCATGACCCGCTGCTTCATCCCCCATGTCTGCCACGCCACCATCGGCGTGCTGGCCGCCGCCACCATCGCCACCGCCTGCGCCCTGCCCGGCTCCGCCGCGCAAGGCATCGCCGTGGCGCCCGAAGGCGCGAACGTGCTGATGTCGATCGAACACCCGACCGGCGAAGTGACCGTGGGGCTGGAACTGGAACCGGGCGCCAACCTGCCCGTGGTGCGCAGCGCGGCGCTTCTGCGCACGACGCGCCGCCTGATGGAAGGCCATGCCCTCGTCCCCGCCGCGCTCTGGGATGGACGCAGCGGGCTTGCCCGGCAGGCCGCCGAATAGATTTTACCCGTAAACCGCTTCAAGGGAGTGAACCCGTCACATGGCCGACACTGGCAAGAAATCCATCCTCGTCGTTTCCGCCCATGCCGCCGACTTCGTCTGGCGCTGCGGCGGCGCCATCGCGCTTTACGCCAAGCGCGGCTACCACGTGCGCATCGTCTGCCTGTCCTACGGCGAGCGCGGCGAATCGGCCAAGGTCTGGCTGTCGGGCGAACGCGACATGGCGAAGGTCAAGGCCGGGCGCCGCGACGAGGCCGAACGCGCCGCCGCCATCCTGGGCGGATCGCCGGAATTCTACGATCTCGGCGACTATCCGATGCGCGTTCCCGAAGAGGCGATCTACCGCCTTGCCGATACCTACCGCGAGATCCGCCCGGAATTCGTCCTCACCCACGCGCTGGAAGACCCCTACAACTTCGACCACCCGCTCGCCGCCCATGTCGCGCAGGAAGCGCGCGTCATCGCCCAGGCGCACGGCTACAAGCCCGACGTCAAGGTGATCGGCGCGCCCCAGGTCTACCTGTTCGAGCCGCACCAGACCGAGCAGTGCAACTGGAAGCCCCAGTTCATCCTCGACATCTCCGAGGTGTGGGACCAGAAGCGCAAAGCCTTCGAGATCATGGAAGCGCAGGAATATCTCTGGGACTACTACACGCGCGTGGCGCTCAACCGCGGCATCCAGGGCAAGCGCAATTCCGGCCGCGATATGAAATACGGCGAGGCCTATCAGCGCATCTTCTCGAACGCGTCCGACCAGTTCATCTGAAAACGGTGAAAGGCTAGCGGTCGTCGAAGGGCGGCTTGCCCGGCTCGGGCAGGAAGTTTTCCGTGAGCCCGCGCATGGCGTTGCGGCCCATGGCGATCCGCGCATCGACCGTGCAGGCACCCGAATGCGGCGTCGGGATCAGGTTGGGCAGCGCCAGAAATTCTTTGTCGGCGGGCGGTTCGACGGCGAAGGCGTCGATGCCGGCGCACGAGATCGGCCCGTTGATGAGCGCATCCTTCAGTGCCGCCTCGTCCACCAGAAGCCCGCGCGCGGTATTGACGAAGACCGCGCCCGGCTTCATGCGGGAAAATGCCGCACGGTCGTAGATGTTGCGTGTCTTCTTCGTCACCGTCAGGTGCACGGACAAAACATCCGAGCGCGCCAGCAGCTCGTCGAAGGACACCGCTTCCACCCCGTACTGGCGGTAGAAATCGCCCATGTCGAGGATGTCGCAGGCCAGCACCTTGCAGCCGAAGGGCTGCACCAGCTTGACCACTTCCTTGCCGATAAACCCGCAGCCGTGGATGCCAAGGGTGCAGCCGGAAAGATCGCGGCCGAGGATCGGCAGCGGTCCCTTGCCCGCCTTCATGTCGGCAATCAGCGGCGTTACGTGGCGCAGGCCCATCAGCATCAGGCAGAGCGCCAGTTCCGCCACCGAGCGCTTGTTGACGCCGCCCGCCCAACCGAGGCGGACGCCGTGCTTGCGCATGGCGTGAGGATCGACCTTGTCGAGGCCGACGCCGAGCTTCGCCACCACCTTCAGTTCCGGCAGCGCCGACAGCACGCGGTCGTTGATCGGCTCGAAGGAGACGATGGCGGCGTCATAGCCCCGCAGGTATTCGATCACCCGGTCCTCGGAGAGGTAGTAGCGCTCGCCGGCCGTGTTTACCTTGCTGTCTGGATGCATCGCCTTCAGTTCGTCCACCAGCGGCGGGAACTGGGCGAAGGCATAGGCGGGAACGGCGACGCGCACGGAGAACCTCTTTCGGGAACGGCGATCAGAGCATGATATTGATCGCTTTTTCTTCCGTGTAGCTCAAGAGGTCATCGAGCGCTTCTTCGCGGCCGGTGCCGGAGTTCTTGTAGCCGCCGAACGGCGTCGCCGCGTAATGGGCGCCGACACCGTTGATCCAGATGTAGCCAGACTGGATACGCCGCGCGGTGCGGATGGCGGCGGTAATGTCGCGCGTCCAGACCGAACCCGAAAGGCCGAATTCCAGCTCGTTGGCGATCCTCAGCGTGTCGTCGATATCGGTCCAGCGGAACACCGACAGCACCGGGCCGAACACTTCCTCGCGCGCAAGGCGCATGTCGGGCTTCATGTCGGCGAACACCGTGGGCTCGATCCAGTAGCCCTTCTTGAAGGCATCGCCCGTCGGGCGCTTGCCGCCGGTCATCAGGCGGCCGCCATCGGCCTTGCCCGCCTCGATGTAGTGCAGGACCTTTTGGTACTGGCCCTTATTGTTGATCGGCCCCATGTCGGACTCGTCGGACAAAGGCTCCCCCACCTTCATCTTGGCGACGCGGCCGACGAGGTCGTCCAGGAACCGGTCGTAGATGTCCGCATGCAGGAACAGGCGGCTGGTGGAGCCGCAGGACTGCCCCTGCCAGGCGAAGTTCATGCCGTTGATGGCGGCGGGCACGGCCTTGGCGAGATCGGCATCGGGGAAGACGATCATCGGGTTCTTGCCGCCGAGCTCCAGCGTCACGTTCTTGACCGCGACCTCGGCCGCGGTGCGCTGGATCATCATGCCGGTCGGCACCGAGCCGATGAAGGCAAGGCGCTTCACGCGCGGATGGCGCACCAGCGCGTCGCCCGCCTCGCGTCCCATGCCGGTGACGATGTTGACGACCCCCGGCGGCAGGATGTCCGCGCAGATTTCGGCAAGGATGCAGGCGCTGAACGGGCTCTGCTCGGAGGGCTTTTCGACGATGGTGTTGCCCGCCATCAGGGGGGCGGCCATCTTGGCGGCGGCGAACATCAGCGGGTGGTTGAACGGGATGATGCGGCCAACGACGCCATAGGGTTCGCGCACGGTGATGTGCAGGTTCTCGGGCGTCGCCGGGATGGTGTCGCCTTTGATCTCGTAGCCGAGGCCGGCATAGTAATAGAGCTGGTCATAGGCGATCTGCACGTCGCCGCGCATCTTGGCGATGGTGTTGCCGGTGTCGATGACCTCGGTATGAAGGATGCGCTGGGCCTGCTCCTTCAGCGCGTCCGCCAGCGCCCGCATGTAGCGCGCGCGCTCGGGCACGGGCAGCGCCGCCCAGGCGGGCTGCGCCGCTTCCGCCGCCTCGACCGCCGCGGCGATGTCCTTGGCCGAGCCTTCCGGAACCGATCCCAGGATCTCTTCGTTGGCCGGGTCGATCGATTCGAAGCGGCGCCCCGATTCGCTTTCGACCAGCTTGCCGTTGATCAGCATCCGCGGGTTTTCGATGGGAATGGCGTGGGAAAAGGACTGGGCAGACATGCTGGGAACTCCCTGATTATCGTTCTTGCCGTGCCTCAAATTGGTCCACCGGCCCGCCGCGGTCCAATAATATTTTGTAACCACCGGATCGGCTTGCGTTATGACCGGCAACCATATGGCTTTACGGGTAAATAGCGGGTTTTTGACGGCCCCGTCAAAAGCCACTGGAAAGCCGCTCTATTACCTATTTTTATGTCCATTCCCGGCATTGTGACTGGACAGGGGCGGCCCCATCGCGCACCGTCAGCCAAAAGATGCGGCCCGGGGCCGCGCGGGGAGGCCGGACTGCTCGAGCTCTATCACAACGCCATGTCGGCCTGCAGCCAGAAGGTCCGCTTCTGCCTGGAGGAAAAGGGCCTCGCGTGGACCGATCACCACATGAACCTGCGCGCGGGCGACCAGCAGACGCCCGCCTACCTGGCACTCAATCCGCTCGGCGTGGTGCCGACCCTGATCCACGACGGCGCCGTGATCCCCGAATCGACCGTCATCAACGAATACCTCGACGACATCGCCCCCACCCCGCCGCTACGCCCGACCGATCCGGTGTCGGCGGCGCGCATGCGCCTGTGGACCAAGCAGCTCGACGAATGGATTCATGCCGATACCGGCGTGATCTCGAACGCGCTTGCCTTCCGCCACCAAAAGCTGGCGCTCGGCCCCGACAAGCTGCGCGAGCTGATCGCCAAGATGCCCGACCCCGCCAAACGGGCGCGCTACCAGTCGGTGGTCTACGAAGGCACCGCGTCGCCCTTGTTCATCGACGCAATCAAACGCTTCGCGCGCCTGATCGGCGCGCTGGACGGCGCGCTGGAGGCCGGGCCGTGGCTCGCCGGGCGGGAAATATCCCTTGCCGATCTCGGATACGCGCCGTATCTCACTCGACTGGAACATTTACGGCTGCACAGGATCTGGGACGGCAAGCCGCGCGTGGCCGACTGGTATGAACGTATAAAGGAACGGCCGGCCTACGACCGCTCCCACCGCGACTGGTTCGATGAAAAATACCTGACCCTGATGGCCGAAAAGGGGGAAGAAGCCTGGCCCGGGGTCGCCGCGGCGCTCGACGCCTGATCCCGCACGACGTTTTCACATCCGCCCATCCGACACGAGGAACACCATGCCCAAGAAGCCCAGCAAGAAAACCGCCGCCGCGAAGAACGAGGCGGCCTTTCCCAAGCTCGACCGCCCGAAGGGGCTCGGCAACCGGCGCATGGGCTGGGGTTCGGACGTCGCCGCCGAGGCGATTCGCCGCCTCGATCTCAAGTACATCGCGCTGGTGCCCGGCGCAAGCTACCGCGGCCTGCACGATTCGATCGTCAATTACCTCGGCAACGCCAATCCGCAGATGATGGTCTGCCTGCACGAGGAACATGCCGTCGCCATCGCCGACGGCTATGCCCGAATCACCGAAAAGCCGATGGCCGTGGCGCTGCATTCCAACGTCGGCCTGATGCACGGCATCATGTCGATCTTCAATTCCTGGTGCGGCCGCACGCCGGTCGTCATCTTCGGCGCCACCGGCCCCGTCGATGCCGACAAGCGCCGCCCGTGGATCGACTGGATCCATACCGCCAAGGACCAAGGCGGCATGATCCGCCCCTTCGTCAAGTTCGACGACCAGCCCGCCTCGCCGCAGGCCACCATCGAATCGATCCTGCGCGCCACCCAGATGGCGACGACGCGGCCCTTCGGCCCGGTCTATATCTGCCTCGATGCCGACCTGCAGGAAGCGCCGATCGAAGGCGACGTCCTGTTCCCCGATCCCGCCCGCTTCCGCGCAGCACCGCCGCCGCCGGCGGCCGCCGACAGCGTGAAGGAAACCCTCGCCATCCTGCGCAAGGCCCGGTTCCCGCTGTTCATGATGGGGCGCGTATCGCGCAACGAAGGCGACTGGGCGCGCCGCGTGCGTCTGGCCGAGGCGCTCGGCGCCGTCGTCATCACCGACCAGCATAACGGCGCCGCCTTCCCGACCGAGCATCCGAACCATGTCGCAGCACCCTCCTTCCGCGTGAATGCGCCGGTGGCCGACCTGATGAAGCAGGCCGACGTGATCGTGTCCTTCGACTGGCTCGACCTCGCCGGCACCCTGCGCCATGTCTTCGGCACCTCGCAGACCCAGGCGCCCGTCGACAAGACTGTGATCTCGTGCTCCCTCGATTCCCTCATCCACAACGGCTGGAGCGCCGATCACCAGGCCCTGCCCGCCGTGGACGTGCCGGTGCTCGCCGATCCCGACGTGTTCGTCGGCCAATTGCTCGACGCGATGGGACCGGCGGCGAAGAAGACCGCCCCCCTGCCCGCCGGTGCCCGCAAGGCGACCCACTGGACCAAGGGTCCGGGCGGCAAGCTGAAGGCATCGGAAAGCGGACCGCTGGCGCCGCTCGACCTCGCGCTCACGGTATCGGCGTTCGCGCGGGCGAACAAGGGCGTGCTGTCGCGCACGCCGCTCGGCTTTCCGGGCGAAGCCTGCCGCTTCACCCACCCGCTCGATTTCCTCGGCAACGACCAGGGCGGCGCCGTCGGCTCCGGCCCCGGCCATGCCGTGGGCGCGGCACTGGCGCTGCGCGACAGCGAGCGCATGGCAATTGCCGTCATCGGCGACGGCGACTTCCTGATGGGCGTGAACGCGCTGTGGACGGCATCGCATTGCGAATTGCCGCTGCTGCTGGTCGTCGCCAACAACCGTTCCTACTTCAACGATGAAGGCCACCAGGAACGCGTCGCCATCGACCGCGACCGGCCGAAGGAAAACAAGTGGATCGGCCAGCAGATCGACAAGCCTGCCGTCGATCTCTGCAAGATGGCAGAAGCCCAGGGCTTCGAGGCCGAACAGGTTTCGACCACCAAGGACCTGCGCGCGGCCCTCGAGCGCGGCAAGAAGGCCTACAAAAAAGGCGGGCGCTACATGATCGACGCCCGCGTGCTGCCGGGTTATGCCGAGATCGCAGCGCGCGGCGCCTCGGGCGGACGCGGCGGGAAGTAGGACCTAGTCCTTCTTCCCCCGCCATTCCTCGGTGGTTTCAAACACCTCTTGCGCGAGGTGCATGGCGCCGTTTGCCGCGGGCAGGCCGCAATAAAGGCCTGACTGGAGGATCGCTTCCTTGATCTCCGCCCGCGTGACGCCGGTATTGGCGGCGGAGCGCAGGTGCATGATCAGTTCCGATTCGCGGTTGAGCGCGATCAGCATTACGATGGTCAGAAGGCTGCGCGTCTTCTTGTCCATGCCCGGCCGCGACCACACGTCGCCCCAGGCGTATTTCGTGATGAAATCCTGAAAGTCCGCATTGAAGTCGTTGCGGTTCTTTTCGGCGCGGTCCACATGGGCATCGCCCAGCACCGAACGGCGCGTCGCCATGCCCTGCTTGTGGCGGTCCTTTTCGTCCATGACGGTCTCCCCGTTTAGCTGCGCCGCGCGAGAACGGCATCGACGAAGTCGAGCGCCGCGCCGAGATAGGCTTCGGGCCGCAGCGCCGCGTCGATCTCGCGCGCGGACAGCGCCTTCGAAATATCCTTATCGGCCAGTAATACCGTGCGCAGGTCGGTGCCCGCCTTCGCCGCGGCAGCACTTGCCCGCCTGATCGCTGCGTGGGCAGCACCCTGCCCGATCTTTCGCGCGAGCGCCATCTTCACCGATTCCGACATCATCTGCCCACCGGACGCGGCAAGGTTGGCCCCCATGCGCTTTGGAAACACTTCCAGCCCTTCGGCCAGGAACACCGCCTGTTCGAGCGAGCCGCCCGCAAGGGCGAACAGTTCGGGCACCACCGCCCATTCCGCCTGCCAGCCGCCGAGGCCGCGCTCGTTTTCCTGCGGCATGGCGGCCAGAAGCGCCTGGGCAAGGCCGGGCGCACGTGTCGCATTGGCAAGGATGGCCGCGCAGGACACGGGATTGCGCTTCTGCGGCATGGCCGACGACCCGCCGCGGCCGGGCCCCGCCGGTTCGGCCAACTCGCCGATTTCGGTCTGGGCAAGGAGTGCTATATCGCGCGCCATCTTGCCGAGCGTTCCGGCAAGGGCGGCGGCAAACAGTCCCGCTTCCACCACGCGGTCGCGATTGCCGTGCCAGGGCGCATCGGGCAACGCGAGTTTCAGGTCGCGGGCGAGATTGCGCGCCACCTGTGGCCCCTTCTTGCCGAGCGAGGCCAGGGTTCCCGCGGCACCGCCGAATTGCAGGACAAGGGCGCGCCCGCGCAATTCGCCAAGCCGCGCTCGATGGCGCATCACGCCATCGAGCCAGCCCGCCGCCTTGAGGCCGAAAGTCACCGGTAGCGCCTGCTGCATCCATGTGCGCCCGGCCATCGGCGTCGCGCGGTATTTGCGGGCGAGGCGCGCCAATGCGCGTTCGAGCTTCCTGAGGTCCGCCTCGATGATCGCGAAAGCCGCGCGCAATTGCAGCACGAGCCCGGTATCCATCGCATCCTGGCTGGTCGCCCCCCAATGAACGTAACCGGCGGCCGCCTTGTTTTTTGCCCCGACCTTGGCCGCAAGTGCCGCCTGCAGGGGGATGAAGGTGTTGCCCGCGTCGCGCGCCGCCGCACCGATGGCGGCTAGATCATAAACGGCCGCGTCGCAGGCCCTGGCGATGGGACCGACAGCCGCGCGCGGGATGACGCCCGCCTTGGCTTCGGCGCGGGCAAGGGCCGCTTCGAAATCGAGCATGCCCTGGACATGGGCCGTGTCGTTGAACACCGCCTGCATGGCGCGGCCTGCGAAGATCTGGTCGAACAATCCGCCGCCCGCCATCGCGCGCTCCTATTTGCCCGTGCCGTGGGCTTCGGCCGTGCGTTTGAGAAGATCGCGCAGCACCGAGAGTTCGGTTTCGCTGGGCGCGCCGGTTTCGCGCAGGTCGTTGGCGAAGCGGATGTCCCAGCCGGTCTTTTCGCGCACCTGGTCGGCGGTGACGCCGGGATGCAGGTCGGTCACGACCAGTTCGCGGGTTTCCGGATCGGGCCGCATGATGCAGAGATCGGTGATCACCGCCGTCGGCCCTTTGCCAGTCAGGCCCGCTTCTTTTCGCGACTCGCCACCCGTCAGGTGGCCCGCCGTAGTGATGAAGTCGAGCTTGTCGACGAAGGCACGCTTGTCCTGGCTCATGATGATCAGGATTTCGCCCGCCATCGCCGCGATCTCGGGCGCGCCGCCGGCACCGGGCAGGCGCACCTTGGGCGCGTCATAGGGACCGATGACGGTGGTGTTGAGATTGGCGAAGCGGTCGATCTGCGCGCCGCCGAGAAAACCCACGTCGATGCGCCCGCCCTGCAGCCAGTAGCGGAAGATTTCCGGCGTGGAGACGACCGTGTCGGCATTGACCGCGAGATCGCCGTCGCCGATGGACAGCGGCAGCACCTCGGGCTTGGCGCCGATGGGCCCCGATTCGTAGATCAGCACCGCTTCCGGGGCATGGGTCAGGCGCGCGAGGTTCGCCGCCGTGGACGGCAGGCCGATGCCGACGAAGCACACGGTGCCGTTGCCCAGCATGCGCGCCGCCGCCACCGTCATCATTTCGCTGGTGGTGAAGTCGGCCATCAGAGCTTGCCTCCGGTCTTCGCCAGCACGTCGCGGTACTCCGCCCAGTCGCGGGTCGCCAGCACGTGGCGCTCCATCCACCCGGTGAAGCTGTCGCGGTTGCGGGAAATGTCGTCCCACGCCGTGTAGAAACGGTTGTCGCGTTCGTAATAGCCGTGGGCATAGGACGGATGCGCGCCCATCGGCACCTCGGCCACCGCCGAGACCACCCAGTAGGGCAGCACGCAGGCATTGGCATCGGCCTCAAGGTCGTCGACGATTTCCTCGACCGTGACGATGGCGCGCTTCGCCGCCATCACTGCTTCCTTCTGCACGCCGACGATGCCCCAGATCAGGACGTTGCCCTTGCGGTCGGCCTTCTGGGCGTGAATAACGGTGACGTCGGGGCGCACCGACGGCACCGCCGCCAGCTGTTCGCCCGTGAAGGGACAGTTGATGAACTTGATCCGCGGGTTGTGCTTCGGCAGGTCCGAACCCGTGTAGCCGCGCAGCACGGCAAACGGCAGGCCGCTTGCCCCCGCGACATAGGCGTTGGCGAGTGCGGCGTGGGAATGTTCCTCGATCTCGAGCCTGTGCGGCCAGCCCTTCTCGACGGCATCGCGGAAACGATGCAGCGAGCCGACGCCGGGATTTCCGCCCCATGAAAAGACGAGGCGCCGGGCGCAACCCATGCCGATCAACTGGTCGTAGATCAGGTCGGGCGTCATGCGCACCAGCGTCAGGTCCTTCCGCTTCTGGCGGATGACCTCATGCGCGGCGGCATGGGGAATGAGATGGGTAAACCCCTCCATGGCGACGGTGTCGCCGTCACGGAGGAATTCACCGATGGCTTCAGCTAGTGAACAGATTTTCGCCATTTACGAACACGGCGCGTCCCGATGCCTAGGCATCGAAGAACACGGTTTCCTGGTCCCCCTGCATGTGAATGTCGAGATGATAGACGGCGCCGCCCGGCGTGTCCTCGCGCCGCGCAATCACGGTCGGGCGGCGCGCCGCCTCGATCGAGTTGAGCACCGGGTCCTCGTCGTTCGCCTTGGTTTCGTCGCCGAAGTAGATGCGCGTGAAGGCGTGCGACAGCATGCCGCGCGACTGGATGATGACGCTGATGTGCGGCGCCTGCAGGCGGTTACCCTGCCCCGGCACGCGGCCGGGCTTCACAGTATCGAAGGTAAAGCGGCCGTCCTTGTCCGTCTGGCAGCGGCCGAAGCCGTTGAAGGCCGGATCGAGGGCGACATCGGCCCGGCTGTCGGCCGAATGCGCGTAGCGTCCGGCGGCATTGGCCTGCCAGACCTCGACCAGCGCGTCGTCCAGCGGCGAGCCGTCGCCCGCGATCAGACGGCCTGTGATGCGGATGTGCTCGCCCTTGGTCGCCGGACCGGCGAGGACGTTGCTGGTGATCCCCTTGCGGCCATAGCCTTCGGGCGTCAGGCAGTAAGCGAAATAGGGCCCGATGGTCTGGCCGGGCGTTTGCTGCATCTTGCGGTTATCCATGATCAGCCCTCCATGGGCGTGGCTTTGCTGCCGCGCAGGACAATGTCGTATTCGTAGCCGAGCGCGAAGTCGGCGTCGGTCGCTTCGACCGAATAGCGCGAGATCAGACGATTGCGCGCGTTCACGTCGGGGATCGACAGGAAGATCGGATCGAGCGGCAGCAACGGATCGCCCGGGAAATACATCTGCGTCACGAGGCGGGTCACGAAGCTCGGCCCGAACAGCGAGAAATGGATATGCGCCGGACGGAACGCCTTATGGTGGTTGGCCCAGGGATATTCGCCCGGACGGATCGTGCGGAAGGTGTAGCGCCCGTCGGGGCCGGTCAGGAAGCGCCCGGCACCGAAGAAATTGGGATCGAGCGGCGCGTCGTGGTTGTCCACCTTGTGGACGTAGCGCCCGGCAGCATTGGCCTGCCATATCTCGATCAGGGTATTGGGCACCGGACGGCCGTTTTCGTCGGTGACGCGGCCCGTGACCTTGATGCGCTGGCCGAGCGGCTGGCCGTTGAGGGCGCCGTTCTTGGTTAGATCGGAGTCGATTTCGCGCACGGCATCGTGGCCGTAAACGGGCCCGGTCATCTCCGACAGCGTCTGGGGCAGCGGCACCAGCGGCTTCCTCGGCGACCGCTCGACGGTCGATTTGTAGCCTTCATAAAGGTACGGGGGCTGCAAACCCCAGTCCCTGGGCAGGTAGGTATTCGAATCGCTCACGGTTCCCCCGTCGGATCAAAGGTTTGACGGCACCCCGAAGAGGGCCGCCGTCTCCGCCGCGTCCGATGCCGCCGCCCGGCGAGGGGCAAACCATTAGACATCGAACGCTTTATTCTAGCGTTCTTTGTCCGCCGCTTAAGCGCAAAGTTTGGGAATTACGCTTTTGTTGGAGGGAAAGGCCCTTATTCGATCCTTAAACCGATCATGACCCCGGAAGCCGCGAGGACCTGGGCAAGGTTTTGGGCTTCCCTGACCAACCTTTCCCTCCATTCCTGCCGCGTCAACCACGCCGCGTATGCGAGGGTAAGGTGATTTTCACGCTGCTGGATAGCGGCCAGCAGGTTCAGGAAGGCGATATTCCTCATATCCAGCGTGCCGGGACCGGTTGCCGGCGGCATTGGATGCCTGACCGCCTGTCGCAAAACGCTGATAGTTCTGTCGAACGCGATGACCGTTCTTTCGATTTCAGTGATTCGGAAGGACGTTGCGATTCCCTGTCGGACGATAGGCCAACCGCCTTCCCCGGAGAGGAGGATCTGCACGATCCTCAAAACTATTTCCTCATGAGCGGTGAAGGGTTTGCAAAAAGGCGTGCGGGTTGGATTGTCGGCCTTTTTTAGAGGGTTAGGGTTTTGTTCCGTGATGGGCGCTTGGGTATGGGGTGGCATGATGGGGTTTCCTTAATGCGAATGATTATTATTCGCATATCATACACAAGGCGCCCACGATGTCCACTGCTCAACCCTTTTGCCCTACTGGCTCTTCTTCTTCTTTTTCTTCTTCGCCGCGCAGTACTTGGCGTCGGTGAACCGCTCGCACTGGGTGCCGCCGCGGGCAAGGGCCGCGTTCATCAGGTCCACGACGCTTTTCGGCGCCGCGACCAGTTCAACCGCCATGTCCTGAAGCTCCTTGCCCGTCAGCGGGTCGATTTCGAGCCTGCTCTTTTTCGCCTCAGCCAGGAATTTCGGGTTCTTCATGGTGGTATCGAAGGCCACCCGCAGGGCCGCCAGCCGGTCGGCAGGAACGTCGCGGTTGGTCAGCCACGGCCGCCCGACGGCAGCCACCTTCCCCATCAGATCGAGCACCATGCGCTGATCGGGCGTCTGGGCCAGATCGACGAAGCGCGGCACGTCGGGCAGGTCGGGATGCTTCTTCAGGCTGTTCTGGATCAGGATCACGATCTTCTTGTCGCGGATCCAATGCGGGTAATCGGCGCGAATCTCGTCCCAGGTGGCGCTGCCGCGCACCGCGATCTCGCCGCGCTCGAGCGCGAGGTCGACCTCGTGGCCGCCCTTGTAGCCGATGATAATCTTGAGCTTGAGGCCGAACAGGTGATTGGCGAGCGCCGGATAGATGAAGTTGGCCCCCGTCGCGCTCGTGGCGCCGACGATCATTTCGCGGTCCTTCGCCTGCATCAGCGAGGTGAAGCCCGCCGCCCGCCACGCGACCATGACGCTGACGGGCTGGATCGGCGTGCCGATCCAGTTGAACTTCGCCGCGTCGTACTTGATGCCGCGCTCGCCCAAGGCCTGCGACATGGCGAGGGTCTGCGAAAACGCGCCGATCACGGAGCCGTCACGGGGCCCGGCGTTGTAAAGCCAGTTGGCCGCGACGCGGCTCGATGCGCCGGGCCGGTTCTGGACGATGACATTGGGCTTGCCCGGAACGTATTGCCCGAAATGACGTGCAAGGAGACGCGCGGTCGTATCGTAGCTGCCGCCTGCCGACGTACCGACGACGACGGTGATTTCCTTTTTCTTGTAGAAATCCTCGACCGACTGCCCCACGGCAGGCAGCGCGACAAGGACGGCAATGGCCGCAGCTGCGGAAACAAAGACGGGTCGGTTCATGGCAGTCTCCCTTTTTTGCTTCCGGGCCCGTATTCAGGCGCCGGTCATTTCGTCAGGAACGCAAGCTTGTCCATCCACTTTGTACGAACATCGTCGGCATATTCGCGGCTCACCGCGTTCACCTTCGGGAAGTCGTCCTTCCAGTGCCAGGGGCGCACGGCATAGATGATGATGCGCGAATTGGTCATGTCCTCGCCCTCGCGGCGCTCGGGCAGAAGCATGGGGTCGATATAGCCGGTCCAGCAGCCGTCGATAATGTCGGTCTGGGTCTTGGGGTCCCAGCGCGTCGCCATCGCCCACATGACTTCGGCCGGGTTGGTGATGTCGATGTCGTCATCGACGACGATCACCATGCGCCCGAGATAGGCCGACGAGCCGCAGCCCGCCGCCACCAGCCCCGCCATCTTGGCGTGGCCCGCGTGCATCTGCTTGATGGAAACGACGCGAATGAAGCGCGGGCCCCCGCCCGGCAGGGTATAGACGCCCTGCACGCCGGGGACACCTGCCGCCTCCAGCTCGTCCCACATGGCGGCGGAGCGGAAATGCCCCGACCCCGCCGTGCCGAACCAGAAACCGGGCAATGTCGGGCGCACCGGCGGCGCACCGGTGATAATGGGATCGTTGCGGTGGTAAATCGCCTTGATTTCCAGCACCGGCTCGGGCCGCGAATTGGATGCGTAGTAGCCCGGCCATTCGCCGAAGGGGCCTTCGCTCGCCGAGCGCTGGTCGGGCGGCGGCATGAAGCCCTCGAACACGATTTCGGCGTCGGCGGGGAACGGGATGCCCGTATGCTTGCCCGCGACGACCTCGATCGCCCGACCGATGCGGGCCCCGGCAAGAGCATACTCGGAGACCTTTTCCGCCGCGGTGGAGGCCGCTGCCGCGCCCAGGACCGGCGCCTGGCCGACGCTGATCACCATCGGGCAGGCTTCGCCGCGCGCCCAGTATTTCTTGCGAATGACGTCACCGTGCTTGCCCGGCTCGATGAACGGGCAAAGCGTGTTTTCGTCCTCGACCTTGACGCGATAGGTCCCGACATTGACCCAGTCGCTTTCGGGGTCCTTCGTGACCACCATGCATTCGGTGCCGATATAATGTCCGCCGTCGCCCTCATGCCAGACGGGGGCCGGAAACGCGCGCGCGTTGACCTTCGCCCCTTCCATGACGTTTTCAAGCACCGGGCCGGTCTTGACCGTCACCGGCGGGATCGGTGCCGAGGTCTTGCGCCGGTGCTTGCGGTATTTCTGGACCGCCTCGAGGCCGGATCCATTGTCGAACACCTTCGACGAACGCACGTTGACGGCGACGCGGAAGCCCTTCGCAAAGCCCTTGATGTTGTCGAAAACGAGGATCGGCGGGTCGGGTTGTTCCAGGGAAAGTTCGTACAGCGCGCCGATTTCCAGCTTGGGATCGGCACCGTCGACGATTTCGAGATCGTCCATCTCACGCGCCAGTTCAAGGCAGGTGCGCAGGTCGCCGAGGGCGGCGAGGCGCCGCGATTCAACATTGTCGCCCGACATCGGGTGCTCCACTGTTTTTTTTACTGAGACTTTTTCTTTTTCTTTCCGCCGCCGGTGTTTTCCGTCGCAACCGCTGCCTTGAAGCGCGCAACCACCGCGGGGGACGCGGCCGAAATCCCTTCGACCATCTTCTGCAGTTTCGCTCCCTCGATCGGCTGGATTTCAAGCTTGGCGCGTTGCGCATCTGCGAGTAGATTCGGATCGTTAATCGCACTCATGAAGGCCTTGCGCAGAAGCGCCACCCTATCCGCAGGCACGCCCGGGGGCGCCATCATGGCGCGGCCGATGGTCTCCGTCGTCGCCAGCAACGAGATCACCTGCCGCTCTTCGTCGTTGCGGGCATATTCAATCAGGGTCGGAACGTTCTTGAGCATCGGATCTCGTTCCAGGGTCATCTGGAACAGGGGAACGATCTTCTTTTCTTTCACCCATTGCGGGTTCTGGAAGGTATAGGACATCCAGGAATTACTGCCCCGCCCCGATACCTCGCCGCTTTCCATCGCCTTGTTTACTTCCGTGGCGCTGCCGTAGCCCAGCACCACCTTGAACTTCGTCCCGAACAGGCGGTTCGCCATCAGCGGGTACATTTCCTGGGTCGTGCCCGGTGTCGTCGCGCCGACCGCAATCTGCTTCTTCGTCGCGTCAAGCAACGTGTTGAATCCGGTGGTGTGCCAGACCACCAGAACATTGGTCGGACTCGCCGTCGTGCCGATCCAGTTGAATTTGCCGACGTCGTATTTCGCCTTGCCGGGATTAAGAAGCTGAAAAATCGGGATTGTATTCAGGGTGGCGCCGAGTTGCGTTCCGTCCTTGGGCGCCACGCTGTAGATGAAGGCGGCGACACGGGTGCCGCCCGCGCCCGGCATGTTCTTGGGCACCAAGGTTGGGTTTCCGGGAAGATGACGGCCGAGGTGCCGCGACATCAACCGCGCATAGGCGTCGTAACTGCCGCCGGCTCCGGAACCGATCGAAACCGTGATGGTCTTGCCCGCAAAAAATTCTTCTGCCGAGGCGGTTGCAGGCACAACCGCAATCGCACAGAGCACAGCAACGGCAGGAAATCGATTCGTCATGGCAAGGCTCCCCGGCAATCGGGCTCTTCAAGGCCCATGGTTTCTCGTTTCATTGATAGACCCCGGACGGCGCGGACACAAGGCGGCTGGGAGCCGCCGGCGGGTATTTTTTCGAATTTCAAAATTGTTTTCTTTATTTTCTTTGTTCAAACGCTTGGTTATTGTCCTCGAGGGAATCCTCTGCCCCGCGACGACCACAACCGGAACCACGGCGATGACTGACCAGGCCGCAACCCTCGCAGCGCTCGAAAAGCTTATGTCCGAAGCGCATGTGCGCGGCCAGTGGCAGGTCGGCGCCAACCGGCCCGAAAACATGAAGCGCAGCCCCGACGGGCGCGTGTGGATCGACCCCGTGGCCCAGGCCAAGCCCTACCTGTGGCCGTGGCCGGTGATGGAGAAAATCCTCGAAGGTTCCTGCGTCGCCCTGCCCGAAAGCAACACCGCGCGGCGCAGCCTGATCTACATGAACCCTGCCCTTCAGCGCGGCACGACCCACAACATTCTTGCCGGAATTCAGGTCATTCAGCCCGGGGAAATCGCCTGGGCGCATCGCCATACGGTGAATGCGCTCCGCTTTACCATCGACGGCGGCAATGACGTCTATACGGTGGTGGACGGCGAAGTGCTGCCGATGCTGCCCTACGACCTGATCCTGACGCCCGGCTGGTGCTGGCACGATCACCACAACGACCGCGGCCGTCCGGCGACATGGCTGGATGTGCTCGACGTTCCCTTCATCGCCGCCATCAACCAGAACTACTACGAAGAACTGGGGGAAACGACACAGGACCGCCGCAACGAGGCGCCCCTGCCCGGCACCGAACTGCTGCGGCCGATCGGTGAAGCGCGGGCGACGGCACCGCGCCCCTTCCGTTACCCGTGGGCGGAAACCCAGGCGCGGCTTGAACAACTGGCAGAGCAGCCGCCCGATCCCTGTGACGGCATCGCCATCGAATACATCAACCCGGTGAGCGGCGGCCCGGCGCTTTCGACACTCGCCTGCTACGCGCAGATGCTGCCGCCCGGCTTCAAGGGACAGCGCCGGCGGCGCGGCGCAAGTGCCGTGCATTTCGTCGTCTCGGGCGAAGGACGCATCGAATTCGACGATACGACCCTTTCCTTTTCGCAACATGACGGCATGGCGGTGCCGAACTGGACATGGCACCGCTTCGTCAATGCCTCCGCTTCCACACCTGCCTTCCTGTTCACGGTGACCGACCGGCCGATCCTCGATGCGTTCGGTCTCCACCGTGAACAGGCTGAAACGAAAACATAATCCACCCGGGAGAACCGCCCCATGGCGCGCAAGACCACTTCTAAAGCCAAGACCGCAAAGAAACCCCGCACCGCCAGGGCGACGCCCGCCAAGCGCCGGGGAACCAATCCCCTGAAGGCACACGAACAGAAACTGTTCGACCTCGCCAACGGCCAGTTCGAATCGGCGGCCTACAAGCGCATGTTCGCGGCCCCGTGGACGAAGAAAGGCGTGCAGCAGTTCTTCATGCAGCATGCCCAGTTCAACCTGAACCGTCGCGACTGCTGGGGCTATGTGCAGGGTTCGGCCCCCCTTGCGGTCAAGAAAATGGTGTGGGAGCACGAGGAAGAGGAACTCGGCGGCGTCGCCGCGCGCGGCGGTGCCAACCACTACGAGCTTGCGGTCAAGCAGGGCGCGTCCTTCGGCCTCAAGCCCAAGGATTACTATGACGCACCGACCATGGACGGCTCTTTCGTCTCCTTCCAGGCCTGGCTGCAGATTGCCCAGCAATCGCACTGGCTCGAGGCCTTCGCCGCCTCCGCCGCGCTCGAATATTCGAACTCGGAAAAAGTCATTCGCGGCGGCTGCCTGTCGCGGCGCATGGGCGAAAAGCTTCAGAAGGAACTCGGCATCCCGATGAAGAAGCAGTATTCGAACGAAGAGCACGTCTCGGCCGACGTCGCCCACGGCGAACTGCTGATCACCATCGGCCGGATGTACGGCGACACCCAGGAAGCGCGGGACCTGATCATGTCCGGCGCGGTCAAGAGCTGGACCGTCGACCGCGTGTTCCGGAATTTTCTGGCCAGCTTGCTGGAAGACTGCGCCCGCTAGGCGTCCTTTGCCTCCGTCGCGCCGAGCTTGCGCGACAGTTCGCGGGTCACTTCCCTGAGAATTTGCGCGGCTTCGCCCGAATAGGACGTGTCGTAACTGCCGCGCACCCCGATCAGGGTCATGGCGAGGGCGATATGCCCGTCGCGGCCGAATACAGGAGCCGCGATGTTGGCGTGGTTGGGCGTGCGCTCGCCGATGGCCCGGGTGATGCCGCGCTTGCACACCTCGTCGCGCAACTTCGCGACCCGCTCCATCGTCATCTGGTCCTTGCCCTCGCGCACGGCATTCCATTGCGGAATCTCGCGATCGAGAAGCGGCTTGCTCAGTTGCTCCGATTCGTAAGCGAGGTAAAGGTTGCCTGCGGACGTCGTGAGCAGCGGCAGGACCACCCCTTCGCGGATGCGGATAGGTGTCGACAGGGTCGCGTGTTCGCAGCGGATCACCGTCGGACCATGGGTGCCCCAGATCGTCAGGGTCGAAACCAGCCCGGTGCGCTGCGACAGGTCGGGCATCGCCGCCATCGCGAGGCGCACGGGATCGATGCGGCTGATCGCGGCGAGGCCGAGCCGCAGAACCTCCGGCCCCAGATCGTAGCGGCCGGAAATCTCGTCCTGCTCCACCAGCCCGCTGTCGACCAGGGCGCGCAGGTAGCGGTAGGCCCGGCTCGGCGACATTTCCGCGGCCGCGGCAACCCGCGTCAGCGTCGTCGGACCGTCGAAATTGGAGACGACGCCAAGCAGCCGCGCGCCGATCACCAGCGTACTGTTTCCGCGTGTCTCCGGCGCCTTGGCGCGGGGACGGCGGGTTTTCTTCGGTGCGGGCTTGCGGGCCATGAGCAGCCTTTCAATGGGTCGCAGGAATGACGGAACGCGGGCGGATTATATTTTTGATATTCGAAATGACCAGCCCCGAGGACCAGCAAAAAGCAAAAGCCGTTTCCCATAGCGCAACGGCTCAGGCAAAATGGCCCTGCCGCGGGCCGCGGGGGAGGCAGGCGTGAGCCAAGCAAAAGACCAGCCGGAGAGCGAAAAACGCGATGCGTTCGACCGACGGGTACGGGACAGGAACCTGCTCGGCTACTGGATGATTCCCAACCGCTCCGACGGCCACCGCGAGCCCGAGCCGGGCTACGGCGTCCATCTCTGGCACTGGTCGGAGATGCAGGCGATCCTCGACGAGGCCGTCGACAATATCCCCAAGGAAGAGGCCCACCGCCGCTTCATCGGCTACCAGCATCCCGATCTCAAGATGGGCACGACGCCTAACCTGATGCTCGGCGCCCAGATGCTGATGCCGGGGGAGATGGCGCCCTGCCACCGTCATACGATGGATGCCGTGCGCTTCGTCGTCGAAGGCGACGGCAGCACCTGTACCGTGGTCGAAGGCGAAGAATTCCCGATGGCGCGCGGCGATCTCGTTACCACGCCGAACTGGAGCTGGCACGACCACGTTTCCGGCGGCACCAGCCGGACGATCTGGATGGACGCCGCGGTGGCGCCACTGACGACCCATTTCCGTATCGGTTTTGCCGACCTGCACCAGGCGCCGCAGCAGACCGTGACGCGTCCGCGCGGCTGGTCGGCGGCCCAGTTCGGTCCGCTGCGGGCGAAGAACCGGGAGTACTCTGCCACCGCTTACCGCCCGCCCTACCGCTATCCCTGGGTTGAAACGAAAGCCGCCCTCGATGTCCTTGCCGAAGGTGCGGGCGACCCTTACGAGGCCGTGACCCTCTCCTTTGCCGATCCCCTTTCCGGCGGGCCGACGCTGCCCACTGTCGATTGCGAACTGACAATGCTGCGATCTGGAGAAAAGACTCGTTCCCACCGCCACACGGCGGCGGCGATCTATCATGTCTTTCAAGGACGCGGTAGCGCTGCGATCGGAGACGCACGCATCGCATGGGAAGAAGGCGATACCTTCGTCGTGCCCAGCTGGGCCTGGCATGGGCTGGAAAACCGCGGCAGCGAACCCGCCCTGCTGTTTTCCATAAACGACGGCCCGGTGATGAATGCGCTCGGATTCTGGCGGGAAGAGCGCAGATAACGCCGATAAGGGGTTGCAGCGCTTTGCGAATATTGCGACCCTTGGGCAAATTTCAAAAATACAGGGAGTGCTCACATGAAGATTTCCGCTTCGCTCCGCTTTGCCGCGCTTGCCGCCGTGACCGCGGCGGCCGTCGCAACGACGCCAGCCGTCGCCGAGGTGTCCTTCAAGGGCAAGACGGTCAAGATCATCATCAATTCGAAGCCGGGCGGCGGCACCGACGCCAGCGCCCGCCAGGTCGGCGCGCTGCTTGCCGACAACCTGCCGGGCAAGCCGCAGATCGTGTTCCAGAACCTTCCGGGCGGCGGCGGCATCAAGGCGAACAATTACTTCGCCGCCAAGGTCAAGGGTGACGGCCTGACCGCGCTGGCCGGATCGCGCACCCAGGTCAGCCCCTACAAGCTGCGCCACAAGAGCGTGAAATACGATCCGGGCAAGTACCGCTTTGTCGGTGGCACGGCGCGGCTCGGCACCATCATCCTGATCAACAAGGATCCGAAGATACAGGCGCGCCTTACGGACAAGTCGCAGAAGCCAGTCGCTTTCGGCGCCATCGACGGCGAACGTACGGGCGACCATGCGGCCGTCTGGGCAATGGAGTACCTCGGCTGGAACCTCAAGTTCGTGCTGGGCTACGCGGGCACGTCGGAAATGCTGCTGGCCGCGCGGCGCGGCGAGGTGGACATGGTCAACAACCAGACCGTGTTCAACGTCATGCCGCTGATGAACGACAACATGAAGGCGATCGTCCAACTCGGCAACCGCGACGACAACGAAAAGTTCGTCGAGCGCGTCGAATTCAAGGGCGTGCCGGTCCTGGGCGACCTGCTCAAGGGCAAGCTCGACGCCAAGGCGGCAAAGGCCTATGCGGGCTGGCTCGACGACCAGACGGTCGAAAAGTGGATCGCCCTGCCCGGCGGCACCCCCGACGACCTTACCAAAGCCTGGCGCGATGCCCACGACAAGGTGATGAAGGATCCCAAGTTCGTCGAGCTCGCCAAGCGCGAATTCGGCGGCGACTTCGGCTGGTATACGGGCCGTCAGATGGACAGCATCGTGAAAAACCTCGTCGCCACCACCGACGAGGACCTCGCCTTCTTCATCAACCTGCGCAAGAAGCACGGGCTGCCGATTCAGTAAAGGAACAGGGCGCGGCCGGAGAAACGCATTCTCCGGCTGCACTCTTTTTACCCCCTCGCATCCGGGCGGCCCCCTTGACCGGGCCTGATTCCAGACCATGAAAGACCTTTACGATCCGTCGGCCATGCTCAATGGCTTTCTCGGCCTGATGACCCCGGCCGGGATCGCGCTGATCATTGCCGGGACTGTCGTCTGCTCGATCTTCGCCGCCATGCCCGGCATCGGCACGCTGCTGCTGCTCTCCATGGTTCTGCCCTACGCGATGAAGCTCGATCCCTTCCTGTGCATCGCGCTTCTGATCAGCATCGGTGCGGTGGGCGGCACGGCCAGCACGTTTTCCTCGGTGCTGATCGCGGTTCCCGGCACGGCCGGGTCGCAGGCAACGATCCTCGACGGCCACCCCATGGCCAAGCGCGGCGAAGCGGCGCGCGCCTTCGGCGCCGCCTATGTCGGCTCCGCCGTCGGCGGCCTGTTCGGGGGGCTGGTCTTCGTGCTGTCGCTGCCGGTGATGAAGCCGCTTGTCTTCGCGCTGGGATCGCCCGAATTCATGATGCTGGTGCTGTGGGGGCTGTCGGCGGTCGGCGTGCTGTCGGGCAATGCGCCGGTGAAGGGCCTGATGGCGGCCGCGCTCGGCCTCGGCCTGTCGCTGATCGGCACCGACGCACGCACCGGCATCGAACGCTTCACCTTCGAAGACTATTACCTGTGGAACGGCATTCACCTCGTCCTCATCGCGCTCGGCATCTTCGCCGTGCCGGAACTGGTGGACCTTTCGGTGCGCCGCACATCGGTCGCCGAAGCCGGCCGCATCGGCAAGGGCCAGTGGGAAGGCGCCAAGGACGTATTCCGTCATTGGTGGCTGGTGCTGCGCAGTTCGGTCGTCGGCGTCTGGGTGGGGATGATCCCCGGCCTCGGCTCCTCGGTCGCGGACTGGTTTGCTTATGCCCATGCGGTTCAGACTGAAAAAAACCCCGAAAAATTCGGCACCGGCGACGTCCGCGGCGTGCTGGCGCCTGAAAGCGCCAACAACGCCAAGGAAGGCGGCGACCTGATCCCCTCGATCCTGTTCGGCGTTCCGGGCGGCACCTCGATGGCGCTGATGCTGACGGCCTTCATTTCGGTCGGTATCCAGCCCGGCGAAAAGATGCTGGGCGAACAGTTGCCCTACCTTTACGCCATGCTGTGGGTATTGATCATCGCCAACCTGATCGCCACCAGCATCTCCATGGGGTTTGCGAACAGCTTCGCCAAGCTGTCGCTGGCGCCCTTCTATGCGATCGTGCCCATGACGCTGATCTTCTGCGTCGTCGCCGCCTTCAGTGCCAATTACGCATGGGCCGATCTTCTGGTGCTGGCGATCTTCTCGGTCGTCGGCATCATCATGAAGCGCCACGGCTGGCCGCGCCCGCCGTTGCTGGTGGCCGTGGTGCTGGGGCCGCAGCTGCAGAACTACCTGTGGCTGACCGTGGAGCGCTACGAGCCGCAGGAATGGATGCTGCGCCCGGGCGTCATGGCCTTCGCCCTGCTGATCGCCATCACCGTCGCCGTGCCGATCATCCGCAACCGCCGGCGCAAGGCGCGCGGCATGCACATGGACCTCGCCAGCGAAGGACCGAAGGTCGGGCCGAAGGGCGATATCGCTATCGTCGCCTTTTATCTGGCGCTGGCGGCCTTCGCCGTCAGCCAGGCCGTCGCCTGGCCGCCAAAGGCCGCGGTGCCCGTCTATGCCTTCGCCGCATTCGGCAGCGCCCTGGCGATTGCACAACTGGCGATCAGCCTGATCGCGCTCAGGCGAAGCGACCAGGTAGCCCACGTGGCTACGGAAGAGGACCGCGAAAAATCGCGCCGCTTCAGGGAGATCATCCTGTGGATCGGCGGGCTCGGCGCCGGCATTATCATTATCGGCTTCACCGTGACGCTGTTCCTGTTTCCGCTGCTCTATGCGCGGCGCTACGGCGGCGGCTGGAAGCTGGCGCTCGGCATGGGCATCAGCGCGGTCGCCATACTGATCGGGATTTTCGACACGCTGATCCACATCATCTGGCCGGAACCGCTGGTCGAACTGCTGTGGGATGCGATCTTCCCCGGCAAATAGGCGCTAGCGGGGAATTTTGGCCTCGTCGAGGTACCTGCCCATGGCGCAGGCGACGCCGTTCGTTTCCAGTTCCGCCAGAAACATCCGGTGGATGCGCGGGTCCTGGTTTTCGTACTCGATCTGGTTTCCGCCCTTGTTGACGTCGACATCGACGCCGCGCTTGATGGCCCGTTTTTCCTCGGTGAAGGGATAGCGGGTCGAACCCATCGCGGTCGCGAGATAGCGCGCCGGGACGGCTGCCGTGTTGAAGTGCTGGTGCCAGATCATGTCGGTGGGCGCGAACACCGAACCCTGCTTCCAGTCGAAGCGCCTCAGCGCGTCGTCGCCATCGTGCCAGAACAGCGAATAGCCGTGCCCCGACACGATGAAAACGTGGAAATCCGGGCCATGACGATGACCCTTCTTGTAGGTGCCCACCCCCATTTCGGAGCAGTGGGCGTGCAAATTGCCGTCGGCGAGACAGAACTGCACATGGGCGCTGCCCGCGCCGCGCTGGTTCCACGACTTGACCTCGAAGCCCGCGACATCGGCCACGAAATTGGTCTCCCACATGCGCAGCCCGCGATGCACCGTGCTCTGCACGCCGCCACCCTCGAACCACGACGCATCGGCCCCTTCGCGCAGCGGGAACTTCCAGCCGTTCGCGAAGATGAAGTCCTCGTCATGGATGAGGTTCATGATCAGGCACAGGTTGTTGGTGGAGGCGAGCCTTGCGCGCTCGCTGCCCGATCCGTTGAATATCTGGTAGCGCGCATTGAGCGGGATCGCGAACAGCGAGTTCGGCCCCCATTCGAAACTGCGCTTTTCGCCGTTCGCCATCTCGATGGTGGTCGAGCCGTGACCGGAAACGACGAGGAACACTTCCTCGTACAGGTGACCCTGCGGCACGGTCTTGGCCCCCGGCGCCAAGTCGAACAGAAATACCGAGACGAAATCGCCGCGGCCCTTCAGATGGACGAAGGACGCCTCGACGCCCGCGCGCGCCCAATGAGCGGTCGGAACGGTGTGCAGGTCGACGCAGAAATCCTCGATCACCGGCAGGCCCTCCGCCTCGCACCAGTCGAGGTAGGGCTCCAGCAGGATGCCCGTGTACTGGATCTGCTTCTTGAGATCCTCGAGCGCCATCAATAACCGCTTTCGTCGATGTATTCGCCCATCAGGGACCGGACCCCGTTCTTGCGCAGTTCGGCCATGAACATGGCGTGAACGCGCGGGTCCTGATCGTGATATTCGATCTGGTTGCCGCCCTTCTTCACATCCACATCGACGCCAAGCGTGATCTGCTTCTTGGCGGCGGTCAGCGGATGGCGCGTGGAGCCGAGCGCCAGCGGCAGATAGCGCGCCGGGTTGGGCCCGGTGTTGAAATGCTGGTGGAAGATATTGTCCACCGGTGCAAAAACCACGCCGGGCGCCCAGTCGACGCGGCGGAAGTCCTTGTCGCCTTCGAACCAGAACAGGGAATAGCCGGTGCCCGACAGCAAAAGCACGTGGAAATCAGCGCCATGGCGATGGCCCTTCTTGTAGGTGCCGACGGCCATTTCCGAGGTATGCACGTGCACCACCCCGTCGGCCAGCGCGAAACGCATGTTGGACGACCGCCCGCCCCGCTTTTCCCAGCCTTCGAGCTTGAAGTTCGCCACATCGGCGACGAAGTTGGTTTCCCACATGAAGCGGCCCGGCTGGGTCTCGATCTTCTCGCCCTCGCCGTCGAAATAGCCGGGCTTGCCGATGCGGCCGGGAAACAGCGCGTCATTGGCGAAGATGAAATCGCGGTCGTGAAAGATGTTCAGCATGATCGGCAGCGAATTGGCCGATATCAGCCGCGCCTTCTCGCGCCCCGATCCGTTGAAATGCTGGTAGCGCGTGTTCAGCGGCAGCGCGAACAGGGAGTTCGGTCCCCATTCGAAAGTATGCCGGGTGCCGTCCACCTCGACCATGGTGGAACCATGACCCGACAGGACGTAGATCACCTCTTCATAGACATGGCGCTGGGGCAGCGTCTTGCCGCCGGGCGCCAGGTCGAGGACAAACAGCGCCATGAAATCGCCGCGCCCATCGAGATGCACGAAGGCCGCATCGGCGCCGAGCCGCGGCCACGGCGCGGTTTTTACCTCGTGCAGGTTGACGGCGAATTCGCCCACGATGGGCACGCCCTCACCCGCGCACCATTCGAGATAAGGATCGCGCAGATAATCGATGCCTTCGCGTCCCTGCAGGGCGTCTTCGGTCGCGCTCATCCCCTGATAAAACCTTCCATCTTCGGGGCAAGGCCGATCTTTTCCATCGCCTCCACGTACATGCGGTGAATGCGCGGGTCCTGATCCTGATATTCGATCTGGTTGCCGCCCTGTTTCACGTCGACGTCGATGCCCTGATATATGCGCCACATGTTCTGGGTGAAGGGATAGCGAACGCTGCCGTGACCAACGGCGAGGTAACGCACCGGCTCCGCACCCGTATTGAAATGCTGGTGGAACATCATGTCGGGCGGCGCGAACACCCAGCCGTGGCACCAGTCGACGCGGGTGATGTCGTCGTCGCCTTCGTACCACAGCAGCGAGTAGCCGGTGCCCGACAGGCAGTAAACGTGAACATCCGGCCCGTGCCGGTGCGCTTTCTTGTAGGTGCCGACGGGCATTTCCGAAACATGGGCATGCAGGATTCCGTCAGCGAGGATGAGCTGGATATGCGAGCCGCCCGCCCCGCGCGCCGCCCATTTCTCGAGCTTGAGGTCGGTCGCGTCGGGCACGAAGTTGGTTTCCCACATGTGCTTGCCCGGACGCACCGCGATGAAATCGCCGTCGCCCCGGAAATGTCCCTCTCCGCCCTCGCGCTCGGGGAAGCGCGCCGGGTTGTCGAAAACGAAGCTCTCGCTGTGGAACAGGTTCATCACGGCGGGCAGGTTCGACGACACCGCAAGGCGCACCGGTTCGGAACCCGAGCCGTTGAAATGCCGGTAGCGGGCGTTGAGCGGCGGCGCGAAAATGCTGTTGGGTCCCCATTCGAAGGTATGGCTGCGGCCTTCGCTGTCCTCCACCGTCGTCGTGCCGCGCCCCGACAAGACGTAAACGACCGATTCGCAGAGATGGCGCACCGGCGTACTGGCCCCGCCCGGCGGAATTTCCCAGACGAACACGGTCATGAAGTCGCCGCGTCCCTGCACATGGGCGATGGCGCCGTTCACGCCGAAACGCGGCCACGGCTTGACGTCGAGGTCAAGAAGATTGAAGCCGAAGGCTTCGAAGATCGGCACCCCCTGCCCCTTCGCCCATTCAAGGTAGGGATCCACCATGAACTTCCCGGGGGGAACCGCGGCACCAGTCTGGGAGGTCTCGGACGCCATCACCTGCCCTTCAATTCTGGAGGAACTTGAGCTTGTCGCGCCACTTTGCGCGGACATCCTCGGCATAGCCCTTGCTCACCGCATTGACCTTGGGGAAGTCGTCCTTCCAGTGCCAGGGCCGAACGGCGTAAACGATCATGCGCGAATTCGTGATGTCGTCTTTTTCGCGCTTTTCAGGCGACAGCGCCGGATCGATATGACCGGTCCAGCAACCGTCGATGATGTCGGTCTGGGTCTTGGGGTCCCAGCGCGTCGCCATCGCCCACATCACCTCGGCAGGCTTGGTGATGTCGATATCGTCGTCGACGACCACGATCATGCGCGCCATGTAGGCGCCCGGCCGGCATCCCGCCAGCACCAGTCCGGCCATTTTGGCGTGGCCCGCGTGCATCTGCTTGATCGAGACCACCGGGATGAAGCGCGAGCCGCCGCCCTGCAGCAGCCATACCCCGGTCACCCCGGGCACGCCCGCGCCTTCCAGCGCGTCCCACAACCCGGCAAGGCGCGGGATCTTGATCTGGCGGCCCGGATAGTTGGGCTTCACCGGCGGCTGACCGAGGATGATCGGATCGTCGCGGTGATAGACCGCCTTCACGTGGACGACCGGCTCCGGCCGGTCGGCGGATGCGTAATAGCCCGGCCATTCGCCGAACGGCCCCTCGGTCGCCGATTCCTTGTCGAGCGGCGGCATGAAGCCTTCGAAAACCAGTTCCGCGTCGGCCGGGAACGGCAGGCCCGTATGCTTGCCGCGCACGGTCTTGACGGCACGGCCGATGCGCCCGCCGGCGATCGCCAGTTCGCTTTCGCCGTCCTTGGCCGAAAGCGAGGCGACGACGCCCAGAACCGGCGCCTGTCCGACGACGACGGCGATCGGGCAGGCTTCGCCCTTGTCCCAGTATTTCCTGCGGATCACGTCACCGTGTTTGCCGGGTTCTATGAACACGGACAGGCGCTTGTCGTCCTGGATCATCACGCGATAGGTGCCGATGTTCACCCAGTCACTGTCGGGATCCTTGATCACGATCAGGCATTCTGTGCCGATGTAATTGCCGCCGTCGCCTTCGTGCCAGCGCGGCGCCGGGTAGTTCGACAGGTTGACCGCGGCACCCTCGACGATGTTGTCCATGACCGGCCCGCTGTTGACGTCCTGGGGCGGGATCGGCTCGCTTTTCTGCTTGGGCCGCGCGCGATAGGCGCGCACCGCGTCGAGACTGATATCGCCGACCAGAAAGCGCGACGTACGAACGTTGGAAAGAATGCGAAAGCGCGGATCGAAGCCGGGAATATCCTCGAACAGCAGGACCGGCGGATAGAGATGCTCGTTCGAAAGCTCGAACAGCGCGCCGATTTCAAGGTCGGTCTTTGCCCCCTTGACGCGCACCACTTCGCCCTCGGCCTCGGCCTCGCGCAGGAAAACCCGCAGGTCGGCCATCGCCTCCTGCCGCCGTTCACGCACGTCGTCTTTTTTGCTCTCCGCCATACTCTCCACCCGCTTCCCGGGGCGCCGGTTCACGCCGGGGCCATGACCTCGAAACCGTTCTTCGCGCATTCCTCGACATAGGTATTCCAGATCCAGGAGCGCAGGTCGGGGTCGAGGTCCTTGTAGTGAATCAGCTTGCCGCCTTCGGACACATGCTTGTGCGACTTGTCGAACAGATGGTTGATCGGCAGCTTGCGCGAGCGCAGCTTGATGGCCAGCTGCACGCTGACCGGGTCCGTGCCGAAATGCCCATGCCACCACATGTTGGGCGGCACGATCACGCCGATGTCGTCCTCGGGCCAGTCGAAGCGCTCCACCGCACCGTTCTCCTGCCACATCAGCGAATAGCCCTTGCCCGACAGGTTGAACACAAAGGCCGAAGGCCCGTGCCGGTGCGGGTTGAAGAAACGAAGCCCCGGATGCTCGGCGATGTGCACCGAAATGACGCTGTTTGCCATCTCGAAATAGGCGGTGTTGTTGCCCACGCCCTTTTCGCGGAAGGACGACCGCTGCACGCCGAGCACATCGGGCACGAAGGTCGTCTCATAAAGGTTGACCGCGGTCTTGTTGTGATTGGGGTCCGGTTCGAACAGCACGGCTTCGGATGGGTCGATATCGGCTTCGATGCGGTTGAAGTCGTAATCGAGGCCGAAGACGAATTTGCGGTCGCGATAGAGGTTGTAAACGATGGGTATGGTGTTGACGCTGACGAAGCGCGCCGGCTCGCTGCCCGACCCGTTGTGCAGCTGGTAGCGGCAATTCATGGGGATGGCGAACAGCGAACGCGGGCCCCATTCGAAAGACACCTTGCCCTTCGCGGTTTCGACCGTCGCATTGCCGTGACCCGCCATGATGTAGATGCATTCGTCGGCAAGCTGGCGCCACGGCGCGCTCGATTTGCCCGGTGCCAGTTCGCCCACGAACATACCGGCAAGGGATTCGGCGCCGATCAGGTCGACGAAGGCGGCACCGATGCCGCGCTCGGCCCAGGGCGCCACGGGAAAACTTTTCAGCGGGCCAAAGGCATAGCCGCGATGCAGCGCAAGGCCGAGGTCGTCCTCCACCCATTTTTCGTAGGCCGTGCGCCCATCCCAGGGAACGCCCGTATGTTTTTCGCGAACCGTGACCATTAATCCTCCCGACACTTACTCGCGCTACGGCGGCGAAAAAGGACGGGAACGGATGCGATGGAAAACCGCTGCGCTGCGCGCCTTGCGGTCCCGGACCTCCCTGTCTTTTTTTTCGCGTCGTTGCGCTCTTTTGCGCATTTTACACCGGCAGCCCCGCCGCGCCAGTGCCCATCTCGTCCGTTTCTCTTGATTTTCAATGCTTCTCGGCTTTTTCCTGATTGACCGGAAAAATTCCGATTATCAGAATGACATAAAAGCACCAATCGAGAGACGATGCCAAAACCGCCAGCGAAGACTGCCCGACACGCCGCCACGCCGAGATCGCCGAAGAACGCCAACCGTTCCGTCGGCATCGGCTTGGCCGTGCTTCAGGCCATCGCCGGGCTCGGCCGCGCCGGCACGCTGTCTGAAATCGCGCGGGCCGCGCGCATGCCGGCAAGCCGCACGCACCGCTTTCTTGCCGGCATGATCCAGGTCGGCGCGGTGCGCCAGGATCCTGTTTCGGGCCGCTACGACCTGGGCCCGCTGATGGTCGACCTCGGCGTGGCGGCGCTCGGCCGCGTCGACGGGGTCAAGTCGGGCAGCGAGGCCCTCGCCCGCCTGACCGAACGCACGGGCCTTGTGTCCGTCCTCGTCATCTGGTCCACCAACGGACCTACCGTAATCCGCTGGGAACAGGGGGAGCTGGCGACCGCCATCCGCATCCGCGAAGGGCGCAACCTGTCGCTTTTGCGCACGGCATCGGGAAAGATTTTTCTCGCTCACCTCGGGTCCGAAAAAACCGGGGCGCTGGTTGATACCGAATTGGCGAGCGCCGCGCACAGGGCGAGCACTTCGCCGCTGCGCACGCTCGATGACGTCGAAAAGGAAAAACTGCGCGTGCGTTCCGAAGGCATTGCCGACAATCCAGGCGAGTCGGATCTCGGCATAGCCGCCCTCGCGGCTCCCGTATTCGGCGCCGCCGGTACGCTGGCGATGGTCATCGCGCTGATCGGGGTGCATGGCGTCGCCCAGCTCGACCGCCACGGGCCTTCTGCTACGGCACTCAGGGAAGCTGCCGACGAGGTGACGCTCAGCCTGGGAGGGCGGCCTGCCACGGCGCCACGGCTGCCCATGCGCCCGGCAACCTGATCTAGTCGATTCGCTTGCGCACGTTGCGCAGCTTGGCGCCGGTCTCGAAATGGCGTCCCTCGACAGCGAGCTGCGCCTCTTCTTCCAGTTCCTTCGTCCACGCGCCGAGCTGGTAGCCGTACCAGGGCGAGCGCAAATCAAGCGCGGGCAGTTGCAGTTCGCGCCAGATGTCGAGCGCGCGCTCCATGTATTCCCTGCGCGGCAGCGAGATAGGCGGGTAATCCCACGGCATGGTCGCATCGATCAGCAGGCCCGTGGATACGGGCGCCTCCGCCGTGGCGATGCCGCGCGAGGTGCCCGGGGGCGCCACCGAAGGATCGAGGGCCAGAAGCGGCGTCTCGATCGACTTGACGTCTACATGCGGGCGCACCCGCCATGCGACCGCCCACAGGATATGTTCCAGCGAGGTGATGTCGATGTCCTCGTCCACGGCGATCGCGAACTTGCCGATGTATTTCGAAGCGAGATGCTCCAGCGCCTTCATGCCCTCGTCGGCGCTACGCTTCTTCAGCTTGACGACGACGAAGGAATTGGCGCCGCCGCATTCGAGATAGTCGAGATCGCTCACTGTCGTGAAACCGGCATCGATCAGAAACTTCTTGGCCGCCGCCGACCGGCCGAGGTGACGCATCATCGAGGATTCGGACGGAGGCAGTTGCGACAGGATGGCGAGGTAGATGGGCTTCCTGCGCATGGTGATGCAGGTCACGTCCATGAAGAAGCTGTAGTCGCGCTGGGCCATGTAGCCGGGGAACTCGCCGAAGGGGCCTTCCATCTCGACCTCGCTGGTCGGCACGGTGCCTTCGATGACGATTTCCGCCTCGGCCGGAACCAGCAGGTCCTGCGTGCGACATTTGACCAGATCGAGCGGCTGGCCCGCGATGGACCCGGCGACGTCGTATTCACACATGTCGTTGGGAATGCGGGTGACGGCGGTATAGCTGACGTGCGGCGGCGCCCCCAGAACAATGGCGGCCGGCATGCGCTCGACGCCCGCCGCGCGCCACAGGTCGATGTGGTTGCGCATGCCGACGCCGAGCATGGCGGGCAACGTGCCGATGCGGTCCGGCGCCTTGACCATGCCGCGGTAGTTGCCGAGGTTGTGCATCCCCGTTTCGGGATCCTTGCTGACCCAGTGCGAGGCAGAGGTATAGGGGGCGTTGTCGAAACCGGGCGTCGAAATCGGCACCGGCAGAAGGTCGAGGCCTCCGGTTTTGAGCCGTTCGCCCTCGATCACCACCTCCTGGCAGGCGCCGGTCGCCACCACCCTCGATGGCGTCGGGTTCTTCATGGCCTGCGCCCACCGGTCCGGAATCTCGTCCACCGCGCAACCCATGCCGAGCGCGTAGATTTCGGACGATCCCGCCATGGCGCCGACAAGAACGGGGATGTCGTACTTGCGCCCTTTCGCGTCGTGGACGTTTTCGAACAGGAAGGCCTTGCGCTTTTCCTCCGGCAGACCGCGGAACTGCAACCGCACAAGCGGATGCAGTTCCGTGTCCTTGTTGATCGGCACGGTAACGCGCACGAGCTTATCGGCGGCTTCCAGCGCCGCGACGTATTCGGCGAGATTTTGATAGGACCGCGCCATGCCGGCATCCTTTCCCTTGCTTATTTCTTGCTGACGCGCACGCCTGCCTTCGCTTTCTCGTAGCAGGCATCGAGCATCTGGCAATAGAGATCGACCGGCGTCAAAGCGCAGTATTCGAACGGATAGCCCGGTCGCTCCGTCACCCCCTTCGTCAGGATGCGGCGCAGCACGTGCTTGGTGACGGATGAATGCGCCTCGCGCCCCAGGTGGTCCTGGGTGTCGGCCTCGTGATGTTTGTGGAAGTAATCGGCCTGCTTTGGCGTCAGCTTGTAGTGCTTGGTCAGCGCCTTGTACCAGCGCATGCAGGACCAGCCGAAAGCCCCTTCCCACAGGACGGATGCCCAGTATTCATGCATGGCGCCATCGTTGACCAGGGTGCGATGGAAGTCGGTCAGCGCGCGCGCCTCGGGCATCATCGGGCGGGTGAGAATCTGGTCCGCCGTGAGACCCAGGGCCTTGCCCGAGGAAATCAGGATCTTGATGTGGCCCGGGGGCTCCGGATGGCCGAATTCGTCGAGCACCTTGTGGGTATAGGTCTCCATCAGGTCGACGTTGGAGACGAAAAAGGACAGATGCTTGTAGAACTGCACCATATAAAGCGAGTTGATTACCGGCACGAAGGCGCCCCAGTTGGAATAGAACAGCTGGATCGTGCTCAGCGGCAGCTTGCCCTTTTCCAGATCCGTCATGAACCGGGTCTTCTCGACGGTCTTGTTCCAGCGGGCTTCGACCCGCTTCTGGAGGTCTTCCAGATACGGGCCGACCTCCTTATTGGATATCTTCAGCGTTGTCATGACGTTACCTGCCCTTTCTGCGCCAAGGCGCCATCGTTCGAATTTTTATTTATTCAGTCGTCAAGAAACTTGAGCCGGTCGCGCCAGCGGGCGCGGACCTCTTCGGCATACTCGCGGCTGACGGCATTGACCTTCGGAAAGTCGTCCTTCCAGTGCCACGGGCGCACCGCGTAGATGATGATGCGCGAATTGGTCGTGTCCCCCGCCGCCCGCCTTTCCGGCGGCAGCACGGGATCTAGATAGCCCGACCAGCAGCCATCTATGATGTCGGTCTGTGTCTTCGGGTCCCAGCGCGTCGCCATTGCCCAGACGACCTCGGCCATGCTGGTGATGTCGATGTCGTCGTCGACCACGATGGTCATGCGGCCAAGGAACGCCGCGGGCGCAGCACCTGTAGCGACGAGACCAGCCATCTTGGCATGGCCCGCGTGCATTTGCCGGATGGCGACGACGTTTATGAAACGGGTGCCGCCCGCCGACAGCTTCCAGACGCCGGTGACGCCGGGCACGCCGGCGCCTTCGAGGGCGTCCCAGATCGCCGCCGCGCCTGCGATATGGGTCTGGCGCCCGGGCAGCGTCGGCCGCACGGGCGGCTGGCCGATCAGGATGGGATCGTTGCGGTGATAGATGGCCGTGACCCGCGTCGCCGGCTCGTCCCGCCGGCCCGACGCGTAATAGCCCGGCCATTCGCCGAAGGGACCTTCCGGGCGAGTTTCGACATCGGGCGATACCATCAGGCCTTCGACGGCGATTTCCGCATCAGCGGGAATCGGCAGCCCGGTTTTCGGCCCCTTGATGACATCGATGGCGCGGCCGATCTGCCCGCCCGCGATGGCAAGCTCGGAAATGCCCTGCCCGTAGCCCACCCGCGCCACGCTGCCCAGCACCGGCGCCTGGCCGAAACAGATGACAACGGGGCAGGCCTCGCCGCGCGCCCAGTACTTGCGGCGGATGACGTCGCCGTGCTTGCCCGGTTCGGTGAATACGGTCAGCGTACGCCGGTCGTGTACCTGTGTGCGGTAGGTGCCGACGTTGATCCAGTCGCTGTCGGGGTCCTTCATGATGACGACGCATTCGGTGCCGAGATAGACGCCGCCGTCGTCTTCGTGCCAGACGGGCTGGGGAAAGCGTGTCATGTCCACATGATCGCCTTTCATCACGTTTTCCATCACCGGGCCGCTTGCCACCTCGCGCGGGGGGATCGGCTCGGCCTTGCGCTTGTCCCTGCCGGCGCGATAGGCGCGCACGGCGTCGAGGTTCAGCTCGCCCACCATCATCGGCGAAGTACGCACGTTCATGATCACCCGGCAGCCGGGCGCGCAACCCTTCATGTCCTTGAACAGCAGAACCGGCGGGTAGAGATGTTCGAGGCTGAGTTCGTAAAGGGCGCCCATCTCGCGGTCTGGATCGGCGCCTGCGACGACCTGCACTTCGCCGCGGCTTTCGGAAATGCGCAGGAATTCGCGCAACGACGCGATCGCCGCGGCCTTTTCGTCGTTGACGCGCGCACCGCTCACGACGGCTGCCGGACGCAAATCCGGCCTCTTGAACCCGGTAAAAACCCCGCCTGCACGCCGGCATCTCCCTGTGCGGTCAAAATGGCGGATTTCTGCTGTTTTTTTGGCCGCCATCGGAACCCCGAAGGGCCCGATTCAGGGATAGACAAGGGTAGTCCTTCATGCAAGTCTAAAAATCGAAATGCGTTCTGTTTTTGTGAATATCAGAAAAATAACCGGGGATTCGCAGGGATGAGCAGGGATTACGTCGTCGGCCGGATCGAGGACATTCCCGACAAGGGTTCGGTGGCCGTGCGCGCCGGCAGGCAGACGATCGCCGTGTTCCGGGACGGTGAAAGTTTCTACGCCATCCACGACAATTGCCCGCACAAGGGCGGGCACATGTGTCAGGGCGAATTCGAGCCGCAGAACGCCCTTGTCCGCTGCCCGATCCACCTTTGGGGCTGGAGCCTCAGGACCGGCGAACTCGAGACCGATACGCGCCAGATGATCCGCACCTACCCCGTCAAGGTGGTGGACGGTCAGGTCGTCCTCAGCGCATGATTTGGCGGATACTTGCAGGAGACCAGAGATGACCAAGGTCAAGACCGAAGGCACTCCGGAACGGGCGGAAATCGTCAAGCCCGAGCGCGTCGATCCGCGCGTCCATGATTACGAAATCATCGATACCGACATTCACCTGCTGCCCGACTGGGACCGGCTGCGCGACTACATGCCGGAACCCTATCGCACCAAGCTCAAGACCTTCCCGCTCGTGGGCTCGGACTACAACCCGTCCTACGCGACCAACAAGCCGGGCACCGGGCAGGAAGTTTTCGGCCGCGCCAAGACCGGCGCCGATGTGCTGGATTCGATGAAGGATACGGGCGCCAATTCGGTCATCATCGTGCCCGGATTCCTCAGGCCCCAGAGCATGTATCACAAGTCCTGGGTTTCCATCCTGGCCTCGGCCTACAACGACTACGTGATCGAGAACGTCTTTCCGGCCAGCCCCGACATCAAGGCGGAGCTGATGATCAACCAGCGCATCCCCGAAGATGCGGCACGGGAAATCCGCCGAGTCGGCCATCACAAGCAGTTCGTCAGCGCCTATACCGAATTCGGCGGCAACTACGAACAGATCGGCACCGTCGATCATGACCCGATCTTCGAGGCCGCGCTCGAACACCAGCTGATCGTCACCCTTCACGCGGGCACGTTCTGGCAGGCCTACACGCCCCTGCACCAGGGCGCACGCACGTGGACGGAACTGCTCGGCGTTTCGACCATGGCGATCTGCCTGGCGGACATCGCCAGCATGATCATCCAGGGCGTCTTCGACAAGTATCCGGACCTGCGCTGCACCGTGAAGGAAGGCGGCTTCTGGTGGATACCGGAAATGACGCTGCGGCTCGACGACTATTATCTGAACCATCCGCACGACATCAGCCTGTGCGAACGCAAGATCGAGGCAGGCGAAGCCTTCCTGCGCCACCTGCCGAGCGATTACATCTGGGAACACTTCCGCTTCTCGACCCAGCCGATGCTGTTCCCGAAAAATCCGAAACACGCCCAGTGGCTCTGGGAAATGTGCCGGGCGGAGGACATGCTGCTGTTCTCCACCGACTGGCCCCACGCCACCTTTGATCCGCCCAACTGGATGTTCGATACGGGCTTCATCACCGAAAAGGCGCGGCGCAGGATCTTCAGCGAAAACGCCCGCGCCTGGTACCCACGACTGGCAAAATAGGTTCGCGCGGCACAAGCGCGGCGATAGTAACAGGGAGATTACGAGTGGACGGCAAGCACGACGGGTCCGCGCAGTTGCAGGACCTGAGGGCGCATCTCGGGCGCCTGGAAAAGGAAGAGCTTCTCACCCGCGTCACGCGGCCGATCAACAAGGATACGGAACTGATGCCGCTGGTACGCTGGCAGTTCCGCGGCCTTCACGAGGATCAGCGGCGCGGCTTCCTGTTCGAGAACGTCACCGACGCGCGCGGGCGCAATTTCGAAGGTTCCGTCGCCGTCGGCATCTATGCCGCATCGCGCAAGGTCTACTCCCTCGGCATGGGCTGCCCGGTCGACCAGATCCGCAAGCGCTGGGCGGAAGCCCAGGCGCGGCCGCTCAAGCCGGTCGAAGTCGCCACCGGCCCCGTCCACGAAGAAGTACACATGGGCAAGGACCTCCTCGCCCATAACGGCATCGAGGAATTCCCGATTCCCATTTCGACGCCCGGTTTCGACGTCGGCCCCTACACCACCGCGTCGAACTGGATCACGCGCGATCCCGATACGGGCTGGATCAACGTCGGCAACTACCGCGGACAGGTCAAGGCGGCCGACCGCTTCGGCATGTTCATCAGCCCGCGCAACCACGGCTTCAAGCACTGGGATTCGGCGCGCCAGAAGGGCAAACCGCTGGAAGCGGCGCTGGTCATCGGCGGCCCCGCCGCCGTCACCTATGCGTCCGGTTCACGCATTCCCTGGGGCGTCGAGGAATACGCCGTCGCCGGCGGCCTGATCGGCGAGCCGCTCGAAGTCGTCAAGTGCAAGACCGTCGATCTGACCGTGCCGGCCCATGCCGAACTGGTGATCGAGGGACGCATCAGCCACGAATACCTGGAACCGGAAGCGCCGTTCGGCGAATACACGGGCTACATGGGCGGGCGCCTCTATAACGCGGTGATGGAAGTCACCGCCATCACCCACCGCAAGAATCCGGTCTTTGCCGCGATCATCAGCCAGATGCCGCCCAGCGAATCGAGCATGCTGAAGAAGATCGGACAGGATGCGGCCTATCTTCATTACCTGCGCAACACCTGCAACCTGCCCGACGTTCTGGAAGTCAACTGCCACGAGATCGCCGTCGATTCCTGGGTGGTGGTGCGCATGCGCCGCTGCAACCAGGCCGCCGTATGGCAGGCGCTCTATGCCGTCGCCGGACGCAACGCGATGGTCGGCAAATACATCATCGCCGTGGACGAAGACATCGACGCGAGCGACCTCGACGCCGTCATCTGGGCGCTGAGCTACCGCACCCAGCCCCATGCCGACAGCCTGGTCCTGCCCAACCGTTCCGTCGGGCTCGATCCGTCGGGCCTGCCGCCGGGCGAGGACATCAGCGATTCGACCGTGCAGCAGCATTTCGGCTCGGCCATCCTGATCAACGCCATGCGCAAATGGGATTACCCACCGGTGTCCCTGCCGCGCAAGGAATACATGGAAAACGCGCGGCGCATCTGGGAAGAGCTTCAGCTTCCCCGCCTGACCCCGCGCAACCCGTGGCACGGCTACGAGCTGGGCGACTGGTCGGAACGCGACCGCGAGGAGGCCGACTGGGCCGTGAAAGGCGAATACATCAGGACCGGCGAACGGGCGCTGAAAGAACGTAAGCCGGTCGAAGGCGAAGAATAACCGCCGCAAAGGCGTGCCCCGCCGAAGGCGCGGGCGAAACGGGAGGGTAAAGAAATGACGGGACACATGACAGGACAGGTGCGCCTTGCCCGATGGGCCGGCGCGTTTGCCGCGATGATCGCCCTTGCCGCTCCGGCCAGCGCGCAGGGCTTCGACGGCGCGGCGGAAGCTACTTTCTTCAAGGGCAAAACGGTCACCGTCGTCGTCGGATTCGGCACCGGCGGCGGCTACGACACCTACGCCCGCCTTCTTGCCCGGCACTACGGCCGCCACCTGCCGGGCGCGCCCAACGTCATCGTCCAGAACATGCCGGGCGCGTCGGGCATCAAGTCGGGCAACTACATTTACGAGGTTGCCCCGCGGGACGGGACGGCCATTTCGCTGTTCAACAAGTCGATGCCGACCTACGAGGCGCTTGAACGGCCGGGCGTCCGTTTCAAGTCCAAAGAGCTCAACTGGATCGGGTCGATCGAAGCCGCCAATGCCACGATGATCGTGATGGCATCTTCGGGCATCAAGACGATGGCCGATGCGGGCAAGCGCGAGGTCATTCTGGGCGCGGTCAGCGCATCCGGGTCGATGGGTTTCTACCCGGCCATGACCAACCGCCTGCTCGGCACGAAATTCAAGATCATCTCGGGCTATCCCGGATCGAAGGCGATCACGCTGGCGATGGAACGCGGCGAGGTCGAAGGCGTCGGCAGCCCGCCGTGGACGTCGTGGCTTGCCACCACGCCGGATTGGGTACGCGACAAGAAGATCAACGTGCTGGCCCAACTCGGCCTCAAGAAGGATCCGACGATCCCGGGGCCGCTGCTGACCGAGCTCGCGGCGGACGAGAAATCCCGCAAGATCATCGAGTTCGTCTCCGCCGACATCGCCATCGGCCGCCCTGTCGCCGCGCCGCCCAAGGTTCCGGCCGGACGCGTCCAGGCGATGCGCCGGTCATTCGATGCTGCGCTGGCCGATCAAAAACTTCTCTCTGATGCGAAACGTCTCAAGCTCGATATTGGTCCCGATACCGGCGAAACCGTCGAAAAACTGGTTCACTCCATGATCGACACGCCGAAGGACATCATCGCCGAGGCGAAGGACGCGATCGAGCCCAAGGGCCTCGTCAAGCGAGAGATCAAGAGCAAGAAGAAAAAGAAGAAAGCCGAGTAGGACAACAATTCCCGCCAGCCAACACAGGCTTGCGACAACAATGGGAGGTAACTTTGGCGGACCATGTCCATTTCCCCTATCGCTCTTCGAGCCACCTGCCCTTTCTGCACGTGGTTTACGAATCAGGTTCGTGGAAGAAGCACGGGCTCGAGGTCGATTACAATTACAAGATCAGTTCCAAGGACGCGCACATGGAAGTGCCGTCCGAACACGTCGAATTCGTCGGCGGAAACCACGTTTCGACCTATGCCCAGCGCGCCCACGAGGATACCTGGGTATACCTGGGCCAGAGCGTGAACACGCTTAATACGCGCCTTGTCGTGAAGCCGGACTCCGAAATCTGTGGCATGCCGGACCTGATCGGCAAGAAGATCGGCACCCGCGGCATGCATCCCGGTCTCAACGACTGGATCTACTGCAAGCAGCGGGGACTGGATGTCGATCGCGGCGACATCGAATTCGTCAGCCAGATCAGCGCCCCGATGGGCAGCATGGATCCCGGCTTCAAGGATGAGGATGTCGAGCGCCTGCCGCTCTGGCACTGGGTACGCGATGGCAAGGTCGATGCCGCGTTCGTCACGGCGCCGGGCTGCCTGCACGCGCAGAAGGCGGGACTCAAGGTCATCGACATCGATCCGCTGCCGATGATCTGGTTCACGACGATCTCCTCGTCCTCGACCTTCATCAAGAAGCATCCCGATATCGTGGAGCGATTCCTGAAGGGGCTGATCGAGGGCATCCACTACTTCAAGACCCACGAGGCGGAAGCGACCGCCATGATCAAGAAGCACTACACGGACGAAGGCCAGCTGACCGACGACGAGGCGAGCTTCCTCTATCATGACGTCGCCCGGATTCTGGAACCGAAGCTCTATCCGTCGATGACGTCGATCTCGAACGTCTATCAGGAGGCAATCCGCCAGAACAAGGATGCGCGCAAGGTCAACCCGATGGAACTTTGGGACATGCACCACATCCGCCAGATCGACGACAGCGGGTTCATTCGTGATCTCTACAAAAACATGCCATTAACGAAGTAATCGAGTGACGAAATGATCGAGGCGGGGCGACCCGCCAAAGGAGGCCACAATGCAGAGGATTCTTTCCCGTAACTTTGCGCGTACCGCCTTTGTTGCCGGCGCCGTTGCCGGCCTTGCCTTCGTGAACCCCGCCCCGGCCAGCGCCGAGGTCGATCTCAAGGGCAAGCAGATCGTCATGATCATCGGCAATGCCGCCGGCGGCGGCACCGATGCCGTCGGCCGTCTCGTCGGCGAATACCTGACGCGATACCTGCCGGGCAAACCAACGCTTATCGTGCGCAACATGCCCGGCGCCGGCGGCATCACGGCGCTCAATTTCTTCGCCACCCAGGTGAAGAACGACGGCACCTACCTCACCACCGGGGCTTCGACCCAGACCGATCCCGTCCATTGGCGGGCCAAGGCATCGAAATACGACCCCCGCGACTTCCGCATGATCGGCGGCATCGTGCGCGGCTCGACCGTGCTGATGCTGAACAAGAAGGCGGTCGAACGCCTCACGGACAAGTCGAAACCGCCCGTCGTCGTCGGCGCCATCGACGGCACCCGCTCGGGCATCATCATGTCGATGTGGGGCGGCAAGTACCTGGGCTGGAACATCAAGTGGGTGACCGGCTACGGCGGCACGTCGGAACTGATTCTCGCGCTGCAGCGTGGCGAAATCGACCTGACGTCCACCGCCAACAGCTTCCTCATCCGCGAGATGCTCCAGAAAGGCAGCCACGTCGCGCTCGCTCAGTCGGGTACGCTTGTTGACGGAAAACTGATCGCAAGGGCCGAGCACAAGACGGTGCCGATCTTTCCCGAACAGATCCGCCCGCACCTCAAGTCCGAGGTCGAACAGCAGGCCTTCGGCTACTGGGAAGGCATCAACGCCACGGACAAGTGGCTCGCCCTGCCCAAGGGCACGCCCGATGACGTGGTCAAGGCCTACGAAACCGCATTCCTGAAATCGGTCAAGGACCCGACCTTCATCCAGCGGGGCAAGGCCTCGATCAGCGAGGACATCTCGGCCCTCAACGCCGCCGATCAGGACAAGCTGGTTCGCCAGCTTGCCGCGACCACGGACGAAGCGCTGACCTTCATCGAAAACGTCAAAAAAGACCAGGGGCTGCGCTCCCACGCCAAGAAAAAAGTGGCGATCCGGACAGTCAGCACCAAGATCGATGCCGTCGAGAACAAGAGCCGCGTGCTCGTGTTCAAAGCCGGCGGCAAGAGCGACAAGGTCGAGCTTTCGGGCGGCGCCACCGAGATCAAGATCGCCGGCAAGAAAGCCTCGCGCCGTGACCTGAAGGCGGGAATGTCCTGCGATATCAGCTACGGTGCCTCGGGCAGCATGGCAAAGTCGGTCACCTGCAAGTAAGGCCTGCGGTGGCCGCATCGCAGGGCGCGGCCACCGACGTTTTTCAACTACCGGAGTCCGGAACCCGTAAATGAGCACGAAAAAGGACGACATCGATCCCGCCCTCAGGAAGGCCGCAATGGCCGACCTGCGCGATTACCTGCGCATCGTCACCGAACGAGGCGAACTGGAGGAAGTGCACGGGGCCGACCCCATGCTGGAGATGGGGGCGCTGTACGAGTTGTCGCTGGAAAAGCTCTACCCGCCGGTTCTGCATTTCCGCAACATGAAGGGGATCGATCCGGACTTTTCGGTACTGACCAACGTGCGCTTCGCGCGCACGATGGTCGGCAACCTGGACCTGGAAGCCGTGCGCAATCTGAAAAACACGACGCGCTGGGCCTCCGACCCCATTCCGCCCGAAGAGGTCAATACCGGCCCGATCATGGACCATGTCGACGAGGGCGATGCGGTCAACCTGCTCAAATTTCCGGCGGCCCAGTGGAAGGACGGCGACGGCGGGCGCTACATCGGCACCGAATGCCTTGTGATCAACCGCGATCCCGATACGGGTTACGTCAATCTCGGCACCTATCGCAACATGGTGGTGGACGGCAAGACCCTTGCGGTGTTCATCGAGCCCGGCAAGCACGGCGATCTCATCCGCAAGAAATACTGGGCGCGCGGCGAGCCCTGCCCGATGGTGATCTGCGTCGGGCAGGCGCCGGTTCTGGGCATGGTCGCCGGCACCGCATCGCGTTTCGGCGTCAGCGAATACGACATGGCGGGAGCGCGCATCGGCCGCGCGATCAAGGTCGTGCGCGGTAAATTGACCGACCTGCCTATTCCCGCCGACGCGGAGGTGGCTTTCGAAGGTTTCATGCCGCCGGTCGATGTCGAAAGCACCACCGAAGGACCCTTCGGCGAATGGCCCGGCTATTACGCCTCCGACGTGCGCCGCGAAACGGTGCTCAAGGTCGGCGCCACATATCACCGCGACAAACCGATCCTGATCGGCCAGCCTCCGGCGAAGCCCACCCTGCCCGGCCGCCAGCCCTCGATCACGGCGATGGCGTCGCTGTGGAACGCGCTGGAAGCGGCGGGGGTGCCGGGCGTCAAGGGCGTCTGGAAGATGGCGGGCGGCGGCGTCAGCTTCATCAACGTCATCGCCATCCAGCAGATGCACGCGGGCCATGCCAAGATGGCCGGCATGGTGGCGGCGGGCTGCGCGCCCGGCGCCTACATGACGCGCATTGTCATCGTCGTAGATGACGACATCGACGTCACCAACCCGGCGGAAGTGATGTGGGCGCTGGCGACACGATGGGACCCCAAGACCCAGACCGACATCATCGACGGCTGCTGGACGGGCTACATCGATCCGTACCTGCCCCCAGAAAAGCGCGCGAAGGACGACCTGACGACGCCGCGGGTCATCATCTACGCGGTCCGGCCCTGGCACTGGAAAGACCAGTTCCCCAAGGTCAACGCGGTGAGCCGCGACTATGCCGACGAAGTTCGCAGGAAGTGGGCATCGAAGTTGCCCTTCCTGAACATTCCTCAAAAATAGGAACCAGTGCGGGAGACAGGATCATGCGCCGGATAAAATTTGCCACGATTGCCGCTGTTGCCACGCTTTGCACGGCCCCCGCGACGGCGGCCGATTTCTACGCAGGCAAGCAGATCAAGATCGCCATCGGCCTCGGCGCGGGCTCGACCTACGACGCCTATGCGCGCACGCTGGCCCGCCACATGGGCCGTCACATTCCGGGCAAACCCGATTTTCTCAATGTCAACATGCCCGGCGCAGGCAGCCTGAAGGCCTATAACTACATCTACACGGTTGCCAAGAAGGACGGCACGGAGTTCGGCACCGGCCACCGCTTCGTCCCCATCATGCCGCTGTTCGGCATCAAGGGAACCCAGTTCGACGGCACGAAATTCGGATACATCGGCTCGGCCAACCGGGAGGTCGGCGTCACCATTGCCTGGCACACTTCGCCGGTAAAAACCTTCGATGATCTCAAGAAGCACGAACTGATCATCGGCACCACCGGCGCGGGCGCCCAGCTCACCAATTTTACGAGCGTGCTCAAGACCGCGCTCGGCGCCAAGCTGAAGGTCGTCTACGGCTACAAGACGACGCGCGAGATAGACCTTGCGGTCGAGCGTGGCGAAATTCAGGGCCGCGCCGGCGTGTCCTACAACTCGATCAAGAACGCGACCCCTGAATGGCTCAGCCAGAAGAAGATCAGCATCCTGAACCAGATGGGCCTGAGCAAGCACCCGGAACTGCCGAACGTGCCGAATATTCTCGATCTAATGACCGCCAAGCTTGACCGGGAGGCGATCGAGCTTCTGCTGGCGCCTTCGGAAATGGGCCGCCCCTTCGTGACGCCCCCGGGCATTGCGGCCGACCGCCTTGCCGCCCTTCGGGCCGCCTTCGACCAGACGATGAAGGACAAGGCCTTCCTTGCGGACGCGGAAAAGCAGAAAATGGAAATCAACCCGATGACGGGAGCCGAGGTAGAGACTTTGATCAGGCGCATATACGCCACCGCATCGCCCGAAGTCGTCGCCCGTGCCAAGGCACTCACTGCCGACGGTATCAACACCTCGAAGAAGAAAAAGAAAAAAAGCCAGTAAGCAAAGGACCGGAACCCGGCATGAGCGACGACGCACTCAAGTCCCTAGACGAGAAGCTGAAAAAGGCCGGCATGTACGGCCAGTGGACGGCGGATCTCTACCTTCAGCAGGTGACGGACGGCCCGAAGCCTGCCGGGGTGCCCAACGTCTGGCGCTGGGACGAAGTATCGGCGCTCCTCGATGAGGCCTGCACGGCCATGCCCGAAAGCCTGACCGCGCGGCGCAGCCTGATGTTCGTCAACCCCGGGCTGCAGCGGGGCAGCACCCATACGCTTGCCATGGGCGTACAGATGATCCTGCCCGGCGAAACCGCTTGGTCGCACCGCCATTCGATATCTGCCCTGCGCTTCACGATCATGGGCAGCAAGCGGCTTTACTCAGTGGTCGACGGCGAGCCCTGCATGATGGAACCTCACGACCTTGTGCTGACACCGGGTTGGACCTGGCACGATCATCACAACGAATCCGATGATCGCTGCGCCTGGCTCGACGTGCTCGACGTGCCGCTGATGATCGCCCTCAACCAGGCCTTCTACGAACCTTACGGCGAAGAGCGCCAGCCGCTGCGCAACGATGGCGAAGCGCAGGCGGCCCGCTACGGCGCCTTCCCCCCCGCTTGGGAATCGGTGCCCGGGCGCCGCGTACCGGTTCGTTACGCCTGGGCCGATATGGAAGCGCGCCTGCGTGCCGTTGCCGCCACCGGCGACGGCAGCCCATGGGATGGCGTCGCCCTGGAATATACGAACCCGATTACCGGTGGTCCGACATTGCCGACGCTGACCTGCTGGGCGAGCTGGATCAAGCCCGGCCAGAAGCTGCAAAGCCACCGCCGCACGTCCTCGGCCGTCTATCACGTGGTACGCGGACAGGGCCGCGCCAGAGTGGGCGATACCGAACTATCCTTCGGCCCGCGCGACAGCTTCTGCGTGCCCAACTGGGCATGGCACCACATCGAAAATGCAAGCGAGCGCGACGAACTCGTGCTGTTTTCGGTGCACGACATCCCGGTGCTGCGCGCGCTCGGCCTCTACCGCGAGGAACCCACCGGACAAGTCGGCTGCATGCCGCCTGCCCGTATTCCCGGCGACCTCGCCCGCCCCGGCGGCCCGTCCAAATGGGACCGGCCCGAATAGATATCTCAAGCCTGCGTGAAAGGACACTGACGATGGCAACGATACTGGGCGATCCGGCCCTGATGACCGAACTGAAGAGCGCAATTTCTGCGATGGCGAACGCACAATTCGATTCGCCGGGCTACCGCCGCCTTCTTGCCCTGCCGCTCAACAAGGCCCGCGCCCAGGCCTATGTCATCCAGCGCACCCACTGGACGATCAACCGCCGCGACTGCTGGGCGCTGGCGCAGGGGATTGCACCGCTCGACGTCAAGAAGATCATCTGGGACCACGAACGCGAAGAACTGGCCGGCAAGCCCGAGGACGGCACCCCCGATCACTACACCCTGTCGATCCGCGAAGCGGCGGCCCTCGACCTCTCGCCCGACGATCTCGTCAACACGCCTCCCTGCGATGGCGCCGTGACCTGCATGGCGGCGTGGCTGCACCTGGTCAAGCACAGCCACTGGCTGACCGCGGTCGCCGCCTGCTCGGCGCTGGAACTTTCCAATTCCGAAGCGGTGCTCAGGAACGGCTCGATGTCGCGGCGCATGGGCGAAAAGATGCAGCGCGAGCTTGGCATCCCCATGAAGAAGCAGCCCATGAACGACGTTCACATGGTGGCCGATGCCGAACATGGCAACCTGATGACCGATGTCGCAGCACGTCACCTGCATACCCGTGCCGATTATGAGCTGATCGTGGAAGGTCTGCGCCAGAGCTGGACCATCGACCGGGTATGGAAAGGACAGCTGGCGGATCTGCTGGAAGGCATTCCCGCCTGATCCACCCGCTGTTCCGGCCCGTACAAAGAGCGCATCTTGTAACCAACGGATCGTCAATTGTCCGCGCCTGTTATCTGCCTGTTCAGCCAGGACCTGCGCCTCGACGACCACCCTGCGCTGTGCGCCGCCGTGGCGAGCGGGCGGCCGGTCATTCCGCTTTGTGTCCTCGACGAAAGCGCCGACTGGGCCCCGGGCGGGGCCGGCCGATGGTGGCTGCACCACTCTCTCGCCGCCCTCGGCAACGCCCTTTCCGCAAAGGGCAGCCGCCTGATCCTGCGCCGCGGCAAGCTCGCCGACTGTGCCGCAGCCCTCGCCAGCGATACAGGGGCGAGCGCGCTCTATTTTTCGCGTCGTTACGAGCCCGCGGCCGCACGCGCGCAGGAATATCTGAGGACCGCGCTCGCCGCCCAAGGCGTAACCTGCCACCACTTCGGCGGAACCCTGCTGTTCGAACCCGAATCTGTGCTCACCGGCGCGGGCGGCCCGTTCAAGGTATTCACGCCGTTTTATAAAGCCTGCCTCGCCGGAGCGCCGCCTGCCTCGCCCGTACCGGCCCCGGACCACATTCCCGCCCCCGTCGACTGGCCGGCGAGCGACACGCTCGAATGCTGGCACCTGACGCCGTCAAAACCCGACTGGTCCGGCGGCCTCAAGTCCGCCTGGCAGCCCGGCGAAAAAGCCGCCGGGGAACGCCTCGGCGATTTCCTGGCCGGCAGCGCAGCGGAATATCCGCTTGAGCGCGACCGTCCCGACCGGGATGGCACCTCCGGCCTTTCGCCCCACCTTCATTTCGGCGAGATCAGCCCGCGGCGCATCTGGCAGATGGCGAACTTCGCCGCCGATGCCGGCGGCCGCGCCGGGATCGACGGATTCCTGCGCCAGCTCGTGTGGCGCGAGTTCTGCCATCATCTGCTCCATCATTTCCCCCATATCGATCGCAAACCCTTCCGCCCCGAATTCGCAGGTTTCCCCTGGGCCGACGACCCGCAGGCGCTTGCGCGCTGGCAGAAGGGCCAAACCGGCTACCCGATCGTCGATGCCGGGATGCGCCAGCTCTGGCAGACGGGGTGGATGCACAATCGCGTACGCATGATCGTGGCATCCTTTCTGGTGAAGGATCTGCTTGTTCCCTGGCAGCGGGGGGCGGAATGGTTCTGGGATACGCTGGTCGATGCGGATTTGGCAAACAACGCGGCGGGATGGCAATGGATCGCGGGCTCGGGTGCCGACGCCGCCCCCTATTTCCGGATATTCAATCCCGTGCTGCAGGGCAATCGCTTCGATCCGGGCGGCGCCTATATCCGCCGCTGGCTGCCCGAACTGACGGCCCTGCCCGATGAAGCGATCCACGCCCCCTGGCAAGCCGACGATGCAACCCTTGCGGCGGCAAAGGTGCATCTGGGGAAGACCTATCCCCTGCCCATGGTCGATCACGGCAAGGCACGTGACCGTGCCCTTGCAGCCCTCAAGACGATCAGGAAGGGCGCGGACTGAAATCAGCCGGCGTCGTGATGGGCGCGTGCTTCGGGGCTGCCTGCCGCCGGGCGCGGCAGGCCGATGCATTTCTCCGGCGGCAGGCTGACGGCGACGTTCGAGCCGATGCCGAAGTCCCATTCGGGACGCGCGCGCACGCGGAAGGTATCGTCGCCGACGGCGATTTCGTAGTCGATCAGATCGCCCAGGAAGATGCGGTTGACGATACGGCCCGCAAAGGTGTTTTCGCCCGCAGCGCTGGCGCTGACGATGATGTCCTCGGGACGCACGATCACTTCGGCCGCCGAACCGGAAGCCACCGGTTTCGCGAAAGTGCAGGCGATGGCGCCATGACGCGTTCCCACACGCCCGCGCCCGTCGGCGCCGGGCGCGCCATCGAGTGTGCCCTCGATCATGTTGGTGGAGCCGATGAAGTCGGCGACGAATTCGCAGTTCGGCCGATGATAGATATCGTGGGGCGAGCCGCGCTGGATCACCTTGCCGGCATTGAGAACGGCGATTTCGTCGGAGAGCGCCAGCGCTTCCGCCTGATCGTGAGTCACGTATAACGTGGTCACGCCCAACTCGATCTGGAGGCGCTTCAGCTCGAAGCGCATCTGCTCGCGCAGTTTGGCGTCGAGATTGCTGAGCGGTTCATCGAGCAGAAGCAGGCTCGGTTCGCGCACGAGACCGCGCGCAAGGGCCAGACGCTGTTGCTGGCCGCCGGAAAGCTGGGTAGCGGCACGATCGCCGAACCCGCCGAGGCGCACCATGTCGAGCGCCCGGTTGACGCGGCGTTCGACGTCCTCGCGCGTGTATTTCTTTTCCTTGGCGACGCGCAACGGGAAGGCCACGTTCTCGAACACGGTCATGTGCGGCCAGATGGCATAGGACTGGAACACCATGCCGATGCCGCGCTGGTTGGCAGGCACCAGAACGCGGTTGGCGCTGTCGTAGACCGTGTTGCCGCCGATGGAGATGACGCCCGAGTCGGGGCGTTCGAGGCCGGCGACGCAGCGCAGCGTCGTCGTCTTGCCGCAGCCCGACGGCCCAAGAAGGGTCAGGAGCTTGCCCTGCTCGACATCGAGCGATACCCCGTCGATCGCGTGTACGCGGGTGCCGTCGCGCGCGATGAAGGTCTTCATCAGGGACTGGATCGAGAGCATGACTTGTTCCTTGGTTTTTCTAGTGCTTCACACGCACGGCACGTTCGATCCGCCGCATGATGAACACGATGACGATAAGTGGCAGAATCTGGATGACGCCGAGCGCGCAAACGGCGCCGAAGCTGCCGCCCTCTTCCCACATGGTCAGGCTGATGGTCCCGAGAACCTGCGTGCCGGGACCGGCCAGGAAGATCGAGGCGGCCAGTTCGCGAACCGCAAGCACGAAGACATACAGCCAAGATGCCACCAGCACCGGCGCCAGCAGGGGCAGCAGCACGCGGCGGAAGGTCTGGCCGATGGTGGCGCCGGAAACTTCCGCCACTTCCTCCAGTTCCCGGTGGATCTGCACGAGACCGCCGGAAGCGAAGCGCATGCCGTAAGGCAGGTACATCGTCACGTAGGCAATGAGCAGGATCCAGATCGTGTTGTAGACGGGCAGCGGGATCACGAGATAGGCGAACAGGATCGAGGCGCCGATGATCACGCTCGGGATCGCGATGGGCGTGAAGGCGATGGCGTCCAGTATCCACCCCTGCCGCTTCATCATGCGCTGGGCGACCCAGGCCATCATGAAGGCTAGGATGGTGACGCCGGTCGCCGCCATGACGCCGAGCATGCTCGAATTCTTGATGGCCGTCAGGAACACCGGGTAGTCGAGCAGGAAGCGGTAATTTTCCAGGCCCGCCTTGCCGAGCGCGTCGATGGAGGGCGCCGCGATGGTCGGGAACATCGACTGCCACAGGAGCGTGACCAGCGGCAGACCCAGATTGATGAAGAAACTGAATGCGACAAGGATGGCAAGCGGCCAGCGCCAGGCGCCGAGACGGATCGGCGTCGGCTGGTAACCCTTGCCGGTAACGGTCGCGTAGGCTTCCGCATTCGCCGTGGCCTTGCGATAGAGATAAACGCCGAGGATGCAGAGACCCAGAAGCCCGAGGCCGAGCGCCGCCGCGATGCCGAACTTCGGCGGCGCCTCGCTGGTGGCGAACTGGATTTCCGTGGTCAGAACGTGGATGCGGGCCGGCATGCCGAGAAGGCGCGGCACCTCGAAGGATTCGATGCCGCGCACGAACAGAAGCAGCAGCGTGGAGAGAATTGCCGGACGCAGCAGCGGCATCGTCACGCGGGCGGCTACCTGCCAGTTGCCTGCGCCGGAGACGACCGCCGCCTCCTCCATGCGGATGTCGAGCACCCGGAAGGCCGGCCCCATCAACAGATAGGCGAGCGGAAAGTAATGCGACGACAGCGCCCAGATCATGCCGCCCATCGAATAGATGTTGAACGGCGCCTCGCTCAGCCCGAACCAGGATTTCAGCAATCCGTTGCCCCAGCCGATGTTAGGCGACAGGATCAGCGCCCAGGCCATCGTGGTCAGCAGGCCGGGAATGGCGAAGGACATCAGGGCGAGCAGGTGGAAAGTATCGCGCCACGGCGCATCCGTCCGCTCCACCACCCAGGCGATGCCGCCCCCCATGAGCAGCGTCAGCACAGCAGTCCCTGAGGCGAAAATCACCGAATTTGCGAAAAGCCCGGCGATGCCGCGGGTCGTATAGGCATCGACGAAATTCTTCAGCGTCGCGGCCCCGGGTCCAAGCGGCGTGTCTTCGGTCAGCGCAACGTAAATCAGCGATCCGAGCGGCACGAAAACCAGCCACACGCCGAGCGCCACACCCAGCGCCAGCAGCACGTAGCCGGGCGAAAGCCAGCGCGCCCATCGCCCTGCGAAAGTTGCGCCCGTATCGGTGGTGGCTGTCATGTCAATGAACCTCGACCTCGCGTGAACGGATGCGGGCGGCGCAACCGGCGCCCCCGCACCAAAGAAACCCGCGCAGGACGGCGCCTGCGCGGGGTACGGACTGTAGACTAACGGCGGGAGAAGAGTTCCTTGAACATCTTGCCCCACTTGTCTTCTTCGGCGCCGGCGATGACGGCGGGAATGACAACCTTGTTGCCGATGCCGTCAAGAACGCCCTTCGGGTTCGTGTCGACGCCCGGGCGGGTCGGGATACGGCCGCCCTTGGTCAAGACCTTCTGGCCGTCAGCGCTTGCCAGGAAGTTGGCAACCAGCTTTGCCGCGTTCGGATGCGGCGCGCCGGAGTTGACGCCCACCTGGCCGTAGAAGACCGTGACGGGCTCTAGGTACCAGAAGTCGGTGGCGCCACCGCGCATCTTCACGTTCACGGTGAGGTTGACGTAGTTGTTCAGCGCGACAGCATATTCACCGGCGCCGACCTGACGCGCCATCGCCAGATGGCCCTTGGTGACAGCGGGCTTCAGGTTCTTGACCAGGGCGCCGACGATTTCCTTGCACTTGGCTTCGCCGTAGTGCTTGCACATGGCATAGAGCCATTCCTCGTCGGTGCCGTCGATGGCGACCTTGCCGGCCCATTCGGTCTTCTTCGCGAATTCCTCATAGGTCTTCGGCAGTTCCGACTTCTTCACCAGGTTGGTATTGAAGGCGGGAGAATTGTAGTTGGCGTAAATGCCGACCCAGCGCATTTCCGGGTCCTTGGCGCCGGCCGGGATAGCCTTGGCCTCGGGCGGATCGATCACGGTCAGCCATTCCTTCGGCAGACGGTGCAGCGCGGTGGTCTGCAGGATGTCCCAGCTGTCCTTGCGGGCGCGCTTTTCGACGGTAATGCGGGCAAGCAGGCCGGTATCGGACGAACGCACGTATTCGACCTTGATGCCCGTGGCCTTTTCGAAGGCCCCGTAAACGGTCGCGCCTTCCTTTTCGTTCATCGAGGCATAGACGACGACCTTGCCTTCCTTCTTGGCCTTGGCAACGAGGTCCTTGTCGGCCATCCACGACGGGTCGGCAGCAAGGGCGCCACCGGCGGCAAATACCGCAGCGGCCCCGATGGCGGCGAAGCGCGCCGCACGCATGGTCAGAGTGGTCATGTTGTACATCTCCCTGTTTGACCGGCCCCCGAACGGGGGCCGGAAGTGATTAACTCGTAAGGTTTACTGGGCGGCCCGGCGCAGCCGGTCCAGAAGTTCCTTTGGGCGCGAATAGACGTCATCAAGAAGCTTGTTGATGCGTTCGCCGCGCACCGGATTGATCTCAAGCTTCTGCTTGTCGGCGTCGGCGAGGTAGGCCTTGTCCTTCATGGTGGCGTCGAAAGCATCGCGCAGCACCTTGACACGGTCGGCAGGAACGCCCGGCGGCGCCAGGAACGGACGGCCCATGACCTGCTCGGCGAGGGCGAGTTCGAACAGCTGCTTGTCCTCGGCCTTCATGGGCAGATCGACCACCAGCGGCGCGTTCGGATAGGCCGGGTCCTTTTCGAGGCCCATCTGCAAAAGCACCACAACCCTGCCTTCCTTCACCCAGGGCGCGAAGCGGTTGCGGAAATTGGGCGACGATCCGCCCGAGGTATGGGCATCGACCTCGCCGTTCTCGAGCGCCAGCAGGGCTTCCTGCGACCCCTTGTAGCCTTCGATGACGCGGAATTTCGTCCCGAACACATCGTTCATCAGGCGCGGATAGACCGATGTCGCCGCGCCACGCCCGGTGGACGAGGTCGTCAGCTCGCGCTTCTTCAGGTCATCGACGGTCTTGATGCCGGTCTTGCCCGCAACCAGCATCAGGCCCAACTCCTGCTGCGGCGAGCCGATCCAGTGGAACTTGCGGCCGTCGAACTTGAGCGCCGTCGGCTTCTTTTTCTTCTTGCCCTGGGGCGCGCCGAGAAGCGGCATGAAGGCGACATTTCGCTGCAGCTGGCCGATCACCGAACCGTCCTGCGCCGCAACGTTATAAAGGTGGTTGGCCGCGATCACCCCCGCCGCCCCCACCATGTTGCGCACGAGAAGCTTCGGCTTGCCGGGAATGTGATTGACGATATGGCGGGCAAGGTGGCGGGCATAGAGGTCGTAGCCGCCGCCGACCGAACCGGACGCGACCAGCGACATCTGCTTGTCCTTGAAAAATTCGGCCGCGCCGACGGGCGCCGCCAGAAGGACAGCCGGCACGCAGGCGGCAAGAGACAGGCGCAATAGGCGCGAAGACGGCATGGTTATTCCTCCCCGTTCGGACTGTCCTACCGTGGAACAAGTCCCTGATGCGGCCCCTTTTTTGACCCTGTGAAATGGACGAGGGGCCGGTCGTATTTTTCTTTGAAATGTAAGCATTGTTCGGCCCCCCTCTCAACCGCTTTTGCGAGCCTGCGGGCGACAAAAACCACCTTGCGGGGCCCGTCTTCCCGGGGCGGATTTCCGCCGAATTTCCTCAATGGAAAGAGGGGTTAAAGACTGTAGATTTTAACGTCCTGATATACGAAACTGCCCCCCTGAATTAGGCCCCGGGGCGTCGTAAAAGAGCTGACCAAACCAAAATGAAACCAACGGATACGTCCGATCCCGACTACTTTCACCGGGTCGTGGATTGCCAGTGGGCCTGTCCGGCCCATACACCGGTTCCCGAATACATTCGGTTGATCGCCCAGGGTCGCTTTGCCGACGCTTACCTGGTCAACCGCCAGTCCAACGTTTTCCCGGGCATTCTCGGGCGCGTCTGTGACCGGCCCTGCGAACCCGCCTGCCGTCGCGGCCGGCTGGGCGGCGAGGAAAAACCGGTCGCCATCTGCCGCCTGAAGCGGGTCGCCGCCGATCATCGCGGCGACGTCACCGAGCGCCTGCCCAAGGCGCCCGAACAGAAGAACGGCAAGCGCGTGGCGCTGGTCGGCGCCGGCCCGGCATCGCTGACGGTCGCCAACGACCTGGCCCAGGTCGGCTATGCCTGCACCATTTTCGAAGCGCTCGAGAAGCCGGGCGGGCTGATGCGCTCCAACATCCCGTCCTTCCGCCTGCCCGCCCAAGTACTGGACGACGAAATCGGCTACATCGTCGGCATGGATGTGGATCTGCGCCTCGGCACCCCGGTCAAGAGCATGAAGGCGCTCTTGGCCGAGGGCTATGACGCCGTGTTCGTCGGTTCCGGCGCGCCCAAGGGCAAGGATCTCGACCTGCCCGGCCGCCATGAAGCCGCCGCCAACATCCATATCGGCATCCAGTGGCTGGAATCGGTCGCCTTCGGGCACATCAATTCGGTCGGCAAGCGCGTGCTGATCATCGGCGTCGGCAATACGGCGATGGACTGCTGCCGGTCCTCGCTCCGTCTCGGCGCCACCGACGTCAAGGTCATGGCCCGCAAGCCGCGCGCTTTCTTCAAGGCTTCCGAATGGGAACTTGAGGACGCCGAGGAAGAAAACGTCGAAATCGTCATCAACCACTCGCCCAAGTCCTTCGTCGTGAAGGACGGCAAGCTCGCCGGCATGATGTTCGAAAAGATCGAATACAGCTTCGATGCGAAGGGCGAGATCACCGGCCAGAAGGTCGTCGAGGAGGTGTTCTTCCCGGCCGACGACGTCGTGCTGGCGATCGGCCAGGACAACGCCTTCCCCTGGATCGAACGCGATCTCGGCATCGAGTTCGGCAAGTGGGAAGTGCCCGTCGTCGACAAGAAGACCTTCCAGTCCACCCGCCCCGAAGTGTTCTTCGGCGGCGATGCCGCCTTCGGCCCCGCCAACATCATCTGGGCGGTAGAGCACGGCCATCAGGCCGCGATCTCCATTCATCGCTACTGCATGGGCGAAAATGTTGCCGACCGCATGCCCCGCGGCGTGACGCTCACGTCCAGCAAGATGGGCATGCACGAGTGGAGCTATTCCAACGACTTCGACCCCTCCGCCCGGCGGAAGATGCAGCATGTCGAGCTGAAGCACCGCTTCGAAAAGCTCGATGTCGAGGTTGAACTGGGCTTCACGGCCGACGAAACCGCGACCGAGGTCGAACGCTGCCTCAACTGCGACATGCAGACCGTGTTCATGCCGCAGCTTTGCACCGAATGCGATGCCTGCATCGACATCTGCCCGGTGGACTGCCTGACGATCACCCCCGATGGCGAGGACGCCGACGTGCTGAAACGCCTGTCGGCGCCGGTCGAAAACCCCGACCAGCCGGTGTTCGCGTCGGTCCCCCTGAAACTCACCGGGCGCATCATGGTCAAGGACGAAAACGTCTGCCTGCATTGCGGCCTTTGCGCCGAGCGCTGCCCGACGGCGGCCTGGGACATGCAGCAATCGAAGATCGACATCCCCTATGCGTGGGATGAACTTGGAGGAAACACACCGTGTCAGCAGCGCAAGGCCGGCTGAACGACTTCGTCGTCAAGATCGCAACGGCCAACGGCACCGGCTCGGCGAGCGCCAACGGGCTGCTCCTGAAGGCGTTCTTCCGCATGGGCATTCCCGTGGTGGGCAAGAACTACTTCCCGTCCAACATCCAGGGCATGCCGACCTGGTACGAAATCCGCGTCACCCGCGACGGCTATACGGCGCGTTCGGGCGAGGTCGATCTGATGATCGCCATGAACGCCGAGACCTATGCCCAGGACATCAAGGAAGTCGCCCCGGGCGGCTACCTTGTCTATGACTCGACCTGGCCGCGCCAGAAGACCCTGTCGCGCCCGGACATCACGGTCATCGGCATCCCGCTTTCGCAGATGGTGAACGACGCCTTCGCCAATGCCCGCGTGCGCATCCTGATGAAGAACATGGCCTATGTCGGCGCGCTGGCCGCACTGGTCAACATCGACATGGACGTCATCCGCGGGCTGATCGAGGAAATGTTCGCCGGAAAGCCCAAGCTGATCCCCGCCAACATGCAGGCGATCGAGCTCGGCTACAACTGGGTGAAGGAAAATACCGCGTCGCTGCCGCTGCGCGCCGAGCGCATGGACAAGACCAAGGGCCATATCATGATCGACGGCAACACTGCCGCCGGTCTCGGCTGCGTCTACGCGGGCGCGACCGTCGGCGCGTGGTATCCGATCACCCCGTCCACGTCGCTGATGGACGCCTACAAGTCGTTCTGCGCCAAGCTGCGCACCGACAAGGAAACCGGCGAAAAGCGCTACATCATCGTGCAGGGCGAGGACGAACTGTCGTCCGCCGGCATCACGCTCGGCGCGGGCTGGACCGGCGCACGTGCCTTCACGACGACGTCCGGCCCCGGCATTTCGCTGATGAGCGAGCTGGTCGGCCTTGCCTATTACTCGGAAGTGCCAATGGTGCTGTTCGACATTCAGCGCGTCGGACCTTCGACCGGCATGCCGACGCGCACCCAGCAGGGCGACCTGCAGATCTGCGCCTATGCCTCCCACGGCGACACCAAGCACGTCTGCCTCTACCCGGCCGATCCGCGCGAATGCTTCGAGATGGCGGTCAACGCCTTCGACCTGGCCGAACGCCTGCAGACGCCGGTGTTCGTCGTCTCCGACCTCGACGTCGGCATGAACGACTGGATGGTGCCGGACCTGACCTGGGACGATTCCTACCGGCCCGACCGCGGCAAGGTGCTGTCGGATGCGGAACTGGAAAAGATCACCAAGTTCTCCCGCTATCTCGACGTCGACGGCGACGGTATCCCCTACCGCACCCTTCCCGGCTGCCACCCCAAGGGCGCCAACTTCAACCGCGGCGCCGGCCACAACAAGTGGGGCGGGCGCACGGAACTGAGCGACGAATACCAGGACGTCATGGACCGCCTGCTGGTGAAGTGGCGGACTGCTGCGACCCTCGTGCCCAAGCCCGAAATCGTCAAGGCCGCCAGCGGCACGAACTGGGGCATCCTGACCGTCGGCAGCTGCGACGGGGCCTGCAAGGAAGCGCTTGCGCGCCTCGCCGACAAGGGCATTGCCATGGATTACCTGCGGGTCAAGGGCTTCCCCTTCTCCGCCGAGGTCGAAGCCTTCCTCGCCTCCCATGAACGGGTCTTCGTCGTCGAGCAGAACCGCGACGCCCAACTGCGCGGCATGCTTCTGAACGAGACCGAGGCCGAAAAGGCCAGGATGACGTCGGTGCTCAATTACGACGGCATGCCCATGGACCATCGCATCATCGTCCGCGCCATCGAAGACGCGGTTGCCAAGGAGGCCGCGGCGTGACCTACATCCGCAAGCCCAATATCGCCTACAAGGGGCGCGCCACCAACGCACTCGGCCTGACCGAAGCCTCCTACGAAGGCGCCATGTCGACGCTCTGCGCCGGCTGCGGCCACGATTCGATCACCGCCGCCATGACGCGGGCGTTTTTCGAGCTCGGCATTCCGCCCAACCGCGCGGTGAAAGTCTCGGGCATCGGCTGCTCGTCCAAGACGACCGCTTATTTCCTGGCCCAGTCCCACGGCTACAACACCGTGCACGGGCGCATGCCATCGATCACCACCGGTGCGTCGGCCGCCAACAGCGAGCTGCATTACGTCGGCGTGTCGGGCGACGGCGATACGCTGTCCATCGGCCTCGGCCAGTTCGCCCATGCGATCCGCCGCAATCTCAACATGCTCTACGTGATCGAGAACAACGGCGTTTACGGCCTGACCAAGGGCCAGTTCTCGGCCTCCGCCAGCTTCGGCGCCAAGACCAAGAAGGGCGAGGTCAATACCAATCCGCCCATCGACCCGATCAAAACGGCACTGGCAATGGGCGCATCGTTCATTGCGCGCTCGTTCTCGGGCGACAAGAACCACCTCGTTCCCCTGATCAAGGCGGGCCTGCGTCATCGCGGTTTTGCGCTGATCGACGTGATTTCCCCGTGCGTCAGCTTCAACGACCACGAAGACTCCTCGATGAGCTACAAGTACGCCTACGCGCACCTGCACACGGCGGCCGACCTGATCGAGGACAAGGAAACGATTACCGCCGACTACGCCGAAGGCACCGTCCTGCCCGTCACCATGCATGACGGTAGCGTCATCCACCTGAAGAAGACCGATCCCGATTACGATCCGACCGATCGCGCGCGGGCCTTCGATTACGTGATGCGCCACCAGGAAAAGGGCGAAATCCTCACCGGGCTTCTCTATGTCGATGACAGCCGGGACGACATGCACGGGTTGAACAAGACGGTGTCCCAGCCGCTCACGACCTACGATTACGAGAAGCTCTGCCCGGGTTCCGAAGCCTTGGCCTCCCTGCAGAAGCGCTACCGCTAGCCCAGTTCGCGCAAGTGCCCCGCCAGCGCCGCGGCCAGTTCGGCCGTCCTGCGGTCGCGCGCGGCGGCGTCATAGGGGCTGGCCGTTCCCGCGCCCCAGACGGGGCCGGGCCACGCGGCATCGCCCGCACGGCGCGCCACCACATGGACATGAAGCTGGCCGACAATATTGCCGAGCGCGCCGACATTGATCTTGTCGGGTGTGGCGATAGCGCGAAGGGCGCGCGACGCCGCCGCGATCTCCGACATCAGGATGGCCTGATCGCTTTCCGGAAGGTCGATGATCTCGCGCATCCCTTCCCTTTCAGGAACGAGAATCAGCCAAGGAAAGCGGACATCGTTCATCAGCAGGACGCGCGACAGCGACAGGCGTCCAAGCGCGATCGTATCGGCGGCGAGGCGTGGGTCGAGGGAGAACATCTGGCACCTTTGGAAAGTCCTGCGGCCAGCCTAACACGCCGGTCATGACGCGCGCAGCACTGGTCGGCGGCCATGTTTGCTTCTAGACTTCGCGCGGCATCACCTTTCAAGGTCCCGCGCCTGGTCATGAGCACATCCCGCGCCCATCCCGTTTTCGCCGAAGGCGGCACCACCGTCTTCGAGGTGTTTTCCGGCCTCGCCCGGGAGACGGGCGCCGTCAACCTCGGCCAGGGATTTCCCGACCACGGCGAACCCGAAGATGTCATTGCCGCCGCCCGCGCCGCCTTCAGCGAACATTCTAACCAGTATCCGCCGATGATGGGGGTGCCGGAACTGCGCCGCGCGGTCGCCGATCATGCCCGGCGCTTCTACGGGCTGGATGTCGACCCCATGCGCGAAGTGATGGTCACCTCTGGTGCCACCGAGGCGCTCACCGCCGCGATCCTGACCTTCATCCAGCCCGGTGACGAAGTCGTGACCTTCGAGCCGATGTACGATTCCTATGCACCGATGATCCGCCGCGCGGGCGGTATCGTGCGCCCCGTGCGCCTCGCCGCCCCCGACTGGTCGGTGGACGAAGAGGCGCTGGCGGCGGCTTTCGGACCGCGCACGCGGGCGATCATCGTCAATAACCCCATGAACCCGACCGGAAAGCTGTTTTCCGCGGCCGAGATGTCCGCCATCGCCCGGCTGTGCAACCGCTTCGATGCCATCGCCATCGCCGACGAGGTTTACGAGCACCTCGTTTTCGACAACCAGCGCTTCACGCCGCTCATCGCCGTGCCCAGCATGCGCGAGCGCACGGTGCGCGTGGGGTCTGCCGGAAAGACGTTTTCGCTGACCGGCTGGAAGGTCGGCTACATCACTGCGGCACCCGAATTGCTCGGCCCGCTCAGCCGCTGCCACCAGTTCCTGACCTTCACGACGCCGCCAGCGCTCCAGTATGGCGTCGCCCACGGCCTTGCCATGACGGACGAATATTTCACCGGGCTGACGCGCCGCATGAACGCCAAGCGCGATCTGCTCGCGCGCGCACTTTCGGGTATCGGCCTCGCCCTCGGCGCCTGTGCCGGAACCTACTTCCTGATCGCCGATATCGGCGGTCTTGCCAAACCGGGCGAGGACGATGTCGCCTTCGCCATGCGCCTGACGCGGGAAGCAGGGGTCGCCTGCATCCCGGTCAGCGCCTTTTTCGAGCGCGACCCGCCGCGCAACCTCGTGCGCTTCTGCTTCTGCAAGACCGATGAAACCCTAAACGAAGCGACCCGCCGCCTGATCCGCCATTTCGGCCGCGGATAGGGCTTCGCGGAATACCCACAAAAATTTTCTGCATTTTTACGGCAAGCCGTGGCACCATGTCGAAAACCGGCGAGAACCGGCGACAGGCCACGGGAGGTTCCATGAACGCAGCAACGCAAACATCGGAATTCCGTCTACCGCCGATCCGCACCATCGGCAGCGAAGCGCCTTGGCGCTGGCTGGCCATGGGCTGGGCGGACCTGAAGCGCCACCCGGGGCTGAGCCTCGGCTACGGCCTCGTCTTCACCCTGCTCTGCCACGCCGTGCTGGCCCTGCTCTACACCTTCAACCTGCTGGCGCTGGCCATCCCGGTCGCCGCCGCCGCCGTTTTTGCAGGCCCGCTGCTCGCGGTCGGGCTCTATGAACTGTCGCGCCGCATCTCCGCAGGTGAGCCGGTAAGCCTGAAGTCCATTGCCTTGGTCAAGACTGGCTCGCCCGCGCAGATCGCCTTCATGGGGCTGGCGCTCGCCTTCTTCGCACTGGCTTGGATTCGCATCGCGACGCTGCTGTTCGCGCTGTTCTTCGGCACCAGCGCCCAGCCGCTCGACCAGATCATGCGCACCCTTCTCCTGACCTTCGACGGCATCACGTTCCTTGCCGTCGGAAGCGCCATCGGTGCCGCGCTGTCGCTGCTGGCCTTTGCCGTCAGCGCGATTTCGATTCCCCGCCTCGTCGATGTGCGCACCGACGCGATCAGCGCCATCGCCGCGTCGGTGACCGCTATGCGGCGGAATTTCTGGCCGATGCTGCTCTGGGCCTGGCTGATCGGGGTGCTGACCGCCATCGGGATCGCCACCCTGTTCGTCGGCTTCATCGTGATATTTCCGATGGTCGGCCATGCCACGTGGCATGCCTACCGGGCGCTGGTGGCTGAAGGCAGCTAACTCTTTTCCGGCGGCTCGTCGTCGCTGAGGATGCGCCCGGCGGCACCATCGAGATCGTCATACTGGTTGCGCCTGAGGGTCCACAGGAACGCACCGAGCCCAAGAAGGCCGAGCAGCAACGCCGCCGGTATCAGAAACACGAGCGCGTTCATTTCGCCTTCCTGCCCAGCCCAAGGCGCAGCGCGTTTGCCGTAACCAGCACCGACGATGCCGACATCGCCGCCGCCGCAATCAACGGCGTCACCAGACCCGCCATCGCCACAGGAACCGCGAAAACGTTATAGGCGAAGGCGAGCGCGAAGTTGCCGCGCGCCAGCGCCCGGGCACGCCGCGCAACCGCGATGCCGTGGGCGACCGGGCCGAGCGCTGCGCCCTGGAACACGAGATCGGCGGCCGCCTGCGACACATCCGCCGCTGCCGCCGGCGATATCGACGCATGGGCCGCCGCCAGCGCCGGCGCATCGTTGAGGCCGTCGCCCACCATCAGGACCTTTCGGCCCTCGCCCGCGAGGCGGGATAGATGGGCGAGCTTGTCCGCGGGCCGCGCCCCTGAACGCCACACGTCTATTCCCGAATCCCGTGCAGCACGGGCGACGGTTTCCTCGCGGTCGCCCGAAAGCAGTTCGACCGCAAGGCCCATGCGGCGCAGGGCCTGCACCGTTTCAGCGGCATCGCGGCGCAGGCTGTCGTCAAACCGGAAGGCAACCGGCGCATGTCCGGGGCGCGACAGCCACAGTTCCGGCCCCTGCGCCGCCGCGCCCTCGCCGCCGACGGCCCAGGCATGGCGGCCGAGGCGGGCTTCGCCCTCACCGAGTGCAAGCGACAACCCGTCGCCCGGATGTTCGCGTACGCCCCCCGCCGCGGCCGGATGGCCCGCCGCCGCATGCAGGGCGCGACAGATCGGGTGGCGGCTGGCCCCGGCGAGCATCGCCGCAAAGGCAAGGTCGTCCGGCGAAATTCCGTCCGCATCGCGCAAAACCAGCGCGCCTGTCGTCAGGGTCCCGGTCTTGTCGAAAATGACGGTATCAACTTCGGCAAGGCGTTCGAGCCCGTCCGCCGACTTGACGATGACGCCTTCGGCGAGAAGACGACCGTTCGCCACCACCTGAACGACCGGCACCGCAAGGCCGAGCGCACAGGGACAGGTAATGATCAAAACCGACACCGCGACGATCAAAGCCGCCTGCCATTCGGCCCCCAGCCACCCCCACCACAGCAGGAAGGTCGCAAGGGCAGCGATATGCACCATGGGTGCGTAGATGCGCGCCATGCGATCGGCGAGGCGAACGTACGCCCCACGGCCCTGCCCTGCGGTATCGATCAGGCGGGCGATTTCGGCAAGAACCGTATCTTCGCCCGCCGCCCGCACGGTAACGACGATCGGCGCGGTCAGGTTGAGGGTTCCGGCCAGCACCTCGGCCCCGGGCGCCACGGCGACCGGCACGGATTCGCCCGTAACAAGGCTGGTATCGACGTCGGACCGGCCGCTTTCCACGCTCCCGTCCGCAGCGATACGCCCGCCCGCGGCGACGAGAACGCGCATGCCGGGGGCAAGCGCGGAAACGGCAACGGCGCGCTGCCGGCCATCGGCATCGATGACGGTAGCCTCCATGCCGCGCAGGACCAGCAGGTTTTCCGCGAGCCGCCCGGCACGGGCGCGGGCCTGATGATCCAGCGTCCTGCCGATAAGAAGGAAGAACAGCAGCATGATCGCCGCGTCGAAATAGACATGCGGCCCCCCACGGTATGTTTCTGCGATGCTGAGCCCGAGGGTCAGCACCACTGCAACCGTGATCGGCAGGTCCATCCCGACCTGCCCGCGCGAAAGCTGCCTGAGCGCCGGGCCGGCGAAGGGACGCACCGAATAAGCCGCCGCCGGCAGAACGATCAGCGCCGAAATCCAGTGAAACAGGCCGCGCGTCACTTCGTCCATGTCGCTGACGGCTCCCGACCAGACGGCAACCGACAGCAGCATGACGTTGGCGGCGGCGAATCCTGAGACCGCCAAGGCGCGCAGCAAGCGCCTGTTTGTCGCGGCACTGTCGCCATCCGCCCTTTCGACGAAAGGCGTTGCCCCGTAACCGAGGGCGGCGATCCGGGCGATCAGATCGGCGGCGCTCGCCTGGTCATCACGCCAGCGCAACCGGAAACGGCGTGTCGAAAGGTTGCCGCGCGCAGTGACGACACCGGGAACACCGGCCAGCGTCCTTTCGATTCGCTGCACGCAACCGGCGCAATGAATCCCGTCCACCAGAACCGTCAGCGAAGCAATTCCGTCATCCTCGCGATGGACGAAGGGGGCCGGGTCGAGCGCGATCTCGCTCATGGCACGGTGATCCTTTCACGCAGCAGGTAATCGGGAAGTCCTGCGCGGGCAAGGCGCAGTCCCACCTCCCAGTTACCGGGGCCGGGCAACGTCAGATCGGTCCCGTAACTTCCCCCGCCCACCGAGGCAAGCGAAACGGTGCGGTCTTCGCCCGCGCGCGCCGGTCGGCGGAAGGTTGCGGTCACGATCAGGTCCGCAAGCGGCGAGCCGTCGCGATCGCGCGCCGAAACGCTGATGCGCCCGCGTACCCCGCCCTGCCACGAAACCGCGACCGTCCAGCCCCGCGCGCGCTGGGCGGCATCGGCATCGAGGACCCGGTCATAGGACAGGCCCTTGCGGTAGGCATCGTCGGTCTGCAGGCCCGGAAAACTGTCGAGCGACAGGGCAATGAAAACGCCATTCACCGCTGCGACAACGGAGAAGAAGCCGATGAAGCCCCACAGGACCATGCGGCCGGTGACGCGCCTTTCGCGTTTGCCTTCGATGCTCATCGCCCCGGCCCCCGGAAGCTCGACGTATAGCGTGCCGTTTCGCCGCTGGCCCTGTCGGTCAGGACGAAGGTCATCGGCAGGGTCGCTTGCGCACTTGAGGAGGAAACCGTCACCAGCACCCGATAGGCGGCCAGCCTGTCGGCATGAGCGACAAGTTCGGTGCCGCGCCCCGCGCCGACCCCGGCGAGATCGATACGCGCGCCGGGCAGCCCTTCCACCGCCAGCGTATACCGGCGGCTGTCATGATGCTTGTTGAGTATCTTGAACGTATAGGCGTTGCGTATGGAACCGTCGCTCAGGCGCACGAAAAGCGGATTGCGGTCGCGTTCCACCGACACTTCCAGTTCGGCGCGCGTCAACAGGCCGGCCAGCATGACCGCGCCGACCAGGGCAATCAGCGCCGCATAAAGGACCGTCCGGGCACGCAGCAGGCGCGGGCGCGCGGCGCCCTTTTCAACCCCAGCCAGCGTGTCATAGCCGATCAGCCCGCGCGGGCGGCCGACCTTGTCCATGACGCTGTTGCAGGCATCGATGCATAGCGCACAGTTGATGCACTCCATCTGCGAGCCGTCGCGGATGTCGATGCCCATCGGGCAGACGACCACGCACTGGTTGCAGTCGATGCAATCGCCGCGCCCTTCCCAGCTTTCGCCTTTTTTGTGAGCGGCGCGCGGCTCGCCACGCAGCGGGTGATAGCTGACCGCGAGGCTGTCTTCGTCCTGCAGGCCGCCCTGTATGCGCGGCCACGGACACATGTAGATGCAGACCTGCTCGCGGGCGATGGCCCCGAGCATGTAGGTGGTGAAGGTAAACAGCGCCATGAAAACATAGGCCGAGGCCGGGGCTTCAAGGGTGACGAGCTGGCGCGCCAGCGTCGGCGCATCGGCGAAATAGAAAACCCAGGCGCCGCCCGTCGCCACCGCGATGGCAAGCCAGATCACATGCTTGAAGGTCTTGCGCAGGATCTTGCCCCCGGTCCATGGCTGGGCATCGAGGCGCATGCGGGCATTGCGGTCGCCTTCGACCGCGCGCTCGATCACGAGGAAAAGATCCACCCAGACGGTCTGCGGACACATGTAGCCGCACCACACGCGCCCGGCAATCGAGGTCACGAGGAACAGCGTCAGCGCCGCCAGCACCAGAAGGCCGGTGATGTAGTAGACCTCATCGGGCCAGATTTCGATGAAGAAGAAGTAGAATCGCCTCGCCGGAAAATCGAGAAGGATGGCCTGATCGGGCAGGTTCGGGCCGCGATCCCAACGCAGCCACGGCGCCCCGTAATAGATGCCGAGCGTCAGCGCCATGATCACCCATTTGGCACGGCGAAAGATGCCGTGAACGCGGCGGGGATAGATCTTCTGACGCTTGGCATAGAGCGAGCGCCGTTCCGTCCGGTTGACCCCTTCAACCGGAACGGTCTCAACCTCGTTCGCGCCGGAAACCGGCTGTGGTGTGCTGTTCTCGCTCATCTGTCTTTCGCGCCGCGGCGCAGAGCAGCTTTACTTGCCGCCACCCAGGGCATGGACGTAAATCGCCAGGGACTTGATCGTGGCATCGTCGAGTCGTCCCTGCCAGGCTGGCATGATTCCGGCGCGGCCGTTCTGTACGCTTGCCCGGATGTCATCACGGGCGCCACCGAACAGCCAGATCGCATCGGCAAGGTTGGGCGCACCCATGTCCTGCTTGCCCTTGCCATCATCGCCGTGGCACGCGGCGCAGGTCTCGCGGAACACGGTTGCGCCGCGGGTCGCGGCGGCCTTGTCCTCGCCGCGGCCAGACAGCGACAAAACGTATTCGGTGACGTTGGAAACCTGTTCCGGCTTCAACACGCCATCACGTCCGAAGGCCGCCATCAGGTTGTTGCGGGCATCGGGATGGGTCGAACGGATACCGACGCGAAGCGTCTTTTCGATATCGGCGAGCGTCCCGCCCCACAGCCAGTCGTCGTCGTTGAGGTTGGGAAAACCCTTGGCCCCGGCGGCGCCCGCACCATGGCACTGGGAGCAGTTGACGGCAAAGGCCGAGCGCCCGCCGCGAATGGCGAAATCGAGAAGCTCCGCGTCCGCCCTGATCTGGTCGTAGGACATCGCCGCGATCTTGCGCGCAAGCGGCGCCTGCGCCGCCTTGGCGTCTGCGATGCTTTTCGCCACCACCTCGCGCTGGGAATAGCCGAGCATGCCCTTCGTGTAATCGGCGACCAGCGGCCAGGCGGGCATCAGGATCCAGTAGCCGACAGACCAGACGATGGTGGCGTAAAAGACCCACAGCCACCAGCGCGGCAGCGGCGTATCCAGTTCCTCGATCCCGTCCCATTCGTGGCCGGTGGTGTCGCGGCCGGTAACGTCGTCGTGGTGAATGTCGGGGCGCCGGTCGCTCATCCGCGGTCCCCTTTCCTTGCCGGCGGTGCGCGGTCTTCAAGCGGAAGACGCGCTGCACGCTCGAACTTGGCGCGGTTCGACGGCCACAGCGCATAGGCAACGGCGATGGCGAAGATCGCCATCATGTAGACGAGGCCCCAGGTTCCGGCGAGGCGCGAAATCTCTTCCGGCAGCATCGGCCCCTCCTATCGCCGGTTCTCGTCGGCGCGATAGGCGCCGAAGTCGACCAGCGTGCCCAGCATCTGCAGGTAGGCGATGATGGCGTCCATCTCCGTCAGTTCGGGCGAGCCGTCGAAATTGCGCACCTGCGCCTTCGGATAGCGCGCGGCAAGGGCCGCGGCGCCGGGGTCGTCCGGGTTCGCCTGGGCGGCAAGATCGGCCGCCGCACTGGCGATCATCTCGTCGCTGTAGGGCACGCCGACGGCGCGGTTGGCGCGCAGGTCGCCCGCGATATCGGGCACGCGCAGGGGCGTCCTGGCGAGGAAGCCGTAGGACGGCATCACCGATTCTGGCACCAGCGCGCGCGGGTCCTTCATGTGCACCACATGCCATTCGTCCGAATAGCGCCCGCCGACGCGCGCAAGATCGGGCCCCGTGCGCTTGGATCCCCACTGGAAGGGATGGTCGTACATGCTTTCGGCGGCGAGGCTGTAATGGCCGTAGCGTTCGACCTCGTCGCGCAATGCGCGCACCATCTGGCTGTGGCAGCCGTAGCAGCCTTCGCGGATGTAGATGTTGCGCCCGGCCAGTTCCAGCGGCGTATAGGGCCGCATGCCGCGGACCTTTTCGACCGTGGATTTCAGGTAGAACAGCGGCGCGATCTCGACGATACCGCCGATGGATACGACGACGAGAACAAGCACCAGCAGCAGTAAGCTGCATTTCTCGATGATGGCGTGGGAGAACTTCATACCCGTCTCCTTACGCCGTCGCCACGCCGGCGCGTGATGACGCCGGGGCGGGGTTTATGGTGCGCCAAAGGTTCCATGCCATGAGCAGCGCACCGGCAAGGAACAGGAGGCCGCCCAAGGCCCGGATCAGGTAGAACGGATGCATGGCGGCAACGGTTTCGGCGAAGGAATAGACGAGGAAGCCCTGCGCATCATAGGCGCGCCACATCAGGCCCTGCATGATGCCCGAAACCCACATGGCGCTGATGTAAAGAACGATGCCGAGGGACGAAATCCAGAAGTGCCAGTTGACCATGCGCATGGAATAGAGGCCGTCCCTGCCCCACAGCTGCGGCACCAAATGATAGACCGCGCCGAAGGTGACGAAGGCAACCCAGCCGAGCGCGCCGGAATGAACGTGCCCGATGGTCCAGTCGGTGTAATGGCTGAGCGCGTTTACCGCCTTGATCGACATCAGCGGGCCTTCGAAGGTGCTCATGCCGTAGAAGGCGAGCGCCACCACGAGGAACCGGATCACCGGATCGGTGCGCAGCTTGTCCCAGGCACCCGACAGCGTCATCAGGCCGTTGATCATGCCGCCCCATGAGGGCATCCACAGCATCACCGAGAAGGTCATGCCGAGCGTCTGCGCCCAGTCTGGCAGCGCCGTGTAATGGAGGTGGTGCGGTCCGGCCCAGATGTAAAGGAAGATGAGCGACCAGAAGTGGATGATCGAAAGCCGGTACGAATAGACCGGCCGTTCCGCGCGCTTCGGCACGTAGTAGTACATCATGCCTAGGAAGCCCGCCGTCAGGAAGAACCCGACCGCGTTATGGCCGTACCACCACTGGGTCAGCGCGTCCTGAACGCCGGAAAACAGGATGTAGCTCTTGGCGCCGGTCAGCGAAACCGGCAGGGCAAGATTGTTGACCACGTGCAGCATCGCCAAGGTGACGATAAAGGCGAGATAGAACCAGTTGGCGACGTAGATATGGGGTTCGGAACGGCGGCGCAGCGTTTCAAGGAACACCAGCAGGTAGACGACCCACACGACGGTCAGGAACAGGTCCACGTACCATTCGGGTTCGGCATATTCCTTCGACTGGGTGATGCCCAGCACGTAGCCCGATGCCGCCAGAACGATGAACAGCTGGTAGCCCCAGAACACGAACCACGGCGCGATATCGCCGGCAAGCCGCGCGCGGCAGGTCCGCTGAACGACATGGAAAGAGGTCGCCAGCAGCGCATTGCCGCCGAAGGCGAAGATGACCGCGGACGTATGTACCGGGCGCAGGCGGCCGAAACTGAACCACGGCAGGTCGAAGTTGAGCAACGGGAAGGCCAGTTGCAGGGCAATGAAAACGCCTGCCAGGAATCCGACCAGCCCCCAGAATACGGTGGCGATGACGCCGGCGCGAACGATGGCGTCGTTGTAGCCTTCGCCCGCCGCACCCTGCCCGTCGTCGAAATGGTGCTTGATCAAGGCGAAAACGGCCAGTACCGCAGCGACGGTAAATATCGCCGCGTGGATCGCCATGCCGGGGTCCGCCGCCCGCGACCATAGAACGAGGCCCAGGAGAACAGCCCCCGACAAAGCCGCGAACCACGCGAATTGCGCGATTCCTGCTGTCTTACCCCCTGCAGTCATGTGGTCCCAAGCCGGTCCAATTAATTCGGTATCTAAGTATTTTACGCGCCATCGCCTGCGGACGCAACAAATTGCATGGCCCTGAGCAAAAAAAAAGGCCGCCCGAACGGGAGCGGCCGAATACGTCTCAAGCGGCGATTGTTCAAACCTGTTTCAGGTTGATCGCCTTCGGGCCGCGCGCGTCCGGCTGAACGTCGAAGCTAACCTTCTGACCTTCCGTCAGGCCGGTCATGCCCGATCTTTCGACGGCCGAAATATGCACGAAGACGTCCTTGGAGCCGTCGTCGGGAGTGATGAAGCCGAAGCCTCGGGTCTGGTTGAAGAACTTCACGGTGCCTGTGGCCATGGGATCTGCTTTCAAAAGTCCAGGGCCCGGCCGATCTGTCGACCGGGATGACACGTCTCGAACCGAACCAGGGAACGCTTCGGCCGGATGGACAAAGCAATCACTGAAGCTGGCTCTGCTACCGTCACGCCTGAGATCATCCCCCGGCCATCGAAAAATTCAAGGGTTAAATGGACTTAGGCACCGCATTCAAGAGTGCATAACGCGATATTGTGGCCCTGCTGCCTTGGAAATACCGGCCATGGGCGTAAAGCTGCGCCTTGATTACTGATCAAGGCCAATGCCAGGCCGCAATATCGGCCAGCCACGTCGGCAGGTTCAGAAGCTTCAGGATCGCTTCATCGGAAAGCGACAGCGACAGCGCCCCGGCGAAGGACAGGAAGATGCCGGTGATGACGTAGCGATCAAAGGCTTCGTGATCGCGGTTGATGAAATAACCGAAGATCATTCTGAACAGCAACGACATGCTCTGCAGCGGCTGCACGACCGTCACCGGCGCGAGGCCAAGCGCCAGGTAGCGGAACAGGTGCGAAAACGATACGCCGACACCCGACAGCGTGAACCATTTCGCCGATTCGCGGTTCATGCGCCGCGCCTCGGCCAACTGCGACGGGATGGCCAGCAGCAGGAAGGTCACGACCGTCGCCGCTATGCAGGAGACGAACCCGCCGACGAGGCTCGCATCCGACCCGGCGGTGGCCAGCCCCGCCTTGACCAGCACCGGGCTGGTGCCGAACCCGACCGCCGACAAAAGCGCGAACAGGTAGCCTTCGGCGAGGCGCGGCGTGAAGCCGGGCTTCGCCCCGTCGGCCGCCTTCGGCGCCGGATTGGCATCGGCCTTGGCTTTCGCCTTGGCGCGGGAGCGGAGGATATAGGCCGGCGCCGAGACGATGAGGATGATGCCCAGCACCTTGAAGGCCGACAGGCTCTCGTTCAGCAGCCAGATCGCGAGACCGAGCGAGATCAGCAACTGCGCCTGCTGCACGGGACCGGCGATGTTGGAGCCGACGGCGGCAAGGGAGCGGATATTGCAATACCGCCCCCAGACGAAGTGCATGAAGCCGCCCATCGCCAGATAGAAAAGCTCCATCGGCGGAATGCGGGACATGACCGACCACTGGCCGAACGCCCAGGCGAGAACGGCGAACATCACGACACCGATGGGCATCGAAATGACCAGGCCCTGTATCGCGCCGCCCGAAAGGACGCCGCGCCGCGCGCTTGCATTGTTGAAGCCGAAGCTCGCCGCCGCGAGTACGCCGAACAGGATGCCGAGCATTATCTGCCTCTTTTATGTCTTCTTACTTGCGGCCCTTGCGGCTCTTCGCCCCCGCCGCCATCAGGCGGACCACCTCGTCCACGTTCATGACGCGTCCCATGCGCGGGAACACGCGGTCCATGAAGAACTCGTTGTTGTTGCCGCGCATCGAGTAGCAGCAATCGCGCACGATGACGAGCCCGAGGTCGAGATCGCGCGCGGCAAACGCCGTTGCCGCGATGCCGACGTCGGTGGAACCGCCCGCCAGAACGATGGTGTCGAGATTGCGCATGCGCAGGTGGAATTCCAGATCGGTCCCGAAGAACGAATTCCAGCGGTGCTTGGGCACCATGACGTCGCCCTTGGCGGGCTTCACTTCGGGTGCGATTTCACTGGTCTTGGAGCCCTTGTGGAAGCGCGGCGCGATGGTCTTGCGCTTCACCCCGCCGGGGTTGAGGTCCATGTCGGTATCGGTCAGGCGCGCGACCGTGTCCGATCCGTCCGACGCATGCGCACCCATCGGGTAGAAGGTCGTCAGCCCCGCCTTGCGGGCACCGGCGAGCAGCTTCTTCATGTTGGCGAGGATGTTGTGTTCCTTGAGGAAGGCGCGCTTCTTCGGATTGTCCGGATGCAGGTAACCGTTGAGCGTATCGAACAGGACGAGCCCCGTGTGATCGGGTCCGAGCGTCGGTTCGGTCCGAGTGATGATGGCCATGAATTCCTCCCTTTTGAAGCGCGCCCGCACCCATGGCCGTCGGCAAAGGCCGGCGGCGCGCAGGCGCTGGGCAAATGGATTCCCCTGAGCCACAAATTAGTGCCTGAAGGGATGGTTGTATAGGCCCCGAAGGGGGCTCAGTTCAGCAGCCAGATCGAACCGTTGAGAACAAGCGCGTAAGCGACCCAGGCGGCATAGGGCACGAACAGCCAGCCGGCGATCCTGTCGATGCGCGAAAAGCGCAGGCCGGTCGCGACGATCAGCACGAAGAAGGCCATCATTTCCACGAAGCCCCAGCCGATCTGGCGCAGGCCGAAAAAGATCACTGACCAGCCGAGGTTGAACGCAAGCTGGATGGCATAAAGGCCCATCTCTGCGCGGCAGGCGGCAAGCCCGCCAACCCGCCATACGCGCCACGCGGCGACCGACATGGCGATAAACAGCGCCGTCCAGACGGGGGCGAAGATCCAGTCGGGCGGATTGAACGACGGCTTCGCAATCGTCTGGTACCAGGAGCCCACGCTGGTTGCCGTCACGCGGCCGCCTAGGGCCAAAACGACGACGCCGACAGCAAGAAACACGGCAAGGCCGAGGAGATCGCGCGAACGGCTCATGGTGCCCTCGCGCCAGGCTCGCATTGGTGTCGCCCAGCGGCGCCAAACAACAGGGATGCCATTTCGTCGCCCGCAGCCGCCATCGCCTTCTCAAACCCGGCGGGCGGGTTGACGACGACGAAGCCCGTACCCGACATGCCGCGCGCGGGCGGCGGGCCGTGCAGTTCCGCGCCCAGAACCGCCACGCCGCCTGCGGCGATCTTGGCAAAGCCGTCGCGCAGGATGGCGTGACGCCCTTGGGGCAGGATCGGGTACCAGGCCATGTAGATGCCGCCCGTCCAGCGCGCGAGCGCGCGCGCAATGACCACAGGTACCTTGGCGTAATCGTCCTTCAGCTCATAAGACGGATCGACAAGGACAAGCCCCCGTCCCGCCTTCGGCGGCACCAGCGACAGCAGCAGCTCGAAACCGTCCTGTCGTTCGATGCGGACGTTGTTGATCCCACGCATCGTGCGTGCCAGCGCCGTCAATTCCGCCGGATGCAGTTCCGCCGCGACGATTTCGTCGCTGGCGCGGGCGAGCCGTGCAGCAATCAGCGGCGAGCCGGGATAGGTACGCAGCGCGCCGCCGCCGTTGACCATGCGCACGGCGGCAATGTAGCGCACCAGCGCATCATCCTTGGGCTTCACGCCCCACAGCTTGCCGATGCCCGATTGCCATTCGCCGGTCTTGCGCGCCTGCGGCCCGCCAAGGTCATAGCGCCCGCGCCCGCCGTGGGTATCGAGAAAGAAGAACGGCTGGGGCTTGCGGCAAAGCTCGCGCAGCAACAGGCACAGCGCCGTGTGCTTGTGCACATCGGCGAAGTTCCCGGCGTGAAATCCGTGCTGGTAACTGAGCATCAAAGCGCCGCGGACACGGCATCAACCGCCGAGCGGCGTTCCCTCGACCGTGCAGCGGCGCAGCAGGCGGTTCTCCTGCGGCGAGAACCATGTCCGGCCGTGTGTCAGGCAACGGTTGTCCCACATCACGAAATCCTTGAGCTGCCAGACATGCTCATAGACGTATTTCGGGTTTTCCGCGTGATCCCAGAGCTGGTTGAGGACGCTCTCGCTCTCCTCGGCGCTCAGGCCCTCTATCCGCTGGGTCATCAAGCGGTCGACGAACAGCGCGCGCTTGCCCGTTTCCGGATGACGGACCGCCACCGGGTGGAACCAGTGCGGCACCTTGCTGATGTCCTGGGCAAGATCGACGCGCTCGGAGCGCTTGTATTCGTGAATGTGCAGCGCCTTCCTGCCCTCGATCTTGGCCTTCATGTCGGCGGAAAGATCGTCGTAGGCCATGTACTGGTTGGCGAACAGCGTATTGCCGCCCTTCGACGGAATCTCGATCGCATAAAGGAACGTGTACTTGTAGGGCTTTTCCGAATAGCCCGAATCGATGTGAAACCACATGTCGCCTTCGCCGAAGGCGCCGACCGGCTTGCCGTCCACTTTCATGTTGCTGACCAGCAGCGTGTATTCGTTGGTCTGCAGCACACCCTCGGCACGCTCGCGCAAGCCGTCGGGCGCCTGCTTGCGCAAGCCCAGATCGCCGAACCGTGCGGCAAAGCGAAGCTGCTGATCAAGGGTGAGGTCGAAGCCCCGGAAATAAATGACGAGATGCTTGCGCCACGCCTCGGCGATGGCGTCGATGACCGGCTGCGGCAGGTCCTGGGACGGATCGACCCCGCGGATTTCGGCGCCACAGGCGGCACCCGAGGGGATCACGGTCATTCCGGCGGTTTCGGCGGTCAGCGACATGGGCAAGCTCCTTTGGCCCGCATCTTCCACCCTGGGGCGGCGCGGCGCAAGTCCTTCGGGTTCGAAGGATCGCCTATTGGCCGGAAACGCAGAGATCGTGCGGCCGCTTGCCGAGGCGCCGCGCGCCCTTGTCGGTAATCACCACGGTATCGCCCCAGGTGCAGAGCGAGCTGCCGTCAGCGGTCGCGGCCGCGGGCTTGAAGATGAAGGTCATGTTTTTCTTCAGCTCGTACGTCATGTGCCGCTTCTCGCGCGAAGCACCGGTGATGATCGGGCCGTCGTCGCCCGCCCCCTTGCCGTGCATCGTCAGCTTCGCCGTGGCGCCCGCCGCCGGCCCCTTCGACGGTGCCGCGCGCTTGACGGCGCCGTTCGCGGCTTCGTCGATCTCCTCGATGGTGATGCCGGGCCGGATCGCTTCCGCGACCGCGTTGAAGACCTCGCGCTGGACCTTGATCAGCTCCTTGTGGACTTCGCTCGCCTCTTCCACGAAGACCGGCTGAACGCCCTGGGCCTGGTAGCCGATCCAGCAGGCCTCGATCTCGTTGATGATGAGATCGCCGCGCTCAAGGATGCGGAACGTGGGCCGCGTCAGGGTGCGCAGCGAATTTCGCCCCGAAATCCAGTTGCAGTGGACCGGCGCTTCGGAGCCGTTGCGCAGCAGCGCGTATTGCGTCGCCGCCCACACTTCCCAGTCGTTGGCCCCGGCGCGCGCCGCTTCGGTTTCCGCGACATAGGCCTTTTCGATGATCCCGACCGCATGGGTCAGGCAGGCAACCTCTTCATCGCTCTTGACGTCGCGCACCTCGGCCATCAGGGCGGTGGCGTCGACGATGCGCGATTGGGGAAAGGCCTCGCGAATCTGCTTGAAGGTGCCGTGGATGATCAATCCTTCGAAGGAGCGCGTACCGCCGATCTCGCCCAGCCCCGCAATGCCGATGGTCGGCGCCTTCAGCCCCAGTTCGCGGATACGCTCGACGATGATCTTGCCGTAGTTGCGCCGTGCCTCGCGCACATCCTCGGTCCAGACCTGCACACGTTTGTTCCAGCGCGGCTCGGCCGAGGTGGCGACCGCCGTCACCGCGCCTTCGAGGGGGAACACCGCGGCAATGTCGGCATCACCGCCGCCGCCGACATGGGTCAGGTAGCGCGAATCGGCCTGGTAATCCATCGAATGGCCGGTGTTCTGCGGACAGACGATGACGTCTATCCCCTGCGCCGCCATCAGCGCGCGCACGGCCTTCCAGCGGCGGTCGCGCTCGGCGATGGAAAAACGGGGATAGGGAAACGGCTCCTCGCTGTCCCAGGGGGCGCCTTTGGGCTTTTCGCCGGCCATAACTGTCTCCTTGGTTCAAGTACGACTGCAGAATTCGATGAACACGCCGCAGCGGTCGCGCAGGTAGACCGAACGCGCGAGCGGCGACCCGCCGCCGTGGGCGACCGGGCCTTCGACCCGCGCGCCCGAGCGCGAAAGCGCACCGGCGATCCCGTCGATCGCGCCGTCGTCCACCGTCAGCGCGAGACGAGGCGTGCCGCGCACGGTTTCGGGCGGCGGTTCCTGCGCATGGGACTGGGACAGGAAATAGGCCAGCACCGGACCACGGCCATCGCCACCGAGATCAAGGAAGAGCTGCGGATTGGGACGCGCCACCTTGCGCCCCTGCCCCGGCTTGCCGCCGGGAATGTCGCGATAGCGCTGGTCCCAGCGCCGGGTGCCAGGCGCCATGTCCTCCCCCCCTTCGCCCCAGGCGCGGGCGCGCACGAAATCCTGTGTCGCCCAGCCGACGCGGTGAACCGCGCGAACGCCGAGGCCTTCCACCCAGTAGTCGTCCTCCCACTCGATATCCGAGCAGAGTGCGGCGGCATGATCGATGCCGCCGATGCCGTTTTCCGGACCATCGCCCGCGACCAGCTGGATACGGTTGCCCTCGGGGTCGGCGAGATAGCAATTATCCTTCACCTCTTCCGGCCGGTCCTCGGCATAACGGTGCACGGTAACGCCCGCCGCCTCGGCGCGGGCGACGATGGCCGCGATCGCGCCGGGCGCCGCGCGGTAGGCGACATGGACAGCCGTTTCAGCGAAGGCCCTGGGAGATGCGTTTTCAACGGCGACGATGAACTGCCCCGACGGCAAGGCCCACGCCTCGCCGCCGCCGGACCATCCCGCGTTCGGGCGGCAATCCACGCCCAGCACACCGCCGTAAAACTTTCGCGCGGCGGCGAGATCTGCCGTTTCGATGATCACATGGGAATAGGCATCCGCCCGTATCGATCCCATCTGTTTCCCCCTGCCACGACGCCTTTGGCGGCGCCGGTTGCCTTCTTACGGGAAGAATAAGACCGCCCCGAAAAGCCCGAAACCCGATTTTTCGCCAAAACAGTCTTATGCAAAACATCGCTATGGCGGCGATTGCCGCAAGCTGCCCCCCGGCCCTATGCTGAAAACATGCTTCGGGAGGCGTCCATGCGGTTTCCCTTTTTCCGGCGGGTTCTGGCCGTTCTCTTTACCTGTGTTTCCCTGCCTGCGGGCGGGGCCGCGGCGGCGGAACCGGTCGATCTCGAACTCGTCATCGCCACCGACGTGTCCTACAGCATCGATGTCGAGGAAGCGCGGCTGCAACGCGAAGGGGTCGCGAGCGCCTTTCTGTCGCGCGAAGTCGTGCAAGCGATTCGCAGCGGCATTCTCGGCAAGATCGCCGTCGCCTATATCGATTTCGCCTCGACGCCCTTCAACGTCACGGTTATGGACTGGCGGGTGATTTCCGACGAGGCATCCGCAGCCGCCTTCGCCAAGGACCTGCTGGCCCAACCGATCAACCGCGGCATGCATACTTCGATTTCGAGCGCGCTGGTAATGGCGGCGCGAATGATCGAAACCAACGCCTTCCAGGGCACGCGCCGGGTGATCGACGTGTCCGGCGACGGCCCCAACAACTTTGAGCGCCGCGTCGACGCCACGCGCGACGATGTCGTGGCGCGCGGCATCGTCATCAACGGGTTGCCGATCCTGAACGAGGCCGACCGCTTCAACCAGCGCTACTACCTCGCCGATCTCGACCGCTACTTCGAGGGCTGCGTCATCGGCGGGCCCGGGTCGTTCATCATTCCGGCAAAGGATTTCCGCGACTTCGCTCAGGCGATCCGGCGCAAGCTGGTGCTTGAGATCGCGGGCCGTCTGCCCGAAGAACCGGCACGCATCATGAAGGCCCAGATGCGCGCGCCACAGACGGGCCGCGTTTACGAAAAAGGCTGCGACATCGGCGAACGCATGCGTTTTCGTGCTTGGGGCGGCATGGACGAGCCCTGAAAAAAAGGCGCGCCCGCAGGCGCGCCTTTTCCGTTCATTCGGTATTCGCAGTAATCAGGCGACGGGGCCGGTCCATTCGGAAACGAAGTCCGTCGGGTTCGGACGCTCCATCGCCGGCAGCTTCATCTTTTCCGTGCCGACATAGATCAGGCCGACCATCTTGTCCGGCGCCTTGAAACCGAGCGCAGCATTAACCGTCGGATCGTAGCAGTTGTCGCCCGTCACCCACTTGCCGGCATAACCCAGGCCGTGAATGGCGTTGAGGATGTTCATGGCGGCGGCGCCCGCCGACAGCACCTGCTCGATTTCCGGGATCTTGCCGATGGTCATCTTGGTGCCGACGGCGATGATCATGGGCTGGTTCAGGAACTTGGCCGCCAGCGTGGTCATGTCCTTTTCGGTCATGGCCGGGTTGCGGGCCTTGGCCGCCGCCTGGACCACCTTGACGAATTCCTGGCGCGCATCGCCCTTGATGACGACAAAGCGCCACGGACGCAGACGACCGTGGTCGGGCGCGCGGGTGGCGGCGCGGAAGATGACCTCGAGATCCTGCTCGGACGGCACCGGCTCGGTCAGCATGTTGTTGGACGTGCGCGTCAGGAGGGTATCGAGCGCGGCGTCGCGGGAAGCGCCGGGGGCTTCGGAAACGGTCATGTTCAGGGTCCTCGATATGGCTGAAGTTCGGGCGCCAACATAATGCAAACGGCCATCTGTCTCAATCTCCGATGCGCCCTCAGAGCAACGGATGGCGAGCCACGGAAAGTGCCGCCTGCAGCAGGGAAAGTGCAATGATTACAATGACAAGGCCGCCAGCGACACCGGCGGCGTCGAGCCATGCCGCAAGCCGCATCTCGCCCGCCCCGACCCGCCGCCCGACGGCCAGCGCCATGCGCCGCGCATAAACGGCCATCATCGCCAGCATGGCGACGGTCAGCGCCGTTCCCGCCGAAATGGCGACAACGGCGGCGATCCCGGCCGCGGTCAGGCCCATCACCTTGGCGAACAGCAGAACGAGGATGGCGCCGCTGCATGGGCGCAGGCCAACGGAAAACACGATGGCAAGCGCGTGAGAAGCCTTCATCGGTTGCGCAAGGACGGCACCGTCGGGGCCGTGTGCATGCGCGTGATCATGATCATGACCATGCGGCGAAGGGCCTGCACCATGATGACGGTTACCGCGCCACCGTCGCCAGAGCCGCCGAAATGCCGCGAACATGAGACCAGCGCCAACCATTGCCAACAGGACATAGCTCGCCGTTTCGACCGCGGAGGCGCCGCTGCGCGCATCGCGCAGTGCCAGCCCCAGGATGCGCACCGTGCCCTCGACCACGGCAATTGCCGTAAGCCCCTGCAAGAACGATGACGCAAGGGTCAGCCCGATGCCCCGGCGCGCCCCGCTTTCCGTGGTCGCAACATAGGTGGCGATGACGAACTTGCCGTGGCCGGGTCCCGCTGCGTGAAACACGCCGTAGAGAAATCCGAGCAGCGCAAGATTCCAGATCGCGAGCGACTGGTTTTCCTGCACGGCGCGCATGGCGTCGGCGAGACGGCCGTGCAGAAGCCGCTGCGCGCGCTGGATCATGACGCTGAATTCCCGCCACCAGCCCGCCTCGCTGCCGTACCAGACAAGGACGACGACAGCCGCACACGCCACTACCGGCATGGTCCAGGACCACGCCTGTGTTGCGAGTCTCTTCCCTAGCGACATTCGATGACGGTCGTTTCCGCAAATAGAGCGCCGAAGGAAACTTCAGGATCGGCAGAGAATTTCTTGCCGAAACCGGCCGTATCGCGCTGGTCGCGGCCGAGCATCGAGGCAAGCGTCTGGGCCTCGCTGTTGAGATTGGGAGCGACAATTCGGGCGCTGCAACCCGTACCGCCCGCATTGACGAGGCCGACCGGATCACCCTTCAGGTAGACGATCTCCATGTAATAGGTCGGATCGTATGAACTGAACTGCACCCGTGACTTTCGCGGGTCCGCTGGCGTCGCCAGCGGCAGGGTAAAGGACAGCGCCAGCCGGCGGCCAACCCATTGGTTGCGACCGTCGCGGGCGGGCTGGGTGCGTACGCGCTTGCCGTCGATCCGCACATCGACGAAATAGTCGGCTTCGGCCAGGTTTTTGAGGTTTTCGACGGCAAGTTCCGCCAGGGCCTTATCCTGCGCCGGCCCCTTCTGGGATGGGATCGTTTCCAACGCGTATGCGGAATAGAAGTCGTCGAATATCCATTCGATCCTGAGGGCGCTCACCCGGCCCTTGTCGTCGAATATGACGCTGCTGCGAAGATCGGCGGATACGTGAGGATGCGCGGAGGACGGCGCGGCCCAACCCGCGATCAAAATCGCCAGCAATCCGCAACAGGTCCGCTTACTCATTCCCATGTTTCCCGGTCCGCAATTGGCCCCACAGATTTCCGCCGCCTCGCAAGCCCATCAAATGACAACCCCTTGGGAAAAGCAATTGCGTCAGGCGAAAATCAATGATGTTATAATATAACGTTTTTAACCCCAGCCGGAGACCTTTCTTGAAACACGGCCGTCTGTCCGCCGCCCTCATCGTGACCGCAGTTCTGGCAACATCGGGCCACCACCCGGCCCGGGCCGACGCGCCTGCCGTGGTCGTATCAGTCCTGCCGGTCCATTCCCTGGTGGCGGGCGTCATGGATGGCGTCGGCAGCCCGCGCCTTCTGCTCGACGGCGGCGCCAGTCCCCACGCCTATTCCCTGAAGCCGTCGGAAGCGCGGCAGCTCGCCAATGCCAGAGTGGTCGTCTGGGTCGGCGAGGCGCTGGAAGCGTTTCTCGAACGGCCCCTTGCCGCCCTCGCGGGGAAAGCCCGCATCGTCGAAGCGCAGGGCATCCCGGGCGTGGTCAATCTGCCCGTACGAGAAGGCGGCGTCTGGGATGGCCATGCCGACGAGCCGAAGGGCCATGGGTCACATGGGACAGGCGATACCCATGGACACGCCGCCCACAGGAGCGCCGATGGTCATCTCTGGCTCGACCCGGCCAACGCAAAGGTGATCGTGCGCGCGGTGGCGACGGCCCTTGCCGCCGCCGATGCCGCCAACGCGGTGCGCTACCGCGCCAATGCGACGGCGATGGCAGCGCGCATCGATGAGCTCAACGCAAGGCTCAGGTCAAAGCTCGCGCCTCTCGCGGGAAAGCCCTACATCGTCTTTCACGATGCCTATCAGTACATGGAACGCCGCTACGGTCTCACGCCCGCGGGCGCCGTCACCGTCAGCCCGGGCCGCAGCCCCGGCGCCAAAAGGCTGATCGAGCTGCGCACGCGCATCCGCTCGGCGGGTGCAGCCTGCGTCTTCATCGAACCCCAGTTCGAGCCCCGCATCGCCCGAACGGTGATCGAGGGCACCGGCGCCCGGCTCGGTACGCTCGATCCCCTCGGCGCGGGCCTCGCCCCGGGCAAGGACGCCTATTTCACGCTGATGGAAAAACTGGCAGAAAACCTTGCGGCCTGCCTTGCGCCCCGCGGCTGACGAAAGAACTGCATCGCATCCGCATCTTCACCCTCAGCGCCCTTGGCAGGGCGCGGCAGGCGTTGTTAAATCGGGGTGAACGAGCGGCGGATAACGCCAGCGCGGCGCCCGCCGCCAGCACAGGGGAACCACAAGAACCATGGATAACAGCATGACCGCGCCGCAGGGCGGCGACATTCAGGCGCAGGCCGATCACTGGGCGGGCGTCGCCCGCAAGATCGCCCCGCTGATCGCTTCCGAAGGCGACCGCATCGAGCGCGAACGCATGGTTCCCGCCAACGTCATGAAGGCGCTGCATGAAGCGAAGCTGTTCCGCCTGCTGATGCCGAAATCCATCGGCGGCTGCGAGGCCGATCCGCTGTCCTACATGCAGGTGCTGGAGGAAGTTTCCGCCGCCGACGCGTCCACCGGCTGGTGTCTCGGCCAGGGTCTCGGTTGTTCCCTTGCCGCCGCCTTCGTCGACCGCTCGGTCGCATCGAAGATTTTCGACACGCCCGACGGCGTCCTCGCCTGGGGTCCGCCCAACGGCGCCAAGGCGATCAAGACCAAGGGCGGCTACCGCGTGACCGGGCGCTGGCGGTTTGCCAGCGGCAGCCCTAACTCGACATGGCTCGGCGGCCACAGCGAGGTCTGCGAGGCCGACGGCTCCCCCGCCAAGGACGCCAAGGGCCGCCCGATCATGCGCACCATGCTGTTCCCGAAAGAGGACTGCCAGATTCACAAGGTCTGGGACGTCATCGGCCTGCGCGGCACGGGTAGCGACGATTACGAGGTAAAGGACCTGTTCGTGCCCGAAGAGCACACGACCTGGCGCGACTCGGTGCCGGACCGGCGCGAGAACGGCCCGCTTTACAACATCCCGCTGCTGACCATGTACGGCATGGGCTTCTCGGGGGTGGCGCAGGGTATCGCGCGCACGGTTCTCGACGAATTCATGAAGCTGGCCCAGAACAAAAAGGCGAGCGGCATGAGCGTGCCGCTCTGCGAAAACGCCGTCATCCAGTCGCAGACGGCGCAGGCGACGGCGAAGCTGCTGTCGGGCCGTGCCTTCCTCGTCAAGATGATCAAGGAATTCTACGAAGCCGCTGCCGCCGGCGGCGACTACTCGCTCGACCTGCGCGCCAAGCTGCGCATCTCCATCACCTGGAGCATGCAGCAGGCCAAGGACGTCGTGGACTACTGCTATCACGCGGCGGGAACCAACGCGATATTCGAGAAGAACCCGTTCGAGCGCCGCTTCCGCGACATGCACACCGTCACCCAGCAGGGACAGGCGCACATGACCAACTTCGAATTCTCCGGCCAGGCGCTGTTCGGCAGGACGCCGGGCCATCGCCTGTAGCGAGACCCCTTAGACAGAGAAAAAGGGCCGGGGAAATCCCCGGCCCTTTCGCTTTGTACCGTCAGGCGGCGCGTGAAGAACGCTGTCCGCCGAAGCGCCTGCGATGGCGCTGTTGCTGCTGTTGTCCGCGAGGTCCTTGCCCCTGCCCCTGCCGCTGTCCCTTGCGGGCGTGCTGGGGACCCTTGACCACCCGGCTCGGGGGCGTGCCCTCGGCGACGTCGATGGTGCGGCGGATCAGCTTCTCGATATCGCGGAGCGCGCCGTATTCCGTCGGATCGCAGAACGAGAGCGCGATGCCTTCGGCGAGATTGCGCGCCGTGCGGCCGATGCGGTGCACGTAGCTCTCGGCCTCGACCGGGATATCGTAGTTGATGACATGGCTGACGCCGGCCACGTCGATGCCGCGCGCCGCAATATCGGTCGCCACCAGAACCCGCGCACGACCGGCGCGGAAGTTCTCGAGCGCGCGCTGGCGCGCGCCCTGCGACTTGTTGCCGTGAATGACGTCGACGGTGACGCCCTTCTTCTGCAGCAGCTCCGTGACATGGTTGGCGCGGTGCTTGGTGCGGGTGAAGAGAATCACGCGCTTGAGGTCGCGGTCTTCGAGCAGGCGCGCGAGCAGCGCCGGCTTCGCCGTGCCGTCGAGGTGATAGACCTTCTGTTCGATGCGATCGACCGTCGGCGCCTCGGGCGCGATGTCGATGCGCACCGGCTCGTTCAGGATGTCGGCGGCGAGCTTCGCCACCTCGCCCTGCATGGTCGCCGAGAACAGCAGCGTGCGGCGCTTGGCCGGAACCTTGCCGAGGATCTTGCGGATGTCGCGGATGAAGCCCATGTCGAGCATGCGGTCGGCTTCGTCGAGGACGAGCCAGCCGACGTTCTGCAGGCGCACGATACCCTGGTCCATCAGGTCGATCAGGCGGCCCGGCGTGGCGATGACGATATCGACGCCGCGGCGCAGCGTCTTTTCCTGGCCGAACTGGGATACGCCGCCGAACACGAGGGCGTGGCGCAGGCCGGTGTTGGCGGAAAATTCGGCGACGTCCTTGCCGATCTGGATGGCAAGCTCGCGCGTAGGCGCGAGGATGAGCGCGCGCGGGCCCTGCTTGGCAGGCGCGCCGAGGCCCTGGATCAGCGGCAGCGCGAAGGCCGCCGTCTTGCCGGTGCCCGTCTGGGCGATGCCGAGAACGTCACGGCCCGACAGCACCACGGGAATGGCGCGGTTCTGGATCGGCGTCGGCTGGATGAAATTGCGTTTGTCGAGGGCCCGGCACAGGGTTTCGTTGATGCCAAGCTCGGCGAAGGCGTTACTGAGATTCAAAGTACGGTCTTTCTGCCCGACCACGCGCCACGAAGGGCGTGCGCGACCGGCGCTTTTTACTTGTTCCACGCTCTATTGGAAAAAGTCGGTGGTTCGAGAGGTCCGGAAACGGGAAGCTTCATCAATGAAGCGTGAGCGGGCTTCGGGACCAAATGGGCCGCGCTGACAGGCGCGGCGGGCGGCCGATACAGCCGCTACGGGCGCCATATGGTCACGTTTGCCGCCAAAAGCAAGTTAATTCGCCGCAACGTCCCGAAAGACCGCGCTTTCCCGCCCCCGCCTAGAGGCGGAAGGACGGGTCGATGCGGTCCATCATGCGCACATAGGCGTCCCAGTCGTCCTTGCCGAGCTGGAGCTTGCCGCCCGAATAGCGCTTCTGGAACTGCTTGTAGGTGTGCTCGCAGACCTCCTGCGGGACGACGCGGATTTCGCGGCCCGTGGACAGCAGCTTGACCTGGTTCTGGCAGGCCTCGACCAGCCGGTGGGTGAAGTAGAAGCCCTCGTGGATGGAGCGCGTCGCCACCAGCGTGCCGTGATTAAGCATCAGCATGGCGACCCGGCTGCCCAGTTCCTTGGCGATGCGGGGGCCTTCCTCGGACTCTTCGGCCAGTCCTTCGAAGGCGTGATAGCCGACCTGCCCGTAAAGGATGAGGGCGTCCTGGCTGGTAAAGATCAGCCCGTCCTTGAGCGCCGACACCACCACGCAATCCTGTTCGTGCAGGTGGATCGAGCAGTTGCGGTCGGGGTTGGCCTTCAGAACCGCGCCGTGGAAGCTGAGCCCGGCGGGGCCCGGAATATAGGGGCTGTCTGTGTAGCAGTTGCCCTCGAAGTCCACCTTCAGGAAGTCGGACGCCGTGATCTCGGCCCAGGTCAGGCCGCGCGGGTTCATCAGGAACTTGTCGGGCTCGTCCGGGACGCGGGCGGTGAAGTGGTTGCGGATCGAGTTGTTCCAGCCGAAGTGATGGACGATGCGGCAGCCCGCCGCCAGCGCCACCCGGGTTTCCCACTCGGCCTCGCTCACCTGCCCCTTGAGGGAGTTGTGCTTGCGCCCCTCGATCGCCGCCGCCGTCGCCATGGCCCGCTTCCTTTCTGCCCCTGCCTAACCGTTGAACTCGATGACGTCGAAACCGCGCGCCTTGTCGGTGATGAACAGAAGGCCGCGCTCGTCCATCTCCACGTCGTTGGTCTGCGGTGCGTTCTTGCCGCGGCCCGGTTCCGGGATGAAGTAGCCGACTTCCTGAGGATTCGCCGGATCCGCGATATCGAGGATGCGCAGGCCCGCGGCGAACCAGGTCACGAAAGTGCGCGTGTCGGTCATTTCCTCGCGGAACTGGTGCGCGCCGAAGCGCACGCCCGGACCGTTGTAGGGCGAAGCGCTTTCCGGCACGTGGTATTCCGCGAGCTTCTTCATGTTGGTCGGATCGGTGACGTCGAAAACGTAGAGCGGCGCGTGGGGCTTGCCGTCGTCGCCCTTGCGGTCGGAGCGTTCCTCGTCGCTGGCAAGCGCGATCTCGCGCCCGTTTATGGGGAACGGCACCTTGAGGAGCGTGTGGCTCGGCTCCAGCGCCGGCGGATGCACGTCGTAAAGGCAGAGCGTCTTCGGGTTACGGATGTCGCTGATGTCGATGATGGCATAGCCCGACATCCAGCAACCGGCGTAGAGCTTGTCGCCAGAACGCATCGCGTGATGCAGGCGGTGTTCCTTCTTCTTCGGGTGGGGCGTCTCGCCCGCGGCGACGTTCTGGCCGGGCATCCACCAGCGCGACACTTCCTGCGGCTTCGCCGGGTTGCGGATGTCGTAGATCACCAGGATGTTGCCGACGAAGCCTTCCATCTCGGTCGAAATATAGGCGTAATTGTCGTCGCAATCGAAACGGTGCACGCCCTTGCCGAAGGTCTTTTCGAAATGGATCAGCTTCGGCTTCGTCTTGTCCTTGACGTCGTAGATGCGAAAGCCGCCGTCGAGGTAGGGGCCGGACACGGGGCCGCGCTGCTCGCTGTTGACGATCATGATGTCGTCCTGCACGACGCGGACCTTGTGGGAATGCGAACCGGGCACGTCCAGCATCAGCGTCGACAGCACCTTCGGCGCGAGCGGATTCGAAATGTCGAGGATCGAGGTGCCTTCAGGCCCGTACATGTAGCCAAGATAGGCATGATTGCCCTTGATCGTGACCTGGCCGGCCCCGCCCAGATCCATGCGGCTCAGCGGCTTGATGTTGTCGGAATGATAGACGCCGGGCGCGGCGGCCTTGCTCAGGGCTTCGGACATGAATCCTCCCAATAATCACACGCCCATTCGGGCAATTAATTGCTTTTATTGTAACGGCTGCAAGGCGTCCCGCCAGCCTGTTTTCGTCTCTTCGGTGCTTGATTTTCGCCCGCCGCTATGGACTGATATTCGCGTCTTTTCGGTGGGTCGCGATGTTTTCGCGCCCCGCCGTTTTCTGTAACTGACCCACTCCTTCAAAGCGGCCGCAGAGCCGCTTACCCGCGCGAACCTGCGCTTCAAAATGGAGCCTCAAATGTTGAGCAAAGTTCTTAAAACCGTGGCCGCGATCGCGGTCGGGGCCGCCTTCGTCACGGGCGCTGCGCTGGCCCAGCAGAAGTATCCGAAGGATACCGTGATCCTCGCCACCCATTCGAGCCCGGGCGGCGGCAGCGATGTCTTCCTGCGCGAAATGGCGCCGCACCTGAACCGCGTGATGGGCGTCAACTTCGCGGTGCAGAACATCCGCGGCGGTTCCGGCGCAAAGGCGATGGCGGCACTGGCGAAGGCCAAGGCCGACGGCGGCATGTTCTACGCGACCACGCCGACGTTCATCTATACCTCTCTGATGAGCAAGCCGGCCAAGACCTACAAGGACCTGGAGCCGCTGGTGAACGTCTTCTATGACCCCGAAGTGATCTACACGGCCTCCGATTCGAAGTTCAAGTCGATCGCAGACGTGATCGCCCAGGCCAAGACAGGCAAGGGCAAGTGGGGTGCGGCGAACCCGGCATCCCTCGAACGCCAGGTGCTGGAACAGATGAAGGCCAAGGCCGGCGTGAAGCCCGCCATCGCCACCTTCGAAGGCGGTGGCGACATGATGATCAACGTCCTCAATCACACCCTCGACATCGGCGTCGGCGAAGTGCAGGAACTGAAGGCGCAGCTTGAAGCGGGCAAGGTCCGCCTGCTGGCCGTGGTCGGGACCACCCGCCTCGAGCAGTTCCCGAACCTGCCGACCCTCAAGGAACAGGGCATCGACCTCGCGGTGGTGAAGTTCCGTGGCCTCGCCGGGCCGAAGGGCACCCCGAAGGAAGTGATCGCCGCGTGGGAAGCCGCCATTCCGAAGCTGCTGGCCGATCCCAAGTACAAGGAGCTCTACCTCAAGAACAACCTCCAGCCGGGCTTCATGCCCCATGCCGAGTACAAGAAGTTCATCGCGGACTTCGGCAAGGAGACGGAGGACTTCCTGAAAAGCACGGGCGTGGTGAAGTAGCCTTTTGACCGCACAACGAAGCACGGTCGCCGCCTTTGGGCGGCGGCCGGCGCCATTTTCCGGACAGCGATATGAACAAGGATTTCTATCTCGGCGTTATCGGCCTCGCCTTTGCAGGCGCTTATTACGCCATGGCCGAGGCCATTCCGCGCAGCATGCTGGCCGATAATGTAGGCGCCCACGGGCTGCCGAGGGTTTATGCCGCCGTTTTTGCCGTCCTCTCCCTGATTCTGGTCATGAGGGCCGTACTGCTGCGCCTGCGGGCCGGCGCAGGCGCTGATGGCGAGGGGGAAATTACCCGTATCCACCTCACCCGGGCAGCCGGCATGCTTGGCATCGGCATTTTCTATATCGTTGCCCTGCCGTGGATCGGCTACATCCCTGCCCTCGCAGTGCTGACTGCCGCGACCGTTCACTACCAGGGCGGACGGATCACCCGGAGGACCATCGGCCTTACCATCGGCGGCGCCGTCATCCTGTGGCTGATCTTCGTCGTCGTCCTCGACATCCCGCAACCGGCCGGCCTGTGGCCGGAGATTTTCGCGCGCTAGGAGACGATCGATGGAATTTCTCCTGCCCGCCTTCAAGATGCTGTTCACGACGCCGATCGTACCGGCCGCCTTCGCGGGCGTTGCCTGGGGCATCCTCGGCGGCGCGCTGCCCGGCATTTCGCCCTCGATCACGATGGCGCTTCTTCTGCCGTTCACCTATTCGATGGATTCTACCGCCGCGGTAGTGCTGCTCGCGTCCACTTACGTCGGGGCCGAATACGGCGGCTCGATTCCCGCCATCCTGATCCGCACGCCCGGCACCAATGCCGCCGCCGCCACCCTGATCGACGGCTATGCCATGAAGGAACAGGGAAAGGCCGGTGAGGCGCTCGGCATCTCGCTCTATTGCGGCGTTGTCGGCGGCCTCGTCGGGCTTGTCGTTCTGGTACTCATGACGGAATGGCTGTCGAGCGTGGCGCTCGCCTTCAAGCCGACATCCTATTTCGCCCTGGGCATCCTGGGACTGAGCGTGATCGCCTCGCTATCTGGCGATTCCCTCGTCAAGGGACTGCTCGCGGGCGTTTTCGGGCTGATGATCGCGAGCATCGGCACCGACCCCGTCAGCGGCGTCAACCGCTTTACCTTCGACTCGTCCGAACTGCTATCCGGCATTCCGCCCATCCTCGTCATGGTCGGCATCTACGCCATCAGCGAGCTGTTCATCCAGAGCGGCGCCAAGCAATGGGACCAGACAACCCAGAAGGACCTGCGGATCAAGTTCCCGAGCCTCGCCATGTGGAAGCGCCTCGCCCTGCCCCAGACCATCGGCTCTCTGGTCGGCATCGTCGAAGGCATCACGCCGGGCGCCGGCGGCACGGTATCGTCGTTCCTCGCCTACAACGAGGCGCGGCGCTGGTCCCGCCACAAGGAAGAATTCGGCAAGGGCTCGCCCGAGGGCGTCGCCGCGCCGGAGGCGGCGAACAACACCGTCGCCTGCACCGCGCTCATCCCCATGCTGGGCCTCGGCATTCCGGGATCGAACTCGGCGGCGATCCTGCTTGGCGGGTTCATGATCCACGACCTGATTCCCGGCCCCATGCTGTTCAGCAAGCATGCGCATATCGTGGACGGCCTCTATCTCGGACTGCTGGTCGCCACTTTTGCCATGGTCATCGTCGGCTACCTGTTCATGACCCCGGCGATCTGGATGGTGAACCGGCCGAAGCCCTACCTGATGGCCTTCATTTTCGCGCTCGTCATGTCGGGGATTTTCGCCGTCGAAAACAGTCTGTTCCACCTCTGGATCGTGCTGGGCTTCGGCGTCGTCGGTTTTGCCATGCGCTGGTTCAACGTGCCGTTCCTGCCCATGGTCCTCGGCGCCATCCTGGGCTTCATGGTCGAGTCGAATTACCGCCGGTCGCTGGTTCTGTCTGGCGGCGATCACATGACCTTCATCGACGACCGCATTTCGGCTGGCCTGCTGGCGTTCTCGGGACTGTTCGTCCTCGGCGCGCTCGTGCGGCGCGGCATCGATGAATGGCGCCGCCTGAGCCCACGCGAAGGCTAGCCCGCGTTGAAGACCACGAGGGCGGCGACGGAAACGACGCCGCCCGACGCCAGCACGATCAGCGGGTGCACCGAACGCCAGGTCAGCACCGCGGTGGCGACCGCGAAAATCGTAAGGCCGACCCAGCCGGCGCCGCTCGCCCGCATGATGGCGATGGCGCCCGAGATGATGAGGCCGGTGCCGACCGGCGCCAGCCCGCGCTCAAGTGCCGTGTGAAACGCCGTGCCGCGATAGCGGTTCCATACCTTCGCCATGAAGAACAGCACGATCGAGCAAGGGATCAGCATGGCCAGCGTCGCTACCAGCGCACCCCACCAACCCGCCACCTTCCAGCCGATCAGCGTCACCAGCATGGCGCCCGGCCCCGGCGCCGCGCGCGAGATCGCGAACAGTTCGACGAATTCCAGCTGGGTCAGCCACTGGTGAACGTTAACCGTCTGGTTGTGAATGGGCGCCATGACGCTGGCCGCGCCGCCGATCGAGAGAAACGACAGCGGCGCGAACAGGAGGACGAGCGCCCAAAGGATATTGTCGTCGTCATTCATCGGAAGATTTCCCCTTCGCGCGATCACGCGTGAACCAGGCGAGGGCGACGCTGAGGGGAGCCAGCACCAGCACCACGGGCACCATGGGCACCTGCATGATGCCGACCAGAACGACGATGGCGATCAGGATGACGAATTGCCATCCGCGGATGTTCTTGCGGATCGACTTGACGCCCACCGACAGGAACAGGCCGACCGCCGCGGCCGCCACGCCCTGCATGAATTCGGGTGCGCCCTTGATCTGCTGGATCTGCGCGTAAACCATCGCCATGCCGATGCAGATGACGAATGGCCCGCTCAGGATGCCGACGACCGCCGCCATGGCCCCGGGCGAGCCGCGCAGGCGGCTGCCGACATAGATGCCGAGGTTGGTGACGTTGATGCCGGGCATGACCTGGGCAAGGGTCAGCCCGCCCAGGAAATCCATGTCGCGCAGCCAGGCGCGGCGCTCCACCACCTCGCGGTAAAGCCAACCGAGCAGGCCGCCGCCGAAGCTCATCACGCCGATCTGGAAGAACAGCATGAAGATCGCCGCGAGCGAGACATGGGGCGGCTGGTCGGAAGCGATGGTTGCGGTATCGGAAGGTGAACTCACGCGAAACTCACGGGGCTTACATGCAAACGCCGTGACCTCGGGGGTCACGGCGTCGCTTCGTCATCTTGCGGGGAAGGACGCGGGAAGCGGCCTTACCAAGTCTTCGGCACCGGGTTGTCGCGGGCGTCTTCCAGCGACTTCACCCGGCGGAACTGCTCGGGCGGACGCAGGCGGCCGGTTTCGTCGACCTGGTCCATCTGGCAGTAGATCTCGAACTCGAACCCGTCGGGGTCGAGGAAATTGAGCGAGATGTTGCAGCCCGCGCCCTTGCGGCCTTCGAACACGACAGGAATGTTGTTGGCCTTGAAGTAATCGCGCGCCTTGAACAGGACGTCGATGTTGTCGACCTCCATCGCCAGGTGCTCCATCTGCAGGCCGGCCTTCAGATCGCGGCTGACCTTCTTGCCGCCCGGCTTCAGGCCGATGGCGTGGTGATCCTTGCCGCAGCGGAAGAACACCATGCCGTGTTCGTTGCGGTCGGTTTCGGTGAAGCCCATCACCTCGGTCCAGAATTTCACGGTGCGCTCGACATCCGTCACTTCGTAGACGAAGTGGCCGAGCTTGTTGACCTTCACGGGCGACGTGCCCTTGTATTCGGTCGGATGGGTGTTGCCGGCAGCCGCCGCTTTTTCGCGCTTGGCCTCGGTCTCGTTGTAACCGTCCATGGGATCCTCCATCAGGCTGTTTTGCGACAGTCTATCCCCAATCCCGGGCCTTTGCCATGCCCCGGAAATGAGGCGGAAAGCCTGCGAATGCCTCGCGCTGGCGATACCGGCGATTGACCTCCGCCGCTCCGAACCGCACAATCCGGGCAAACGCACAGCAAAGAGTACGGCAATGAGCGAAGTCAGCGAACAGGGCAACGAAGCGGCGGAACCCGCCGGCCCCACCCCTTACGAAATGATCGGCGGCGCCGAAGTCCTGCACCGCATCGTGGATCGCTTCTACGAGATCATGGATACCGACCCCGCGGCGGCCGGCATCCGCGCCATGCACGGCGCCGATCTCGAACCCATCCGGGAAAAGCTGTTCGATTTCCTGTCGGGCTGGCTGGGCGGGCCGAACCTCTATTTCCAGCGTCCCGACCGCAAATGCCTGCATTCGGCCCATGCGCCCTACGCCATCGGCGAATCCGAGCGCGACCAATGGCTGATGTGCATGTACCGGGCGCTTGAAGACGCCGAGGTCGATCCCGAAACCCGGGAACTGCTGCACAAGCCCTTCTTCACCATCGCGGACTTCGTCCGCAACAAATAGCTCACACCCTGTCGTAGGGAAGGCCGACGTAATTCTCGGCGAGCGCCCGCGCGCCCTCTTCAAAGCGCGTGACGAAGTCGAGCTCGGCGTCCTGCACCTTTTCCTGGAACAGATCGTTGCCGGGGAAACGGTGCAGCATGGAAGTCATCCACCATGAAAACCGCTGGGCGAGCCAGACGCGCTTGAGGCAAGTCCCGGAATAGGCATCGAGAAGGTCCGAGCGTCCCTCGCGGTAGAACGCGACAAGGGCGCGGGCAAGGACGCGGATATCGGCAATGGCGAGGTTCATGCCCTTGGCACCCGTCGGCGGCACGATATGCGCGGCATCGCCGGCAAGGAACAGGCGCCCAAAGCGCATGGGGGCTGCGACGAAGCTGCGCATGCCGGTGATGCCTTTCTGCAGGATCGGCCCTTCGTTGACGCGAAAGCCCGATCCCTGCTCAAGGCGCACGTGCAACTCGTCCCAGATGCGCGCGTCCGACCAGTCGGCAATGTCGTCGTCGGGCGGGCACTGGACGTAAAGGCGCGTGATCTCGGGCGAGCGCATGCTGAACAGCGCGAAGCCGCGCTCGTGGCGGGCATAGACCAGTTCATGGGAGGCAGGCTTCGCCTCGGCAAGGATGCCGAGCCAGGCGAAGGGATAGTCGCGTTCATAGACCGACAGGCGGCTGGCGGGAATCGCCGGACGGGCGATGCCGTGGAAACCGTCGCAGCCGGCGACGAAATCGCAATCGAGCGTTTGGTCCCTGCCGTCCGCGGCAAAACGGATCGCCGGCCTGTCGCCCTCGATGCCGTCGATGGCCTTGGCCTCGGCCTCGAACAGGATCTGGCCGCCCATCTCAAGACGCGCCGCGATCAGGTCCTTCACTACCTCGTGCTGGCCGTAAACCCATATATCGCGCCCCGTCAGCCCGTGCAGGTCGATGCGGTGGCGAGCCCCGGCGAAGGCGATCTCGAAGCCCTGGTGGATCATGCCTTCGCGCTGCATGCGCGCGCCCGCCCCGGCCTCGATCAGGGTCTGGGCCGCACCATGCTCGATGACGCCTGCGCGGATGCGGCCTTCGACGTAAGCGCGGCTGCGCGATTCAAGGACGACGCTGTCGATCCCTTCGCGGTGCAGAAGCTGGGAAAGCAGAAGCCCCGCCGGGCCCGCGCCCACTATGCCGACTTGCGTTCGCATCACCCACCTATTTCAGGAGACGGGGAAGGATAAGGGTCAACCAAGGGAAGGATATCAGGATGCCTATCCGGATGAAGTCCGAAATCAGGAAAGGCATGACGCCCCGGAAAGATTCGCGCATCGAGACATTGCCCGCCATCGAATTGATGACGAAGACGTTGAGCCCCACCGGCGGCGTGATCAGGCCCATTTCCACGACCATCAGGGTCAGGATGGAGAACCAGATCTTGAGGTCTTCGACGCTCATGCCGAAATCGAGCACCATCAGGATCGGCCAGAAGATCGGCATGAACAGCAGGATCATCGACAGGCTGTCCATGAACATGCCGAGCACGATGAAGATGAACATGATCAGCATCAGGATCATCATCGGCGACAGGCCGCTGCCCGACATCATCTCCGACAGCACCATCGGCAGCCGCGTGAAGCCGAGAAAAGCGTTCAGGATATTGGCCGCGAACAGGATCAGGAAGATCATCGCCGTGGATACGGCGGTTTCCATCACGGCTTCCGTCAGCCCCCTGAAGCGCATCTTGCCGCGCACCATGGCAACGATGCCCATCGCCACCGCACCGACCGATGCCGCCTCCGTCGGCGTGAAAAAGCCGAAGTAGATGCCCCCGATCACCAGAATGAAGATGGCAATCACCGGCCAGATATCGACGATCGCCCGCAGTTTTTCCTGCGCCGTCGTCTTCACGCCCGCAGGGCCGAGATCCGGCCACACGCGGACGACGACGGATATCGCGATGATATAGCCCGCGACCGCGATCAGGCCGGGGATGAAGGCCGCCTGGAACAGGGTTTCGATATTGGCCTCGACCACGATGGCCGCGACGATCAGGACGACGGAGGGCGGAATCAGGATGCCGAGCGTGCCGCCCGCGGCCAGCACACCGGTCGCCAGCGATCCCGCATAGCCGTGCCGGCGCAGTTCGGGCAGCGCCACGTTGCCCATCGTCGCCGCGGTGGCCAGCGACGAGCCGCAGATGGCGCCGAAACCGGCGCAGCCGCCGATCGCCGCCATCGCCATGCCGCCGCGATAGTGCCCGATCCAGGTGTTGGTGGCGCGGAACAGGTCCTGGCTGAGGCGCGCCTTGGCGGCAAACTGCCCCATCAGCATGAACAGCGGAATCACGGTCAGGTCGTAATTCAGGAACTGGTAGAACATCTGCGTCTTTAGGATGTTCAGGAGCGCATCGACATTCGTCATCATGACGAAACCGACCATGCCGACGGCCAGCATGGCGACGCCGATGGGAATGCGGATGACCAGCATGAACAGAAGCACGGCGAAGCCGATGCCGCCGATGGCGAGCGCGCTCATGCCAGCGCCCGCCGGACATTGGCGATGATGCCGTGCAGGGTAACGCCGATCAGCAGCGCAAGACTGTAGAGAATGATCGGGAAGCTCCACCAGTACGGCAGCTTGAGCACCGCGGTCGCCTGCGCCTGGGCGAACAGTTCAAGACCGCCGACGGAAAGCCGCCACAGGAGCAGCACCGCCATGACCATATAGATCAGCGCGCCCAGCGCATCGAAGGCTTCGCGCAGGCGGGCCGAAGCGTTCGCCATAAAGAAATCGACGACGATGTTGCCGCGCACGATCTGGCACCAGGGCAGGAACAGGTAAATGGCGAGCGAAGTGCCGAAACTCACCATTTCGTATTCGCCGAGAATGGGCGCCTTGAATGCCGCGTTCAGGGAAACGCTGACGGTCGTGATCAGCGCCGAAATGGCGAGCATGTAGCCGCCGACGATCGCGCTCGCCCGGCACAGTTTCCAAAGAAAGCGCCCCGCCGGGTCTTCCGGCGGGGCGTATGTCGCTGAAGATTCGCTCATCGACCTTTGACCAAGCAGCCCTTACTTGGCTCCGGCGTACTTGGCGACGGCCGCGCGCGCATCCCTGACGAGGGCGGCGCCGTCGATGCCCTTCTTGGCGACGTCGGCGATCCAGCGCTGGGTCGCCTTTTCACCGGCGGCCTTGACCTTCGCGGTTTCGGCGACGTCCAGGGTGATGAACTCGTTGCCCTGCTTCTTGGACATGGCAAGGCCCGGCTTTTCGACTTCGACCCAGATGCGGCCCGCGGTCTGCGCGAGACTGCGGCCGGAATTGGCATCGAGAACCTTCTTCAGGTCCGCCGGCAGCTTGGCATAGGAGTTCTTGTTCATGACCAGCATGAACACCGAGGTGTTCATGCGCGTGCCCGTGACATCGATGTGATACTTCACGTTTTCATGCACCTTGAGCGGCGGCACGACTTCGTAAGGAATCATCGCGGCATCGATGACGCCCTTGGACAGGAGCTGGGGCACCGCCGGAACCGGCGAATGATACGGGTTGGCGCCGAGCGCTTCGAGCAGCAGCGTGCCGCCGGTGGAAGGCGAGCGGATCGTCTTCGCCTTGAAATCGGCGAAATTGCGGATCGGCTTGCGCGAATGCAGCAGGTTGCCGTCATGGGCGTGCAGCACAAGAACGTGCACGTCCTTGTATTCGTCCTTCAGGTGCTGGTCGTAGTAGTCCTGCAGCGCGAGGGTGGTGCCGAGCGCGCCGGCATTGACGAAGGGCAGTTCGAAGGCTTCGGTGCGCGGAAAACGGCCCGGCGTGTAGCCCGGCAGCGTCCAGATGATGTCGACGACGCCATCCTTCACCTGGTCGAAAAGCTGCGGCGGCTTGCCGCCAAGGCTCATCGACGGGAACACCTCGATCTTCAGGCGGCCGTTCGATTCTTTGGCGATCTTGTTGGCCCAGGGCACCAGGAAATTCTTGTGCTGCGGCGACAGGGGGCCGAGGAAATGATGGGCGCGCAGCTTGACTTCCTGCGCCGAAGCGCCGGAAGGCATCGCACCGAACGCAAACAGGCCGCAGGCAAGCGCGACAACGGCGCGCCGGTTAGACCGAAATTCCATTTTTGCCTCCACAGTGAGGGCACTTCACGGCCCCCGCGATTGCGCCGAAGCGATTGCCGCCGCGGCGAGATAAGAACGTTTCCAATATCGCATATAATTCCCCCGGCCGAAAGTCCACCGCGCCCCCAAACGGGCGAAATGGGTTTACCGCACAAGCCCGCACTTGGTATTTTGGCGCCCACGCGACGCCGGGCGGTCCTGCCCGCAGCATGACAATCCGCGATCAGAGGGAGAACAGATGGCCGACGATTTCAATCCCACGTCCACGGTGGACCTGACCGACAAGTTCCTTGTCGATCCCTACATGCGCTGGGCGGAAAACCAGAAGATTCCCATTCACCTGGATTTCGGCCACGACCTGCTCGCCCTCGAGACCAAACCCTGGGACCTGTACGAGGTCAACGGCTGCTTCGCCCATTGCCACGGCCGCGGCGACTTCATGGCGAACTACGTGGTCGAGGTTCCCCCGGGCGGCAAGACCAAGCCGGTCCATCACCTTTACGAAGCGTTCTTTTTCGTCCTCGCGGGTCATGGCTCGACCACCGTGTGGTCGCCCGACGGCGACAAGCGCACCTTCGAATGGGGCCCGAAGGCGGTGTTCGCCATTCCGCTCAACTGCGAATACCAGATCTTCAACGGCTCGGGCAGCGAACCGGCAAGGCTGGACTGCACCAACGACGCGCCGCTGACGCTCAACCTCTATCACAACGAAGGTTTCGTCTTCGACAACCCCTACAAGTTTCCCGAACGGCTCGGCGCCAACAACCACTTCGACGGCGAAGGCGACCTGGTGCCCGTCAACCGCGGCCGCAACATCGCGCCCGTCAACATCTGGGAAACCAACTTCGTCAGCGACCTGACCAACTTCAAGCTCTACGAGCTGAACGAACGCGGTAAGGGCTCGCTCAACATTTCCTTCGTGCTCGCCGACGGCACCATGCACGCGCATTGTTCCGAAATTCCGACGGGCCGCTACAAGAAGGCGCACCGCCATGCGGCGGGCACCCACGTGCACGCGGTCACGGGCTCGGGCTATTCGCTGCTCTGGTACGAAGGCGATTCGAAGTTCGTGGAAATCCCGTGGCGGCACGGCGTCATGTACGCGCCGCCTTTCTGGATGTTCCACCAGCATTTCAACACATGCGATACGCCGGCGCGCTACCTCGCCTGCTCGCTGGGCAGCCGGCGCTACCCGTTCATCTCGCTGCGCAAGAAGAGCGCCGAGGGCGGCGGCTCGACCTCGATCCAGAACGGTGGCCGCCAGATCGAGCTCGAGGACCAGGATCCCCGCATCCACCGCAAGTGGCTGGAAGAAATCGCCAAGACCGGCGTCAAGTCGCAGATGAGCGAGTTCTTCGACGAAGCCGCGATCATGAAGCTCGACAAGTCGAAGCTGACCGGCGTCATCCAGCAGCCGCGCTCGATCGGCCCGGCGATGTAACGGCCTCGCATGAAATGGAAAGAGGGGGCCCCGGCCCCCTCTTTTTTTGTTCCTAGAGGCCGCCCCAGACTTCGGTCGCCGTTTCGACGACCAGCGCCAGCTTGCGCTTCTCGTCGTCCTCGTTCAGGGCCTTGCGGCCGACGCCGGACGAGAACCCGCACTGAGGGCTGAGGCAGAGCTGGTCGAGCGGCAGCACCTTCGCCGCCTCATCGAGGCGGCGCTTGAGGCCATCCTTCGTCTCCATCTCGCGCTTCTTGGTACTGACCATGCCGAGCACGACGCGCTTGCCCGCCGGCACGTGGCGAAGCGGCAGGAAGTCGCCCGAGCGTTCGTCGTCGTATTCGAGGAAATAGCCATCGACGTCGAGGCTGCCGAACAGGGCCTCCGCCACCGGCTCGTAGCCACCGCGCGCCACACCACCAGCGGCGACGCCAGTCGAGCGCGCATTGCCCCGGCACAGGTGGATGGTGAAACTCGCCCGGTCACGCAGGCCCCTGACCACGTCGTTCACCACCTTGCAGTATTTGAGCGGAAGCGCGTTCGGGTCCTCGCCGAGCTTCGCCACGGCGGCGCGGAAGTTGTCGTCGCAGAGATAGGCAAGGTTGGTGTCGTCGAACTGGATGTAGGTACAGCCGTGGGCGATAAGGTCCTCGACCTCGGCGCGGTAGGCAGCGGTCAGGTCGGACCAGAACATTTCCATGTCGGGATAGGCCGCCCGGTCGATGGCGTTGCGCCCGCCGCGGAAATGCATCATCGAGGGTGCGGGAATGCAGACCTTGATGGTGCGCTTCGTCAGCGGCTTGAGGAAGTCGAAGCTCGGCACCTGGATCGGCTTCGAGCGGCGGACCTTGCCTTCGACCACCATGCCCTGAAGCTTGCTGTGGCTGACCGAGCCGTCGGCGCCCTTGACCTCGACATCGAGCATCATTCCCGCTTCGCGCACGTTGTCGAAGCCGCAGAGGAAATCGGCGTACCAGACGCGGCGGCGGAACTCGCCGTCGGTGATCGATTGCAGGCCCGCCTCTTCCTGAAGCTTCACGACCTCGCGGATGCAGTCATCCTCGAGCGCCGTCAGCGCGGCCTTGTCCATCTTGCCATCACGCACCTGTTCGCGCGCCGCAATCAGGCGCTCTGGCCGCAACAGGCTGCCGACCTGGTCGGCACGGTAGGGAAACTTTTGACCGGTACTCATGACGTCTTGCCTTTCCGGGGTTTCTTCTTGGATGTGGACTTCTTTTTCCGCCGTTTCATGGCGATTTCCTGCTCGGGGTCGGGGGCCTTGCCGTCGCGCGCCATGATGCCCGCGTGACCCCAGGTGTCGGCGTAGTTGCGCTGCTGCGTGTTCGGCAGGAAGCGCTCTTCCAGCTTCTGCGCGATCTCGTGATGGAATAGGCGGCGCACCTCGGTACGGCCGTATTTGCTGCCGCGCGCGCGCGCGGATATATCGGCGAGCGCGGGCGAGCCGCGTTCCTGCAATTCATGCAGGGCCTGCCAGGTCGCATTCAGGCCGACATTGGCGCAGATGGTCGGATAGAGAACGATGCGCGCGCCCAGCTTTTCGTATTCCTGCCACGTCGGCGCCGGGTCCGGCCCGCCCCAGATGATCAGTACCGGGGCGGGAATGCGGCGGCAGGCCTCGGCGATTTCCTCGCGCTTCTGGACGGAATTGAGCCAGACGAAGTCCACCCCGCCCTTTTCCACATAGGCGATGGAGCGCTTGACGGCGTCCTCGAAGGTCTCGCCCTCGGCACCAATGGCATCGCAGCGGGCGCAGATGACGAAATCAGGCGCGTATTCGTCGCGCGCGGCGACGGCGGCGCGGTACTTGCCCACCGCCTCGTCCACCGGAATGCAGCGCCGACCGGCCAGCGTGCCCGACTTCTTGGGCGCTTCCTGGTCCTCGATCTGCATGCCGGCGGCACCAGAGCGGATGATCTCGCGCACCGTATAGTGCACGTTGACCACGTTGCCGAAGCCGGTGTCGGTATCGACGAATATGGGAATGCTGCTCGCCGCCGTGACATGGCGCACGTGATCGGCAACATCGCGCAGGCCGATGATGCCGATATCGGGCACCCCCAGCAGATAGGCCGACATCTGAGACCCGGCGACGAAGAAGCATTCGAAGCCGGCCTTTTCGGCGCAGCGCGCGTAAACGGGGCTGAAGCCGCCCACCATGACGGTGAGCTTGCGGCGCTTCAGGATATCGCGGAACGACAGGCGCTTGCGCCTGACCGCATCGGCCCAGGCTTCTGACACGGCACCCCCCTGACACTGATTATTGTTTGTCTGAACAATAGCGGGCTTTTTAAGGGGCTGCCAACGGCGCTATTGTGCAAAAAACATTTTCAGGGAGAACGGTCATGAAGGCAGCGCGCATCCACCGCCTCGGCGGTCCGGAAGTCATTTCCATCGACGAGGTTCCCGATCCCGTTCCCGGTCCGGGGCAGGTCCTGGTCCGGGTCCACGCCGCCGCCGTCAACCCGGCCGACTGGAAGGGGCGCGAGGGCTTCTACGAGGATGCCGACTGGTACCGCCTGCCCCACATCCCGGGGCGTGATTTTTCCGGCGTCATTGCTGCGGCCCATCCCGACATCGAAGAGTTTGACGTAGGCGATGCCGTCTTCGGCGTCACCGACCAGGGGCAGGAAGGCGCCTACGCGGAACTCCTGGTCATGAACCCGGCGATCATCGCGCCCAAGCCGCGCAACCTGAGCCATGCGGAATCGGCGGCGATCTGCCTCGGCACCCTGACGGCCATGGTCTCCATCGAGGATACGGCGCAACTCAAGAAGGGCGAGACCATCCTGATCCACGGCGGCGCGGGCGGCGTCGGCGCCATGGCCGTGCAGCTGGCGCGACGCATCGGCGCGCGCATCATCGCGACCGCGCGCGGCGCCAATGCCGATTACGTGCGCTCGCTGGGGGCGGAAACGGTGATCGACTACACCAAGGACGAAATAGCCGCCATCGGACCGGTCTGCGACGTCGTTTTTGATACCGTGGGCGGCAAGGACCAGCCGAAACTCTGTTCGGTCATCAAGCCGGGCGGAAGGCTCGCCTGGATCTCGCGCGGGCCGAAGGACTTCAAGGCGCCCGATCACGTCACGGTGCTGCGCCCCGACGTCAAGCGCGACCGCCACCACCTCAACCGCATCGCGGCGCTGGCGGAAGCGGGAGAGATCAAGGCCCCCGCCGTCACCACCTTCCCGCTCGCGCAGGCCGCCGACGCCCAGGAAGCGCACAAGCACCGAAAGGTCGCGGGCAAGGTCGTGGTTGTGATGGAGTAAAGGCGGCCTATCTCGCCGTCGGCACCTCGGGCGAAACCCAGACGTTGGCTTCGCAAAGGTCTGGCTTGCTCAAAGAGCGAAAACGTAGGTGCCTTTTAAATAACCTCCCGATCCATTTCCATAGCCGGGCATGCTATTCCCCGCAGCGAAACGTTATCTGTTTGCGACCGGCATCCCATTTTACGTCTTTCGGGTCAATGCCCTCATAACTGTTCTTGGTGCGCCCCCACCGGCACGCGACCCAATGTACGCGCTGGCCACCGCTCGTGTGATTACCGTCGGTCCCATTGGGATCAATCAAAAAGCCGCTAGACACCTTGTTCTTCTCGCAATCCATACCGTCGGTCCATGAGCCCTTTTTTGGCCGATACACGCAGTAAGCGTACATGACGGCGAAAGAACAGGAATTCTTGAAACCGCCATAAATCTGATCGATGCCCTTAGCGGATTTGATGAGACTGACGCACTTCGTCGCCACCGCCTCCGGCACGTGGTGGCGCTTGGCCTTCACGGTTTTTCCACCGGTACCCTTTTTCTTGGCCGAGTCCCCACTCTCGCCGCGCATCATCGCCTCGGCCTCGGCAATCCGCGCCTTGGCCTGGGGGTGATTCTTGCACTGGGGCAGCGTGAAAAGATTTTTCTGTATGTGCGCGAACACGCGCTGCTTTTCCGCCATCGTGCCGGAGGTGGACATGGCCATTTGGCGGAACTGCTCCAGCGTCTGGTCGCAATAGCGGATATCTCCGGCGCTCATCGCTGCGCGCGAAACCGAAGGCACGAAGGACAGGAAAAGGGAGAGAAGAAGGACCGGAAACCCGAACGCCCGCGGCGGCATGATGCACCCCAAATGAATGGACATTGGAGGCGCATATTACGCTCGCCAAAACGGCGCGCCAGCATCAAACGGCGACAATCTCACACGATGCCAGGAACTTTCCCATAATCCGGGCCCGTCACTCCGCGGCCTCTTTCTTTTTCCGGCTTTTCTTTCCTTTGGGTTCCGCCGGAAGGCCGATGACTTCCTTGGCGATCTCCTGCAGGCGGAGACGCTGCTTGGCGTTTTCCTCGGTCTGGCCGTTGAAGTAAACGACCCCCGGATGGGGCGCGAGGCTTTTGTCCACCGCCGCGACGTCGAGACGGCGCGACACGCGCGGCACCTTCGACCATTCCTCCTGGCCCTCGCGGCTGAGCAGCCAGTTGACGTAAACAGCTGCCGCGTTCGGATGCGGCGCCTTGTCGACGACGCCAAGCCCGCCGAAGCCCGAACTCAGCTGCTGCACCTTGTAGAAGCTGTCGGGCAGCGGCCCGATGTTCTTGCCGAGTCCCTGTTCCTGAAACACGGCGACATCGTTTTCATCGAGGCCGAGCGCGATCGGGTGACGGCCGCGCACGACCCAGTCCGCGACCTGACGACGGTTGGTGGTGAACACGATCTTCTGCTTGAAGAAGGCGCGAATGAAGTCCTCTCCGAAATTGGCGAAAAGCGTCTGCGATGCGCCGTTGCCGGAACCGTTGTAACGCGGATCGTGCCAGACGATCTTGCCCGCGAATTCCGGCTTGAGCAGGTCCTGGATCGAGGTGATCTGCTCCTTCTTCACGAAATCCCAGTTGACCGAGATCGGGTTCTGCACGGTGCCTTCGAAGGAATAGAAGAACGTCTTCTCGTTATCCATCCAGCCCGCGTCGAAGCCGTTGTGCCAGTTGCCGTCCGCCATCGTCTCTGGCCGCAGGTACTGGCGCAGGGGTTGGAAGATCCCGCGCGGCTTGAGACGCGAAACCGCCGTAGACGGTCCCGACACCCAGACATCCCAGGCGTAAATATTGGCCTTGCGCTCGCGCAGGAGCTTCGGCACGTCGGTGCGGTTGGACGCGCCGGAAAACTGGACCCGGATGTCCGGATAGGCCTTGTTGAAAGCCTTAACGAAAACCTCGGCATAGCGACGCCCGGGCGCGCCGTGAACGACGACGAGGCCTTCCTCCTTCGCCTTGGCAACGACGGCGTTCCAGTCGTTGATCGCCACCGATTGCGCGGCTGCCGGCGTCCACATCCCGACGGACAGTCCGGCCATGCCGGCAAGCATCAAAAAGCTTCGCAGTTTCATCGCTCAATCTCCCCCTGTTTATTCGACCGCCGCGATAGGGCTTTTTTTCAAATCTACACCACGGGCTCGGCCTGCCGCCACCCGTTCAGGGCCTTTTTCGCCATCCTGCCGCTTGGATAAGCGGTCGGACCGGCCTATTCTTCACGCATACGAAAAACAGCCCTTACGGGCCTATCAGGGAAACACGCTCATGAGCCTTCGCATCGTCGACGCCGACGCCCATGTCATCGAAACGCTGAACACCTTCCAGTACATGGAGAAGGGCCAGGAGAAATACCGGCCGATCCTCCTGTCCTCGGCCGCCAGCGACACCATCGATACCCAGGGCGGCAAGGCGCGGGCCAAGGACTACTGGCTGGTGGACGGCAGCGTGTGGTCGCCGACGCGAAACCAGGGCTATGACGAAACCACCCCCGGCCAGCGCGACATGACGGACATTTCCGCACGCCTCGCGCACATGGACCAGATGGGCGTCGACGTGCAGGTGCTCTATCCCACCTACTTCCTCAGCACCAAGACCGAGAATCCCGACTGCGAATGGGCGTTGATCCGCAGCTACAATCGCTGGATGGCCGACATCTGGAAGCGCAGCAACAACCGCCTGCGCTGGGTCGTGATCCCGCCGCTGCGCTCGATGGAAAAGATGGCGGACGAGCTGAAGTTCGCGAGGGACAACGGCGCCTGCGGCGTGTTTCTTGTCGGCATCGAAAACGACCGCGAGCTGGACGATCCATATTTCTATCCGCTGTGGGAAGAATCGCAGAAGCTCGGCCTCGCCGCCTGCATCCATTCGGGCATCCACAGCGCGACCTACATGAACATGTTCAAGAATTCGTCGACGCGGTTCATGTCCAACCGCGCACCCGGCGTCGGCGCCTTCCACTCCCTCATCATGCGCGACATCCCGCAGCGTTTCGGCGGCATGCGCTGGGGCTTCGTCGAATTCAGTGCATCCTGGGTGCCCTACGCGATCAACTATACCGAGCTCAGCTACTGGAAGAATTACAACAAGCCCGACTGGACCGCGAAGGACCTGCTCAAGCGCAACAACATGTACGTCGCCTGCCAGATGACCGACGACCTGCCCTACATCGTCGAAAAGGCGGGCGAGGACAGCCTGATCATCGGCACCGACTACGGCCATCACGACCAGGCCACGGAAATCGACGCCATGCGCAAGCTGCGCGACGACGGCGTACTGCCCGAAAAAGTGGTGAACAAGATCCTCGATACGAACGCGCGGAGGCTTTACGGCCTCGACTGAGGCGGCAGGGTTGCGGTACTCAGACCTCGAGCCCGGCCGCCATTGCCTTGCGGCGGCGGAAGGCCCAGAACCAGACGCCGAGGCAAAGGCCCGCGCTGATCGCGAGCGGCCAATGCCACCCGAAACGTTCCGAAAAGAAGCCGATAACCAGCGCCCCGGTCGCGGGTGCGGCGCGGAAAATCATCCCGTAGATACTGATGACACGGCCCCGGACCGGTCCTGAAACCGCGTTCTGGATCAGCGCCTGTCCGCTCACCCCCGTCACCGTGATGGCATAGCTGGCCGCAGCCAGAAGGATCAGTCCCGTCACGAAATTGGGCGCCAGTGCAAAAGCCATCGTGCAGATTGCCATGACGCCGACGCTAGCAACGGCGAATCCCGTCAGGCCGCCCACCCTGCCCCGCTGCGCGATGCCGAAGGCCGCAATCAGCGAACCGAACCCCATGGCCGAGGTCAGCCAGGCAAGCCCGGTCGCGCCCGACTGGTAGACCGCGCCGGCGAAGCCGGGCAGCAGGTCGGCGAGCGGGCGCACGAGAATGGAACTGAGGCTCAGCAGCACCATCATCGGGCCGATGCCCGGGTGGCGGGCGATATAGGTCAGTCCTTCTGCCATCTGGGCGAACAGCGACTGGTGCTTGCGTTCGAAGGTTTCCGCATAGGGCATGCCCATGCGCGCCAGCACCACGATGAAGACCAGGAACGATACGGCGTTGTAGGCGAAGGCGGTGCCGATGCCGAAGCGCGCGATGATCAGGCCTGCGATTGCCGGACCGATGAAACGGGCGACGTTGAAGACCGTCGAATTGAAGGCGATCGCGCTGGAAAGCGCCTCGGTCGGCACCAGGCTCGGCACCAGCGCCTGGCGCGCCGGATGGCTGCCCGCGTTGAAAACCCCGCGCAGAAAAGTCAGAAACGTCAGCCACCAGATATCAATCGTGCCGGTCCATGTCATCACGGCAAGTGCCACCGCCTGCACCAGAAGCAGGACCTCTGCCCCGACCGCGATATGGCGGCGGTCATACTTGTCGGCGATGGCACCGCCCAGCGGGGCACAGAAAATCGCCGGAAACATCTCGGCCATGGCGATGATGCCGAGCCAGGTCCCCGACCCGGTCAGTTCCCACGTCAGCCAGCCGATGGCCACGCGCTGGACCCAGTTGCCGACCAGCGAAATGCCGTCGCCAAGGACGAAATTACGGTAATCGCGATGGCTGAGCGCCCGGGCGACACCGCCGCCGGTGAGGAATTTGAGCATGGAAATCCGATCTGTACCCGGCCCGCAGACAAGGCCGGAGCCAGACCGGATTATAGGCGGCAGGCGAAAAGCGCCCTAGGGCAAAAAGCAGCTCACAGGCGGGCCAGCATCGCGTTGGCGAGGGGCCAAACCTCAAGGCCGCCGCGATAAATCATCTCGACGGCGACATACAGAATGACCGCGAGGCCGATGTAGGCAATCCACCGATACTTGTCCAGCAGCCTTGCGATATAGGTCGCGGCGAATCCCATCAGGGCGATGGAAAGTGCAAGGCCGAATACGAGAACGCCCGGATGCTCGCGCGCGGCACCCGCCACGGCCAGCACGTTGTCCAGCGACATGGAAACGTCGGCGACGATGATCTGCCAGGTTGCCTGCATGAAGGTCTTCTGCGGCGCATGGGCGGCAATGGTGCCGTCTGCGTTGAGGTCGACCCCGGTCAGGGCTTCTTCGGCCTCGACCGTTTCCGTGTGGGTCGTGCGCAATTCGCGCCACATCTTCCAGGAAACCCACATCAGGAGGATACCGCCCGCCAGAAGCAGGCCAACCACCTGAAGCAACTGGGTCGTCATCCCCGCCAGCACGATGCGCAGGACCGTCGCCGCTGCGATGCCGATCAAGATAACCTTGCCGCGCTGCTCCTTTGGCAGGCCGGCGGCGGCGAGACCAATGACGATGGCATTGTCGCCCGCCAGAACCAGGTCGATCATGATGACCTGCAGAAGCGCGGACAGAATTTCAGGGGTCAGGTACTCGGTCATGGGCTCTTGGCTCTCTTGAAGTTACGAGCGGCCCCGTCCGCCGGTGCAAATACCGGCATTCGAAGGAAAGGCGTTATGCGCTGGCGAACACATGTCGGCCGCTCTCGTCAGTACGATTTCAGTCCGACATCGCGGCACATCACGCCGCCAGAGGGGCCCGGCCTGAAAAGAAAAATTCGCGGCCTCATCAGGAGAGGCCGAAATACCTCGTCACGCTGTCCGGGCTTGCAATCATTCCCGCACCGAAGCCGATCAGCGCAAAGACCCCTGCTGCATCCCACGGGGTAAATCCCCCGGTATCACGCAGGGCACCGGTCGCCGCCGCGATTACCGATGAGGTGATCGCACCCGCGATCGCGCCAATGCTCACCGCAGCAACCAGTTGCCCGGTCGCCGCAAAGGCCATTGCCGCTAGGACGGGAATGCAGCCGCCGAGTACGCCGACCATGGCAACCGGCACATCGGTCGCCGACAGGCGCATGGCGTAATAACGGCGGAATTGCAGGGACACGGTCGTCTCCGTTCATGGCGTCGGCAATTGCCGGCACCGAAACAACGATGAACGAAGCTAGCCGTAACCCTCCCTGCGGCGGTATCCGATGATCCCCGCAGGTATAATTACGTGATTCGAAAGAGAAGAAGCTTAGGGAGGCGCTAAACGTTCAGCCGGCCGAGCCGCACAGCGAAACGCACCAGCGCCGCCACGCTGTCGGCACCCAGTTTTTCCATCACCTGCAGACGGTAACCCTCCACCGTCCGGCTGCTGATGCCGAGGCTGAGCCCAATGGCCTGATTGGTGAAGCCCTTGACCACGTGATCGAAAACCTCGATCTCGCGCGGCGTCAGCCGGGCGAAGCGTGCGCGCAGACTCTGGACCGATTCGAGTTCGCGATGGCGCGCATGACACCGGTCGATACCGCGGTTAATGGCGGCGACCAGCGCACGGTCGTCGATCGGCTTCTCGATGAAGTCCTCCGCCCCCGCCTTGATGGCTTCCACCGCCATGGGAACGTCGCCATGGCCGGTGATGACCACGGTGGGGATGACCGAGCCGCGCCGCTCCAGCTCACGGACGAGTTCTATCCCGTCCATCCCGGGCATGCGCACGTCGGCAACGACGCACCCTGGACAGGCATCGTCGAATTTACGCAGAAAATCCTCAGCCGAGGCAAAGGTCTCGACGTCATAGCCGAACACACGCAGCATTTCCGCGAGGGCCGCGCAAACCGCTTGCTCATCGTCGATCAGATAAATCCTGGACCGCGTCATGACTGCTGGGCCTCGCTCCCTGAAACAGGCAGGTCGAAACGGAACTCTGTCGCTCCTCGCGTACCATTTTCCAGCCACAGTCGGCCACCATGAAGTTCGACGATGGAAGACGAAATGGAAAGGCCGAGCCCCAGGCCTTCCGGTTTGGAGGTAGTCAGGGGCTGGAACAGTTTCGCCTCGACCTCGGGAGCAATTCCGACGCCATCATCGCGCACGCCGATGACGATCCGATCTCCGCCGGGATCGACCGAAGCCGAAATCACGATTTGCCCCGACCCCCTACCCGTCTCGACGATGGCATCGACGGCGTTGTGAATCAGGTTAAGGATGACCTGCTGAAGCTGGATGTGATCCCCATGCATCATCGGCAGGCCGTGCTGCGCCTTGAACGCGATGGCTACGTTCCTGTCCCTGGCGGAGGCCCGTGCGAGCAGGATTGCGTCCTCGATCACGTTACGGATATCGATCGTGCTCGATCGCGGTGCGCCGCGACGCAGGAAACCGCGCATGCGTCGCACGATACCGCCGGCATGGTCTATCTGGGCGACAAGATCGGCAAGGTTGTCGGCCGCCCGCCGCGAATCCCCGCCGGGCGTAGACAATAAATGTTCTGCCGAACGGGCGAGAGCGCGCGCCGCCGTCATCGGCTGGTTGATTTCATGCGCCAGCGCCGAGGCCATGCCAGTCACGAGATTGTAGCGCGCGGCCTGCACCGCTTCGGCCTCCATCGCCTTGAGGTTTTCCTGAACCGCCTCCATCGCCAACTGCGCCTGCGCGCGCTCGCTGACGATGACGCCCGCAACGAGGCCGGTCGCCGTCAGGACCAGCATCAGGGACTGATATTCGGTGAAGGTATTTGCGTCGAACCCGTGCAGATGCATCAGCCCGACCAACCCGACCTGTGCGACGGCAAGGCTCGCGCAGGCACCATCGAGACCGTGACGAAGCGCCGCCGCAACGATGGGCAGGAAGATCAGATAGAAATAATTGAAACCGCCGGTGCGTTCGGCGCCGATGGTCAGCAGCAAAAACGCGGCAATGACCGCAACATAAAGCGCGAACTCGACGACAAGGACCGGGTTCGGGCGCCAGCTGCGCCAACCCGCCCCCGGCCGCAGCAGACGCAGCAGCAACGGCGTGGCAACGGCGATGCCGATGGCATCGCCGATGAAAAGCGGAGTGCCGGCAGGCACAATATCCGCGCGCCCGATCTGCCCCGTCATCAGGAAAACGCCGGTGAGGCTGCCGGCCACCACGGCGGCACCGCCGACACCGCAGCCCAGCAGCACGAGAACATCGCCCAGGCGCGTCAGTTCGACGCCGAAACGGAGCCTGCGCGCCAATGCCGCCGCGCCCGAATAGCCGGCCGCCATGATCGCGGCAAGGGCCGCGACCTCGGGCCAATCGAGAGCGCTCTGCACCACGAGAACTTCCGACAGCAGCACCCCGGCCAACAGGACAAGGCCGTACCAGGCAGGCCCGCGAACCATGCAGGCAAACAGGATACCGAGGCCGGGATTCCACGGCGTGATCGGCAAACCCTTGTATTCGTGAATGAAGCTGACCCATTCGAGGGCAAGGTAGGCGGCCAGCCAACACACGGCCGCGAGGCCCTTGCGCCAGCCTGCCGTCATCATGTCGCGTTTGCCGGCGAAGCGGCCTGGACACCGGACCTGGGCGCGTCGATCATTACGACGGCTCCCCGAGTCCACGCTGCTCGTCGCCCGCCCCTTCGGTCAAAAGCCCGAGCGCGCGCCAACGCAGCATGCCGCCGGGCAAATTGGCGACCCGCGCGAAACCCGATTTGCCGAGCAGAACCGTCGCCTGGGCAGACCGGCCGCCGGAGCGGCAAATGGCGACCACGGGCTTTTCCCGCGACAACTCGTCCACGCGCGCCGCCAGTTCGCCGAGCGGGATCAGCATGGCCCCGGGAAGATGTCCGAGCGGGCCGCGGAATTCGGACTCCTCGCGCACGTCGAGGAGTTGCACTTCGGCCAGATGCTCCTCGACCCAGTGAGGGTCAACCTCCCAGATGCCGGCGAAAGTCAGATGCAGTGGGGCCCAGCCCTTTGCCGCCTGATCCGCCTCGGGAACCGTAACGCGACCGCACTTGAGATTGGCCGGAACGGCGATATCCATCTGCTTGGGATGCGCAAGGCCTAGGTTGTCCATGTAACCTGCGAAGTCTTCCTCGCCGATCTCCCCGCCGAGACGCGGGTTGAAACGGCGCTCCTCGCCGACGCTGGTCACGGTCAGGCCGCGATAATCGTGGCCCGGATAAAGCAGGCAGTCGTCGGGCAAGGTGAAAATCCGGTGATGAACCGATTGGTAGAGGCGGCGCGCATTTCCCTGCTGGAAATCGGTGCGCCCGCAGCCGCGAATAAGCAGGCAGTCGCCGGTAAAGGCCATGGTTTCGTCGTCGAGCACATAGGTCAGGCAGCCATTGGTATGGCCAGGGGTCTCGCGCACGGAAAGGCGATGGCGCCCAAAGGGGATTTCATCGCCCGCAGCAAGCAGCCGGTCGGCACCTTCTGCCCCACCCGCGGCAGCCAGCATGATCGCGCTGCCGAAACGCAGTTTCAGCAGCCATGCGCCGGTGACGTGGTCGGCATGGACATGGGTTTCGAGGGTGGCGATCAGGTGGAGACCCAACTCCTCGATCAGGGCCGAATCGCGACGGACCTGTTCGAAGACAGGATCGATCAGCACCGCTTCGCGCGTGTCCTCGTCGGCGAGGAGATAGGTATAGGTCGAGGACTGTGGGTCAAAGAGCTGGCGAAAAACGACCATTTTCCCCGGGCCTCCCGGAAGATGGCGGAGCGGGAGGGATTCGAACCCTCGATACGCCTTTTCAAGCGTATAACGGTTTAGCAAACCGCCGCCTTCAGCCTCTCGGCCACCGCTCCTCGCCCGGAAAGGCGCTCCGGGGCCTTCTTACTAAAGGCCCCCCCGCAGACTGTCAACGACCGCCCCGGTCGCTCGCGGCCAGCCCCCCATAAAGGCTTTGGTAACCACCCGGTTCTAGGGTGCCTGTGGGGCGGCGCGGCCCAAGCGCGCCGCACGGCCTTTTGGGGACCTCGGAAGAAATGGACGGGTCAATATCTCACGAAGAATTGCCGGAAACGGTCGTCTTCGACTTCAAGCACAGGCTGTTTTCCCTCGACGGCTGCGTCTTTCGCAAGACCCCGGGGGGCGACCAGATTGCGCTTTACGTTCCCATGGGCGACGTGGTGGCGGCCCTGCCCGTGCACCAGATCCACCTTGAATTCGAGATTCCCAAGGACTCCGACGACCACCGCCTGATGGGCCTCGCCAGTCAGGCGCTGCAATACGTCAAGCAGGTCTACCCTGGCGACTCGATCCCGCGCGAGGTGATCACCGGCAAGGCGCCCTGGATGGTCGATGAAAAGTTCCTGAAACAGGCGCAAGCCTGGGTCAGCATGCTGGTGGTCGCCTGGAAAACCGGCGAAGACACCGCAGGCATGAAGCGCAAGGACATGCTCGAGCGCGCCGCGACACCCGAAACCAAGGCCGTTCTGGAACAGGCCTATCCGGAAATCGCCAAGGCTGTCGCCCCCGACGAACCGCGCCCGGACCAGGCCAGGGAATTGCTCGAAAAACTCGCACAGGAGCTTTCCTATATCGAAGCGCTGCGCGAAAAGTTCCTCGACATCCGCCGCATGCAGGCGAAGCTCAAGGGAACCTACAGCGCCTACCAATCCGAAAAGGCGGTGGCCGAACAGATCACCCGCTGCAATTCGATGTTCGAGGCGCCGATCAAGGCCTTCTACGAAAAATTCGCCGAATTCGATACCTATGTGGTCGACCTGACCAGTATCCTCAAGCATTTCGACGCGCAGGTGAACTTCATCCGCGGCGAGCGCGATGCCTTTCGCCAGATCCACCAGCTGTGGGAACCGCTGCTCGAACGCTGGGAGAAATACCCGGGCGGGCGCAGCGAGCACGGCGAGGAATTGATCCGAGACACCTACCGTTTTGCCGCCCAGCACTACATGCGCACGGCCGACTGGTAGTCCCCGGGCCTAACGTCCCACCACGTTGCGCGGCGTCCCCGCAGCGAAAGCTTCCAGATTTTCGATGAGTTGTCCGACCAGCGCCGCGGCCGCTTGACGGCTCGCCCAGGCGACATGGGGCGTCAGGATGAAATCGGGCCGTGAAGCCAGCTTCATCAAAGGATGATCGGCGGGCGGCGGCTCCGGGCTCGCCACGTCGAAGGCCGCGCCCGAAATCTGCCCGCTCTCGAGCGCCTGTGTCAGAGCGCCATCGTCGACAAGGCCGCCGCGTGCGGTATTGATCAGGATCGGGCGCCGCGCCATCAGCGCGAATTCGCGCGCGCCGATCAGGCCGCGGGTACTTTCGGTCAACGGGCAATGCAGGCTGATCACGTCCGCCCCGGCAAGTGCCGCATCGAAATCGACGTAACCCGGCCGCACCTCCGGCTCGCCCTTGCGCCCGGCGAAAACGACCTTCATGCCGAAGGCCTCCGCCCGGCGCGCCACGGCGCCGCCGATGGACCCGGCGCCGATGATGACGAGCGTTGCCCCGCCGAGGTCATGGATCGGATGGTCGAAATAGCAGAACTGCCCCGCCTTCTGCCAGGCCCCCGCCAGCACCGAGGCGCGGTAAGCAGGCAAGGACCGCCGCAGGGCCAGCATCAGGGCGAAGACGTGCTCGGGCACCGTCGTCGTCGCGTAGCCGCGCACGTTCGACACCACGATGCGCTTTGCGCGCGCCGCGTCGAGGTCGATCTGGTCGGTACCGGTGGCGGCGACGGCGATCATGCGCAGGCCGGGCAGAGCCTCGATCATCGGACCGGTCAGCGGCACCTTGTTGACGATAACGATGCTGGCGTCGCGGCAGCGCGGCACCACCTCATCCGGCCGGGTGCGCTCATAATCGGTCCAGCGATGCTCGAAAGCAGGCGCCGGAACGGCGACGTCGGGCGGGATGGTCGCCCGGTCGAGAAAGACGATGCTATGCGGCATCGCTGATCAGGCGCCACAGCTTCTCGGCGGTGGCCGGCATGGGAACCTCGCGGATGCCGAGCGGCGCCAGGGCATCGGCAATGGCGCTGCCGATGGCCGGCAGGGCGCCGACGTTGCCCGCCTCGCCCGCGCCCTTGACGCCGAGCGGATTGGTCTTGGTCGGCACCGGGTTGCTTTCCACATGGATATCGCAGAAGTCGGCGGCATGGGGCATGGCGTAATCCATGAACGACCCCGACAGGTTCTGCCCGGTCTCCGGGTCGAAATGGATGTTCTCCATCAGCATCTGCCCGATGCCCTGCGCCACCCCGCCCTGGATCTGCCCATGCAGCAGCAGCGGGTTCATCACCACGCCGACGTCATCGACGACGTTGTAGGACAGAAGCTGAACGCGCCCCGTCTCGATATCGATTTCAAGCTCGCAGACATGACAGCCGTTCGGGTAATTCACCGTCGGGTTGCGGTAAAGAGTGCTGGCGATCAGCCCCGGCTCCATCCCCGCGGGCATCGCCTTCGGGTTGACGGCGAGCTTGGCGACTTCCTTGATGGTGAGCGAACGGTTGGATTTCGTGCTCGAGAACACACCGTCGGCGAAGTCGACGTCGCCCGCCTCGACCTCCAGTGCCTTGGCGGCAATGGCCTTGCCCTTGGCGATGATCTTCTCGCTGGACAAGTGAAGGGCCGAGCCGCCGATGGTCGCCGAGCGCGACCCGCCAGTGCCCTCGCCCGCCGCCACCCGGTCGGTATCGCCGCTGATGTATTCGACCTCGTTCGGGTCAAGGCCGAGCCGGTCGCAGACAAGCTGCTTGAACACCGTCTCGTGGCCCTGGCCCTGGTTGATGGCGCCCGAGATGATCGTGCAGGTGCCGCCGCGGTCGAAGCGCACCTCGCCCATCTCGTAGCCCGGTGCCGCGGCGCGCTCGATGGAATTGGAAATGCCGAAGCCGCGCAGCTTGCCGCGTGTGCGCGCCTCCGCCCGACGCGTCTCGAAGCCGGCAAAATCGCCGAGCTTGAGCGCCATGTCCATGTTCTCCTCGAAATTGCCGCAGTCGTAGGTGAAGGTCAGGCCCGTCTTGAACGGCATGGCATCGGGCGGAATGATGTTCTTGCGGCGGATTTCGACACGGTCGAAACCAAGCTCCGCCGCCGCTTCGTCGATGATGCGCTCGATCAGGTAGGCGGCCTCGGGCCGCCCGTTGCCGCGATAGGGGCGCATCGGATTGGTGTTCGTGAACACCGTCGTCACATCCACATGGATCGCAGGAGTCCTATAGACGCCGGCCAGCGTGCCAAGATTGCCTGTCGAAGACGTATCGCCGCCCGTCTGCAGGTAGGCGCCGATGGCGACGACGTTCTTAACCTTCATGCCGAGGAACGTGCCGTCCCTGGCAAGTGCCAGACTCACTTCGCTGACGTTGTCGCGCCCGTGGGCATCGGCGAGGAAGGATTCGGAACGCGTCGCCGTCCATTTCACCGGGCGTCCGACCACGCGCGAGGCCCAGAGCGTCAGCGGCACCTCGTTGTAGACGGCGGACTTGTTGCCGAAGCTGCCGCCGACGTCGCGGGCAACCACACGCAGCTTGTGCGCGGGGATGCCAAGCGTCGCCGCCAGCTCGATCTGGTACTGGTGGGCACGCTGCAGCGGCGTATAGATCGTATAGCGGTCTTCCGCCGCATCGTAGTCGCCCAGCGCCGCGCGCGGCTCCATCGCCGCCGCGTAGACGCGGTTGATGACGAAATTGCGGGTAACGACATGATCGGCCCGGCCGAAGGCCTCTTCCGTCTTTTCACGGTCGCCGACCTGATGGGCGAAGCAGATGTTGCTCGCACAATCGTCCCAGACCAGCGGTGCACCCGGCAGCAGCGCGCAATCGGTCGCGGCGACGGCGGGCAACGGCTCGTATTCGACGGTGACGAGGTCCGCCGCATCCACCGCCTGGGCGCGCGATTCTGCGATGACGAAGGCGACCGGATCGCCGACGTAGCGCACGCGGTCGGCGACCAGCGCGGGATAGGGTGGCCTGTACATGCCCTGCCCGCCCGCGCGTTTCCAACCGGCCTTGGAGACCGGCAGGTCGCCGTGCCCGGACGATGCCCAATCGGCGCCGGTCAGAACCGCAAACACGCCCGGGGCAGCCTTCGCAGCATCGGTATCGACGCGGACAATGCGCGCATGCGCGTGGGGCGAGCGCACGACAACGCCATGCACCATGCCCGGCAGGGAGATGTCGTCCGAATAGCGGCCGCCGCCGCGCAACAGGCGCTGGTCCTCGAAACGGGCCACGGGCTGGCCGATTGCGAATTCACCCATCTCTGTCCTCCCTGACACCCGCTTTGCGGGGATTATCTTTCTGTCGGCGGCATTCTAGCCGCGGACGCGCGGGCGCGCATCCCCTCCCCCGTCCTGCCCGCTAGGCACCGCGGCGACGATGCGCCAGCAGGACCAGCGCCTGCACGGCCAGCGAGAAGCCGACCGAGGCATAGACGTAACCCTTGGGAATGTGGAAACCAAGTCCGTCAGCCAGAAGCACCATGCCGATCAGAACGAGAAAGGCGAGCGCCAGCATCTTGATACTGAGATTCTTTTCGACGAAAGCCGATACCGGCCCGGCTGCGACCATCATGACCACAATGGCGACGATGACGGCAGCGATCATGACCGGCAGCTCGTCGGTGAGCCCGACCGCCGTCAGGATCGAGTCGAATGAAAACACGAGATCGAGCAGGATGATCTGGCCGATGATCGCGGCAAACCCCGTCGCGACGGCAGCCGGCTGTGCCTTGTGCTCCAGGCCTTCGACGGTGCCGTAGATTTCCATCGTCGCCTTGGCCAGCAGGAACAGGCCGCCGGCGACAAGGATGATGTCGCGCCAGGACAGGCCCTTGTCCAACACGGTGAAGACGGGTGCCGTCAGGGTGATGATCCAGGTCAGCGAGAACAGGAGCGCGACGCGCATCAACAGCGCAAGGCTGAGCCCGATGAAGCGCGCGGAAGCCCGCCGCTCCGGCGGCAGCTTTTCGGCGACGATGGAAATGAAAATGATGTTGTCGATGCCGAGAATGATCTCAAGCAGAGCGAGGGTGGCGAAACTGAGCCAGATCGCCGGATCGGAAAGGTACTCGATCATGACGGCGCGAGATTACACGGACCGACCCGGTTCGGAAAAGCGAAACCGGACATTACAGGAGATGGTGAAACGCTTTTTTCCGTCAGACGCCTTCCGACCAGGCTCGGTAGGCATCCTTCATGGCGTCGAGTGCCTTTTCCGTTCCCGCTGCGCCATCCCCTGTTTCACAAAGGGAATTGTAGCGATTGCGCGCTTCGACGAAGGCAATCCAGAGATCCGCCTGGCTCAGCGCCGTTGCATTGCGCCGCGCGTAGCGGGCACGTTCCTTGTCCTCGACCTCCGCCAAGACCGCCTTCAGATGGTTGGCCGTCTGGACCGCGCCGGTGGCGTAGGCGTGATTGAAGGCGGCAAGGATCTTGTCGGTCAGGCGCCGGTCATGGCGCGGTGCGCCGAAGCGCTCGGCGGCAATGGCGGCGACGCTTGCATCGCGCTTGGCGGATTTACCCTTGGCCGATGAACGGGCCGATGCCTGGGCCATGACGGTTTCCTTTCCCGAGTGATGGCGTTTCGTTGCAGGCGAAACGCCGGTCAGCCTCAAGCCTAGAAAGGCCTTGGTTAAGGACAGGTCAACGCGCGGGAACTGTTGTCAGCGATTTACAAGAAATTCGGCGGAAAACCTCGGGAAGCCGGGATTCTTGTCGTCTATGCCCAAATGCATAAAATTTATTTCGAATTTTACCTATCATTTACGTGTTCAGTCCCATGATCGGCGTCACCAGGGAAAACCGAGGTAACCGACCAGGTAAAGGTGAAGATCATGGAACTGTCGAAAAAGAGTATCGAAGCGCTGCTCGACCTCGTCGAGATCAAACTGAGCTGCATCCAGGTTCTCGATCGCGAAGACGCCCGCGAGGTCAAAACCCTCCAGGCTGCGCGCGGCGAACTTTTCGGCCTGCTCGGCATCGAGGCGAAGGGCGAAGTGGTACCGATGGCCGCGCTGGCCGAAGCCGCACGCACCCCGCGCGGCCGGGCACCTAGGCTTCGCACCGCCTGACGCCTTCCGACTTCAGTCGTTGCGCGGGGGAATGTCGTAGCCCTTCTTGACTGCCGGGCGCGCGGCGGAGCGCGCAAACCAGTCGGCGAGCGCGGGAAAGCTCTCCAGCACGATGCCGTGCATCTGGTGACGCTCGACCCAGGTCCAAGCGGCGATATCGGCGATGGTGAAGTCGTCGCCGGCCAGCCACCTGCGGCCCGACAGCACTCCGTCGAGTACGCCGTAAAGCCGCCTCAACTCCACCCGGTAATCGTCCAGATGCGGCGCGGGTTCACCCCTTTCCTTCAGGCGCGCCAGCCAATGCACCTGCATGGCGATATGGGTCAGTTGGCTCGATGCGAAGAACAGCCACTTGAACGCCTCGACCCGGGCCATGCCGTCGCGCGCCAGCAGCTTGCCGGATTTTTCCGCGATATAGATCAGGATCGCTCCCGATTCGAAAACCGCGAGCGGCCCCCGCCCCGGCCCGCCCGGCGCCGTATCGACGATCACCGGAATGCGGCCGTTGGGGTTGAGGCTCAGGAACTCGGGCGATTTCTGTTCGCGCCTGGTGAAATCGACCGCATGAACGCGGTACGGCAGGCCAGATTCCTCCAGCGCGATGGAAATCTAGCGGCCGTTGGGGGTGGCGCGGCTGTTAAGTTCGATCATCGCGCCCTCACATGCCGTCGCCGCGCGGCGGCACATCCAGGCCGCGGCGCACGCCCGGACGCTGGCCGACGCGATTGAACCACGCTTCGAGGTTGGGATAGTCGCCAAGCGCGATTTCCTGGAAACGCCAGCGATAGATCCACGGATAGGCGGCGATATCGGCGACGCTGAAGGCATCACCCGCCAGAAAGCGCCTGCCGTCGGCAAGGCCGAGTTCCAGCGCGCCATAGACGCGCTCGTTTTCCTCTTTCCAGACATCGAGCAGCGCCGCCGGCTTGCCCCCATCGCGCAGGCGCACCTGCCAATGCACCTGCATGCCGGTGAAGGTCACGTGGGTCGTGGCATACATCAGCCACTTCATCGTTTCGGCGCGCTCGCGCGGCCCACTCGGCAGTAACTTTCCGGTCTTTTCGGCAAGATAGACGAGAATGGCCCCCGATTCGAAGACGGTCACGGGCTTGCCGCCGGGGCCATCCTCGTCGACGATCACGGGGATGCGGCCCTGCGGATTGAGAGCGAGAAACCAGGGCTGCTTCTGTTCGCGCGCATCGAGGTCCATCGGCCGCACGCGATAGCCGAGCCCGCATTCCTCCAGCATGATCGAAGCCTTGCGGCCGTTCCCCGTCGCCTTGCTGTAGAGAACGATCATCGCCGCCTTGCCCGTCAGCGTCGGTTGTACTGGGTCTTGCCGAACATGAATTCCCACGCCTTGTCGTCCATCGGCGCGCGCGGAACGTCTTCAAGAATTTGAAGCCCGCGCTTGACCCCGGGACGGGACGCGATCTGCGCGAACCACCGCTGGATGTTGGGATAATCCGAAAAGACGAGGCCCCGCTTCGCCGGGTCCATGTACCACGGCCATATGGCGATATCGGCGATGGTGTAGTCCTTGCCACCGACGAATTCGCTTTCAGCAAGCCGCGCATCGAGCACCTTGCAAAGGTGTTTCGAGGCGGACAGAAAATGCTCCTTCGACTCCGGGCATTCTTCCTTGGCGTAGTAATGAAAGTGGCCGGAATTGCCGAACATGGGGCCAAGCCCGCCCATCTGCCACATCAGCCATTGCAGGGTCTCGGCGCGCCCGCGCGCGTCGGCGGGCAGGAACATGCCTGTCTTGTCGGCGAGATACATCAGGATCGCGCCCGATTCGAACAGCGTATAAGGCGCGCCGCCCGGACCGTCCTGATCGACGATGGCGGGGATCTTGTTGTTCGGCGAAAGCGCCAGGAACTCCGGCGTGAACTGGTCGCCCTTGCGAAAATCGATGGGATGGTCGCGATGCTCGAGCCCGCATTCCTCGAGCATGATATGGACCTTGCGCCCGTTGGGCGTCGTCCAGGAATGGAGGTCTATCATCGGCCCGCCCCTCAGGCGCCCGACGACATCTTGCGGATGGCGTCGGTCTTTTCGCCGGATTTTTTCGTCGCCGGCCGCCCGTCCACCAGCTTGTACCAGCGCTGGATGTTCGGATAGGCATCGAGCGACCCGCCGAAACGCGCGACCGATCCGCAGTGCGGCCACAGCGCCATGTCGGCGATCGAATATTCAGGGCCGGCAATGTATTCGCTCGCACCCAGCCGCTTGTCGGCGACACCCAGGAGCCGGTTCGCTTCCTTGGTGTAACGGTCGAGCGAATATTCGTTGCCGGGCTCGCCCTTGCGTTCGAAGAAATGCGCGGCCTCGGTGAACATCGCCCCCGGCCCGCCCATCTGCCACATCAGCCACTGCATGACGTCGAACCATGCGCGCTTGTCCTGTGGCCGGAACTTGCCGGTCTTTTCGGCGAGATAGATCAGGATCGCGCCGGATTCGAAAAGGGTCAGCGGCTTGCCGCCGGGGCCGTCCCGATCGACGATGGCCGGCACCTTGCCGTTCGGGTTGATGGCGAGGAAGGCCGGCGCCTTCTGTTCCTTCTTGCGCAGGTTGACGACGTGCTCGGTATAGGGGAGTCCCGTCTCTTCCAGCATCATGTAGATCTTGCGGTTGTTGCCGCTCTGCCAGCAGTAGAAGTCGATCATTTCACTCTCCTCACCTCGCGCCCGGCGCGCAGCTCTTCGCACAATTCGTTGACCGCGGCGATGGACGGCCGCGCGCCGATTTTCGCAAACCACGCCTTCACGGCGGGAAAGTCGTCGTGGTTGAGGCCGCGCGATTCCGGCTCGCGGCACCACGGCCATGTCAGGAAGTCGGCGATGGTGATGTCATCGCCGGCAAGATACGGGCTTTCCGAAAGCCGCTTGTCGAGGACCGCCATCAGCCGCAGCCCGTCGTCGACGAAATGCTTGCGCGCATGGGCGTGTTCGGGCCCCGTCGCCTTGTCGTTGTAATGCCCGGCCTGTCCGAAGATCGGGCCGACATCGCCCATCTGCAACATCACCCATTGCAGCGTCGTATAGCGGGCGCGCGGATCGGCAGGCAGGAACCTGCCCGTCTTGTCGGCGAGATACATGAGGATCGCGCCCGATTCGAACATCGAATAGGGCGCGCCGCCCGGACCGTCCTGGTCGATGATGGCGGGGATCTTGTTGTTCGGCGAAATCTTCAGGAATTCGGGCGTGAACTGGTCGCCATTGCCGATGTTGATGGGGTGCGCGGTATAGGACAGCCCGCACTCCTCCAGCATGATATAGACCTTGCGCGCATTGCCCGTGGTCCATGAATAGACGTCGATCATGGGTGCTCCCTCGCAGCGCGCTCTTGTGTACCCGGACGCGCCAGTCCCGCACTCTAGCAAGTAAGGCTGCGGCGGCAAAGGCGCCCCGCCCCGAAAACCGCCCTGTTCACGGGAAATTCATTAGGCGGGCGCGACGGGGACATGGCAGTTTTGCGCAAGGCCATCGAAGGGATCACCATGCGCCGGTTTTGGAAAGGCTTTCTCATCTTTGTACTCGGCGGGGTGCTCGGCACCGGCGCCGGGTTCGCGCTCGGGATTTTCTTCTATCCCTTCATCTTCCTCGCCGACGTGACCGCAAGCGACACCGTCGCCGACCGCGCCGCCAGGACGGTTGCCGCGCGCGCCACCTTCATCCACGCCGATCCCAAGGACCCCGTCCACTACGGCAAGGGAAGCGCCACGGCCTTCGCCGATCTCGTGCATCTGGAAGCGGATTTCGAAGTCGGCCCCGGCCCGCGCTACCACGTTTATCTTTCGCGCAAGGAGCGCATCCGCAAGAACGCGGATTTCAATGAAGCGGAATCGGTCGACCTCGGCCGCCTCAAGGCCTTCAAGGGCAGCCAGAACTACGCCCTGCCCATGGGCACGAACATTGCCGATTTCAAGTCGCTGGTGATCTGGTGCAAGGCGTTCAACGTGCTGGTCAGCCCCGCCGACCTGCAGTTCGCCGCGAAGTAGCGCCTAACCCGAAAGCTTCTTGCGCAGGATCTCGTTGACGGTCGCCGGATTGGCCTTGCCGCCGGTCGCCTTCATCACCTGGCCGACGAACCAGCCGAGGATCTTCTCGTTGCCGCCCCGGTACTGTTCGACCTGCTTGGCGCCCGCGGCGATGGCCTGATCGACGGCCGCTTCGATGGCGCCGGTGTCGCTGATCTGCTTGAGACCCTTTTCCTCGACCACAGTTGCCGCATCCTTGCCGGATGCCGCCATTTCGTCGAACACGTCCTTGGCAAGGCGATTGGACACCGTGCCATCATTGATCAGGTCGATCAGCCCGCCGAGTGCAGCAGCCGACACCGGGCTTTCGCCGATGGCGAGGCCCTTGTCGTTCAGGTAACGGAACAGCTCACCCGTCACCCAGTTGGCGGCGGTCTTGGCATCGCGGCCCTGGGCAACCTGCTCGAAGTAATCGGCGATCTCGCGCTCGGCCACCAGCTGCCCGGCGATATCGGCGGAAAGGCCGAGCGCCTCCTGGAAGCGCTTCGCCTTTTCATCGGGCAGTTCCGGCAGGCCCGCCTTGATCTTTTCCACCCACGCCGCGTCGAGTTCGAGGGGCAGCAGGTCTGGATCGGGGAAGTAGCGGTAATCGTGCGCCTCTTCCTTCGAGCGCATCGAGCGCGTCTCGCCTTTGTTCGCATCGAACAGGCGCGTTTCCTGCACAACCTTGCCACCGCCCTCGATCAGGTCGATCTGGCGCTGCGCCTCGTAAAGGATTGCCTGCTGGACGAAACGGATGGAGTTGACGTTCTTGATCTCGCAGCGCGTGCCGTAGCCCTCGCCCGGACGGCGCACCGACACGTTGACGTCGGCGCGCATGGAGCCTTCCTCCATGTTGCCGTCGCAGGTGCCGAGATAGCGCAGGATGGCGCGTAGCTTGGTCAGGTATGCGCCCGCCTCTTCCGGCGAACGGATATCGGGCTCGGACACGATTTCCATCAGCGCCACGCCCGAACGGTTGAGGTCGACGAAGGTCGCGTCCGGCGCCATGTCGTGCACCGACTTGCCCGCGTCCTGTTCGAGATGCAGACGCGTGATGCCGATGCGGCGTTCCTCGCCGTCCACTTCGATCGCCACTTCGCCCGAACCCACGACGGGCTGGGTGAACTGGGAAATCTGGTAGCCCTGCGGCAGGTCGGGATAGAAGTAGTTCTTACGGTCGAACACCGAGCGCAGGTTGATCTGCGCCTTGAGGCCAAGCCCGGTGCGCACCGCCTGTTCGACGCAGTAGCCGTTGATGACCGGCAGCATGCCGGGCATGGCGGCATCGACCAGCGACACCTGTGTGTTGGGCTCAGCCCCGAAGGCGGTGGCCGCGCCCGAGAACAGCTTGGCCTTGGACGACACCTGGGCATGGACTTCCATGCCGATGACCAGTTCCCATTCGCCGGTATTGCCCTGAAGGGTGCGCGGCATCAGGCGTCTCCCAATGTCGTGAGCTTGAACGCGGCACGGTCCTCGATCGCCTGTGCCGAGGCGATCACCGTTTCCTCATCGAAAGCGCGCCCGATCAGTTGCAGGCCGAGCGGCAAGCCATCGCCATCCAGCCCCGCCGGCACGGAAATTCCGGGCAGCCCCGCAAGCGACGCGGGCACCGTAAAGACGTCGTTGAGATACATCGCGATCGGGTCGTCCTGCTTTTCGCCGATGGCGAAGGCTGCGCCGGGTGCCGTCGGCGTCAGGATCACGTCGCACGCCTCAAAAGCATTTGCGAAGTCGCGGGCGATCAGGCTGCGCACCTTCTGCGCCTTCAAGTAATAGGCGTCGTAGTAACCCGCCGACAGGACATAGGTGCCGATCAGAATGCGCCGGCGCACTTCGGCGCCGAAGCCCTGGCCGCGGGTTTCCTCGTACATCTCGCGCAGGTCCTTGCCCTCTGCACGGAGCCCGTAGCGCACGCCGTCATAGCGCGCGAGGTTGGATGACGCCTCGGCGGGGGCGAGGATGTAATAGACCGGCAGCGCGTATTTCGTGTGCGGCAGCGAAATCTCGACGGGCTGCATCCCTGCGTCCTTCAGCCAGTCGATGCCCTGCTGCCAAAGCTGCTCGATGCGCGGGTTCATGCCGTCCATGCGGTATTCGGCGGGAATGCCGACGCGCAGGCCCTTCACCGGCTTGGCGCAGGCCGCCTCGAAATCGGGAACGGCGCGGTCGACGGAGGTCGAATCCTTCGCATCGAACCCCGACATGTGCGTCAGCATGATTGCCGTGTCGCGCACGGTGCGCGCGATGGGACCGGCCTGATCGAGGGACGATGCAAAGGCGACGATGCCCCAGCGCGAGCACCGCCCGTATGTGGGCTTCAGCCCGGCGACGCCGCAAAACGCGGCGGGCTGGCGGATCGAGCCGCCGGTATCGGTCGCCGTTGCGCCCGGGCACAGGCCCGCGGCCACCGCCGCGGCCGAGCCGCCCGAGGAGCCGCCCGGCACCAGCGGCCGGTTGTCGCCCTTGCGCTGCCACGGGTTATGGACGGGGCCGAAATGGCTGGTCGTGTTGGAAGACCCCATGGCGAATTCGTCGAGGTTGGTCTTCCCCAGCATGACCGCGCCCGCGTCCCAGAGCTTCTGCGACACGGTCGATTCGTAGGGCGGCTTGAAGCCGTCGAGAATTTTCGACGCCGCCGTCGTCATGACGCCGTCGGTGCAGAAAAGGTCCTTGATGCCGAGCGGCACGCCCTCGAGCGCGCGGCCCTCTCCCTTAGCCAGACGCGCATCGGCGGCGGCGGCGGCCTTGCGGGCGGCATCCGGGGTTTCGGTGATGAAGGCGTTGAGGCCGCGCATCTCCGCCATGCGGGCGATATGCGCCTCGGCCAGTTCCACGGCCGAGAATTTCCGCGCCTTCAGCCCGTCGCGCGCTTCGGCGATGGTGAGCGCGGTGAGCGCCCGGTCGGCCGTCATTCGACCACCTTGGGCACGGTGAAGAAGCCCTCGCGGGAATCGGGCGCGTTGGCCAGCACCTTGTCGCGCACGCCGCCGTCGGTAACGACGTCCTCGCGCCAGCGCAGCTTGAGGTCGGCCGCCTGGGACATCGGCGCGACGCCGTCGGTGTTCACCTGGTCGAGTTCGCTGATCCAGCCCATGATCTTGTTGAGCTCGGTGGCGAGGCCTTCGAGTTCGGCATTGGGCACCTTGAGCCGGGCAAGGCTGGCGATGCGGGCGACGGTGGCTTTATCAAGCGACATCTGGTTAAGTGTTCCTGTGATGCGGGCAGGTAAAACCCGCAGAAATCAACGGTTTCGAGGCTTTATTAACACCCGCCATGACCATCCGCAAGCCCGCAGACCTGCTCGACGGCATCGGCCCCGGCAAGCGCCTCCTCGGCCTCGACCTCGGCACGAAGACCATCGGCCTCGCGCTGTCGGATGTCGGCAGGATGATCGCGACCCCTTACGAAACCGTGAAACGCACGAAACTTCGCGCCGATCTCGAACGGCTGAAAATGATCGTCGAAAAAGAAGGCGTCGGCGCCTTCGTGCTCGGCCTGCCGCTCAACATGGACGGAACCGAGGGCAAGCGCGCACAGGCGACGCGCCAGTTCGCCGCCGACCTGACCAGGGCGATCGACCTGCCGCTCTGCTTTTGGGACGAGCGCCTGACCACCTTCGAGGCCGAAAACCTGCTGATCGAAGGCGGCATGAGCCGCAAGAAGCGCAAGGACGTCATCGACAAGGTGGCGGCAGCAGTCATCCTTCAAGGCTGCCTCGACGCCATCAGCGGTGCCGGTAGGCGTTCTTAGGCCACTGAAATATAACGATATATCATTATTTTTGCGAAAAACGCAAAATAACCCTTGAAGCCGGCCGTCCGGTTTGGCAGCCTGCGCCCATGCTCGATCCCGCGGCCCATGTCATCGGCAAATGCGGTGGCCCCGATGCGGTGGCCGAAATGGTCGGGATTCATGTTTCCAACGTCCACCGCTGGACCTATCCCCGCGAGCGCGGCGGTACCGACGGGCGCATCCCCGCCCGCCACCACGCCCGCCTGATCGCCGAGGCGGCCCGACGCGGCGTTACCCTAGTGCCCGAGGACTTCTTTCATGGCACCGAAGCCGCACCGGCGCTATCTTCCGCCCCGCTCAAACGCGAACCCGCAAGCCAGATGACCCAGCCCGCAGACCCCGCCCGCTTCCGCCACCGCCACCTCCTCGGCATCGAAGGCCTGTCCGGCGACGAGATCACTTATCTTCTCGACCGCGCCGACGGCTTCGTCGACATGTCGCGCAGCCGCCGCAAGGCCGACTTGCTGAGCGGGCTATCTGTGATGAACCTGTTCTTCGAGGATTCGACGCGCACACGCACGTCTTTTGAACTCGCGGCACTTCGCCTCGGCGCCGATGTGGTCAACATGTCGGTCGCCACGTCGTCCATCCAGAAGGGCGAATCGCTGATCGACACGGCGCTGACGCTGAACGCCATGCACCCCGATGTGCTGATCGTGCGCCACCCGCATTCGGGCGCGGTCGAATTGCTGTCGCAGAAGGTCACCTGCTCGGCCATCAATGCCGGCGACGGCAGCCATGAACATCCGACGCAGGCGCTGCTCGATGCGCTGACCATCCGCCGCCGCAAGGGCCGCATCGGCGGCCTGATCGTCGCCATTTGCGGCGACGTCGCCCACAGCCGCGTCGCGCGCTCGAACATTCACCTGCTGACCACAATGGGAGCGCGCGTACGCGTCGTCGGGCCGCCGACGCTGGTGCCGCGCTCGATCGCGCGCATGGGCGTCGAGATCTTCCACGACATGCGCCAGGGCCTGAAGGACTGCGACATCGTCATGATGCTGCGCCTGCAGTTGGAGCGCATGCACGGCACCTACGTGCCGTCCCTGCGCGAGAACTTCCATTTCTACGGCCTCGACTACGACAAGCTCGGCAATGCCAGGCCCGATGCGCTGATCATGCACCCCGGCCCGATCAACCGCGGCGTCGAGATCGATACCGCCGTCGCCGACGACGTGGAGCGTTCCGTCATCACCGAGCAGGTCGAGATGGGCGTCGCCGTGCGCATGGCCTGCCTCGAAGCCGTCACCGCGAACCTGCCGTGGATGGACGCGAGGAGCCGCGCATGACCGCCCGCACCGCTTTCATCAATGCCCGCCTGATCGATCCGGCCAACGGCCTCGACGCCAGGGGCGCCCTGCTGGTCGAGGGCGAGCGCATCGCCGATGTCGGCACCGCCCTGTTCAGGGACGGCGTTCCGGCGGGCATCGAGACCATCGACTGCAAGGGCCAGGTGCTGGCGCCGGGCCTCGTCGACATGCGCGCGCTGGTTCCCGAGCCGGGCGAGACCCATAAGGAATCGGTGGCGAGCGCGGCGGCAGCCGCTGTCGCGGGCGGCGTCACCACCGTCATCACCCTGCCCAACACCAACCCCGTCATCGACGACGTGGCGCTGATCGAATTCATGATCGAGCGCGGGCGCGAAACAGGGCTGATCAACCTGTTCCCCTATGCCGCGCTCACCGTCGGCACCAAGGGCGAAAAGCTGACCGAGATCGGCCTGCTGCGCGAGGCGGGCGCCATCGCCTTCACCGACGGCACCCGCGCCATCGCCGACCCCGTGCTGCTGCGCCGCGCGCTCGCCTATGCGACGTCATGGGACGCGCTGATCATCCAGCACCCGGAAGAACCGTCCTTCGCCCGCGGCGGGCAGATCAACGACGGCGAATATGCGACCCGCCTCGGCCTTCAGGGCATTCCGCCCTGCGCCGAAGTGATGATGATCGAACGCGACCTGCATCTCGTCGCCATGACCGGGGCGCGATACCACGCGGCCCATGTTTCGACCGCCATGGGCATCGACGCCATCCGCAAGGCCAAGGCCCGCGGCATGAAGATCACCTGCGACACTTCGCCGCATTATTTCGGCCTGAACGAAACCGCGATCGGCAATTACCGCACCTTCGCCAAGCTGTCGCCGCCACTGCGTTCCGAAGACGACCGCAAGGCCGTCGTGGAAGGCCTGCGCGACGGCACCATCGACGTGATTGCGTCCGATCACAATCCGCAGGATCCCGATTCGAAACGCCTGCCCTTCGCCCAGGCGATGGCCGGCGCCATCGGGCTGGAAACGCTGCTGCCGATCACGCTCGAGCTCTATCACAACAAGGTCCTGAGCCTGAGTTCGGCAATCGCGCGCGTGACATCCGCGCCCGCGCGCCTGCTCGGCCTGCCGGCCGGCACCTTGACCCGCGGCGCGCGCGCCGATCTCGCCGTCATCGATCCCGACCGCCCGTGGGTGATTCGCGAGGACGCGCTCGCATCGAAATCCCGCAATACCCTGTTCGACGGCCGCCCGGTGCAGGGCCGCTGCCTGCGCACGGTGTTCGGCGGTCGCACCGTTCATTGCGCGAAGGACGCCTGACATGACCGGCTTCGGCGCCATTGCCTTTCTCATCGCCGGCGCGCTCGGCGGCTACCTTTGCGGCTCGATCCCCTTCGGCCTGATCATCACGCGCATAGCCGGGCTCGGCGACATCCGCGCCATCGGTTCGGGCAATATCGGGGCCACCAATGTGCTGCGCACGGGGCGCAAGGGCATCGCCGCGCTGACGCTGGTGCTCGATGCGCTCAAGGGGGCGTTGCCGGTGCTCTTTGCCCTGCGCTACGGCGAACCGGTCGCGCATTTCGCCGCCGCCGGCGCCGTCGTCGGCCATGTCTTTCCGGTCTGGCTCGGCTTCAAGGGCGGCAAGGGCGTGGCGACGACCTTCGGCGTCATGCTGGCGGTGTGCTGGCCGGCTGGTCTCGCCGCCCTCGTCACCTGGGCCGCGAGCGCTGCGATCTTCCGCTATTCGTCCCTCGCCGCGCTCCTCGCCATGGCCCTGCTGCCGGTCTATGCGTGGGTCTTCTCCGGCCCCCGCGTCGCCATGCTGGCCGCCCTTATCTCTCTTCTCGTTGTCGCCTGTCACCGCACCAACATCGTGCGCCTGTGGCATGGCGAGGAACCGAAGATCGGCCGCAAGCCCACCGACGGCTGAGCGCGCTTATTGACTTCCACCAAAGGTTGCCGCACCGTCCGGCCATGGCCGAGACACGACCGCTGACCGACGCGGAACGGCTCGACCGGTTGCGGCTGATCCGTTCGGAGCATGTCGGGCCGGTCACCTTCCGCCAGCTTCTCGCGCGTTTCGGCTCTGCCGGGGCGGCGCTCGACGCACTGCCCGACATGGCGCGGCGGGGCGGCCTGCGGCGCGCCATCAAATTGCTGCCGCAGAGCGCCGCCGAACGCGAGGTCGAGGCACTGACCGGCGCGGGCGGACGTCTGATCGTCCTCGGTGATGCGGATTACCCGGCCCCCCTTGCCGCCCTGCCCGACGCGCCCGCAGTGCTTTCGGTTCTCGGCCACGCGCATCTTCTGGCCAAGCCGATGGTCGCCGTGGTCGGCGCGCGAAATTCGTCGGCGCTCGGCATCCGTTTCGCCGAATCCCTTGCGCGCGGCGTCGGCGCGGCCGGATACGTCATCGTGTCGGGCCTGGCGCGCGGTCTCGATGCCGCCGCCCATCGCGGCGCGCTCGCAAGCGGCACCGTCGCCGTCATGGCGGGCGGCGTCGACAGAATCTATCCGCGCGAAAACGAATCCCTTTACCGCTCGATCGCCGCTGAAGGCACGCTTCTGTCCGAACAGCCCTGGGGCCAACAGCCGACAGCGCGGCATTTCCCCATCCGCAACCGGATCGTTTCGGGTCTGTCGAGTGCCGTCGTCGTGGTCGAGGCGACGCTGCGCTCTGGCTCCCTGATCACGGCGCGGCTTGCAGGCGAACAGGGGCGCGAGGTGCTGGCCGTGCCGGGCAATCCGCTCGACCCCCGCGCGCAGGGCACCAACGGCCTGATCCGCGACGGCGCCACCCTGATCCAGAGCGCCGACGACGTAATCGAGGTTCTGGGCGATCTCCTGCGCCGGTCCATGACCGAGCCCGGCGGCACCTCTTATATGGCGCCTGGGCCCGCCGAAGGGGCCGGAGGCGACCTGTCTGAAGAAACGCGAAATAATATTTCAAACCTGCTCGGCGCCGCGCCGGTCGGGATCGATGAAATCGTGCGCCTGAGCGGCTTTCCGCCCCGGGACGTGGCCCTCGTCCTGCTCGAATTGGAGCTGGCCGGACGCCTCACCCGCCACCCCGGCGGGCAAGTTTCCCTTGCTTTTCAAGAGTGAATCCCCCATCTAACGGCCCCTGTGGCCGGGCGCTAACCGTTTGTTGACCGTTGCGCCCGCCTATTGAACGGGCTTTCGGGCGCCTTCTTGGGCCGTAACCAACAGAGCGGATGATGAACGTCGTCGTCGTCGAATCTCCGGCCAAAGCCAAGACCATCAACCGGTATCTCGGGTCGGATTACACGGTTCTGGCCTCCTATGGCCATGTCCGCGACCTGCCGCCGAAGGATGGTTCGGTGCGGCCGGACGAAGATTTCGCCATGAGCTGGACGCTCCAGCCCAACGCCGCCGCCCGGGTCGATGCCATCGCCTCCGCCCTCCGGGGTGCCGACACGCTGGTGCTCGCCACCGACCCCGACCGCGAGGGCGAGGCCATCTCCTGGCATGTGCTCGAACTGCTGCGCGCCAAGGGGGTTCTCAAGGATGTCGCGGTCAAGCGCGTCGTCTTCAACGAAATCACCAAGTCCGCCGTGCTCGATGCCATGGCGCACCCGCGCGAGCTGGACCAGCCGCTGATCGAGGCCTACCTCGCCCGCCGCGCGCTCGACTACCTCGTGGGTTTCACGCTGTCGCCGGTGCTGTGGCGCAAGCTGCCCGGTTCGCGCTCGGCCGGCCGTGTGCAGTCGGTGGCGCTCCGTCTGATCTGCGAACGCGAAGCCGAAATCGAGCTTTTCAGGGCGCGCGAATACTGGACCGTGGACGCGGGTTTCTCGGTCGGCGGCGATAGTGGCGCCGCATTCACCGCGCACCTGACGCAGCTGCAGGGCAAGAAGCTCGGCAAGTACGACCTCGGCGACGAAACCGCGGCCAAGAGCGCCGTGGGCGAAATCGAAAAAGGCCGCGGCCGTTTCGCCGTGACCTCGGTCGAACGCAAGGAAACCCATCGCAACCCGCCGCCGCCCTTCACGACCTCGACCCTTCAGCAGGAGGCCTCGCGCAAACTCGGTTTCACGGCCAGGCGCACCATGCAGGTCGCCCAGCGCCTTTATGAAGGTGTGGACATCGGCGGCGACACGGTTGGCCTCATCACCTACATGCGTACCGATTCGGTCAACCTCGCCAACGAGGCGATCGGCGCCGCCCGCGCCCTGATCGAACAGGATTACGGCCCGAGCTTCCTGCCCGAAAATGCGCGCCGCTACCGTTCCTCGGCCCGCAATGCCCAGGAAGCGCACGAAGCGGTGCGCCCGACCGATATGCGCCGCAGGCCCGACCAGGTGCGCAAGTTCCTCGAGGACGAACAGTTCCGCCTTTACGAGCTGGTCTGGAAACGCGCCATCGCCTGCCAGATGTCGAGCGCGCGGCTCGACCAGGTCGGCGTCGATGTCGCCGACGGCACCGGTACCCAGTTGCGCGCCACCGGCTCGGTCATCGCGTTTCCAGGTTTCCTCAAGCTCTACCGCGAGGACCGCGACGATCCCAACGGCGAAGGCGACGAGGACAACCGTGTCCTGCCCCCGGTCAAGGAAGGCGACAGCCTGACGCTCGGCGAAGTGAAGCCCGAACAGCATTTCACCCAGCCGCCGCCGCGCTACACGGAAGCATCGCTGGTCAAGAAGCTGGAAGAGCTCGGCATCGGCCGCCCCTCCACCTATGCCTCGATCCTGTCGGTGCTGCAGGAACGCAACTACGTGCGCCTCGACAGCCGCCGCTTCATTCCCGAAGACCGCGGCCGCGTCGTAACCGCCTTCCTGACCAATTACTTCCAGCATTACGTCGAATACGAATTCACCGCGCAGCTGGAAAACCTGCTCGACGACATTTCCAACGGCCGCGCCGACTGGAAGAAGTTCCTCGGCGAATTCTGGCGCGATTTCGCGGGCGCCGTCGAAGGCACCAAGGACCTGACGATCACCAACGTGATCGACGCGCTGGACGAGGACCTGGGCTCGCATTTCTTCCCGGCCCGTGCCGACGGCAGCGATCCGCGCAAGTGCCCGGGCTGCGGCAACGGGCGGCTCGGCCTCAAGCTCGGCAAGTTCGGCGCCTTCATCGGCTGCTCCAACTACCCCGACTGCCGCTTCACCAAGCGCCTTTCGGTCGACGGTTCCGACGACGAGACCGAAACCGCACTAGCCATGGGCCCGATCGAACTCGGCACCGATGCCGCCTCGGGCATGATGGTGACCGTGCGCAAGGGGCCCTATGGTCCCTATATCCAGCTGGGCGAGGCGGCGTCGAAAAAGGAAAAGCCCAAGCGCGTGTCCCTGCCCAAGGGCGTGTCGCCGGGCGACGTGACCCTCGACATGGCAATCGGGCTTCTCTCCCTGCCGCGTGAAGTCGGCAAGCATCCTGAAGACGGCAAGCCGATCAACGCCGGCATCGGCCGCTTCGGCCCCTATGTCGAACACGAAAAGAAATACGCCTCCATCCCGGCCGACGAAAACGTGCTGACCATCGGCATCAATCGCGCCGTCGACCTCCTGGCCAATGCCAAGAGCAAGGGCCGCGGCCGCGCCGGGGCGGGCAAGGAAATCGGCAAGCATCCCGCGGACGGCAAGCCGGTAACACTGCATTCGGGCCGCTACGGGCCCTATGTAAAGCATGGCAAGGTGAACGCCACCGTACCGGGCGACATCGAGGCCGATGCCGTTACCCTCGACCAGGCGGTGACCCTGATCGCGGCACGCGCCGAACGCGCGGGCAAGAAAGCGCCCGCGAAGAAGGCACCGGCGAAGAAGGCGGCGAACAAGTCCGCGAAGAAGAAAGCGCCGGCGAAAAAGGCTGCGGCCAAGAAGCAGGAACCCGCCGACACCGCTTCGGACTCCTGAGGAGCCGACGTTGGCCAACCGCCGCGAGCGCGGTACACCGGGCAACCCCTCGCGCGAGGACATCCTCGCCTATATCCGAGAACAGGGCGGACGCGTGTCGGTCTCCGACATCGCCCGTCATTTCTCCATCAAGGGCAAGGACCGTTCCGCGCTTCGCGTCCTGCTGCGCGAGGCCCAGGCCGAAGGCAAACTCGCGCCGGGCGGGCGTCGGAAATTCACCGCCCCCGGCACCGTGCCCGCCGTCACCGTTCTGGAAATCACCGGCACAGACGCCGACGGCGAATTGATGGCGCGGCCCGTCCAGTGGCCCGCCGACGCACCCGTGCCGCCCATCTACGTGGCGCCGCTGCGCGGCCAGCCGCATGCGCTGGCGACCGGCGAGCGGATCCTCGCCCGCCTCGCCCCGGACGAGGACGGCGGCTATGACGCAACCGTCATGCGCCGCCTTGGCGCGGCACCCGCGGAAATCATCGGCGTCTTTGCGCGCGAGCGCGGGCGCGGCATCATCCGGCCGACCGACCGGCGCGCCAAGTACGACTACGGCGTCGAGGCGCGCCACGACAAGGGAGCGGAACCCGGCGACCTGGTGCGCGCCCGCGTACTGGCGGAACGGCGCGGCGAGTTACGCATGGCGGTCATCGTCGAGCGCGTCGGCCATGTCGACACCCCCGGCGCCATCGGCCTGATCGCCATTCATTCGAACGACATTCCGGTCGCTTTCCCCGATGCGGCCCTTGACGAAGCCGCCGCCGTTCGCCCCCCCGGCATCGAAGGGCGCGAGGACCTGCGCGAGGTGCCGCTGGTCACCATCGACGACGAAGACGCCCGCGACTTCGACGATGCCGTTTTCGCCGTTCCCGACGATGCCGCCGACAACAAGGACGGCTTCCGCCTGATCGTGGCGATCGCCGATGTCGCATGGTACGTGCGCGAGGGCGGCGCGCTCGACCGCGCGGCACGCCAGCGCGGCAATTCCGTCTACCTGCCCGACCGCGTCGTCCCCATGCTGCCCGAAGCGCTGTCGAACGATCTGTGTTCGCTGCGCCCGCGCGAGGACCGCGCCGTGCTCGCCTGTCACATGCGCATCGATACGCGCGGCGAACTGCTGGACTGGCGGTTTTCGCGCGCCCTGATGAAGTCCGCCGCGCGGCTGACCTACCGCATCGTCCAGCGCGCCCGTGATGGCGACGCCTCCGCCCTGCCCGACGGGCTCGATCCGCGCATCGTCAAAAATCTTTATGCCGCCTATGCGGCGCTCGATGCGGCGCGGCGCCGACGCGGCACGCTGGAACTGGAACTGGCCGAACACAAGGTCACCATCGAAAACGGCAAGGTGACGGCGATCGGCGAGCGCGTGCGGCTCGATTCGCACCGGCTGATCGAGGAATTCATGATCACCGCCAATGTCGCCGCGGCGGAAGCGCTGGAAGCCAGGCGCGCCCCCTGCATGTATCGCGTCCATCCGCCGCCCGACGGCGCCAAGCTCGAAGCCCTGCGGGGCTTTCTGGAAACCTTCGGACTGGCGCTACCTCGCGGTCAGGTCACACGCGCGGCGCAGTTCGCCGATATCCTGGCACGGGCGGGCGAAGGCGCATCGGGCGACGTGATCCACGAATCGATCCTGCGCGCCCAGTCCCAGGCGCTCTACAGCCCGCGCAACCTCGGCCATTTCGGGCTGGCGCTGCGGCGCTATGCCCATTTCACCTCGCCCATCCGGCGCTATGCCGATCTCATGGTGCATCGCTCGCTGATCGGAGCGTGGTCGCTCGGCCCCGGCGGAACGGGGCGCGACGCGGGCGACGGTTATGATGAAGCCGGCGAGCATATTTCAGCGACCGAACGCAAGGCCCAGTCCGCCGAGCGCGAGGCGATGGACCGCTATCTCGCGCTCTACCTGTCGGAACGGACCGGCGCGCGCATGAAGGGCCGCATTACCGGCGTCACCCGCTTCGGCCTGTTTGTGCGCCTGAAAGGCCTCGGCGCCGACGGGCTGGTGCCGATGGGCCTGCTCGGCCGCGAGCGCTTCCGCCATGACGAGCGCCGCCATTGTCTTGAGGGCCAGTCGAGCGGCACCGTCTTTGCGATGGGCGACGAGGTCGAGGTCGAAATCCGCGAGGCCGACGCCGTCACCGGGGGCCTCGTGCTGGCGATCCTGCGCCATCACCCGCTAGAAAGGCCCGGCCAGAAGGCACCCCGGCGCGCCCCGGCACCCCAGCGGGGCCGAAAAAAATACAGGAAACGGGGCTGACGGGCCTCGAAATCGCCGGATTCCTGTCCTATTCGTGATAGATAATTGTTAAAGCCCGACGCCTAGACTGGGCGGCGGCGCTTTATGTTCACTCCGCCAGTTCAGGACCGCTCATGGCTTTCGATCCCTCCGCCGATACCCAGACCCGCTCGCCGTGGTTCCCCGCCCTGATGCGGGGCCTGCGCGGCACCTGCCCGGCCTGCGGCACGGGACGCCTTTTTTCCGGCTACGCGAAGCTCAATCCCGTCTGCCCCCATTGCGAAACGCCGCTCGCGCCACACCGCGCCGACGATGCGCCTGCCTATTTCACCATCTTCATCGTCGGCCATATCGTGGTGCCGCTGATGCTGGTGGTCGAGCGGCTCTACCACCCCGCCGACTGGATACACATGTCTATGTGGATGCCCCTGACGCTGGTTCTTGCGCTGACCATCCTGCCGCGCACGAAAGGCGCCCTCGTCGGACTGCAATGGGCGCTCGGCGTGCGCCGGGACGACTGACGTGACGCGGCCGGCGCATCGCTCGACAGCGATCCGCATCCTTGCGGTGTCGGCGCTCGCCTTCCTTTCCGCCTGTACCGGTCTCGGGCCGCGCGCAACGCGGGAATACACTCCCGATCACGCACAGCGCGTTTTCGCCAAGGCCTACGAAAATGTTTTCGACAAGTATATCGAGCCTCTCGATTCTTCCGATTTCGCCCTGCGCGGCATCAAGGGCCTGGCCAATATCGAGGACAGGCTCTCGGTATCGCGCAGCGGCAACATCGTTCATGTCGCTCTTGCGGGCGGCGAAGTCGCCCGCTTCGCGGCCCCGCAGGGCGACGACGTCGACGGTTGGGCACGGCTGACGACCCGCGTCATCGACGCCACCCGCCCACGGTCTGAGGCCATGCGCAAGGCCAATGCCGAAGACGTCTACACGACCGTGCTCAACGGGGCGCTTGCCGATCTTGACCGGCATTCGCGCTATGCGGGACTGCGCTCGGCCCGCGATTACCGCGCCCAGCGCGAGGGTTTCGGCGGCGTCGGGATACGCCTCAATTTCGATCACGGATTGCCGGAAATCATTTCTGTTCTGCCCGATACTCCCGCCGAATCGAGCGATCTCAAGGCCGGGGACATCGTGCTGCAGGTCGACGGCATTCCCCTCGATGACCTCAACCGCGACGACATTATCTGGCGCCTGCGCGGCGAGGTCGGCAGCCAGGCAACGCTGGTGGTACGCCGCAAGTCCGTGCCCGAACCGATTACGGTCGTTCTGCGCCGGTCGCTGATCGTATCCCAGACCGTGCATCTCAAGTACGAGGGCAAGGTGGCGGTCATCACCCTCAGCGGGTTCAACCAGCGCACCGCGCGCAATCTCAATCGCGTGCTTGACCGCATCAACAAATCGAAACCGCGGCCGCAAGGCATCGTGCTGGACATGCGCGGCAATCCGGGCGGGCTGCTCGATCAGGCGGTCGCGGTGGCCGACAGCTTTCTCGGCCGGGGCCGCATCGTCTCGACCCGTGGCCGCCATCCCGACAGCTACCAGATATTCAATGCTTCCGGGCGGGATATCGCAACGCGCCTTCCTGTCGTCGTGCTGATCAACGGCCAGTCGGCGTCGGCGGCCGAGATCGTCGCCGCCGCCCTGCAGGACCAGGGCCGCGCCGTGGTCGTCGGCTCCAACTCCTACGGCAAGGGCTCGGTGCAGAACATTACCCGCCTGCCCAATGACGGCGAACTGATCCTGACCTGGTCGCGCTTCCATGCACCCTCTGGCTATGCCCTCGAAAATCTCGGCGTGATGCCCAATTTCTGCACGGCGCAGCTCGGCTCCAGCCCCCACGGCGCGCTCCAGCGCCACGCGCTCGACAACGGCATCGTGCTGACCGCCTGGCGCACCCATTCGGGCTACGACGCCGAAAGCGCCAAGGCCCTGCGCCAACGCTGCCCGAAAACCAGCGAGAAACCGGCCCGCGACCTTGAACTCGCCGCCGAGGTCCTGGGTGACGCCGCCCTCTATGCCCGGGCCGTCGGCGCCTCCGTTCCGGCCGTGGCGCGCCGTCAGCCCGGCGCAAGCGCTGGCCATTAAGTCATTAAAATCAATTTGTTATAGGTTTACTCCGCGCCCAGCTTGACATCGGGGCCGGGATCGCTATCTTCCGGCGGTCCGCAATCCAAGTCGCGAGAGTTCTGTCATGGCCAAGTCGAATACCATTGTTATCAAGCTCGAATCCACCGAGGGCACGGGCTATTTCTACGTGGCGAAGAAGAACCCGCGTACCCAGACGGAAAAGCTCGAGATGCGCAAGTACGACCCGGTCGCGCGCAAGCACACGATCTTCAAGGAAGCGAAGATCAAGTAGCCTTCGGGCAATCCGAAAATGAAAAGCCGGCATCTGCCGGCTTTTTTGTTGGATGAGTGTATCCTCGCCGCTCAGACGGTGCCGGCGATATCAGCCCGGGCATCCGATGCCTGCGACACGACGCGGTTGCGCCCGCCACGCTTGGCGGCATAAAGCGCCTTGTCGGCCGCCTCCATGAGCGCCTGAGCGGTCGCCCTGCCGTCCTTCGACGAGGCGACGCCGATGGAAGCCGTAATATCCAGCGGTCCCGCCCCCGCCCCCACATCGAAAGGCTGGTCGGCGATGATGTGACGCAGACGTTCGGCGACCTTCGCCGCGATATCGGGCTCGCATTCGGGCATGACGATGACGAATTCCTCGCCGCCGAGGCGGGCCGCCATGTCGAATTCGCGAAGGTTGCGCACCATGCGGCGCGCTAGTTCCTTAAGGACGTTGTCGCCCACCGAATGGCCGTGGGTATCGTTCACCGACTTGAAGAAGTCGAGATCGAGCATCAGCAGGCTGAGCGGCTTGTGCTGCTCTGCCGCGCGATCCAGCGCCGTCTGCAGATGGGCGGAAAGATAGCGGTGGTTATGCAGCCCGGTCAGGTCGTCGGTCAGCGCCATGGACAGGCTGCGCCGGTAGTTATCCTGCAGGTTGTCGCGGTAGCGCTTCTGTCGAAGCTGCGTACGGGTACGCGCCTTGAGCTCGTTCGCATCGACGGGGCGAACCAGGTAATCGTTCACGCCGATTTCAAACCCCTTGGCCAGGCCGCCGATTTCCTCGGGCTCGATGACCAGAAGGACGGGCAGGGTCCGTGTCGAATCCTCCGCACGCAGACGCGAGGTGAACCGCAACCCGTCGCCGTCATCGAGATAGAGGCTGACGATCACCAGATCAAAGGTTCCGTTCTTGAGGGCCTCGAACGCCTGTTCGGCAGTTTCGACGCAGGTTGTCTGGTGTCCCTGGGCCTCGAGCGCGGCAGCAAGCCGTTCGCCGGTGAACTCGTCCGGCTCGACGATAAGGACCGTGCCGGTAGGCTGGTCCATCTCGTTCCCGGCCGCCATCGTCGCCATGACGCCGAAACGGTCGCAGGTTTCTTCCCGCATGCGCCATTCGTCCATGGCGCGTTTCATGCGCGAAAGCGAACGGATGCGCGCGAACAAGGTCACATCGTTGACCGGCTTGGTCAGAAAATCGTCGGCACCGGACTCCAGCCCCGTTACCCGGTCGCTGATATCGGAAAGGGCCGTCACCATGACGACGGGGATATGAGACGTCTTTTGGTCTTCCTTGAGCCGGCGACAAACCTCGAAGCCGTCCATCCCCGGCATCATCACATCGAGAAGGATGATATCGGGAGACTCGCTCTCGGCCAGCCTGAGCGCATCGATGCCGTTGGAGGCGGTGACGACCGTAAAGTAGTCGGCAGTAAGCTTGGCCTCTAGGACCTTGACGTTGGCAGGAAGGTCATCGACCACCAGGACGCGGGCTGACATGGCGCTATTTCAGGACCTTCTGGATGGTTTCCATGAACGTCGCGACGGATATCGGCTTTGCGATATACGCCTCGCAACCCCCCTCACGAATTTTCTCCTCGTCGCCCTTCATGGCAAATGCCGTGACGGCAATGACCGGGATTGCCTTCAACTCGCTATCAGCCTTGAGCTGACGGGTAACCTCCAGACCGGAAATTTCCGGAAGCTGGATATCGAGCAGGATGAGATCGGGATGGTGCTGCCGGGCAAGCCCGACCGCTTCGAGGCCGTTCTTGGTCTGCACGGTATCGTACCCGTGCGCCTCAAGAAGGTCGTTGAACAGCTTCATGTTGAGATCGTTATCCTCAACAATGAGAACTTTCCGCGACATGGTTTTATCCCCTTGATTCAAGAGCACTTTGGCCGCCCCCCTCTACTCCGGCTTGCAAACCCGGACCAAAACGGTCTGGCGGTCTTCCCCTTGCCTCATCCTCTCTACCAAGGCTTAACAATTCGTTAGTAATAACCCGGGGAAGAGGCCTGCGTTAACTATAAAATCGCATGGTTCTCAGGGCCTTGCGAAGGTATAAGAAAACGCCATTTTCAACCGTTTCGGAGCCCGGGCATGGAAGAATTGCTGAGTGGATACAAGGAATTTCGCGGTGGCCGATATGCGGATGACGCGGCACGTTACCGTCAGCTTGGCGAACGGGGGCAGAAGCCGCATACCCTCGTCGTCGCCTGCTGCGATTCCCGCGTTGATCCGGCGACAATCTTCAGCGCTGGCCCGGGCCAGATGTTCGTGCTGCGTAACGTCGCCAATCTCGTGCCGGCCTGGGGCAGCGAGGAAACGGCCGAACTTTCCACCGCCGCCGCGGTCGAATTTGCCGTCGGCGCCCTCGGGGTGAAACGTATCCTTGTCCTCGGGCATGGCGATTGCGGCGGCGTAAAGGCCGCCTTGGCTGCGGCTCAGTCCAGTGCGCCCGCCCCCACCGGCAGCGCCATTCCCCATGTCGGGCGCTGGATCGCACCGGTGACGGAACTTTGCCGCGCGAAGGCATCGGCGCTCGCTGCCGTCGAAGAGCCGGACCGGGGCCGCCTGGCTGAACTCGAGAATGTCCGAAATTCGATCGCCAACCTGATGACCATGCCGGTCGTCAGCAAGCGTGTCGCCGACGGCTCGCTGGCGCTGGTCGGCGCCCATTTCGAAATCGCTTCAGGGCGCCTGCTGGTGTGGGATCGGGAAAGCGGCGAATTTCGCCTGGCCTAGATGGCTCTGATTAGCACTTGGGCCGTTCCAGCGCGTCGATCTTTTCCATTTTCGCCCGGATCGTGAACGAGCCGTAGTCAAGTTCGAAGTCGTCCGCGACTGCATTGTCGAAAACCCTGAGACCAAGTTCGTAATCGGGTTCCGCCTTCGATTCCTTGAGCGGGAAGAACGCCAGCCGCATGTACCATGACGGCCTGTTGGTCAACGGCTCACGCGCCCAGTTTCCCGTCGCCTTGGCCCGATGCTGCCCCATGACCGCATTGACTCCGAGCGGTCCGTCAAGACTGGCACCGTCGAAAATCGTCCGGTAGGCGACGCGCTCGCCCCGTCTTGCAGCGGCGATCAGATCCATCATGTGGCGGGTGGGAAACAAGGTGCCCTTGGGCAGATCGTAGCGCGTGCCCTTGGGTTGGGTGAAATCGGCGGTACCCTTGCCCCCTGGGGCCTCGATACGGGCGCTGCCCTGCAGATCCTCCGTCACCTGGCCGCCCCGTGTATTACGGGTGGTGAAGCGATAACTGAGACCGTCCAACGCCTCGAAGCTCGAAAAATTGGAGTCGGTTTCGACCGTATTGCCCTCGCCGTCCGTAAGATCGAGCTTGAGCCGCTGCTTGACGGTCCAGCCGCTGCAGGACTTGGCCCATTCCATGACCAGCGCGCCACGCGCCCGGTGAACGTTGCCGCCCTGCCGTGTGCGGCCCAGTTCAAGCACGTAAACGGCGCGATGGGGCGCAATGTCGACCTTGGCCTGACGGGCGCCTTGCGCCATGGCGGGACCGGTACCCACAACGCCGATACATCCGAAGGCAATCGCGACGATTCCTGCAAGGGGATGAAATTTCAACCGGGCCTCCTGTGATCCAGACGCGGATTATCCCATCCTTTGGCCGCGGGTGATAGCCATCGGCGGGCGGCAATTCCTGCCGCGACCCGGCAAATCGTCACCGTGCTCCATCGAAAGCGGTAGAAAATACCAGCCGACCCTGAAGTTAAACATATGAATTTTATGATGTTTTTATTTTGGCACGCCGGTTGCTAGTCCGACGTCAGGATATGTGTGTCTGAACGAACCCTGCCCCATGCGCTGACCGGCGAAGGGCGAGGAACGAGGAACAAGACGATGAAGACGAAATCGAGCAGCCCCACCAAGGGACGACGCTCCCAGGGCGATCAGCGCCTTCTCAGGGAAATCGGCAGCGCCGTGGGGCGGCTGATCGATACCATTGGCAATTCTTCGGCAACGGGCGAAGACGCCACGACGGAAACCGCCAAATCCCCCGCGGCGAAACCGGAAAAGCGCGGTCGGACCGCCCCCGTCCGCCTGGCTCTGGTGGAACAGGCGCTCGGCGCCGCGGAAGAGGTCGAAAGCTTTCTCGCCGAGCAGTCCGCCCGTATCGCCTATCTCGAAAACCTGACCCTTACCGACGAATTGACCGGCCTGCGCAACCGGCGCGGCTTCAACGAACAACTCCGCCGCACATTGGCCGCCGCCAACCGTTATGGCGATCAGGGCGTTCTGGTCTTCTGTGATCTCGACAACTTCAAGATCATCAACGACACCTTTGGCCATCATGTCGGGGACTATGTTCTCAAACAGCTCGCCAGGGTGATCGAGGCCGAGGTTCGCGAAACCGACGTTGTCGCCCGCCTCGGCGGCGACGAATTCGCCGTACTGATGATCCAGACCAACTGGCGCGACGGCATCAAGCGCGCTCAGATGCTGAGCCGTGTCGTCAACCGCACCATCGTTTCCTATCACGGCAACGAGATCAAGGTGAACGCCTCGTTCGGCGTCGAGCCGTTCGGCCCCAACGACGAGGAAACCAACCTTGTCGCCCGCGCCGACATGGCGATGTACGTCAACAAGCGCAAGAAATCCTCGGCCGCACTCAACAACGTCGCCGCCGAATAACCACCACGACGTCTCTCAAACGAAAAACGCCGGGTTTTATCCCGGCGCTTTTTGCATTTTGATCCCGAAAAGCTAGTTGGCGTCGACGCAGGCCATCGAAACGGCGCCGTCGCAGCCGGGCATGGCGGCAGCGCTGGCATAACCCTTCGATGAAAGGGTCTGCTTCAGGGCATCGCCGCCGTCCTTGTCGAGCGGGCCAACGACCAGGCGATACACCGGGCGCTTGTCGTTCAGGGTCGAGACGACCTTGGGGCGAAGGAGCGGGTGACCCGGGACGTTGTAAATGGCATGGGAAGCCCTTTCGGCCTCCACGCGCTTGTCGTAGGTGGCGACGACGACGAAAGTGCGCCGCATGACCGGCGCCCAAGTCGCCATCGGGTCGATGAAAGACTCCTTGGTCGCCTTCGGCGCGGCATCGGCCGGCAGGTCATCGCCGGCAAGGGACGCCGTCTGAGGCGCCGTCACAGGCGCGAAGCCGGTGGCCGGAACCGGAAGGGGACGCAGGCCCGCCAGATCGGCGGCACCGGCAGGCAGGATTTCGCCACCATCGATCAGGCTGGCGGTCTGGCGATCGGTCTCGGAGCGGCAAACCGGATCTTTGGTCAGGATGCGGTGCAGCGCGCAATCCTCGGACATGGCGACCGAGATGACGTGATCGGTACCGCTCTTGCCGGTAGCGGCATAGCTGACCCCGTCGAGCGCCTGTCCCGCGATCACGACCGCGGACGGCACCGGCGCACAGGCCGCCGCAAAAGCGGCCAGCGCAAGCAAGGGCATCAGTTTGAAGCAGTATCGCCGCATGGGGCCTCCGAACGGCAATGTTGCAGACACAAGTTAATAGTGTCTTTTAACGCCCCCACCGGACAACGCTTTTTGCGTTGGAATCATTGAAAGTTTTAGCTGCCGCCGAAAAACAAGGGTTCCCTGCGCATTAGCAATTTACGGCAAATTTTCCGCAGTTATTCGGATCAGCCGACCTTGCCAGAATCCTCGCCCTCGCCGCCCTTGGCCTTGGCCGGCGGCAAGGCAAGACGCAGGTGCAGTTCGCGCAGGCGGGCCTGATCGACCTCCGCAGGCGCGCCCATCATCAGGTCCTGGGCCGTCTGGTTCATCGGGAACAGGATGACCTCGCGGATATTGGGTTCGTCGGCCAGCAGCATGACGATGCGGTCGATGCCGGGCGCCGAGCCGCCGTGGGGCGGCGCCCCGAAGCGCAGCGCCGACAGCATGCCGCCGAACCGCTTTTCGAGGTCGTCCTTGGAATAGCCGGCGATGGCGAAGGCCTTTTCCATGATCTCCGGCTTGTGGTTCCGGATTGCGCCCGAGGACAGCTCGACGCCGTTGCAGACGATGTCGTACTGCCAGGCCTTGATGTCCAGCGGGTCCTTGGTCTCAAGCGCCTCGAGCCCGCCCTGGGGCATGGAAAACGGGTTATGGCTGAAGATGATCTGCTTGGTGTCCTCGTCGCGCTCGAACATCGGGAAATCGACGACCCAGCAGAAATCGAAACGATCCCTGGCGATCAGGTTCAGTTCATCGCCGATGCGGGTGCGCGCGGCCCCGGCAAGGGACGCCGCCGCGGCCTTGTCGCCGGCGGCGAAAAACACCGCGTCGCCGTCGCCGATGTTGGCGGTCTTGCGCAGAAGTTCGAGCCGGTCGGGCGTCAGGTGGCGGGCGATCGGGCCCTTGGCCTCGCCGCCTTCGAACACGACATAGCCAAGACCGCCCGCGCCCATGTCGCTGCGCGCCCAGTCGTTCAGCTTGTCGAAGAAGCTGCGCGGCTGGCTGGCCGCACCGGGCGCCGGAATGGCGCGCACGACCGCGCCCTTCTCGATCAACTTGGCGAACAGCGAGAAGGCCGAGCCGCGAAACACCTCGGTCGTGTCGGCGATGACGATCGGATTGCGCAGGTCGGGCTTGTCCGAACCGTATTTCAGCATGGCATCGTCATAGGCGATGCGCGGGAACGGCGCCTTGGTCACCGGGCGCCCCTGGCCGAATTCCTCGAACACGCCGGCGAGGACCGGCTCGAGCGCGGCAAAGACGTCTTCCTGGGTGCAGAACGACATCTCGACGTCGAGCTGGTAGAATTCGCCCGGCGAGCGGTCGGCGCGGGCGTCTTCGTCGCGGAAGCAGGGCGCGATCTGGAAGTAGCGGTCATAGCCCGCGATCATCAGCAGCTGCTTGAACTGCTGCGGCGCCTGCGGAAGCGCGTAGAACCGTCCCGGATGGGTGCGCGAGGGCACGAGATAGTCGCGGGCACCTTCGGGCGAGGACGCGGTCAGGATCGGCGTCTGGAATTCGCGGAAGCCCGATGCCGTCATGCGCCGGCGAATGGAGGAAATCACCTCGCAGCGCAGCACCATGTTGCGCTGCATCTTCTCGCGCCGCAGATCGAGGAAGCGATAACGCAGGCGGGTTTCCTCGCCGTAGTCGGTATCCGAATTGACCTGAAGGGGCAGCGGCTCGGCGGTCGACAGCACTTCGACCGAGGCGACGACCACTTCGATCTCGCCGGTCGGCAGCTTGTCGTTGACCGTTTCGGCGCTGCGCGCCACCACCTTGCCGGTCACGCTGATGACGTATTCGAGGCGGACATCGTCGAGCGCCTTGAACACCGGCGCGCCGGTATCGACCACGAGCTGGGTAATGCCATAGTGGTCGCGCAGATCGACGAACAGCAGGCCGCCATGGTCGCGCTTGCGATGGACCCAGCCCGCGACGCGGACCTCGGAACCAATGTCGTTCTTGCGCAGCTGGCCGCAGGTATGGGTACGGTAGGGATGCATCTGGCTCTCTGCCTGTAATTCGGTCGGGCGGCGCCCCCCGATGGGCGACCGCGCCACAGGGAAAAGCCATGCCGAAGCCCCGCTTGTCAAGGCCAAGGCCCCGCGCCCCCGTCCCAAACGGCTCCGCCGGCGCCCGATGGGGCTTTTTTGGCGCTTTCTCTTCGTCGCCGCGCCGCTTTCGTGTATAGCTTCCGCCCATGATCGTCATTACCGACACGGGCGCGCTGGCCCGCTTCTGCTCCTCCCTCCAGGGGGCCGAATTCGTCACCGTCGACACCGAGTTCATGCGCGAGCGCACGTACTGGCCGAAGCTGTGCCTCGTCCAGCTGGGCGGCCCCGATGAAGCCGCCGTGGTCGATGCCCAGGCCGAAGGCCTCGATCTCGCGCCGCTGTTCGAATTCCTTAACGAAAGCCCGGTCCTGAAGGTGTTCCACGCCGCCCGCCAGGACGTCGAAATCTTCCATCACCTGACCGGGCACATCCCCACCCCCGTCTTCGATACCCAGATCGCCGCCATGGTCTGCGGCTTCGGCGAATCGGTCGGCTACGAAACGCTGGTCAGCAAGCTGGCCAAGGCGCGCATCGACAAGTCGATGCGCTTCACCGACTGGTCCCACCGTCCGCTGTCCGACAAGCAGCTGCAATATGCGCTGTCGGACGTGACCCACCTGCGCGTCGCCTATGAAAAGCTCGCGCAGCGGCTCGAAAAAACCGGCCGCGCCGAATGGCTTGAAGAGGAAATCCGCGCCCTCACCTCGCCATCGACCTACGTGGTCGAACCCGAGGATGCCTGGAAGCGCGTGCGCGTGCGCGGCGGCAAGCCGCGTTTCCTCGCCATCCTCAAGGAGCTCGCCGCATGGCGCGAAGCCACGGCACAGGCGCGCGATGTGCCGCGCCAGCGCGTCATGCGCGACGACATGCTCCTCGACATCGCCGCGCGCGCCCCCCAGGACGAAGCCGAGCTCGCCCGTACCCGGTCCGTCGGCCGGTCGGGCCTTCCGCAACAGACAATCCGCGAGGTGCTGGAGGCCGTCGGCCGCGCCCGCGCCATCCCCGAAAAAGACTGCCCGGTCATGGCGCAGCGCGAAGACCTGCCGCGCGGCATGGGCCCGCTGGTCGATCTGCTGAAAGTCTTGCTCAAGATGGTCTGCGACAAGGAAGATGTCGCCCAGAAGCTGGTCGCCAGCAGTTCCGATCTCGAACTGATCGCCGCCGATGACAACGCCGATGTTCCGGCGCTTGCGGGCTGGCGGCGCGAATTGTTCGGCAACGATGCACTGCGCCTCAAGCACGGCAAGCTGGCGCTAGCCGCCAACGGCACAGCGATCAATCTTCTGCGCCTCGACGAAGAAACCGCGACGACCTCGGGCTAGCTTCTGAGCCGCGCCTTCAGGCCGAGCCTGCGGGCCAGCGCCTCGAAACGGCGGCCGACTTCCTCGCTCAACAGGAAACCTTCCCCCTTGGGCACGCAGAGAACGAGGTGATCACCCTCGATCTCGAGCCGCGTGCGGCCGAGAACATCAAGGGTCCCCGCCGCCAGCGTGCGCGCGAAACGGATCGCGCGTCCGACCGTGATGGCGTGCTCGACATCGCCGTCGTCCACCAGCGGCAGCAGCAGGCTGCGCGTCGGCCCCGTGCGCCCGCCGCCATAGCTGGAGCTGACGATATAGGCCAGCAAGATGCGCGCGCGGTGGTCGATCGCGGTCAGCGGCAGATGCAGGACGCGGGAAAAACTGTCCCGCGCGCGATAGTCGGGATGATCGCGCCAGGCGGTGTCGCACAGCAGCACCGCCGCGCGGCGAAGGCGGCGCATCCGCGGAGCCTCGTCGGCGAACAGGACGTCGAGCCATTGGTCGAGCTGCTCGCCCGGCATGGCGAAACGCGATTCGCGTTTGGCGATCTCCCCGGCCGCTGCAAGCAGGGGGTCCTCCGCGCGGCTTTCCGGCGACAGCCCCCGGTACAGCCAGCCCTCGCGCAGGCCGAAGGCGGAAAAGACGATATTATTCGGCTTGGCCGCATCGAGAAGCCGCTCCAGCACCACCGCCGCGAGCGGCAGCGTCTTGAGACGCGCCTTGGGCACCCGCGGGATGCGGGCGAGCGATTTCTGGCTCATGCGGGAAACGAGCCTGAGCAGCGCCTGCGCATCGGACCTGCCGATGGCATATTCGTGGATGACGTGCAGGGGATAGTTTTCCTGGCCCATGTGAACGGCGGCGAAGGCGCGCCACGCGCCACCCACCGGAAAGAAGGTCCGGCCCCTGACCTGGCCGAGCCAGTCGATCTTCGCCAGCGCCTTTTCGACGATGGCCTCGGCCTTGTCGATGTCGGTATCGGCGGCCTCGCGCAGGCGCAAGGCGCCGATGGGCATGGTCGCGCGCTGGCCGGGCCTGCCACCGTCGAGCGCCACCACCTCGAGGCTGCCGCCGCCAAGATCCCCCATCATGCCGTCGGCGCCGGGAATGCCGGAAATGACGCCGAAGGCCGAGGTTTCGGCCTCCGTCGCGCCGTCGAGAATGGTGATGGACGCGCCCAGCGCCGCTTCAGCCCGGGCGACGAAATCGGCGCCGTCGGACGCTGCCCTTACCGCTTCGGTGGCAAGCGCCTCGATCCGCTCCACCCCCATCGCCGTCATCAGCACGGCGAAGCGGGCGAGATGGCGAAGCGCCGCTTCTACGGCCTCCGGGTCAAGCCGTCCGGTGGTGCCGAGCGACCGGCCAAGGCCGCAGAGCGTACGTTCGTTGTAGACGGGAACCGATGTGCGCCCGGCCCCGCCGTAAACGACAAGACGAACCGAATTCGATCCGATGTCGATGACGGCCACCAGGGGCGCTAGGGAATGGCCCGCCACGCCGGTCAGCCCTTGAAGATGAATCGCTTGAGGATGCCCGACGCGGGCTTTTCCTCACGCGCAGAACTGCCCGACAGCGAGGGGTGCGTCAGGAAGTAGTCATGGGCCCGGAACGGTTCCTCCCCCGGGCCGGGATGGATGCGGCGATAGCTGCCGTCCGCCTCGCCCATCCAGGTCTGCAGGTTGTCGCGCATGTTGGCGCCCATGATCTGGTCGAGGATCTGCGCATGCACGGTCGGATTTTCGATCGGGATCAGGGTTTCGACCCGCCAGTTGAGATTGCGCGGCATCCAGTCTGCGGAAGATATGAACACCTTGGCCTGTTCGGACGGCAGGCCGTGACCTGCGCCGAAACAGGCGATGCGCGAATGTTCCAGGAAGCGCCCGACGATGGACCGCACGCGGATGTTTTCCGATAGCCCCGGCACGCCCGGGCGCAGGCAACAGATCCCGCGCACCACCAGATCGATCTGCACGCCCGCGCAGGATGCGCGGTAAAGGTGATCGATGATGTCAGGATCGACGATCTGGTTCATCTTCGCCCAGATCGCGGCCGGCCGCCCCGCCTTGGCGTGATTGATCTCGTCCTCGATCAGGCTGTCGAGGGTTTCGCGCAAATTCAGCGGCGAGGCCGACATCTTCTCGAACCGCTCCGGGCGCGCATATCCGGTCATCAGGTTGAACAGGCGTGCCGCATCGCGGCAGAGCGCCGGATCGGCCGTGAACAGCGACAGGTCCGTATAGACCCGCGCCGTTTCGGGGTGATAGTTGCCGGTGCCGAGATGCACGTAGGAGCGAAGGCCCGCGCCTTCGCGGCGCGTCACCAGCGAAACCTTGGCATGGGTCTTGAGGTTGACGAAACCGAAGACCACCTGCGCGCCGGCGCGCTCCAGGTCGCGCGACCAGCGGATGTTCGCCTCTTCATCGAAGCGCGCCTTGAGCTCGACCATCGCGGTGACGGATTTTCCCGCCTCGGCCGCTTCGATCAGCGCCTTGACCACGGGGCTGTCCTTGCTGGTGCGGTAAAGCGTCTGCTTGATCGACACCACCGAAGGATCGCGCGCCGCCTGGCGGATGAAGCGCAGAACGACGTCGAAACTTTCATAAGGATGATGGACGATCAGGTCCTTTTCCCGGATCGCCGCGAAGGCGTCGCCACCGAAGGCCTTGATGCGTTCGGGGAAGCGCGGGGTAAAGGACTTGAACAGCAGGTCCGGCCGCTCGTCGAGGATGATTTCCTGGATGTCGGAAAGACCGAGCAAGCCGTCGACGTCGAAAACGTCGGAACCCGCCACCTTCAGTTCCTGCACCACGAAGGCGCGCAGTTCCGGCGGGATGCGCACGCTGAAGGTCAGGCGAATGACGGAGCCGCGCCGGCGCCGTTCGAGCGCCGAGGACATGACGCGCACCAGGTCCTCGGCCTCTTCCTCGATTTCCACCTCGGTATCGCGGATGACGCGGAACAGGCCCTGCGCCTCGACATCGAAACCGGGAAACAGCTCGCCGAGATTGAGGCTGATGAGATTTTCGAGGGTGATGAAACGGATGCTCGAGCCCGGCATGCGAATGAACCGCGCCACCTGGGTCGGCAGCGGCACCAGCGCGCGCATCTGTTCGCCTGTGCCGTGGTGGCGCAGTTGCAGCACCATGCACACGCCCAGGTTCGGAATGAACGGAAACGGATGCGCCGGGTCGATGGCGATGGGCGTGACCACGGGAAATATCTGCTCGATGAAGTAGCGTTCGAGCCAGGCGCGCTCGGCGGCCGTAACGTCGTCGCGGCGAACGACGACCATGCCCTTTTCGGCAAGCGCCGCGCGCAGGCCGCGCCAGCAATCCTGCTGACTGGCAAGCAGTTCGGCCGATTTGCGGCTGATGGCGGCGAGCTGGTCCTGCACCGACATGCCGTCATCGGACACGACGCCGTAGCCCGCCTTCAACTGGGCGACAAGACCGGCGACCCGCACCATGTAGAATTCGTTGTGGTTCGACGCCGAGATCGACAGGAAACGCACCCGCTCGAGCAGAGGATTGGCGTCGTTCATCGCCTCTTCGACCACGCGCTGGTTGAAGGCGAGCCAGGACAGCTCGCGGTTCAGGAAGCGCGAGGGCGAATCAGCACTGATGTCGGGAACGGCGGCGCCGGGGCCGTCTGTCGGGTCCGTTCCGGGCTTGCTCATGACATGTCTCCAACGGTGCATTCATGCCCGACAAAGCCTAAACTCGCGTTACAGGCCCATGACCGGGCGTCGATGACCGCTTATGACCATGAAAGTCTTATATATTTTGCGCCACGGAAAATCCAGCGCCGCGCCCGCTGGGCTGGACGACTGCGCCCGGCCCCTCGACGGCGCGGGCCGCGATCAGGCCGCAGGCGTCGGCGCCGCCTTCGCCGCCAAGGGCTGGCGGCCGGCGGTTGCGCTCGTTTCTTCGGCGCGGCGGACGCGGGAGACCATCGACGGATTCCTCTCGGGCTTCGGCGCGGGCGGCCCCCGCCCGCAGGTGGAGGAATCGCTCTACCTTGCGACGGCGGAACGCCTGCGCGATGAGCTTTGCGCGCTCGACGACGACACGGCGTCGGCTCTTCTCGTCGGCCATAACCCGGGCCTGCACGATCTCGCGCTGTGGCTTGCCGGGCAGCGGCAGGGGGCGGCGCGCGACAGGCTTCTTCGGGGGTTCCCACCCTGCGCCGTCGCCGCTTTCGAATGCGAGGCCACGCATTGGTCCGAGCTATCGCCGACGGCGGCGCGGCTGGTCGACGTCGTGTTTCCGAAGGATGCGGGCTAGCGGCCTGCCCCGTCCATCACCGCGCGGACAAGCGGGATGGTAATGCTTCTGCGTTCCGCCATCGCGCGCGCATCGATCGCCGCCACCAGCGAACGCGCGGCATCGAAACTGCGCTCCATGCGCGAGACCATGTAGGCAACGACGTCGGCGGCGACCTGGAGCTGGCGGTCCGCATACAGCTTGACCAGCAACGCGCCCATCAGGGCGTCATCGGGGGCGCCGATCTCGGCCACGGGAATGGCGGCGAGGCGCGAAGCCAGATCGCGCAGGCGCACGGGCCAGCGAGCGGGCGGCAAGGCTGCTGTCAGCAACAACCGCCCCTTCATGCCGACAAGCGCGTTCAGAAGATGAAACAGCGCCTGCTCGGCGTCATCGCGCCCGGCGACCGCTTCCGCATCGTCGAAAACAAGGGGTGTTGCGGGGGCGGCAAGCTCGCTCGCAGGCGTCGCGCAGAGTTCGATCACCGACAGGGGGCGCGCCTCGCAACGGGCGGCAAAGACCGAAGCCAGATGGGTCTTGCCCGACGCGCGCGCACCCGCGATCGCCAGAGACGGTCCCGGCCAGTCGGGCCAGCGGTCGATCCATGCGACCGCCGCGCTGTTGCAGGAACTGACGAGGTAATCTTCACCGCCGAGGCTGGGACGCGCATCGAACGGCAGGGGAAACTGCCCCGTCCGCGAAGTACCGTTCACGCCCCGTCCCTGCCGTGGCCGCGGTAGAGCGGGCTTTTCAGATATTCGCCGAGGAAGAAGCGCACCAGCACGCCGATCACCGCCGCCGCAGGTACCGCCAGCAGCACGCCCACAAATCCGAACAGAAGTCCGCCGGCGAGCAGGGCGAAGATCACCCAGACCGCATGCAGCCGAATTCTTTCGCCAACCAGCTTCGGCGTCAGGTAGTTCCCTTCCAGCACCTGGCCGACGACAAAGACCGCGGCCGTCAGGGCCACCGGGCCGATGTCGCCGAACTGCACGATGGCGAATCCGACCGACGCGACGAAGCCGCCCGCAGCGCCCACGAAAGGTATGAAGGAAATAAAGCCCGCGACCATGCCGATGATGAGGCCGAAATCGAGCCCGATGAGGCTGAGCGCCGCACCGTAAAACCCGGCGAGGATCAGGCATACGATCGCCATGCCGCGGACATAGCCCGCGATCATGTCATCGGCCTCCTTGACCAGCCTGCGGATGGTCGGCGCGTGGTCGCGCGGCAGCCAGCCGTCGACAGTGGCAACGATGCGGTCCCAATCGCGCAGCACGTAAAAGGCGACGACCGGGGAAATGAAGATCAGGGACAGAAGGTTGAGCAGCGCCAGCCCGCCCGACCACACCTTGGCGACGAGGCCGCCCACGAATTTCAGCGCGTCGCCCGCGAAGCCGCCCGCCGCGGTCTTGAGGCGCTCGATGTCCTCGGGCGAAAGCTCCGCCGAAATCCGCGCCACGGCACGCATGACATGTTCCTGTAGCACCTTGATGACGTCGGGCGCCTTTTTTGCAAAATCGATGACCTGCGACTGGATCAGGGGTGCCAGCAACACGACCGCGAGCACGATCGCCGCGCAAAAGCCGCCGAGCACGAGGACGGTGGCAAGGGTCCGGTTGACCTTGCGCCGCCCCAACCAGACCAGGGCCGGGTCCAGGAAGTAGGCGACGGCAAGACCTGCGACGAAGGGCAGAAGCACCGGCGCGAGCAGGTTCAGGGCAAGGCCAAATATGACGAGCCCTAGTCCCCAGAATGCCAACTGGCGTGACGGCGTCATCGCCGTTCCTCCATCGTTGCCGCCTTGCGGATCCAGCCGACGACGTAGCTCGCCCCCGACAGAACGGTGGTCAGGGCCACCGCGCCCACTAGGAATTGGTAGACGAGATCGTTGCCCAATTCCAGCGCCCGCGCGGCCAAAACGAACGCCGCCAGCAGAATCTGGGCAAGGGTGTTGACCTTGCTGACGAGCAGCGGCTCCATCTTAAGGCGCTGTGTCAGGGTGTGATAGAGCAACGCCCCGCCGATGATCAGGAGATCGCGCCACACCACGAGGATCACCAGCCAAAGGGGCAGATGCTCGGCAATGCCCAGCGCTACATAGACGCTGACCAGCAAAGCCTTGTCGGCCAGCGGGTCGAGATAGCTGCCCAGTTCCGACTGATAATTGAAACGCTTGGCGATGAAGCCATCGACGGCATCGGAAATGCCCGCGATCACGAACAGCCAGAAGGCCAGCATCATCCGGCCATCCGATATGGCCCAGACCAGAACCGGCACCGACAGAAGCCGGCCGAGGCTGATGAGATTGGGAATGTTCACGGCGTCGGGCTCTTTTCGCTGCCGCCTTCGTTATCGACGATGCCCTGCCGAAGGACGAGCGACGTCGCGCCGCGAACCAGCGAAAGATCGCTCTGGATCAGCGCCAGGCGAAGCTGCTCTTCGTCGCCGATGAAGTTGAGGCGCAAGCGCGCGCCCTTGCGCGTGAGGAAGATCACGTCGCTGCGCCGGATGAACGGCACCTTTTCCAGCTTGCTCCTGATTTCAATCCATTGGGCGAGGGAGTTGAGAGGGACCTCGACGGTCAGTTCGTCGCCGGTATCGAAGCGTAGGCGGTTGTTGCGCTTCCAGTTCTCCTGCACCTGTGCTGCGATCGTCGCGGCGGCGCGGACAAACAGGGCCTCCTCGCTCTCGCCGGGCTCGCGGTAGAACGCCTCGACGCGGGTCTGCTCAAGCTGCGACGTACCGAACCGGCTGAGCGTCACTTGCAGCCAGGGACCGCTGCCCTCCGCGGGGCTGATGCCTTCCGGGAAACGCATCCCTGCCCGCGCCACGAGAACGTCGGCCGCGCCATTGCGCCTGGCGATCGCGGTCAGCCGCTTGTCGTCGCCGCGTACGGCCTGCTCAGCGCCGATCAGGGCGATATCCTGCAAATCGCCCTTCGCGCGCACCACCGGCACCAGCCCGTCGGCCGACGGCAGGCGATCCCAGGCGGCACGCCACGGGTTGGGGTCGTCCCACAGCGACAGGGCGCCGACCAGTTCATAGACCGGAAGGACCAGCAGCGGCTTGGAAGGCGTTTCGGCGAAGCCGACGCCGCGCTCGCGCAGCAAATTGCGCACCGCATCGGGCTTGAACCGCACGGTCAGGGCAGCGAGGTAGCGGACGCTCGACGTCTTTTCGTCGGCCACCTCGAAGTCCTTGACGAGATCGTTGACCGTTTCGGTGGAAACGGGCGGCAGCTTGTCGCGATCGGAGGCGAGCGTCAGGCGCGCGAAGAGACGGTTCAAGGCGGCCGCCTGCCCCGCCGCGAGGGCCTGGTCGCGCGCGCGCGCCGCCGAATCGGCGGTGGCATCGACCGCGACGCCCCGAACCGTAAAGACCTCCGGATCCTCGGCCGCGCCCACGGGAACAGCAAAAACCGCCAGCACGAGAGCGAGGACCAGCCGCATGGCCAAAACACGGCGGAAGGCTCCGCCGATATTGGCCGTCACGCTGGAAAAACAAGGCTGCGAATGGGTCATTACAAACCGTCGCGGATACACTATGTTGACCGCCGCGGTAGCGCGGGCGCCTGGGCGCCGGGCGCAATCTATCACGTATGGCACGAGGAGGAAGCCATTAAGCGCGTGACATACAGGGATGCGGGTGTCGACATCGACGCCGGCAACGAGCTGGTCCGGCGCATCGCGCCCATGGCCAAGGCCACGGCGCGGTCCGGCACCGCCGCCGGTCTCGGCGGATTCGGGGCGTTGTTCGACCTCAGGGCGGCTGGGTTCAAGGACCCCGTCCTCGTTTCGACCACCGACGGCGTCGGCACCAAGCTGCGCCTTGCCATCGACACCGGACAGCACGGCACGGTCGGCATCGACCTTGTCGCCATGTGCGTCAATGACCTTGTCGTGCAGGGGGCGGAGCCGCTCTTCTTCCTCGATTATTTCGCGACGGGTTCGCTCGACGTCGACGTCGCGGCCGATGTCGTATCGGGCATCGCGCGCGGCTGCGCCGAAGCGGGCTGCGCGCTCGTCGGCGGCGAAACCGCCGAAATGCCGGGCATGTACGAAAAGGGCGACTATGACCTCGCCGGTTTCGCCGTGGGCGCGGCTGAACGCGACCGCATCCTGACGGGCGACAGCGTCGCCGCAGGCGACGTGGTGCTGGGTCTCGCCTCCTCCGGCGTCCATTCCAACGGCTACTCGCTGGTGCGGCGCATCGTCGCGGGCAGCGGACTCGGCTGGAACGACGCGGCCCCCTTTGCCGCCGGCAAGACCGTCGGCGAAGCGCTGCTCGCGCCGACGCGCATCTACGTCAAGCCGCTGCTCGCCGCGATCGGCACGGGCGGGGTCAAGGCCATGGCGCACATCACCGGCGGCGGGCTGATCGAAAACATTCCGCGCGTTCTGCCCGGAAACCTGCGCGCCGAACTCGATGCGTCGGCCTGGCCGCTGCCGCCGGTCTTCCGCTGGCTGAAGGCCGAAGGCGACGTCGAGGACATGGAACTGGCGCGCACCTTCAACTGCGGCATCGGCATGGTCGTCGTCGCGGCAGCGGCGGACGCCGACCGCGTCACCGCGGCGCTGAAAGCCGCGGGCGAGACCGTGCATCGCATCGGCAAGGTCGCCGATGCAGGCGGCGAGTCGAAGAACACCGTGATCTCGGGAACGGCAACGGCATGGCGCGCCTGAAAACCGGCGTCCTGATTTCCGGCTCGGGAACCAACCTGCAGGCGCTGATCGATGCGGCGCGCGATCCTGCCTACCCGGCCGAAATCGTCTGCGTATTTTCCAACAAGGCCGACGCCTTCGGCCTGGAACGCGCACGCCAGGCCGGCATCGCTACAGGCGTCATCAGCCACAAGGATTATCCCGACCGCGCCGCCTTCGACATGGCGCTGCATGGCGTGCTGACCGATGCCGGGTGCGAACTCGTCTGCCTGGCCGGGTTCATGCGCATCCTGACGCCGCAATTCGTCGATCTGTGGCGCGGCAGGATGATCAATATCCACCCGTCCCTTCTACCCAATTTCCGCGGCCTCGATGCCCAGGGACAGGCGATCCGCGCCGGCGTGCGCCTGTCCGGCGCCACGGTACATTACGTCGTGCCGGAAATGGATGCGGGCCCCATCATCGTTCAGGGCGCCGTGCCGGTGCTGCACGGCGACGACGCCGATAGGCTGGCCAAACGCATCCTGACGGTAGAGCACCGCATCTACCCGCTGGCGCTGCGCCTGATCGGCGAAGGGCGTGTGCGCATCGAAGGCGAGATCGCCGTCATCGACGATGCGCCAGGCGATCCCGGCCGCAGCCTGCTGGTACCCGACGACGGCCGCTGAGCGGCCCGATCAGGGCTTTATTTTTACCTTTTTGGCGGCTATATCAGTCGCAGGAGATCGCGCCCACGGGCGCCAAACATGGAGAGGCAGATGGCCGAGTTAGAGGATCTCAAGTCCCACGAGGAAATGTGGAACCTATTCATTCGCCTAACGGTGTGGAGCAGCATCGGTATCGCTGTCCTGCTGCTGGCGATGCTGATCTTCGTCGCCTGAGCGCCGCTTGATACGAATAAAAAACGGGGCCTGTTCGGGCCCCGTTTTCTTTTGCGCGTCTTTCGGACTCAGCCGACGATTTCGAGGCCCGAGAAGAAAAAGGCGATTTCCTGTGCCGCCGTCTCCGGCGCGTCCGAACCATGCACCGAATTCGCCTCGATCGATTCCGCGAAATCCTTGCGGATGGTGCCGGCATCGGCATTGGCCGGATTGGTGGCGCCCATCAGTTCGCGGTTGCGGGCAACGGCGTTCTCGCCTTCCAGGACCTGGGCGACGATCGGGCCCGAAATCATGAAATTGCAGAGATCGTTGAAGAACGGGCGCGCCTTGTGAACGCCGTAAAAGGCTTCCGCCTGCGCGCGGGTCAGTTGCAGGCGCTTCTGCGCGATGATGCGCAGGCCGCCCTTCTCAAAACGCTCGTTGATGGCGCCGGTCAGGTTGCGCCGCGTGGCGTCGGGCTTAATCAGGGAGAGGGTACGTTCAATGGCCATGTCGCGCTGCTCCTTGGCGTTGGCGGCGGTGATTGCGGCGGCCTTATAGACGGATCGGCCCGGCGGGGCAAGGGCGGAAGCCCCCTTAAAGGTCCTGCTTTTCCCAGCCCCCGGCCGGGGTCTGGCGCAGGTAGGTCAGGGCGAAACCCTGTTCCTTGTAGGCTTTCCAGTGCGCCCGGGCGGCAGCGAGCGCGGTTTCGTCGCGCCCGTCGAACATTTCGAGGCACCGCTCGAACGCCGCCATGTTGGCCGATTCCGCGCCATCGGCAAGAACCAGAACACCGGCGCCCGCAGGGTTGTCGTCGCCCTCCGTCAGCCAGACCGGCTGCATCGGCCCGTTGCCGCCGGCGGCCGAGCCATGGGGCAAGAAGGCGCCCTGCTCATAGGTCCACAAGAGGGCGTTGATGGCCTCGACCCGCTCGCGCGAGCCGAGCTTAACCACCGCCTTCATCCCTGCCCCCAGCACCTTTTCGAGGAGCCTGGGCAGGGCGGTTTCAAGGTTCGAGCGTTCCAGGTGATAGAACGAGACCTCGGTCACGGGTTGGCCTACTTCCCTTCGTAATGATCGGCGATCATGCGATCGAGCAGGCGCACGCCGAAACCGGTACCGCCCTGCGGCACGGTCGGCGCGTCCTTTCCGGACCAGGTGACGCCGGCGATGTCGAGATGCGCCCAGGGAACGTCGTTGGTGAAGCGCTGCAGGAACTGCGCCGCGGTGATGGAACCGCCGCCGTTGCCCGACGAAATGTTCTGCACGTCGGCGACCTTGGAATCCATCATCCGGTCATAGGCTTCATCGAGCGGCAGGCGCCACAGACGTTCGCCCACCGCCTTGCCCGCCTCTTCGAGGTTGCGCGCGAGCGCATCGTCGTTGGCGAACAACCCGGCATGTACGTTGGCAAGACAGACGATGATGGCGCCGGTCAGGGTCGCAAGATCGACCATAAGACGGGGCTTGAAGCGTTCCTGGCAGTACCACAGCGCATCGGCGAGCACGAGACGGCCCTCGGCGTCGGTGTTGAGCACCTCGATCGTCTGGCCCGAATAGGAAGTCACGATGTCACCCGGGCGCTGGGCGGTGCCCGACGGCATGTTCTCGACGCAACCGATGACGCCGATGACATTGGCGCGCGCCTTGCGCGCGGCCAGGGCCTTCATCAGGCCGATGACGACGCCGGCGCCGCCCATGTCCCATTTCATGTCCTCCATCCCCTTGGACGGCTTGATCGAAATGCCGCCGGAATCGAAGGTCACGCCCTTGCCGAGGATGGCGACGGGCTTGGACTTGGGGCCGCTCTTAGGCCCCTTCAGCCACTGCATGATGACAAGCCTCGGCGGGCGCGAACTGCCCTGGGCCACGCCCAGAAGCGCGCCAAAGCCGAGTTTCTTCATCTTCTTTTCGTCGAGCACCTCGATCTTGACGCCGAGCTTGGCAAGCTTCTGCGCTTCGCGAGCGAGGCTTTCGGGATAAATCACGTTGCCCGGTTCCGAGACGAGATCGCGGGTAAAGAATACCCCATCGGCCACCGCATCGCGCGGAGCAAAGGCCTTCTTCGCTGCGGCGGCGCCCTTCACGTGCAGGGTCAGCGCGGCGAGCTTCGGCTTGTCCTCGGGCTTCTGCTTGGTGCGGTACTTGTCGAACCGGTAGCTCCGCAAGCGCGCCCCCAGCGCAACCGCAGCCGCGAATTCAGGGAGCTTCGCCTTGTGCGCCCGCGCCGGCAACTCGACCACCACTGCGGCCTTGTCGTCCTGGCCACGGGCGAGTTCCGCACAGGCGGCACCACCGGCTGCTTCGGCCGCCAGATCGTCGATCGCCTCGGCCTTGCCGAGCCCTGCCACCACCACCCGCGCAGGCCCCTTGGCCGCGGGCGCCAGCACAGTCAGCGCCGTACCCTTGCGCGCCTTGAAGCGGGCCGCGGCGATGGCACGCGCGATCGCGCCGCCCAGGCTGCGATCGAGGCTTTCGCCGGCAGGCGTCAACTGGGCCAATCCCTCCTTCGCCTTGCCTGACGTTTCGACGGCAAGCACGACGACGGCTCCGGTCCGGGCAACGGCGGAATCGGAAAAGGCTATCTTCATGGGGGGCTCCTGCTCTGCAAGCGGGCGGCATCAGATACCGCCAAAGGTGAATACGAACCGGCACCGAGTTTAGCCGCGCCGCCCCGAACTGCCAACTGCGCCCGCCGGAACCGCTTTCCTTAAGGATGGCGGAGAATCGGGCTTTGCATATAATGCGCCGATGGATCAGACGTTTCGCTACATGCTGCGCCAGCAGTTGTGGCCGCTCATACTTGCGGTACTGGTGATCGCCGGCATCGTCTGGATGTCGCAGTCGCTCCGCTTCGTCGAACTGGTTCTGGCCCGTGGCCTGCCCACGGCAACACTGTTCGAGCTGGCCGGCCTCGTCCTGCCCATGTTCACCTCGGTTTTCCTGCCCATCGTGCTGTTCGGCACCGTGGCCTTTTCCTACAACCGCATGGTGATGGACAACGAGATGGTGATCTGGCGGTCGGCCGGATTGAGCCCGATGCGGCTTGCCGCGCCGGCGCTGGCGCTGGCGGGCGGCGTGATGGTGGTTTGCTACGCCCTCAATGTCTATTACATGCCGGCCGCCTACCGGCACTTCAAGGACCTGCAATTCGCCATTCGCAACAATTACACCCAGGTCCTGCTGCGCGAGGGCGCCTTCAACGAAGTCGGCAACGGGGTCACGGTCTATGTGCGCGAGCGTGCCGCCAACGGCGAACTGCTCGGCATCTTCATCTACGACCGGCGCGAAAACAGCGAGCCGGTCGCGATGATGGCCGAGCGCGGCGCCCTTGTGCAGACGGAACAAAGCCCGCGCGTCATCCTGATCAACGGTAACCGCCAGATCGTCAGGCGCGACCGCGGCGACCTTTCGATCCTGTATTTCGACCGCTACACCCTCGATCTCAAGTCCGCGGAAGGAGTATCCGGTCCCCGCTGGCGCGAGCCACGCGAGCGCTTCCTGAACGAACTGTTCTGGCCGGAAGCGGACGGGCCGAATGCCGAGACGAGCCGGCGACTGTCGGGACGCCTTCTGGCCGAAGGCCATTCCCGCCTGACGTCCCCCTGGCTGGCCCCTGCTTTCGCCCTGATTGCGCTTGTCGCGCTGCTGACCGGGCAATTCAACCGGCGCGGCCAGGGCCGACGACTGATCGTGGCCGCCGTAGCGATGGTGCTGGTCCAGTCGGCGAGCGTTTCCCTGCACAGCCTCGCCGGCACGGTCCCCGCCGCCATTCCCCTGATGTATCTTCTGCCGGCCTCGATTATCGGTGGCTGCCTCTGGCTTCTGATGCGCCAAAGGCAGGTCCCGACAGGCACCGGCAAACTATCGATGGAAGCCTAGGGCGAGAGATGGCGGAACAAGCACACCTTTCGCGGACACTGTCGATCTACATCGCCAAGCGCTTTCTCGCGGGCTTCGTGCTCATTCTCGCCGCGATCGCGGCGATCATCTTCCTGATCGACATCGTCGAGCTCCTGCGCCGGGGCGCAGGGCGCAGCGACGTCACATTCACTCTCGTTCTGCAGATGGCGCTGCTCAAGATGCCGCGCATGCTCGAAAAGGTCGTCCCCTTCGGCATCCTGTTCGGCGGGCTTTACACCTTCTGGCGGATGACGCGAACGAGCGAGCTCGTCATCGCCCGGGCTTCCGGTGTCTCCGTCTGGCAGTTCCTGTTTCCGGCCGTAGCCGCCGCCATCGTTTTCGGCATGTTCATGAATGTCGCGATCAACCCCATCGGCGCGACGCTGCTTCTGCGCTACGAGCAGCTTGAATCCCGGCTGCTCAAGGGCAAGGACGACCTGCTCGCCGTTTCCGAGAGCGGTCTCTGGCTCCGCCAGTCGGACCCCCGGGGCCAGTCCGTCATCCACGCAGAGCGCATTTCATCGAGTGACATGGTTTTGCGCGGGGTAACCGTATTCCTTTTCGATACGAACAACCGTTTCGAGCGCCGCCTGGACGCCGAGCGGGCGCAACTGGAAAACGGGGCATGGCGGCTCAACAACGTGCTCGTCACCGCCCCAAACGTTCCCTCGCGCGAGCAGGCCGATTATTCGCTTCCCACCGACTGGACCCCGAGCAAAATCCAGGACAGCTTTTCGCCGCCCGAAACTCTCTCCTTCTGGCGGCTTCCCGGATTTATCGATCTGCTCGACAAGGCCGGTTTCGCCGCCGCGCGTCACCGCGTACACTGGTACTCGTTGCTGGCAATGCCGCTTATGCTGGGAGCGATGGTTCTGATCGCCGCCTCCTTTTCTCTGCGCATGGCGCGGCGCGGCGGCGTTTCGCTGTTGATCACGGGTGGCGTCCTGTTCTCCTTCTTCCTGTTCTTCCTGTCAGACGTGGTTTTCGCCATGGGCCTTTCCGGCACCATCCCGCCGTTCCTGGCGGCTTTGACGCCGACAGCGGTGACGGTCCTGATCGGCGCATCCGTCCTCCTGCATATAGAGGACGGCTAAGCATGAGGATGGTCGTCCGCACGTTCATTTTCCTGCTCTCCGTGCTGTCCGCGGCATGGGTGCCGTCGGCTGTGTGGGCCCAGGACCAGGCCCCGGCCAAGAAGAAATCGCCCTACGTCGTGCTGCGCGCCGACGAGGCGACGTACGATCAGAACACCGGCCTCGTCACCGCCCGCGGCAAGGTTGAGATCGCGCACGAGAAGGACATCCTGCGCGCCGACACGGTCGTTTACGACGAGAAGAACGACAAGATCACGGCGATCGGCAACGTCGTCATCATGGATGCGACCGGCGACGTGAAATTCGCCGAAAAGGCCGAATTCAGAAACGGCATGAGGGATGGCTGGGCCGAAGGCTTCCGCATGCTGCTGAAAGACGACAGCAGAATGGCGGCGGTGCGCGGCGAGCGCACGGGCGGCGTCGTGACGACGCTGGACAAGGCCGTCTATTCGCCCTGCGAGTTGTGCGAGAAAGACCCGAAACGCCCGCCGCTCTGGCGCGTACGGGCGGTCCGCGTGATTCACGATTCCGAACGAAAGGAAATCGAATACAAGGACGCCACCCTGGAGATGTTCGGTTTCCCCATTTTCTACACGCCCTACCTCTCCCACCCCGACCCTTCGGTGAAGCGCCGCTCGGGCCTGCTGACGCCCTCCTACACCAGCGATTCGGATTTCGGCTCGATCCTCAAGCTCCCGTATTTCTGGGATATGGCGCCGAACGAGGACATGACCATAACGCCGCATCTGATGACCGATCAGGCATCCCTGCTGGCTGTTAATTACCGCAAGCGTTTCGCCAACGCTGAACTGGAAATCGACGCCAGCGGCTCCCAGCCCGAACGCGAGGATGCCAACAAGCGACGGGTCGGCGGAACGGACACCCGCGGCCATGTCTTCGCCAAAGGCCGGGTGAATCACGACGAGATATGGCGCAGCAAGTTCCAGTTCCAGAACACCAGCGACGACACCTATCTCCGGCGCTACAAGTTTCCGCAACCGGACCAGCAGACCCTGACGACCAGCCTGAACACGGAGGGTTTCCAGGGCGGCAATTACGCCCAGCTCTCGGCATACAGCTTCCAGGGCCTGCGCGCGACCGACAATCCCGGCGCCAGCCCCCTGGTGCTTCCTTACGCTGAATATCATTACGTCTCGCAGCCCGCGGCAAACGGTGCGCTGCTGACCGCCGACACCAGCGCGCTGCTGGTCACCCGCGACGAAGGCACCGATACCCGCCGCCTTGCCTTCAACGGCGGCTGGCATCTGCCCTACAAGGCATGGACGGGGGAAGTCTATCGCCTGTCGGCATCGCTGCGCACCGACCTCTATCACGCGAGCACCGTGACCGCGCCGGATGGTTCGGTCAATGACGGCATGTCCGGCCGCGTCATGCCGCAGCTGATGGGTGAATGGCGCTATCCCTTCGTCAAGGCCGAAAGTTTCGCCACCCAGGTCGTCGAACCGGTCGCGGCGGTCGTTCTGGCGCCGAACGGCGGCAATCCGAAGAAAATGCCGAACGAAGACAGCCGCGACGTCGAATTCGACGACACCAACCTGTTCGAGGCGAACCGCTTCACCGGTTCCGATCGCTTTGAAGGCGGCAGCCGGTTCATCTACGGCGTCAACTGGGGCCTTTACGGCGACCGCGGCGGCGCCGTCGAAGCCTTTGCCGGCCAGAGCCAGCGCCTGAAAGAGGATACGAATTTCACGCAATCGAGCGGGTTGCGCGAGGAAAGCTCGGACGTCGTCGGACGCTTCAGGGTGTCACCCGGCAGCTGGCTCGACCTGCTCTATCGTTTCCGCTACGACCCTGATTCGGGCGCCGCCCGCCGTCACCAGGTCGGCACCACCTTCGGGCCGCCGGCGCTCAAAATCGGCCTCAATTACCTGTTCATCGACGAAACCGGAACGAACAGCCAGTTCGGCGACCGCGAAGAGGCGGTGGGTTCCTTCAAGGCCCAGTTGACCGACCGTTGGTCGGCCACCGGGCGGTTGCACAAGAACCTTGCCTCCAACAGCGGCACCATCAGCCAGGCCATGGGGCTCACCTACCAGGACGAATGCTTCACTTTTCTCGTCCAGGCGACAAAAAATTACGCGGCCGACCGCGATCTGCAGCCCTCCGACAGCCTGATGTTCATGCTGATCTTCAGAAATCTCGGGGAATTCACGAGCCGCGGTTGAAACTGCCCCCGCCCCGCCTGTATCCTGCGCCCGCCGGTCCCGCCGGCCCCAGGGAACCAGTTCAACAGGATCACGGCCCCGAATGCGTGTTTCTTTCGTTTCACGCCTGCTTCGCGTCCCGGCCTTCGCCGCGGCGCTTGCCGGCTGCCTGGTTTCCGCCCCGGCAGGTGCCCAGCAGACCCTGAACATCATCGCCGTCGTCAACGAGGAGGCGATTTCCGCCTACGACCTCGAACAGCGCCTCAACCTGATCATTCGCGGATCGAATCTGCCCGACAGGCCCGAAGTGCGGCGCAACCTCATGCCCCAGGTGATCAACGCCCTGATCGAGGAAGCCCTGCAGTTGCAGGAGGCGAAGCGCCTCGGCATCAACATCCCGAAGAACGATGCCGGCGCCGCGGTCGCGATGATCGAGCGCCAGAACCGGATCGCGCCGGGCGGCATGGATGCGTTTCTTGCCGAGCGCGGAATCGACAGGCGTACCCTCGACCGCCAGGTCGAATCCTCCCTCGCCTGGGGCACGATCGTGCGGCGCCAGTTCCTGCGCACGGTCAATATTACCGAGGAAGACGTCAGCAAGAGCCTGGATCGCGTCAAGGCGAACGCGGACAAGCCCCGGCTGCTGCTTGCCGAAATTTTCCTCGCCGTCGATTCACCGCGCGATGAAGCCGCCGCCCGCACCAATGCGGAACGGATACATGCCGAACTTCGCCGTGGCGCGAATTTTCCCCAGCTCGCCCGCCAGTTTTCCCAGGCCGCCTCGGCATCCCGCGGCGGCGACCTCGGCTGGGTTCTTCCCGGCGAACTCGATCCCGAGGTCGACAAGGTCCTCGCCAAGCAACCTAAAGACTCCATTTCACCGCCGATTCGCGGCGCGGCCGGCTATTACATCATGGCCGTGCGCGACCGCCGCATTCCCAGCCCGCAGTCCGCCGCCGATGCCATCGTTTCCCTGCGCCAGATCCTGCTGCCCCTTCCCCCGGGCGCGGGGCCTGCGGACATGGCCTCGCAGAAGCAACTCGGCGAGACCATTCAGGCGACAGCGCGCGGCTGCGCCGATTTTTCGGGAATCGCCCGCGAACTCGGGGCCGGAATGTCGGGTGATCTGGGGCGGCTCAAGCTCGGCGAATTACCCCAGGATATTCGCGCGACCGTCGCCTCGCTCGAAGTCGGCGTGGCGTCTCCGCCAATCGTCATTCCGAATGGTGTCCGCGTCCTGATGGTCTGCGACCGGCAATCGCCGCAGGATGAATCGCTGCCTTCGCGCGAGGAAATCGAGCGCCGCCTGACCCTGCAGCGCCTAGAACTGCGCGCCCGCCGCCACCTGCGCGACCTGCGCGACGCGGCATTCCTCGATATCCGGGTCTGAGCCGGGCCGTGGCGCCCCGCCCGATCGCGTTGACCATGGGCGAGCCCGCCGGCATCGGCGGCGAGGTCGCGCTCAAGGCATGGCGCGCAACGGCGGGGAAAAGCACCCCCTTCTTCATCATCGCCGACCCCGACGCCCTCGCAGGCGAGGCGCGCGCGCTCGGTCTCGATGTGCCGCTGAGGCGAATTGAGCGCCCGGCAGATGCGCCTGCGGTCTTTGCGGAGGCCCTGCCGGTCCTGGCAGAGCCGCTGGCGAAGCCGTCGGCCCCGGGCAAGCCCGATGTCGCCAACGCGCCCGCCGTCATCAACGTCATCCGCCGCGCCGTCGCCCTTGCCCAGGCGGGCGAAGCGGCCGCCGTCGTCACCAACCCGATCCACAAGAAGGTGTTGGCCGATGCTGGCTTTCCCCACCCCGGGCATACCGAATTCCTGGGCGAGCTGACCGGCGTCCGAACGCCCATCATGATGCTGGCCTGCCCCGGCCTGCGCGTGGTGCCGGTAACGGTGCACCTGCCGCTGGCGAAGGCTGTCGCGCAACTGTCGGAGGACGCCATTTTCCATGCGGGGCTGGTAACGGCACAGGCACTCGCACACGATTTCGCCATTACCACTCCGCGCCTTGCCGTAGCGGCTCTCAACCCCCACGCCGGTGACGGCGGCCTGCTTGGCAGCGAAGACGAAACCATCATCGCGCCCGCCATCGCCCGGCTGAGGGCGGCGGGCATCAGCACCTTCGGCCCCGCCCCTGCCGACAGCCTGTTTCATGCTCGTGCGCGTGAAACCTACGACGCGGTCATCTGCATGTATCATGATCAGGCGCTGATCCCGCTCAAGACCGTCAATTTCGACGACGGCGTCGATGTCACCCTCGGCCTGCCGATCGTACGCACATCGCCCGATCACGGCACCGCCTTCGAGATCGCGGGACGCGGCATTGCGCGCGAATCGAGCCTCCTTGCCGCGCTGGCGATGGCCGCCGACATCGCCGCCAACCGCGCCCGGACGACATGAACGCCGACGACGATGCCGCCATCGCGGCCGCCATCGCCGCGCTGCCGCCCTTGCGCGACGTCATCGCCGCCCATGACCTGGGCGCGCGCAAGGGGCTGGGCCAGCATTTCCTGCTCGACCTCAACCTGACAGCGCGGATCGCGCGTTCGGCGGGCGATCTCAAGGGTGCCACCGTGATCGAGGTCGGCCCCGGCCCCGGCGGCCTGACGCGCGCCCTGCTTGCGGCGGGCGCCGCCCGCATCGTCGCCATCGAAAAGGACCCGCGCTGCATTGCAGCCCTTCAGCCGCTGGTGGAGGCGGCGCGCGGGCGTCTTGTCCTGCGCGAGGCCGACGCGCTGGACGCCGACGAAAGCGACCTCGCCCCCGGTCGCGGCGTTCATATCGTCTCGAACCTGCCCTACAACGTCGGCACCGTGCTGGTCGTCAAATGGCTTTCCCAGATCGCCGCCGACCCGGGCCGCTACGCCGGCCTCACCCTTCTTTTGCAGAAAGAAGTCTCGGCCCGCCTGACGGCTACCCCGCGCAGCAAGGCCTACGGCCGCCTGTCGGTCATGTGCGGCTGGCTCACCGATGCGGTCGCCAGCTTCGATATCGGCGCGCGCGCCTTCACGCCCCCGCCCAAGGTCGATTCAACCGTGGTGTGCCTGCGCCCGCTTCCCGAGCGCCGGGCGGAAGCCACGTGGGATGACATGGAAACCGTGCTGCGTGCCGCCTTCGGCCAGCGCCGCAAGATGCTGCGCGCTTCGCTGAAATCGCTTTTCGGCAGCGCCGCCGAGGAAATCCTCGCCCACGCGGGAATAAAGGAAACGGCACGGGCGGAAGAACTGTCGGTCGCGGATTTCGCCGCGCTCGCCCGCGCCCGGCAGGCCGGTGGCGCTACTGGCCTTCGCGCAGGCGCTTGACGAAATCGCCAAGCCCGATCTGGCGCTGACGGCGGAGCCGCTCTGCGGCCAGGATCGCCTCGACCTCGGCGACGCTCTGGGCGACGTCGTTATTGACGATGATGTAGTCGTATTCGGTGTAGTGGCTCATTTCCTCGCCCGCCTTCGACATGCGCGCGGCCACCACTTCCGCCGTATCCTGCGCCCGCGTGTTCAGGCGGCGTTCGAGCTCGCGGGTGGAGGGCGGCAGGATGAACACCGTCACCGCGTCGGAACGGGCGTTTTCGATCACCTGCTGGGTGCCCTGCCAATCGATGTCGAACAGCACGTCGCGGCCCGCCCGCAGCGCATCCTCGACCGGCGCCTTCGGCGTGCCGTAGTAGTTGCCGAAGACCTTGGCATGTTCGAGAAATTCGCGCCGGTTGATCATCAGATTGAATTCGGTCGGATCGACGAAATGGTAGTCGACGCCCTCGACCTCGCCCGGGCGCTTCTGCCGGGTGGTCGCGGAGACGGACATTTCGAGATTTCCATCGCGCTCGAGCAGTTTGCGCGAAATCGTCGTTTTCCCGGCCCCCGAAGGCGACGACAGGATCAGCATGAGGCCGCGGCGCTGAATGCCGCCCGGCCCGTCCAAAACCTCGCCCGATTTCGCCTTCGCCATAATCCCGTCCCGACCTACTCGATGTTCTGGACCTGCTCGCGGAACTGTTCGATCGCGGCTTTCAGCGCGAGACCCGTGCGCGTCAGCTCCAGGTCCTGCGACTTGGAACAGAGGGTATTGGCCTCGCGGTTGAATTCCTGGGACAGAAAATCGAGCCTGCGCCCGACGGCTCCCCCGGCGCCGAGCATGTCGCGCGCCTGCGCGACATGGGCATCGAGGCGGTCGATCTCCTCGCGCACGTCGGCCTTACCGATCATCACCGCGATTTCCTGTGCGAGCCGGTCTTCCGGAATGGGGGTCGTTCCGCCCACCAATTCGGCCAACTGGCCGGTGATGCGCGCGCGAATGGCATCGGGCTGCGCCGCGGCCAGCTTGCGCGCCTGCTGGGCGAGCGCGGAAATCTCGTTTACCTGCCCATCGAGAATGGCCTTGAGACGAGCCCCCTCTTCCTCGCGCGCCACCTCGACCTGGGCAAGGGCGCGGCCGAGGCTTTCGGCCATGGCCGCCTCGCGCGCGGTTCGCGTGTCGTCGGCGTCCACCACCTCTTCGGCTTCCAGCACGCCGCGCAGGCGCAACAGGCCTTCGGCCGTGGGCGGCGGCGCGCCGGTGCGCTGGCGCAACTCCTCGGCCAGCACCAGGACGCGCTCCAGAAGCGCCTCGTTCAGGCGATAGCCGGTCAGACCCGGCGTGCGCGTGAGATTAAGGGAGATATTGAAGCTGCCGCGCTTGAAACGCTTGCCGACGAGATCGCGCACGGCGATTTCGAAAGCCTCCATCCCGGGCGGGAGGCGCGTGCGGATGTCGAGACCGCGATTGTTGACGCTGCGGACTTCCCAGCGCCAGCCGAAAGCGTCGAATTCGCCTTCCTCGCGCGCGAAGCCGGTCATGCTGGCGATGGACACGAAATTAACGCCTTGATCCGGTTGTTGTTCTTCCGGCCGGGGCGCACCCCCGGCGGCCGCGCAACTATATCCCGTGGGCGACGACGCGAACAAGGCGCGCGTAAACGGCACCTCTGGCGTCTGCGCCCCGCAACGGCTAGCGTGTCGCCATGAAACTCGATGATCCCCGCAGCATCCTCATCACCGGCGCGTCGTCGGGCATAGGCGCGGCGCTGGCGCGCGCCTACGCCGCCCCCGGCAGGCGCCTTGTCCTTGGCGGCAGAAACGCCGACCGGCTCGCGGCCGTCGCGGCCGATTGCGAAGCCACCGGGGCCACAGTCGAAAGCCTCGTTATCGACGTTACCGACCGCGCCGCGATGCAAGCATGGATCGAAGGCGCCTACGCCACCGGGCCGGTGGAACTGGTGATCGCCAATGCGGGCATTTCGGGCGGGACCGGCGGCACCCATTCGGACGACCGTGACGCGCCACCGGGCGAATCCCAGGCACAGGTCGAAAGCATATTCGCGGTCAATATCGCGGGCGTCGTCAATACCGTCTTCCCTTCCCTTGCCGAAATGCAGAAATTGCCGCGCGAGGAAGGACGCCTGCGCGGACAGGTGGCACTGATGAGCTCGCTCGCCGGGTTCCGGGGCTTGCCCGGCGCGCCTGCCTATGGCGCCAGCAAGGCCTGCGTACGCTCTCTCGGCGAGGGGCTGCGCGGGCGCGCCGCGCGCCACGGCATCGCCGTCAGCGTGATTTGTCCGGGCTTCGTCAAAAGCCCGATGACCGACGTCAATCCGTATCCGATGCCGTTCCTGATGCCGGCGGAGAAAGCCGCGCGCATCATCATGCGCAAGCTCGCCCGCAACCGGGGACGTATCTGCTTTCCCTGGCGCTTGTGGGCGCTGGTCTGGCTGCTCAGCGTGCTGCCCGTCTGCCTGACCGATCCCCTGGTTTCGGGCATGCCGGAAAAACCGGCCGCGCAGAGCTAGGGCGCGGCGCCGGCTTCCGCTTCGCGCGCTTCCTTGCGCAACTTGCGCCAGCGGCGAACATTGGCATTGTGCTCATCCAGCGTGCGGGCAAAGGCATGCCCGCCGTTGCCATCGGCAACAAAATACAGCGCGTCGGTCTTTTCCGGATGCAGAACCGCCGTCAGCGCGGCGATGCCGGGATTACAGATGGGCTCCGGCGGCAAGCCGCGGTTGAGATAAGTGTTGAACGGCCCCGGCGTCTCGATGTCCTTGCGGGTCAGCGCGCGGCCGAGCACCCGCTCCGGTATCCCCGCCGCCAGGGCGCGGTCATAGGCGACGGTGGGATCTGACTGCAACGGCATGCCGCGGCGCAGGCGATTGTAAAAGACGCCCGCGATCCGCGCGCGTTCCTCGGGCTTGCCGGTTTCCTTTTCGACGATGGAGGCGAGGATCACCGCATCGGCCGGCAGGGTCAGCGGAACGTCCGGGGCGCGCTCGCGCCACAGCCGCGCCACCGCCTCGGTCATCGCCTTTTCCATGCGCGCGATCATGTCGGCGCGCCCGTCGCCCCAGGAATAATGATACGTGTCGGGCAGAAGATCGCCTTCAGGCGGCATCGGCCCGACCAACCCCTCCATGCCGTGAGCGGCGGTGACGAGCGCGATGACCTGCGGCGTGGTCATGCCTTCGGGCGCCGTCAGCTTGCGAACAACGGTGCGGCCCCCGCGCAGAATGTCCATCACATCGCGGGCACTTGCACGACCGGGAAATTCGTATTCGCCGGCACGCAACGCAGCACCCGCACGGCTCACCCGCACCCCCGCCTCGAACACGAAGGCGCTAGCCAACACGCCCTGGCGGGCCAGCAGGTCGGCGATGGCCCCCACGCCAGTCCCCTTGGACACGACCACGATGCTCGGCCCCGCAAGGGGACCGGGTGCGTCGAAGCGATGCATGAGGAAGCCAAAAGCCAGCGTCACGACGACCAAGAGGCCGCCGGTCGCAAACGCGAGCCAGCGCAGCAGGGCCGTCATGAGGCCTCAGTTGACCGCGGAGAAGATGAGCGAAGCGTTGGTGCCGCCGAAACCGAAGGAATTGGAGAGCGCGGTCTTGATCTTGCGCTCTTTCGCCTTGAGCGGTACGAGGTCGATATCGCAGCCGTCCGACGGGTTTTCCAGGTTGAGCGTCGGCGGCAGGATGCCGTCGCGGAGCGCCAGGATGGAGAACACCGCCTCGACGCTGCCGGCAGCCCCCAGAAGGTGCCCGATCGCCGACTTGGTGGAGGACATCGACAGCTTGTAGGCATGATCGCCGAACAGGCGCTTGACGGCGCCCAGTTCGATCTCGTCGCCGAGCGGCGTCGAAGTGCCGTGGGCGTTGATGTAATCGATCTGTTCCTTGTTGATACCGGCACGCTTGAGCGCCGCAGTCATCGCACGGAACCCGCCGTTGCCGTCGGAGGCCGGCGCGGTGACGTGATAAGCATCGCCGGAAAGGCCATAGCCCGTAATTTCGGCATAGATCTTGGCGCCGCGCTTCTTGGCGTGCTCGTATTCCTCGAGCACGACGACGCCAGCACCCTCACCCATGACGAAACCGTCACGGTCCTTGTCCCAGGGCCGCGAGGCCCGGGTCGGCGTGTCGTTGAAGCCGGTCGAAAGCGCGCGCGCCGCGGCGAAGCCCGCGAGACCGAGACGGCACACGGCGGCCTCGGTGCCGCCCGCGACCATGACGTCGGCATCATCGAACTGGATCAGCCGCGCCGCGTCGCCGATGGCGTGCGCCCCGGTAGCGCAGGCCGTAACGACCGAATGGTTCGGTCCCCGGAAGCTGTATTTGATCGAAACATGGCCCGACGCCAGGTTGATCAGCGCCGACGGGATGAAGAACGGGCTGATGCGCCGCGCCCCGCGTTCGAGCAGGGTGATCGCGCCCTCGGCGATGGCCGGAAGGCCGCCGATGCCAGAGCCGATCATGACGCCGGTGCGTTCGCGGCTCGGCTCGTCTTGCGGCTTCCAGCCGGAATCCTCAACCGCCTGGATACCCGCCGCCATCGCATAAACGATGAAGGTATCCATTTTGCGCTGTTCTTTTGGCTCAACCCAGTCGTCCGGATTGAACTTGCCTTCCGCCGTCGCGCCGCGCGGCACTTCGCCCGCGACCTTGCACGGCAGGTCGGACACGTCAAAAGACTGGATGGAACCGAGGCCGGATTCGCCCTTGATCAGGCGCGACCATGTCTCGTCGACGCCGCATCCGAGCGGCGTTACCAGACCGAGACCAGTGACGACTACTCGTCGCATGGATGCTTCGACCGTTATTGGTGGGAAGGGGGTGGACCCAGGCCCACCCGCCGGAACTTCAGGTGTTCGCCTCGATATAGGCGATTGCGTCCTTCACGGTCAGGATCTTCTCCGCCGCGTCGTCCGGAATTTCGCAGCCGAACTCTTCCTCGAACGCCATCACGAGTTCGACCGTGTCGAGACTGTCGGCGCCGAGGTCATCAATGAAGCTCGCATTTTCCGTGACCTTGGCATCGTCGACACCCAGGTGCTCGACGACGATCTTTCTCACGCGTTCAGCAACATCGCTCATTTTTTCTCAATCCTCGGATTAATGGTCCCTCGTGGGGTACTTATTGGCCGGAATTCGACCGATTTTCAAGCCGGTGTTTTCTACGCAAGGCGCGGTTGCCGCGCCACGTCCGCAGCCCCCCTCGGGCGCGCGAAAGTGCCCGTTGGTAACACACTTTCCCGGCCTTGGCCAGCATCCCCATGGCCGGAAAAAATCGAACGAATCCAAAATCGTCAGAGCGATTTTGGTGATCAGATCATGGCCATGCCGCCGTTCACGTGCAGTGTCTGGCCGGTGACGTAAGACGCCTCGTCGCTGGCGAGATAGAGCACGGCGGCGGCGATGTCGGCGGGTTCGCCGAAACGGCCCGAGGGAATTTCCGCAATAGCCTTGCCGCGCTGGTCTTCGTTCAGCACATCGGTCATCGCCGTGACGATGAAGCCCGGCGCCACGCAATTGACGGTGACGTTGCGGCTTGCCACTTCAAGGGCCAGCGCCTTGCTGAAGCCGACGAGGCCCGCCTTGGACGCCGCATAGTTCGCCTGCCCCGCGTTGCCGGTCGTCCCGACCACCGAAGTGATCGAGATGATGCGTCCGAAACGCGCCTTCATCATGCCGCGCAGCGCGCCCCGCGACAGGCGGAAGGCCGCGGTCAGGTTGACGTCGATGACCTTCTGCCAGTCCTCGTCCTTCATGCGCAGCAAAAGCCCGTCGCGGGTAAGCCCGGCGTTGTTGACGAGAATGTCGAGGCCGCCCATCGCCGCCTCGACCGATTTGATCAGGCCATCGGCGCCCTCGGCCGAAGAAAGATCGGCAACCGCGACATGGGCGCGCGCGCCCAGATCCGCCGCCAGCGCGTCGAGCGCGTCCTTGCGCGTGCCCGCCAGCGTCACCGTCGCGCCGGCCGCATGCAAAGCGCGCGCAATGGCGCCGCCGATGCCGCCGCTTGCCCCGGTGACGAGGGCCTTGCGTCCGTCGAGGGAGAACATGGGGATCCTTTCCGCGCGTTGCGCTTGGTTTCTTGAATGACTACTTCAGGAAGGCTTCGATATCGGCGGGCGTGTTCAGCGACACCGCCGCGAGATCGCCGTCGATGCGCTTGGCGAGCCCGGCCAGCACCTTTCCCGCGCCGGCCTCGACCAGCCGCTCGACGCCTTGCGCCTTCATCCACTGCACGCTTTCGCGCCAGCGCACGGTGCCGGTGACCTGGCGCACCAGAAGATCGCGGATTTCGGCCGGGTCGCTGACCGCCTCGGCCTTGACGTTGGCGACCACCGGCACGACCGGTGCCGAAACCTTCGCCTCCGCCAGCGCCTTGGCCATGACGTCTGCCGCCGGCGCCATCAGCGCGCAATGGAACGGCGCCGAAACCGGCAGCAGCACCGCGCGGCGCGCCCCTTTTTCGGTGGCCAGCGCGATGGCGCGCTCGACCGCCGCCTTGTGGCCCGACACCACGACCTGGCCCGGCGCGTTGTCATTGGCCGCGGCGCAGACGTCGCTGCCCGCCGCTTCCGCCGCAATCGCCGCCACCGCGTCGTAATCAAGCGCCAGGATCGCCGCCATGGCGCCGACGCCGACAGGTGTCGCCGCCTGCATTGCCTGGCCGCGGGTGCGCAACAGGCGCGCCGCATCCGCGAGACTGAACGCCCCCGCCGCGGCCAGCGCCGAATATTCGCCGAGCGAATGCCCGGCAACGAAGGCGGCCCGGGTCGCCAAGTCGAACTTGCCGTCCTTTTCCAGCACCCGCATCACCGCCATGCTGACGGCCATCAATGCCGGCTGGGCGTTTTCGGTAAGGGTGAGCTGGTCCTCGGGCCCCTCGAACATCAGGCGGGTCAGGTTCTGCTTGAGAGCCTCATCGACCTCGCCAAAGACCTCGCGGGCGGCCGGGAAAGCCTCGGCCAGCGCCTTGCCCATGCCGACTGCCTGGGAACCCTGCCCCGGAAATACGAATGCCTGTTTCACGACACCCCCTAGTGACCTTGAATTTCCCCACTGATAGCCGCCCCAAGGCCCCGGTTCAAGGCCCCCGGACAGGGGACGGAAGCGCGGTTTTGCGCGGCTTGCGCGGGGGGCGCTTTCGTGTATAGTGCGCCGCCTTGACATTCCTTGCCGGTCCCGGTGGGCCGGCTAGGACCGTTCCGCCGACGGGTGATCGTCACCCCGGCGCCGGTCCGGGAACAGCCATAAGGAGTGTTGTCATGCCGCTTTACGAGAGCGTGTTCATCGCACGCCAGGATATCTCGTCGGCCCAGGCGGAAGCCCTGGCCGATGCCTTCGCGGAAATTGTCGCCAACAACGGCGGCAAGGTCACCAAGAAGGAATACTGGGGTCTTCGGAACCTCGCCTACCGGATGAAGAAGAACCGGAAGGGCCATTACACTCTTCTCAATCTCGATGCGCCGACCGGCGTGGTCGCGGAACTGGAGCGCAACATGCGCATCCATGAAGACGTGCTCCGCTATCTCACCATCAAGGTGGAAGAGCTGGAGGAAGGCCCGTCCGCGATCCTTCGCAGCCGCGAGGAACGCGCCCCGCGCGGTGGCCGTGGCCGCCGCGACGACGGTGGTCGCCGCCCCCGCCCTGATTTCGCCGGGGCCGACAGCTCCGACGCAGACAGCGATAACGAAGGAGACGAGCGATGAGAGCCCCCGGTGGACCGCGCCGCCCGTTTTTCCGGCGCCGCAAGACCTGCCCGTTCTCGGGCCCCAATGCGCCCAAGATCGACTACAAGGACATTCGCCTGCTGCAGCGCTTCATTTCCGAGCGCGGCAAGATCGTGCCGAGCCGCATAACCGCGGTTTCCACGAAGAAGCAGCGTGAACTGGCCCAGGCGATCAAGCGCGCCCGGCATCTGGGCCTGTTGCCCTTCGTGATGCAGTAAGCCGCCGTTTCCGAACTGTGCCGCGGCAGACACGCCGCGGCCGGTCCGGAAGCCGGGGTTGCCGATGCCAAGGCTTGTTCCCCTCGCCCTCGCTGCGGGCCTGTTGTCCGCCCTGCTCCATCTCTCAACGGAATGGAGCATGCTGGGGGCCGTGTTTTTCGCGCTGGCAGCACCACTGCCGCTTTTCGCGGCAGGCCTTGGCCTCGGGTTGAATGGTGCGGTGCTGGCCGCCGTGGCGGCGACGGGCGTAGTGGCGATCACCGCGGGATTTCCGCGGGCCGGTCTCTACGCCGTCACCGATGCGGTGCTGGTCTTGGTTTTGGTGCGTTACGCGTTGCTCAACCGCCCGGCGCCCGATGGCGGCGCAGGGGACGCAATTGAGTGGTACCCGCCGGGAATGCTGCTGACGTGGCTGACCCTATACGCCGCGGGAGCACTGGTGGCGCTGGCGCTGGTCTGGGGACCGGAAAATCTCCAGTCCAGCGTATCGGAATATGTAGACGGCTTCCGCCGCATGATGACGGAAGCCGCGCGCGGAAGCCCGGCAATGGACCGCATGATGGCGGGCCTGAAACGGGTGATGCCGTTCCTGGTGGTGGCGTGGTGGATCGTCATCATGGCGGTGAACGGCGTGCTGGCGCAGAGATTTCTGGTACGGACGGGGCATGCCTTAAGGCCTAGTCCGGACCTGACCACCACCACACCGCCGGGATGGCTCCTGTCGGTGGCGGTTGCCGCGGCGGCTGCCGCGCTGGTAGGATCGGGATGGATCGGATTCGTGGCGACCAACGTCGCCCTGGTCCTTTGTGTCCCATACTTCTTGACCGGGCTCGCCGTCGTACACGCGATCTCGGTCCGGTGGAACGGCAGGAAGGCGATACTTTTCGCTCTCTACCTGCTTCTTGTTTTGTTCGGCTGGCCGCTCGTGGTGGTGACCGGCCTGGGTATGGTGGAACAATGGATCGGTCTCAGGCGGCGCCATGCCGGCCCCGGACCCGGTAACGAAAGGAACGAGTAATGGACGTCATTCTCCTGGAGCGGATCGAATCGCTCGGCAACATGGGTGAAGTGGTCAAGGTGAAGCCCGGCTTCGCCCGCAACTACCTGTTGCCCCAGAAGAAGGCCCTGCGCGCCACCAAGGAAAACCGCGATTACTTCGAAGAACGTCGCGCCGAACTTGAGGCCGCCAACGCCGCCCGCCGCGAGACGGCCATGGGCGTGTCGAAGGATGTCGATGGCGTCAGCGTCGTTCTCGTCCGCCAGGCTTCCGAATCGGGCCAGCTTTACGGATCCGTCCGCCCCAAGGACATCGCCGACGCACTCTCGGAAAAGGGCAACGCGATCGACCGCACCCAGGTGCGCCTTAACGACCCGATCAAGACCATCGGCCTGCACAAGATTCGTATCGCCCTGCACCCGGAAGTGGTGGTGACGGTCACCGTCAACGTGGCCCGCTCGGCCGAAGAGGCCGAGCTTCAGGCCCAGGGCAAGTCGCTGATTGCCGAGGCGCGCGAAGAAGAACGCGCGGCTCAGGAAGAAACCCGTCAGGCGCTCGCCGATGCGGCCGCCGAAGCGGAAGCTGAAGAAAACGCCGAAGCGCGGCCGGAGTAGAACAACAACAACAACCGCGTACATTCGAACCGGCACGGAGCTTCGGGCAACTTAGGGAGGTTGCCATGCTTCTTGCGCGTTTGTTCAGGGCTTTCATCCGCAAGGGGGCGATCACCGTGATCGACCCCCGGGGCAAGTGGCACATCTGCGACAGCGACGTGCCAGGCCCCCGGGCCACCATCCAAATCCACGACGATGCCACGGCCCGCCGCCTGATCCTCAATCCGACGCTTGAGGCCGGCGAGGCCTACATGGGGGGCACGTTGACGGTCGAGAGCGGCACGCTCTACGACTTCCTCGACGCCTGTACGGCCAATCTCCACCATCTCTTCGACCTGCCGTTCTATTCGGCATTCGATCGCACAACGCGGCTGCTGCGCGGTCTCGCGCAGATCAACCCGGTCGGGCGCTCGCAACGCAATGTCGCCCACCATTACGACCTGTCGGGAAAGCTCTATGACCTGTTCCTCGACACCGACCGCCAGTATTCCTGCGCCTATTACACCCACCCCGACCGCAGCCTCGAGGACGCCCAGCGCGACAAGAAACGCCACATCGCGGCCAAGCTGATGCTCGACCGCCCAGGCCTCCGGGTGCTCGACATAGGCTGCGGCTGGGGCGGACTGGCCCTGTATCTGGCGGCCGAATGCGGCGCCGATGTCACCGGCATCACCCTGTCCGAGGAACAGCTCAAGCTGGCGCGCGAGCGCGCCCAGCGGGCGGGACTCGCCGACCGCGTGCGTTTCGAATTGCGTGATTACCGCAATCAGGGTGGCCAGTTCGACCGCATCGTTTCCGTGGGCATGTTCGAGCACGTGGGCGTACCCCAGTTCCCGGCCTTCTTCGCCAAGGTCCACGAATTGCTCGCCGACGACGGCGTGGCGCTGCTGCATTCCATCGGCCGCTCCGACGGCCCGGGCATGACCAACCCGTGGATCCGCAAGCATATCTTCCCGGGCGGCTACTGCCCCGCCCTGTCGGAAGTCCTGCCGGTGGTGGAAAAGACCGGCCTGTTCACCACCGATATCGAAATCCTCCGCCTGCACTACGCGGAAACCCTGCGCGCCTGGCGCAACCGCTTCGCCGCCAACCGCGAACGCGCCGTCGCGCTCTACGACGAAAGATTCGCCCGCATGTGGGAATTTTACCTGGCCGGGTCCGAACTCGCCTTCAGGAACGAAGGCCAGATGGTGTTCCAGATCCAGATGACGCGGCGAATCGACGCCTTGCCGATGACGCGCGATTACATCTACGAGTGGGAACACCGGGGCGACGGCCGCGCGCGGCAGGAGAGCGCCGCCTGAAGTTTTTCCCCGTTATTAACATGGACGGGATAAGATTCCTGCGCAGCAACCGGGCGCGCGCGAGATAGCGCTTGCGGCATTGTGATCCCGGTGCGAGTTTCGCGTCATGTCCGATACGAGCAACACGAATAAAGTCACGCCGCTGCGCGGCGAGTCCACGCTCCGCCCCATCGCCGAGCCGCCCCACAATTTCGAGGCCGAACAGGCCCTTCTCGGCGCCATCCTGATCAATAACGACGCCTACTCGCGGGTATCGGACTTCCTGCGCGGCGAGCATTTCTTCGATCCCGTAAACGGGCGCATTTTCGACGCCGCCGCCAAGCTGATCGAGCGCCAGCAGGTGGCCAACCCGGTCACCCTCAAGAACCTGTTCGAAAACGACCCGGCGCTGGCCGATGCGGGCGGGGCCAAGTATCTGGCGCGCCTTGCCGCCTCGGCGGTGACCATCGTCAATGCCGCCGATTACGGCCGCACGGTCTTCGACCTGCACCTGCGCCGGCGCCTGATCGACCTTGCCGATACCATGCGGGCCGAGGCCGAGAGCCCCGACGTGGACTCCACCGCCACCCTGCAGATCGAGGTGGCCGAGCAGCATCTGTTCGACCTCGCCACCACCGGCGAATACGAGGGCGGATTCCGGTCGTTCAACGACATCCTGACCAGCGCCATCGAGATCGCCGAAGCGGCCTACAAGCGCGAAGGCAAGCTGACCGGCACCGGTGTCGGCTTCACCGACATGGACAAGATGCTGGGCGGCCTTCAGACCTCCGACCTGGTGATCCTTGCCGGGCGCCCGTCGATGGGCAAGACGGCGCTCGCCACCAACATGGCCTACAACGCCGCGCGCATGTGCCGCTTCGATATCGACGCCCAGGGCCAGAAGAAAGTCGCCGAAGGTGCCGTGGTCGGCTTCTTCTCGCTGGAAATGTCGGCCGAGCAGCTCGCCACCCGTATTCTCGCCGAAGCCTCGGGCGTCAGTTCCGACCGCATCCGCAGGGGCGACCTGAACAACGAGGAATTCCAGCGCGTCGTCGAAGCGAACCAGGAGCTGGCGAGCCTGCCCTTCTTCATCGATGACACGCCCGCGCTTTCCGTGGCCCAGCTGCGCACCCGTGCGCGCCGCCTCAAGCGCCAGCACGGCCTGTCCATGATCGTGGTCGACTATCTGCAGCTGCTGCGCGGCACCTCGGCGCGCGCAAGCGACAACCGCGTGCAGGAAATCTCGGAAATCACCCGTGGCCTCAAGGCTTTGGCGAAGGAGCTTAACGTGCCGGTTCTGGCATTGTCACAGCTCTCGCGCGCCGTCGAACAGCGCGACGACAAGCGCCCGCAGCTCGCCGACCTGCGCGAATCGGGATCGATCGAGCAGGACGCCGACGTCGTCATGTTCGTCTTCCGCCAGGAATATTACCTGGCCCGGGCCGAGCCCGAGATGGGCACAGAGGACCACCAGAACTGGCAGGCCAAGATGGACGAGGTGCACAACCTCGCCGAAGTCATCATCGGCAAGCAGCGCCACGGCCCGACCGGCACCGTCAAGCTCGTCTTCCAGGGCGAGATCACCCGCTTCTCCGACTTCGTCGCCGACGACCACCTGCCGGACCAGAATGTCCCGTTCTGACACGCCGACCGGCCGCATCGGTGCGGGCGGCGTCCTCACCATCGACCTCGATGCCATAGCGGCCAACTGGAAGCTGCTCGCGGCGCGCCTTGCGCCGGGTTCCGTCTGTGGCGCCGTAGTAAAGGCAGATGCCTATGGTCTCGGCCTCGCTCCGGTTTCGCGGGCGCTCCATGCCGCGGGCTGCCGCACTTTCTTCGTTGCCCTGCCCGACGAGGGGCTGGCCCTGCGCGGCGTACTGCCCGATGCGGAAATCTGCGTCTTCAACGGCGTCGAGGCGGCCTATGCCCGCGACATGGCGGCGGCCGGCCTGACGCCCGTCCTCAACCACCTGGGCCAGATCGCCGACTGGTCTGCGGCAGCGGGCGCGGCCCCGCTTGCGGCGATGCTCCATGTCGATACCGGCATGACCCGCCTCGGCCTGTCCGGGACCGAGGTCAGCACGCTGGCCGCCGACCCCGGGCGCCTGAAAGGCATCCGCCCGACCGGCATCATGAGCCACCTCGCCTGCGCCGATCAGCCAGATCACGCGATGAATGCCGACCAGCGCGCCCGCTTCGATGCCACGCGGACGCAACTGGCGGGCCTTGCGCCGTGCCGCGCCAGTCTCGCCAATTCGTCGGGCGTGTTCCTGGGCGCTGATTACCACTACGAGCTGGTTCGCCCGGGGGCGGCCCTCTACGGCGTCGCACCACAGCCAGATGCCCCCAATCCGATGGGGCAAGTTGTTGGGCTCAAAGGGAAAATCGTCCAGACCCGTCGAATTGACACCCCCAGTAGCGTTGGTTATGGTGCGACGCACCGGGCCGAGCGCGGGCGCCTGATTGCCACCGTCGCGGTGGGGTATGCGGACGGCTTCCTGCGGTCCCTGTCCGGCGCGGCCAGCGCCCATGTGGGCCAAACCATCGTGCGAGTTGTAGGGCGCGTGTCCATGGATCTGATCACCGTTGATGTGACGGACGTGCCGGAACAGGACGTGCGCCCGGGCGCCTTCGTCGACCTGATCGGACCCCGCCATACCATCGATGACGCCGCCCGCGAGGCAGGCACCATCGCCTATGAAATCCTGACGGCCCTCGGCCCGCGCTTCGCGCGCCATTACACCGGTACCGGCGCATGAGCGACGCGAGCTCCAGCGAACCCTCCTTCATCGTCCGCCTTTGCGCGCCGGTCGGGCGCGTGTTCATGGCGTTCCTCGCCAACGTGGGCTCCATCGCCATTTTCACCGGGCGGGCGCTGATCAATGCGGTGACGCCGCCCTTTTACTGGCGCCTGATCGTGCGCCAGATGATCGATATCGGCTATTACTCGCTGCCGGTGGTAGGGCTGACCGCGATCTTCACGGGCATGGTTCTGGCCCTGCAGAGCTACTCAGGCTTCTCGCGCTTCTCGGCCGAAGGCGCGGTTGCGACCGTGGTCGTCCTGTCGATGACGCGCGAACTTGGTCCCGTGCTGGCCGGCCTGATGGTGGCGGGCCGTATCGGCGCCTCGATGGCCGCGGAAATCGGCACCATGCGGGTGACCGAACAGATCGACGCGCTGACCACCCTTTCGACCAACCCGTTCAAATACCTGGTCGCGCCGCGCCTGATCGCGGGGCTGGCCATGATGCCGGTCCTGGTTCTGGTCGCCGATATCATCGGTGTGTTCGGCGGCTTCCTGATCGGGGTCAACAAGCTGAACTTCAACCCGGCCAATTACCTGACCCGCACCTTCGAATTCCTTGAAACCAAGGACGTCGTGTCGGGGCTGGTCAAGGCGGCCTGCTTCGGCTTCGTCATTTCCCTGATGGGCTGCTACCACGGCTACAATTCCCGCGGCGGCGCCCAGGGCGTCGGCACCGCGACGATCAACGCGGTGGTATCCGCGCTGATCCTGATCCTGGTGTTCAATTACCTGATCACGGAACTGTTCTTCTCGAAATGATCGAACCGAAACACATCAAGATCCGGGTGCGCAACCTGCACAAGTCCTTCGGCCCCAAGGTGGTGCTGAACGGGCTGGATCTCGACGTGGCGCGGGGCGAATCGGTCGTCGTGATCGGCGGTTCGGGCACCGGCAAGTCGGTGCTGCTGAAATGCATCCTCGGCATCATCCGGCCCGACAGCGGCTCGATCCAGGTCGACGGCAAAGAAGTGACCGAGCTCAGCAGTTCCGAACGCGACGAGATGATGCTCAAGTTCGGCATGCTGTTTCAGGGCTCGGCCCTATTCGACAGCCTCAAGGTCTGGGAAAACGTCGCCTTCGGCCTGATCCAGGCGCGCGGCATGGACCGCGATCAGGCGCGCGACATCGCCATCCACAAGCTGGCCCAGGTGGGCCTTGCCCCTGAGGTGGGCGACCTGAGCCCGGCCGAGCTTTCAGGCGGCATGCAGAAGCGCGTGGCCCTGGCCCGCGCCATCGCGGCCGAACCCGAGATCATTTTCTTCGACGAGCCGACAACCGGCCTCGACCCCATCATGGGCGACGTCATCAACGACCTGATCGTCAAATGCGTGCGCGAACTGGGCGCGACGACCCTGTCGATCACCCATGACCTCGCCAGCGCGCGCAAGATCGCCCACCGCATCGCCATGCTGCACATGGGCAAGATCATCTGGTCCGGTCCGGTCGAATCGATCGACCGTTCGGGCAATGACTACGTGGACCAGTTCATCCACGGCCGCGCCGAAGGGCCGATCAAGATGCAGGTGTCGCGATGACGGGTGCCGTCCGCGCTACCGCCCGGACGGGCTGAACGTGGCCCGGGCGCAGACCCGCTACGTCTGCCAGGAATGCGGCGCCGAGCACCGCAAGTGGATGGGCCGCTGCGAATCCTGCGGCGCCTGGAACTCCATCGTCGAGGAAGCCCCCGCCGCCCCTGTCGCCGCGGGCATAAAGGCCCCGCGCAAGGGCAGCCGCCTCGCCCTCGAAGGGCTCAAGGGTTCGGCCGCAGCGCCGGAGCGCCGCCTGACCGGCATATCCGAGCTTGACCGCGTTCTCGGCGGCGGCCTCGTGCCTGCGTCCGCCGTGCTTGTCGCAGGCGATCCGGGCATCGGCAAGTCCACCATCCTGCTGCAGGCCTGCGCTGCGCTCGCCGACCGGGGCATGGCGACGCTCTATGTTTCGGGCGAAGAAGCAACCGATCAGCTGCGCATGCGCGCGGCACGCACCGGGCTCGCCAATTCCGCCGTCAAGCTGGCCGCCGCCACCTCCGTCGCCGACATCGTCAGCACCATCGAGGGCATGACAGGGGCCGAGGCGCCGAAGCTGCTGGTGATCGATTCGATCCAGACCATGCATGTCGACGGCATCGATTCGGCGCCGGGCACTGTCAGTCAGGTCCGCGGCGCGGCCCAGGTGCTGATCGCGCTCGCCAAGCGGCGCGATCTCGCCGTCATCATGGTCGGCCATGTCACCAAGGAAGGCCAGATCGCCGGCCCCCGCGTCCTCGAACACATGGTCGATACCGTGCTCTACTTCGAGGGCGAGCGCGGCCACCAGTTCCGTATCCTGCGCGCGGTCAAGAACCGCTTCGGCCCCACCGACGAAATCGGCGTTTTCGAAATGTCGGACGGCGGCCTGGCGGAAGTAAAAAACCCTTCCGCCATGTTCCTCGGCCGCGACGAAGGCACCGCCGGCGGACCGGTGCCGGGCGCCGCCGTCTTTGCCGGCATCGAGGGCACGCGCCCCGTTCTGGTCGAAATCCAGGCCCTTGTCGCGCCCTCGACCCTGGCCGCGCCGCGGCGCGCTGTCGTCGGCTGGGACACCGCCCGCCTCGCCATGGTGATCGCCGTTCTCGATGCGCGCTGCGGCCTCGCACTTTCGGGCCACGATGTTTATCTGTCCGTCGCCGGGGGCTTGCGGGTATCGGAACCTGCCGCCGACCTTGCGGTTGCCGCGGCACTGGTTTCCTCGCTCGCCGATCAGGCGGCGCCCGAGGCCACCATGTTCTTCGGCGAAATCGGTCTTTCCGGCGAAGTGCGCCCGGTCGGCGCGCGCGAGCCGCGCCTGCGCGAAGCGGCCAAGCTCGGCTTCGCCACCGCCATCGTGCCCCCCGAACCGGGCCGCGGCGGGAAATCGCGGGCGCCTGCTGGCATCCGTACGCTGGAACTCAAGACCTTGCCGGAACTGCTGCCGCTGTTCGGCATAGACGCGCGCCGACGCGCGCCCGGCGGCCCGTCCCGTTCCAGGACGCGCCGGCACGAGGAAATGGAGGGATAGATGGCCGGAGAAAACATCACCGACATCATCGTCATCGGCATCATCATCTTGTCGGGCCTGTTCGCTCTCGCCCGCGGGCTGGTCAAGGAACTGCTGTCGATCGCGGGCTGGGTCGTCGCCGTGTTCGTGACGCTTTACGGGTTCCTGCCGCTGCGCTGGATCGCGCGCGACATCATCACCTGGCAGCTGGCCGCCGATATCGTCACCGGCGCAACGCTGTTCCTGGGCTCGCTGTTCATCTTTTCCTTCGCCTCGCACTTTGTCGCCAAGGCCGTGCAGGATTCGGCAGCCGGCGCGCTCGACCGCTCGCTTGGCTTCGTCTTCGGCCTGGTCCGCGGCCTCCTGATCGTCATCGTCCTCTACATGGCGACAAGCTGGGCCATCGGCGAACGCGACCAGCCCAACTGGTTCCGCAACGCCCGATCCGTGCCGATCGTCGCCACCGGCGCGAAGCTGGTGCTGGCGCTGGTGCCCGAGGACATGCGCAAGCTGTTCCCGCCGGTGGTTCGGCCCGAGGGCCGGACCTCGGCCCCGGCCGCCACCAACACCGCCCAACGCGAGGGATACCGCGCCACAGAGCGGCGCGACATGCAGCGCTTGATCGAAGGCACCCAATAGGCCATATAGAGCACGCCCGAACGGAGACACCGTGGTCCGGAACCCGCTTACCACCGACCCCTTTGATGACGCCTTCCACGAAGAGTGCGGCGTATATGGCGTTTTCGGCCACGCCGATGCCGCCGCGCTGACGGCGCTCGGCCTGCACGCGCTTCAGCATCGCGGGCAGGAAGCCGCCGGAATCGTCACCTATGACGGCCGCAACTTCCATTCGATGCGCGGTCCCGGCCATGTCGCCGACAATTTCTCCTCCCAGAGCGCGATCGACCGCCTGCCGGGCCATTTCGCGATCGGGCACAACCGCTACTCGACCTCCGGCGACACCATCGAACGCAACATCCAGCCGCTGTTCGCCGATTTCGAGTTCGGCGGGTTTGCGGTCAGCCATAACGGCAACCTGACCAATGCGGTCTCTCTGCGGCGCGAACTGGTCCGCCGGGGCAGCCTGTTCCAGTCGACCACCGATACCGAAGTGATCGTCCACCTGATCGCGACCTCCACCTACGTCACCGTGGTGGACCGCGTCATCGACGCGCTCAAGCAGATCGAGGGCGCCTATTCTCTGGTGGCGCTCAGCCGCGATTCGATGATCGGTGTGCGCGATCCCATGGGGGTGCGGCCACTGGTGCTCGGCATCCTCGATAACAGCTGGATCCTGGCCTCAGAGACCTGCGCGCTCGACATCATCGGGGCGCGCTTCGTGCGCGACCTGGAACCCGGCGAAATGATCGTCATCAACGAAAGCGGGATCGAGAGCCTCAAGCCCTTCCCGCCCCAGCGCTCGCGTCACTGCATCTTCGAATATATCTATTTCGCCCGTCCCGACAGCGTCATGCAGGGCCGCAGCGTTTACGAGACGCGCAAGCGCATCGGCGCCGAACTGGCCCGCGAAAGCCATGTGCCGGTCGATGTCATCATTCCCGTTCCCGATTCGGGCGTGCCGGCCGCCATCGGCTACGCCGCCGAGGCCAAGGTGCCGTTCGAACTCGGCATCATCCGCAACCACTATGTCGGGCGCACCTTCATCGAGCCGACCGACCAGATTCGCCACCTCGGCGTCAAGCTGAAGCACAACGCCAACCGCGCCCATGTCGAAGGCAAGCGCGTCATCCTGGTCGATGACAGCATCGTGCGCGGCACCACGTCGGTGAAGATCGTCGAGATGATGCGCAATGCGGGCGCGCGCGAGGTGCATATGCGCATTGCCTCGCCGCCGACGACGAACCCGTGCTTTTACGGAGTCGATACGCCCGAGAAATCGGAACTTATGGCCGCCAAGATGTCGCTTGATGAAATGCGCAAGGTCATCGGTGTCGACACGCTGGCCTTCCTCAGCATGGATGGTCTTTACCGGGCCATGGGCGAAGAAGCCCGCAACGACCGCCTGCCGCAGTATTGCGATGCCTGCTTCTCGGGTGAATACCCGACGCGCCTGACCGACCGCGAAGACGGCGGTACCACGGCCCAGCTTTCCTTCCTTACCGAAATAGCCGGCGGCAAGCGATGAACGGGCAGGCCGGTCGGCTTGCCGGACGCATTGCCCTTGTGACCGGCGCCTCGCGCGGCATCGGTGCCGCGGTTGCGAAACTCTTCGCCCGCGAAGGCGCGCATATCATCGCCACGGCGCGAACCCAGGGCGGGCTCGAGGATCTCGACGATGCCATCCGTTCCGAAGGATTGCCCCAGGCCACCCTGCTGCCGCTCGACCTGACCAGCTTCGATGCCATCGACCAGATGGGCCGCGCCATTTACGACCGCTTCGGGCGGCTGGATGTGGTGGTCGGCAATGCCGGTATCCTCGGCCCGCTGACCCCCGTATCCCACATCGATCCCAAGGATTGGGATGAAGTACTGGCGATCAACCTGACCGCCAACTACCGCCTGATCCGCTCGGTGGAGCCGCTTCTTCGCCTGTCCCCTGCCGGGCGCGCCATTTTCGTGACCTCGGGCGCGGCCGATGGGCGGCACGCCTACTGGGGCGCCTATGCGGCGAGCAAGGGCGCGCTGGAGGTCCTGGTGGGAACCTGGGCGCAGGAGCTCGCCAATACGCCGGTTCGGGTCAACCTGATAAATCCCGGCGGAACCCGTACCCGCATGCGCGCCGAGGCCTTCCCCGGCGAAAATCCCGCCACCCTGCCGACGCCTGATGAAGTCGCGCAGGCTTTCCTGCCGCTGGCCGAAGCCTCATGTACGCAGCATGGCGAGCGCATCGAGGCGCGCACCTTCCTCAACAGCCTTTAGGGCGAACGATCAGCCGCGGTCGGGGGCGAAGGGATTGTCGCTGCCGCGCAGCGAAATGCGGATCGGCGTTCCCTCCAGGCCAAAATCCCGGCGCAGGCCGTTTTCCACATAACGCAGGTAGCTGTCGGGCACGGCATCGGGCCGGCTCGCGAACAGCACGAAGGTCGGCGGACGCGCCTTGGTCTGGGTCATGTAGCGAAGGCGCAGCGCGCGGCCCCGCACGGCAGGCGGCGGATGGCGTTCGGTCAGATCGGCGAGCCAGCGGTTCAACTCGCCCGTCGGCACCCGCCGGTTCCAGACCTCGTAGGCACGAAACGCCGCGCGCATCAGTCGGTCCTTGTTCGCCCCCGTCAGCGCCGAGACGGTCACCGTCGGCACACCCTTGATCTGGGGCAGCGACCGTTCGATCCGATCATTGAGCAGTTCCAGCGCCGCGGCGGGATCGTCGATCAGGTCCCACTTGTTGGCGGCGATCACCAGCGCGCGGCCCTCTTCGACGACGCGCCGGGCGATGGTCAGGTCCTGGCGCTCCAGCATCACCGTGGAATCGACGACCAGAACCACCACTTCGGCGAGGCGGATGGCGCGCTCGGTGGCCTCCACCGACATGCGCTCGATGCGCTCGATCACCTGCGAACGGCGCCGCAGGCCCGCCGTATCGACAAGGCGCACGGGACGGCCGTCATGGCTCCAATCGACGGGGATGGCATCGCGGGTAACACCTGGCTGGGGCCCGGTCAGGACGCGCTCCTCGCCGAGAAGACAGTTCACCAGCGTCGATTTGCCGACATTGGGACGCCCGACGATGGCGAGCCTGAGGGGGCCGCCCGGGATCTCCTCCTCGTCGTCTTCGCCTTCGACGTCGCCAGAAATCGTGCTGGCCTCATCCAGGCCGCCCGGCTCGATAAAAGGCGCCAGCGCCTCGTAAAGGGCGGCCATGCCTTCGCCATGCTCGGCCGAAACGGCCACAGGCTCGCCGAGACCGAGGGAAAAACCCTCCATCGCGCGGGCCAGGCCTTCGCGGCCTTCGCTCTTGTTCGCGACGACGATGACGGGCTTGCCGGTTACACGCAGCCAGTTGGCGAAATGGCTGTCGAGCGGGGTGATACCCTCGCGCCCGTCGAAGACCAGCAGGGCGACATCGGCAAGCGCCAGCGCCCGCTCGGCCTGAACGCGCATGGACGCCTCGATGGTGCCCGCCTTTGCATCCTCAAGACCCGGCGTATCCAGAAGCCGGAAACGGACGCCTGCGAGATGAGCCTCCCCTTCCTTCCAGTCGCGGGTCACGCCGGGTTCCGGCTCGACGATGGCGAGCCGCTTGCCGACAAGACGGTTGAACAGGGTGGACTTGCCCACGTTGGGGCGCCCGAGAATGGCAACGGTCGCGATCATGTTGTGTCCGCTAACGCAGCGCGATCAGATCGGCGTCGTCGGTAAAAATGAACAGGGTATTCCGCGCGACCACCGGGGTCACCGAAACCGGATCGGGCATGCGGACCTTGCCGAGGAGGTCTCCGCTATAGGGAGAGATGGCGAGGACATCGCGGTTCGACCCCGCCATCACGATGCGGTCGCCCGCCAGCACCGGACCGGTCCAGGTAATCCGGTCCTCCTGCTTGCGCGGGTTTTCCCAGCGCGGCACGGAGCGCGCCCAGCGGATGCGCCCTTCTGCACGGCCGATGCACACGAGGACACCGTCCGTGCTCAGCGCATAGATGAACTCACCCGCGACCCAGGGGGTATAGATCGAGGCAAGCTGAAGATCCCAGATGCGCGCCCCGGTCAGGATGTTGACCGCGACCATGCGGCCCGAATTCGACACCGCGATGACGCGGCCCCGGTCGATGACGGGCGAGGCGCGAATATCCGAAATCTGGCCGACCTGGCTGGTCCGCGACGTCCGCGCCAGGTAATCGGACCACAATTCGCCGCCGTTCGTCGCCCGCAGGCCGAACAGCTCGCCGGTCGAATAGGCGACGACGACGACACCCGATTCGTAGGCCGGGGCCGCGCCGCCCAGAAGCGAGGCGGTCTCGGTCGCGCCGCGATGGGTCCACAGCACGTTGCCGGTCACCGCGTCGAGCGCATGGGTCTGATTGTCGTTGGAGGTGGCAAAAACGCGGCCATCGGCGACGGCCGGGCCGGACCGGAACGGGGCGCTGACCCGCTGGCGCCACAGCACCTTGCCGCTGGCGGCTTCGATGCCGATGACCTGGGCAAATCCCGTGGTCACGTAGAGCCGCCCATCGGCGATGGCGAGGCCGCCGCCAAGCGTGGTGTCGCCTTCTTCTTCGCCCCGCAGGGCGCGCGACCAGATCCGCCGCCCGCTGGCAACGTCGATGGCCGAAACGCGGGCGTCGACGTCAAGAACGTACGCCCGGCCCTCGGCATCGATGACAGGCTGCGCGAGCAGACGCTTTTCCTTGTCCGCGCCCTTGCCGGCGTTGGTGCGCCAGACCTGGCGGGGACTGGCGCCAAGAGCCGGATGGTAGGCCGTGTGTGTAGCGGCCCCTCCGGTCTGCGACCAGGCGCTGTTGGCGACCGGCGGGGCAACGGTAACGGGATTGCCCGCGATGGCAGGATCGGCACGCAAATTGGAATCGTCGAGCATCACGGCGATGCGGTCACCGGTCAGCGGCGGGTCCTTGCTTTCGACGAACGTGCAACCTGAGAGGGCGAGCCCGCAGAACGCCGCAGCCAGAAAAAAACGGGAAACGCGGGAAACGCTCATCTATGCCGCCTATTTGCCGCCGAGTGCGAGAAACTCGGCCGCGCGCGCGCGCACCGAAGGCGGCGTCGTCGCATCGTCAGCCAGACGTTTGAAGATTTCGCGAGCCGACTTCTCATCGCCCTTGCGGCGCGCGAGCAGTGCCGTCAATTCCTGCGCCGAATAGCGCCACGGGCTGGTCGCTGCCGCCAGCGGCTTCAACCGCTCGGTCAATGCTGCCGGATCGGCCCGATCGAGATTGGCAAGCGCATACATCAGCAGCGCGACGTTACGGAACGGCTCCGAAACGGAAGTGTCCTTCGCCATCGCATCGTATATCTGCGCGGCACCGGCCTCGTTTCCCTGGCGGGCGACCTGGGCCGCCTGCTGCAGGCGGGCAAGCTCGGCGAAACCGCTCGGTGCTTCGCTCGCCAGTTTACGGAACGAAGCAAGCGCTTCATCCGTGCGGCCGGCAGTCGCGGCCTCGACGGCGCGGGTGAACGCCAGTCCCGCCTCGGCCCGTCGATTGGCCTGGTAATGGCGCCAGCCGACCGTCGCCGCGACGCCGATGACCACGACAAGGGCGGCGGCAACCACGGCACGGCCATACTTGCGCCACAGCGCCAACTGGCGCTCGCGCTTCAGTTCCTCGTCGACTTCCTGGATGAATTGATCGGTCGTCATGATGCCCTGGGACTCTCTGGCTTTATTAAGGCCCCGCCCGGGGCTCTACGGGCCGCTACAATAGCGGCCCGGCCGGGCGGAGGCAAACTGCCCTTGCGCCCCCAAACCGGCTAACGCGGCCGTGGAAAACCGCCGGAAAATGCTCCAAAATCGCCCCATCCGGCTCATCTGGGCCGGACCGGGCACAACCAACCCCGCGGCAGGGAATATGACCGATCAGTCGATCGCCAGCGTCGTCCTCATCCGGGATTATCGCAACCGCAGGAAGCTGACGGCGTTTTCCCGCCAGGAGCTCAATCTTCTGATTTCGGTTTATTCGCGGCGGGTGATCTCGGGCGAGTGGAAGGCTTATGCCCTCGACCACGGGGAAGCAGCCGCCCAGTTTTCGATTTTCACCAATGCCCACGCCCAGCCCGTCTACACGGTGACCAAGTTCGCCAATCCGTCACGCCGGCGCAAGCGATTCACGGTCTGTCAGGGCCTGCGCAAGGTGGCCGAGGCCGATGTCCTCAAGGATGCGCTCGCCTATTTCCGCAAGAACCTGCGGCTGGTTTCGAGCTAGAGCCGTCGAAGCCTAGAGATGCCCGATGCGCGGCGGCCCGCCGGCCGAGGCTTCGCTCGGGCCTAGCGAATTCAGCACACGGGTCGATTCCTTCGCCTTGTCTATGCAAGCCGTCAGCATGTGCAGGATCTCGAAATTGTTCTGAAGCACCTGGCGCGCCTCGGGACGATGGTCGCCGACGATCTTTTCACACCGGCGCACGATATCGTCCTGAATCACGGACAGGATATCCTCGAGCTTCCAGCCGTCGGGCTTTTCGTCGGTAGACAGGAATCGGGTCATGGCAGGTCTCCCGGGCGCCTCTTGCACCCGGCTGCCATGATCGCCGAATCCGATTAAGTCTAGGTAAACGCGCCTAGGCTGTACGGTGTATCAGGTGATATCCGAAATCGGTCTCGATCACGCCCGAGGTTTCGCCGACGCCGAGGCCAAAGGCCGCGTCCTCGAATTCGCGGACCATCTGGCCGCGCCCGAACATGCCGAGATCGCCGCCCTGGCTGCCCGACGGGCAATCGGAATTTTCCTGGGCGATCTGGCCGAAATCCTCGCCGCCCTGAATGCGGGCGGCCAGCGCCTCGATCTGGCTCAGGGCTTCTTCCTTGCTGCGGGTGGCCGACGACCGGGCCGAGCCCTCGTACATCAGCAGGATATGGGATGCGCGCACCTGGTCGGCCATGATGGTCTCCTTATCGGTCTTCGTTGCAATGTCAGGCTTGTTCGCCACGGCCCGATCCGTCGCGACGACGGCGGGAGCCGAATTCCTCTAGGTCCGAAAGATGCAGGTCCAGCGCCTTGTTGGCAAGCTGGACCTCAATCACGAACAGGAACATAGACACCATCATCAGCACGAGCACGACGCCGAAAAGCGAGACCGCCAGCACCTGATGCTTGCCGTAGATAGCCAGCATGACCCCGAGATTGAGCAGGAAGGCCATGCCGCTCGCGGTCTGGATCACGCCGATCAGGCGCAAGCGCTTGCGCAGGGTGTGGATCTGGCCGATGTAGCGCTCCCGTCCCTCGCGGCGTTCACCCTGCAGATAGTCGTCATGCAGGCGGCGGATCAGAGTGGCAATCAGCGCATAGCGATTGCCGAAGTTGATCATCATCAGCGGAATGGCGGGAAACAGCAGGGCGGGAACGACGTAGTCCATTACAGGGCTGAAATCCGTAGTTTATTGAACGCCGATCTTACCCGGCATTATGCCTCGATCGCCATTGCGGAATTATCGTCCAAGCAGCACAGACCGAGCGCCTTCCCTGGCAACTGACTGTCTGGTCAACCTCTTTGCCGGATTTCCGTTTTCTGCCAAACTGGCCGCCGGACCAACGTTCTGCAATGCGCGGCAAGACACCGAACCTGGGGCCTGTGAAATGTCTTCGTTGACAGTCGTATGCGTAAAAGAAGGAAAAAAATACGACCACCGCTATGTCAACGCGCTGTGCAGGATGCTGTCGAGCTTCCTGTCAGAAGAATTCCACTTCGTTTGTTTTACTGAAAATTCCGGTCAAATCGCTGAGCAAGTCGAGGTTCGGAATCTGCCGGAGCCGCGCTCGACCGGGTGGTGGAACAAATGCCTGTTGTTCAAGCCGGGGCTTCTCTCGGGACGAGTTCTTTATCTCGATCTGGATATGATCGTCGTGAACGATTTGGCGCCTTATCTGAAAGGCGACAGCGAACTACTGGTGCTTGAAAACAGTTTCCTGCTGAATGGCGTTGTGCATCGGCGAATCAACACATCGATGATGTACTGGAATGCCGACAATCTGCATGCCTCGAAGATCCATGACACATATGTCTCTCGAAAAGCGGATTATGATTCCGATGCTTATCTTGCGTGGCCAAGCACACGCGACATCGGCGATCAGCAGGTCGTACTTGATTCAGGAGTGAAGTTCGATTTCTTCAAGTCCGATCGCATCGAGTATTTCAAATATATTCAGGATATGGGCGATATCGCCGGCAAACTCGACCTGATCGTATGCAAGGGCAAAAGGCAGGAAGAGCACCTGCTTAACCCTCTTGTCAAAAAATTCTGGAGACCGTTCGTCTGACCGCGAATCCCGCCTATTCCCACTCGATAGTGCCGGGCGGCTTCGAGGTAATGTCGTAAACGACGCGGTTCACGCCCCGCACCTCGTTGACGATGCGGTTCGCCACGCGGCCGAGAAAATCGTGATCGAAGGGATAATAGTCGGCCGTCATGCCGTCGGTGGATGTCACCGCGCGCAGCGCCAGCGCATAGTCATAGGAACGCTCGTCCCCCATGACGCCGACGGTACGCACGGGCAGCAGCACCGCAAAGGCCTGCCAGATCTTGTCGTAAAGGCCCGAACGGCGGATCTCGTCGAGGTACACGGCGTCGGCCCGGCGCAGGATATCGAGCTTTTCGCGGGTGATCTCGCCGGGCACGCGGATGGCGAGACCGGGCCCCGGAAACGGATGCCGGCCGACCATGGTTTCGGGCAGGCCCAGCTCGCGCCCAAGCTCGCGGACCTCGTCCTTGAACAGCTCGCGCAGGGGCTCCACCAGCGCCATGTTCATGCGTTCGGGCAGGCCGCCGACGTTGTGATGGGACTTGATCGTGGACGACGGGCCGCCCAGCACGGAAACCGATTCGATGACATCGGGATAGAGAGTGCCCTGGGCAAGGAAATCGGCGCCGCCGACCTTCTTCGCCTCGGCCTCGAACACGTCGATGAAGGTGCCGCCGATGATCTTGCGCTTGCGCTCGGGATCGCTGACGCCCGCGAGCTTGCCGAGAAACAGTTCGCTCGCGTCCTTGTGCACCAGCGGGATGTTGTAACTCCCCCCGAACAGCTTCACCACTTCGTCCGCTTCGTTCAGGCGCAACAGGCCGGTATCGACGAAGACGCAGGTCAGCTGGTCGCCGATGGCTTCATGCAGCAGCACCGCCGCCACCGACGAATCGACGCCGCCGGAAAGGCCGCAGATCACCCTGCCCTTGCCCACCTGCTTGCGGATCGCTTCCACCGCGCGGGCGCGGAAGGCGCTCATCGTCCAGTCGCCCGCGAGACCGACGACGCGATGGAGGAAATTCGCGATCAGCTTGGCGCCGTCGGGCGTATGAACGACCTCGGGATGGAACTGGACCGCATAGAAACGCCTGTCGTCGTCGGCGATGGCGGCGAAGGGCGCGTCCCCGGTCCGCGCCACCACGCGGAAGCCCTTGGGCAGGTCGATGACGCGGTCGCCGTGGCTCATCCAGACCTGGTGACGCTCTCCGACCTTCCACACGCCCTCGAACAGGGCGCAGGGCTCGACGACGTCGATGAAGGCCCTGCCGAATTCGCGGTTCTCGGCGTTCTCGACCCGTCCGCCGAGCTGGGCGACCATGGTCTGTTCGCCGTAGCAGATGCCGAGCACGGGCACACCGATCGCAAACGCCTCAGCCGGGGCCGACGGAGCGGCCTGTCCCATGACCGACGCCGGACCGCCCGAAAGGATGATCCCGGCGGGATTCATGCGCGCGATGGCTTCCCCGCCCTTGTTGAAGGGCACGATCTCGCAATAGACGCCGGCTTCGCGCACGCGGCGCGCGATCAACTGCGTAACCTGGGAACCGAAATCAAGGATGAGAACGGCGTGCTGCGCTTCGGCCATCGAGCCGCCTACCTGTCGATCCGGTAATTGGGGGATTCGCGGGTGATATCGATATCGTGGACGTGGCTTTCGCGCAGGCCCGCGCCCGTGATCTTGACGAAGGAGCACCCGGTCTGCATCGCCTTGATGTTCGGGTTGCCCGTGTAGCCCATGGCCGCGGCGAGGCCGCCGATGAGCTGGTGGATGACCGTGCCCGCCGGCCCCTTGTAGGGCACCCGGCCCTCAACCCCTTCGGGGACGAGCTTGAGGTTGTCGGTCACCTCTTCCTGGAAGTAGCGGTCGGCGGAGCCGCGCGCCATCGCGCCGACCGAGCCCATGCCGCGATAGGATTTGTAGGAACGGCCCTGGGCAAGGTAGACCTCGCCCGGGCTTTCGTCGGTACCCGCGAGCAGGGAGCCGACCATGGCGCAATCGGCGCCTGCGGCGATGGCCTTGGCCAGGTCGCCCGAATACTTGATGCCGCCGTCGGCAATGACCGGCGTTCCCGACTTTCGGCATTCGGCCGAAACATCCAGGATCGCGGTCAGCTGCGGCACGCCGACGCCGGCGACGATGCGCGTCGTGCAGATCGAGCCCGGCCCGATGCCGACCTTGACCGCATCCGCGCCGACGTCGATCAGCGCCTTCGCCGCGGCGGCCGTGGCGATATTACCGGCGATCACCTGCGCCTTGTTGCTGAGCCGCTTGACCTGGCGCACCGTTTCGATGACGCCCTCGGAATGGCCGTGGGCGGTATCGACGACGACGATGTCCACCTCGGCATCAAGCAGCGCTTCGGCGCGCGCGATGCCCGGCTGGCCGACACCGGTCGCCGCGGCGACGCGCAGGCGGCCCTTGTCGTCCTTGCAGGCGCGCGGATGAAGCTGCGCCTTTTCGATGTCCTTTACGGTGATGAGGCCGATGCAACGGTAGTCGGCATCGACGACCAGGAGCTTTTCGATGCGATGGGTATGAAGAAGCCGCTTGGCTTCTTCCATGTCCACGCCCTCGCGAACTGTGACGAGATTTTCCCGCGTCATCAACTCGGCGACCGGCTGCGCGGCTTCGCGGGCAAAGCGCACGTCGCGGTTGGTCAGGATGCCGACCAGCTTGCCGGGCTTGCGGGCATCGCCGTTGGCGCCCTCGACCACGGGGATGCCGGAGATACGAAAGCGGGCCATGAGGCCAAGCGCGTCGGCGAGCGTCGCCGTCGGTGCGATCGTCACCGGATTGACGACCATGCCCGATTCGAACTTCTTCACCGAGCGGACCTCGTCGGCCTGGGCCGCGATTTCGAGGTTCTTGTGGATGACGCCGAGCCCGCCGGCCTGGGCCATGGCGATGGCCATCTTGCTCTCGGTCACGGTATCCATGGCCGAAGATACGAGCGGAATTCCAAGCTCTATGGTCTTTGTCAGGCGGGTCCGGGTATCGACCTGGGCGGGCAGGACTTTTGACGCGGCCGGTTCCAGCAACACGTCGTCGAAGGTCAGAGCTTCCCGGATATTCATGCCCACCTCAGTCTTGGGGTTGGCGCGCTATCATACACATCAAAGTCCCCTTGCCAAGCGGATTGGCGGGGGCCGGGAAATGGCGGTTTTATGTCCCCTTGGGCACTGGAAGACCGGTCCGAAACAGCTTAAACTGAAAAAATGACGACGCGGCATCCAACCACATGGTTTCTCGTCTGTGACGGCGCCCGGGGGCGGGTCTACGCCCATCAGGGCGCTGGTTCCGGCCTGAGCATGGTCTCCAGCGCCGAACACCCCGACTCCCACGCCCATACGCGCGATCTCGGCAGTGACCGGCCCGGCCGCAGCTTCGATTCGACCGGCACCGGCAGCCGCCATGCGATGGCGCCGCGGGCCGACTGGCATAATTTCGAGAAAACGAAATTCGCGGGCGAAATGGCGGCCGTGATCGACAAGGCCGCCGCGGCGAAGTCCTTCGACCGCCTCGTCGTCGTCGCCCCGCCGCGTGTGCTCGGCGACCTGCGTCAGGCTTTCGCCGCGCAGACGAAAGCGCTGATCGCGGGCGAACTGGACAAGGACCTGACCCAGTTTGAGGGCGCCGAACTCGCCGCGCATCTGGGCGAATGGGTCAGAACCTAGCGTCCTCGTTTCCACGAAATCCCAGGGCTATGACGTAGATTTCGGCCGAGTCCTTGCGGCTTGCAGGCGGCTTGACGTGCTTCACGTCCGCAAAGTCGCGCTTGAGCATGTCGAGCAGGTCACGCTCGGTGCCGCCGCGCAGCACCTTGCCGACGAAAGCCCCGCCCGGCGCCAGTATGGAGCGGGCAAAATCATAGGCCACCTCCAGAAGTCCCATGATGCGCAGGTGATCGGTCTGGGTATGGCCCGTCGCGGGCGCCGCCATGTCCGACATCACCACATCGGCAAGCCCGCCGAGAGCTGCGCGCAGTCGTTCCGGCGCCTCGTCGTCGAGGAAATCGAGGTGCAGGATTTCAACGCCCGGGATCGGCTCCATCTCCTGCAGGTCGATGGCGACGACGCGCCCGCCCTTGCCGTCCTCCGCGGTGCTGCCCACACGTTCGGCGGCAACCAGCGACCAGCCGCCGGGCGCTGCGCCCAGATCGACCACGCGCGCGCCCTTCTTCAGAAAATGAAAGCGGTCGTCGAGTTCGATCAGCTTGAAGGCAGCGCGCGAGCGCAGGCCCTCGCGCTGGGCGGCGGCGACGTAGGGATCGCGCAGCTGGCGGCGCAGCCAGTTGGTCTGGGATGTCGTGCGCCCCTTGCCTGTGCGCAGGCGCACGACACCTGCACCGCCGCGTACGGAACGCGCGTCGGGCTTGCCGCCCCGGCTGCCTCCGCGCTTGCCCGCCAATTTCAGAGAATGCCGGCGAGCGAACCGCCGAGCCCCATGAGGTTGAACAGGATGCCTTCACGCACGCCGCGGTCGGCGACACGCAGCCGGCCCACCGGCCAGGCGCGGATAATGGCATCGAGGATGGCGCAGCCGGCGATGACGAGATCGGCGCGCGCCTCGCCGATACAGGGCTCACTGGCGCGACCGCGATAATCGAGCGCAAGAAGATGGCGCGTGACGCGGCCGATTTCGTCGAAGTCGAGGAAACTGCCGTCCACCCTGCTGCGATCATAGGCCGGCAGGCGCATGTGAATGCCGGCAAGGGTCGTCACAGTGCCCGAGGTGCCGAGCATCTGTACCTCGCCGCGCGCGATGTGCTCGCAGATGCCGTTGCGGGCCTCGAAGGCGGCGACCGGCGCGGCGATGCGTTCGATCATCGCCTCGTAAGCGTCGCGGTCCACGATATTGCCGCCGTGGCGCTCGGACAGGGAAACGACGCCAAGCGGGATCGACAGGCTGTCGAGCAGGCGCAGGCGCTGGGGCGGCGCGCCCCGGCCGTCAACGGCGGCTTCATCGCCGTCGCGCTCGATCCACATGATTTCCGTGGAGCCGCCGCCGATGTCGAATACGAGACCGTAGCGGAAGCCGTTGATCAGCAGCGGCGAGCAGCCGGCCAACGCGAGGTTGGCTTCCTCCTCGGGCGAAATGATCTCGAAGACCAGGCCGGTCTCGGCTTCGACCCGGTCGAGGAACTCCTGGCAGTTGACGGCGCGCCTGCAGGCCTCGGTGGCGACGTTGCGCGCCCGCAGGACGCGCTTGCGCGACATCTTGGCGGCACAGATGCGCAGCGCCGAAATGGTGCGCTCGATGGCGGCCTCGTTCAGGCGCTCTTCGCGCTCGAGCCCCTCGCCCAGCCGCACGATCCGGGAAAAGGCGTCGATCACGCGGAAACTGCCGCCTTCCGGGGTTGCGACCAGCAGGCGGCAATTGTTGGTGCCAAGGTCGAGCGCGGCGTAGGCCTCGCCGGTTCCCCCGTCGCCCCGCCGAACCCGGCCGTTGCCCACCCGCAGGCCGGGGCCCCGGCGTAATTTGGTCTGTCCGCCCGTCATGCCCCGATGTTACTGAAAGGCGGGCCCGCCGCGAAGGGGGGAAAACCCCCAAATTCGTCCGCCGGACCGTTATTTTGTTGCGCCTTGTTTCGGGCGCCGCCGGTATGTTAAAAGGCGCGCCTCGGCAGCCGCTCCGGCACACCCGGCCCCGGCCTGCCCGCCCCTGCTGGGGGATCGTCTAACGGTAAGACCCAGGACTCTGACTCCTGTTATCTAGGTTCGAATCCTAGTCCCCCAGCCAATTGCCTTGAAAACGCGGTTATGCCCGCGCCCATGCGAAAACCCCCGCTGCCAAGCAGCGGGGGTTCGCTTCTTTCGTCGTCCGGACGGCGACGTCAGTTGACGCGATCGGCGTCCGTCAGGTCCAGCTTGAACAGGTCCATCGCATTGTCCCAGGTGTAGCGGCGGACGTCTTCGTCCGACAGCCCCTTGAGATGATACGACATGACCTGGCGCGAATGCGGGAAGGTCATGTTGAAATGCGGGTAGTCGTTCGACCACATGCAGTTCTTCTTGCCCCACCACGGCAGGAAGCGCGTACCCACGTAGTCTTCCAGGAACGTGCAATAGACGTGCTCGGCGAAGATCTCGCTCGGCTTGCGGGTGATGGGCACCGGATAGGAATTGCGGTGGCGGTCGAAGTAGTAATCCCACTGCTGGAGCAGGAACGGAATCCAGCCGACCTCGCTTTCGGCAAGCAGCAGCTTGAGCTTCGGGAAGCGCTCGAAGTAACCGTAGAAGATGAAATCGAACAGCGTATTCGCCGAATCGTTCGTCTTCATGTTGGTCGATTCCTTCATACCCTCAACGCTACGGGTGTGGCCGTTCTTCATGTAGCCGTGGCCCGTCAGGATGTGGCAGATCACCGGCTCGTCGGCTTCCGCAATGGCGGCCATGATCGGGTCGTAATGCTCGGTATTGCTGAAGGGAAGCGCCGGGTCAGGCACCTGCCAGATCAGCGCGCCGCGCATGCCCTTGTCGATGGAACGGTGGAACTCCTTCACCGCGCCCTTCTGGTCGTAGACCGAGATCAGCGGCACCCCGACGAGACGCCGGGGGTCCGGCTTGCACCAGTCGTGGAGCCAGTCGTTGTAGAGCTTGAAACTCTCGACCTGGAGTTCGTGGTTGTCGACCGCGTAAAGCGCCATGCCGTAGTTGGGGAACAGGATTTCCGCGGCGAGGCCGTCGTTGATCTGGTCCTGCAGGCGGAGATCGGCCTTGAGCGCGCCCGGGGGCGAATTGCGGAACGGCACGTTCGGCAGGTCGTCGCTGAGGCGCTTGGGCAGCTGTTGCCAGAGCTCGTCGGGCTCCATGACATGGGAGTCGGTGGAGATCATCCGGGGCATATTGGCGAGCTGCGATTCGCTCAGGTTTTCGCCGACGACGGTGCGGCGGGGAAAGGTCGCGGCCTGTTCCGCCGACATGCCGGCGAACTTGGAGGCATCTACGGGCAATACGGACATTTTTCACTCCTGTAACAATGACGTCGCTCGGGGTGTGGGATAAATGCGGCCCCGCGCTGGCGCAAAATTCCGGAACGATTATTCGGCGGCGAAGAACTTGCCGTCGGCGTAAACGCGCTTCTTCGACGATTCGCCGTTCTTCGGATCGTTGCCGACCTTGACCTGCCCATCGGCAAAAGACGTCTTGGAGACGACGTCCTTCGGGGTGCCGAACGAGGTCAGGTCGCCCAGTCCCGTTTCGGTGCGCACGCCGCCGCCGACGCGCAGCATGACGAGGTTTTCCGCTTCGTCCGCCTCGAACTTGTACTTGGCGTTCTTCGGCAGCATGACCCCTTCGTACTTGCCGACGGTCTGGGTGCGGCCGTCGCCGAAGGTGAAGGTCGCCTTGCCCTGCAGGATGATGAAGGCATGGTCCTCGCCGCCATGGGAATGAAGGGCATTCTCGCCGCCGCTGGCATAGACCTTCAGGTTTACCCAGAGGTTCTCGGCGGTCGCCAGCGGATCGTAGGTCGTGCCCTGCTTCAGCAGCGGCGTGTTGCGCAGCGAAAACAGGACTTCCTTGTCCGTGGCCACGTTCGGTTTTCTTGAATAAATCCTCGCGTCGTCCATTTAGGCTATCTCCTCGTGTCTCTTTGTATTTTATCATTTCGCCGCGGGCGGTGGACCGGATGCGGATGCCTCTATCCTGAAAGGTAGCGCCCCATCCGTCAAGGCGGGCCGCCCACAGGATTTCCAGCCTCCTCCCACCCGAAGGGTAGGATATTTCCGGCCTTGGTAAAGACGGTCGTCAGCGCACTCTGTGGATCAACAGCGTGACGCGGGCCCCATCGCAGTGATGGGGCCCCTCGATTTTGTCACTTTGCGAGCGGGTTGGGCCGCAGCTGGAAATGCGCCGCCAGCGGCTTAGAACCCTTGCCGCCCTCGATCAGCCAGGGCGTGCGGTCGCCGTTGGTGGTCCACAGGCCACGGCCTTTCCAGCCGGCCTTGGCATCGTCGATGCGCCCGTCGAACCCCTTGGCGTAGAAGCCCATCGGGTACGGCACGCGCAGAACGATCATCTTGCCGTCCTTGTAGGCGATCAAGCCGTCATTGAGGTTGCCCGTCGACATCGGCACGTTTTCGCCAAGGCCGAAGGTGTTGTGCTGGTCAACCCAGGTGTAGTAGCTCGACTCGGCACTGTTGTCGCCGATGCCCTGGAAGCCGGGGCCCGGATACTTGTGGAAGGTCCAGCCTTCCGGACAGTGGTTGCCCGTCGCCTTCGGACCGTTGAGCGGCCCCTTGCACTTGCGCCGATCGAACGCACCGAGATGGCCACTCGCGAGCGACACCCAAACCACGCCGTCCTTGTCGATGTCGCCCCCGCGCACGCCGAAACCGGGCTTCGGCACGTTGTAGATTTCGGCCAAGGCCGTTTCCGGCGGGTTGGAGCCGGGCGCAAGGCGCACGACGGCGCCCGGATTGCTGCGGAAGGTCCCCCACACCGAACCATCGGTCGGATGCGGCATCACCGCGTAGAAACCGGCGTTGATGATCTTGTCCTTCTTCGGATCGACCTTGTCCTTCGGCCCGACCGCCTCATCGCGCTTGCCGTTGCCGTTGGTATCGAGCACCAGCGCCGTCCAGCCCTGCGACTTTTCCATGTCGCCGGTTTCATCCAGCATCTTCGTGTTGATCCAGCCCACGACCGTGCGCCCGCCGCTGGTCCACAACGTTTCGTTGGCGTCGTAGCCGAACTGCAGGTGATGGGTCGAGAAGCAGGTCGGGATCGACAAATACTTGCCGGTCTTCGGATCCAGCATCGTGACACGGCGGGCTGTCTTCTCCAGCGGCGTCATCTTCGCCGACGGATGGCTGGAGCCTTTCTTGCAGAAGTCCGGGTTATTGGGACCCATGCCGGTCGCCGCCATCCACACCCGCCCCTTGCGGTCGAACATGGCATTGTGGTTGTTGGCCCTGGTATCCCAGATCTTTTCGTTGCCCCAGTAAGCGGACGGCTGCAAGGCCTCCTTCGACGCCGCATGGCCCGGACCAAGAGCTTCGGGCGTATCTGCAGTCACCGGCATGCGAAACGTCGTCGCCGTATTCTTGACCGGATCGAGAATCGGCATGTCGTCGGAGGAATATTCCGGCGAGCCGTAGAGCGGCCCGTAGGCATTCACCGTCGGATACCGGCGGTCGCTCGCAATCAGGTCATGCAGATACTTCTTCTCGCTCATCCATTCGCGCAGGGTGACGACGATGTTGCGTTCCTCGCCCTGGGGCCGCTGCGGCAGCGTATGGGGCAACTCGCCCTTGGCGATGCGGTCTGTCCATTCGCCGAGATAACGCAACGGCGTACCGTTGAACTTGCCCATCAGCGCATTGACCATCGACTCGCCCGACTGGCCCGACTGGATGCGCCGCGCCCAGGCATCTTCGCCCTTTTCGAACTTGCCGAATTCGGACGGGATGGTGCGGGTCGATTTCTGGCCGAGCTGGTGACACCCGATGCAGCCGTTGTTCTTCATCTGGTTGACCCAGTCCTGCTGGGTCACCTTGGCGGGAATGTCGCTCTTGCCGCCGAACTGGTCGGCAGCCGGGATGTGCAGCATCGAGTACCAGTAGATCGCCGGATAGTATTCGGCCGCCGCGGCCGCGTTCGGCGCTGCAACCGCGGTGAGGTTGAGCGCCTGCCCCGGCGCACCCTTGACCTTCGGCGAATCGACCAGACCGTAACCGCGCACCCATACGTCGTAATTGGCTTTGGGCAGATCGGGGATGACGTAACGCCCCTGATCGTCGGTCGCGACAATACGAATGAAACGGGTCGGCAGTTCGCGAGTTTCGGCGATGACCCAAACACCCGCTTCGGGCCCCTTTGGACCCGTCACCACCCCGCCAATATCGTCGGAATCGATGGCCACCGACTGCGCCTGCGCGGCCGGCATCTGCCCCGTCAAAAATGCAAGCGAAAGCACCACGCACGCGGCAAGCGCGCCCGAAGCAACGCGGATCATGGGTCGTCTCCCCGTTAGAGATGTCTATTGATTTTTGTTTGGCGCGAATCTGGCGTCCGCGGTTCCAGCCCGAAAAGGCTGAAAAAATACTAGGTTTCTTTTCGGGAAATTGGCAAGAGGCAGAAATCGGATCCAGGCTAACGGGAACCGGGAATGCGCGGCTCCCGCAGCCGGTCGGCCGGGGCAAGACCCATGCCCTGATAGGCCAGGGCACTGACCGAATCCGCCAGAAGCCGTGCGATACAGCCGTAACTGGCATCGTTCATATGCAGGCGGTCGCGGGAAATGACATCGTCGATGCGGGTGTTGCCGCTGGTTACCCAGTGCTGCATGACCGCGAAACGCTGGAACAGCCCGACCTTGAAGTCGTTGGCCAGATCGGCCGTGGCTGCGATCAGGCGCCGGTGCATCGGTTGGGCAACGACCATGGGGGCAAACTGGGGATCCATCAGGATCACGTCGGTCCGCGCCGCCTTTAAGCGCCGCAGCCCCTTGCGCACCGTCTTGACATAATCCTCGAGCTTCTGGCCGGTCAGCAGCGCATTCGATCCGGTCTGCCAGATCACCAGGTGGGGCTTGTGCGCCATAACGTCGACCTCGAAACGCGCCAGCATTTCGACGACGGTTTCCCCCCCGACGCCCTCGTTGATCACACGCAGGCGCAGCTTCGGCCAGCGATGGGCGAGCTCTGCTGCGAACCGCGCGGGATAGGTGTTGGCGCGGGAAGAGGCGCCCGCGCCTTCGGTCGAAGATGATCCGATGGCCACGATGACGAGTTCCTCATTCCGGCGAATGGCACGCGCCGTGTTGGTCAGCTTCGCGTTGAGTTTCAGAACATCGTCCGGTGCCGCGCACTGGACCGCTTTCGGCGCCGCCAGTGCCGCCGTACTTAAAACCGAAAAAAACATCGAAAGAGCAACGGCGATACGGGCGGTCATGGCGATGGCTTTGCCGGTTCGCCTGCGGGCTTACGCGTGATCATGTCAGCCACGCCCTGCCCGATGCACGCATAAACGCGAATCGCAAGCTCGCGCCGCTGTTCTTTGCCCGTGACCCCGAAATTGAACACCCCTGCTTCCGCCCAGCCCCGCATGATTTCATGGCGCGGAAAGAGGGGGACTTCGCTGATGTCGGCGACCCCCCGAAGGGTCACGATATATCGGTTGAAATTGACGATGAAGTCGCTGCGCCGCGAAAACTGGGGGTTCATCAGGAGAACTTCCATTTTCCGCTCGGCAAGTTCGCCGATACCTTTCTGAAGCACCTCCATGAAGGCATCGACGTCCGAGGACCGCACTGCGTCGGTGGTTCCGGTTTCCCAGATCACCAGGTCCGGTTTTTCGGCAAAGGCATCGCGCTCGAAACGAGCGTGCATCTGCGCCGCCGTTTCCCGCGCGACACCGCGATTGAAGACCTTTACCGTCGCCTTCGGATAGCGCCGTGCGAGTTCCTGCTCAAGACGCGCGGGCCAGCTCTGGCTTTCCAGTGCCGCCGCGCGGCCAAGGGTGGAAGCGCCACCTATGGCGACGATCGTCACCCTCCCGCCCGCCTCAAGTGCGGCAAAGGTCCGCGACAAGGCCGGCTCGTGCTCGAAGGTTTCAGGCGCCACCCGGCACGACGGCGCTTCGGCGCCCCAGGCGGGTGGCCCGGCAAGCGTCATCGCTCCCGCCAGCCCTGCGCCTACAGCAGCGGCGCGAAATGCCATTTTCATTGTTTTGCCCCCCCATGACCGGAGGCAGCTGCCCGCGTCTTCGCGCGGCGAGTGATCTTGCCTCCGGGAAACCAGTCCATCATCGCGGCAACGCCGACCATGATCGCCGTGCCGCCCACCGCTACCAGCCCCTGAATGATCGCGCCGGTACCGAACTCGTTCAGAATCAAATGCCCAGTCACCGAAAGCAGGATGCCGAGGCAAAAAATATGCAGCGAATGCTTGCCGCAGACGATGAGAGGCCATGCCGCCTTCCCCGAGAGGAACCTCGCCGTGCGCGGCATCAGCGTGGCGACGACCAGGGCCATGCTCAAGACGTTGACGAGCCGCAGCGCCGACAGGTCCGTCTTGCTGAGCGACGGCCAGAGCTGCTTGGCCGCCAGGGCCGGGATCGGGTCATAGAAGAAATGCAGCGTCCAGTTGACGCGCAGGAGGAATGCGGCACCTGCAATCAAAAGCGCGCCGCGAAACAGCCAGCGGTTGGAAATCCAGCCATCGCGGCCCATACCGCGGGCCCATCCCAGATAGGCGCCGAACAGGAACAGGAATTGCCATGCGAAGGGATTGAAGAACCATTTCTGGTTGGGGCCCGGATATGCCCGCAGATTGACGCCTTCGTTCGTCTGCACGACGAACCAGACGGCTAGCGAGCAAAGTAACGCCAGCCACCACCAGCGTCGAAGTCCGACCATGAACAGGGGCAGCACCGCAAGAAGCAGGATGTAGAGCGGCAGGATATCCATGAAGGCCGGCTGGAAGCGCAGCGTCAGAGCCATGATGACCGCCGTACCGGGCTCGCGCAGGAAGTCGGTGGCGCGGAACTCCTCGACATAGAGAGGGTTGGCGAGCGCCCCGGCCATGTGGCCCACCAGCGCCATGAACATCATGAACAGAAAAACATGCGCGACGTAAAGCTGCCAGACCCGATAGTAGATCCGCATGGTCGCCGCCAGCGCGCCTTCGCTTTGAAGAATGCGCCCGTAGACGAGGCCGGCGGTGTAGCCGGAAATAAAGATGAACACTTCCGCGGCGTCATACAGCCCGGTGAACTGGATGGTGAAAGCGCCCAGGCGCAAATCCGGGATATGGTCGATGAAAATACAGACCAGCGCGAGACCACGGAAAAAGTCGAGGCGCAGGTCGCGATCGCTACCGCCGACAGTGCCGACGCCACTCATTTCCGAAAAAGCTCCGTTGTCACGTTCTTTATTCGTATTTTATCCGATGCCCGGCTTCCACGCCATCGGCCCCTTGCCTGATGGACCACGACCAGCGAAACTGACCCGCCCTTTAATCTTTTCCCAGCCCATGCGCTACATGTCCGACCATTCAGCCCCATTACAAAGCCTTCCCCGCCGCTGGATGCCCGTCATTGGCCTCGCCCTCGTGGCGACAGGCGCCTTTGCCGGGGAATATCTTCGCCACGACCTGATCGAACCGGTGGCCCGCGCCGCCGCCTGCATCGAAAAAACCGCTCCCTGGTGGTGCCTGCTGCGCGATGCCATCCGCATCGCGGCGCAGAACTACATCATCGCGGGCCTTGCGCTGATCGCGGCCATTGCCTCGCTTCTCTACCGGGGCCGCCCGGCAATAGTGGCCATTGCGGTTTCGATGCTGCTCGCCGGTTCGGGGCTTTATCTGTATTCGACGCTGCTTTCATCCGTGGCCCTGGTCATCGCGCTATTACGTGCGGCGAGCCTCGACCGAAGCCGATAGAAGAAAACGGCCCTCCGCGATCACGTCGCGCCAGCCGGCCGCGGCGAACATGAGCATGATCGCCGACCAGGACATCATCTCCACGTTGCGCAGTCCATCGAAGGACAGCACCGCGGACACGGCGAAAACAACCGAGAGCCAAGCTTCCTCGCGGCTCGGGCGGCCGGCATCGGCACTATGGCGCGCCACTACCAAAAGGGCAATCGCGGGCAACCACAGGCCCATGACCGGCAGGTCCCGGTGTCGGCCGTCAAAACCGATGGCAAGCGCCAGCATCGCCACCGGCAGCGCGGCCATCCAGTAACCGGCGCCGATCAGGCGGGCGGCAGGCCATTGGCGCGGATCGAACGGGCGGCCGAACAGCCGCGGCAAGGATTCGCCCCCGGCCGCAAGCCTTCCGCCAATATGCGCAGCGAGCGCCGCCGCCGCCGCTATGGTCAGAAGCAGCATGTAGCCGCCGAAAACCCACCCCCCGATCGTGAGACTGGTGACGCTGACGTAATCGTAAAGATGGACAAGGCTGATGCCTGTACCAAGCGCGAGCGCGCCGTAGCCACTCCAGCGCAACCCGCCGTGCAGTTGCAGCCTGGCGCGACCGAGCGCAAAAAAGACCAGCATCACCGCGAGCGAGATTCCAAATGCCGCTTGCCAGCGGGGCCACTCGGCAACCGGTCCTGTCAGCGGAAACTTGAGCACCCGGTCGGCACTGAAAATACCCCAATAGCCGCCGACCGTGCCTTCGGGAACGCGTTTCCATGGCTGGTCGATGGCCTCGATCAAATTGTATTCGATGCCGAGCTTGTCCGCCCCCAGAACGAACTCGCGCACGAAGCGCGCCTGGTTGACGAGGCTGGGCACTGCGCCGCCGCGGGTTCGACCTGCGCTCGGCCATCCGATTTCGCCGATCATCATCGCCTTGCCCGGGAAAGTCCGGCGCATATCGGCGACAATGCCGGCGACGTGTCCCTGCACTTCGTCGATGCTCACGGCTTCCGGGTCGTCCCAGTACGGCAGGATATGTATGGCCAGGGTGTCGACAGCGGCGGCAACGACCGGCTCCTTCTTGAAGAAGTGCGGAACGTCGGCGTAGAGCACCGGCTTCCCGGTTTCGGCTTTCACGCGCCTGATGATGCCGGCCAGCGCCTCGCCCGTCATTTCACGCCGCAACAACACCTCGTTGCCGACGACGATGGCCTTCACGGTTTGCGGATATGCCCGCGCCAGTTCGACCGCGCCCGCGATTTCGCGGTCATCGTCCTCCGGGGTGCCGGAAATCCAGATGCCCTGAAGCACCTGGAGGCCTTGTTCGTGGGCGATGCGGGTCACATCGCCCTGCACCTTGATGGCGGAATATGTGCGGATGCAGCCCGTGACTTGCTTCACCAGCTTGAGGTCGGCGACGATTATCGGGCGCGAAACGTCAAAGTTCTTGTCGAGCGGACCTGAAGTACCCTCGAAGGGCGAATAACTCAGGCACTGGAAGCGCCCCCCCGGCAGATCGGCGATAGCCACCGGCTGGCCTCGCCACTGCCAGTAGAGAAAACAGGCCACGGCCGCAACCGCGAACACCAGAACGGGCACGAAATACCGACGCATCACGCAAATCTCCAGCGGGTCAGGCCAAGTCGGGCCATGTCAGGCCGAATTAGGCAAGTCCAGTTTAGCCGCTTCCGGGGACTTGGCGAGAGCCTGTTGGCTTCTCCATTGCCAGCACCGCTCACCCCCTCATAATGTCGAAAACGGCGCCGATCCCCGGCGCCTCCTGGGGAGCAAACATGCACGAAAGCGTTCTCAACTGGCTTGGCCATGAATTCATCGTCCTTTCAGGCGAGGCCCCTGCCGCCGGCGACGCCGGAACACAGACCCGCGCGCTGTTCGGTCATTTTTCCGAAGCTCTTTCCCGCCATGGGCTCAGCCTCGCCGATACGGTGCGCAGCCGCCTTTTCAGCCGTGATCGCGCGACACGGGACCTGGGCAGCAGCGTCCGCGTCGAGGTCCTGTCCGGCCCCGCCCGTTGCGCGACATCGAGCTACATCGCCCCTGCCCGCCTCGCATCCGGCGCCGATATCGCCATGGACCTGATCGCGCTCAGGCCGCGCCCGGGTCTTGAAAAGAAAATCCGCGAAAACGACCCGCCCCGCACCCCCTGCCGCTATCTGACCTGCGGGCCGCTGATGATCCTTTCGGGGCAGACCTGCACCGACCCCGGTCTCGAAACCCAGGTCGCAGGCGACATTCTGCCGCGCATCAAAGGCTATCTGGCCGAGGCGAACAGCAGCTGGGACCAAGTCGCGGAAGCCAACTGCTATCTGCACGAAAGCCAGACGCCGGATGCCATGCGCGCATTGTTCGAACGCGTGGCGGGACGTCTGCCCCCCCGGTTCGCCTGCCACCGGGTCGCCGGGTATTCCGCGCCGGGAAAGCTCGTCGAAGTCGAAGTCACCGCCTTGCGCCGCGTATCGTGACGCGGTACGGCAATCTTTCGGCTTGGACAGAAGAGCCGATCGGATAAATTCAGGCCAGCAACCACCCAATTCCGAGGGAACCTTCCATGGACCAGAGCATCAGGAACGGGCTGAACCAGGCGATTGAGATCATCAGCACCTGGGGCATCAACGTCATCGGCGCCCTCGTCATCCTGATCATTGGTTTCATGGTGGCGGGCTGGCTTTCAAGGCTGACCGCGTCGACCCTGGGGCGCACGAAGATCGACGAGACGCTGCGGCACTTCCTGTCGAGCCTCGTACGCTACGCGATTGTCGCTTTTACAATCATAGCAGTGTTGGAGCGCTTCGGCGTCCAGACCACCAGCTTCATCGCCGTTCTCGGCGCTGCCGGCCTCGCCGTCGGCCTCGCTTTCCAGGGGACGCTCAGCAATATCGCGGCGGGCATCATGCTGCTCCTGTTCCGGCCCTTCAAGGTCGGCCAGTTCATCGAGGCCGCCGGGGTGGCGGGCACGGTCGAATTGATCTCGCTATTCACGACCGAACTGAACACCGGCGACAACGTCCACATCGTTCTGCCGAACGGGCAGCTTTGGGGAACCGCGGTCAAGAACTACAGCCATAATGCGACCCGCCGCGTCGATATCAACGTAGGTATCGGCTATGGCGATGACATCGGCAGGGCCTTCGAGATCGTGCAGGGTCTGCTGGACGCGGACGAGCGAATTCAAAAAGACCCCGCACCCGCCCTGATGGTCACAAATCTCGGCGACAATGCCGTCGAAATCCAGATGCGCGCCTGGTGCGCAGGCAGCGACTATTGGGCCGTGAAATTCGACCTCAACCGCCGCATCAAGGAAGCCTTCGATGCCGGCGGCATCACCATTCCGTATCCGCAGCGTACCGTTCACATGATCAAGGGGGAGTAAATGCCCGATATCCGTCTCAGCGTCGCCATCAGCGATTACGATCACGTCCGCGATCTCGTCTCGGGCAAGGTCCGCGCCGAAGGCATCACGATCGATCACATCGACCTGCCCGTGGAGGAGTTCTTCGATCGCTTCACGCAAACCCGTTGCTGGGACGTATCCGAAATGTCCATGGCGCGTTATGTCTCCCTGATTTCACAGGGCGATCCCAACATCACCGGTATTCCGGTATTTCCATCGCGGTTCTTCCGCCAGCATGCGATCTATGTGCGCAGCGACAGTCCCATCAAGGATCCCGCCCAGCTCAAGGGCAAGCGCGTCGGCATTCCCGAATGGGTTCAAACCGCCATCGTCTGGGTGCGCGCGTGGCTGATGCACGACGTCGGCATTCCGCTGGCCGATATGGAATGGGTGCGCGCCGGCATCAATGCGCCGGGCCGCGAAGGGCAGGTCAAGGCCAGGCTGCCCGACAGCATTTCCTACCAGGAAGTCTATGACCGCTCGCTGATGGACATGCTGCTCGAAGGCGACCTGGACGCCATCTTTTGCGCCCATCCGCCCGACCTGTTCGAGGCCCGCGATCCGCGCATCAAGCGTCTCATTCCCGACTTTCAGCCGGTCGAGGAGGCCTACTGGCACAAGCACCATATCTTCCCGATGATGCACACGGTCGCCATGCCGCGCACGACTTACGATGCCAATCCCTGGGTCGGCCCGGCCCTGTTCAAGGCCCTGACCGAGGCCAAGGCCCGCAGCCTGGTCCGCGCGCTCGACGGCAACATCTGCCGCTATCCCATTCCCTGGACCTTTGCCTGGGCGGAAAAAGCGCGCGATCTGTTTGGCGATGATTTCTGGCCCTATGGCGTCGAAGCCAACCGGCCGACGATCGAGGCCTTCCTGAGGTATTGCGACGAGCAGTGGGTGACCTACCGCAAGCTCTCGGTCGACGAGCTCTACCCCGCGAACGTCTCCAAGCTCTAGCGCCGGGACGGCGTTTCCTCACCGGTGTCGTCGGCGGACGCGAGCGGGGCGTCCCCTTCGGCATCCTCCGTGCCATCGATCACGGAAAGGGCGTCGGTCGCGGGCTGTGGCGTTTCCGAAAGACGGCGGTATGCCCGTACCGACAGCGGAATCGAACAGAGATACAGGATCAGAAACCCCGACAGCGTCAGCCAGGTTGCGGTGACCAGCAGCGCCGCAATCAGGCCGACCGCGAGCAGCAGCGGCACCACAAGGCGCTGGGGCACACGCACCTGCTTGAAGGAAAAGGTCGGGATCTTGCTGATCATCATGTAGGCGACCAGAAGCGCCAGCACGCCGTTCAGCAACGGGTGCGAAAAGAACGTTCCGCCGAATTCGAAACTGAGCATCATCGGCAGCAGCACGAGACCGCCGCCGGCCGGCGACGGCACGCCGGTGAAGAAATTGCCCGCCCATTTGGGCAGATCGGAATCGCCCAGCTTCGTGTTGAAGCGGGCAAGCCGCAGCGCCGCGCAAACCGCGAAGATCAGGGCGACAACCCAGCCCGGGCCCTTGGCCGTGTGCAGGGTCCAGAGATAGACAAGCATGGCCGGCGCGACGCCGAAACTGATGAAGTCGGAAAGCGAATCGAGCTCGGCGCCGAACTTGCTGGTGCTGCCCAGAAGACGGGCGATGCGGCCATCGAGCGCATCGAGCAGGCCGGCAATCATGATCGCACCGACCGCGAAATGCCATTTGCCCTGAAAGCCGTAAAGGATGGCCGTCAGCCCCGCACACAGGGCGATGACGGTCAGCATATTGGGAATCAACCGATTGAACGGCAGCGCCCGCAACCGGGACCGTTGCGTGGTCATCGGTCTTCTCCCGAATTTTGGCCTGGGGTGGCAAGGACAGTTTCACCGGCGACAGTGTGATCGCCCTCCCTCACGCGCGGCGCGATGCCGTCCGGCAGGTAGACATCGACCCGGCTGCCGAAGCGGATAAGTCCATAGCGCTCGCCCGCGCGCACGTCCTGTCCGACAGACAGGGTCGTGCGAATGCGCCGCGCCACGAGTCCAGCGATCTGAACGAAGGCGATGTCGAGCCCGCCGGACGTGGTCATCCGTGCCGACATGCGTTCATTATGTACCGAAGCCTTGTCGAAAGACGCATTGAAGAACCGGCCGGGCCGGTAATGAACGGCCGTAATCCGACCGTCGGCCGGGATGCGGTTCACATGAACGTTGAAGACATTCATGAAGATGCTGATGCGCGTCAGCGGTGCGGTGCCCATGCCCAGTTCTTCGGGCGGCGGCGCCTTGACGATCGGCAGGACTCTGCCGTCCGCCGGCGCGATGATCGCACCCGGCAGGGCTGGCGTCCGGCGTTCGGGGTCGCGGAAGAACCAAACGCACCAGACGGTCAGCACAACGCCGACGATACCAAGCGGCATCCACAGCCACCACAGCAGCGCGGCGCCCGCAATGAATATGGCGATAATCGGCAAACCTTCGCGGTGCACCAACGGACCCATTGACGGAACCTGTTCCTTTCCTGCCCGACCCGTCATAAAAGACACGCCGCCCCGGGGCCGGGCCGAAACGGCGGCTCAATCTACCCTATCCTTCCGGAAATTCGTAGGTTTCCCGTCGGTCGGCACTCCCCGCCACCCCTGGTTTACCAATTTTTCAGTATCCCCCGGGCACTATCGCGAAATGAGCATGGAAGCCGTTTCATCGCTGCCCGGGACCGCCGGGTCCGTTCCCGACATGGCAACCGCCGTGCGCGATGCCATCGCCTCGGGGCGCAGCCATCTGTCTTTTCGCTTTGCCTTCGGCGAGATTCCGGTAACCGGGACGCTGGCGCCAGAAACAAACGGCTACGGCCTGTCCGTAACCGCAAGCGTGGGCGTCATCCCCTATTCGGTCGAAGACCCAAGCGCCCGCAAGGCCCTGCGCGTCGCCATCGCTTCGATGCCGGGAAGCGACAAGGGCCGCGTCGGCATCGATCGCCAGCAAACCGTATTCATCGAAGGGGCGCGCAACATTGCTTCACCGATGACTGCCGTATCCGTCATCGCCTCGCTGGTCGCGCTGATGGTGGAACTTCGTCCGCTGTTCGACGAGGTCGCGGCATATCTGCCCGATGTCGCCAGCGCGCTGCCGCCGCGTCACGCCTGATTAACGTCAGTTGCTCCCGCGCGGCAGGGTGAACACCTGCCCCGGATAGATCAGATTCGGATCGCGGATCTGGGCCTTGTTCGCCTCGTAGATCAGCGTGTACTGAAGCCCCTTGCCGTAGGTACGGCGCGCAATCCGCCACAGGCTGTTGCCCGGACGCACGACCACGATCTGCTTTTCGCCGAGCGCGCCGATGGCGGGCGCCCTGTTGAAGGGAACCTCGATGCGGCGCGCCACGCGCCCGCCGCTTTCCGTTTCATCGACACGCAGGGAATAGTCGCCGGGCGGCAGCATTTCCTTGAGACGGAAACTCCAGTGGCCCTTGGAATCCGCCACGGCTTCGCCCGCGGCGCGGTTATCGACGTAAATCCTGAGCGTCGCCCCGGGCTTGGCCGTCCCGCTGATGTTGACGCGCCCTTCCCCATCATAATCGATGACATCGATGCCGAGCGTTCCGGCTTCCTTCGCGCCGCCGGGAGATTGCAGAACAGTCGAGGGCGAGAGCCCTTCGCCTTTCTCCACCCGCAATGCAAGCGCGCCTGCGTCGCCGCGCTCGGGCACGACGAGGACGACGTCGCTCCTGGAAGTCGCCGCGGTGCCATCGGGCAGCTTCACGGAAAGGCTGAGATTGCGCGAGCCCGGCGGCAGCGGCTTGGTCGGAACCAGAACCCATTCCCCACGCTGGTCGGCGACGACCTTTCCAATCACCTGATCCCCATCCATCACGGTCACTTCGGCTCCGGCGGGCGCGCGACCGGCGATGACGGCGTTACCATCGGGATTGACCCGCACGATATCGAAACTCGGTTCGTTAGAGCGCGGCGCAATGGCCGGTGCCCCCGGCGCCTTGGATGCGGTGCCTGGCGTGGTAACACCGGTCGCGGGCGCCGGCGGCGCCGGCGTCGCTACGGTCCGCTCATCACGGCCTAGGTAAAAATTCAGAAGCAGCGCCGCGGCCAGAACAATGGCGCCAACAACGGCAATGACGAGAGCCCGGTTCACCGGCGTCTCTCCTTGGAAAATTGGTGGACAGGGTTGACAGCCTAGACGGTCGCCTGCCCGGGCGCAACGCCCGCGCGGATTTTACTTCCGGCCGCGTCCGGCCAACGGCTTGAGGGACTTGATGTATACGGCGATGGCGCGCCGGTCCGCGTCATTCAGGCTCGCGGTGCCGTTCGCGACGACGTCGGCCATCAGGGAGCCATAGGAATCGCCGTCGGGCAGCGAACCGGTCTTCAGGGATTCGGCGAGTTGCTCGACGGTCCATTTGCCGATGCCCGATTGCATGTGCGGCGTGATGTTGGGCACGGCTTCGCCCTCAGGCCCCTCGCCCTTGACGTTGCCCGCCATGTAGCGGGCCAAGTCGAGGCCGCCCAGCACGTTGCGCGGCGTATGGCACTCGCCGCAGTGGGCCAATCCGTCGGCCAGGTAGCGGCCACGATTCCATTCCGCCGTTTGCGCCGGATCGTCGGGACGCGGCCCCTTGTCCAGATAAAGCCACTTCCAGGCGATCAGACCCGCGCGGATGCTGAACGGAAATTTCAGGTCGTGGGATTTGCTTTTCACCGCGACCGGCGGCAGCGACAGGATATAGGCCCTGATCGCCGCGATATCGTCATCGGTCAGCCGCGTGAACGACGCGTAGGGAAAGGCCGGGTAGTAATGGCTGCCGTCGGGCGTCACGCCGTCGCGCATCGCGCGCCGGAACTGCGCGTCGTTCCATCTGCCGATGCCGAATTCCGGATGCGAGGAAATATTGGGGCCGTAAAAGACGCCGAACGGCGTCTTGAGCGCGGCGCCGCCGCCAAGCAGCGGGCCCTTTGCCTTGCGGTCGGTATGGCAGTTGGCGCATCCGCCCGCATTGAACAGCACGGCGCCACGCGCAACCACGTCGCCGTCGCTTTGCGCGGCGGCAGGTTCAGAGAGACCGAGAACGGCAACGGAAAAAAGCGCCGCAACGGCAAGTCGGAATACAGGAAACGCCATGATCCCCCAGAAAGCAGAAGTGCCGCCGGATCACCGGCGGCCCTGGATACTTACTCCGGCTTGGCGCCACGGAAAGGCTTGTGGCAGGCGGTACAGGTCGCATCGACGGTCTTGACCGCCGCCGCCATCGCGGCACCATTTCCCGCCTTCGCCGCGGCCTCAACCGCGGTCAGGTCGGCAACGAGCTTCTCCGCCAGGGCGTCGAACTTCGCCTTGTCCGCCCAGATTTCCGGCTTGGCCCGGTTCTTGAACTTGTCCGACCCGGTCCCCGCCGGGAACAGGGTTGCGATCTTTTTGGCGCCAGCCAACGCGGCGGCAGCTTTCGCGGCCTCGGCCGCGCCAGCCTTGCCGGCCTCGGCGGACGCCTTCAGCGCCTTGAGCGAGGCGTTCATCATCTTCATGCCACTGGAACGTTCCTTCATGGCAGCCGTCGCATCCTGCGCAAGGACAGGGCTCGCCATCGCCAACACCGAGGCGGCGACCGCCGCACCAAAGACAGACTTGAACTTCATACCAGCCTCCGAATTCGTTTCACCGGGTCCCCGGCTTTGTACCGAGTTTGCCGTAACCCCTTGATGATCACAATATTGAGGCGCGATAGTGGCAAGGTGTTCACGAACTCGTGAGCAGTCCATCCGTTAACTTTTAGAGTCGTTCCATGCCCGATATCGGTTCCCTCTGCGTTTACTGCGGATCTTCCCCCGGCAACGATCCCCGCCATGCCCGCGAGGCTGCCCGTTTCGGCCGCATGCTGGGCGATGCCTGCATCGAACTTGTCTATGGCGGCGGCAACATCGGCCTGATGGGCATCCTCGCCGATGCAGCACTTGATGCCGGGGCCAAGGTCACCGGGATCATTCCGACCGACCTCAAGCGGATCGAGCTGGCGCACCAGAACCTCGATGAACTGGTGGTGGTCGAATCGATGCACGACCGCAAGCGCCGCATGTTCGAACGGGCCGATGCCTTCGTCGTGCTGCCGGGCGGCGTCGGCACCCTGGACGAAACCTTCGAGATCATCACCTGGCGCCAGCTCGGCCTGCACGGCAAGCCGATCGTCATCGTCGACGAGGGCGGCTACTGGAAGCCCCTGCTGGCGCTGATCGAGCACACGATCGAAGCCGGTTTCACCGGCCCGGCCATCCGCGACCTGTTCGCCGTGGTCGAACGCGTCGACGACGTCCTGCCGACCATCGCCGCCATGCCCGAAAGCGTGGTTCGGCCCCGGCCCGAGCGGACCTGACGGCAGGCCTGGGGCGCCCCGCAGCCCGGCCCGCCTGCCTTGCGCTTGGCGGCAGGTCTGATATGGTGCGCGCCGTGTTTTTCCCCGGCTTCGGCCGGTCCCGGGCACCCGGTTTCAGCCCGTTTTCGACCACATAAGCGCGCACAAGAGAGGACCGAATGGCCAAAATCAAGGTCAAGACCCCGATCGTCGAACTCGACGGCGACGAGATGACCCGGATCATCTGGAAGTTCATCAAGGACAAGCTGATCCTTCCCTACCTCGACGTCGACCTGAAGTATTACGACCTCGGCATGGAATACCGTGACGAGACCCGCGACCAGGTCACGGTCGATGCGGCCAATGCGATCAAGCAGTACGGCGTCGGCGTCAAGTGCGCGACCATCACCCCGGACGAAGCGCGGGTGAAGGAATTCAACCTGAAGGACATGTACCGTTCGCCGAACGGCACGATCCGCAACATCCTGGGCGGCACAATCTTCCGCGAGCCGATCGTGATCAAGAACGTGCCGCGCCTGGTGCCCGGCTGGACCACGCCCTTCGTGATCGGCCGCCATGCCTACGGCGACCAGTATCGCGCGACCGACTTCCTGATCCCCGGCAAGGGCAAGCTGACGCTCAAGTTCGAGGGCGAGGACGGCAAGGTCATCGAGCGCGAGGTGTTCAAGTTCCCCGGCTCCGGCGTCGCCATGTCGATGTACAACCTCGACGATTCGATCATCGACTTCGCCCGCTCGTGCTTCAACTACGGGCTGACCCGCGGCTGGCCGGTTTACCTTTCGACCAAGAACACGATCCTCAAGGTCTATGACGGCCGCTTCAAGGACCTGTTCCAGAAGGTCTTCGACGAGGAATTCAAGGCCGCCTTCGACAAGAAGAAGATCGGCTACGAACACCGCCTGATCGACGACATGGTGGCCGCGTCGCTCAAGTGGTCCGGCGGCTACGTCTGGGCGTGCAAGAATTACGACGGCGACGTGCAGTCCGACACCGCAGCCCAGGGCTTCGGCTCGCTCGGCCTGATGACCAGCGTGCTGATGACCGCCGACGGCAAGACGGTGGAAGCGGAAGCCGCCCACGGCACCGTGACCCGCCACTACCGCGAGCACCAGCAGGGCCGGGCGACGTCGACCAACCCGATCGCGTCGATCTTCGCCTGGACGCGCGGCCTCAGCTTCCGCGGCAAGATGGACAACACGCCGGACGTCGAGCAGTTCGCCGAAAACCTGGAAAAGGTCTGCATCGAGACGGTGGAAGCCGGCCACATGACCAAGGACCTGGCGCTTCTGATCGGACCCAACCAGAAGTGGATGAACACCCAGGAGTTCCTGGACAAGATCGACAGCAACCTGAAGGCGTCGATGAAGTAACGCGGCCCGCCGCGACAGACGAAGAGGCCCGCGCCAACGCGCGGGCCTTTTTTCATGGGAAAAACGGTGCGGCGCTAACCGGCCTGCTCCATTGCGGCCGCAATGGCAGCGAAGGCTTCTTCCGCCTTGGACCCGTCGGGGCCGCCCGCCTGCGCCATGTCGGGACGGCCGCCGCCGCCCTTGCCGCCAAGCGCGGCCGAACCGGCGCGCACCAGATCGACGGCGCTGAACCGCGCGGTCAGGTCGTCGGTGACGCCGACGACGATGCTGGCCTTGCCGCCTTCGTTGCTGACCACGACATAGACGCCGGGCCCCCGTTTCTTGAATTCATCGACCATGGCCTTGAGGTCTTTGCCCGGCACACCGTCGAGCGCGCGGGTGACAAGTCGCGTGCCCGCAACCTCGCGGCCAGCGTCATCGGCAGCAGCCGCCCCGCCGCCACCGCCGCCGAGCGCCAGCTTGCGCCGGGTTTCGGCCAGTTCGCGCTCGAGCGCCTTGCGCTCGTCGAGCAGGCGCTGGATGCGCTCGGGCAGTTCGGCGGCCGAAGCGCGGATCATCGATGCCGCCTGGGCAACGATGGCCGTGTTGGCGCTGTCGTAGTCGTCTGCGGCGGGACCGGTCACCGCTTCGATGCGGCGCACGCCCGCGGCGAGCGCGCCTTCGGAGACGATGCGGAAGGTTCCGATGTCGCCGGTGCGGCGCACGTGAGTGCCGCCGCAAAGCTCGGTCGAGAAAGGCGAAGACGACCCCGCCCCCATGCCGACCACGCGAACCTCGTCGCCGTATTTTTCGCCGAACAACGCCATGGCGCCGGCGGCCACGGCCTCGTCGGGCGTCATCAGGCGGGTGGTGACGTCGGTATTGGCGCGGACCTGCGCGTTCACATCCGTTTCGACGGTGCGCAGTTCTTCGGCGGTCATGGGCTTGGGGTGGGAAATATCGAAGCGCAGGCGATCGGGTGCGACCAGCGAGCCCTTCTGGGTCACGTGCTCGCCAAGTCTCTGGCGCAATGCCGCGTGCAGCAGGTGCGTCGCCGAATGGTTGGCGCGCAGGCGCGAGCGGCGCTCGCCGTCCACGCGCATGTCGACGACGTCGCCGACCTTGAGGCTGCCGCGCGCAAGCTTGCCCATGTGCACGTGAACGTCGCCCAGGCGCTTGGCGGTTTCGGCGACGGCGAACTCGGCGCCGTCCTTGGTGAAGAGCTGGCCGCGGTCGCCCATCTGGCCGCCGGATTCGCCGTAGAACGGCGTCTGGTTGCAGATGACGGCGGCATCCGTGCCGGCAGCAATCGACTGGACTTCCTTGCCGTCGACGACGATCGCCGTAACGCGGCCTTCGGCGGCTTCGGTTTCGTAGCCGAGGAACTCGGTCGCGCCGGTGCGTTCGCGCAGCTCGAACCACACGGTTTCGGTCGCGGCATCGCCGGAGCCGGCCCAGGCCTTGCGGGCTTCCGCCTTCTGGCGGGCCATGGCGGCATTGAAACCGTCGACGTCCACGCCGCGGCCATCGGCGCGCAGAGCGTCCTGGGTGAGGTCGAGGGGGAAACCGTAAGTATCGTAAAGGCGGAAGGCGATATCGCCGGGCAGCGCGCTGCCGGAGGCGAGCTTCGAGGTTTCCTCGGCGAGCAGGCGAAGGCCGCGGGCGAGCGTCGCACGGAAGCGGGTTTCCTCCATGCGCAGCGTCTCGGTGATCAGCGCGCGGGCGCGCACCAGTTCGGGATAGGCGGTGCCCATTTCGGACACGAGCGCGGGAACGAGGCGGTGAAGGACCGGTTCCTCGCAGCCGATGATGTGGGCGTGGCGCACGGCGCGGCGCAGGATGCGGCGCAGCACGTACCCGCGGCCTTCGTTCGACGGCATGACGCCGTCGGCGATCAGGAAGCTGACCGAGCGCAGGTGATCGGCGATGACGCGGTGCGACACCGCATGGGTACCGTCGGCGGCGACGTTGGTGGCCTCGGCCGAGGCCTCGATCAGGCGGCGCAGCAGGTCGATGTCATAGTTGTCGTGCTTGCCCTGCAGCACGGCGGCGACGCGCTCAAGGCCCATGCCGGTGTCGATGGAGGGCTTCGGCAGGTCGCGCCGTGTGTCGGCATCGACCTGTTCGTACTGCATGAAGACGAGGTTCCAGATCTCGATAAAACGGTCGCCGTCGGCGTCGGCAGAGCCCGGCGGGCCGCCGGGGATGCCCTCGCCGTGATCGAAGAAGATTTCCGAGCACGGGCCGCAGGGGCCGGTTTCGCCCATGGACCAGAAGTTGTCGCTGGTGGGAATACGGATGATGCGGTCGTCGCCCAGCCCCGCGATCTTCTTCCAGTAACCCGCCGCCTCGTCGTCGGTGTGGTAGACCGTGACCAGCAGGCGTTCCTTGGGCAAACCCAGATCGCGGGTCAGCAGGTTCCAGGCGAGCTCGATGGCGCGTTCCTTGAAGTAGTCGCCGAAGGAGAAGTTGCCCAGCATCTCGAAGAAGGTGTGATGGCGCGCCGTATAGCCGACGTTTTCGAGGTCGTTGTGCTTGCCGCCGGCGCGCACGCATTTCTGCGAGGTGGCCGCGCGCACGTAATCGCGCTTCTCCGCGCCGGTAAAGACGTTCTTGAACTGGACCATGCCCGCGTTGGTGAACAGCAGCGTCGGGTCGTTGTGGGGCACAAGGGGGCTGGAGGCGACGACCTCATGGCCGTTGCGCCGGAAATATTCGAGGAAGGCCGTCCTGATATCGCCTGTTCCGCTCATCGTCGCGCCTGCCTGCTATCCGCTGGTAATCGTGAAACTGCCGAGCCTGCCGGGGCAGGCCTGTGGGGCCGGAAAACGGCCAAGGCCCATGCTTTTACAGTGGGATCGGGCCCCTGTCCATAAGCGGGCCGTGAAGCAAAAACCCCCGCCGGAGGGCGGGGGTTTTATGGGTGCCGCCCCTGCGAAGGCGGGCGGCAGCATGAAGATCAGGCGGTTTCGTCGCGGGCGTCGTCGCCCGCCCCTTCGTCCGGGCCGTCCTCGCCGTCGGCCAGCAGCGCCTCGGAGACGAGGCCGGCGTTGGCGCGGATCGCCTTTTCGACAGCGGCCGCGATCTCCGGGTTTTCCTTGAGGAAGGTCTTGGCGTTTTCGCGGCCCTGGCCGATGCGGGTATCGCCGTAGGAGAACCACGCGCCGGACTTCTCGATGATGCCGGCCTTGACGCCGAGATCGACGAGTTCGCCGGTCTTGGAGATGCCCTCGCCGTACATGATGTCGAATTCGATGGTCTTGAACGGCGGCGCGACCTTGTTCTTGACGACCTTGACGCGGGTCTGGTTGCCGACGATTTCCTCGCGGTCCTTGATCGCACCGATGCGGCGGATGTCGAGGCGGACGGAGGCGTAGAACTTGAGCGCGTTGCCGCCGGTCGTGGTTTCGGGGTTGCCGAACATGACGCCGATCTTCATGCGGATCTGGTTGATGAAGATGACCATGCAGCGCGAGCGCGCGATGGAGGCGGTCAGCTTGCGCAGCGCCTGGCTCATCAGGCGGGCCTGGAGACCGACGTGGGTGTCGCCCATTTCGCCCTCGAGCTCGGCCCGCGGCACCAGCGCCGCGACCGAGTCGACCACCAGAACGTCGATGGCGCCCGAACGGACCAGGGTATCGGCGATCTCGAGCGCCTGTTCGCCGGCGTCGGGCTGGGAAATGAGGAGGTTTTCGATATCGACGCCGAGCTTGCGCGCGTAGATGGGATCGAGGGCGTGTTCGGCGTCGACGAAGGCACAGGCGCCGCCCTGCTTCTGGGCCTCGGCGATGACGTGCAGCGCCAGCGTGGTCTTGCCAGAGGATTCGGGGCCGTAGATTTCGATGATGCGCCCGCGCGGCATGCCGCCGATGCCAAGCGCGATATCAAGGCCGAGCGAGCCGGTGGAGATCGCCTCGATCCCCTCGACGGTCTGGCCCTGGCCGAGCTTCATGATCGAGCCCTTGCCGAAGGTGCGTTCGATCTGGCCGAGCGCGGCTTCCAAAGCCTTCTGTCTGTTGTCCATGTTACCCTTGTCGACGAGATGCAGAGCGGTCGCCATCGCGGCCTCCTTCCTTATTTCACAAGGGGTTCGGCGTTGCAACCGGCGGCCTGCCCACTTGGGAAAACGTTTCTGGAGAGCCAGAGTACATGTTTTGTTCTCCCCCGCAAGTTCTTTTTTTGTTCTCATCATTCCGGGCGGAGAAATGCGGGCGGGCGCCCTATTCGGCCAGCACGTCCTTGACCTTGCCGGCGAGCTGGTCGAGGGAGAACGGCTTGGCGAGGAAGTGGATGCCGGGCTGGCTGGCGAGCGACTCGCGGAAGTCGTCCTCGGCGTAGCCCGAGATGAAGATCACCTTCATCTCGGGGAATTTCTCGCGCACCTCGCGGATCAGGGTCGGGCCGTCGCGCTGGGGCATGACGACGTCGGAAATGATCAGGTCGATGGGATCGGGCGAATCGCGCATCACCTCGAGCGCGGCATCGCCGTTCTTGGCTTCCAGAACCTTGTAGCCCTTGTTGCGCAGCGCGCGCGATCCGAACATGCGTACCGGGTCCTCGTCCTCGACCAGGAGCACGGTGCCGACGCCCGAAAGATCCTGCGCCGCGCGCCGGGGCTTCGCTGCCGGTTCGGCGCCGCGTTCGGCCTTGGCGGCGGGCGCCTCGTCGAAGCGGGGCAGGAAGATGGAAAAGGTCGTGCCCTTCCCCATGCTCGAATCGACCTGCACGAAGCCGCCGGTCTGGGTGACGATGCCATAGACGGTCGAAAGGCCGAGGCCGGTCCCCTGCCCGACTTCCTTGGTGGAAAAGAACGGCTCGAAGATGCGCTCGATGTTGTCCGGCGAAATGCCGGTGCCGGTGTCGGACATCTCGATCTTGACGTAGCGGCCGGGGGGCATGACGTCGGCGCCGCGCCGCACGGGCTTCGCCACATCGACGTTGGAGGTGCGCAGCGTCAGCGTGCCGCCGCCCTTTTCCTTCATCGCGTCGCGGGCATTGACGGCGAGGTTGATGATGACCTGCTCGAACTGCACCTGGTCGACGCGCACGAGGCCGAGGTCGCGGCTGTGGATGACTTCCAGGTTGATGTTCACGCCGATCAGGCGGCGCAGGAGGTTGGACAGTTCCGCCAGCACGTCGGTGACGTTGAGCACCTTGGGCTGCAGGGTCTGCTGGCGCGAAAAGGCGAGCAGCTGGCGCACCAGGTTGGCGGCGCGGTTGGCGTTCTGCTTGATCTGCATGATGTCGGCGAAGGTCTGTTCGCCGGGCCGGTGACGCTGCAGGATGAGATCGCAGAAGCCGATCATCACGGTCAGCAGGTTGTTGAAGTCGTGGGCGATGCCGCCGGCCAACTGGCCGACCGCCTGCATCTTCTGGGACTGGGCGAACTGGGCCTCGAGCCGCTTATTCTGGGTGGTGTCGAACAGGTGCACGATCAGGCCCGCCAGCGCGCCCCCGGCGCTGTCCAGCCTGGTGACCGAAAGCGAGGCCGAGGCCTCCGCGTTATAGGCGAACCCGATATCGAGACTATGGTGGGGGCGCTTGCCCTCGGCCATCTCCGAAAGCAGCAGGCCGAAGGCGCTGCGGTTGGCCGGGGACAGAAGTTCCGCGAGCGCGTGGCCGATCACGCCGCGCTCGCGCCCGCACATGGTGCGGAAGGCCTTGTTGCAGTCGACGATCGAACCGTTGAGATCGAGGATGCCGATGCCCGTCGGCGCCTCCTCGAACAGGCGGCGGAATCGCTGTTCGGAGGCATCGAGGGTCTCGCGCAGCTCGCGTTCCGCCGTCAGGTCGCGCACGATGGTGCGCGTGCGAAGCGTGCCGTCGGCCGCGTCGCCGACCAGGGCCTGGATGATTTCCGCCTGGAAGTCGCTGCCGTCGGCGCGGCGCAGGGTGACCTCGCCGCGCGCGCCCTCGAAGCCCATGCGGAACGGACTCCAGGGCTTCTGGGGATCGGTGCCGGTGCCGGCGATGAAATTGGCGAGGCGGCGCCGCGTGTCGAGCATCTCTTCGGGGGTCAGGCCCAGCCAGTTCGCCAGCGTGCCGTTGACGTATTCGAAGACGCCCGCCGCATCCACAGAATAGAAGCCGATGGAAGCGTTTTCGAGGAAGTCGATCAGCTTGGCCCGTTCTTCGGTCAGCACCTGTTCCATCTGGCGGCGCGAGGTAATGTCCTCCATGCACCAGAGCACGTAGCCCCGCCGGTAGCCGAGCGCATAGGCCGAGATCTTCAGCCATTGGCGCTCGCCGAGGTCGCCGGGCACGCAGATCTCGGCATGGCCGCTGCCCCCGGCATGGGAAATCTCGCGCAACAATATGAACTGGCGCGTGCCCTCGCCGTGCTCCGACAGTTTTTCCAGATCGGCGAAGCGGCGCTGCGGGGCGCCCTGCATCATCCTGGAAAAGGCATCGTTCCAGTAGATCAGCTTGCCATCGCTGCCGGCGATGGCGCGGCCATTGGGATCGGCGCCGAAGGCGCGCAGCAGGAAATAGGACCCGAGAAGCCGGCGGTGACGGAGCCAGGCGCCGAGCGCGAAGACGCCCGCAAGGCCCGAGAAGAAGAGGCCGCCCGGCAATATCCAGGCTGCATTGAAATCCGGCAGATCGCCGAGGCGGGCAAGCTGCGGCGGCCTTGGCAGGGGGCCGCCCGTGGAACTGAGGAAAAGGTAGGCAAGCGCCAACGATGCAACCGTCAGGGCCGCCAGCAGCCACAAGAGTGCGCTGCGCCACGGCCTGCCGCGCGGCAGGCGGGCGGGAAAATCCTCTGCCTTGGGGGCGTCCGGAAGTCCGGTCATGTCAGGGCCTTGCCAGCGTGCGGGGCGACGGGTTCATCGGCGCAGAATGCCAAAGGGAAGCGTTTACGCCAACTTCAATCGCAAGGAAACGGCGGGCTGGTGGTTCAGCGGCCACCGACCCGGCGCTTCAGCTGCATGACGTAGCCGATGACCTCGGCGACGGCGCGGTAATGTTCGGGGGGGATGGTGCGCCCGATATCGGTCGTCGCGTAGAGGGCGCGCGCCAGCGGCGGGTTTTCCACCAGCGGGATGTCGTGTTCGCCGGCGATCTCGCGGATCTTGGCGGCGATCAGGTCGGCGCCCTTGGCGACCACTTCGGGCGCGTCCATTTCGTCGTGGATGTATTTCAGCGCGACGGCGAAATGCGTCGGGTTGGTGATCACTACCGTCGCTTCGGGCACCGCCTGCATCATGCGCTGGCGGGCACGCTCGGTGCGGATCTGGCGCAGGCGCGCCTTGACCATGGGATCGCCGTCGGTCTGCTTCATTTCGTCCTTGATGTCCTGACGGCTCATGCGCAGCTTCTTCATGTGCTCCATCTTCTGATAGAGGAAGTCGAGGGCCGCGATGATCGTCATCACCGCGAACACCGCCATCAGCAGGCGGCCGGAAATCGACCACATGAGGTTGTTGTAACCGTCGGCCGTCATCAGGGGGATCTGGCTCAGGCTGTCGAACTGCGGCAACACGACCAATGTCGCGATGGTGCCGACGATGACGAGCTTGAGCAGGCCCTTCACGAATTCGACGAGCGAGCGCGAGGAAAACAGGCGCTTGATGCCGCTAGCGGGGGAAATCTTCTCGAACTTGGGCTTGACCGATTCGAAGGCGATCAGCGGCGCGTGCTGGATCATCGACGACAGCGCCGCCAGAACCACCAGCAGGCCGAGCGGCGCCAGCATGATGAGGCCGACTTCACGGATGGTATTGGACAGGATGATGCCGATGCCTCCCGCCCCCAGCGCGCGGTCGTGGGACTGGACGATCATCTGGGCCAGCAGGCCCTTGAGCTGATGCATGAAGCCCGGCGCCATGGCGATGACGATGATCGTGCCACCCAGCAGCATGAACCAGTTGTTGATTTCGCGCGACGACGGGACCTGACCTTTCTCGCGGCTTTCATCAAGCCGCTTCTGTGTCGGGTCTTCTGTTTTTTGGCTGTCGTCCTGGCTTTCTTCGGCCATTTTCCCGCCTCAGCCCCTTAACGCGCTGTCATAGATTTCGGGGAAACGCTCGACGAACCAGCCGAGGATCGCCCCCGCCACGATGGCGAAGACCGCAAAGCCCAGGAAGATCTGGATCGGCATGGCGACGAAGAAGATCTGGACCTGCGGCATCAGGCGCGCCAGCACGCCGACGCCGAGATAGAACACGAGGCCGACGACGATGAACGGCGCCGCAAGCTGCACGCCCAGGATGAAGATGTCGCTCACCAGCCGCGCCATCACGCGCGAAAACGCATCCACCGGCGGCATGACGCCCGACGGCAGGACGTTGTAGCTCATGGCGAGCGCGCGCAGCATGACATGGTGCAGGTCGGCGGCGAACACGACGAGAATGCCGGCCGTCGACAGGAACAGCGCCGTCACCGCGGACTGTTCGGCCGCGACCGGATCGAAGGTAAGCGCGTTGGCAAGGCCCGACTGGAAGGCAATGACCGTCCCGGTGACGTGAAGCGCCGCAAGAATGACGCGCCCGACGAGACCGAGAAACGCGCCTATGGCGCTTTCGCCCATCAGCAGCATGGTCACGCGCAGCGGGGATTCCGGCATCGCCGGCAGGCCCTGCGCGAGAACCGGCGTCAGGATCAGCGTCAGCGCGCCGGCAAAGACCAGACGATAGCGAGCGGAAACGTAAAGTTCGCCAAACCCGGGCATCAGCATCAGCGCCGCGCCGATGCGGGCGAAGACCAGAAAGAAGGCGAAGACTTCCGCGGGCAGTGCCTGGGCCAGCAAGCTAGCCTCCGGTGGCGATGCGGCTGAACATCTCGCGCGAAAACAGGGTCAGCGAATTCAGCATGAACGGGCCGAGGAAAAGCAGCGACAGGAAAATCACGATGATCTTCGGCACGAAGGCCAGCGTCATTTCCTGGATCTGCGTCAGCGCCTGAAACAGCGAGATGACGAGACCGACGGCAAGGCCCACCAGCATGACGGGGGCGCCGACCTTCAGGGTGACGACGATGGCGGAACGGACGATTTCAAGAACGTCGGCGGGAGACATGACCGGCCTTCCCCGCGCTCAGATGGGCATCCGCAGGATTTCCTGATAGGCCTGGATCACGCGATCGCGAATGCCTACGACCGTCTGCAGGGCGAGGTCGGCGTTCGTCACCGCCATCACCACTTCGTTCATGTCGGCCTTGCCGGTCATCGCCTTGGCGGTCATCTGCTCGGATTCGCGGGTCGCCTGCACGACGGTATCGCCCACTTCAGACATCAGGTCCTTGAAGGACTTGCCGGGCACGGTCGCGCGCGCCTCCATGCCGGGCTGCCCCGCGGCGGCGGCGGCCTGACGATAAGCGCCGATGGCGCCGGTGACGTTGATTGCCATTTGACTGTTCCTTCCCGAAGACGCCTGTTACTGCGCCCGCGCCTAGCTGCGCAGGAGATCGATGGTTTTCTGCAGCATGCTCTTCGCTGCCTGGATGACGCCGAGATTGGCCTCGAAGGACCGCTGCGCCTGCTTCATGTCCATCATTTCGATCATGGACTTGACGTTGGGCATATTCACGTAGCCCTGGGCATCGGCCGCCGGATGGCCGGGATCGTACTTGCGCACGAAATCGGTCTGATCGTTGCGTACCTTATCGACGCTGACGGTCTTTACGCCAAGCGTGCGGTCGAGGACGTTCTTGAACGTCACCAGCTTGCGCCGGTACGGATCGCCGCCGGGTTCCGTCGGCATGTTGTCGGCATTGGCGAGGTTCTCGGCGACGATGCGCATGCGGTAGCCCTGCACCTTCATGCCGGACGCCGAAATCTTCATGGCCTTGAGAATATCCATATCCCCATTCTCCTTTTCGGCGTTCCGTTAGACGCCGTTCCTGCCGAGCGCCGCCTTGATCATGGCGATGTGCTTGCGGTACAGGTTGACCGTCGCCTGGTGATCCATCGCGGTCTGGGCGACCTTCATCATCTGTTGTTCGACGTCGACGGAATTGCCCGAAAGGGACATTTCCGCATCCCCGTCCTCGGCCGCCTTGAAGCGACTGGCGGGATCGCCCGCGCCGCCCTTCGGCGCGATGTGATTGGACTGCGTCGCGGCCATGGCGATGCCCTGTCCGCGGCCGGTGCCGAGGAGATCGCGGAAGGACGGCTGCTTGAGATCGCGCGCCAGGTAGCCCGGCGTATCGGCATTGGCGACGTTCTGCGCCAGCACCTGCTGACGCTTGCCGAGCCAGGCGATGCGCTGGCTCATCATCGAAAAAAGCGGTAGCTTGCCGAGATCCATCGCGGTTGCGAGGCTCCGGTTCGCCGTCCTGGCCTGGTGGGAAAGGGCCGGGCCTTCTTGGCCCAAGCCTGATGCGCAAATTTCCCACCTGTGCTATTAACGTTCCGTAAATTTCCCGGCATTTTAGATAAATACCGGGGATCGGGCCCTGTCTCCGGCCGTAACAATCGAGGCCCCGCCCGCGGCGCGGCGATCCAGGTAAGGATGCAAGATGCTCTATCTCACGAGAAAACTGGGCGAATCGGTGATGGTTAACGACAATGTCGAAATCACCGTCGTCGAAGTGCGCGGAAAATCCATCAAGCTCGGCTTCACCTTTCCCCCTGAAGTGACGGTCCTGCGGCGTGAAATCTTCGACCGTATCCAGGAAGAAAACCGGGCTGCCGCCTCTGGCGGTGGCGCGTCGCTCGACGACCTGCCCCCGTCCTCCCCGCCGAAAGCCGAGTAAATACGGCCGGCCCAGGTCCCGGATTTAAGTCTTTCTTAAGCATGATCGGCTTTGATCGCGGAAGGTTCGCGTGCAGGCAGCGCGCGCCATCCGCGTGCAGGCAGCGCGCCCCGGCCGGAAACGCGCGTGACCTCATCGCCTCCCAACAGCGGACGTCCCCACAAGGACCGTGACATCGCGGTGGCGCTCTCCCACAACCAGGGAGGCGGAGACCTGCCGCGCGTGGTCGCCTCGGGCCAGGGGGCCGTCGCCCGCCAGATCCTGGAAATCGCCTTCGATCGCGGCATCAAGGTCCGCGAGGATGCCGACCTGGCAGAGGTTCTGGCCGCGGTCGAGGTCGACTGCGAGATTCCCCTCGCCGCTTTTGCCGCCGTCGCCGAAATCCTGAGCTACGTGTACCGCGCCCAGAGCGGGACTGCCGCACCGCACCCCGCCGCCGAAACCGATACGGGAGCCGCGCCATGACGAGCGCCCAGACCATTTGCAACGAGCTCACCCGCGTCGGCGACATCATCGTTGCCGCCCGCGACCTCGTGGCCGACGGACAGTTGATCAACATCAAGCCGCTGGAGAACGAGATCGGCCGCATCTGCGGCGACCTCGGCGGACTGAACGCGACCGACGCCGAGAGAGTTAGGCCGATCCTGCTCGCCCTGATCGACGATCTCGACCGGCTGGCCGCGGAAATGCGCGCGCGGCAGTCGGACTTCGAAGACGAACTGCGCGCCTTTTCCACTCACAGCAAGGCCACCACCGCCTACACGGCCGGTGCGGCGCCCCGCAAGAAGTAAACCCTCTCACCGCTTACCGGATTCCCGTCTCCCATGTCCTTCGGCAACTACCTGAATTTCATTCTATCTCTGGTCTTCGTCCTCGGCCTGATCGCGCTTGCGGCGTGGGGCTACCGTCGCTTCTTCATGGGGCAGTCGGTTTCGGCGCGGCTCGGCCTCGCGACCAATCGGCTTCGCGTGGTCGAGGTACGCGGCATCGACGCGCGCCGGCGCCTCGTGCTGGTGCGCCGCGACGGCGTCGAGCACCTCGTCCTGCTCGGACCCAATTCTGAAACGGTAGTGGAGGCAGGCATCGTCCCGCCTGCGGACGTCCCGCAGGGAGGTGCGCGATGAACGCCCGCCGGATCGCACTGTTCGCCGCCCTGGTGCTGCCCCTGGCGCTGGCTGCCGCTCCTGCCCTGGCGCAAAGTCTCAGCCTCGATCTCGGCGGCGGCGGCGGGTCGGCCACGGGCCGCATCCTTCAGATCGTCGCGCTGATCACGGTTCTGTCGGTCGCGCCTGCGATCCTGATCATGGTCACCTCGTTCACGCGCATCGTCGTGGTGCTGTCGTTCCTGCGCTCGGCGCTCGGCACCCAGCAGACTCCGCCCAACATGGTGATGGTCAGCCTCGCCCTGTTCCTGACGGCCTTCATCATGGCCCCCGTCATGGAAAAATCCTACAACGACGGCATTGCGCCGCTGATGGAAGAACGCATCGAGGGAACGGAAGCCTTCAACCGCGCCGTAGCACCCGTTGCCGACTTCATGCTGCGCCAGGTGCGCGAGCAGGATTTGCGGCTGTTCTACGACCTCGCCAAGACCGCGCCCGCAGCGACGCCCGCGGCAACACCCCTCAAGGTGCTGGTGCCCGCTTTCATGATTTCGGAACTGCGGCGCGCTTTCGAGATCGGCTTCCTGATCTTCCTGCCCTTCCTCGTCATCGACATGGTCGTGGCGTCGGTGCTGATGTCCATGGGCATGATGATGCTGCCGCCGGTGATGATCGCCCTTCCCTTCAAGATCATATTCTTCGTGCTGGTCGACGGCTGGTACATGGTCGCCGGCTCGCTGGTCCAGAGCTTCGGCAACTGACCGGTCAATAGACGAACGGTAACCAGCGCTTGGTGCGGGCCTTGTAGGCGCGATATGCCTCGCCGAACAGGCCTTCCAGGCGGTCCTCGTCCTCGCGCACGCGGCGCTCGAACCACACGATATGCGCGGCCAGAATGGCGAGCGCGATCCACGACTTGAACGTGATCGCCAGGCCAAGGTGAAAGATCATGTGGCCGAGGTACATCGGGTTGCGGATATAGCCGTAGATACCGGTATCGACGATGCGATCGGGCGGGACGTCGATACCTGGCCCGCCGCCGCCGTGCCGCGTGCGGAACCCCCCGCCCAGCCGGTATTGCAAATACCCCCAGACGAGCAACGGCACGCCCCACGGCTGGAACGGAATGTTGCCGCCGCCCAGCAGATATTCCGCGCCGATCACCAGCGGCGGAATGACGATGAACGAACGGCGCGAGGTACTGTTGACCCAGCGCCAGAAAGAAAACTTGCGCGTCTTGCCCGGCGCGCCCGGTTCAATGAAACCCGACATGACATCTCCCTTCCCCGATGTCTCTAGGGCATGTTCGGGCAAGCCGCAACCGGACACAAAAAAACGCCCCGCGGGCGGGGCGTCGGCGAAGGGGCGGATGAACCCCGATCAGCCCTGGGTCGTCGCCTCGGGCGATGCGGCGGCGGACGGTCCCGGGCGGGGCGTGGCAGGCTTGCCGCGCGACATCAGCTTGTCGCGATAGCTCTTGAGGAAGCTGCGGAACTGGTCGACTTCGGCCACCTTGCCGGAGATCACCCGGTAGTCGTCCGGGATATTGCCCGACGGCGCGGTGACGATATCGAAGGATTCCTTGAACGGGCCCTTCGCCATGCGGCCGAGATACCTCTGGCGCAGCGACTTGAGCGAGGACTGATTGCGGCCAAGCGCGTAGGCGATCGCAAGAGACAGGACATTGCGCTGGGCGTCTTCGTCGAGGGCGGGCTCCTCGGTCGCGTCGGCGGCCTTTTCCGGCACCGTGATCTTGAGAATGCGATCATAGGCAAGTGAGGCATTCGTCCAGTCGCGCAGTTTCCAGAAGATCTCGCCGCGCAGGATATCGGCATCGAGGCTCGTGTCGCCGGCCAGCAGGTCAAGGCCGTCCTTGTAGCGGGCAAGCTCGGCAAGGGCGCGCGCCTTGAGATGGCGGCGGGTCGTCGCCCATTGCGGGATGACGTCCGCGGGAACCTGGCCGGCAAGCGCATCGAGCGCGTCCTGCGGCTTGCGATCAAGCAGGTAAACCAGCGCAAGGCGGTTGGCAGCATCGAAACGGTTGCGGCCCTTTAGGCGCTGATCGACAAGATGACGGAGCAAGGTGGCCGAGCGATCAAGAAGGTCCACGGCGACCAGCCGCTCGGCAAGCTGCGAGATGAGCTTGTCGCCGACCTCGCCTTCCGGCGTCAGTTCGCGGAACTGGTCATAGAGCGCGAGCGCGGTCAGCGGCGCGATTTTGTCGGCGGCGCCATCGACGTAGAGCTTTATGAACGCTCCGCGCATGGTGTCGATCACCTTGTCGGCATCGGGATGCTTCGGATAATTGGTGGCGAGCTCCCGATAGGTCATCAGGCCGTTCTTGTAATCGTTGATCTCGAGATAGGCACGGCCAAGGCGCGAAAGCACCTTGAATTCCAGCTCGTCGCCGCGCCATGCGTAGCGCAGCTTCTCGATTTCTTCGACCGCCTCGGCCTTGGTCATCTTTTCCTTTTCGAGGCGAAGATCGGTACGCGCCAGCGTGGCAAGAACGCGGATCTGGCGGTCGGGCCCGGCGATGGCCCGCGTCCACACGGCAATGGCGCCATCGGGATCGAGCACACGGGCCAGCAGCCGCCCGCGCAGATAATCTATCTGCGCCTGCAGTCGCCGCGAAGGCTTGTAGCCGTCGAGCGTATCGAGGTGGAATTTCGCCAGTCCCACATCACCGATGTTGAGGGACGCCTCGGCCGCCAGCAGGCCGAAATGCATCCTGAGGTTCATCGGATAGACGCGCATGATGCTCTCGGCGCGGCTGAAATACCGTGACGCCGTTGGCCAGTCGTTGCTGGCGGCGGCGAGCGCGGCGCGCCACAGGGCAATTTCCCTGAAACCGTCGAGACTGTTATGGCCAAGGTCCCGGGTAGCGCGCTCATAATCGCCGAGCCGGTAATAAGCGGCACCGCGCATGGCGCGGAATACCGCCTCCTGGGCGAGTTCCGGTTCATCCTGCTCGATGACCTGCAGAAGGCCGAGAACGTCGGTCAGGTTGTCATAGGCGAAATAAAGCTGGGCAAGCTCGAGCCGCTTGGCGTTGCGCGCCGTCACCGGAGCCATTGCCGCCTCGCGCTGAAGCACGTGCTTGTTTTCGACGAAGGAGCCGAGGCTTTCGCGCCGCCAGCTTTCGAAGTCGAACAGCCAGCCCGGCCGGGTCTGCCCGGGACGCAGGCCCTTGTCCGCGCTTTCGGCCTTGCCCGAAGCGCTGACGGCCACGTTCACACCCGACAGCGTCAGGCCCTGGCGCGCGGAAATCTCGACACCCTTGGGCAGGGTTCGGAAAATGATGTCATCGCCCAGCGCGCGCCCGGCGATACCCTGGGCGGTCGCGAACAGTTCAACCTCGGCCATGCGGCGGGCAAGGCCAATACCTTTTTCCGGCCTGGTCAGGGGAACGACCCAGATGCGGTCGCCCACTTCCGGATCACTGACGGCGACGGCCTGTCCGGCATCGGCGTAATCGATGAAAAGGCGGGCGCCCGCGACTGCGGCAAGATGCGCTTCCACGACGATCCCGGACGCCGGGCGCAGGTGTTCGCGCTCCAGCGTCACCACCCAGGCCGCCTTGTCCCGTTCCACGCGGGGATTGACCCCGTCGGGAATCTTCATGCGAAACACGGTCGTTCCCGGCATGGAAGAAAACTTCGGCCGGGCAATGAACGCGGCCACGGGATTTTCTTCGCGCCGGCGCTTGGAGTTGGGGGACGGTTTGGCCATCGCCTCATCCCAGCCTTCGAAGGCAAGACGGGCCTCGCGGTCGAACACCGCCCAAAGGTAGCCCGCGCGCTCGAATACTGCGGCGCCCACCTCCTGCGGCCAGTGAAATTTCATTACGGCGGAGGAAGACTCAAGCCGAAGGATAACGGGCACGACGCTGGTCATCTGGGGCGCCGGGGCAGCCTTTGCCTGATCGGTCGCCGCCCCGCCCTGCGCCGAGGGCAGCAGCGAAGTCGGTGCCTTTTCAGCGTGCACCAGGCGTTCGGCCAGCGGATTGGCAGCCTTGCCCGACATGTCGAAGAGCGCAACGGGACCACGCGGAGCCGCCTTCACCGGCGGCGTCGCAGGCGCCTTCACCTCAGCCTTTGCGACTTTCGCGGGTTTCGCGGCGATTGCGGATTTCGCCGCGCCGGCCGGCGAGGCTTCTGCACGCAGGACATCGACGACGACGCTCATGCCGGTACGGAAATGACGCAGTTCGGCACCGTCTGCCAGGGTCAGGGAAATCGCCGTGCCGCCTTCCGATTCCTTCGACGCGATGGCGCGGACGAGCGGCGGCAGAGCGCCCCGAATCGCCGCAAGATCGAAATTGCCCTTGCGGCTGAAGCGGATCTCGCTGCCCGAAATCTTGTAATCCACCGTGCGCGGCCAGTCGAAGACAAAGCGGCTGAACGTCGCATGGGCGCCGACGCGAACGGGAACGGTAGATGCGCTCTCGGCAGCCTTTTTCGTCGAAGCAGGCAGAAGATCGAGAACGATGGAGTTTCCGCTCACGAAGCTCTTGTATCGAATGCCGGGCTTCAGGGTGATGATAGCGGCGCGGCCTTCGTCGGCGGCAACGGCACCCGCAGCGTAGTCCTTCAACTTGGATGGGACCTCGGCGAGCGGCGCGTCGAAAGGTGCGTCGAAGCTGACCTTCAGCGCGCGGTTGGTCAGGTTGATCTTGTGCTTGGCGGCGCGTGGCCAGTCGAAAACGATGCGGCCATAGCCCTGATGCGGCCAAACACGCAGTGTCACCTTGGCAGGAGCGACGGCAGGAGCCGCTTTTTCGGTCGCTTTGGCGGGAACGGTCTGGGCGATGGCGTCTGCAGGCGCCACCAGTAAAAACGCCGCCAGCGCGGCCGCTGCAAACCGGGCCTGCCGGGGCATGGCGGAGAGCTTCGTCCGCATCCCGCGCCTCGCCTACTTGAGACTGGCGAACAGGGCGTCGATGTCTGCCTGACTTTGCGCCGCGTCGGGCAACTGCGGACCATTCAGAAGTTCCGCGTCGCTGGGCTTGCCGCTTGCGGGACTGGACGTCTTGTCCTTGCCCGCCGACTTGGGAGTGTCGGAAAATGTTTCAACGATCGCGGCGACCTTGCTCTCGATATCCTTGAGCGCCCGCACGACCCGCGTAATGCGCTGGCCGGTGATGTCCTGGAAATTGCAGGCCTCGTACACGCTGGTCACTGCGTCGCGGATGCCTTCGGCCGCGGCACCATCGACCGTACCCGCGATGGCCTCCAGCTTTTCCGCCGCATCCAGGATCGCGCCGGTGGCTTCCTCGGTATGACTGACGATGGCGTCGAGTTCGTCGGTAACGACCTGGATATGCTCGTCACGAATATCCTGCGGTCGGATCGCGGCGATTTCGGCACGCGCGCTATCAATATAGGCGGCAAGGGATTCGATTTCGCTGTAGAGCTTGAGGTCGGTACCGCTGAGGTCCCCGTTCATGCTTTTCAGAATGGCGTCGACAATCTCGCCGATCTCCTCGATCGGCACCATGTTGCCGCGTTCTGAGCGCAATTCCTCTATCCGCTGCGAAACCTGCTGACGCATTTGGCTGACCCCAGTCCCTTTCGGTTACGCCCAGGCGCCTCAGAAAGCGCCAAGAACGGAAACCAGCTTCTGCTTGAGGGTTTCGGCGTTGAACGGCTTCACGATGTAGTTGGATACGCCCGCTTCCTTCGCCGCAATGACGTTCTCGGTCTTGCTTTCGGCCGTCACCATGATGAACGGGAGATCCTTCAGCTTGATATCCGAGCGCACTTCGCGCAGGAGCTGCAGGCCCGTCATCGGCTCCATATTCCAGTCGGAGATCACGAGGCCGAATTTCTTCTCGCGCAGCTTGCGCAGGGCTTCGCTGCCGTCCATGGCTTCGTCGACATTGTTGAAGTTGAGCTGCTTCAACAGGTTGCGGATGATCCGAAGCATCGTCTTGTAATCATCGACGATCAGGATCGGGAGGTTAACGTCGACAGCCATCTAGCGCTCCATTCAATGCAACTGGTCAATGCAACTGGCGGGACCGGCCAGCAAAATTCCGGTCCGCAGAATTTACGACGGGGTGGTTAACTTCAGGTAAAAATTGGCGGATTTTGGCCAACTTCGGGGATATCAACCATTTCCCCCACCGGCCGCCTGGGTGGGCGCGGCAGAAGGCAGCTTCGCCTTGGCATCGGCACCGATTTTCCGCCGTTTGGCGAGGTCGGTGGTCAGGCGCTTGGCCTTTTCCGGCTCCAGCTTGGAAATGATGAGCGCAGCCTTGGCTTCTTTCATCCGCTCGATGACATCGAGAAGCACAGGCATGTCCAATTCCATGAAAATCCGGGCGGCTTCCTTGGGCTTCATGGTCTCGTAGATCTTGACCAGGCTCTTGAGCTTGTCTTCCTGCTCCTTGTCGTACTGGCGGAGCATGCCCTGAATCTTGGTCTGGATCTGGCGCAGTTCGCCTACCTTGCGGTCAATGCGCTGTTCGGCCGCCTTGAGCAGACCCTCGCGCATCTCCAGTTCCTGCGCCCATTTCTCGATCTCGTTGCGGCGCGCCGCGAGCTTTTGCAGCAGGTCGATTTCGGCCTGGGAAAGCAGCGCCGGATCATCGGGCAGGCTGCCCGGCTTTTTCACCGGGGCAGCAGGTTTTTCGGCAGTTTTCTTGGCGTCCTTGGGGGCGTCCTTGCTGGCGTCCTGCGACGCAGCATCCTTCGGTGTCGCCTTCTCGGCGGCTTCCTTGGGCGCAGCCGCCTGGGGTTGCGCCGGCGCCTGCTGCGCGAGCGATGGCCGCGTCCCCGCCCCGATCACGTCCGTCCAGACGCCGCCGAGCTTGATCCCGAGGGTCAGAACGAGGGCGATGATGGCAACAGGCAGCAGGCGAAATTTCATGGAACGTTCCTGTGCAGCAGCGACGCTAGCGGGTCGCTTCGAGAATTTTACGAAGGCTGGCGATGGCGTCGGCGTCCGGTCCCTTGGGCGGGGGCGCCTGACGCGCACCGCGCGTATCGTGGACAAGCCGATCGGCAACGGCGGCGCCGCGTTCGATCAGGAAGCCGAGGTCCTCGCGCAGCGCCTTGGCTTCGCGGATCGAGCCGTCGAGCGCTTGGCCCGAGGCCTCCGCGGCACCGCGAAGGGCTTCAGTGCCCCGGTGCGCCTTTTCGGTCGCCTCGGTGAAATCGGCGATCAGCGCCATCATCTCGTCCTTGCCCCGGCGAAACGCGGCAAGGCGGCGGTTGAGCACAATCGCATAGACGATGGTTGCGACCATCAGCGCCGCGAGCATGAGATCGATAACGAGGGCGACGGTCATTTGCGCTTCCTCAATTCCTTGCGGGTCTTTTCGACGCGGATGGCGATGTTGTGTCCCTTGTGGCCCATGCGGCCCTGAACGATCGGCAGGCCGCCGCAGCGCAGTTCGATTTCGGGATCCTGACCGCAGCCGAAGACGATCTGCGAACCGACCTGGAGGTTCATGATATCGTTGAGAGGCATCATCTGCTCGTCGAGAACAGCCTCGACCTCGATGTCGGTTCCCCAGAGGGCGGTCGCCAAGTGGGTTTCCCAGATCGAGTCGCGGCCGAACTTTTCGCCCATGAACATCTGCAGCAGAAGCTCGCGTACCGGCTCAAGCGTCGCGTAAGGAATGACCAGCTCGATCTTGCCGCCACGGTCTTCCATGTCGATGCGGAAACGCGCCATGATCGCGGCATTGGCCGGACGGGCGACGGTAGCGAAGCGGGGGTTGGTTTCCAGCCGGTCGAAACGGAAATTCACCGGGCTGACCGGATCGAAGGCCGCCGACAGGTCGGAAAGCACGACGTGAATCATGCGCTCGACCAGATTGCGCTCGATCGTCGTGTAGGGACGGCCCTCAATGCGCAGGGCCGCGGTACCGCGCCGCCCGCCGAGCAGCACGTCGACGATCGAATAGATCAGGGCGCTGTCGACGGTCATCAGGCAGTAGTTTTCCCACTCTTCCGCGTTGATCACGCTGATCATCGCCGGCAGCGGAATGGAATTGAGGTAATCGCCGAAACGGACGGACGTAATGTTGTCGAGGGTCACTTCGACATTGTCGGAGGTGAAATTGCGCAGGCTGGTCGTCATCATGCGCACAAGGCGGTCGAAGACCACTTCGAGCATCGGCAGGCGTTCGTATGAAACAAGCGCCGAGTTGATGATCGCCTTGATGCCGGACTTGTCTTCGCCGCCGCCGTCTTCGAAGCCGAGCAGGCTGTCGATCTCGTCCTGATCGAGGACGCGATTCGTCTGGCCGCCTTCGCCTTCGCCGGTGCCGCCGTTTTCGCCGGACTCGCCACTTTCGGCGTCTGCCGCCCACTGCGCGGCAAGGTCGTCCTGGTTCGGGGCCTCGGCCTGTTCGGTGCTTTCCGCCATCTACGCTACTTTCCGTTTATACCCAATATTCCAATAACTTAACTGCTACTGAATGAGCATTTCCTTGAACAGCACGTCGTTGATCTTCTGCGGCCGCGCCGCCTCGTTGACGCGTCGCAGCAGGTCTTCGCGCAGGCGGTACATGCCGGCGGATCCCTGAAGGTCGCTGACCCTGAGTTCACGCAGGTAAACCTGGAAGCTGTCGATGATGCGCGGCAACATCTGCTTGATCTGGTTGACGTCGCCTTCGCCGGGCAACTCCAGGCTGATCGAAATCTTGAGGAAGTTGGTGCGCCGGCCTGTCGAGTTCAGGTTGACGAGCAGTTCCGGCAGATCGAAGAACACGGCCTTTGCCCGCTGGGCCTCCAGCTTGGCCTTCTCCATAGCGGCCTTGTCTTCTTTCTTGCCAAGGAGGCCGTCGATAGCGCCGGAAAAATAAACCCCCGCCGCCGTCCCGAGCACCAGCACCAGCGGCAGCACGAAGAAAAGAACGATCTTCTTGCCGCTCAGGCGCTTTTTTTCGGGTTCGCCCGCGGCGCCCTCTGCGCCCTCGTCTTCGCCTTCGACTTGATCTTTCGTGGCGGCTGCAGTGTCGGTCATGGAACGAGCCTGATAATCTGCGCAAAAATCGTTGTTCGCGGCGGCGCCGGAACAGGACGAAACCTATCCGACCTTGGTTAAGAATTCGTTTTAACCATCGGGTCCCCTCTCCCGAACGGCAGTTTTGGCAGGCCGCGACCGGCAAAGCCTGCCCCTGCACACCGTTTTGACCATCCCGCACGGCCTTAAATTTCTGATTAATATATTGATTTAATTAGATTTTGGTCTTTGGCACGCCTCCTGCATGGATAGCGGCGGATCTTGGATTTTCTTTTCGGTGGAGTGTGCGACATGGAAACGCCGCTTATCGTTGCATTGTCACGGCAGATATCCGTCCTCGACCAGATGGACGTCATCGCCAACAACATCGCCAACATGTCGACCGGCGCCTACAAGGCGGAACGGGTCATGTTCAAGGACTACGTCGCCCGCACCCAGTCGGGCGAACCGGTGGTGTTCCCGCAGCAGTCCGGCATTCACCGCATTTACAATCCCGGCCCGATCGAGCGCACCTCGAACCCGCTGGATGTGGCGCTGCGCGGCGACGGCTACCTGGTGGTCCAGTCCCCGAACGGACCGCGCTACACCCGCAACGGCCACCTTTCCCTCGATGCCCAGGGCCAGATCGTCGGTCCGCAGGGCTATCCGGTGCTGGATTCGGGCGACCGCCCCTTCGTCATCGATACCGAAGTCAAGAACATCAGCATCGGCAAGGACGGTTCGGTTTCCGCCGATGACCGCCAGCTCGGCAAGCTCAAGATGGTGACCTTCGACAACCCGCAGGCGCTCAAGCGCCAGGGTGCGACGCTTTTCAAGACCGACGCGCCGGCGAAGCCGAGCACGGAAACCGAGGTGCTGCAGGGGCATGTTGAAGGCTCGAATATCGAGCCGATCCTCGAAGTCACCCGATTCATGAACGCGTCCGGCTTCTACCAGTCTTCGAAGAAAATCATCGATGAAGAGCACGACCGCCAGAGGCGCGCGATTCAGCAACTCGGCAGCACGCCCGAATAACGTTTAGCAATCTGTGCGCGCCAGGACGGCAGCGCCCGGACGACACACAGATCGCAGGAAGCGACAGCGAAAGACCTGAAGGAGCTTTTCCATGGCTTCCCTTGAAACCGCAGCGACGGGCATGCTTGCCCAGCAGCTCAACGTTGACGTCATCTCGAACAATATCGCCAACGTCAACACCACCGCGTTCAAACGCCAGCGGGCGGAGTTCGCGGATCTTCTCTACCAGACCCAGAGTTCGGTCGGCTCCACGACGTCGGATACCGGTTCGATTTCGGTCACCGGCGCGGAATTCGGCACCGGCGTCAAGATCGGCTCGGTCTACCGCATCAACGAACAGGGCAACCTGCGCTCGACCAGCAACAACTTCGACGTCGCCATCCAGGGCAAGGGCTATTTCCAGATCACCCTGCCGAGCGGCCAGACCGCCTATACCCGCGCGGGCTCGCTGCAGCTCGATCCGACCGGCCAGCTGGTGACCCCTCAGGGCTACACGGTGCAGCCCGGCATCACGGTCCCGAGCAACGCGCTGGAAGTCACCATCAACCAGTCCGGCGAAGTCCTGGTCAAGATCGACGGGCAGACGACGCCGTCCAACGTCGGCCAGATCCAGCTCGCGGTCTTCCCGAACCAGGCCGGCCTCAAGGCGCTCGGCGACAACCTCTTGCAGGAAACCGCCGCCTCCGGCACGGCCGTTACGGGCACGCCCGGCTCCAGCGGCTTCGGCACCGTCCTCCAGGGTTTCCTCGAAACTTCGAACGTCAACATGGTGCAGGAGATCACCGACCTGATCGCGGCCCAGCGCGCTTACGAACTGGCCTCCAAGGTGGTGCAGACCTCCGACGAAATGCTCAACCAGCTCGTGCAGACGGCCTGAGCGGCATGACGGGAGAACCGACCATGACCAAGCGAATTGCCACATCCGTCCTGATCGCCTGCGCGGCCCTTGCCGCCGGCGCGGTCATGCCGGGGCAAGGCGTCGCCGCCGAAACCGCGGCCATCCAGGAGGCGCGGCTGATTTCCGCCTCCCGCGACCGGGTCACGATTTCGCGCGACGATATCCGTCTCGGCGACCTGTTCAGCAACACCGGCGACAAGTCCGGAATCACCATCGAAAATGCCCCTGCACCGGGCGCCCAGTCGGTGTTCGATGTCTACCGCCTTGCCGCGATCGCCCAGTCGCACGGCCTCACCTGGCAGGCCCGCAGCTGGTCGGAAAAAGTCGTCATAGAGCGCGCCGGACAGGTGATACCCGAAGAGCAGCTCCTGATTGTCCTGCGCAAGGCGGTCGATCGCGAAATGAGCGCCGAAGGCCGCTTCGACATTGAAATGACGACCCGCGACCTTACGCTCACCCTGCCCGCGAATGTCGTGCCGGCGGTCGAGGTCGAGAACCTCCGTCTGCAGCGGGCGAGCGGGATGTTTTCGGCGAATATCGTGGCGGCGGGCACCGGTGCTCCCCTGCGTCTTGCCGTCGCCGGCCGCATCCACCGTGTCATCGAAGTACCGACGCTGGTACGCCGCATGAACTCCGGCGACATCATCGAGAACGGGGACATCCAGTGGGTCACCCTCCGCGCGGAAAGGGTCGGACGTAATGTCATTACCGACATCAACCGCCTGACCGGCATGACGCCGACGCGCACCCTGGTCGCCGGCCGTGTCGTCATGTCGGGCGAAGTCCGCGCCCCGCGTGTCATCCAGAAGGGCGGCCTGGTCGTCATGCTGCTGAAGACGCACAACATGGTGCTGACGTCCAAGGGCCGTGCGCTCGAACATGGCGCCAAGGGCGACGTCATCAAGGTCCAGAACACCCAGAGCAAGACCGTGATCGAGGGCGAGGTTACCGGCCCCGGCACCGTCACAGTCAGCGCAACGGCATTCGCGCCGCTCGCCATGCCGAAAGCGGCCGATGCCGCCCCGGCGAGGAGATAGTCATGAAGAATCCGAACCACACCAAGAGCTTCCTGCACATGGCCATGGCCGGCGCGATGATCGCCGGACTCGGCGGGTGCAGCGCAGTGGACAGGCTGAAACAGGTCGGTGAGGCACCATCGCTCACTGAGATCCAAGATCCAACTCAGTCGCAATCTTACCGACCTGTCAGCCTCCCCATGCCCGTCCCGGAAAAGGTGGAACCGCGCGCCAACTCGCTGTGGCGCCCCGGAGCGCGCGCCTTCTTCCGCGACCAGCGGGCGAGCCAGGTCGGCGACATCCTGACCGTCGTGATCAACATTGACGACAAGGCCAAGCTGTCGAATACCTCCGACCGGACGCGGACGACCTCCGAAAAGGACACCCTGCCCAAGCTGCTGGGTTTCGAAGAGAACATCCGCAAGATCATGCCGAAGGACTTCAACAAGGCGACGCCGATCGACATTACCGGCTCGACCCAGAACAAGGGCTCCGGCAGCATCGACCGCGACGAGCAGATCGAGGTCAAGGTCGCTGCCGTGGTCACCCAGGTGCTGCCGAACGGCAACCTGGTCCTGAAAGGCAGCCAGGAGGTCCGCGTCAACTTCGAGGTGCGCGAGCTTCAGGTGACCGGCATCGTCCGGCGCGAGGACATCGGCTCGGCCAATACCATCTCCTATGAGAAGATTGCCGAGGCCCGCATCGCCTACGGTGGCCGCGGCCACATCACCGATGTCCAGCAGCCGCGCTACGGCACCCAGGTCCTGGACATCATCTACCCGTTCTGATCGAACGCCTGAGACACGAAGAAAGGCCGGTGCAGGTAGCGCCGGCCTTTTTTATTTCTTCTGGTACGGGGACCGTCAGTCGTCGCGCCGGGTACGTTCCAGCCGTTCGTGGCGTTCCTGCGCCTCGATCGACAGGGTCGCGATCGGTCGGGCTTCAAGCCGCTTGATCCCGATCGGCTCGTCGGTTTCCTCGCAATAGCCGTAGGTCCCCTCTTCGATCCGCTTGAGCGCCTCATCGATCTTGCCGATCAGCTTGCGCGCACGATCACGGGTGCGCAGCTCGAGCGAACGATCGGTTTCCAGAGACGCGCGATCGGCGATGTCGGGTTCGCGCAACCCGCCCTCCTGCAGGTGCTGGAGGGTTTCGGAAGTTTCGCTCAGGAGTTCCTCACGCCACGCAAGCAACTTGCGACGGAAATACTCCTTCTGCTTCTCATTCATGAACGGCTCTTTTTCGGTGGGCCGATAGTTACGAGGAAGCTTTACCGCCATATGCAGAACCCTTGAAAAGTGGGGTTAAAAGGCGCGCAAGTATATGGGCGGCCCGGGCCCGTGGCAACCCGGGGAAAAATCGATTTTTATTATTTAAATTCAAATAGTTGACTGATTTCAGGCGATCAGTCGAGGGTCGAATACTTGGCCAGTTCGACCTCGGCGCGCAATTCGATCTGGTCGAGCACTTCGGCGAGGCGGGGGTCGGTGACCTGTTCGCGCTTGAGGCGTACAAGCCGGGCGAGGTTTTCGATCTGGCCGCGGGTCAGGGATCCCATCAACAGGCCGTGGCGAAGTTCGTCGAGGCGATCAAGGATGTCGCTCGCGCGCTGGCGGGCACGGGCGCCGGACTCGAGTGCGTCACCCATCTCCTGCGCGGCCAGCAGGGCATCGATACCGGCCGCCGCGCGGCTGCCGCCGACCGAGGCCGATTCCCTGGCTTCGGGACTGTCAGAGAGATGAGAGGCGAAGGCGTCCGTACCGGATTTCCCCGGACGATTGGTCCGGCGAACGGAAGACGTACCCGTGGTCCCCGTGGGGGCGATCTTCATATCGTTTCGACTCGCTTCGGAACGCGATGCGCGACCGGTATCCGGTACGCACTGCATCGTCGGCTATCGTCGTTAAGAACCGGTTAAATCGGCCCGACTCCCTGACGCAACCGCCCCCTTCGCGAGCTCGGCAATATTTTCCCTCCGCCGTCGGCAGGGCTTGCCGGGAGCCGCCGCCGACACCCCCGCGAGCCAGCAAAAACGCAAAAAATCTCTCGCATTTTCAATGTTTTGGCTCGCGCCCCCTGTTGGCATGACTTTCGCTTGTAAGGGAGCGAGTTCAATCCGCGGACAGACAGATTCAGGTCAACCCATGCCACGTTCCCTGCTGAAATCCCTCGTCGTGCTCATCGCCCTCGCCATTGCCTCTCCGGCCGTGGCGGCGTCGCGCATCAAGGACATCGCCGATTTCGAGGGCATTCGCGAGAACATGCTGGTCGGTTATGGCCTCGTGGTCGGGCTTAATGCCACGGGCGATACGTTGACGAACTCGCCTTTCACCCGTCAGAGCCTGATCGGCATGCTCGAACGCCTCGGCGTCAACGTACGCGACGAAACGGTCAAGACGCAGAACATCGCCGCCGTGATGGTCACCGCGACCATGCCGGCTTTTGCTCGTGCTGGTTCCCGCATGGATGTTTCCATCAGCGCGCTCGGCGATGCCTCCAGCCTGCTGGGCGGTACCCTTCTGGTGACCCCGCTGGTCGGCGCCGATGGCGAGGTCTACGCCGTCAGCCAGGGCACGGTGGCGGTTTCCGGATTCAACGCCAAGGGTCAGGGCGCCTCGGTGAGCAAGGGCGTGCCCACCGCGGGCCGCATCCCCAACGGCGCCATCATCGAACGCGAGGTCGGTTTCGAGCTGGCCTCCATCAAGAGCCTGCGCCTGTCGCTGCGCAATCCCGATTTCACCACGGCCACCCGCGTCGCCCAGGCGATCAATACCCAGCTGCGCGCCAATGTCGCGCGCGCCAAGGACCCGACGACCGTTTCCGTGGAAATTCCCGAAAACCGGGCCAGCGACATCGTCGGCCTGATGACGGCCGTCGAACAGATTACCGTTACCCCCGATCAGGTTGCCCGCGTCGTCATCGACGAGAAGTCCGGCATCATCGTCATGGGCGAAAACGTGCGCATCTCCACCGTCGCGATTGCCCAGGGCAACCTGACGATCCGGGTAACGGAGACCCCGCAGGTGTCCCAGCCCCAGGCCTTCTCCAATACAGGCACCACCACTACCGTCGACCGCACCGATATCAAGATCGACGACGGCAAGGACAAGCGCCTGATCCTCCTGCAGGCAGGCGTCAGCCTCCAGGAACTGGTGAACGGCCTGAATGCGCTCGGCGTCGGCCCGCGCGACATGATCTCCATCCTTCAGGCGATCAAGGCCGCCGGCTCGCTCCAGGCCGAAATCGAGGTGATGTAATGAACGTATCGGCCCTTACGCCCCTCGCCCCCGCTTCCGACGCACGGCCCGTCGACGAAAAGGCCATGCAGACGGCGCGGGAATTCGAGTCCCTTTTCCTCGCCCAGTTTGCCCAGGTCATGTTCCAGGGCATCAAGTCGGACGGCCCCTTCGGCGGCGGACCGGCCGAGGACATTTTCAAAAACCTGCTCGCCGAGGAATACGGCAAGACCCTCGCCCGTTCGGGCGGGGTCGGCATCGCCGATTCCGTCTATCGCGAAATTCTCAAGTTTCAGGAGGCTGCCTGATCATGAAGACGACCCCGAACACCCCTGTCGATACGCTGATTTTCCTGACCGCCAGCCTGATCGACATCATGTCGCGTGAAATCGATCTGCTGAAGAACATGCAGCCGCAGGAAATCCGCGAATTGCAGGGCGAAAAGGCCGACCTCGCGCGCGCCTATGAAACCTGCATGAACAGGATCAAGAGCGACCCGTCGATCCTGGCGTCGGCGCCCAAGCAGCTGAAGCAGCAGCTCAAGGAACTGACCGCCAGGTTCCAGATGGTCCTGGTTGAAAACGAACGTGCGCTTCGCGCCGTGAAGTCGGTCAGCGAGCGCCTCCTGACCGTGATCGTCAACGCTGTCGCCGAAAAGCAGAACGGCGCCGCCTATTCGGCGACCGGCGCCATGGGTGCCGCGGCGCTGGCAGGGAACCGCCCGCTCGCGATGTCCCTGAACGAACGTCTCTAGCCCCGGTCTGGCGCCCAGTAGAAGGATAGCAGGACGTGACAACCGCCATCAGCATCGCAATGAGGTCAGCCCTCAGTGGCCTGCAGACCATGCAGACCTCGCTTGGCGTCACGTCGAACAATATCGCGAACGCCAATACCGAAGGCTATACCCGCAAGGTCGCCGACCTGCAGACGCTTCTGATTGCGGGCCAGGGCGGTGGCGTCGAAGTGGCAACCATCGCCCGCGAAGTCAGCGAATTCCTCATTCGCGACCTGCGTCAGCAGCATTCGCTTCTTGCCGAGATGCAGGTGCTGGACCGCTATTACAACAATACCCAGGATATTTTCGGCCCGCCCGAGTCCACGTCTTCGATCGCGGCGACGATTACGGAACTTTCCAATCGCTTTCAGGCGCTCAGCATCGATCCCGAATCCCCTGCCGCGCAGCGCGACGTCGTCAGCGCCGCCCTGGCCGTGACCCGTCAGCTCAACAAGATGTCGGCGACCATTCAGGACCTGCGCATGGAAGCGAACAAGGAAATCGATGTCCTTGTCGATCGTGCCAACACCCTGGTTACCAATATCGCCGAAATCAACTCCCAGATTTCCCGCAACAAGGCGTTGAACCGCCCGACCGGCGACCTGGAAGACCAGCGCGACCAGGAAGTCGCCGAACTGGCAAGCATCATGAACATCAGCTTCTTCACCCGAGACAACGGGCAGATGGTGGTGTTCGCGGCAAACGGCCGCACTCTCGTGGATACCATCCCGGCCACCATCGCCTACGACCCGACCTCGAACATGAGCTCCACGCTCAGCTATCCCAGCAGCATCTCGGCGATCACGGTCAACGGCGCCGATATCACCACTTCGATTTCGTCGGGCAAGCTCAAGGCGCTCGTCGATCTGCGCGATACCATCCTGCCCGGTTTCGCCGACCAAGTGGACCGGCTGGCGGAAGTCCTGCGCGACCAGATCGACGCCATCCACAATGACGGGGCGGCCGTTCCAGCCCCCAATTCCCTGACGGGCGTCCGCGAATTCTCCGCCCCCTCGACCGATACGGTCAGTTTTACCGGGACCGTCCGCATTGCGGTAACCGACAGCAACGGCAACTCCGTCGGTACGCCGATCGATCTCGATTTCGCCGATCTCGCGACCGTCGTCGGCGGGACGCCGACCGTGGACGAAATCGTCAACGCCATCAACGGCTCCTACGCGGCCTCAACCCCCGCCATCCCCGGTCTCTCGGGCGCGACCGCCAGCGTCAACGCCTCGGGGCAGCTGGTCATCACCGCGAACAGCTCGTCCAATGGCATCGCCATCAACGAAATGACCAGTTCCGAATCGGTCACCGGTTTCGGGTTTTCCCACTACTTCGGCCTGAACAACTTCTTCACCGGGACCTCGACCGGCGGCCTCGCCTCCAACATCACGGTCCGTTCTGCGATCGTTGCGGATCCGCAGCTCGTCGTGCGCGGCGAACTGTCCACGGGCACCCTGACCAACGGCAGCCCAGCCGTCACCATCGGCGACAACAGCGTCGTCCAGCGGCTGTTCAACAAGTTCCAGGACACCCTGACTTTCAATTCCGCCGGCACCGTGCCGCAGACGAATTCTTCGCTCGCCGGCTACGGCGCGACGATCGTTGCCACCAACGCCCATGCGGCATCGCGGGCGACCGCGGATCTCAATTTCCGCGAAGTCATCTTCAACGACATCAAGGCGCGCTCCGACTCGCAGTCCGGCGTCAACCTCGATGAGGAACTCGGCAACCTGATTCTCTTTCAGAACGCCTATTCGGCCAACGCCCGGATGATTTCGGTACTGTCCGACGTCCTGAAGACCCTGTCGGAACTCGTGTAAGGACAGCCAGCCATGACCCGCATTTCGACGCTCGCCCAACACAGCCTGACCCAGTCGCAGATTTCCTCGACCCAGAAGCGTTTGCAGGAGCTGCAGGTCCAGCTTTCGACCGGCCAGAAGTCCCTGCGCTATTCGGGGATCGCTGCCGAGTCTTCGCGGCTCGTCAATCTCGAGAGCAGCCGGATGCGGACCGACCAGTATCTCTCCAGCAACAACGCCTTGACCCTTCGCTCCCAGACGATGGAGTTGTCCGTCGCCAAGACCTTCGACGTGGCGAGCGAACTCAAGACCCTGCTGGTCAATGCCATCAACAGCGGAAATGCCACCGACCTGCCGCTGTCCCTGACCGCCAACAACATGATGGACGAAGTTGCCCGCGCCCTGAACGTCAAGCTCGGCGACCGTTACCTGTTCTCGGGCACTGCGACCAGCACCGTTCCCGTCGATTTCGACGACACGGACTTCATCACGCCGCCCAGTTCGTATCCCTCCAATTCGGATACCAGTTATTTCCAGGGCAACAGCACCCGCCTGTCAGCGCGCGTCGCCGATGACTTCGATGTTTCCTGGGGCGCCACTGCCGACGAAGAAGGCTTCGAGCAGCTCATCCGTGCCCTGCACCTGACCGCGACCGCGACGACTTCCCCGCCGGACACCATCCGCCTCGAAGAAGCGCTCTCCATTGTGAACCAGGCGATCGACAATATTCCGGAAATCCGCTCGCGCATTGCCGCGGCGCAGAAATCCATCGAGACGGCGAATTCGTCCCACGCGGACATCAATCTCTACCTCGATGAGACCATCACCGACATCAAGGCCGTGGACATTCCCATGACCGTAACCCGGCTGGCCAATGACCAGACGGTGCTCGAAGCAAGCTTCATGACCGTGTCCAGGCTGTCCCAGCTGACACTCGCGACGTTCCTGCGCTAGCAGGCCGCGGAACGAAGATTTTCAGTAAACGCGTAACGATCGAAGGAGGATCACATGATTGCAGACAATACCGCCCGGAAGCAGGATGCTTCCTTTGCAGAAGAAACCGCGTCGGCGCCGGCACGTACCATCGAGTCCCGTTTCGGGACGCTCGAAATCGCGGCCGATGCCCACGTCACGCTGCCCAACGGGCTGCTCGGCTTCGCCGAATTTCATGATTTCGGCATCGCCGCGCTGCCGGAAGGCCGCCACCCGCAGTTCCGCGTCCTGCAGTCCCTGACGACCGAGGATCTCGCGTTTCTCGTGGCCCCGCTCAACATGGACTCGGGCGCCATCGAAGAAGCCGATCTCTCCGAAGCCTGCACGACGCTGGGCATCGAACGCAACAAACTGGCGATCATGCTGATCGTGACCGTCCGCCGCGACGAAAACGGCGCACAGGTTTCCGTCAACATGCGGGCGCCGCTGTTCATCGATACTGGCCGGATGGTCGGGCGCCAGTACGTGATGCCGAACAACCGCTATTCGATTCGCCACGTTCTCTAGTCGGTGACGGCTGTGATCGCCCCCGCCGCAAGCGTCGTTTCGACCGGCTTCGCAATGCCGCGTTTCGCCGCCGCTCCTGCCCTGCTCGGCAGGTTCGACGCGAAACTTGCCAGCGCTCTCCTCCTTCGCGCTTCGGCAGCGGCGGCGGAAATGATCGAACGCGACGTCATCGCCCGGAGCACACAGCCCAATGCAGATCCCATGCCGAGCCCGGCCCGTCCGGAAAATCCGGTGACGCCGGTGTTCGGACTGGTTCCCTGGGCCCGGACGCGCTTCCAGCGTTCGCGTTCCCGCAATGAAAAACGCCGTCCCGGCAACAACGCTTCCAGGCCCCAAGAGGCTCGCCATGACTGACAGCATTCGCACCGCAACCACCAATCTCGCGTCCGGGCTGGACGTCATGATCCTTTGTGGCGGCCTTGGCACGCGCCTGCGCGAAGAAACCGAATTTAAACCCAAGCCGATGGTGGAAGTCGGCGGCAAGCCGATTCTCTGGCACATCATGAAGCACTACCATGCCTACGGGGTGCGGAATTTCATTCTCTGCCTCGGCTACAAGGGCGATGCGATCCGCGACTATTTCATCAATTACCGACGTCGCAATTCCGACTTCGCCGTCGATTTCGGCCGCGGCACCGTCGAGGAACTCTCCAACGACTACGACGAGGACTGGCGCGTCATCCTGGCCGAAACCGGCAACGATGCCCTGACCGGCACCCGCATTCACCGCGCGCTCAAATATGTTCGCGGGAACCGCTTCATGGCGACATACGGCGACGGCGTCTGCGACGTCGACCTGCCCGCTCTCGTACAACATCACGAAACGTCGGGCCGCCTCGGAACGGTGACCGCCGTGCACCCGTCCTCGCGCTATGGCGAGTTGGCGATCCGTGACGGTGTCGTGCGCACCTTCCGCGAGAAGCCACAGGTGACCGACGGCTGGATCAACGGCGGCTTCTTCGTATTCGAGCGCGATGCCTTCAAGAGCGTCAACGTTGCGGAGAACCCGAGCCTCGAACAGGGCGTCCTCGAAGGGCTCGCCCAGCGCAATCAGCTCGCCGTCTATCAGCATCCGGGCTTCTGGCAGTGCATGGATACGTTTCGCGAGATGCAAATGCTCAACGAAATGTGGGAAAAGGGGAAAGCGCCCTGGAAGACCTGGACCGATCGTGCGCCGGCCCACATGCAGAAAATGGTGTCCGCGTGAAGGGAACAGGCTGGAAAGACCGCCGGGTCCTGGTCACGGGCCACAGCGGGTTCATGGGCGGCTGGCTGGTCGAGCGCCTGCTCGGCCTGGGCGCCCATGTGACGGGATTCGCGTTGCCTGCACCAACCGAACCGAACCTTTTCGCTTGCCTTGACCTTGACGGCCGCATGGAGAGCGTCGCGGGCGATCTGCGCGATGTTGATGCCCTGACGCAAACTTTTGGCCGCTGTCGTCCTGAAATCGTTTTCCATCTGGCCGCCCAGCCGCTTGTTCGCCGGGCTCACCGCGATCCGATCGAGACGTTCTCGACCAATATCATGGGGACCATCAACGTACTCGAAGCCATCCGGCAGACGCCGTCCGTCGCCGCGGCGATCGTGGTGACGACAGACAAGGTTTACGAAAACCGCGAATGGAACTGGGGTTACCGCGAGACCGATGCACTCGGCGGCCACGAGCCCTATGGCGTCAGCAAGGCCTGCGCCGAACTCGCCGTCGACGCCTATGTCCGCGCGTATTACGGCACGAAGGGCCCGGCCGTCGCCACCGTGCGCGCCGGCAACATCATCGGCGGCGGCGACTGGGCCGCCGACCGCCTGGTTCCCGATGCGGTCCGCGCCTTTGCCGCCGGTGAAATTCTCCGCATTCGCCATCCCGATGCGGTCCGCCCGTGGCAGCACGTTCTGGAACCGGTCGAGGGCATGCTGAAGCTCGCCGTAGGCCTTGAACAGAACCGTGACGAAACGGCAGGCGCATGGAACTTCGGTCCCGCCGAGGAAGATGCGCGCACCGTCGCCTGGGTGGCCGATCGGCTGGTTCGGGCCTGGGGCGACAACGCCGCCTGGGCCGCCGTGCCGGATGTCGGCCCGCACGAAGCGAAGCTCCTTACCCTCTCCAGCTCGAAGGCTCATGCGGCCCTCGGCTGGGCCTGCCGCTGGAACGCCGAGACGGCGATCAGCGAGACCGCAAAATGGTATCGCGCCTTTTACCGGGGCGAAGATACCTCCGCACTTACCCGCAAACAGATCAACGATTACGTAAAAGGTGATGATCGTGGCGAATCCGAACGTGAAGCCCCTGAAGAACGCAACCGCGCCGTCGCATGAGGTTTCCTCGGCCGGCGCGTGCCGCTTCTGCGCGGTGCCGCTGAAGCGCACGTTCGTCGACCTCGGGGCGATGCCGCCGGCGAATTATTACCTGCGCAACGATGATCTGCGCCGGGCCGAGCCTTACTACCCGCTGCACGCGTTCGTCTGCGAGGAGTGCCGCCTGGTTCAGCTCGAGGAGATCCAGACCCCGGAACAGCTGTTCTCGGAATACGCCTATTTCTCGTCTTTTTCGAAAAGCTGGCTCGAACACACCCGCGCCTACGTCAACGCCATGATCGATCGGTATGGGTTCGATACCTCCTCTTCCATCATCGAAGTGGCAAGCAATGACGGATACCTGCTCCAGTACTTCAAGAAAAAGCGCATTCCGGTACTCGGCATCGAACCGGCGGCAAACGTGGCCCGCGCGGCCAAGGCGCGCGGCATTCCGACCCTTGTCCGTTTCTTCGGCGTGGCCCTCGCGCAGGAATTGATAGCCAAGGATACCGGCGCCGACCTGCTGATCGGCAACAATGTTCTGGCCCATGTTCCCGACATCGATGACTTCGTCGGCGGCCTCAAGATCCTTCTGAAACCGGAAGGTGTCATCACCATCGAGTTCCCCCACCTTCTACGCCTGATCAAGCTCAATCAGTTCGACACGATCTATCACGAGCATTTCTCGTACCTGTCCTTCCTGACGGTCGAACGCATCTTCGCCCATCACGGCCTGACGATTGTGGATGTGGAGGAATTGCCGACCCATGGCGGGTCGCTGCGGATTCACGCTCGCCATGCCGGCGTCGATGAATCGGGGGAGCGGGTCATTGCCATGCGCGCCAAGGAAAAGGCCGCGGGCCTGGACGACATCGCCACTTACGAAGGGTTTGCAGAACGCGTCAAGCACACCAAACGCGACCTGCTCAGCTTCCTCATTCGCGCGCGCGAACAGGGAAAGAGCATCGTCGGCTACGGCGCGCCGGCCAAGGGAAATACCCTGATCAACTACTGCGGAATCCGGAACGACTTCCTCGATTACACGGTCGACCTCAGCCCCCACAAGCAAGGGCTTTACCTGCCGGGTTCCCGCCTGCCGATCTTCGCGCCGGAAGCGATTTTCGAGACCAAGCCGGACTACCTTCTGGTCCTGCCATGGAACCTCGAGGAGGAAATTGTGTCGCAGATGGCAGCCATTCGCGACTGGGGCGGGAAGTTCATCATTCCAATCCCCGAGGTTCGGGTCGTCGATTGATCACGCGGGGCGCGTCATGATTTTCACGCAAACGATCATTCCAGGCGCTTACGTCATCGCACCGGAGGCAAAGGCGGACCCACGCGGATCTTTTGCCCGTACCTGGTGTGCTTTCGAATTCGAAAACATGGGACTGAACCCGCGTCTGGTGCAATGTTCGACGTCCCGTAATATACGGGCGGGCACGCTCAGGGGCCTGCATTATCAGACCGCGCCGCATCTCGAGGCCAAACTGGTGCGCTGCACGCGCGGTGCCGCATTCGACGTGATCGTCGACATGCGGGTGGACTCCCCTGCTTTTGGACGCTGGTTCAGCGCCGAAATCACGGCAGCCAACGGAACGATGATCTACATCCCCGAGGGCGTCGCGCACGGATTTCAGACGCTCGTCGACGAAACCGAGCTTTTCTACCAGATCTCGACCTACTACGCGCCGGAGTTTGCCACCGGAATCCGCTGGAACGATCCGGACATCGGCATCCGTTGGCCGATGCCCGGCAATACCGTCATTTCAGAAAAGGACGCAGCACTTCCCTATCTGTGCGACGTCACCGGCGCCTCCCGCCGGGCCATTGCAGTTTGAAAGGCACAAAAATGAGCGTCGCTTACGAAAACGAGAACGAGACCCACTCGGTTCCACAGGCCCTGCAGATTGCGCTCGGCCTGCACCAGGCCGGACAGCTCGATGCTGCCAGCGATGTCTACCGCAAAATTCTGGCCATCGCCCCTGCCAATGCGGATGCCAACCACCTCCTTGGCGTTGCCGCACTTCAAAAAGGAAACCTGAAGGAAGCGCGTTTCCTCATCGACCGAGCCTGTGCCATCCAGCCCATGTCGGCCGAATTCCACCGCAACCGCGCAACACTTCTTCTGGCCGAGGGCGACCGCATCGGCGCCATCGAGGCGCTGTGGGCCAGCGGATCGCTGCCCCAGGCGGAGAAGCTCTGCCGCGAGCACATCGCAGCCACAGGCGAAACGAAGGACGCACTGTTGCTTCTCGCCCGGATTCTGGGCGACCAAGGCCGTCCGCGCGAGGCCGATGAAGTTCTCTTTCGCCTGCTCCAAATCCTGCCGGCCCCTTATTCCGATAACGAGGCCGGGATAGCCAGCGCCACCCCGAGCCAGAATCCGCTCAAGTACTTCAACTACATCGTCGAAGTGGTCGGCACCTGCAATCTGCGCTGCCCGAGCTGTCCCGTCGGCAACCTCGGCGATGCCGGTCGCGGACGCGGGTTCATGGATGTCGATATGTTCCAGGCGATCATCGACAAGATCAAGCGCGAGTCGCCGGTCAAAAAGTCGAATCTCTGGCTATTCAACTGGGGCGAGCCGCTCCTGCATCCGGAAATCGCGCGCCTGATAACAATAGGCCGCGAGGCCGGCCTGCCGGTCGTCCTGTCGTCTAACCTCAATCACAAGTTCGATTTCCGTGAAGCGATCAAGGCGGGACCATCCGAGATCATCATCTCGGCCTCCGGTTTTACCCAGGAGGTCTATGGGCGCACCCACAAGCGCGGCAACATCGAGGTGGTCAAGGAAAACATGCGCAAGTTGCGCGAATATATCGACGAATTCGGCGTGAAGATGAGCGTCGGCGTTTCCTACCACCTGTACCGTCACAACCTGGCGGATGCCAATATGATGGCGGCCTATGCAAAAACGCTCGGTTTCGATTTCCGCCCCGTCGTCGCCTTCCTGCAGCCGCTGGAAAAGGCGATCCAGGCCATCGAAGGCCGACTGACTGCCGAAGACCGCGATGTCATCGACCTGATGCTGGACCACCCGATCATCGGCAAGGTCCTCCGCAACGACGCCATTGCGAACTATCCCGATTGCAGCCTGCGTACGAACATGATGACCATCAATCATGACGGCACGGTCGCGCTGTGCTGCGGCGTTTACGAAACCGGAAACATGCTCGGCGCGAATTTTCTAGACCTGAGCCACGAACAGCTACAGGGCCGCAAGTACGAGCATGAATTCTGCAGGACCTGTTTCAAGAACGGCCTGAACAATCCCGATGTTACGATCAAGGAACTTCAGGACAAGCGGGACCTGATGATGATGAGAATCAACGGCGTAGGCCGACGGGCGCAGGCCGCAAATCAGGCCGGCTGATCAGCCTGCGCGGCTTGCCCGCAGACCGCCCTTCAATCCGAAGACTTCGAGAACGGCATCGCAGACCCGGTCCACGTCCTGTTCGGTCAGGATCTGGGCGCAGGGCAGGTTGATGCCGTTCGCACCAATTCGATAGGCCTGACGATTGGCAGTCCTGGCCCGGTCACAGTCGCGGGCTTTCGCGTAGGCCGGCAGCGAGCTGAGCGGATGAAAGAACGGACGCGAATCGATGCCGCGTTCCGCCAGCGCCAACATCACCTTGTCCTTGTGAAGGCCGAAGTCTTCGCTCCAGACGAGAGTGGACATCCAGAAGCTGTTGCGTTCGCCGTCGCGCTCGGGGTTGAGGGCAAAGCCGTCGATGTGGCCCAGTCGTTTCTGGTACAGGCGGAAAATAATGCGCTTCTTGGCTACCAGTTCCTCGATACGTTCGAGCTGGGCAAGGCCGAGGGCCGCCTGAACACCCGACATCTTGTACTTGTACGCGACTTCCGAATTGAAGAAGGCAACGTCGCCCGGGTTGCGGCCATGATCGCGCAACACCATCATGCGGGCATAAATTTCGGCGTCGTCCGTCACCACCATGCCGCCTTCGCCGGTGGTCATGGTTTTGGAGCCGTGAAAGCTGAAGACGCCGGTATCCCCGAAGGAACCCGCGACTCCCGCGCCCAACCGCGACCCCATGGCCTCTGCCGAATCTTCGACGATCCAGATGCCGTGACGGCGGGCGACCGGCAGCAGCGCATCGAAATCGACCATGTTGCCGTAAAGGTCCACCGGGATGACCGCTTTCGTGCGCGGCGTGATCGCCGCCTCGAAGGCTTCCGGCGACAGGCACCAGGAAACGGGGTCGACATCGGCAAAGACCGGTTCCGCGCCAACGTAAGTAATGGGCGCGGCGCTTGCGATCCATGTCAGATCGGGAACGATGACCTCGTCGCCCGGACCGATGCCGAGCGCCGCCAGCGAAAGATGAAGGCCGGAAGTGCAGGACGGCAGCGAAATCGCATGGGCGACGCCTACATATTCGGCAAAGGCTTTTTCAAAACGCTTGTTGAAAGCGCCGGCACCCTCGTACCAGTCGCTGCGGGCGGCTTCGGCCACGTAACGAACCTCGAGATCGGTGATCGACGGACCGGCAACGGGGATGCGTTTCACGAGCCTGCTCCTGCGGCCAGACGAATTTCCTGATTGCGCGGACGCGCCGGAACGCCGACGACGACCGCACCGGGGGCGACATCGCGGGTGACCACGGCGCCCGCACCGACCACGGCCCCGGCACCGATCGTGATACGGGGAAGAACCGTCGCCCCCGATCCGATGGTCGCGCGATCGCCGACGGTCACGAGGCCGGCCAGGGTCGCGCCGGGCATCACATGAACCCCGTCGCCAAGAACACATTCATGATCGACGGAAGCCCGCGTGTTGATGATGCATTGGCGGCCAAGCCGCGCTTCTTCGGAAATCGCAGCCATGCCCATGACCTGACAACCTTCACCAAGCAAAGCCGTTTCCGCAACCCAGGCGCGCGGGTGGATCAGGGTCAGCGATTCGAGGCCAAAGCCGCTGAGCTGCGCGGCCACATCGAGCCGATCACGGCCACGGTCGCCGCCGATGGCGCAGGCATAGCCCGCCAATTCGCTTCGATAACGCTTGATCCAGCGTTGCAGCAAAGGGAGGTCGTGCAGGATGGGCACACCTTCAAACGGGGACTCGACCGACCGGTTACGGTCGTAAAGCATAGCGACGGCAAACCCGCGTGCGCCGATAATCGGCCGCAGAACCTTTGCCTGTCCGAGCGCGCCCCAGACGAGCACGCCCCTTCCTGCTCCTGCCGTTGGGGTCAGTTCTTCACGCACCTGAGATACCCCCCGGGTGAACTGGTGATCAGTAATTTGGCATTGATGAAGGGATCGCGAATGAACCGGTCATTCTCGGTCAAAAAAGTATCGAGTGCCGTGCCGGGGTTGTTGCCCGGCCCCCACGGACGCGGCCGGTGGGCCTGCTCGGGAATGTCTTCCACCACCGTATCGGCGACGATCAGGAACTGCCCCTTGGTGACCAGCGGTGCGTAAAGACGCAATTCGTCGAGAACATGTTCGTGAGTATGGTTCGAATCAAGGATCACCATGACCCGTTCGGCACCCTTGATCTCGTCGGCAATCCGCGCAACCAGCGCCGCGTCTACCGAGGATCCCTGAAACAGGTCGATCCGCTTGGAGAGCGGATGGCTTTCCACGGATTGGCGATTATGGGGGCGGATGTCGATGTCGATGCCGATGACCCTGCCTTCGCCGATCAGTTCAAGGATGGACGCGTAAAAAATCAGCGAACCGCCGCGGGCAACACCGGTCTCGATGATGACCTGGGGCTTCGTCTCCCAGATGACCTCCTGGGTCGCGACCACATCGGGCGGCATCTGGATGATGGGAACGCCCAGCCAGCTCCACTGGTAGGACCAGTTGTGGCGATCGGAGTCGATGACGACATCCAGCGCTTTGCGATGAAGGTCGGAATCCTTCGCCATTGCGGCGGCGTGAACCCGCTTGTCTTCCTCGAACTTCGAACGATCGTCGGCAACGCTCATGGGGCCGGGCTCCTATCGCAACTTGTGGTACGCGGCCACCTGCTCCAGCATTTCCTGGAACTGGTGGATGAATTTTTCATGATCGCAGAGGGGCGAAGCGGTCATCGTTTCGCGCATGCCTTGGCGCCAGTCGAGAAGCTTTTCCCGGCTGCCCGCCAACTCGATGGCGCGGGCGACGAATGTCTCGTCATCGAAAGTGCAAAGCTCTTCCAGACCGCATTGCATCAGCGCGGAATAGCTGATGCGCTGATGGAAGGCCTCGCCGACGAGCGACACCACCGGAACTCCCATCCATGTTGCCTCGCAGGTGGTGGTGCCACCGGTCAGCGGGAAGGTATCGAGGCTGATGTCGATCTCGTTGTAATAGGAAAGATGGCTGGCCTTCTCGGTTGTATTGTCGAACAGGAAAAGGCGGTCGGATGCAATTCCGTTTCTGGCGAATTCCTCGGCGAGATTCCGGCAGATGACCGTCGAACAGGCCTCCGGGCGCACCATGAGGAAACGGGACTCGGGAACCGCCTGCATCGCGCGCGCCCAGTTGGCAATCATTCGGGGCGTAAATTTGTAGGGATTGTTCAGGGTGCCGAAGGTCACCCGCCCCGCGCGATCCATCGGCAGGACATCGGCAACGGCAACCTCGTCAAAATTGCCGAAGCATACCCAGGCGTCGGGCATCAGGATCGGTTCTTCGACCAGATACTTTCCGCTCTCCGGCGCAACGAACCGGTCGAGCACGACATGATCGATGGCCCTGAGACCGCAGGTGAAGGGATATCCGAGCCAGGACACCTGAACAGGAGCGGGCTTGAACGGCATCGCACCAATCATCGAATGTTCGGTGAAGCCGTTCAGCTCGAACAGAATATCGATGTTGTCTTCACGGATAGTTCGCGCGATATCCCAGTTGCTCTTGTGTTCGACGATCCGGAAATGATCGACCGCATTCCTGAAAAGCTGCTGCTTCGGATCCTGGGGGACGTTGATCGAGGTATAGCAATAGTACTCGAAGCGGGACTTGTCATAGCCCTGCATCAGCGGCGTAAGGAACCGGGCAACGGAGTGGGTGCGGAAATCCGATGACAGGAAACCAATCCTGAGTTTTTCGGCCCCGCTGCCCTCGGCAGGCGCCAGCTTGGGAAATGCCTCCAGATGCGTTTCCCGGGCCTCTGCCCAACGCCGGACGAGACCGACGAATCTCTCGATTTCGTTCGGCTGTTCGGCGAAGGCCAGCAGATCGAGAAACATCGGCGGCAACGAATCGACGGGCAACCCGTCGCACAGGTCCCAGACATTACCCGCCTGCTCCAAGCCCCTGAAATCGCAACTCGCCTTGAATACCTGCACAACGTTGGGTGAGGACTTTTCCTGTTTGTAGTTGCGGTGGTTAAGCGTCAAGTAGCCGTAAACATTGGCCTGATCGTATTCGCGGGCGGCCCGCAACGCACGGCACAGGTTCGAATAGGGCTCGACGAAATCGGGGTTTGCCTTCACCGACGCCTTGAACGACGGGATCGCCAAGGTCGGATAACCTGACAAGAGGTATGCGCACCCAAGCGAATTGTGGGCAACGGCACAATCGGGGTCCAGTTCGATGGCGCGAGTAAGAGTCGGGATGGCGCGATCAAGCTTCTGCATGTTCACGAACATGAGGCCGATGTTGGTCCAGACATCGGCGTTGTCCGGAAGAACCTTCAACAGGATCGAAAGCTGCTCGATTGCGCGATCGGCATAACCCCGCGCGGAAATGTTGGAGGCAAGGGCTGCCTCCGTGATCCACATGTTCGGCTCTTTTTCCAGCGCTTCACGCAGGAGTCGCTCCGCCTCATCGAAGCGGCCCTGAAGGATCAAATTCAGGCGGGCGTTGTAACCGAACTCCGGCACATCCGCGGCCTGCTGCATGAGGTCCTGGAAAAGCCGGTCGGACTCTTCCATCCGGCCCTGCTGCTGGACGGCATAGGCGAGATTGCTTTTGGCTGCGGTATCGGCGGGGCGGATAACGACGTATCGGCGATAAAGCGCCTCGGCGGCGGCAAATTCCTGCAACTGAAGTTCAAGCTCTGCCAGATCGTGGAGAACGTCAGCGGCTTGTGAATCCTGCTCGTAAGCCCGCCGCAGCAATTTACGAGCCTCATCCATATCGCCTTTGCGCCTTTGGAGAACCGCGAGATTGCGCAGCGCCTCGACAGGCGGCGTGTCGCTGCCGGCGGCCTTGGCAAAATGGATTGCCGCCTTTTCGAGGTCATCGATAGCGCAATAAATATTGCCGAGATTGTTATGGCAGCTGAGATTATCGGGATCGCAACGAAGCGCCTTGTTCAGCAGTTCGACCGCGCGTTCGTTGTTCCCGCGCTGGTGGGCGATGACGCCCAGAAACTGGAGAGCATCGGCGTTGTTCGGCGCGATTTTCAGAACCTTTTCGTAAAGCCCCTCCGCCTCGTCCAGACGGCCCTCCTGATGCAAGGCAACAGCCGCCTCCAGGGTGCTGCGGATGTTCAATTTCCCGCTATTTATCAGTCTGTTGTTGTTTTTCGGGGCCTGGAAGCGCCGGGCTCTGAGCACTTGCGACATGAAACGCCTTTCCACGAGGTACGGGGTTGGCAGAGAGGACGACCGCCGTCATTTGCCCGTGACCATGCATCAAGCCTGCCAAATCCGAGGCCGTTCCGGCCGAAGCTGGCAAACAATTCTCGTGAAAGAATCTTTCAGATCATCCTTTACAAACGCTTAAACGCGGCTTCGGGCTCGGCAATTCTTGCCCGCTCGGGAAATTCTTGCCCGGCCTGCCGGCACAAGCGCGCCACTCCGCTCATGCGAACATGGCTGGAATCTGTCGTTTTGCGTTTGGCCGGAAAATTGCATGGTTTTGCGCGGTAAAGTGCCTCGACCCTAGGTTTTCCAAGCGACTGGGGCACCATACTGTAATCGGCGGAAAGGGAATTTTAATGTCTATCGACTACCTTTCCGCAGGTTCGGCAGGAAGCCGGACTCAACATCCATGTAGGAGAAAATACCATGGCTCTTAACGTTATCTCCAACTACGCGGCCAACGTTGCCCATCGCAACCTGACCGTGAACGACCGCATGACCACGGCTTCGCTGTCCAAGTTGTCCTCGGGCAGCCGCGTCGTGTCTGCGAAGGACGACGCCGCGTCTCTGGCGATTGGTTCTCGACTGAACGCCGAGGTCCAGGCCCAGAAGCAGGCTCAGGTCAACGCCATCCAGGCGACCTCGATGCTGCAGATCGCGGACGGCGCGATGGCGAAGGTTTCGGACATTCTGGTCCGTATGAAGACCCTCGCCGTGCAGGCCGGTTCGGGACAGCTGTCCTCGACCGAACGTTCGTTCCTCGACACCGAATACCAGTCCCTCCTCTCGGAAATCGATCGTATTGCGTCCGATACCGAGTTCAACGGGACCCAGCTGGTGTCCGGTTCTACCACCACTTCCGCCAGCCTCAACGGCCAGAGCTCGACCAACAACGTCGTGCAGGCGGCCGACGGCTTCGCCAGCATCACGCTGGGCAACGGCGTGGGCAATGCGGCCTTCAAGGTGGGCTTCGATGCCACCAATGACGTTCTGACTCTGACCAACCTCACGGACGGGACGAGCCAGGGCATCGACATCGGCTCCACCGCGATCGCGGCGAACAGCACCCAGACCGTGAATTTCAGCGAGCTGGGCGTTGTGGTTACCCTGAACTCCGCGTTCAGCAAGACCGCCGACATCAACCCGACCAACTCGTTCACCCTTGGCGCGTCCAGCACCGGCTCGATCACTGCGCTCGAGATTTCGGCTTCTGACTCGACCACGTCTCTGATCAGCCTCGCGGCGATCAGCGGCTCGATCGACGCCACGACGGCTTCGGCCTCGGTGTTCACGATCAGTGGCTTCACGGGTTCGGTCGACCTGACCTCTACGGGCACCAAGTCGGTGACCATGAGCGACGGCACGAACGACTTTACCCTGTCGTTCTCGGTTGGTACCGCGTTCGCGAACAGTGCAACGACCAGCGCCATTTCCATTGGCGACCTGGGCGCTCTGGTGTTCGGTCAGTCTTCGACCTCCAACACCACCAGCTTCACCTACAAGCTGGGCACTGGCAACACCACCAACGTCGACACCGTGACGATCTCGGTCAACGCGGTTTCGGCTTCGGCCCTCGGCATCAACGGGGGCAGCATCACCTCCGTCGCCAACGCCGATACGGCCTCCACGGCTATCACCACCGCCATCAACACGCTGAACACCGCGCGTTCTGGCGTCGGTGCGGCTCAGAACCGCCTCGAATTCGCGTCCGACAACCTGTCGTCCACGATCGAGAACTCTGAAGCTGCCCGGTCCAACCTGATGGACCTGGACGTGGCCAAGGAAATGACCAACTTCACCTCGAAGCAGATCCTGGTGCAGGTTGGCGTCTCCATGCTGGCCCAGGCCAACCAGCTGCCGCAGAACCTGATGCAGCTGTTCCGGTAAACGCGTCTGGAACGGAGAGGGGGCAACCCCTCTCCGTTTCTTTTTAGGGATTAGAAAGAATTTTATTCGAATTTTATGTATTCGGCGGGATGTAAAAGCTTCGAAAGGCGCTGATTGGTGGAAATCAATTACGACAGTCTCAAGGTCGACGATAAGGGCCGCGTGACCTTTTCCGGTCTCGGCTCGCAGATCGACTTCGAGGGCGCCGTCGAAGGCATCATCACCGCGAAGCGGATCCCGGTCGATCGCCTCGAGGCGAAGATCGAATCGAATGCGGCCAAAATCACCGCGTATCAGGACCTCAGAACGCTCCTGAATACGTTGCAGAACAGCCTTTCCAGCCTGCGTGGTGCCGTCAGCTTCGACAACTCGACGAACGTCTATTCGACCAAGGAAGCCTTCGCCTCCGTCAGCCGCACGGACGGTGCGACGCCATCAAGCGCGGGGGGACTCATCGGTGTCACGGTAGCCAATTCCGCCCAGGCCGAAAGCCACGACATCGAGGTTTTACAGGTAGCGCGCTCGCACAAGATCGCGTCATCTTCCTACTCATCGACGACAACGGCTCTCGGCCTTACCGACGGCAACCAGTTCACCATCGAGGGCACGGCGATCACGGTCACGGCCCAGGATACGCTGCTCACCCTGCGCGACCGCATCAACGCGGCGAATACCGGCAGCAATGCGACCGGGGTATCTGCCAGCATCGTTACAGTGAGTTCAACGCAGCATTACCTGGTGCTCAGCAAGACGACGGCCGGCAGCAACATCAGCATTTCCGATACGACCGGCACCCCCCTTCAGTCCGTCGGAATCCTCAATGGCGGCGGGTCTCCGGCAAACGTCCTGCAGGCCGCGCAGACGGCGCAACTCTATGCCGATGGTCTCCTCGACAGCACAAACAAGACCTACGAATCGGCGCGGGTTGCCAGTTCCTCGACGACGCTCGGCTCCTCGGGCACGCTGCGTTTCAACGACGGCACGACGACGCTCGACCTCGCCTACACCTCCGGGCAGTCGATTACCACCCTGGCGTCGAACATCAATGCCGATGTGACTTTGCAGGGCATGGGCATTTCGGCCTCCGTCGTTCAGGAAGGCGCGCAATACCGGCTCAAGATCGTGACCACGGGCGCTGCCTTTACGATGACCGAGCAGGCTGCCGGCACCGCGATCGACGATCTCGCCATTGACAATTCAAGGCTTTTGATCGAGCGCAACTCCAATACCGTGAGCGACCTTTTTACCGGCGTGACCTTGTCCCTGTTCCAGGCCGAAGTCGGCACCAATATCCGCATTGACGTCGAGCAGAACCTGTCCTCGGTCAAGACCCAGGTGACATCCTTCGTCGATGCCTATAACGCCCTGAAGGTCATGATCAATTCGCAATCGGCAATCGACCCCACGACGGGGAAGGTTTCCGAGGATGCCGTTCTCTATGGTTCCCGTGCGCTTGCCGAGATCGAGACCCAGTTGGCGCAGATCATGGGCACCGGCACCCAGGGTGTTGCGGCAGCCTATTCGGTGCTCGCGCAGATCGGCGTTACTTTCGTCAACAACAGCGCGCTGACCGACCCGCTTCTGGCCGATACGCTGGAAATCGACCAGAGCAAGCTGGACAACGCTTTGCTCAGCAACGCCGACGACGTGCGCAAGCTTCTGGCCTTCGATTTTTCATCATCGGATCCGCGCATCACCCTGCTCTCGTTCACCGGCAATACCTCCTATAACGCCTCCGGCTACGTCCTGAACGTTCAGTTTGCGGAACTTTACGAATCCAGCGCGCAAACTGAAGCCGGCGCGATTACCCTGACCCAGGCCAATACCGGCGGCCCCGCGGCGGACGGTATCAGCGCAATCACGCTCAGCGACGTCATCGCCAATAACCATGCGCTCCGTTACAGCTATGACGCATCGACCGAAACCCTGACCCTTATCGACCTGACCACCGGCACTTCTGAATCGGTCGATATCACGGCAAGCCTTGATGCGCTGGTTGGTGTCGGGCTCGATCTTGGGGCCGGACAGACCCTCGATGTCGACTTTGCCACCCTGGGAACCATCACGCTTTCGGGCGACAACGGCTTCCTTCGCGCCGTGAACACGAGTGACGGCACGCTTGACGTCGCGGCACTTGATCCCGGCACGACGATGACGGGCGGCGCCGTAACGACCCCCGTTTCCGGCATGAACAAGGCCACGGTGGATGCCCTGATCGGCGCTGGCGCATACAGCGCCGCAACCGGTCTCCTGACCCTGGGCATCACCAGCAGCGGGGCCGGCGAGGCGCATTTCGACCTTGCCGCCGGAATCAAGTTCCGTGTGGACGGCGGCGCCGTTACAAGCGACATCACGGCCACGGACCTCGACGACGGCCTTGCCCATACGATCGACATCTACGTCAATGATGGCAGCGCCGACGTCCGGGTGGCGACGCTCGACTTCACGACGCTGGCCTCCATCGGCGCGGGCAGCGGCAACATCACCATCGACCTTGGCACCGGCCTTTTCGCGGAAACCACGACGGTCGCCAGCGGCACGGCACCGATGGAAAATTATCTCGCGATTTCAGATGGTTCGTTTGAAATCCGCGACAGCGGCGGGGCGCTGATCACCACGGTCGCCTACACGACCGGCGATAGCCTCAGCGACGTTGCCGCAACGATCAACGCCGTGTCCGGTCTTACCGCATCGGTCGTCGACAACGGCTCGACCTTCCAGCTGCGCGTGACCAGCGATACGTCGACCCCCCTGACCTTTACCGGCGATACCGGTGGTCTCCTTGCCCTGATCGACGTCACGAATACCGGAACGACGATCACCTCCGCCAATATCAACGGAGCCGCGGACGGTTCGGACGACGGCTCGGTGACGGTAGGAACCGGCGGCGTCCTGACGGCCACCAGTGCCACGAGCGCGAATGGCCTGCGAATTCTTTACACGGGCAACAAGGATGCCAGCAGTATCCAGCTCGACTTTACAGTGGGCGTCGCCAGCCGACTGTATTTCAAGGTCGACGATATTCTGGATGAGACGACCGGCACCGTTGAAAATGAAATCGAAGCGCTTTCCGATCAGAACACGTTCAACCAGGAACGCATCGATGCGATGCTCGATCGCCTTGCGCGCATGCGCGAATCACTCCTCGCGCGCTTCATCGCAATGGAATCGGCCCTCGCGTCCATGAATTCGCTTCTCGACCAGATCCGGCAGGGGTTCGAAGCCCTTAATAACAGCCAGAAAAAGTAAGGCAAGAGATGAGCACCAATCAGTCCCAGCAGTACCAGACCCAGCAAATCATGACCGCCTCGCCGGCCATGCTCGTGTTCCTTTTGTTCGACAAGGCGATCAACAGCCTCAAGGAAGCCATCCGGGCGATCGAAGCAGGAGAGATCGAGGCGCGCTGGAAGGCAAACGGCCGGGCGATGGAAATCGTCGAGCATCTGCGCATGACGCTCAACATGGATGCCGGGGGCGAGACCGCCAAAAATCTCGACAGTATTTACGGCGCTATTTTGCTGGAACTGCCCAAGGTGGATCTCAAGAACAATCCGGAGCCGGCCCGTCAGGTCATCTCGATCCTCGAGCCGCTGCGCGAATCCTGGCGCGTTCTTGCCGAAAAGGGCGAAGAAACGACCCGGCAGGCGGCCGAAGCTGCCGCGCAACTGTCCCAGGCCGCGAAGGTGAAACAGGCGTCTTCGCCGCCGCCGACGGCTCCGCGACCCGCGCCACCGCAGGGGGCAATGCAGCAGGGCCCCGGTGCCCCGGCCAGCATCAAGATTTCCGCCTGACCACATTTCCGCATCACACACCCTCAAAAGCCCGCAGATCACTGCGGGCTTTTTTGTTCTACGGCGCTTTTGCGGCACTTTTTTCCCCGGTCAGAACTTTTTGCCCGGAATTCCCCGCCACCATCCGTGGCAAAAGCCGGAAGAAACCTGACGGCAGTATTTTTTATATATTCATTTCAATGCCTTAGATAATTTTTCGATTTTGGCCCGCCGCTTGCTTCATACGTCGTGAATTCATTCGCCCGCTTTGGTGAAAGACGTAGTGATGGAACTGTCGATTAAAGACCTGATCGTACCGACCGATCGCCCGAATGGCGCGCCGCGAGGCTCCTCGCAGGCGGCGCTCAATGGCGTTTCGGCCGCGTCGATGGCTGCATTCGAAGGCCTTCTGCGTCAGTACGCCGCTGAAAACCCGCGCCAGCAGCCTGCCGACAGGCAGGACCGGCCCGCACAGGTCGCTCGCAATTCAGCCAACGACCGTGAGCGTAGCGTTCCGTCTCGCGAGAAGCCCGTTCAGGAAACGGCCTGGAGCGAAACGGAAGACGCCGGCAGCATTAAGTCGGCCAAGGCCGAACACGCTGGCGAAGACTCCGGCGAAAAGGAAATTGCTTTCTCGGCCGCGCAGACAATGCCCAATGAGTCGGCCAGCCAGGTCGCCCTGGATACCGAAGCGCCTACCGTGTCGTTCATGCCGCAGGTCGCAGCGGTTGATACTCCCGTTGAAGGCGGGGACAATCTTCTCGGTGCCCTTGTCGATGGGAATGAACTTCCTGTCACAGCCAACAATGAAGGCGCAGCCGCGCCGGAAATGATGATCGGTCAGACCTCGGTCTCAGCGGCGGCAACGACCGAAGTCTCGAATGGCAAGAGCGCAACTGGCGCACAGGCCCGCCCCGCGGTCTTCGCCGACTTCGCTTCCCAGTCAGAACAGTTCTCCTCCTTCTCTGGAACCGATGCTGTCGGCGAAAGCGATGATCCGCTCGCGACGCTTCTGCGCAACGCGACGAACCATGCGAAAGCGACGGTGCAGGCGGCCCCTGGCGATGGATTGCAAAATTCCGCTGCCGTACCCGCCGCCCTCTCCAAAGAGGTCAAGGGACTGGGTACAGACAACATCCGCGTATTCGATGCTTCCGAAGACGGCAATGCCTTCACCCGCCCGGTGACCGGCCCCGGCGCCCTGTTCGCCCAGGAAATCGGCGAAACCGGCAATATCCCGGCCCGTCCCGGCATGAGCGGACAGACGCCCGCATCCGTCAATGGCGCCCAGACCAACGGCCTCAACGCCGCTGCCCAGCACCAGGGTGCATCCGCAACCAACCTCGACACCCAGACTGCGCCCATTGCCCTGGCTGCGCAGCCCGGCGCAGAGCAGGCGCCCCTGGCCAGCCGATTTGCCGTCAACAACGGCATGCAGGTTATCAGCGGCCCCGGCGGCATTCAGATCGCCGCCAACAACGCGATGAACCCGACGGCTTCGACGCCCCCGGCCGCGCGCGCCAGCGCAGCGGCACCGGTGCCGGTCGACGATGTCGCCGTCCATATCGCTCGCGCGGCGGCCACCGGCTCCGATCACATTACGATCAAGCTGAAGCCCGCGGCGCTCGGCCAGATCGACGTAAAGATGGAACTGACCCACGACGGCCGCATCGCTGCAGTCATCACCGCTGATCGCTCCGATACCCTGGACATGCTCGCGCGCGACGCGAAAAGCCTGGAACGTGCCCTTGCCGATGCCGGCCTCAAGACCGACTCCGGCAGCCTGCAGTTCAACCTGCGCGGGGAAGGCCATGCTCACGGCGACAACGATCGCAGCAGCCAGCAGCATCTGCGGGCCAGCGACACCGCCGATGCCGCCATGAGCGACAAGGCAAAAGCCGCCCTGCTTGCCACCTACTCCAATTCCCGTGCCGCAATCGGCGGCGTTGATATCCGCGTCTAACTGGATCTCGCAACATGGCCATCAACCCCGTATCGACCGCCTCCCAGCAAAGCGTCGCCCAGTCGTCCCAGGCGAAGCTGACCGGCGATCTCAAGAGCTTCCTGACGCTGCTCACCACGCAACTCAAGCATCAGGATCCGCTTGAGCCCGTTGATTCGACCGAATTCACCGCTCAACTCGCGCAGTTTGCCGCCGTCGAACAGGGCATCCAGACAAATTCGAATCTGGAAAAACTGATCAACCTGTCGCTGGCCAACCAATCCCTGGCGGCAGTGAGCTATCTCGGCAAATACGTCGAGGCCTCGGGCGACGGCTTCTCGCTGAAGAACGGCAGCGGCACCTTCGCCTACAGCCTGCCGCAGACGGCCGAGGGCGTGGCTATCCAGATCAAGAACGAGGCCGGGATCACGGTCGCCGTAAAGTCGGGCGAGACCGGCATCGGCAAGCACACCTTTACCTGGGATGGCAAGAATTCCCAGGGCCTCCAGCTGCCCGACGGCAAGTACTCCGTCGTGGTGAGCGCGGCCGACAAGGACGGCCAGCCCATCGATGCCGAAACCTACACCATCGGCATTGCCGACGGCGCCGACAGCTCCGGCGATTCGATCATGGTGACCATCAACGGAATCAACGTGCCTCTTGAGGATGTCTTGACGGTCAAGGCTGCCGCCCCGGGCGCATGAGCATAACAGTTTTTACGATTTCACTTTCAACTGACAGGATGTCGACAGGAGACAGGAAATGAGTCTTTACGGTGCAATGTTCTCGGGCGTGTCGGGCCTCAATGCCGAAAGTCAGGCACTGGGCACCATCGCCGACAACATCTCGAACGTGAACACCATCGGCTACAAGGACACCTCGGCCCGGTTTTCGACCCTGGTGACCCAGCAAGCCACCACCAACACCTACGCGCCCGGCGGCGTGAACTTCGCCCGGCACTCGAACATCGCCGGCCAGGGCCTGCTCCAGGGTTCGGCCTCGCCGACAGACCTCGCCGTTTCCGGCCAGGGCATGTTTGTCGTAACCAACGTCGCCGCTCCGACGTCATCGGATCCGTTCCTCTATACCCGCGCCGGTTCCTTTACGCCGGACCAGAACGGCAATCTGCGCAATACGGCCGGCTTCTATCTCCAGGGCTGGGCGACCGATGCCGCGGGCGATCCGACGGCGACCAACGTTTCGGTGCTCACCTCCCTCGAAACCGTAAACGTCTCCGGCGTTTCGGGCAGCGCGACCCCGACCAGCTCGGTCGAGCTCGGCGCCAACCTTCCCGCGACTGCGGCGAACGGTACGACCAAGATCACCAACGTGCAGGTCTTCGACTCGCTCGGCGTCTCCCATGACCTTGCCTTCAACTGGACCAAGTCCGGCCTGAACCAGTGGGATCTGACCGTGACCCCGCCATCGGGATCCGCCCTGGTGACGGTAACCAATTCTTCCAGCCAGCCCTATGCGGCGGCAGGGCTTCTTGAATTCACGGACCAGCCCAGCGACGGCGACACCATCGTCATCGGCGGCACAACCTACGAATTCGACAGCAACGCAAGCATTACGGGCGGCAACACCGCGGTGACGATCGGCTCCGACCTTGCCACCACTCTTGCCAACCTCGTCGCAGGCGTGGGCGACGCGCGCGTTGCCGTTTCCGGCACGACCGATATCGCCATTACACAAACTTCGGCGGGTGCGGCGCTTGCCGTCAATCCGTCCAATACTTCGGCGATTACCCAGTCGGCGACGGGGGCCTTCACCGTTCCCGCACTGACTGCGTCCACACCGGGGGTCTCCTTCAATGGTGACGGCACGCCCTCGGCCTTCAACATCGCCAATGTCAATATTTACGACTGGTCGACGGGCGCAACGGACAGCGCCATTACCCTGGATGTCGGCACCGTCGACCTCTCCGATGGCCTGACTCAGTTCTCCGGCGACTACAACGTCACCTTCATCAACCAGAACGGCGTCAAGTTCGGCACCTTCTCCGGCGTTTCGATCAGCGAAGAAGGCCTCGTGGTCGCGCTCTTCGACAACGGCGAAACCTTGCCGATCTACAAGGTGCCGCTTGTGACTTTCGCCAACGCCAACGGCCTTACCAGCCGGACGGGCAACGTTTACATCGGCTCCGATGTGTCCGGCTCGCCGGTCCTACGTTCCGCCAAGTCCGGTGGTGCCGGGGCGATCGCCGCAGGTGCGCTGGAAAACTCGACCGTCGACCTCGGCACCGAGTTCACCAACATGATCATCGCCCAGCGTGCCTATTCGGCCACCAGCCGGGTGATCACCACGGCCGACGAAATGCTCGACGACCTGGTCCGCATCAAGCGTTAATTTTAGTCCCCCTTCCTGTCCCTGAAAGGCCCGGTTTCCGCCCCTGCGGAGCCGGGCTTTCCCGTTGAAAATTAACCCTTTCCCTTAGCGTTTTTTTAAATGGACCGGCCCTAGTCTGGGAACCGTTCAGAAGGGCCAAAACTGGCCTTCCAGCCCGGTGAGCCGGGCTGCCTGGGGTACAGGAGCAGTAGTTAATGTCGGATACGCAGGATTCCAAACTGGGCTTCTCCGGCAATGTCCGCAACGGCTCGTTGAGCCTTGACGATTTGCCGCCGCCCAATACAAAGCGCTGGGTGATCCGCCGCAAGGCAGAGGTCGTGGCGGGCGTGCGCTCGGGCGTGATCAGTCTCGAAGAAGCCTGCGAGCGGTACACGCTTTCGATCGAGGAGTTCCTTTCCTGGCAGAGGCTGATCGACAGCCATGGCCTGCGTGGCCTGCGCGCCACCCGGCTGCAGGATTACCGTGCCCATGGGCGCGGCCCCGAATGACGCCTGTCTTTCCGTCTCCCTGAATCAAAGCCCCGCCTCGCGGGGCTTTTTTGTTGAACGAAACGGCAGGCGGAAAAATTTTCCCCCTCACCCGGCAAATTTTTCCCGGTTTTAACAAGTTGTTCACCGCCTTCGACTTAGAACGGTGCGTCGAACGAACTCGGGCAAATAACGGCCCAACCCGGCTTATCATTTTGGGGGTGTCCTTCAGTGCTAGACATGTTGCGGAATCTCGGCGCCGGCCGGCTCATGGTCATCGGAATCCTGGCCGCTGGCTTTGTCGCCTTCTTCGTGTTTCTCACCTCGCGCCTGACCTCGCCGACCATGGCGCTTCTCTACTCCGGCCTCGATCCGGCCGATGCCTCGAAAATCGTCGCCAAGCTCGATTCGATGGCCGTCCCCTACAAGCTGGAAGCCGGCGGCACCCAGGTTCATGTACCGAATGACCAGGTGGCCAAGCTTCGCATGACGGTCGCCCAGGAAGGCCTGCCCTCGGGCGGCTCGATGGGTTACGAAATCTTCGACCGCAGCGAATCGCTCGGCACCAGCAATTTTGTACTGAACATCCATCATTTGCGCGCCCTTGAAGGGGAGCTTTCGCGCACCATCCAGTCCCTAAATTATGTCCGCCGGGCGCGCGTCCATCTCGTTCTTCCGCGCCGCGAACTGTTCAGCCGCACGGCTCCCGAGCCCAGTGCGTCAGTGGTTCTCGCCATGCAGGGCAGCCGCCGCCTCACCGGCAGCGAAGTTCAGGCCATCCAGCAACTTGTTGCCGCCGCCGTGCCCAACCTCCAGCCTGGCCACATTTCGATCGTGGACGGCCAAGGCACCCTGCTTTCCAAGGGGCGTGGCAAGGAAGCCGCCAACGGCACCGGCGCCGAAGCCGGCATGAACGAAAGCATTCGCAAGTCCTACGAGAGCGAAATGGCCCGCACAATCGAGGAGCTCCTCGAACGGACCGTCGGCCCCAGCCGCGTCCGTGCCGAAGTCACCGCGACGATGGATTTCGACCGCATTTCGACCACTACGGAAACTTATGACCCGGACGGACAGGTCGTGCGCTCGACCCAGTCCGTCGAGGAATCCTCGGCCAGCAAGGACGGCCAGGCTGGCGCGGCTCCTGTTTCGGTCACCTCCAGCCTGCCGTCGGCCGGCCAGGCGCAGAACAAGCCGCCCGCGCCGCCCGAAGCCAAAAACACCACCAACTCGACGCGCACGGAAGAAACCGTCAATTTCGAAATCTCCAAGACCACGAAAACCCATGTTCGCGAGTCCGGCGCCCTGAAGCAGGTTTCCGTCGCCGTGCTCGTCGACGGCACCTATACGGACGAAAGCGGCAAGCGCGTTTACAGGCCGCGCAGCGCCGAAGAAATGGCGCTCTACAAGAAGCTCGTCGAGACCTCGATCGGTTTCAGTCCCCAGCGCGGCGACAAGGTCGAAGTCATCAATCTTCGCTTTGCAAAAGGCGAAGAGATTTTCGAGGAAGATCCGCGGCCGCTCTTTGGTCTGGGCAAGAACGATTACATCCGCATTGCCGAGCTTCTCATTCTCGCGATCGTCTCGATCCTCGTGATCCTGCTTGTCGTCCGTCCGCTGATCAAGCGCATCCTCGATGCCCTGCCGGATGCGATCGCTTCGTCGAAAAACCTGATCAACGAATCGGTTGCCGCCGCCGCCAACACCGCTCTGCCCGGTGGAGGCGGCATGCAGGCCCTGCCTTCCGCCCCTGGCCCCCTAGACAATATCGACATGGCCAGCATCGAGGGCCGCGTCCGGGATTCCACGGTCAGAAAGATCGGCGAAATCGTCGACAAACATCCCGAAGAAGCCGTGAGTATCATCCGCAACTGGATGTACCAGGAAAACTGAGGACCAGAGGCAGAGCGTAAACCATGCCCCCAGCAAAAGACGATTTTCGTAACCTGACAGGGCCGCAGAAGGCCGGCGTAATGATGCTCTCGTTGACCGAGGATCAGGCCGCCAAGCTCTTCTCCCTGATGGATGACGAGGAAATCAAGGAGTTGTCCCAGGTCATGAGCAGCCTGGGCAACATCCCCTCGCCCGCTGTCGATAAGCTGTTTACCGACTTCGTGGAGCAGATGTCGGCCACCGGGTCGCTGCTCGGCACCTATGAAAGCACCGAACGCCTGCTGCTGAAGGCGATGCCGCAGGAACGCGTCGAAGGGATCATGGACGAGATCCGCGGTCCGGCCGGGCGCACCATGTGGGACAAGCTCGGCAACGTGAACGAGGCGGTCCTCGCCAACTACCTCAAGAACGAGTACCCGCAGACCGTGGCCGTGGTGTTGTCGAAGATTCGCCCGGAGCATGCGGCGCGTGTTCTTGGCTGCCTTCCCGAGCCTTTCGCCATGGAAGTGATCATGCGGATGCTGCGCATGGAAACGGTTCAGAAGGAGATTCTCGACGGCGTCGAAAAGACCCTGCGGACCGAGTTCATGAGCAACCTGGCCCGCACCAACCGGCGCGATCCCCATGAAATGATGGCCGAGATCTTCAACAACCTGGACCGCAACACCGAGAACCGGTTCATCACCGCGCTGGAAGAACGCAACCGCGACTCCGCCGAGAAAATCAAGGCCCTGATGTTTACTTTCGAGGACCTCGTCAAACTCGACCCGAGCGGCGTTCAGACGCTGCTGCGCGAAGTGGACAAGAGCAAGCTGGCCCTCGCCCTCAAGGGCGCATCGGAACCCCTGCGGAACCTGTTCTTTACGAACATGTCCGAACGCGCGGGCAAGATTCTGCGCGAAGACATGGAGGACATGGGTCCCGTTCGCCTCCGCGATGTGGACGAGGCCCAGATGTACATGGTGAACCTCGCGAAGGACCTCGCAGAGCGCGAAGAGATCGTGATTTCGGACAACAAGGACGACGACGAGCTCATCTACTAGAGCGAGAAGTCAAGACAATGAGCAGACTGAACGTGGCAAGAAAATTCGACTTCAGCAATTCGTTCGACAGCAACGAACGGGGAATCGTTGCCGCCCGCGACTTCACGCAGGCCGACATTGACCGTGCGCATGCTGAAGGTTTCCAGGAAGGCCATGCTGCAGGCGTGACGGAACAGGAAAACACCATAAACCACGCCGCCGCAACCGCTCTTGAGACGCTCGTCGCCCAGTTCACCGAAATGCGCGAGCAGCTCGACGTTCTGCGCGACGAAACCGAAACGCAGGCGCTCGCAGCGGTTCTGGCCATATCTGGGAAGCTCCTTCCCCACTACCTGAAGGAACACGGCACCGAGGAAATCGAAGGCATCGTGCGCGACTGCCTCAGCACCGTGTACGACGAGCCGCGCGTGGTCATCCGCGCGCAGGAGAGCGTACTGGAACACCTCAAGGAACGGCTCGATGGCCTCGTGTCCTCTTCGGGCTTTGGCGGCAAGGTCGTGCTTTTCGCCGACGCCACCCTCGCCCCCCATGATTGCCGGGTCGAATGGGCAGACGGCGGCACCGAACGCGACACAAAGCGCTTGTGGCAGGACATCGAAAACAGCATTTCCCGGGTTCTTGGCCGGGAAACCGAATCGGAAAGCGGCTCGTCTGCCGCCTCCGGCAATACCAGCCTGTGATTGTAGGAGAGAGCAATGGCTGAAAACGAAAACCCCAATACCGACGCCGATCTCGGTGCCGACGACATGGCCGCAGCCATGGCCGAAATCGCCGAGGCGGAAGCCGCGAAGGGCAAGCCCGCCAATGGTGCGGCTGAAGAGAGCATCTCCGCAGCCGACCTCTCCGCCGTCTATGACGTGCCGGTGCAGGTATCTGCCGTGCTCGGCAAGGCCAACATGCAGGTCAGCCAACTTCTCAAGCTCGGTCGCGGTGCGGTTGTCGAACTGGATCGCAAGGTCGGCGAGGCAATCGACATCTACGTGAACAACCGGCTGGTCGCCCGCGGCGAAGTCGTCGTCGTCGATGACCGGCTTGGCGTCACCATGACGGAAATCGTGAAAGCCGATCAGGCCTAAAAACAAGACCGCAGTCACAAGTACGGGTTAGGGAGTAAAAGTCATGCGACTTCTCATTATCGGTTCCCTTAACGGGCAGATCGGCACGGCCAGCAAGATCGCGATTGGCCATGGCGCGAAGGTCGCCCATGCCGATGACATCGATGCAGCTCTCCATGCATTGAGATCCGGACAGGGCGCCGACCTGGTGATGATTGACGACAAGCTCGACATCGCCCGGCTCATTTCCTGCCTGACCACCGAGCGTATCAGCATGCCGGTAGTCGCCTGCGGCCTTGGAAACGACACCCGAACCGCCGTCGCCGCAATCCGCGCCGGTGCCCAGGAATACATTCCCCTGCCCCCGGATGCCGCACTTATCGCCGCGGTTCTCGAAGCCGTCACCGAGGAATCGAGCGCGATCATTTACAAGGACCCGGCCATGAGCGCCGTGCTGCGCCTGGCCGAACAGGTTGCCGCCAGCGACGCGACGGTTCTCATCACCGGCGAATCGGGCACCGGCAAGGAACTGATGGCCCGGCATATCCATTCCCGGTCCAAGAGAGCCAGGGGCAAGTTCATTTCCGTGAACTGCGCCGCCATTCCGGAAAACCTCCTGGAATCAGAGCTTTTCGGTCACGAACGGGGCGCTTTTACCGGTGCCGTTGCGCGTCGTATCGGCAAGTTCGAAGAAGCCGATGGCGGCACGCTGCTGCTCGATGAAATCAGCGAAATGGACATGCGCCTCCAGGCCAAGCTGCTGCGTGCCATTCAGGAACGCGAAATCGACAGGATCGGCGGGACGACACCGATCAAGATCAATATTCGCCTGATCGCCACCTCCAACCGCGACATGGAAGCCGCGGTGGCCACCGGCACATTCCGGGAAGACCTTTATTTCCGCCTCAACGTATTCAACCTGCGCATGCCGTCCCTGCGCGAACGGCCGCTCGATGTCGAACGACTCGCCCGGCATTTCGTGGACAAGTATGCAGACGTGAACGGCGTCGTGGCCCGCCCGCTTTCGAGCGAGGCTCTCGACAAACTGCTGCATCACGGCTGGCGCGGCAACGTGCGCGAACTGGAAAATACCATGCACCGCGCCGTTCTTCTCGCCACCGGCGAGGAAATCGCGCCCGAGGCCATCCTCCTGTCCTTTGACGGAGAGGCCGGGGCACCCGGCAGTGACCGTGCCAAATCCGCCGCGATCGCCGCCAATGTAAAAGAGCAGAAAGCGACCATGGTCGGCCGGACGGTCGCCGAAGTCGAACGCGACCTCATCCTGGAAACCCTGCAGCACTGCCTTGGCAACCGGACTCATGCCGCAAACATTCTCGGAATTTCGATCCGGACACTGCGCAACAAGCTGAAGCAATACTCGGAAGAAGGAATGGCCGTCCCGCTGCCCGGCGAACTCGACAGGGCCGCCATCTAATTCCGTAAACTGCGAACGCGTGATCGTCCGATGACAGAACTTTCCCCCGGGGTAGGCCAGGACGGCGGAACTCCCAGTATCCTCTCTGGTCTGGCCAAACGTGGCGACATCGCACTCGCCCTCGGGCTGGTCTGCATTCTCGTCGTTCTGATACTGCCCATGCCGGGGTGGCTGCTGGACATCAGCCTCGCCCTCTCGTTTACTTTCTCATTCCTGATCCTGATGACGGTCCTCTTTATTGCGCGGCCGCTCGAGTTCAGTTCGTTCCCCACCGTATTGCTGATTGCCACGATGATGCGCCTTGCGCTCAACCTGGCATCGACCCGCCTGATCCTGGCCGACGGCCATACCGGCCCCAATGCCGCAGGCAAGGTCATTGCCGCCTTCGGCAATTTCGTCATGGGGGGGAATTTCGTCATCGGCCTGATCGTTTTCGCGATCCTGATCATCGTCAACTTCGTGGTCATCACGAAAGGCTCGGGACGAATCGCGGAAGTGGCGGCCCGCTTCAGCCTGGATGCCATGCCGGGCAAGCAGATGGCGATCGACGCCGATCTTTCCGCCGGGCTTATCACCGAGGAAGAGGCCCGCAAGCGCCGCAAGGACCTCGAAGACGAAAGCACATTCTTCGGCGCAATGGACGGCGCGGCCAAGTTCGTGCGCGGCGATGCCATCGCGGGATTGCTGATCACCTTCATCAACATCGTCGGCGGCATCATCATCGGCGTCGCCCAGCAAAACCTGAGTTTCGGCCAGGCCTCGCAGAACTACACCCTGCTGACCGTCGGCGACGGCCTGGTCAGCCAGATTCCCGCGCTGGTCGTCTCCACCGCCGCCGGCATGCTGGTCTCGAAGGCAGGCACTGTCGGCTCGACCGACAAGGCACTGTTCAAGCAGCTCAGCGGATATCCCGCCGCTCTCGGCCTTTCGTCGTTTCTGATGGCCGCGCTGGCCTTGCTGCCGGGCATTCCCATGCTGCCGTTCATGATCCTCGCGGCCATCGCCGGGGGGATCGCGTATGCGACAACCCAGGCCAATGTACGGCGCAAGGAAGTCGCGGTGGCCGAGGAGCAGGCGGCCGCCAGCGAAGTTCCGATTCCGGAAGAGCCGATTTCAACGGCTCTTCAGATCGATTACGTACGCCTCGAACTCGGATACGGGCTGCTGACCCTTATCAACAACGAGGGCGGCAAGCGGCTGACCGAACAAATCAAGGCCCTGCGCCGCCAGCTTGCCGGGGAAATGGGTTTCGTCCTGCCATCCGTGCGCATCCAAGACAACATGCAGCTGCCTGCGAATACCTACGTTCTACGGATCAAGGAGATCGAATCGGGACGCGGCGACATCCGGCCGAACATGCTGATGGTCATGGATCCCAAGGGCGGCGAGATCGGCCTTCCCGGCGAGGAGACCGTGGAGCCCACCTTCGGCCTGCCCGCGATGTGGATCGAAGAAGGGCTTCGCGACGAAGCATCTTTCCGGGGGTTTACGGTCGTCGACCCCGCGACGGTGGTGACCACGCACCTGACGGAGATCGTCAAGGACAACATGTCGGAACTGCTCTCCTATGCGGAGACCAAGAAGCTGCTGGATGAGCTCGACGCCGAACAGCAGAAGCTGATCGCCGACATGATTCCCTCGCAGATATCGGTCACCGGCGTACAGCGGGTCCTCCAGAACCTGCTGTCCGAGGGTGTCTCCATTCGCGATCTTCCCACCATCCTCGAAGGCGCTTCGGAAGCCTGCACATTCACGCGCAACGTCAGCATCATCACCGAGCATGTGCGCACCCGTCTGTCGCGCCAGATCAGCAATTCCGCGACGGGCGGCGGGGGCTATATCCCGCTCATCGCCATGTCGCCGGAATGGGAGCAGACTTTCGTCGAATCCCTCATCGGCGATGGTGACGACAGGCAACTGTCTCTTGCTCCCAGCAAGCTGCAGGAATTCATCGGCTCCGTCCGCAAGACGTTCGAGCGCCAAGCCATGATGGGCGAAAATCCGGTCCTGCTGACCAGCCCGATCGTGCGCCCCTTCGTGCGTTCGATCATAGAACGATTCCGGCCCATGACGATGGTCATCAGCCAGAACGAGGTTTATCCGAAGGCCAAGATCAAGACACTTGGACAGATCTGAGCGTCCCTGAGGCATCGCAAAAATGCGGCTCAAGACATTCTCAGCACCGACCATGGCACTGGCGATGGCCCGCGTCCGCGAAACCCTCGGCGAGGATGCCATCATCGTTTCGACACGCCAGGAAGCGCCCGACCGGCCGGTCACGGTTCTCGCCGCCGCCGAACAGTCGCAACCTGATACCGGCTTCGATTTGGCTGAACAGAATGCGGCGGACCCCCTCGACAGGATCGATGGGATTCTCGACTTCCACCGGACGCCGCCCGAGGTTGCTGATCCCCTTCGCGCCGCGGCCCACGGCCTTATCGGCTCCGGGGCGGAACCGATCGGCGCGGTCAGCCTTCTCGCGGGTGCCCTCGATATGCACCTTGGATTCCTCCCGCTCGATCCGGGTTCGCTGGTCGGCACGGTGATGTTCGTCGGCGCTCCCGGCAGCGGCAAAACCGTCGCCTGCGCCAAGCTCGCGGCGTCTCTCGCCATCAAGGAACGGCCGGTCAAACTCGTTTCGACCGACGGCGACCGCGCTGGTGCAGCTGCCCGTCTCGCGGCGCTTGCCGAACGAATATCCCTGACGGTCGCCACTGCCGGCACCGTTCAGGAACTCGAGACCTTGATCGGGGCTAGTGGAAGCGATGAAACCCTGATCATAGATACACCGGGCACAAATACCCTGAGCGAGGAGGAACTCGCATCTTTGCGTGGGCTCGTCAGGACGGTCCCCGGACATGTCTTTCTTGCCCTGCCCGCCGGGAGCGACGCCTACGAAGCGGCGGAGCAGGCACGTACATTTGCCGGTATAGGCGCCACGGCGATCCTGGCTTCACGGCTCGATACCGGCAGCCGTTACGGCGCGATTCTCGCCGCCTCCCTTGCGAGCCGCCTTCCCCTATCCATGGCCGGCATCCGCCCGCAGATCGGTGACGGCCTGGCATCGCTGAACCCCGTCGCCCTGGCCCGGCTTCTTGCCGCGCGATGCGACGGGTCTTCATCTCCATTCGAAAGCATCGGGCAACCGTCATGATAGAGACCCAAAGCGCTCCCTCGGGCACATCAAGGACAGCCAATTGCCTGATCGCGGTCGCCTCCGGAAAAGGCGGCGTCGGCAAGACATGGTTTGCCGCAACCCTGTGTCACGCGCTTGCCAATCAGGGCCGCAAAGTCCTGCTGTTCGACGGCGACCTCGGGCTCGCCAATGTCGATGTCCAACTCGGCCTTATGCCGAGCCATGATCTTTCCTCGGTCCTGTCCGGCCGGCGCTCACTGGAGGGCGCGACCATCAACTTTCCTGAAGGGAAATTCGACATCATTGCCGGGCAATCGGGTGCGGGCTCACTGTCCCTGTTGCCGCAAACACGCCTCAACCGGTTGCGCGACGACCTTACCCAGTATTCGACGCGCTACCAGGACGTCGTCATCGACGTCGGCGCCGGCATCGACGGAACCGTGCAGACCCTTGTTGGCGGCGCCGCGACGGCGCTGATCCTGACGAACGATGAGCCGACCTCGCTTACCGATGCCTATGCCTTGATCAAGGTAATGTCGAGAGCGCAGGCGGTGCCGGATATTCAGGTTGTCGTCAACATGGCGTCCGATCACCGCCAGGGTGAACACACCTATCAGACCATTCTTCGCGCCTGCGAGAATTTTCTGAAACTATCTCCCCCCCTCGCCGGAATCATCCGGCGCGACTCGCATGTCGCCGACGCCATCCGTCACCAGGAACCATTACTCACCCGATACCCGAACTGCGCGGCCGCAGAAGACGTCGCTGCCATCGCAAAGAGAATAAGGGATCGATCATGAGCGATATCGTTTCCACCCGAAAGCTCGCTGATCTTTCGGCGGTCCGTACGCAAGTCACCAGCGCCGCTACAGCCGCCACCGGGACCGTCGCCAATCTGCCTGCCGCGCTCGGCAATGCAACGGTTGGAACCCTGATCAAGGCACTTGTTTCCAGCCAGACCGCACGCGGAATCACGACGCTGCAAACCGACAAGGGCTCGCTCGTACTGCAAACGGGCGTCTCCCTGAAACCAGGCAGCGAAATCGTGCTGCAGTTGCAGTCGACCGGGGTCCAGAATCGCTTTCTCATCCTTTCGGTCGATCATCAACCGCTCGCCACGAGCGCTTCGCGAGACGGCCATGTCGTTCCGGGACAGACGGGTCCTGCCCCTCGTCCCGACGGCACATCGGCGAAACGCCAACCACCGGCGAACCGTCCCGGCGGCCAGGGTCTGTCCGGTCACGGCGAGCCCGCGCACAAGGCTTCACCTGCGGGCGCGGGTGGGGTTCAGGCCCAAGGACCGCAAGGCAGCCTCAGTGGTATGGCGGTGCGCGGTCCGCTTGTTCCAGGTCTCGTCGTCCCGGCGCGCGTGACCGTCGCAGTCCCCAACGTCAGCCTCGGTGCAGGCGAAACCCAAGGCCAGCTCGCAACATCGTCGGCAACACAGACAGCGCCCGCCCTGCCGGGCAGTACATTGACATTGCGCATACTGGCGGTGGCCGCGAATGGTTCCGGCTCCCTGCCCCCTTCCGTTCCCGCTTCTTCTGCGCCGCTTGCAGTTGCCCAAGGCAATATTGCGGGCGCACCGACGCCGGCCGGGGCGTCACCTCCCGCAACGGAAATCATGTTGCCCGAGGGGCGGATTTCTCTCCATCTCAATCCACCGCCCCCACCCGGCAGCCGTGTGCTGTTCGAAATCCTGGATGTGGCCCGGTTCAGTGCCCTGGCATCCCCGGCGCCGGCCAATTCGCAACAAAATTTTCTGCGGATCGCCAACGACTGGGCCAGCCTGAAGGAAACGATTGCCGCGCTGCAGGCTCTTCCGGCCTCGGGCACAGGCGCTGCCGCCGATCTCGCTGCCCAGCCGGGGCCCCGCATGGCCTCGACGATGGTTTTCTTCATGTCCGCCCTGAAATCAGGGGACTTGCGAGCCTGGCTCGGCAACGGGCAACCGGAAGAACTCGCCCGCGCAGGCCACAGCGCCCTGTTGGGGCAACTTGCGGACGATTTTTCGTCCCTTGGACGTCACGCAACGGAAGGGCAGCCGAACGGCTGGCACGCGCTGGCCGTCCCGGTCGAGACCGGCGCGCATACGGATCTGGCAAGGCTTTATTATCGCCGCCGAAAGAGCAGCGAGAACGATGGCGGATCAGCCGACACAACGCATTTCGTGGTTGAAGCGGAATTCAGCCGCCTTGGCCTATTCCGCCTCGAGGGCCTCGTGCGGCCCCGCCAATTCGACCTCATCGTTCACAGCGGCCAGGCGATGGAAAGCGTGATGCGCGAAACGATCCGCGCCATCTTCACCGAGGCGCTGACGAACGGCAATCTCACCGGGGCGCTCCGTTTCGAGGCGGGCCCGATCACCCGCTTCGATCCCTCGGGCCAAAGCCCGGGCGTGTCGGGCCATGGGGCCGGACTGGTCGTCTGACCACATCCCCCGTCAGAATCACAAATTTCAGCTTCAGTTTTTCCGGCGCCGATAAACGCCGAGACCGGCTTCGTCCAGTTCGCTCTGCTGGCGCCGTTTTTCGAGCACTTCCTCGCGCGCTCGGTTGCGCTCGCGAATAAGGTCGAACTTCTTGAATTCACGGAAAGCGGCCGCCACCTCATCGAGCGCAACGGCCATCTCCTGTTCCACTCCGGCAAGGGATTTCAGAAGCTTTTCTCGGCGCTGGATCACGGCGTTGGCGTAATGGCCATAGCCACGCGCCGCCATTGCATCTTTCGCGGCAATTTTCTGCTCGTCGCGGACTTCTCGCTCAAGACTGGCGATCTGGTCATGCAGTCGCTGGGCCAAACGTTCGAGATCGGCAACCTTGCGGCGCTTCTCGTCCAGTTTCCATTCCTGCAGCCGGATGATGCTGTCGAGGCCCTTCATTCACCAGCTCCCGCGAAAACCTCGCCCAGCTGCTGGTAACCGACCTGCAGATTGCTGCGGTCGGCGCGGTCCTGCGAGAGGAAAGCCTCGATATGCGGATAAAGCGAAATTGCCCGGTCCACGTTCACGTCGCTGCCGGGGCGGTAGGCCCCCAAGCGAATCATTTCCGCCATGTCCTCGTAAATCGAGATGATCTTGCGTGCCCGGCTGACGAGGTCGTTTTCCTCGGGCGAGTTGCAGTCCGGCATGGAACGCGACAGGCTGCGAACGATATCGATGGCAGGATAACGCCCGCGCTCTGCAATGGCGCGATCAAGTACGATATGCCCGTCGAGAATGCCGCGCAGGGCATCGGCAATCGGCTCGTTATGGTCATCGCCCTCGACGAGGACCGAGAACAGGCCGGTGATGGTGCCCTTCCCCGATCCTGGACCGGCGCGCTCCATCAGTTTGGGCAATTCCGAGAAAACGGTCGGCGTATAGCCCTTGCTGGTGGGCGGCTCTCCCGCGGAAAGCCCGATTTCGCGCTGGGCCATGGCGAAGCGCGTGACGCTGTCGATGATGCAGAGGACGTCGTTTTCCTGATCGCGGAAATATTCCGCCAGGGCCATTGTCGTGTAAGCAGCCTGGCGGCGCATCAACGGCGGTTCATCTGAGGTTGCAACGACCACGACGCTTTTGGCGAGGCCTTCGGGACCGAGGTTGTCCTCGATAAATTCCTGCACCTCGCGACCGCGTTCGCCGACGAGTCCGATGACATTGACCTGCGCTGCGGTGAAACGGGAAATCATGCCGAGCAGAACGGACTTGCCGACGCCGGAACCGGCAAAAATGCCCATGCGCTGGCCGCGGCAGCAGGTAAGAAAGGTATTCAGCGCGCGTACGCCGAGATCGACCTTGCCGGCAACCCGCTTGCGCGCGTGCGCAGGCGGCGGTGCGGCGCGCAGGGGATAAAGGCTGTCGCCCTCCTTGATCGGACCCTTGCCATCTACCGGGCGCCCAAGGGCGTTGACCACCCTGCCGAGCCAGGCACGGGTTGGGCGAATGGCGGGCTCCTGGCTTTCAACTTCCGCCTTGCACCCGAGGCCGATGCCCTCGAGCGAGCCGAATGGCAGCAACAGGGCCCTGCCGTCCCGAAAACCGACGACCTCGCACCTGAGCGGCTCGCCGTGGCGGCGCTGGATCAGGCAACGGTCGCCGACCATCAGGCGACGCTGGACGCCCCCGACCTCGATCAGCATGCCCTGCACGGCCGTAACCCGGCCATAAAGATGGTGCTCTGGGATTTGGTCGAGGGTCGCGCGGACGGCAGAAAAATACTGGGCCAAAGGTGCCTCTCGACTGGGGACAGGACGGAATAGACGTCTCTTGGCCGCCCCCTGCCGGGGAAGGCCGCTGCTGCATATTTTTGCGCGAATCTGCTTAATTTTGAGTAAAACCGAGGCTCTTGGGGCGCCCCCCAACCTTTTGAGCGCGGTCTCCGACGACGCTAATTGTTAAAAAAAGTACGAATCTAAATACCCGTTAAAGATTTTGTTAACTTGCTGGCAACCATAATGGACCATATGGTTAATCAAGCTTAATCGGCCTCGTACAGGTCGGGATGAACAGATAGCAGCACCCGGCGGGTTATCCGGGGGGAACGTGGAGAACCTAAATGCGCATCCTGCTTGTGGAAGATGATTCGTCCACCGCAAAGAGCATCGAACTCATGCTCAAGTCGGAGGGTTTCGTCGTGGACTGCACGGACCTGGGCGAAGACGGCCTGGAAATCGGCAAGCTCTATGATTACGACCTGATCGTTCTTGATCTGATGCTGCCCGATATCGACGGCTACGAGGTGTTGCGCCGACTGCGATCTGCGCGAATCACCACCCCCGTCCTGATCCTTTCGGGACTGAACGAACCGGACAACAAGGTCAAGGGACTAGGCTTCGGCGCCGACGACTACCTGACCAAACCCTTCGACAAATCCGAACTGATCGCCCGCATTCACGCCATTATTCGCCGCTCAAAGGGCCATTCCGAATCGGTCATTCGCACCGGCAAGCTGGTCGTCAACCTCGACACCCGCACGGTCGAAGTGGATGGCCAGCCGCTGCATCTGACCGGCAAGGAATATGGCATTCTGGAACTCCTCTCGCTCCGCAAGGGAACGACCCTCACCAAGGAAATGTTCCTCAATCACCTCTATGGCGGAATGGACGAACCGGAACTGAAGATCATCGACGTTTTCATCTGCAAGCTTCGCAAAAAGCTCACGACCGGCACTGGCGGGGAAAACTATATCGAGACCGTCTGGGGCCGCGGCTATGTTTTACGCGATCCTGCGGAGGGTCGCGGCGCGGACGAAGGCAAGTCACGCAAGCAGTCCTCGGCCGCAGTCGCCTGAAGCGCAAAACACCCGATTTGAATCATAAAAGCCGGGGCGCGTCCTTCGCGTCCCGGCTTTTTTATCTGTTCCAGCAACACAACGCGGAATAGCGATCTCAGCCGGCTGCCTTTTGGCCGACCTCCGGGACAGCCTCGTAAAGCCCGCGCTGGCCAGGGCTGGGCTTGAACCGGTCGCTGATCCCAAGCACGGTCTCCGCTCCACCGAGATAGAGATAACCATCGGGCGCCATCTGCTTGTTGATCCGCGCCAACACATCCGATTTCGTCGCCTGATCGAAGTAAATCAGCACATTCCGGCAGAACACCACATCAAAGGTACCGAGAATGGACATCGAATCGAGCAGGTTGAAATAACGGAACTGCACGGAAGACCGTATTGTCTGATCGATTTGCCAACCGAGATCGGTCTGCTTGAAGTACTTGACCAGCAGTTGGATCGGCAGGCCGCGCTGGACCTCGAACTGGCTGTAAATCCCGTTCTTAGCCTTGGTGAGAATATCATTCGAAATATCCGTAGCGACGATATCGAACCGCCACCCGGGCAGGCTTGGCGCCAACTCCTTCAGAATCATGGAAAGCGAGTAAGGCTCCTGCCCGCTCGAACAGGCCGCCGACCAGATACGGATCTGCTTGCGATTGGCCCGGCGCTCCTTGAGCTGGGGGAGCACGATATCGCGAAACTGGTCGAACGGCTTGGTGTCACGGAAGAAAAAAGACTCGTTGGTAGTCATGACCTCGGTCAACTCGACCAGCAGCGGCTCATCGCCACCTTTGCGGACCAGTTGCGCCAGTTCTTCGAGACCGGAGAGATGGCGCTTGCGGACAACCGGCATCAGTCTGCTCTCGAGCAGATAGGACTTGTCCTCCGTAAGCGCGAGCCCCGAACGCTGCTTGAGGAGAACAGCGAAGGTCTGGAAATCTGAGGGGTTCATTTCACCAGCCTCCGGGGAAAGTCGTGAATGTAGGCCGCTATGCGCTCGAGCGGCAGAATAGCCTTGCAGATTCCGGCTCCGGCCGCCGCGCCCGGCATGCCCCAAACCACGCTGGTGGCCTCATCCTGCGCAATGACGGTGCCACCCTGTTCAACGACCTTGCGCCCGCCATTCATGCCGTCCTGGCCCATTCCCGTAAGAACCAGCGCAAGAACATGCCCGCCGAAAGCGACGGCGGCGCTCTCGAACATGGGATCGACCGCCGGCCTGCAGAAATTCACCGGGGGATTCTGATTGAGGCGAATGACTTTCTTTCCGCCATCCGACTCGATCAGCATGTGCCAGTCGCCGGGGGCGAGATAAATCCGTCCGCGTTCGACCGCCTGGCCGTCCAGCGCTTCAGCGCAAGGCCGGCCACTGGCACGAGAAATATGCTCAGCTAGGATTGTCGTAAAGGTCGGCGGCATGTGCTGCGTAATCAGGATCGGCATCTGATTGGAACGATCGAAATCCTTGAGCAGAGAGAGCAATGCCTGCGGGCCGCCGGTAGAACTGCCGATAAGCAGCGCCTCCGCGGGCTTGCCGAGTACGGTCGTCAACCTTGTGGCACGCGCCGCCGGGGGCGACGGGACTTTGGGCATTGCCGCCCTTGCCGAGACAACCGAAGGCTTGAAGGCCGGAGCACCGGAGTGACGGTAAGATTCCCCTAAGGCTTTGACTTTTTCTCGCAGCTCGCGGTGGAAGCCCTCGCCTTGATTGATGTCGCGGGATGCCGTCGGCTTCGGTATGTAATCGGTGGCGCCGGCCGCCAGTGCCTTGAAACTGATCTGGGCATTCCGCTGCGTCAAGGTCGAGGCCATGATGATCTTGATGTGCGGATTTATCGCCAGAAGTTTCGGCAGCGCAGTCAAGCCATCCATCACAGGCATCTCGATATCGAGAACCACGACCTCGACCGCGCTGGTTCCCAGCATGCGGATGGCCTGTTCACCGTTCGAAGCCGTTGCGACGACGCGGATATTCGGATCAGACTCGAGGATGCGGCCTATCAGGCCGCGAATGACGGCCGAATCATCGACCACCATTACCCGGTAGGGATCGGCAACACTGGAAGTCGGTTTTTCTTGGGCGAGAGACACAGACTTGACCTTCTAAAAGCGTTTCATTTCAGCGAGATACCCCAGACATGTAAGCGGCAGTGCCCCAATGCCGCTCAGGGTTCAAAGAAGGCCAACCTGGGAAAACTTCGCCTGAATGATATCGCTGTCGAACGGCTTCATGATGTATTCGTTGGCGCCTGCGCCAATGGCTTTCTGGATATGCGCCATGTCGTTTTCCGTCGTGCAAAATACGACCACAGGCGCTTTCCCGCCCTCGGCGCGCCGAAGTTCCTTGAGGAAGTCGATGCCGTTCATCACCGGCATGTTCCAGTCGAGCAGAATCGCATCCGGCATGCTCTTGATGCAGGCAACCAGAGCCTGCTTGCCGTCCTCGGCCTCCTGAATGGAAAAATTCAGGTCCTCGAGAATTTTTCGAGCAACCATGCGGATTACCTTGGAGTCATCCACTATCAGACAAGACTTCATACCCGGCTCCAATTTCAGCCCAATCCCCAGAAACAGATTTTCTCAGGCAGCCTCGGCCTTGCTGAATGACAGCAGCCTGTCGATATCGAGAACGACCATGAGCTTCCCATCCAGCTGGAATATGCCCGCCGTGACATCACGCCAAAGCGGGTCAAGATTCGCGGGATTGCTCTCGAACTCGGCCATCGAAAGGCTCAGAACCTCTCCCACCTGATCGATGATGAGGCTGTAAAGCTCGCTGCCCTGCTCGACGACCACATGCATGCCGCCCTCGCTGCCCTCGTAACGGGGCAGCCCCAGACGACGGCGCACGTCTATCGCTGTAACGATCCGGCCGCGAAGATTGAGGGAACCGGCGACTTCGGCCGGAGCCAACGGAATACGATTGATCGATTGTGGACCAAGTACATCCTGCACCTGAAGCACAGGAATACCAAAAAGCTGGCCATGAATGGTGACCGTCACGAATTCCTGGAGGCGCTCGTCGCCCTTCACGGCCCCTCGCTGAACCTTTGATTTGGCTTTACCACTCATGCTGCACCTCGGGAGGTAAGAAGGGTTTCGTTGAGAGAATTGAGTATCGCGTCCCTGTCGAACTTCGCGACGTAATCATCGAAGCCGGCCTGGCGGCCGCGCGCCATATCGGCCGGCGTGGCATGGGAAGAAAGGGCAACCAGCGGCAATTTGCCCCAACGCTCGTCCGAGCGAACAGTCTTGGCAAAATCGTAGCCGTTCATTCCCGGCATCTCGATGTCGCTGATGATGACATCGAAAGAGGCGCCTTCCTGAAGCATCTCAAGGGCTGCATCCGCGCTGTTCACGGTAGTGACCTTGTAGCCGGCGACGGACAGAAGCGGCGTCAGGAGATTGCGGAAGAAGGGGCTGTCATCGACGAGCAGAACATTGCGATCGCCAAGACCGAAACCGGACGTATCCCGTCTTGCGGCACCCTGACGCTCGCCTTGGGACATGTTGACGAAGTAGCCGGCATCAATGACCTCCGTCGCCTTGCCATCAACGACGGCGGACCCGAGGACACCGGGTTTCTTGCCGGAAAGCTCGACATTCAGCACGTCCTCGACGATGTCGACAATTTCATCGACCACGAGACCCATCGAGTGATTTTCATCCGAGAAAACCACCACAGCCTGACGGCCTTCGGTCTTGAGCCGCGCCTCTGGCGATATTGTAAGAAGAGGCATCAACTGGCCACGGTATTGAACGACGGACTTTTCGCCCGAGCGTTCGATCTTGGAGATATCGATCTCCTCGAGACGGGCAACCAGAGATAGCGGGACAGCCTTCGGGTCCGGCGTATGAGCGCGGAAAACAAGAAGCGCCATGCGTTGATCGTGGTGTCCGGCCTGACCGCGAGCGAGTTCGGCCGCGTCACCTTCGGCGATCCGGGATTCGCCCACCTTGGCGGCGATTCCGTTCGGATCCAGGATCATGACGACGCTGCCGTCGCCAAGAATGGTATTGCCGGAGTAAAGCGAAATGTCGCGCAGAATAGGTGCGACGGGCTTCACCACGATTTCCTCGGTATCGTAAACCTTGTCGACCACGATACCGAACGTGGAGGAGCCGACATTGGTGACGAGGATCAAGCTCTCGCGTTCTTCGGCGGTCGCTGCCTCGGCGCTTTCTGCCTTCAGGCCCAGGAGCCGGCGCAGGCTGACCAGCGGCAACAGGCTTTCGCGCAGACGCAGGACCGGCGCGCCGTTGATCTGTTCGATCGCATGATCGGAATTATCCGATGCCCGCACCAGTTCGACGACACTGATCTGCGGAACTGCGAAGAGCTCTCCTGCGCAGCTGACGATCAGCGCCGAGACGATGGCAAGGGTCAGGGGAATTTTGATAATGAAGGTCGTGCCCTTGCCTTCGACGGACTTGAGTTCGATGGTCCCGCCGATGCGTTCGATATTGGTGCGCACGACATCCATGCCGACGCCACGGCCCGATACGCTGGTCACGGCTTCGGCCGTCGAGAATCCCGCCTTGAAAATGAACTGCTGGACCTGGTGGTCCGGCATGGACTCGAGTTCCGCCTCGCTCGCGAGGCCGTTTTTCAGGGCCTTCGCCTTGACCTTGGCAATATTGATGCCGCGGCCGTCGTCGCTGACCTCGATGATGATGTGACCGCCTTCATGATAGGCGTTGAGAGTGATGGTGCCCAGCTCCGGCTTGCCCGCCGCAACGCGATCCGCTGTCGATTCCAGGCCATGATCCCCGGAATTTCGCACCATATGGGTGAGCGGATCCTTGATCAGTTCCAGCACCTGGCGATCGAGTTCGGTATCGGCACCATGCATCTGCAGGTCGATCTTCTTGCCAAGATCGAGGGCCAGATCGCGGACGATCCTGGGCAGCTTGTTCCAGGCGCTGCCGATCGGCTGCATGCGAGTCTTCATAACGCCTTCCTGCAATTCAGAAGTCGTCTGGCTCAGACGTTGCAAGGGCACGTTGAGTTCACTGTCCGACTTGCCGCGAACCATCTGCAAAAGGGCATTACGGGTCAGCACCAGTTCGCTGACGAGATTCATCAGGTTTTCAAGCAACCCGACGTTGACCCGGATCGACTGATTGGCGATGGCGGATTCCTTGGCGGCGGTTTCCTGCTGGGGGGCCTCCGGTTCCGGCGCGGGCTGCGGCTTGGCCTTGGCGGCCTTGGCCGGCGCCTTGGCAGCAGGCTTTGCTTCGGGAGCCGCGGCAGGTGCCGCCTGGGCAGGCGCACCAATTCCAAGCACATCCTTGCGCGTGCGCTCGGCGATGGTGAGGACCTCGATCATCAGATCTTCGCCGACGCCCAGTTCCTGGAGGGTCTGGCGAAGCGCGGACATGACGCGATCGAAGTGGTTGTCGTTCAAACCCTTGGCGACAAGATGCGCATGGGCCGAACGCAAATCGCGCCCGCTATAGGCATTCTCGCCCCCCAACGCCATGGTCAGGAAGGCACGCTGCATGCCGCGGAGGCGCTCTATATCCACGCCCTGGAAGAAGGGCAACAGCTTCTCGTCCTGCGTGACCTTGTCGTAAAAAATATCAACGGCGATGTTGATCGCCGCCTCGCCGCCAAGCTGCTCAAAAAGAGACCCGCCGGGAGTGGGCGCGGCAGCGGTGGTGACGGCCTCCGGTTCCGGAGCAGACGATGGCTCGGCCGCGATGGGCTCCTTGCCGTCGGCGATGGCATTGAGGCGACTGATCAGGTCTCCATCGTCCCCGCTCGGCTCGGCTTCGGTCTCTTCGAGCACTTCGAGCAGCATCTTGATCTGGTCGATGGATTCGAGAATTGTCGAAATTGCCGCCGGTGAAACCTTCAATTCGCCATCACGGATCTTGCCGAGGACGTTTTCTGACGCGTGGGCAACGGCTGCAAGGCGCGGAAGACCGAGAAAACCGCAGGTTCCCTTGATCGTATGGACGAGCCGAAAGATATTGCTGAGCAACCCTTCATCGGTGGGATTCTGCTCGAACTGCACCAGTTCGACGTCAAGTTTTGCGAGGCTTTCATTACTTTCCGTAAGGAACTCGCGCAGCAGATCGTCCATCTTTTTTTCCTTTGCCTGAATCGGCCTAAGGGGCCGACAAACCCGGTGACCGGAGATACGGGCATGCGACCGCACCACCGGGAGAAATTCCCAGCAACACAGTCGCCAAAATTGATTAAAAAGGCGTAAATCTGCGGGTTTCGGCCTTTTAAGCCCAGCCGAGGCGGACCTTCAGGCTTAAGCCGTCCTGCATATCCCTGATATCCAAGGGTATCCCCTCTCCATCAGCCAGCTTCCGGCACAGATGCGCCACAACCGTGCGAGGCGTGAGCCCGTCCGTCCCATCTCTCTCGCCGTCGAAGGCCTGGCGAAACGCTTCCCCAAGACGGAAACCTTCCTTCAAGAGGGCCACCTCTGTCTCCAGCCCATCGGCAAGCTTGGAAAAACGCACTGAAATCCGGCCGCTTCCGGGCAACATGTCATGTGCCGCCAGCATCAGGTTGAGAAGCAACTTGATGCCCGGACGTGACAGAACCTTGCCGCCGAGATCGACATCCCCCGGCCAGTCAATAACGATCCGGCCACCGCCGAAGCATTCGATCGTCCGCTGCCGCGCTTCGGCAAGGCCGAGGGGCGATCCGTCGGCGGAGCGGGCAGACCCGAAGGCAGCGCGGTAGAATTGAAGAAGACGGGACGCGACGGCAGCGCTTTCGCCGATAAGCCCCAAGGCCTCGCCCTGCATGCCATCGTCAAACTCGGTCACCAGTTCAACGCCATTGCCTATGGCCGAAACCGGACTGATGAGATCATGGCACATTCTCGCGCTGATGAGTTCGAGAAGCCTGATATCCACGAGTGCGGGCATAACGTTTCGTCCTTCCGCCGACAGTGATCGAACTGCTATGGGTTGCCTGCCAACCCGGATAGCATAGATAACGCAAACCAGCCTTGCAAAGGAGGCCGTTCAGTGAGCGAACACGCGCCCGCAGGTTTTCTCCCGCGCCCCGGCACTTTCGTGCGCCATCCGGACTGTCCCGACTGGGGCATCGGCCAGGTACAATCGGTCGACGGCCTGCGGATAACGGTGAATTTCGAGAATGCGGGCAAGCAACTGATCAACGGGGCCGTGATTTCGCTCACGCCCGCGTCACCGGATTGATCGGCCCATCAGTTTTTTGACCTGCGCCATCTCGTCCTGCCTGTTCACGTTGATGAACGGATCGTAGCCGGTATCTTCAAATTCCACCGTGATCGCGTTCACGCTGGACGCGAATTTTCCGACGCCATTTTCCCCTTGCTCCTCAAGGAAGCACTGCAAACGAGGGAGAATTGCCAGCGGCCACAATCCGAAAACAGGATGGATACGCCCGTTGCTTGCCGCAATTACGACACGCGTCCCCGCTTCGGACGCTTCTCCCAGGCGGGCAACCAGGTCTTCCGGAATAAGCGGGCAATCAACTGCGAACGACGCCACGCATCGCGCGGAAGGTACATTTTCCAGCGCCCATGTCATGCCGGCATGGAGACCCGCCAGCGGCCCCCGATCGGGGCCGATGATGTCCTGGATCAAGGGCAGCCCAAACTCTGCCGCCGGCGTGAAATCACGCGCAGCATTGACCACGAACACCTCGACCTGAGGCATGGCGCGCGCCAAAACATGGTTAACGAGCGGCATGCCTGCCAACGAGGCGAGCGCCTTGTCGCTCCCGAACCTGCGGGATCGGCCCCCGGCAAGCAGCACACCGACGATTTGTGACTTTTCCAGCATGCAATCCCAGGGAGAACGCCGCTTCATGGTTGGCGTAAAGGTTAATAAAACCGCCGAATTTTATCGCCTTCGGGGGCTGGACCAACTTGACCCCGAATGTCATAACAATCAAAATTTTACTTAAATCTTTCCTAACTAAAAACAGTCGCCTCGCGCGTCCGCATCCGTCTGGTACCCGACAAGAGATCGGGACCTTTCGGGGAGATCGTCAAGACAATGAGTGCTGAGGAAGCATCGCTCCGCGATCTGCTTTTCGGAGCGACGGAAAAATCTGACCGACGGACAGACTCGGAATCCGCGCGCTTCGCAGAAACTTCCCACATTCCCGAAAATGCTGCCCCGGAAATCCGGGTGTTGCTGTATCGTCTTTTCAGGAAGACCCAACCCTTTTACGTGACCGATGCCACGGGCGCCCTGCTGTGCTGCAGCGAGAGCTTCACCCGTATCTCCAACCGGTTCATGGATGGTTTGGACACTCTCGTTGACCTGGTCACATCTGCCAGGATGGCCGGCGGGGAAATCAGGCGATCGGACTGCTTCGACGACCAGGGTACCCAACGTCATTTTTCATCGACCCATTTCCCGATCTACAGCGACCAGGGGACGCTGCTCGGCTTCGGCGGCGTTTACGAAGACGTCACGCGTCAGGTCGAGACAGCGCAGAAGGCTTCTCATATCGAAAGCTGGTTTCAGGATGTCGTCCGATCATCATCGGACTGGGTATGGGCGATAGACCATAATTACAATCTGAGCTTCGTGTCGCCCCGGATTTCCGAAATTCTGGGCGAGCCCCCTCAGTCCCTCTCGGGGCGGCATCTGTTTGCGATGGGCGACTTCACGGCCGATGACCCGCTCGCGTCCCGGACCCGGCAGGATATGGAAGTCCGCGCGCCGTTTCGAGGGCGACATTTCGTTCTGAAGTTGAAAAGCGGCGAGGAACGGCATGTTCATTTGAGCGCGGTGCCGGTATTCGACGATGACAGCGGCGCTTTCCGTGGCTACAGGGGCACGGGTACGGACATCACGCTGCGGGTTCAGAGCCAGGAAATCATTGAGGCGTCCAGGGCCCGTCTTGAGGACACCTATGCGGAGTTGCGCCGGCGCAACGAGGAGCTGAGAATCTCGCTCGACCACGCAAAGGTGTCCGAAAGCACGAAGCTCGAGTTCCTGGCCATGATGAGCCATGAACTCAAGACCCCGCTCAACAGCATCATCGGCTTTTCAGATGCAGCGATACATCGGGTGCATGGGCCGATCGTCGGTCCTTATGCCAGCTATTTCGAGAATATTCACACCGCCGGCCGCCACCTGATGGGCATCATCACCAGCCTTCTGGACATGGCGAGCCTCGAACGGCAAAGCCCGACAATTCACCCCAACAAGGAAGCGGTCGAGCACCTGATCGAAGAAGCCGTCCAGCTTGCCGACCCGGGCGCGCATGCCAATGATCTGGACCTTTCAGGCCTGCTCCCGAAAACCGATCTCTGGGTCTATTGCGATCACCTGCGGGCACGGCAGATCCTGATCAACCTCGTCGGGAATGCGATGAAATTCACGCCCGCCAAGGGCAAGATCGGCATTGATGTCGAAACCCGACCGGAAGGCATGGTGGCGATTACCGTGTGGGATACCGGCATCGGCATCCCCTCGGACAAGCTCCCCCGCATCTTCGAAAAGTTTTATCAGGTCGAGCAAAATATCCCGAGCCGAGGCGGTGCCGGGACAGGTCTCGGGCTCAGCATTTCCCGGCATCTCGCCCGGCTGATGGGGGGCGACTTGACCGTCACCAGCATTCAGGGGAAGGGTTCCCGGTTCACCCTCACCCTGCCGGGGGAATCTTCCGGAAGAACTGCCTGAAAAATATAAATTTTTTAGTCTTTTTGGTCTCCGGCCACAGTTAAAGGGACTTTGTGGTGGAGCGGGCTAGGCTTTATAGTAAGGGCCGCCTTCAGGGCCCGCCGTCTCTAGATCGCGTATGGACCGCCAATGATCGACCCGTTTGGACGTCATATTTCCTATTTGCGCGTATCGGTTACCGACCGCTGCGACTTCCGCTGTGTTTATTGCATGGCGGAAGATATGGACTTTCTTCCCAAGGCCGAAGTTCTCACCCTTGAGGAGCTTGACCGTCTTTGCAGCGCGTTCGTTACCCTTGGCGTGCGCAAGCTCCGGATCACGGGCGGCGAGCCCCTGGTTCGCAAGAACATCATGCAATTACTCGAGAACCTGTCGCGGCATCTGAAAACGGGCGACCTGGAGGAATTGACGATCACGACCAACGGGTCCCAGTTGTCGCGTTATGCCGGCGACCTGGCCCGCATTGGCGTCAGACGCATCAACGTGTCCCTCGACACTCTCGATCGCGAAAAGTTCCGCGCCATAACGCGCTGGGGCGATCTCGACAAGGTGCTGACCGGGGTCGAAGCCGCACGCGAGGCCGGCCTGTCGGTCAAGATCAACGTCGTCGCGCTCAAAGGCGTCAACGAAGACGAATACGACGCCATGATCCAGTGGTGCGGTGAGCGCGGCTTCGACATGACCCTGATCGAAACCATGCCGCTTGGCGACATCACCGGCGACCGCACCGACCAGTACCTTCCGCTTTCTCTTGTCCGCGCCAATCTCGAACGGCGATGGACGCTTCAGGACAGCGAGCATCGGACGGGTGGTCCGGCCCGATACGTCCGGATCGCCGAAACGGGGCGCTATCTCGGTTTCATTACCCCGCTCACCCACAATTTCTGTGAAAGCTGCAACCGCGTACGCCTGACCTGCACCGGCACTCTGTTCATGTGTCTCGGTCAGGAAGACGCGGCCGATCTTCGAATCCCCCTGCGCGCGGGCGCCGACGATACGGCGCTTCTCGAAGCCATTCGCGAAGCCATCGCCCGCAAGCCCAAGGGGCATGACTTCATCATCGACCGGCGCAACAAGCGTCCTGCTCTGGCACGACACATGAGCGTGACCGGCGGTTGATTCAGCAGGAGTGATTCGTTTTGGCTGAAATACTGGGACTGGGCCTGAGCCATTTCGGCGGGTTCATGTTTTCTGACGAAGAAATGTCGGGCCGTGCAAAGGCACGCTTAGAAGACGGCTCCCTCCCCCCCAGTCTCGATCATCCGTCCAAGTGGCCCGCAGGCATGCGGGAAGAATGGGGAAACGACGAAGGCGCCAGCTTTGCAGGCCGCCACCGGGAGCAGTATTTCAATGGCCTCGATCGTGTTCGCAAGGCGCTCGATCATTTCAACCCGGATGCGGTGATCATTTTCGGCGACGACCAGTACGAATGCTTCCGCGAAGATCTGGTTCCGCCCTACTGCGTCTTCGTTGCCGAAGAGTTTCTCTCGAAGCCGTATCTGCGTGCGCGCGGCCTTGGCGGGAATACGCCGAACGTCTGGAACGACCCCTATGAAATGATCCTGAAGACACCGGGGGCCGGAGACATCGCCCGTTTTCTGCTCAATGCGCTTCTCGAAAACGATTTCGAGCCCTCTTACAGCTACAAGCTGCCCCATCAGGATTACCTGGGTCACGCGTTCACGAACACGCTGATGTTTCTCGATCACAGGCGGACCGGCTGGAGCTATCCGGTCATTCCGTTTGCGATCAATGCCTATGGCTCGGCCCTCATTCGCGCCAAGGGCGGCCTCGTCAACAAGGCCACCCAGGGCGCCATGCAGCGCAACCCAGACCCACCGGCGCCGTCGCCACGGCGCTGCTTCGACCTCGGCAGAACGATCGGGAAAATCCTCTCTGAATCGCCCTGGCGCGTTGCACTGGTCGCGACTGCAAGCTTTTCCCACGCCTTCCTGACCGAGAAGAATTTCTTCTTTTATCCAGACATGGCGTCGGACCGCCTGCGCCACGGTGAACTGGCCGCGGGTGACTACGAGAAATGGCGCAGCCTCTCCATCCCGACGCTGGAAGACGCCGGACAGCACGAACTGGTCAACTGGCTGCCGATGATCGGCGCCATGCATGAGCTTGGCCAGAAGCCCGCATATTGCGAGCTGATGGAAAGCTACCTGATGAATTCGAACAAATGCGTTACGGTTATCCCGCCCCGGTAACCTCGACACAAACCGACGGAAAACCACGGCATGATACGCGGCAGCACCTATTCGGCGATCATGCATGCAGGGATCGTGCTGCTGATTTTATTCGGCCTGCCCGGCCTCACCCTTCTTTTACCTATATGGGAGAAGGAAGAAGTGCCGGTGCCCGTCGTCCTCATGAACGAAAAAGACGCCGACGAAATCTCGAAAAAACAGGCAAAAGCCAAAGAACAGTCCGAGGCAAAGAAGGCCGCCGATCAATCCGAAGACTCGACCTCGGATCAGCAAAAAACCGACCAGCAGCAGGTCAAATCAAGCAAAGACGCACAGGGTAAAAATGCGGAAGCGGCCCCGGCAACAGAGGTGAGTTCCAGCAGCCCCCCTGAAAAACCCGGCGCCATAAATAAAGAAGAAGATGAAAAATCACTGTCCCGGAAGGCACGGGAAAAGCCAAAGCCCCCTGAGCAAAAAAGAAAAGGAACGATCAACGTCGTCACCGACTTCAATCCCCACGCAGAGGGAACAGACGGCAAAACCACGACGCGCGATCCCGGCGAGGACGATGCGGCTTCTGTCGAACGCAGTCCGGAAGTCGAGCAAAACGGCAAAAGAAAAACGCCGCAGACGGGTCAATCAAAGTCCGACGAAAGCGCTCAAGCCGCAAAATTTCCTACAGTAGGCACTCCGGCACCTCAGGGCCAACAGCAGCAGGCGTTTCAGGCTCCGAATGTCGGTACGATGCCGCGTACCAGTTCAGGCGCCCCGCCGCCAGCGGCACCCTCCCCCGCCCAGCCGCCGCCAGTCGCACCTTCCCTCGCCCAGCCGCCGCCAACCACCGGGAGCGTGCCTGAGCAAATCTCGACCGTCATTTCGGAGATGGCGGAAAAGATTCCGCGCCTCAAATCCCTGCGCGAATCCCTGACCCAACAGAACGCAAATTCGAAAAGCAGCCCTGCGCTCGAACAATCCGCGAAACGCATGGAAGAGCGCGCCGAGGAAGGCTACGCGCATGCACAGTTTACTCTTGCCGAAATGTATCTGACGGGCGAGGGCGTACCGAGGGATGAAAAGAAAGCCGTCGCCTTGCTTAACCGCGCCGCCATCAGCGGGTTCCTGCCCGCTCAGCTTACGCTCGGCATGATGGCGGCGGAGGGACGCGGGATGGAGCGCAATCTCGCCGAAGCGCAAACATGGTTGTCCGTGGCGGCGGATCAGGGCAACCGCGCAGCGCAGGAAGCCGTGCCTAAACTCGAAAAACTGATGGCGCCGCGGGATACGATAGAAGCGCGCAAGCGCAGCTTCCAGCTGAACCAGGTTCTGGTCATCGTCCACGGCGGCGATCTGAAGAAGGCGTCAAAGACCGAACTGAGCGAGAGGCTGCGTATTGCTGCGGCTCTCGGCGATGTCGAATCCGGCCACGTGCTTCTGGCCCAGGGTGCCGATGCAGACAGCCCCGACCTCGATGGTCGGACCGCGGTGATTGAGGCGGCCTGGCGCGGCTATCCCCGTATCGTCAAATCGCTGATCGATAACGGCGCGAATCTGTCGGCAACCGACAACACGAAAAAAACTGCCGTCATGTGGGCCGCAATCAACGGACATGCAGGGGTCATAGAAAACCTGGTCAAGGCCGGCGCCTCGGTTAACGACCAGGACAACGAAGGGATGACGGCCTTGATGCGCGCGGCATGGAACGGCCATGCCAAGGCTGTTCGGGCTCTTCTCGCCCACAAGGCTGCCCCGAACATTCGCGACTCAAAGGGTCAGACAGCCCGCGATTACGCGGTCAAGATCGGCAATGCCGAAATCCGCGAACTTCTCACCAGGGCTGCTTCGGGAGGCTAAGGGGCCTTCCGGCTGGCGATATGGCCCTACTCGACTATAATCGCGCCGCAAGCAAACGACGCCCGAGGAATCACGAGTCATGGCCTACGAGAGAATAGCCTTCCTCTCGGCCGACGTGCCGGCGGCACAAGAAGCCTCGGCACGGCTCATTGCGCTCTATGGCAATGCCGATGCCGACAAGGCCGATGTCATCGTTGCCCTGGGTGGCGACGGTTTCATGCTGGAAACCCTCCATCGTTTCATGGACAGGAAAGTTCCCGTCTACGGAATGCATCGCGGATCAGTCGGCTTCCTTATGAACAATTATGAAGAAGAGGCACTGCCCAAGCGCCTCGCCGAAGCGCATAAAGTCCACCTGCGGCCGCTGAACATGACCGTCACAACCGTTGACGGTCATACCATCCGGGCTCTCGCCATCAATGAAGTATCGCTTCTGCGACAGACTCGCCAGGCGGCAAAGATTCGCATCAAGGTCGATGGCGTTACCCGGCTCGAAGAACTGATCTGCGACGGTGTCCTTGTGGCGACGCCTGCGGGCAGCACCGCCTATAACCTTTCGGCCCATGGCCCGATCATTCCAATCGGATCTAATCTCGTGGCCCTGACGCCGATCAGCGCCTTCAGGCCGCGCCGCTGGCGCGGGGCCCTGTTGCCATCCTCCACGCGGGTGACCTTCGAAATACTTGAGGCGGAAAAACGTCCCGTCAGCGCAGTCGCCGACTATACCGAGGTTCGCGACGTGCGCTCCGTCGAAGTGACGGAGGACACGGGTCATAGCCTGACGCTTCTTTTCGACGCGGAACACAACCTCGAGGAACGCATCGTCCGCGAGCAGTTTCTCCCCTAACCATATGCCCGAAGTCGCCGAGCTCCTCTCCTCCCTCATCGGATTCGACACTGTCAGCCGCAAGTCGAACCGGGCACTGATCGATTTTGTAGCCGATTACCTGCAGGGATTCGGGGCGCGCTGCAGCCTGACCCATAATCCCGAGGGAACGAAATCGAACCTGTTCGCGACCGTCGGCCCGGAACGGTCGGGTGGGCTTCTGCTTGCCGGGCATACGGATGTCGTCCCGACCGATGGCCAGGACTGGAGTTCCGATCCCTTCCGCGCCACCGCGAAAAACGATGCCATTTACGGGCGCGGCTCCTGCGACATGAAGGGCTTTATCGCCGTGGTCCTGTCGCTTGTTCCGGAACTGGCCACTTCCGCAACCGATCGTCCCGTTCACCTCGCACTCACCTACGACGAGGAAGTGGGATGTTTCGGCGCTACCCAGCTTGCCGGCATGATCGCCGGGTTGCCTTACCGGCCGCGCTTCTGCATCGTCGGCGAACCGACATCGATGGCGGTCGTCAACGGACACAAGGGTAAGCTGTCCCTTGATTGTTCGGTTCGCGGCACCGGTGGACATTCCGCCCATAACGACCGCGGCGTGAACGCAGTCGAAATCGCCTCGGAAATCATCGTGCGGCTCAGGGCCATGCAGAAACGCCTGATATCCGGCCCCCTCGATGCCCGCTTCGATCCGCCCTTCACGACCATTCACACGGGCCAGATATCGGGCGGAATCGCGCGGAATATCGTTCCGCGCGATTGCCGGTTCGAGGTCGAGATCCGCAATCTGCCCGGCCAGGATCCCGTGGCGCTGCAGTGCGAAATCGAGACGTTTGCGCAAGCCCTGCTTGTCGGCGAAATGCGCAAAATCGCCGCCGACACGGATATCCGCCTCGATGCGCAGTCCTGCATCCCCGCCCTTGCGCCGGTAAGCGAGGACGAAGAAACAGCCCATGCATTGGCGATCACCGGCGCCAATCATTGCAACGTCGTCAGCTTCGCAACGGAAGCCGGCCTGTACCAGCAGGCAGGGGTTCCGACGATTGTCTGCGGGCCTGGCGATATCCGTCAGGCGCACCGGCCCGATGAATTCGTTACGCTGGAGCAGCTACGATCATGCGGCGCATTTCTGCGCCGCATGATCGCTGCCTGAGTATTCCTCAGCCCTTGACCACGAGGGGATAATCGGGCGTCGGATTGAGCGGGCAGGAATAGACGTATTCGCCGGGTTTCAGTTCCACGACGTAATCCTGGGTCACGCCGGTGTTCAGTCCGCCGCCGGACACGCTCGGCAGGGTCACGCGGCCAAGGCCCGTGCCACGCAGCCAGAAGCCGAGCCCATAGGGCACGTTCTTGTTGGTCACGCGGAAGATGTATTTGCCGGGCTCCAGTACCAGCGGCTTCGCCTTGGCGAGGCGCTCCTTGCCCGATTTGGCGTTGATCGCCTCGCAATCCTTTGCCGAGTTGGTCTTGAAACCGTGATCGACCCCACCCTCGGACTCGACAAACTGGCAGCCGGTCTGGGTCAGAGTAATCACCTTGGCGCCCTCTGCCGCCCGCACCGGCGAATTCGCTGCGAACGCCAGCGCGAGAACGGCGGCCGTACCGGCCATGCGGAAGGGAAAATGGATCATCTTCATTGGATAAGCTCCTCGCTTCACCTGTCGGGGGAAAACATGAAAGGAGCATACGCGCCGCACGACCAAACACGAATCACGTCGCCACACGAGTTCGTGAGGAGGCGGTCAGGAGCTCAGGAGGTCGGCCTCGGCCTCAAGGAGATCAGGCGAATCGTTGGCGGGGGAGTTCACTTTTCTGGATACCGGCCAGCATTGCATTTCGCCCGCGGGAAAGGGCCGAAGAAGGGCAAGCCGTTCACGCGTGGGGACATCCTCTTCGCCCAGCCAGCGGGCATGATCTTCAGCATGGAGAATGACGGGCATGCGCTGGTGGACGGGCGCCACGCATTCGTTGGCATCGGTCACGATGATCGTGAAGGATTCGATTTCATCGCCGCCCGCGCCAAGCCAATGTTCCCAGAGGCCGGCAAAAGCGAAGGGCGCGCCCGCTTTCAGGGAAAAGTAATAAGGCTGCTTGCCGTCCTTTGCCGCCTGCCATTCGAAAAAGCCGTTGGCAGGCACCAGGCATGGCCGATGGCGAAAGGCGCCCCGGTAGGCAGGCTTTTCGGCAACGGTTTCGGCCCGCGCGTTGATCATGGAAAAGCGGCTGTCGGGTCCCTTCGACCACGACGGAATCAGCCCCCAGCGGGCGAGCGCCAGCTCCCGCCCCGAACGCGGCGCCCGCCGGACGATCGGCAGGGCCTGCGACGGCGCCGCGTTGTAGCGGGGCGGGAAATTGGGAAGCGCGCCGATGGCCGCAAACAGCTTCGCCAGCGCCTCGGGCGGAGACGTCAGCGCGTAGCGGCCGCACATGGACCGGCTATTCCAGCCGGACGTTCTTGGAGAAGTCGTAATCGGGCCGCGAGGCGCATTCGTACTTCCAGGTGATGGCGTTCTTGTCGCGGTTGGGATCGAAGACCCACGACAGGAACTTGAGCTGCGCGGCCCAGCCCGCCTCGGCCTGCTCGCGCCGGTAGCGGCCCGGCATGGTGTCGTTCAGCCAGCCGTGCGGGGCGTCCTTGAAAACGTGAATTTCGTAGGACTTCTTGTGATCCTCGAGGCAGTTGCGGAAGCGCCGCACGTCATTAAGCGAAATGATGTGGTCCGCTTCGCCGAAGGAACCGAACACCGGGCACGGCACGTCACGGATCACGTCTGTCAGCGGGCGGGGCTGCAACTGGTTGGTATCCCATTCGCGCTTGGACGCAGCGCCATACCAGACGAGCGCCGCCGAAATCGGCCGCACCGCCGCCAGCACCAGGGGATGGCGGCCGGTCTGGCAGACGCCCTTGACCGCGACGCGCGAGGCGTCGGCACCGGAGATGCCCCCCAGCGCATCGATCGCCGCAGAAAGGTCGCGAATGGCATCGTCGTCGGTAATGTCGCAACGCTCGTCCCCGCGATGCAGCCCGTCCTGATTGGGATGGCGGAAGAACACATCGGGCGCAATGCAAACATAGCCGTCGCCGGCAAACCGCGCCGCCAGGTCCTTGGTATGCTGGACGAGGCCATAGCGTTCATGCATCAGTACGACACAAGGACGTTTTCCGCCATCCTTCGGACGGGCGACGAATGCAGGCATACCGCCCGCGCAGGTGATGTTTTCGGTAACGATGTCTTTGCCGTTTGATGCACTCATGACTTCCCCCTGAAAGACCCTGTGTCCGGATCGGTTGTTGAATTCAAATTATTCGGCGTCGATGCCATCGACGCGGTTCGTATAAAAAGCCACCAGCCCGGTGATCACGCGTATTTCCGGATAGGGGTCTTCGTAACTCCAGATGGCGTTCTCCGACACCCTGTCGCCGACAACGATCGAAAAGTAGGAACAATGGCCCTTGTAAGGACAATGGCTTGTGTGCTCGCTCGGGCGCACCAGTTCCATGCGCAAATCCTGCCGCGGCAGGTAATAGACGGGGCTGTGGCCCTGCTCCAGCAGAAGCAGCGCGGACCGGCTATCGGCGATGACCTCGCCCCCGAAGCGCACGCGCACGCGGCCATCGAACGGCGTCACCGTCAGGTCGTAGCCCGGATTCTCAGGCCATTTGTTTCGTGCAATCTTCGGTCCGTCCACCAACCCGGCTCCCCGTGCCTTCATTCCGGCCTGAATAATGGGAAGTTTGGGTCCTTGATGCAATCCCGCCGCACCAACGAAAAAAGCCACCGGGATCACTCCCGGCGGCAGAATTCGCGGACCTTCAGGTTATGGGCCAGAATCTGGCGCTTTGAGGCTTCGGCCAGCCTGTCGCCCGGGTCCAGGATAATGGTTCGCGCCCAGACACAGTCACTCGCGCCGGAAGGCGCGCAACCGGCGATCAAGATCGCCAGCAGGCAGGCCTTCCACTTCGTCCTCGATAGCGGCCGACCGTCGTGCGCTATCGCTCGTTTTTGCATGGAAATCCCTTTCCGCGCGGGCGCGGCCAAGCCGCTGCGCGACCCATACGGTCGCCGCCGCAAGCGCAAAGACCAATGCGGCAAGCCACAGCCCGGCCATCAGCCCCTCGTGAATGCAGCCAGCAGGTCGCGCTGCCAGCGGTCCGGCCCCGATTCCGTTGCGAGCGGCCCCTGCCCCCACGGGAATACCCGCTCGACAAAGGCGAGCGGATCGTTGCGGCAGGCGGCGACAGAACGGGCAAGTTCGGCCTCGGGCATGTTCACGACACGTCTCCGCCACTCCCGGCAATAATGGCGCCGACATCGACGCCGGATGGTGGCGCATCGGCGCCACGCGGTTTCGAGATCAGGTAAGCGGCGAGTTCCTTCGCCGCCGCGAGGCGCAGGCGCGCATCGGCGCTTTCGTCGCTGGCGATGGACGCCATGACCGCGATGGGATCGCAGCCGAGCGCGGCAAGACGTTGGCCGACAGCGTTCGCATCGGTACCGGCTGAGGGCGGAGCATCTTTGCGCGCACGCTTGCGTGCCGGCTTTGTAACCACGGTGCCCTCCTCGATGAGTGAACAAAAAAAGCCCGCACGAGGCGGGCCTGCTTTGAAAACGTGACGGGAAGAAGCAAATCGCCACGTTCCCCAGTGTTAAGAACTTTTTACATTATTTTGTAAAGTTTGTCAAGTATCACTTATCATTTTTCATGAACCTGGCGAAACGCGGCAGCCACGGCCTGCTCTCTTGATAGTTGTGCATTTAGTTTCCGGCAGACGACATCGATGGCATCGCGTTCAACCCGGCGCAAGGTCGTGTGCGAGCGCCCGTCCATGTCTTCGAGACGGCGCCAGGCAATTCCCATTGCCCTCGCCCATACGACCCTGCGTTGCTCGCCGTCGAGCCAGAGCAGCCACAGTACGGACTGGTCGGCGCGGCTGACAGCCGCGGGTGAAGGCGCCGGCGGGCGCAGGCGCGGAGAAGAATAGCCATAGGCGTCGAAGCCCTGACGCACGACGTCGGGCCAGCGCGATACCAAGCGGAGAGGCCTGTCACGAGCGCCGAGCGAGAGCGCGCGCAGAACGACTGCGGCCTCGGCCAGCCGCGCCTTCACTTCGTCCGCACCCCACAAATGGCCGGGCGTCTCGGAAGAGGCATTAACCAAATTACAATCTTGACTTGTAAATGTGGACATTGTTCACCTGCCTTTCGGGATCATCAGGGGAACCGCTTAGAGTAATTTTAACTAACGTTTTGGTCAAGTTTTTTCGTGACAATTGTTAGGAAATCTAACATATTGTGGTATACACTTACGCCATGGCCCCTATTATGGAAGGCATAGGATCTCGCATCCGCGACGCCCGAGATCGCGCGGGCATGACCCAAGAAGTTCTGGGACGGCGCTGCCATGTCAGCCGCGCCGCCATTGCCCAATGGGAAAACGGCACCACGTTGCCGAGCCTCGCGCATCTGCAGATGGCGGCCGATGCGCTGGGCGTGTGGGTGAGTTGGCTTACCGGCGAAAACGACGGCGGGACTTCGCCACTGCCGGCGCCTGCCCCCGGACGCATGGTGCCGATCATCGACACCGTCGCCGCCGGCGCCTGGGGCGCGGTAACCGATCCCTATCCGCCGGGCCGCGGCATGGACGTTCTGATCACCGAACAGCATCTCGGGTCTGCGGCCTTCGGCCTCGTCATCAGCGGCACCAGCATGGCGCCCGAGTTTGAAGACGGCGACAAGATCATTGTCGATCCCGATGTTACACCGGTCCCCGGCGATTTCGTCGTCGCCAAGCTCGATGACGCCGGCGAAGCCACCTTCAAGAAATACCGGCCGCGCGGCGTCGATGCCGCCGGCCGCCCGGTGATCGAGCTCGTCCCTTTGAACGAAGACTGGCCGTCACTTCGGATCGACGCCGACCATCCCGGCCGGATCGTCGGCACGATGATTGAGCACCGCCGCTATCGCGGCTAGGACGCGCTGAGGTCGACCTCTTCCGCGGTTCCGCCGAGGGCGGCGATGATGTCGCGAAGCCTTTCCACCGCCATCGCCAGCCGGACCGGGTCCGTTCCGCGCAGCACCAGGCGCACGCTCAACCCCTGCTTGTTGAAGTGGGGATAGCTGCCGATCTCAAGATCGGGAAAGTCGTTCTGCAGACCGCCGAGAGGTTCGGCGATGCGGCCTTCGGCCAGATTGGTGCGGATCGTGCGCGCCAACAATGGCGCGCCCCCCACCAGTTCGTGACGAATGCTTTCGAACATGCCCTGCATGATCTTGGGCACGCCCGCAAAAACGAAGACATTCTCCACCCTGAATCCGGGTGCGGCGCTGACAGGATTGTCGATCAGCGTGCCGCCCTCGGGCACGTTCGCCATGCGCCGGCGCGCCGGCGTGAATTCGCTGTGGGCGTAATGCCGCGCGAGGCGGGCAATAGCCTCCGGATGCTCGATCAGCCTGCGGCCGAAGGCGCGCGCAATCGCTTCCGCCGTGATGTCGTCGTGAGTGGGGCCGATGCCACCCGTCGTGAAGACATAATCGCTGGCCGCACGCAGTTCGTTGACTGCCTTCGCGATGGCATCGAATTCGTCGCGAACGACGCGCACCTCCATCAGGCGGATGCCAAGCTCGTTGAGCCGTGTCGCCAAATAGGCGGTATTCGCGTCCTGGGTGCGGCCGGACAGGACCTCGTTGCCGATGATGACCAGCGCCGCCGTATAGATTCGGCCTGCGCCCTCAATACTGTCCGGTCGCTGCTGCATATGAACGCCCCCTTCGCCTTTCGGCTTACGGCCACTTTCGCCTGTCCCCGACTCTTATCCTTTCGCTGTCCTGAAAACACGGTTTTTCACGAGTTTCTCGGGGATTCCTGCCGGCGGGAAGCAACGAAGTTTAATCAAATATAAACCACTGGAATGTTAATCCGGTTTGACTGGAATTTGTGCCTAGTGCGAACGAAGCCGATTCCGGTCGTCTGGGGGTGGCTTTCGCAACAACGGGTTATCCCTGCGTCGGGCGGCGACGCCCGAAACTTCAATCGGCCGGGACAGGCCCGCGCGCAAAGCGCCGGCCCAGCCATACGATCAACAGCCGGAGCCCCCTGTCCGGGTCACGGCACAGTAAAGTCTGCGTGACGTGCATGGTGACCAACGTCAAGAACCTGCACCTTTCTCCGGAACCCGCCCCCTCTGCGGCGGGCCATGACGCCTGCCTGACCCTGCTGCTGGTCGGCGGCGTTCCCGATGACCGCCACACCATCGAAAACCTGCTCGCCGACGGCGGCGCCGGCGGCGGCGCGGTCGATTGCGTTTCCCAGCTGGCCGACGCCGTGCGCGCCGCGAAAGAGAACGCCTACGACGCAGTATTGCTGAATGTTGACACCTACCGCGGACCGAGCGCCAAGTCGGTCAACACCATCAACGAACTGCTCGACGAAATTCCCATCCTGATCCTGTCGTCCCATGACGACTACCAGATGGCGATGGACGCGCTCGGCGCGGGCGCGCAGGACTTCCTGCATCGCTCGAATCTGACGGGCAAGGCGCTGGTGCGCTCCGTACGCTACGCGATCGAGCGCAAGCGCACCGAACAGCGTCTGCAGGCCCTGCTCAGCTACGACAGCCTGACCCAGCTGCCCAATCGCGAACTGCTGCTCGACCGACTGACCCAGGCGATCGCGGTCGCCACCCGCCAGCAGTCGATGGTGGCCCTGCTGCTGCTCGACCTCGACCGCTTCAAGCTGGTCAACGATACCCTCGGCCATGCCTTCGGCGACAAGCTTCTGTGCGAAGTAGCCGCGCGGGTCCAGACCTGCATCCGGGAAAGCGACACGCTGGCCCGCCTCGGCGGCGACGAATTCGTCGTCGTGCTGACCAATATCAAGGGCGCCCAGGACGCCGCCAAGGTCGCCAGCAAGATCATCCGGGAAATGAGCACGCCGATCGTGATCGAAGGCCATGAAGTCTTCGTCACGGCTTCCATCGGCATCAGCCTGTTCCCGAACGACGGGCTGGACAAGAACGCGCTCATTACCAACGCCGACGTCGCCATGTACCGGGCCAAGGAAGAAGGCCGCAATCACTTTCAGTTCTATACCTTCGGCATGAACGCGACGACGGTCGAGCGTCTTACGCTCGAAAACGACCTGCGGCGCGCGCTGGAACGCGACGAGCTGCTCCTGCACTACCAGCCCCAGATGGACTGCAAGACCGACGAAATAGTCGGCTTCGAAGCGCTGGTACGCTGGCAGCATCCGGAACTGGGCCTCGTGCCGCCCGCGCGCTTCATCCCGATCGCCGAGGAAAACGGACTGATCGTCCAGATCGGCGAGTGGGTGCTGAAGGAGGCATGCCGCCAGAACAAGGCGTGGATCGACGCCGGCGGCAAGCCGATGATCGTTTCTGTCAACCTGTCGAGCCGGCAGTTCCACCAGGAAAGCATGCTCAAGACGGTGACCGACACGCTGGCCAAATCGTCGCTGGATGCGAAATACCTGGCGCTCGAAATTACCGAAAGTTCGCTGATGCACGACCCGGATGATGCCGTGGTCACATTGTGCCTGCTGCACAACATGGGCATCAGCATCTCGATCGACGATTTCGGGACCGGCTATTCGTCGCTCGGCCATCTCAAGCGGTTCCCGCTGGATTGCCTCAAGATCGATCGCGCTTTCGTCAATGACATCACCGAAAACCCCGAGGATGCCGCCATCGTGCGCGCCATCCTCGCCATGGCGCATTCGCTTCGCCTCAGGGTGGTTGCCGAAGGCGTCGAGACGGAGCGCCAGTATCGCTTCCTCCGCGAGATCGGCTGCGACGAGATCCAGGGCTATTTCCTGGCGAAACCCCTGCCCGCCCCCGAATTCGAGAAAAAATACGTCAAGCCGCCCAAGGCCAAAGCCAAGGCCGGCTGACGCTTCTCGTCTCCGCAAAGGTTGAACGCCGTCGCCGTCGCGGCTAGGGTCGCGGCGATGAAATTCGCCTCGCCCCTCGCCGAAGGACGCCTGATCCGGCGCTACAAACGCTTCCTCGCCGATGTCGAAATGGCATCGGGCGAAACGCTGACTGCACATGTCGCCAATCCCGGCGCCATGACGGGACTGGCCGACCCCGGCCTCGAAATCTGGCTGTCCAGATCCGACAACCCCAAGCGCAAGCTCGCATACAGCTGGGAACTGGCACGCATCGGCCGGCATCTCGTCGGCATCAACGCAGGCTTTGCCAACCGGATCGCCGAAGAGGCCCTGGCCGCGGGCGAGATACCCGAACTCTCGGGCTATGCCGATGTGCGGCGCGAAGTGCGCTACGGCGATAATTCGCGGGTCGATTTCCTGCTCACCGGCGCCGGCCGCAAGGACGCCTATGTCGAGGTCAAGAACGTGCATCTCAGGCGCGGCCGGCGGGCCGAGTTCCCCGATTCCGTCACGGCGCGCGGCACCAAGCACCTGGGGGAACTTGCCCGCATGGTCGAGGCCGGCCACCGCGCCGTCATGCTCTATGTCGTCCAGCGCGCCGACTGCGAAGACTTCGGAATCGCCGCCGACATCGACCCCGCTTACGCAAAGGCCATGGCGGCGGCCCGCAAGGCCGGGGTCGAGGTCCTCTGCCATGTCTGCCGTGTGCGCAAGGACGGCATTACCCTGGACGGCCCCTTGCCGATAGCCGTTTAATCACCATTTGGTTGTTTGATGCGCCGCCCGGCCGCGCGATGTATGTTGCCCCCATGAACCAGTCCGACCCCCGCGCCAGACGCTCCCAGACCGGATCCGAACGCACTGCCGAAACCCGCGGCGGGCAGGGCTTCACCCTGCACGGGGCGGAAGACTTTGCGGCCATGCGCAAGGCCGGGCGCATGGCGGCGGAACTGCTCGACTACATCGCGCCCTTCGTGAAGCCCGGCGTGACCACCGGCGAGATCGACCGCCTCTGCGCAGAATGGACGACGGCGCGGGGCGCGGTTTCGGCACCGCTCAACTACCGCGGTTTTCCGAAATCGATCTGCACCTCGGTCAATCATGTGGTCTGCCACGGCATTCCCGATGATGCGAAGCGGCTGAAGGACGGCGATATCGTCAACGTTGACGTCACGCCCATCGTCGACGGCTGGCACGGCGATTCGTCGCGCATGTATTACGCGGGCGAACCCAAGCTGCTGGCGCGCCGCCTGGTCGAAGTAACCTACGAATGCCTGATGCGCGGCATCGAGGCGGTCCGCCCCGGCGCCACCCTCGGCGATATCGGCCATGCCATCCAGTCCCATGCCGAGGCCAACCGGTTTTCGGTGGTGCGCGATTTCTGCGGCCACGGCATCGGCAGGATCTTCCACGAGCCGCCCAATGTTCTTCACTACGGCGAACCGGGCACCGGCCCACGCCTCGAAGAGGGCATGATCTTCACCATCGAGCCGATGATCAATGCCGGGCGCTTCGACGTGAAGGTGCTGCCCGACGGCTGGACGGCGGTGACGAAGGACCGTTCGCTGTCCGCCCAGTTCGAGCACACGATCGGCGTCACCGCGGACGGCTGCGAGGTCTTTACACTGTCGCCCAAGGGCCACGCCCACCCGCCCTATCCCGTTTGAGGAAAAGCGTAGCTTGGCGGAAGAAAAACCTCATTACCTCGGCCACCGCGAGCGACTGCGCGAGCGCTTCCTCAAGGACCTCGGCAAGGGCTTTTCCGATTACGAACTGGTCGAGATGCTGCTGTTTCTTGCGCAGCCGCGCGGTGACGTGAAGCCGCTGGCGAAATCCCTGATCAAGCGCTTCGGTACTTTCGCCAATGTCATTGCCGCCGAGCCCGACGAAATCCGCAAGGTTGCCGGCGCCAAGGATGCCTCCGTCGCCGCACTCAAGCTGGTCCAGGCGGCGGCGCTTCGCATGGCCCAGACAGACCTGATCGGCCGCCCCGCCATCGGATCGTGGAAACAGCTTCTCGAATACTGTCATGCGGCGATGGCGCGCGAGCCGCGCGAGCATTTGCGGGTCCTGTTTCTCGACCGCAAGAACGTGCTGATCGCCGACGAAGTGCAGGCGACAGGCACCGTCGACCACACCCCCGTCTATCCGCGCGAGGTGATGAAGCGGGCTCTCGAACTGAGCGCCTCCGCCCTGATCCTCGTGCACAACCATCCCTCGGGCGACCCCACGCCGTCCAAGGGCGACATCGACATGACCCACGAAATCCAGGAAGCAGCCGAACGCCTGGGTATCGCCCTGCACGATCATGTCATCATCGGCCGCAAGGGCCACGCCAGCTTCAAGAATCTGGGGCTTTTGTAGGTCCCTTTTCCGCCGTTTCTGGCGGGTTCCAAAGCTGCCGCTTTGATGTAAACTGCGCCGCTTCAAAACCCGACAGCGACGCGCAGGTTGCCATGATTCCCCGCTACAGCCGCCCCAAGATGGCCGCCATCTGGGAGCCCGAGAACAAGTTCAGGATCTGGTTCGAGATCGAGGCCCACGCCTGCGACGCGCAGGCGGAGCTGGGAGTCATCCCGAAGGAAGCGGCCAAGGCCGTATGGGATCGCGGCGGCTTCGACATCCCGCGCATCGACGAGATCGAGAAAGAGACCAAGCACGACGTCATTGCCTTCCTGACCAGCCTGGCCGAGCACGTCGGGCCCGAGGCCCGCTTCGTCCATCAGGGCATGACCTCTTCCGACGTTCTCGATACCTGCCTCGCGGTGCAGCTCACCCAGGCCTCCGACATCCTGCTGGCCGACCTCGACGAACTGCTTGCCGTGCTCAAACGCCGCGCCATCGAGCACAAGATGACGCCCTGCATCGGTCGCAGCCACGGCATTCATGCCGAACCCACCACCTTCGGCATCAAGCTGGCCGGTTTTTACGCCGAGTTCGCCCGCAACCGCGACCGCATGGCGGAAGCCCGCCGCGAAATCGCGACCTGCGCCATTTCGGGCGCCGTCGGCACCTTCGCCAACATCGATCCCCGCGTTGAAGCCCATGTCGCCAGGAAAATGGGCCTCGCGGTCGAGCCCGTTTCGACCCAGGTCATCCCGCGCGACCGCCATGCGATGTTCTTCGCGGTCCTGGCCGTGATCGCATCGTCGATCGAGCATATCGCCATCGAGGTGCGCCACATGCAGCGCACCGAGGTGCGCGAGGCGGAGGAATACTTCTCACCGGGCCAGAAGGGCTCCTCGGCGATGCCGCACAAGCGCAACCCGGTGCTGTCGGAAAACCTGACCGGTCTTGCGCGCATCGTGCGCTCGGCCGTGACCCCGGCCATGGAGAACGTGGCGCTGTGGCACGAGCGCGATATTTCGCACTCTTCCGTCGAACGCATGATCGGCCCCGATGCCACCGTGACGCTCGATTTCGCGCTGGCGCGCCTGACCTCGATGATGGACCGGCTGGTGGTCTATCCCGAAAACATGCAGAAGAACCTCGACGGCCTCGGTGGGCTCGTCCATTCCCAGCGCGTCATGCTGGCCCTGACCCAGAAGGGCATGAGCCGCGAGACGGCCTATTCTGCCGTCCAGCGCAACGCCATGTCGGCATGGGAAAAAGGCGGCGACTTCCAGGCCAACCTCAAGGCCGACAAGGAAGTCATGGCACACCTGAGCGCCGCGGAAGTGGCGGAACTGTTCGACCTCGGCTACCACACCAAGCACGCGGACACGATCTTCGCCCGCGTGTTCGGCGCCACTGCCTGAAGAAAGACGTCCCTACTGGGCCGTGATCTGCTGGCGGGCGACCGCCTGCAATTCGGACATTTTCTTGCGAACCTCGGCCTCGCCGATCTTGACGCCCTTGGCGGCCAGATCACCGACGACCTTGGCGACGACGTCGTCATCGCCCGGCTTTTCGAAATCAGCGGCAACGACGTCCTTGGCGTAGCTGGCGACCGCATCGCCCGACAGGCCCATCTGGCCCGCCGCCCACTCGCCCAGCAGCTTGTTGCGCCGGGCGTTGACCTTGAACTGGGTCTCCTGATCGACCTTGTACTTGGCCTCGAACCCTTTTTCGCGATCGTCGAAACTGCTCATCACAAACTCCTGGTTCCCTGAAAAATGCTGGCTTTCGCCGTTTTCCTGGTGCCATTCTATAGCCATTGGCAGCCTGTGATGGTACCGAAAGTTTATGTGCACCGTCGTCATTTTGCGTCGCCCCGGCCATGACTGGCCGCTGATTCTGGGCACCAACCGCGATGAAATGATCGGAAGGGCCTGGCGCCCGCCCGCCCGGCACTGGCCCGACCGCCAGGACGTGGTCGCGGGGCTGGACGAAGTCGCCGGCGGATCGTGGCTGGGCGTCAACGATACCGGCGTCGTCGCCGCCATCATGAACCGCGAGGGCTCGCTCGGCCCCGCCGAAGACAAGCGCACGCGCGGCGAAGTGGTGCTGGAAGCCCTCGACCACCCGGACGCGGCACTGGCTGCACGCGCCCTCAAGGCGCTGGATGGCGCGGCCTTCCGCCCCTTCAACCTGATCGTCGCCGATAACCGCGATGCCTTCTGGCTGCGTTCGGCCGGCGACGGGCCGGTCACGGTAAAAACCGTGCCCACCGGCCATTCCATGATCACCGTGCGCGAACTCAACGACATGGGCCACGCCCGCATCCGCACCTACCTGCCGCGCCTGAAAGCGACCCCCGATCCCGACCCCGATGCGGGCGACTGGGGCGATTGGGAAGCCCTGATGGCAGCGACGGAAACGGCCAGGGACGCGGGTCCCCGCGGCGCCATGGCCATTACCCCGGTCGAGGGATACGGCACCGTATCGGGCTCGCTCATCGCCTTGGCGGCGCCGGGTGGCGCTGCGCGGCCGGTCTGGCGGTTTTGCCCGGCCCGGCCGGGAACCGCCCCCTATCAGGATGTAGAGTTCTAGGACCGGATTTATCCCCAAGATATTGGGGTTTCTGGCCCCGCCGCGGCATGGACTCGCCCCCCGGTTATGCTATACATCTGCTTCGTTCCACCGCCCGGCGCCCGCCGCCGGTTTCAGCCAAGCAAGGCGCGCCATGAACCGCCGCAAACAGATCTACGAAGGCAAGGCCAAGGTACTTTTCCAGGGGCCTGAGCCGGGCACTATCGTCCAGTACTTCAAGGACGACGCCACGGCCTTCAACAACAAGAAAAAGGGCACGATCACCGGCAAGGGCGTGCTCAACAACCGCATTTCCGAACTGCTGATGACGCGGTTGGGCGAGATCGGCATTCCGACCCACTTCATCAAGCGGCTCAACATGCGCGAACAGCTCGTGCGCGAGGTGGAAATCATCCCGCTCGAGGTGATCGTCCGCAATATCGCCGCCGGCACGCTGTCCCAGCGCCTCGGCATCGAGGAAGGCACGATGCTGCCGCGCTCGATCATCGAGTACTGCCTGAAGAACGACGCGCTCGGCGATCCGATGGTTGCCGAGGAGCACATCTCCTGTTTCGGCTGGGCGACGCACCAGGAACTGGATGAGATCGTCAACCTGACGCTGCGCATCAACGACTTCCTGTGCGGCCTGTTCCAGGGCATCGGCATCCGCCTCGTCGACTTCAAGATCGAGTTCGGCCGCTGGTACAACGGCGACGACGTGCGCGTCGTGCTGGCCGACGAGATCAGCCCCGACTCCTGCCGCCTGTGGGACATGAAGACGAACGAGAAGATGGACAAGGACCGCTTCCGCCGCGACCTCGGCAAGGTTGAGGAAGCCTACCAGGAGGTCGCCCGCCGGCTCGGCATCCTGCCCGAAAGCGGGCCGGGAGACATGCCCGGCTCAAAGGCGATGCAGTAAGCGATGCGCGCGCGCGTTCACGTCACCCTCAAGCAGGGCGTTCTCGATCCGCAGGGCAAGGCCATCGGCACGGCGCTGAAGTCGCTGGGCTTCGGCGGCGTCGGTGAAGTCCGTCAGGGCAAGTTCATCGAACTCGAAATCGACGAGAAAGATCCCGCCCGCGCCCGCGAAAAGGTGGGCGAGATGTGCGAAAAGCTTCTCGCCAATACCGTGATCGAAGACTATCGGATCGATCTCGACAGCCAGGCATGAAATCCGCCGTCATCGTATTCCCCGGTTCTAACTGCGATCGCGACATGCAGGTGGCGCTTGCCCGCATTACCGGCACGGAGCCGGTCATGGTCTGGCACCGCGACACCGATTTCCCCAAGGTTGACCTGATCACGGTTCCGGGCGGCTTTTCCTACGGCGACTACCTGCGCTCGGGCGCCATGGCGGCCCAGTCCCCGGCGATGGGGGAAGTGAAGAAGCGCGCCGCCGCGGGTGTGCCCGTGCTCGGCGTCTGCAACGGCTTCCAGATCCTGACCGAGGCCGGGCTCCTGCCCGGCGCGTTGATGCGCAATGCCTCGCTCCGCTTCATCTGCCGCGACGTCTACCTGCGCGTGGAAGCCTCCGCGGCCCCCTTCACCGGCCGCTACGAGGCCGGCCAGGTCATCCGCATCCCGATCGCCCATGCCGACGGCAATTTCTTCGCCGACGCGGAAACCCTGAAGCGGATCGAGGGCGAAGGCCAGGTCGCCTTCCGGTACTGCGATCCCAACGGCGACGTCACGCCTGCCGCCAATCCCAACGGATCGCTCAACAACATCGCGGGCATCCGCAACGGCGCGGGCAACGTGCTCGGCATGATGCCGCACCCCGAACGCCTGGTGGAACCGCTGCTGACGGGCATCGACGGCCGCGCCATGTTCGAGGGCCTGGCGGAGGCGCTGTCATGAGCGAGATCACCCCCGAAGTCGTCAAGGCCCACGGCCTGACCGAGGACGAATACAAGCGTGTGCTCGAGATCATGGGGCGCGAGCCCAACATCACCGAGCTCGGCATCTTCTCGGTCATGTGGTCGGAACACTGCTCCTACAAGTCCTCGCGCAAGTGGCTGCGCCGCCTGCCCACCACCGCGCCCTGGGTCATCTGCGGACCCGGCGAGAACGCGGGCGTCATCGATATCGGCGACGGTCTCGCCGCCGTGTTCAAGATGGAAAGCCACAACCACCCGTCCTTCATCGAGCCCTACCAGGGGGCCGCGACCGGCGTCGGCGGCATCCTGCGCGACGTCTTCACGATGGGTGCCAGGCCCGTCGCCAACCTGAACGCGCTGCGCTTCGGCGCGCCGGACCATCCCAAGACGCGCCACCTTGTGGCGGGCGTGGTCGCGGGCATCGGCGGCTACGGCAACTGCGTCGGCGTGCCGACGGTGGCGGGCGCTTGCGACTTCGACGCGAGCTACAACGGCAACATCCTGGTCAATGCGATGACCGTGGGCATCGCGCGCGCCGACCGCATCTTCTACGCGAAGGCATCGGGCATCGGCAATCCGGTGGTCTATGTCGGTTCCAAGACCGGGCGCGACGGCATCCACGGCGCCACCATGGCGTCGGCCGAATTCGACGACACCGCCGAGGCCAAGCGGCCCACCGTGCAGGTCGGCGACCCGTTCACGGAAAAGCTTTTGATCGAGGCCTGCCTCGAACTGATGGCCGAAGACGCCATCATCGGCATCCAGGACATGGGCGCGGCGGGCCTGACCTCGTCGTCCTTCGAGATGGCGGGCAAGGGCGGCGTCGGCGTTGAAATCGACCTAGACATGGTGCCGGTGCGCGAAACCGGGATGACGCCCTACGAAATCATGCTGTCGGAAAGCCAGGAGCGCATGCTCATGGTGCTCAAGCCCGGCCGCGAAAACGTCGCCCGCGCCATCTTCGAAAAGTGGGAACTGGATTTCGCCGTCATCGGCAAGCTGACCGATACCGGCCGCATGGTCCTGACCATGGGCGGCAAGGTCGCCGCCGACCTGCCCATCGACCCCTTGTCGGAAGCCGCCCCCATCTACGACCGCCCGACGCGCCCGACGGCCCTGCCCGCGACGCTCGCGCCCGCCGACGTACCGGCGCCCGCCAGCATCATGGGTGCGCTCGAGACACTGGTGGGCTCGCCCGATCTCTGCTCCAAGCGCTGGATCTGGGAACAGTACGATCACATGGTCATGGCCGATACCGTCGAGCGCCCAGGCGGCGATGCGGCCGTGGTGCGCGTGCACGGCACCGACCGCGGCCTCGCCGTCACCACCGACTGCAACCCGCGCTATTGCGCCGCGCATCCGAAAACGGGCGGTGCCCAGGCCGTCGCCGAATGCTGGCGCAACCTGACCGCCGTCGGCGCGCGGCCGCTCGCCATCACCGACAACATGAACTTCGGCAACCCCGAACGACCCGAGATCATGGGCCAGTTCGCCGACTGCATCGAAGGCATCCGCGAGGCCTGCCTCGCTCTCGACTTCCCGGTCGTCTCGGGCAACGTGTCGCTCTACAATGAAACCAACGGCCGCGGCATCCTGCCGACGCCTGCCATCGGCGGCGTCGGGCTGGTGGATGACCTCGGCAAGCGCGCCTCGGTGCCGTTCAAGGCGGCGGGCGAGGATGTCGTCGTCATCGGCGCGACGGCGGGCCATCTCGGCTGCTCGGCGTACTTGCGTGAAATCCACGGTCGGCGCGACGGTGCGCCGCCCCCGGTCGATCTAGCGGCTGAACGTCGCAACGGCGACTTTGTCCGGGGCGAGATCGTTGCAGGCACCGCGACCGCCTGCCACGACCTGTCCGACGGCGGCCTGCTGGTCGCCTTGGCCGAAATGGCGATGGCGGCGGGCATCGGCGCCGAAATCGCAGCACCGGACGCTGCCCTGCCGCTCCATGCCTTTGCCTTTGGCGAGGACCAGGGCCGCTATATCGTCACCTCCCGCGATGGCCAAGCCCTTGTTGCAAGGGCCGAAAAGGCCGGTGTCCCGGCGGCCCTCCTGGGCCGGACCGGGGGTGCGGAATTGACACTTGAGGGTGCCGGGGCCATATCTGTGGCCAAGCTGCGGGCAGCCTTCGAGGCTTGGCTGCCCGCCTATATGGGTGACGGGGCCCCCTAGGGCGTCCCCTCCCCGCCAAGGAGACCCGCCATGGCGATGGATGCCGGCGAAATCGAACGCCTGATCAAGGACGCCCTGCCCGACGCGGAGGTGCGCATCGACGACCTCGCAGGTGACGGCGACCATTATGCCGCCCACGTGGCGTCGGTTGCCTTCAAGGGACTCACCCGCGTGCGCCAGCACCAGCTCGTCTACGATGCGCTCAAGGGGCGCATGGGCGGCGAGCTGCACGCGCTGGCGCTGACCACGACGGCGAAGTAATTCAACCGGCCCACCGGGCCACACGAGGACATGACATGAGCGACAATCCGGTTTTCCAGCGCATCCAGAGCGAAATCGACGGCAACGACGTCGTCCTGTTCATGAAGGGCACGCCGGTATTCCCCCAGTGCGGATTTTCTTCCACGGTCGTGCAGGTGCTGTCGATCATGGGCGTGAAGTTCAAGGGCATCGACGTGCTTTCGGACGGCGACATCCGCGAAGGCGTGAAGAGCTTCTCCAACTGGCCGACGATCCCCCAGCTCTACGTGAAGGGCGAATTCGTCGGCGGCTGCGACATCGTGCGCGAGATGTACCAGTCCGGCGAACTGCACGACTTCTTCGCCCAGAAGGGCATCGCCGTTTCGGCGCCGCAGGCGGAATAGCCTGCGTCAACTGCATGCGGCGCAAGGCCCCGCAGAGGGCCGCGCCGGAGGGGAGGAAACGACATGAAGGCAAAGCCGCTCGACCGTTCCGGCGAAGACATCGGCAACATCATCCAGTTCGGCCACGTCAACGTGCAGGTGCCCGACCAGCGCCTGGCGACGGCCTATTACATGATGGGCCTCGGCCTTACGCGCGATCCCTACATGATGGCCGGAACCAACAACATCTGGGTCAATGTAGGCACCGGCCAGTTTCACCTGCCCAACTGCGCCCCGCAGGTGGTGCAGGGCGTCATCGGGCTGGTCATTCCCGGCCGCGAAAAACTGCTCGAGCGCCTCGCTGCGGTCAAGGACGAGCTCAAGGGCACCAAGTTCAAGTACCGCGCCACCAACGATGCGGTGGAAACGACCTGCCCCTGGGGCAACCGCATCGACTGCCATGAGCCGGACCCCAAGCGCTTCGGGCGCACCTCGCTGGGCTACGCCTTCGTCGAATTCGACGTTCCGAAGGGTGCCGCGGAAGCCATCGGCCGCTTCTATTCGGAAGTGATGCTCGCCACCGTCGACATGATCGAATGGAAGGGTGCGACCTGCGCGCGGGTCTCGTCGGGGGAGGAACAGTACCTCTATTTCCGCGAGACGAAGAAGCCGCGGGTGCCCTACGACAACAACCACATCCAGATCTATATCGCCAACTTCTCGGGCCCCTACCGCCGTCTGTTCGACATGGGCCTGGTCTCGCAGGAATCAGGGACGCACCAGTACCGCTTCCGGGATATCACCGATCCGAAGACAGGCAAGGTGGTCTATGTTCTGGATCACGAAGTGCGCAGCCTGCGTCACCCCATGTACGGGCGCCCGCTGGTCAACCGCAATCCGGCGATCAACCTGCGGGCCTACGACCCGGGCGCCGAAAGCGTCCACTGGACGAGGGGCTGAGGCGAAAATGAAAAGGGCCGGTCCAATGGACCGGCCCTTCCCGCCTTGGTGGCTGTAGCAGCCTTGTAAGCTCTTAACGCGAGTAGAATTCGACGACCAGGTTCGGTTCCATCTGGACCGGATAGGGCACCTCGGCGAACTGCGGCACGCGGACGTACTTGCCCTTCATTGCCTTGTGATCGACTTCGAGATAATCGGGGACGTCGCGCTCGCCGGAGCCGACGGCTTCGAGCACCAGCGGCAGTTCGCGGGACTTCTGGCGCACCTCGATCTCGTCGCCCGGCTTCACCAGGTAGGACGAAACCGTGACGCGCTTGCCGTTGACCAGCACGTGGCCGTGGCTGACGAACTGGCGCGCGGCGAAAACGGTCGGCACGAACTTGAGGCGGTAGATGACCGCGTCCAGCCGGCTTTCCAGCAGGCCGATAAGGTGTTCGCCGGTGTCGCCGCGGCGACGCGCGGCTTCGACGTAATAGCGGTGGAACTGGCGTTCGCCGATGTTGCCGTAGTAGCCCTTCAGCTTCTGCTTCGCCATCAGCTGCTGGCCGAAGTTGGAGACCTTGAAGCGCCGCTGGCCATGCTGGCCGGGCACCGTCTCGCGCTTGTTGAAGGGGGACTTGGCGCGGCCCCAGAGGTTTACCCCGAGGCGGCGATCGATTTTGTGCTTGGACTCTTGACGCTTGCTCATGTGTCTATCCTATGCCCGAGTTGGTCTGGTGTTATTTTTGTCCCGCCTGCCCCGCCTTTGTGGCGGTGGCGTGGACCCCCAAGGGGCCCCGGCCGGGAAAGCGCCGAAATATACAGGCCGCCGGGGGAAAGTCAATCAGCCGGGCGGGACGGCTTCCGGGCCTTGGCTGGCCCGCCGGAACCCTTTGATTTATCGAGACTTCCCTTGCCTTTGCGGCCCTCCGTCAGGGCCTTGACCACGCCCCGCAGCGTGCGCACCTCCTGGTCCGTCAGGGCCGCCCGCAGCAAGGCCGTGCGCAGGTTGCGCCGCATCCGGGGGGCCTTTTCCGGCGGCCAGAAGAAGCCGACGGCGTCGAGCTCGCCTTCCAGATGCCGGAAAAACCCGTCGAACTCACCATGGGCGGCGGGCTCCGCCGCCTCGCCGCCGACCTTGGCCGCAGCAGCAGCGGCACCCAGGCGCGCCATGCGCCATTCGTAAGAGGCAAGCAGGACCGCCTGGCCGAGGTTGAGGGAGGGAAACTCCGGGTTGAGCGGAACTTCGATGATGGCGTCCGCCCGGGCGACGTCGTCGTTCTCAAGGCCGGTGCGTTCGCGGCCGAACAGGAGGCCCACCCGCGCGCCGCCATCGATGGCGGCGACGATCTCCTCGCCGCCCGCGCGCGCCGTCAGCACCGGCTTGCGCATGCCGCGCGGACGCGCCGTGGTGGCATAGAGCCGGTTGAGATCGGCGATGGCCTCATCCAGCGTCTCAAAAATTTTTGCCGCCTCCAGCACCGAGGTCGCGCCCGCCGCCGAGGCGATGGCGCGGTCGTTCGGCCAGCCGCCGCGCGGGGCGACGATGCGCATGTGGACGAGGCCGCAGTTGAGCATGGCGCGGGCGGCAAAGCCGATATTCTCGCCAAGCTGGGGATGGTCGAGGATCACCACCGGCTGGTCGGCCGCCCCGTCACGCAGCGCCGCCACGCCGGCCTTGCCCGCGCGGCGCGAGCGCGGCGGGCGTTTCGTCGCCGCCGGGGCCGCGGTCGGCCGCGTGCGCTTGCCCTCAGGCGTGGGCATTCGCCGAAAACAGCTTGTAGGTGATCGCGTCGTAAAGCGCGTTGAAGGACGCATCGATCACGTTGGTCGAAACGCCGACGGTGGACCAGCGGTTGCCCTTCGCATCGGCGCTTTCGATGACGACGCGGGTGACCGCCTTGGTGCCTTCGCCGGGCGTCAGGATGCGCACCTTGTAATCGACGAGGCGCATGTCCTCGAGCGTCGGATAGGCCGGGATCAGCGCCTTGCGCAACGCGTTGTCCAGCGCGTTCACCGGGCCGTTGCCCTCGGCGACGGCCATGGTGTTCTCGCCCTTGACCTCGACCTTGATGGTCGCTTCCGACAGGGTCACCAGGTTGCCGCGGGCATTCCAGCGCCGTTCGTCCAGCACACGGAAAGACGACAGGCGGAAATATTCGGGCACAGTCTCGAGCGCGTGGCGGGCCAGCAGTTCGAAGCTCGCCTCTGCCCCGTCATAGGCATAGCCGTCGTATTCACGGGCCTTTACGTCCTCGACCAGCTTGCCGATGCGCGGATCATTGGGTGCGACATCGATACCGACATCGCGCAGGCGCGAGATCACGTTGGACCGGCCCGCCTGATCGGAGACCACGATGTGGCGCGCATTGCCGACCGATTCAGGGGGCACGTGCTCGTAGCAGCGCGGGTCCTTTTCCACCGCCGAGACATGCAGGCCGCCCTTGTGGGCGAAGGCCGCCTCGCCGACATAGGCCGCATGCCGGTTGGGGGCGCGGTTGAGCCGTTCATCGAGCAGGCGCGAGGTATGGGTCAGGCGCGAAAGCTCCTCCCGGCTCACCCCCGTCTCGAAGCCCATCTTGAGCATCAGGCTCGGCAGGATAGAGATCAGGTTGGCATTGCCGCAGCGCTCGCCGAGGCCGTTGACGGTGCCCTGGATCTGGCGCGCGCCCGCGCGCACGGCGGCGAGCGAATTGGCCACCGCGTTTTCAGTGTCGTTGTGGCAGTGGATGCCGATGCTGGTGCCGGGAACGTGCTTGGCCACTTCGGTCACGATGCGCTCGACCTCGTCGGGCAGCGTGCCGCCGTTGGTATCGCACAGCACCACCCAGCGGGCACCCGCATCATAGGCCGTCCTGACGCATTTCAGCGCGTAGGCCGGATCGGACTTGTAGCCGTCGAAGAAATGTTCGGCGTCGAACAAGACCTCGTCCATCTTCTTGCAGGCAAGCCGCACGCTGTCGTCGATCATGCGGACGTTTTCGTCCATGTCGATGCCGAGCGCGACCTTGACCTGGAAATCCCAGGTCTTGCCGACCATGCAGACGACGCGGGCCTTGGTGGAGAACAGCGCCGTCAGGCCCGGATCGTTCTCGGCCGAGCGGCCTGCCCGCCGGGTCATGCCGAAGGCGGTCATGCGGCCGTTCGTCAGTTCCGGCAGGTCGGCGAAAAAGGCATCGTCGGTCGGGTTGGCACCCGGCCAGCCGCCCTCGACGTAGTCGATGCCGAGTTCATCGAGCGCCCGGGCAATGGCGATCTTGTCGTTGACGTTGAAGTCGACGCCCTGGGTCTGGGCGCCGTCGCGCAACGTCGAATCGTAGAGATACACGCGTTTGTCGTCGGTTTTCGCCATGTCAGCCTGCCCGCCGCCAGATGGTTCCATCGGCCTTGTCTTCCAGTACCACGCCCGCCGAGGCCAGTTCGTCGCGGATGCGATCGGCTTCGGCGAAATTACGATCCTTGCGCGCCTGGGCGCGCGCGGCAATCAGGTCGTTGATGCGCGCCTCATCCAGGCCGTCCGCACCGGCGCCTTCCGGCGCCCACTTGAACCAGTCCTCGACGTCGTGCTGCAGAACGCCGATCAGCGCGCCGCCGGCAACCAGCGCGCCCTTCAACGCGGCCCGTTCTTCGTTCGGGACCGCCTTGTTCAGCGCCGTCGCCGTTTCGTGAATCTGGGCGATGGCGAGCGGCGTGTTGAGGTCGTCTTCCAGCGCCGCGCGTACGCCCGCGGGCGCGTCGGCTTCCATCGCCTTGATGTCGCAGGCCCCGCGCAGCGCGCCGTAAAGGCGGTCGAGGCCGCGCTTGGCTTCGGCCAGCCCGTCCAGCGTCCAGTCGAGCGGCTGGCGGTAATGGGTGCCGAGCATGTAGAAGCGGATCGCCTCGCCCGGCGCCTTGGCCAGCAGGTCACGCACGGTGAAGAAGTTGCCGAGCGATTTCGACATCTTCTCGCCGTTCACCGTCAGGTAGCCGTTGTGCATCCAGTAACGCACGAAGGGCTTGCCGCCGTGGGCGCAGGTGGACTGGGCGATCTCGTTCTCGTGGTGCGGGAAGATCAGGTCGAGGCCGCCGCCGTGGATGTCGAAGCTCTCGCCCAGGTGCGTCTCGCTCATCGCCGAACACTCGATATGCCAGCCGGGCCGGCCGCGGCCCCACGGGCTGTCCCAGCCGGGCTGCTCGGGCGTCGACGGCTTCCACAGCACGAAGTCGGACGGGTCCTTCTTGTAGGGCGCCACTTCGACGCGGGCACCGGCGATCATCTCGCGCCGGTCGCGGTTGGCGAGCCGCCCGTATTCCGGCATCGACGGCACATCGAAAAGGACATGGCCCTGTTCGGCATAGGCGTGACCGCCCGCGATCAGCTTTTCGATCATGGCGATCATCTGGGCGATATGCTGGGTCGCGCGTGGTTCCACATCCGGGGCAAGCGCCCCCAGCGCCGACATGTCGGCATGGAAGGCCTTGGCCGTATCGGCGGTCAGCTTGTCGATGGCGATGCCCTTGTCGCGCGCGGCGACGATGATCTTGTCGTCGACGTCGGTGATGTTGCGCACGTAGGTGACGCGCGGGAATTCCGACTTCAGCAGGCGGTAGAGGACGTCGAAGATCACCACCGGGCGCGCGTTGCCGATATGCGCGAGGTCGTAAACGGTCGGCCCGCAGACGTACATGCGCACGTTGCCCGGATCGAGGGGGACGAAGTCCTCCTTCTTGCGGCTGAGCGTATTGTAAAGGCGCAGGGTCACGGGTCGCAGGTCCTTGGAATCAAGAGGTCATGGCGTAGCAGAGACGGGGCACCGGGTCCACCTCACCCTTCGCCCGGCCGGGCGCCGGAAAATCCGTTGGTGATCGGGTAACGCCGGTCGCGCCCGAAGGAACGGCGCGTGATCTTGACGCCGGGGGGCGCCTGGCGGCGCTTGTATTCGGCGATATTGACCATGCGCCAGACGCGCATCACCGTAGCTCGGTCGTGGCCGCGCGCGACGATATCGGAAATCGCCAATTCGCCCTCGATCAGCGCGGCGAGGATGTCGTCGAGCTCGTCGTAGGGCGGCAGGCTGTCCTGGTCGGTCTGGTCGGGCTTGAGCTCGGCCGAAGGCGCGCGCGTGATGATGTTGGACGGGATCACCGCCCCCGCCGCCCCCAGCCCGCCGACGGGCATGTTGGCATTGCGCCAGTTGGAAAGCGCGTAGACGGTCGTCTTGTAAACGTCCTTGAGCACCGAATAGCCGCCGCACATGTCGCCGTAGAGGGTCGCGTAGCCCACCGACATTTCCGACTTGTTGCCGGTGGACAGCACCATGTGGCCGAACTTGTTCGACATCGCCATCAGGGTGATGCCACGCGCGCGGGCCTGGATGTTTTCTTCCGTGGTATCGGCATTGGTCCCGGCGAAAACCTCGGCGAGCATGGTGCCGAAGGCCTCCATCGCCGGCTTGATCGAAATGGTATCGAGGCGAAGGCCCATGTTGCGGGCAAGCTCGGCCGCATCGTCGAGGCTTTCCTGCGACGTATAGGGCGAGGGCATCATCACGCAGCGCACGCGGTCGGGGCCCAGCGCATCGGCCGCGACCACCGCCGAGATAGCAGAATCGATGCCGCCCGAGAGGCCGAGGAGGACGCCCGGAAAGCCGTTCTTGTTCACGTAATCGCGCAGGCCCAGCATCATCGCCTGATAGATGGCGGCAAGCGGATCGAGGATGGGCACCAGTTCGCCGCCCTCGGGCGCCAGCGTCCCTTCCTTGCGAACGAGCTTGAGCACGGTGAAGCCCGGCACGAATCCGTCCATGCGGAGGACTTCACGGCCAGCCGCATCAAGGACGAAGCTCGTCCCGTCGAACACCAGTTCGTCCTGGCCGCCGACCTGGTTGACGTAGACGAGCGGACAGCCGGTTTCACGCACGCGCGCACGGGCAAGCTTCAGCCTTTCGCCCTGCTTGTCGGTCTCGAACGGCGAGCCGTTGATGACGACGATCGCTTCCGCCCCCTGGTCGCGCAGGCTTGCGGCAGGCGCTGCGGTCCACATGTCCTCGCACACCAGCACGCCGAGGCGCGCGCCCCGGCATTCGACCGGCCGGGGCAAGGGCCCTGCTGCGAACACGCGCTTTTCGTCGAAGACGCCGTAATTGGGCAGGTCGTGCTTGGGCGACACCGCCGCGACCTTGCCGCCGTCGAGCAGCAGGGCGGCGTTCACCGCCCGTCCCTCCACCCGCCAGGGCGCACCGACCAGAAGCGCCGGGCCCGAGGCCGTTGCGCGCGCCAGTTGGGCCACCGCATCGGCGACGGCATCGAGGAAGATCGGCTTCATCACGAGGTCTTCGGGCGGATAGCCCGACACCGCAAGCTCGGCCGCCACCACGAGATCGCACCCTGCCGCCTTGCCGCGCGCATGTGCTTCCGCAATCAGGCGCAGGTTCCCCGCAAGGTCCCCCACCTTCGGATTGAGCTGCGCCAAGCCTATGGTCAGTCCGTTTTTCATGGTCACGCACAGGAGTTAAAAGCAGAAATCACAGGTATGTCAAAACCGGCGGCGGGGACGTCCCCCGCAGCCCGAACCAGCGGAAAACGTCCGTGTCAGGAAGCAGCCTTAATTCGCGATGCGCCGTTCTGCTGACGCTCTTTCTTCAGCATGTCGGCGATGACGAAGGCGAGTTCGAGGGCCTGGCTGGCATTCAGCCGCGGATCGCAGTGAGTATGGTAGCGGTCGCCAAGCTCGTTTTCGGCAATGGCCTGGGCGCCGCCGACGCATTCGGTGACGTTCTGGCCGGTCATCTCGAAATGGACGCCGCCCGCATAGGTGCCTTCGGCCTGATGCACGTCGAAGAAGCCGCGCACTTCCTTCAGCACGCGATCCACATGGCGCGTCTTGTAGCCCGAAGACGACTTGACCGTATTGGCGTGCATCGGATCGCAGGACCACACCACGATCTTGCCCTCGCGCTGAATGGCGCGGATCAGGGCGGGCAGCTTGGCCCCCACTTCGTCGGCGCCCATGCGCACGATGAGCGTCATGCGGCCGGCTTCGTTTTCCGGGTTGAGGAGATCGATGATGCGCAGCAGATCGTCGGCCTTCATGGTCGGGCCGCACTTCATGCCGACCGGATTCTTGATGCCGCGCAGGAATTCGACCTGGGCATTGTCGGCCTGCCGCGTACGGTCGCCGATCCACAGCATGTGGGCGGAGCAGTCGTACCATTCGCCGGTCAGGCTATCGACGCGGGTCAGGGCCTGCTCATAGCCGAGCAGCAACGCCTCATGGGAGGTGAAGAAATCGGTTTCGCGGATCTGCGGCGTCGTCTCGCTGGTCAGGCCGCAGGCCTCCATGAAGCCGAGCGTATCGGCCAGGCGGTCCGCCAGTTCCTGGTAGCGCTGGCCTTCGGGGCTCTTCTCGACGAAGCCGAGGTTCCAGCGATGCACGCGATGCAGGTCGGCGAAGCCGCCCTGGGCGAAGGCGCGCAGCAGGTTCAGCGTCGCCGCCGACTGGCTGTAGGCCTGCACCATGCGTTCGGGGTCCGGGGTGCGGGCCTCGGGCGTAAAGTCCATGCCGTTGATCATGTCGCCGCGATAACTCGGCAGTTCGACGCCGTCGCGCTTTTCCGTCGGCTCCGAACGCGGCTTGGCGAACTGGCCCGCCATGCGGCCGACCTTCACCACCGGACAGGCGGCGCCATAGGTCAGAACTACCGCCATCTGCAAGAGCACGCGGAAGGTGTCGCGGATGTTGTCGGGATGGAACTCGGCGAAGCTTTCCGCGCAGTCGCCGCCCTGAAGCAGGAAAGCCTTGCCCGACGCGACGCGCGCCAGGTGATCCTTCAGGCGCCGCGCCTCGCCCGCGAAGACGAGCGGCGGATACTTCGAAAGCTTCGCCTCGACAGCCTCAAGCTTGGCCTGATCGGGCCATTCGGGCTGTTGCAGGATGGGCTTTGCGCGCCAGCTTGCCGGGGTCCACTTCGCGGCCATTTTCTTAATCCCAAAAAATCCCAAGATTTCAGGGCCCAAGGGCCCGGAACCGGGGTTTATACGCCGCTTCGCCGGTGATTTCCAGTCAAACGGCCGGGGTTATCCACATGGCTATGGCCGGCCGGTGGAAATTTAATGCAATGATTACAGTCAGTTATGGCTCAAGCCGATTTGACCAGGGTCATTTCCAGGGGCGCCTTGAGGACGGTGCCCGGCGGCAGCTTGATGCCGGACATGTCCTCGGCGATCTCCGGATGCACCGGCCGCGCGCCTTCGAGGTCGATCCACAGGCGGAACAGGTGGCGCTTGCGCTCGGCCTCGGGCCAGTCCTCGTAGGCGGTGCGCGCATGCAGCGCCACGTGGTTCATGACGAAGGAGACGTCGCCGGGCTGCCAGTCGATGAACAGCGACAGCTCCCCCGCCAGTTCCTGGTAATAGGCGATGGCTTCCTTCTGCGCTTCGGTCAGCTTGGGCACATTGGGCAACTGCTGGGCACGCTTGATCGTGCTGGACGCGCCGCGCGCGGCAAAATAGCCCTCGGTGACGCTGAACACCGGCTGGCGGTGGTAGTTCACCTCGCCCGCCGGGATTTCGCCCCGCCGGGTGCGGAAGAATTGGAACTCCAGCTCCTTCGCGTAATCGGGGCGGCGTTTCAGCATCTCGTTATAGACGGTGACGGAACTGACCAGCCGGTGCTCGCCGCCGGACTTGCCGCCGCGCAGGCACATCAGCGAGAAGGCGTCGGCGCTGTCGGAATGAAAGCCGAGCGCATTGGGCGAATTGTAGCCGCGCCCGGTCGGCGAATTGATGTCGCCGCCCGCGTTCTTGACGTGCTCGAGCAAATGACCCGACTTATTCTGCGGCAGCATCTTGCCGATGTAGGTGGCAAGGCCCCACTGGGCGATGGCGTTCTGCAGGATGGTGCGGCCTTCGACCGGCAGCCCGCGCAGGAAGATGAAGCCGCGGCCATCCAGGACCTCGTCCTTCACCACCTCTTCCATGATGCGCGAGAAGCGCGGCATCGCGAAGTCCTGCCGCCGCACGTCCATCAGCGCGATTCCGGCCTTTTCGACCCGGCCGACGGCATCCAGAATCTCGGTGATCTCGCCATCGGACAGCTGGTAGACGAAATCGAGGCTGTCCTTGAAGTCTTCCGCGCACCAAGCAGCGGGATCGACGACGGGCTGGCCGAGAACGGCGGGCTTGCGGCCGCGTGGGCCGGGCTTGAAGGTGTTCCGCATGGTTTCCTCCGGAAATGCCGCGCCGTTTCAGCCGGCGCTTTTTTCGTACATTAACACGAATTCTTCCGCCGTCGTCGGATGCACGGCCATGGTGGCGTCGAACTGGGCCTTGGTGACCCCCGCCTTCACCGCGATCGCTAGCGCCTGGATGATCTCGCCCGCGTCCATGCCGACCATGTGCACGCCGACCACGCGATCGCTCTCGCGCGCCACCACCAGTTTGACCAGCACCTTTTCGGTGCTGCCCGAAATCGTGTGCTTGAGGGGGCGGAAGCGCGCCCGGTAGATGTCCACCTCGCCGAAACGCGCGCGCGCCTCGGCCTCCGTCAGGCCGACGGTGCCGACCGGCGGCTGGGTGAAAACGGCTGTGGCGATGTCGGCGTGATCGGGTTTCGTCGGGTTGCCCTTCCACAGGGTTTCGGTCAGGCACATGGCTTCGTGGATGGCGACCGGCGTCAGGTTGACGCGGTTGGTGACGTCGCCCACGGCAAAGATATTGGGCTGGCTGGTGCGCGAATAGGCGTCCACCACCACGGCGCCGTCGGAGGCAAGGGCCACGCCCGCCTTGTCGCAGCCGAGCCCGTGGGTATTGGGCATGCGGCCCGCCGCCATCAGCACGCAATCGGCGGCGAGGGTGTCGCCGTTGGCGAGGCGCACGGTCAGGCCGTCGCCGGTCTTGCAAATCTCCTCGAACACGGTTTCGAACACGAAACGGATGCCCCTGGCTTCCAGCTCTTCCTGCAGGGCCTTGCGCACGTCGTCATCGAAGCCGCGCAGCACGCCCGTGCGCCGGTAGACGACGGTGACATCGGAACCGAGGCCGCGGAAGATGCAGGCGAATTCGAGCGCGATATAGCCCGCGCCGGAAATGACCACGCGGCGCGGCAATTCAGGCAGGTCGAACACATCGTCCGAGGTGATCATGTGCTGATAGCCCGGAATGTCGTGCATATGCGGGCGCCCGCCGGTGGCGATCAGGATGTTTTCGGCCGTGATCAGCTTGCCGCCGAGATTGACCGTGTGAGCGTCCTCCAGCAAGGCACGCCCGCGCAGGACGGTGACGCCCGCGTCCGAAAGGCCCTTTTCATAAAGCCCTTCGAGGCGGGCCAGTTCCTTCTTCTTGGCGGCGACGAGGCGCGGCCAGTCGAAGGCGCTGACTTCTATATCCCAGCCAAAGGCGCGCGCCGCCTCGAACTCGTCGGCGAAGTGGGACGCATAGACGTAGAATTTCTTCGGGATGCAGCCACGGTGCACGCAGGTGCCGCCAACCGTCCATTCCTCGGCCAGCGCCGAGCGCTTGCCGAGCTTGCCCGCAAGACGCGCGGCGCGGACCCCGCCGGAGCCCGCGCCGATCGTGAACAGGTCGTAGTCGTATGTGGCCATCTGCCCCGCTTACGCGCCGATACCGCCCATGCACATGTATTTGACCTCGAGGAATTCCTCGATGCCGTACTTCGAGCCTTCGCGGCCGATGCCCGATTCCTTGACGCCGCCGAAGGGTGCCACCTCGGTCGAGATGATGCCCTCGTTGATGCCGACGATGCCGTATTCCAGGCCTTCGGCGACGCGCCAGATGCGGCCGATGTCGCGGGCATAGAAATAGGCGGCAAGGCCGAATTCCGTGTCGTTGGCCATGCGGATGGCATCGGCCTCGGTCTTGAAGCGGAAGATCGGCGCCAGCGGGCCGAAGGTTTCTTCGCGCGCCACCAGCATCTTCGACGTGGCGCCGGTGACGATGGTGGGCTCGAAGAACGACCCGCCGAGCTTGTGGCGCTTGCCGCCAAGCGCCACCTTGCCGCCCTTCTTCACGGCATCGGCGATGTGTTCCTCGATCTTCTCGACCGCCTTCATGTCGATCAGGGGGCCTTGCGTCACGCCTTCGTCGGTGCCGGGGCCGACCTTGAGCTTCTTGACCGCCGCCACCAGCTTCTTGGTGAAGGCGTCATAGACGCCGTCCTGCACCAGGAGGCGGTTTGCGCAGACGCAGGTCTGCCCCGTGTTGCGGTACTTGGACGCGAGCGCGCCCTGCACCGCCGCATCGAGATCGGCGTCGTCGAACACGATGAAGGGCGCGTTACCGCCGAGCTCGAGGCTCATCTTCTTCACGGTGCCGGCGCACTGCTCCATCAGGAGCTTGCCGATTTCGGTCGAACCGGTAAACGACAGCTTGCGCACGATCGGGTTGGAGGTGAGCTCCGCCCCCTGCTCGCCAGCCGAGCCGGTAACGACGTTGAACACGCCCGCAGGGATTCCTGCGCGTTCGGCCAGCTCAGCAAGTGCCGTCGCCGAATAGGGCGTCTGGGATGCCGGGCGGCACACCACGGTGCAGCCCGCCGCCAGCGCGGGCGCGGCCTTGCGGGTGATCATGGCGGAGGGGAAGTTCCACGGCGTGATCGCGGCGACGACGCCGATCGGTTCCTTGGTGACGACGATGCGCCGCCCCGCGACGTTCTGCGGGATGGTGTCGCCGTAGACGCGCTTGCCTTCTTCGGCGAACCATTCGAGGAAGGACGCCGAATAGACCACCTCGCCCTTGGCTTCGGCCAGCGGCTTGCCCTGCTCCATCGTCATGATCATGGCGAGGTCGTCGGCATTGGCGATCATCAGGTCGAAGAACCTGCGCAGGATGGCGGCGCGTTCCTTCGCCGTCTTGGCGCGCCAGGCGGGCCAGGCCTTTTCGGCGGCCTCGATGGCGCGGCGCGTTTCCGTGCGCCCGAGCTTGGGCATGGTGCCAAGGATCGAATTGTCGGCCGGGTTGTTGACCTTGATGGTCTCCTTGCTGTCGGCGTCGATCCACTTGCCGTTCACGTAGCACTGCTGACGGAACAGCTTCTTGTCCTTGAGCTTCATGGCTCTCCTCGATCCTCGTACAAAGGGGTGCAGACGGGGCGGCCGGGCCCCGGAAAACGGGGCCAATATAGCCTCCGCACCCCGGCCTGTTAACCGGGATTCGGGCCTATTCCACCGTCACGGATTTGGCGAGATTGCGCGGCTGGTCGACGTCGGCGCCGCGCAGCACGGCGACGTGATAGGCCAGCAACTGCACGGGGATGGTGTAGAGGATGGGGGCGACGAAGGGATCGACCGTGGGCAGTTCCACCGCCGCCACGGCGAGGCTGCCGAGCCGGGCGATCCCGGCGGCATCCGACAGGAAGATCACGCGCCCGCCGCGGGCAATGACTTCTTCCATGTTCGAGGCGGTCTTTTCGAACAGGTCGTCGGACGGCGCCACGACGATGATCGGGATGTCCCTGTCGATCAGTGCGATGGGGCCGTGCTTCATTTCCCCGGCGGCAAAGCCTTCCGCCGGGATGTAGGTGATTTCCTTGAGCTTGAGCGCCCCTTCGAGCGCCACCGGAAAACAGGTGCCGCGGCCGAGGTAAAGCACGTGGCGCGCCTTCGCCACTTCGGCGGCGATCTGCTTCAGGCGTTCATCATGGTTGAGCACCTCCGCCGTGCGCGCGGGAACTTCGGCCAGCGCCGTGGTCAGCGCCGCCTCGCGGCCCGCGTCGATGGTGCCGCGCGCCCGCGCCGCCGCTACCGCCATGCAGGCCAGCACCGTCAGTTGCGTCGTAAACGCCTTGGTCGAGGCGACACCCACTTCCGGCCCGGCATGGGTCAGCAGCACGCCGTCGGCTTCGCGCGCCATGGTGCTTTCGGCGACGTTGACGACGCTGACGATCTTCTGGCCGAGCCTGCGCGCAAGACGAAGGGCCGCCAGCGTGTCCGCCGTTTCGCCCGACTGCGACACGCCGATGGCGGCACCGCCCGGCGCCAGCAGCGGATCGCGGTAGCGGAACTCGGAACCGATGTCGATGTCGCAGGGAATGCGGGCGATGCGTTCGAACCAGTAGCGGCCGATCAGCGCCGCGTGATAGCTGGTGCCGCAGGCGAGCATCTGCAGCCGCGCTAACTTGGCAAAATCAACCGGCAGGTCGGGCAGTGTCACGCTGCGCGTCTGGGGATTGAAGAAACCGGCGAGCGTGTCGCCGATCACCGTCGGCTGCTCGTAGATTTCCTTCAGCATGTAATGGGCGAAGTTGCCCTTGCCGACGGCATCGCCCAGCGCCTTCACAGCCTTGATCGGACGTTCGACTGCATTGCCCGCCGCATCGCGCACGGCGGCACCACTGCGCGACAGCTCAACCGTATCGCCGTCCTCGAGATACATGAGGCGCGAGGCAAGCGGGCCAAGGGCGATGGCGTCGGAGCCCAGCATCATTTCACCATCGCCGAAGCCGACGGCGAGCGGACTGCCGAGGCGGGCGCCGAACATCAGCTCGTCATGGCCCGCGAACAGCACGGCAAGGGCGAAGGCGCCCTGCAATTCGGCCACCGCCTTGCGCGCCGCATCGGCAGGGGCAAACCCGGCATCGAGATGGCGGGTGACGAGATGCACGATCACCTCGGTGTCGGTGTCGCTCTCGAACTTGACCCCGTCGGCCTCCAGCGATTTGCGCAGCTCGCGGAAGTTCTCGACGATTCCGTTGTGCACCACGGCGACACGGCCATTGGCATGGGGATGGGCGTTGACTTCGTTCGGGATGCCGTGGGTCGCCCAGCGCGTGTGGCCGATGCCGGTCGTGCCCGCGAGCGCGTTCGCCGCCAGCACCGCTTCAAGGTTGCTGATCTTACCTTCGGCGCGGCGCCGCTCGATCTTGCCGCCGACCAGCGTCGCGATCCCGGCCGAATCGTAGCCGCGATAGGCGAGCCGCCGGAGCCCTTCCACCACGATAGGGGCGGCGGGCTTGGTGCCGATGATGCCGATGATGCCGCACACGGGCGGTCAGGCCTTCTTGCCGGGCTTGCCGGACTTGCGCGCGGCCTTTGCCGCCTTCTTGCGCGCAAGGTAGGCCTTGCCGCCGCCCTTGACGACGGCCTGGGTGCCGCGCGCGATGGCGAGCGCGTCCTTGGGCACGTTGCGCGTAATCACCGAGCCCGCGCCGATGACGGCACCTTCGCCCACCGTGACGGGGGCCACCAGTGCGACGTCGGAGCCGATAAAGCTGCCCGCGCCGATCTTCGTCACGTGCTTGTCGAAGCCGTCGTAATTGCAGGTGATGGTGCCCGCGCCGATATTCGCGTCCGCACCCACCACGGCATCGCCGACGTAGGAAAGATGATTGATCTTGGCACCCTTGGCGACCTTCGCCGCCTTGATCTCGACGAAGTTGCCGATATGCGCGCCCGCACCGATATCGGCGCCGGGACGCAGGCGGGCGAAGGGACCGACGATGCAGCCGGCACCCACGCGCGCCCCTTCGATGTGGCAGTTGGGGCGGATCTCCACGCCCGCGCCGATGGCGACACCGGGGCCGAAAAAGACATTGGGACCGATAACGGTATCGGCACCGATGCGCGTGTCGAAGGAAAACCAGACCGTCGTCGGATCGATCAGCGTCACGCCTGCATCAAGGATGCGCGCGCGCAGGCGGTTCTGCATCACCGCCTCGGCCACGGCGAGATCGGCGCGCGAATTGACGCCGAGAAGCTCATCCCCCGGCCCCACCGCGACCAGGCAGGCAAGGCCTTCGGCGCGCGCCAGCGCAACCGCATCGGTCAGGTAGTATTCGCCCTTGGCGTTGTCGGTGGTGAGCTTGGCCAGAAGCCGCGCCAGCAGCGTGCCGCTCGATGCGGCCATCAGGCCGGAATTGCAGAGCGTGATTTCCCGTTCGGCGGGCGATGCGTCGCGCGCCTCGACGATGCGTTCCAGATTCCCCGCCGTATCGGTGACGAGACGGCCATAGGCATTGTCGCCGTCCACGTGAAAGCCGAGCACGGCGAGGCCTTCGCCCTTGCGCGGCAGCGACCGCAGGACGCCGCGAAAGACGTCGGCGCTGACGCAGGGCATGTCGCCATAGGCGATCAAAACCGGACCCGGCACGGAGCCGAGCGCACCAAGCGCCACGCGCACCGCATCGCCGGTGCCGCGCGCCACTTTCTGGATGCAGGTTTCGGCCGGATGCGCGGCGGCGCGGACGGCATCGTGACGCGGTGCGGTCACCACCATGATGCGCCCGCCGACCCGGCCCGCTTCGGCCAGCACGTGGCCGATCATGGCGCGCCCCGCCACCGCATGCAGCACCTTGGGCCGCGCCGATTTCATGCGCGTGCCTTCACCGGCGGCGAGGATGATGACGGTGGGCTGCTTGCCCGGACGATTTTGCTTCAAAGTCAACGCCGTAACCCTTTTAATCAGGCGGCGACACCTTGCCACAGGGCGGCGGGGCCGTCCAATTCAACAATTGTTGCGGAACATTACAACATGGCGCCTCCGGGCTCCCGCCGGATTTCCGCTATCGTTCTCGATCTCGACGGCACGCTGGTCGACAGCGCCGCCGAACTCGCGCAGGCACTCAACACCGCCTTCGGACCGCTCGGCCGGCGCGTGCTCGGCACCGACGAAGTGCGCGCCATGATCGGCGACGGCGTCATCGTGCTGACGCGCCGGGCACTTGCCGCGACCGGGGAGATGCCCGACGCGGCGGGCTTCGATGCGGCGCTTGCCGCCGTGCGCCACGCCTATGACCGCCTGCCCGTCTCGGCGCCGTACGACGGAGTGATCGAGACGCTCTCCCGCCTCAAGGCCGAGGGCTTTGCCCTTGCCGTCTGCACCAACAAGCCCGAGGGCCCGGCGCGCCGCCTGATGAGCCAGTTGGGCCTCGACGTCGTGATCGACGCGCTCGCGGGCGGCGACAGTTTTTCGGTGAAGAAGCCGCACCCGGGCCACGTGACGGGGCTGCTGGAGCGGCTCGGCTGTGCGGCGGAATGCGCCGTCATGGTCGGCGACAGCCTGAACGATGCGCTGGCCGCGCGCGGCGCGGGCCTGCCCTTCGTCGCCGTCACCTACGGCTATTGTCATGGCGGAATCGAGGAACTGGAGGCCGATGCGCTGGTCGATGCCTTCGCCGACCTGCCGGACGTTATTGCGCAGCTGTCTGAGCGGCGCTAGCAGACGGAACGCGCGTATAGCGCCACACGATTGCGGGCGGCAGGTTGATCCCGGCGAAGGCGACCTTGCGCCCCTCCAGCCCCAGTTCCTTGCCCGGCACCGGCGAAAACAGCCCATAGGTGTACTGGACGAAGCGCCCATCGGGCGCGAGCACGGCGAAAGCCCCGGTCACGATCGCATCGCGCACGGGCCGCGGAAGGCCGACCAGCGGCAGGCTGGAAACCACCGTCGATACACGGCCGTGATATTGCGCAGGCAATATGCGGGTAACGCGGCGGGCGTCGCCGCGAATGACGGTGGCCGCGGGAAAACGCCGCGCCAGATAATCATGCAGGTGCCGGTCGCGCTCGATCAGGACGAGACGGTCTTCCGCAATCCCGGCATCGAGAAGCGCGCGGGTGACGGCGCCGGTCCCGGGGCCGAGTTCGACGACGACTTCGCCCTCGCGCACCAGGGTCTCGCGCGCCATGCGGCGGGCAAGGGCCGGCGCGCTCGGCGCGATAGCGCCCATGCGCAGGGGATTGGCCAACCAGCGGCGAAGGAACAGCGCTATTTCCTGCCTGCTCGCGTCGCCGCCTGCTTGCGTCGGAAAACGGATGTGCTGATCCATGACTGTTCGATTATGAACGTAGAGTTACGTTCCCGCTAGCGATTGCGGACAAACTTGATATCGGGCTTGGTGCCGCCGGGGAATACCGGCTTTCCGCGATGTTCCGCCCAGATCAGGTAAATCCTGAGCCCGCCCATGTTGAGGTCGCCGTGGGCGCGCACGGGAACCGGCGGCATGCCTTTGACGACAGGCGCGATCCAGATGACCGGCGGATCGAGACTGTCTTCGTCCCAGAAACGGATGTAGTCGCGCGGCTCTCGGAAGCCGGAAATGCGCACCATGTCGAACTGGCAGCGGTGCGCAGCGCCCGAGAAAACCGAATAGGGCGTGTAGGGCACCTGGCTCGGACCCATGTCCGTGAACACGAGGTTGTAACGGCGGTTGCCGTCGAAGATCGGGTGCGTGCCCTTGCAGCCCTTGCCTTCCACGATGTCGCGCGCGATGCGCAGCGAGATGGTCAAGGGGTCCACCGTACCTGCGGGAACGACCGGCGGCAGGTCGCGCTTGGCGGCACGGTGCGGCGTATCGGGCGGCGTGCGGCGGATGGTGTACTTGCCGCCTTCGTCAAAGGACAACTGCATCGAACGATCGCGCCGCGAACTCTGGGTTTCGACGTTGTAGATCTGCGGGCGCACGCCCTCGGCGCCGACGTTGCCGCCGGCAACCAGATGCGTCGACCAGCGCCAGAACATGCGCGCCATGCCGCGCGATTCGCCACTGCCCTTGATGGCGTAGGTCTCGCCGTTGAGCGCGACATCGATGGTGAAGGCGAAGATATTGAGGCCGCCGACATAGACGTTGTAGCCGAGCTTGAGCACATCCTCGCGCGGCGAAGACGGCAGCGACGGAATTGCAGGCAGCGCCGCGGGCAAGGTACTGGCGGTAGCCTCGTCAGCGCGCGCGGACGCCTGCGCGGCCGCCAAGAGGCAGGCCGCCAGACCCGTAAGCGTGATGGCTCGCAGTGCGCGCATATCGGTAACCTCGCCGCATATATGTATGTATCCAATACGGCCAAACCAAGGCATTCCGGGAGATCGGGCGAAATGCGCGGTTTTCCTCGCGCTGCGGACGGGCGCGCCTTGACAGGATGGAGGCGCCCCCCCTATATCAGGCCGTCCCGAGGGAATACCCGGTCGGCCGGGGGGCGCTTAGCTCAGCGGGAGAGCACTACCTTCACACGGTAGGGGTCGTAGGTTCAATCCCTACAGCGCCCACCATTCCCGGATACTCTTTCCTTTCGTTGTGCCATTGCGGTCGCCAGCGCCCGATTGACGGACCGCGTCCGGCACGCTCATAGTTGCACCGGCCGTCCCGCCCGCCGCAACCCGACAGCAGAATCACCGACCGGCGCCAAGCGTGACCGCCCCCCGCGCCGGGAGGCTCCGGCGTTTTCGTGGCCCCCGGTCCGATTGGCGGGGCCCATCCCTGGGAGGTTCCCGATGTTCCGTTCCGTCCGCATGCTGGGCGCGGCGCTGCTTGCCTTTGGCCTTGCGCTGCCCGCCGCTTCCGCGCAATCCCTCGAAAAAGTCCGCATGATCGGCTTCTCGGGTGCGAGCAACCTGCCGATCTGGCTGGCCATCGACAAGGGCCTGTTCGCCAAACATGGCCTCGATGTAACGCTCGCGCGCACCAAGGGATCGAAGAACCAGATCCGCGACATGATGGCCGACAAGTTCGACATCGCCACCACCGCAATGGACAACGTCGTCGCCTATACCGAGAACCAGGGGTCAACGAAGCTCGACAAGCCCTTCGACATGGTCGCCTTCATGGGCGTCCATTCGGGCATGAACACCGTCGTCGGCGTACCGTCCATCAAGACCTTCGCCGACATCAAGGGCAAAGCCGTCGCCGTCGATGCGCCCAATACGGGCTACGCCTTCGTGTTGTTCAAGATCCTCGACCAGAACGGCCTCAAGTTCGGCAAGGACTACACGCTGCATGCCGCGGGCTCCGGCGGCGCGCGCCTCGCCGCCATGAAGGAAGGCAAGGCCGTCGCAGCGGTGATGAGCGCGCCCAACGATACCGAGGCCAAGGCCCTGGGCTACACCATGCTGGCGCCGGCGGCTTCGGCGCTCGGCGGCTACCAGGGCAGCGTCTACGCTACCCGCAGGGGCTGGGCCAAGGCGAACGAGGCGACGATGGTGAAGTTCATCCGCGCCATCGTCGACGCCCATGACGTCATCTTCACCGATGCCGCTGCGGCAAAGGCGGTGCTGAAGAAAAACCTGAAAAAGCTGACGGCGGCGGAAATCGACACGATCTACGCGAGCCTGATCTCGCCCGATGGCGGACTTACCCGCAAGGCGGAGATCAATCTTGCCGGCGTCAACACGGTGCTGAAACTGCGCGCCGAATTCACCAAGTATTCCGGGCTCGGGGATGCGGGCAAATACACCGATCTCGGCTATTATAAGAAGGCGATGTCGGGGAAATAGCCCGGGGCCGACAAGCGAAAGGCCCGGCGCGATATCGCCGGGCCTTTTCTTTGGAGGGTGAAATGCCAGCCGTGAAAAAGAAAAAGAAACCGAAAGCCGCCCCCAAATCGCGCAACCCGGTCGCCCGCGCGCTTCGCCACGCCAAGCCGAAGGTCGAGGAAAAGGCCACCGCCTATTCGCGCAAGCGCCTGAAGAAGCCCGCGGCCGAAGATTAGCCCTTCTTCTTGCCGTTGCCCGTCCAGTCCGGAACCTGGCCCGACTGCTTCAGCACCTTGCCCTGCTTGACCAGTTCCTTGATCGCGCCGGCGATCGGCATGGTGATGTTCTTGGTATCGGCCATCTTGGAGACGATCTGCATGTCCTTCAGCGCCCAGGTGAAGGTGATCATGTCCCAGTCTTCCAGCGCCGCCGACTGGCCCGACGACATCAACAACGCCTCGCGCAGCTTGGGCAGATTGATGCCGGTCGCCTCGGCCAGGCGTCCCGCCTCCATCAGCGCGATGCCGTTCACCCACAGCAGCATGTTGTTCATGGTCTTGGCGACCTGGCCGTGACCGACGCTGCCGACATGCACGATGTCGGAGGAAAAGGTCGAGAAGATCGGATGGGCGCGCTTGGCGACCTCGTCCTTGCAGCCGAACAGCGCCAGCAGCGATCCTTCGTCCGCCGCCCAGCCGCCACGGCAAATCGGCGCATCGAGAATATCGATGCCTTTCTTCGCCGCTTCCGCCTCGATGTGCTGCGCGGTTTCGGGCGCCACCGTCGAACAGATGGCGATCACCCCGCCCGGTTTCATGGTGGACAGAAGTCCGTTTTTGCCGAGCGTCACTTCCAATGCCTCGTTGTCGAAGCCGACGGCGACGATATTGAAAGCGCAGGCCGCGCCCAAGGCCGCCGAATCGGCAACGCTTTTCGCGCCGGCCGCTTCCGCGCGCTTGACGTTGTCGGCGTTGATGTCGGTAACGGTGACGGGAAAGCCCTTCTTGATCAGGTGCTTGAGCATGGCATAGCCCATGCGGCCCGGTCCGACCATGCCGACGTGTTCGTTGGCCATCTCTTTTTCTCCCTGGCGAGTGTTGCGGCTTGCGCGAAGGGCCGCAGTCTAGTCGCAGGAAAGCGGCGTCACAAGTCGCCCGGGAACGTCAGAACCGGCGCGAATCGCTCGCAACCCCCGTGCTTGCGAAGGGCGGTGGGCAAGTCTTATCCTTAGCAATCTATTCTTCGGAAAAACGCCACCGGGTTCCGCCCGGCGCAAGAACAGGGGAAGCCCGCATGCCTCTCAACACCATCGACTCCGACGCCCACGTCATCGAACAGCCCACGACCTGGACCTACATGGATGGCGACGACAAGAAGTACATGCCGTCGGTCCTGAATTTCGGCTCCGGTGTCGAACGTCTCGGCGCACAGGGCAACGTGCAGAAGGAATTCTGGATGGTGGACGGCCGCCTGCAGGCAAAGGAGGCAAACCTCGGCATTGACAATACGCCGCTCGAATCGCGCGAAATGCGCGACGTCTCGGCGCGCATCAAGCACATGGACGAAATGAACGTCGATGTGCAGGTGCTCTACCCCACCCTTTTCCTGCGCCCGATCACCCAGAACCCGCGCGCCGAATACGCGATCTTCCATTCCTACAACCGCTGGCTCGCCGACATCTGGAAGCAGGCGCCGGACCGGCTGACCTGGGTGGTCATGCCGCCGCTCTATTCGCCCGAAAGCGTGCTGCGCGAGGAACTCGAATGGGCGAAGAAGAACGGCGCCTGCGGCATCTTCATGCGCGGGCAGGAATGCGAGCGCCGCCTGTCGGATCCGTTCTTCGACAACCTCTATACCATTGCCCAGGATCTCGACCTGATGATCGGCGTCCATTCGGGCAACGGCGCCTTCCAGACCCACGACTTCTTCGGCGACGAAGCGGGCTTCAACCGGTTCAAGCTGCCCTGCGTCGGCGCCGTGCATGATCTTCTGATGTCGGGCACGCCCGAGCGCTTCCCCAGGCTGCGCTGGGGCTTCGTCGAAATCAGCGCCCAGTGGATTCCCTACCTGCTCAACGACCTCAAGATCCGATTCCAGCGCCGCGGCAAGCGCTTCAGCAACGACATGCTGAAGGACAACAACATCTACGTTGCCGCCCAGGTCACCGACGATTTCGACTACATCCTGAAATACACCAGCGGCGACACGCTGGTCATCGGCACCGACTACGGCCACCACGACACCTCGGCCCAGATCGAGGCGCTCCGGATGCTGCGCGAGAACGGCTCGGTTGATTCGAAGCTGGCGGACCGCATCCTCGGCGAGAACGCGGTGAGGCTCTACGGCCTATCCTGATCGGGGCTACCAGCCGCCGGATTTCTTGGGATCGGGCTCGGCCTCGAGCGCCGCTTCCATGCGCGGCAGCGCGCGGTACAGGAAGACGCAGGCGAGGCATGTCAGCACAACCGCGACCGCAAAGGTCGTGCGCAGGCCGACACCTTCGGCAAGCGCGCCCATGACCAGGGCGCCTAACGCCGGCCCGCCCCGGAACAGAACGCCGTAGAGGCTCATCACCCGGCCGCGCATTTCCCCGGCAACGGCGTTCTGCATCAGGCTTTGCACGCCGGTGCCGATCACCGTGATGCCCGCGCCGACGACGAACATGGCGGCAAGCCCCACCCAGATGTTCGTCCAGGCGGCGAAGACCGCCACCGCCAGCGCCGAAATCACCAGGTAATGCACGGAAAGGCGCGTGAGACCCGTGATGCGCCCGCGCCCCGCGATCCACACCGCACTCACGGCAGCACCGATGCCCGAGGCCGCCGTCAGCTGGGCGAAGGCCTCGACCCCCGCCTTCAGCACCCTGTCGGCGTAGCCCGGCAGCATCTCGGGCACACCCTTGATGCCGAGCGCCACGGCGATCAGGATCAACAGCGCCGGGCCGATGCCGGGATGGCGCATGGCATAGGCGATGCCTTCGACGACATCGGCCATCAGCCCGCGCTTGGGCTTGCCGGAGATTTCAGGGCGCAGCATCTCGATCTGGCTCAGCGCGATGATGAAGCCCAGGAACGACAGCGCGTTGAAGCCGAAGGCGAAGGCTATGCCCCAGGTGGCGATCAGGAAGCCGCCCACCGCCGGGCCGACGAAGCGGGCAAGATTGAAGAAGGCCGCGTTGATGGCGATGGCGGAAGAAATATGCTGGCGCTCGACGAGGCTCGGAAAGATGGCGAGCCGCACCGCCATCGAGAACGAGAACACCCCGCCGACAAAGGTGGCGAGCGCCAGCAGCACCCAGATGTTCATGAGATCGAGCAGAAGCAGCGCCGACAGCGTTGCCGCCTGCAGGCAGGCAAGGACCTGCGCTGCGACGGCGAGCTTCTTGCGGTCCATGCGGTCGGTGATGGCGCCGGCGAGCGGAGCGAGAAAGACCGAGGGCAGCAATTCCGCCGACGCGATGATGCCGAGCCACATGAAGGAATGGGTCAGCTCCCAGGTCAGCCAGCCCTGGGCGACGCGCTGCACCCAGGTGCCGATCAGCGACACCGAGGCCCCGTACATGTAGATACGGAAGTTCCGCTGCCCGAAGGTGCGCGCGATGGAACTGAAACCGCCGAACTTGGCCATCGTGTAAACTGCTCCGGCGTGGTGCTGGGCTGGTGCTGCGGGCACTTTATAGACCCCGGTGGAACCCCCAGCAATCACCCCGCCCGCAAGCGCGGGGATGCAAAGACGCGAGAAAGGCGCGATAGTAGCGTCGCCTGACCGGAACCGAGATGAGCGAGCCCGTTTTTTCAGACGCCGAACTGGCCGAACTCGCCCGCGCCGCACACGCCATCGCGCGCGCGGCGGGACGCGTGGTCATGGAAATTTATGCGGGCGATTTCCGCGTGCACGAAAAAGCCGATGCGACGCCGGTCACCGACGCCGATCACGAGGCGGAAGCCCTGATCCTGCCGCGCCTTGCCGCCCTGACGCCCGACATCCCCGCCATTTCCGAAGAGGCCGCCGCCAAGGGCCTGCTGCCGGAGCGCATCGGCAACACCTTCTGGGCAGTCGACCCCCTCGACGGCACCAAGGAATTCATTGCCCGCTCGGGCGAATTCGCCGTCTGCATCGGGCTGATCGTGGACGGACGCGCCGTCGCCGGTGCGCTGTTCGGACCCGCCCTCGGGCTCGGCTATTACGGCGCGCCGACTGGCGCCTTCCGTTCGCGCGGCGATAACGAAGGCGAAAGAATTACGAGCCGCGCCGTGCCCGCCGATGGCCTGACCGTAATCGGCAGCCGCTCCCACGGCAGTTCGCGAAAAGTCGCGGCATTTCTGGAGGACAAGACCGTGGCGGCGCGGCGCGTCATGGGCAGCGCCATCAAGTTTGGCCTGCTCGCCGACGGCAGCGCCGACATCTATCCCCGCTTCGGACCGACCTCGGAGTGGGACACTGCCGCGGGCCACGCCATCCTGCGCGCGGCGGGCGGATGCGTGCGCGCCCTCGACGGGACGGAGCTTGCCTATGGCAAGCACGACTATCTCAATTCCGGTTTCATCGCCTGGGGCCGCGCGCCATGAGCAACCTGCGCAAGGCCGATGCTGGGGCCATTACCGAAGCCGCGCGCCTGATTCGCGCGGGCAGGCTTGTCGCCTTCCCGACCGAGACGGTCTATGGCCTCGGCGCCGATGCCACCAACGACCGCGCCGTTGCCGCCATCTTCGCGGCCAAGGGCAGGCCAACGTTCAATCCGCTGATCGTGCATTTTGCTTCCGCCGAGGCCGCCGCCGCCGAGGTCCTCTTCGACGCGCGCGCCGAAAAGCTGGCCGCCCGGTTCTGGCCCGGACCGCTGACCCTCGTTCTGCCGCGCCGCGAAACAAGCCGCCTGTCGCGGCTGGTCAGCGCCGGCCTCGATACCGTCGCCGTGCGCGTACCGGCCACCGACATCGCGCGGGCACTCCTCGATGCGGCGGGCGTGCCCATCGCCGCGCCGAGCGCCAACCGCTCGGGCGATCTCAGCCCGACGACGGCGGAGCATGTCGCGCACTCGCTCGGGGCGGCGGTCGACCTCATCCTCGACGGCGGCGCCACCCGCGTCGGCATCGAGTCGACCGTGGTCGATTTGAGCGAGCCGCAGGCGGGCCTCCTGCGCCCGGGCGGGCTGGCGACGGAAGAAATCGAAGCGGTGATCGGCCCCCTCGCCCGTCCGGCCGAGGACCCGGCCGAAGCCGCCCGCAAATCCCCCGGCCGCATCGCCCGCCATTACGCCCCGCACACGCCGCTGCGCATCAATGCACGCGACGTGGCGGCAGGCGAAGCCCTGCTGGCCTTTGGCCCGGCCGCGCTGCCCGGCGCGGAAAATGCCGCCGCCGTCCTCAACCTCAGCCCCCAGGGCGACACCGAAGAAGCGGCGGCCAACCTGTTCGCCTACCTGCACCGCCTTGATGGCGCGGGCGCCAGCGCCATCGCCTGCGCGCCCCTGCCGATGTCGGGACTGGGTGCGGCCATCAACGATCGCCTGGCGCGGGCCGCCGAACCCTTGCCCTCAACCCCCGGGAGCGATTAAATCCCCCCATGTCCACGACCACCGCACCGAAACCGTCCCCCGCAGCCGCCGCACTCCTCGGCAAGCTCGAATCCCTGCTCGGCAAGGGCGGCATGCTGACCGCGCCCACCGACACCCATCCCTATTATCTCGATCACCGCGATCTCTATACCGGCACCGGGTTGTGCGTCGCCCGTCCACGCTCGACCGAGGAAGTCGCCGCGGTGGTGAAGCTCTGCGCCGAAGCGAAAGTGCCGATCGTGCCGCAGGGCGGCAACACGGGCCTCGTCGGCGGCTCGGTTCCCGACGACACGGGCACCGCCGTGCTGCTGAGCCTTGCACGCATGAACCGCATCCGGGCTATGGATGCCCTCAACGGCACGATGACGGTGGAAGCGGGCTGCGTGTTGCAGGATCTTCAGGACGCGGCGCGGGAAGCCGACCGGCTGTTCCCTCTCAGCCTCGGCGCCGAAGGCAGCTGCATGATCGGTGGCAACATCTCGACCAACGCCGGCGGCGTCGGCGTGCTGAAATACGGCAACACGCGCGATCTCGTGCTCGGGCTCGAAGTGGTGCTGCCCGACGGGCGCGTGTGGAACGGGCTCAACGCGCTGCGCAAGGACAACACGGGCTACGACCTCAAGCACCTGTTCATCGGCGCTGAAGGCACGCTCGGCATCGTTACCGCCGCCGTGGTCAAGCTGTTCCCGCGCCCCGGCGCACAGGAAACCGTGTTCATGGCGGTGCCCGAACTCGACGATGTCATGGGCCTGCTGAACGACGCGCGCGCCGCATCGGGCGATTGCGTGAATGCCTTCGAACTGATCCCGCGGCTTGGCCTCGAACTGGTGCTCAAGCATTTCGAAGGCACGCGGGCGCCGGTCGAAACGGTGACGCCGTGGTACGTGCTGATGCAGTGGAGCGCGGGCGCCGGCGCCGGCAACGCGCAGGAGGCGCTGCGCGCCGCGCTTGAAAACTTCCTGGAAGGCCGCTTCGAGGCGGGTGTCATCACCGATGCCGCCCTCGCCGCCAACGAAACCCAGGTCAAGGAGCTGTGGAAGCTGCGCGAAGTCCTGCCCGAGGCACAGACCCGCGAGGGCGGATCGATCAAGCATGACGTTTCGGTGCCGGTTTCGCGCGTCGCCGAATTCATCAAGCGCGGCAGCGAGCTTCTCGAAAAACACATGCCGGGAATCCGCACCTTCCCCTTCGGCCATGTCGGCGACGGCAACATCCATTTCAACGTCACAGAGCCCATCGGCATGGGCAAGCAGGCCTTCCACAAGCACTGGGACGAGCTGAACCGGATCACCCATGACCTCGTCATGAGCATGGGCGGAAGTTTCTCGGCCGAGCACGGCATCGGGCGGCTCAAGCGCGGAGAACTCGCCCATTACGGCGATGCGATCGATCTAGAGCTCATGCGCCGGATCAAGACGGCGCTCGATCCCGACGGCCTGATGAATCCCGGCAAGGTCCTTTAGCTTGGGCACCGAATCGGCCCTGATTGTCGGTGCGGGCGCCGGTCTTTCGGCCGCACTGGCGCGCCTGTTCGCCGCCGAAGGCATGGCGGTGGCACTGGCCGCACGCGATGCGGCAAAGCTTTCCGATCTCGCTGCCGAAACCGGTGCTCGCGCCTACAAGTGCGATGCGGCGGACACGGATTCCGTTACGCGCCTGTTTGCGTCGGTTGCCGCCGACCAGGGATTTCCCGATGTCGTCGTCTTCAACCCTTCGGCACGGGTGCGCGGGCCGGTGGCCGAGCTTGACCCCGAGGACGTCAGGCGCGCCCTGGCGGTGACGGCCTTCGGCGGCTTTCTCGTCGGACAGGCGGCGGCCAAGGGCATGGTCGCGCGCGGATCGGGAACCATCCTGTTCACGGGCGCATCCGCTTCGATCAAGGGATTTGCCAATTCGGCGCCCTTCGCGATGGGCAAGTTTGCGCTTCGCGGTCTTGCCGAAAGCATGGCGCGCGAGTTGCAGCCGAAAAACATTCATGTCGCCCATTTCATCATCGACGGCGGCATCGCCAAGGCCGACGATGTGCGAGCCGCCGAACGCGGCCCCGACGGACTACTGCTGCCCGGCGAAATCGCAAAAACCTATCTCCACGCCCATCGCCAGCACCGCAGCGCCTGGACTTTTGAAGTCGCGCTCAGGCCCTGGTCGGAGAAATTCTAGGCAGCCATGCCGGCCTTCACACTGACGCCCCTTGTGATCGGTGAGCGCCCGCGAAAACTCGCGGGCGGCACCTGGAGCATTCTCGTCATCGCCATCTGCGTCATGTCGCTGCTGCCCAACTTCGGGCCGCCGTCGGAGCACAACGTCGACAAGATCCTGCACTTCCTCGGTTACGGCGCGGTAGCGGGTCTGCCGTTCCTCGCCATGCGCGCGAGCGCCCGCGTTCTTTACGCGGCACTGGCGATGGCGCCGCTCGGCATCGTTTTGGAAATCCTTCAGGGATACGTGCCGGGGCGCGTCGCCGACGGCGCCGACATTGTCGCCAATCTTGCCGGGGTCGTCGCGGGGCTGGCCTTGGGACCGCTGGCGCGGCGCATTGCCAACCGCCTGCTCCCGTCCGTCAATCAGGGGCCGTAGCTCACCCGCCAGATCGCCGAACCGGCGTCATCGGCGATCAGCAGCGCCCCGTCGCGTGCCACCGCAAGGCCCACGGGCCGCCCCATGACATAGGCGTTTTCGTCGCTGTCGCGCCAGAAGCCCGAGGCAAAAACTTCGTAACCGCCCTTTGGGCGGCCGTTCTCGAAACGCACGCGGGCAACGAAATAACCGCGCGGGACGGCGGCGTTCCAGGACCCGTGCAGGGCGACAAAGGCATCGCCGCGGTAATCGGCGGGAAACTGGCTGCCCTGGTAGAAGACAAGGCCAAGGGGCGCTGAATGCGAGCGGATCAGCACATCGGGCACGATGGCGCGCGCGACCAGATCGGGACGCTTGGCCGCGAATCCCGGCTGCGGATTGGACCCGATGTAGGAATAGGGCCAGCCGTAGAAACCGCCGCGCTGCACGCGGGTCAGGTAGTCGGGGACCAGTTCATCCCCCATGCCGTCGCGTTCATTGACGACGACATAAAGATCGTCGGTACCCGGATAGAAGGCGATGCCGACCGGGTTGCGTAATCCTGTCGCGAAGGTCCTGCGGTTGCCGCCATCGGCGTCGAATTCCTGCACTGTGGCGCGCGGCTCGGGTTCTTCGTCGATGTTACCTTCCGAGCCGATCGCCACATAGAAGCGCTTTCCGTCACGCGAAAACGCAAGGTTCCGCGTCCAGTGCCCGCCGACCTCGCCGAAGGCCCGCGGCGCCGTGATGCGCTGGGGCCGTGCCCTCGGCTTGGTATCGCCCGCAGTATAGGGCACGCGCCAGACGCCGTTCGCATCGGCGACATGAAAATAGCCATTGGCAATGGCCATGCCGTGTGGATCGTCGAGGCCGTCGATGAAGGTCGCGCGCATCTCCGCCCGGCCGTCGCCATCGGCGTCGCGCAGCAGCGTCACCCGGCCGGCGCGCGGTTCAGCAAGAAACACGTCGCCATTTGCCGCCACCTCGATCCAGCGCGCATGGGAGAGGTTTTCGGCGAACAGGTTCGTGCGGAAACCAGGTGGCACCCGGAGCGCGGCATTGGCGGGACGCGAAACCCGGCCGGCCCGGTTGAAGACGGATCCCGTGGCAAAGGGACGCGGCATATCCGAAGGGCGAACCTCGATATGGGTGCCGGGCGCTTCATCGCGGGGCAGGTTCGCCGGACGATCTTGTGCAAGGGCGGAGCCCGAAAAAAGAACCGCACAAACGAAAAGCAGGGCGAGGGAAAGCCTCCCCCGGTTCGCACGGTCAGGTTGCCGCTTATTATTCATTTCAATTACTTGATATTTTGAAGGCATATGGTAGGTAGTCCTTGACGATTCGCTTGGTGCCCGTCGCCAGCATAAATCACCAAAAAAATGCGGTTTTTTCGGGACAGGTATGAAAATAATACGCTATAATGCATAAAATTTGATGCGTTAGTGATATACATTTAACAATTCGAACTTAGTATCTCACGAAATAAGCGGCTAACTGGCCGCAGCGGTGTTTTTTTTCTATCTGGGAAGGGTTGCCATGCTCCGGGTTCTGGTTTCCGACGATCATCAGCTTTACCGTGAAGGCCTCGCGCAACTCGTGCGACAGCTTGGCGAGGAAACCGAAATCGTCCAGGCGGGGACCTACCCCGAAACGATGGGCGCGATCGCCGCCGGTACGCGCTTCGATCTTATTCTCGTCGATCTCAAGATGCCGCTGATGGGCGAAATGGCCGGCGTCGCCGCCATCGTCCGCGAGGCGGCGGAGATGCCCGTCGTAGTGGTTTCCGCCTATGAAACCCGCAGCAATATCGAACAGGCCGCCGAGGCCGGCGCCAAGGGCTTCCTGCCGAAGTCCGCGCCCGTCGCGGTCATGCTGAGCGCGCTGCGCACGGTGCTTGAAGGCGAAACCTATTTCCCCGCAGGCCTTGCTCCCGCGGCGGCCCCGGTCAGCCTTGCCGCTGCACGCGGCGACAAGTCGGCCCAGTCGGAAACGGTGCGTGCGCGGCTCGACCTGCTGACCCATCGTCAGCGCGACGTGCTGGCGCTGGTCGGTGAAGGGCGATCCAACAAGGACATCGCCGAAGCGCTCGGCATCTCGGAAGGCACGGTAAAGGTTCATGTCGGCGCCATCCTGAAGGCGCTCGGCACCAGCAACCGCACCCAGGCAGCGCTGATCGCCATCGACTTCGGCATCGCGATCCCTCACCACGACGCCGCCGGTTCTCATCGCGCCTGAAAAACGCGATCGTTTCATAAAAAGCCCGTGCCATCCGGCGCGGGCTTTTTTTTGACCTCGGTTCCGGCACCTTTTAAACTCTCGCGGAACAACAGCACATTTCGTGGAGATCATTGATGGGCAAGATGGAGACGACCAAGGTCGACGGCGCCGACATGGGGCTTTACGTAGCGACGCCGGGCGGCTCCGGGCCGTTCCCCGCGGTCGCCATCATGTATCACCGTGGCGCCATCGACGATTTCACCAAGGACCGCGCCGACCGGCTGGCGGCCGAAGGCTATATCGCCGTCGTTCCCGACCTCTTCCACCGCTATCCGGATGCCGAAAATCCGCTTGAGCGGCTCGACGATCCGGAAATCGAGGCCGACATCAAGGCTACTGTCTCGCACATCAAGGCGAAGGCCGCCTTCAATGGCAAGATGGCCATCCTCGGCCACTGCATGGGCGGGCGGGTCGCCTTTCTTGGCGCGGCGCGCGAGCAGGCGTTTTCCGCAGCCGTGATCTATTACTGCGGCAACATGTTCAAGACATGGGGGAAGGGCAAGACGGCGCCTTTCGAACTGCTGTCGGGCATTCGCGGACCGGTCATCGGCTTCTTCGGCAATGACGACAAGAACCCCTCCCCCGACGACGTAAGCAAGATCGACGCCGAACTGACGCGCCTTGGCAAGCCGCACGAATTTCACCGCTACGACGGCGCCGGACACGCCTTCCAGAATTTCGTGAGGCCCGAGCAGTACCGCGAGGCGGCCGAAAAGGATTCCTGGGCGAAGACGATCGCCTTCCTCAAAAGCGCACTCGGCTGATCGAAAAAACCGTCAGGCGAGGGCCTGACGCAACACCGCGATACTGACGGGCTTGGTCAGCGTGGTGACGCTTTTCAGTTCGCCGCGATCGGCCAGCACGCGCGCCGCGTCGGTGAAGCGGGGATTGTGTCCCGTCAGGAAGATGATTCGCGCATCGCATTTTTCGTGGGCCAGCCATTGGGCCAGCTCGATGCCATCCACTTCCGGCATGACTAGGTCGAGGATGACGACGGTAGGCTGGAAGGTCTCGTAAAGATCCGCAAACTCGTCGGCGCGCTCGGTAAAGCGTACGTCGTACTCGAGCCCCTCGGCAACCGTGCGCACGATCTCGGCGATCGCCGGATCGTCATCGATAATCAGAAGACGCCTGTCACTCATACTGCCCCCTAGAAGGACTACTCTGCCGCAATATTAAGCAAAAAACCGGCCGATTTCACGAACCGAAAATGCAATTTCATGTCCGGCCTTCTTTCGGCCCCAAGATTGTAGGCGATGGCCCGCTTTGCTAGATTACCTGCCAATCGTTAAAAAGCCCTGCCGAAGGGCGCATCAGGGGAGAAAAAATGGCCAAGAATTACCGGACCGTCGATGCCGACGCCCACGTCATCGAAACGCCATTCACATTCGAATACATCGAGGAAAAAGACCGCAAGTACACGCCGCTCGTGGTCAACCAGATCGCGGGCGCGGAACAGCGGTCGAACGAAGGAAATCTGCGTTCTGAATACTGGATTGTGGACAACAACGTCTACGCCAAGGACCGCAACGTCGAATCCAAGATATCGAAAGCCGAATGGCGCGAAATGCGCGATATCGAGGGGCGCATCAAGCACATGGACGAACTGCAAATCGACGTCCAGGTGCTGTTCCCCACCCTGTTCCTCCGCCCCTGCACCGACAACGTCCAGCCCGAGCGTGCGCTGTTCCGGGCCTACAATCGCTGGCTTGCCGACATCTGGAAGAAAGCCCCCGACCGGCTGCCCTGGGCGGCAATGGTTCCGCTCCGCTCGCCCATCGAGGTGATCCGCGACGAACTCGTCTGGTGCAAGGAGAACGGCGCCAAGTCGATCTTCATGCGCCCGCTCGAATGCGAGAAGGAAATCACCGATCCCTATTTCTGGCCCCTTTATGAAGTGGCGCAGGAACTGGACCTGGCGATCACCTTCCACGCGGGCAACGGCTCGTTCCAGGTCCACGATTTCTTTTTCCCGACCAGCTTCCCGATCCACAAGCTGTCGATGGTCGGCGCCTTCCACGGCCTGATCATGACCGACCTGCCCAAGCGCTTCCCCAAGCTCCGCTGGGGCTTTATCGAGGCGTCGTCGCAGTGGCTCGGCTATGCCATCAACGACGCCATGCTGCGCAAGCGCCAGAAGGGCGTCCGGCTGACCGACAACGTGCTGAAGGACTACAACATCTACGTCGCGGTGCAGGTTCAGGACGATCTCGACTACATCCTCGACCGCTATGCAGACGAGGATTACCTGGTCGTCGGCACCGACTACGGCCACACGGATACATCCGCCGAGATCGAGGCCCTGCGCATGCTGCGCGACGACGGCAAGATTCCGCCCCATGTCGTGGACAAGATTCTCGGCCCCAACGCGGCGCGGCTCTACAACCTCGCCTGAGAACCAAGAAAGGAATACAGGGAGATGTCATATACCAGCTGGAGAGGCGTCGTCGGGTGCATCAAGCCGACGCACCGCCCGGGCTCGCTCGAAGAACTGATCCGCATGCTGCCGGAAGGCATCGGCGTGATCCCGCTGTTTCTCGATATCCGCGCCGGCACCACCGATGAATTCAAGCGTTCGGTCGAACCCTTCGTTCCGCTGATCGAACAGCTCGTCAACGACGACAAGGTTGACCTCATTCATGCCGAAGGCGCGCCGCCGTTCATGCTGCTCGGCTACAAGGGCGAAGCCGAACTGATCAAGAAGTGGGAAAAGAAATACAAGACGCCGATCTTCACCTCGGGCACCAACCATGTCGCGGCGCTCCGCGCGCTCAAGGCGAAGAAGATCGTCGGCGCCACCTACTTCACCGGCAGGATCAACGATCTGTTCGCCAACTACTTCAAGCAGGCCGGATTCGACGTGCTGGCCATGGACGGCATCGACGTGCCCTTCGACCAGGTCGGGCATCTTTCGTCCGAGCAGGTCTATGCCCACGTCAAGAAAGTGGCGCTGAAGCACCCGAAGGCCGATGCGGTCTATCTTCTCGGCTCCGGCTGGCGCGTGCTGCCGGTGATCGACGTCCTGGAACAGGACCTGGGTCTGCCGGTCGTCCATCCGGTTCCCGCCCGCTGCTGGGAAATCCAGAAGCGCCTTCATATCAACCAGCCCGTGTCCGGTTACGGCATGCTGCTGGAAAACATGCTCTAGCCACAGGGAAGCGATCATGGCCGATGCGGTCAAACTGACGGGTATTCTTCATTTTGCCATCGGCGTCGGCGACCTCGATGTCGGGCGCCGGTTTTACGAGAAGGTTCTGGGCTGCAAGTACCTGCGCCAGAACGACACCACCGTGTTCATGCAGGTGGGCGACCAGTATTTCGTCCTCACCAATACCGCGCACCACCGCCCGCCGAACCCGCCCGGCGAATACGAGTTCCACCACGCCTTCATCGTCAACGGCGGCGATTTCGACGAAGCGCTGCGCGCGCTCGAATCGTCGGGCCATCCGATCCTCGTCTACGAGGAAGAGGGCCACCGCACCTTCACCGGCCGGCACGCCTATGTGCATGATCCCTTCGGCAACGCCATCGAGATCATCGACTTTCACGGCATCGGCGATTTTTCGCGCCCCGACTTCCAGGGCCGCCAGCGCCGCAAGGCGATGAAGAAGGCAAAGGCCGGAAAAAAGGCCCCTGCGAAAAAGGCGAAAGCAAAAAAATCCGCGACGAAGAAAGGGCAGCCCAAGAAAGCGGCGGCAAAAAAGCCGGTCCTGCGCCCGAGCCAGCGGCCCAAGGCGGCACCCCGCCGTCCGTCCCGCCGCCCGCCGCGCCCTGCCCGCCGCCGCTAGGCGTTAATCGGGAAACCCCGCCAGGGCGCGAACCCCGGCGGGGCTGACGCCCTCCTCGCGCAGGGACCTGATGCTGCGTGCGGCATCGCGCTTGGCAAGCCGCCGCCCTTCTTCATCGCGCAGAAGCCCGTGGTGATAGTACTGCGGCGCGGGCAGGCCAAGGACTGCCTGCAGCACGCGCTGGATGTGGGTCGCGGGCAGCAGGTCTTCGCCGCGCGTCACCAGCGTCACGCCCTGATGGGCATCATCGACGACACAGGCAAGATGGTAGCTGGTGCCGATGTCGCGCCGGGCAATCACCGCATCGCCGAACAGGCAGGGCTCGACGACAACCTCTCCCACGCCGCGATCGAGAAACTCCAGCCTGCCCGCCAGCCGTCCAGCCTTTTCGCAATCGAGACGGACCGCCGCTTCGTCGCCCCGGTCACTCCGCCCGCGGCAGGTGCCGGGGTAAAGCGGTCCATCTGGACCCTGGGGCGCGCCTCCCGCCGCGGCGATCTCTGCGGCGATCTCCTTGCGCGTGCAGGAACAGGGATAGGTCAGGCCGGCCGCCGCCAGCGCGGTGAGTGCCGCGTCGTAGGCGGCGCGCCGTTCCGACTGGCGCAGCACGGGGCCGTCCCATGCAAGGCCGAGCCAGGCGAGGTCTTCAAAGATCGCGTCTTCGTATTCGGGGCGGCAGCGGGTGAAGTCGATGTCCTCGACGCGCAGCAGGAAACGTCCGCCCGCGGTGCGCGCCGCGCGCGCCGCGAACAGCGCCGCATGGGCATGGCCGAGATGCAGGTAGCCCGTAGGCGAAGGCGCAAATCGTGTTACCGTTTCAACCAAGTGCAGGCTTCCGCTTCAATCCGTTGCGGATCCGATGATGGTCGCTGCCTGGTGAAATGACAAGTCCGCCCAGCCGTCTTTTGCCGCACAGCGACCCCGTGATAGACTTCGCCAAAATACGCAAAAACATCCGGGAGACCGACCATGGACGCCGCCACCGATACCCGTTTCGAAGACAAGTTCGTCGATGCCGGAGGCTTCCGCATCCGCTACATCGAGGACGGCGAAGGCCCCGCGGTGCTGCTGTTCCACGGCGCGTCGCTGGGTTCATCGGCCGATGTTTTCCGCCGCAACATGGGCCCGCTGGCCGCCGCCGGGCGCCGCGTCATCGCCTTCGACTTCCCCGGCTTCGGCCTGTCGTCCTATACCGAAGACGGCTCGATGGCGCTGAAGAAGAAAGTCGTGATCGCCTTCATGGATGCGCTCGGGCTCAAGAGCGCCGCGATGGTCGGCCACAGCCAGGCCGGCAACATCGCCGTCGGCATCGCGCTGGAGCAGCCCGAACGGGTGAGCCACGTCATCGTGCTCGGCACCGGCAGCCTGCTGCCGCCGCTCGATGGCGGCGCCGGCAAGCTCGAAGGCAAGGCGCAGGCGCGGCTCGAAAGCCGCATGGCGAAGGCCGAGCCGACGATCGATGACACTCGCAAGCTGCTGGAAGCAAACCTCTTCCATCACGAACTGATCACCGATGCCGAGCTTCAACTGCGTCATTCGCGCTCGGTCGGCGACAACTTCAAGGCGTTCTGCGCCCGCCAGGAAATGGCCGAAGCGGCCAAGGCAAAGCCCAAGGACGACAAGAAGGCGTCGGTGCCGCTGTGGCAGCGCCTGACGGAACTGAAGCAGCCGCTTCTGATGATCTACGGGCGCGAGGACCGCGCGCGCGCAGCCGACCGCTTCGCGCAACTCCGCGCCCAGCAGCCCGGCCTCGATATGCATCTTGCCGAAGGCTGCAAGCATCTCGTGCAGTGGGATGCGGCGGAGATGTTCCACCGCCTCGCAGTGCCGTTCCTGAAAGCCTGAAGCTTTTTCAGGGCCTTCTTGCCGCGCAGCGGTGCAGGACGGCGGGGCGCGGCTCCGCCACCTCCAGGTGTTCGTCGACGACGACCGACAGGCCGGCTGCCCGTGCCGCTTCCGCGATCTCGTGCGGGCGGGCAAGGAAATCGGGGTTGGACGGCTTGCCGAATTTCTCGTTGCCGGTGCCGAAGGTCTCGTAAATCAGCGAACCGCCCGGCGCAATCAGCGCTAGGGTCTGCGCCAGCGTCGGCCGCCATAGGTAATTGGCGACGATGACGGCGCGGAACTTTTCGTTCGCGAAGGGCCACGGCGAACCGTCCTCCAGGTCCCACTGCAGCGCCTCGAACCCGTCGCGGCCATCGAGGTAATCGAGCGCCGAGATGTCGCGGTCCACCGCCAACACCGGGATTTCGACATCGAGCAGGTAGCGCGAATGCCGGCCGCCGCCCGCGGCAAGATCGAGGCAGCGCAGCTCGGCAGGGCCCAGCGGGTCGAGGCGTGCCACCATGTCCTTGACCCAGGGCGAGGGCTTGGGCGGGGCCGGACGTGGTGCGGGCTGGGGGGACATCGTCAACTCCCTCGAAACAAAGGCTTTCCAGCCTAGACAAGCGCGCCGGCCGGGGCAATCCCCCGCCCCTTGCCGTGCCCGCGGCAACGGGCGTAGTCTTTCGTCAAAGGCGTGAATAAACAAGCCGATACCGGGAGGACGATGTGATGAAATCCACGACACGCGTATTTTGGGCCCTTGCCGCCGCGAGCGCTGCAATGTCGGCCGCGCCGCAAGCCTCGGCCGAGGACATCTACAAGGGCAAGACCGTCAAGGTCATCGTCGGCAGCGCGGAAGGCAGCGGCGTCGATATTCTGGGCCGCGTCGTCGTGCGGCACCTCGGCAAACACATTCCCGGCAACCCGACGATCATCGCCAACAACATGGCGCAACCCCAGTCCATCGCCGCAGCGAATTACGTCGTCAACGTCGCCAAGCCCGATGGCATGACCATCGGTTCCGGCTCGGCCGGACTTTTCAGCCGCGCCATCTCGCAGCCCAACATCCGCTTCAGCCTCGACAAGCTGACCTGGCTCGCCAACCTCTACGGCGCGACGGTGCTGTTCTGGATGCGGTCCGACTTCCCCTGCCAGACGATCGAAGCGCTCAAGACCTGCCCGCAGCGCCTCAAGTTCGCGGCCACCGCACGCGGCTCCACCGGTTACGGACTGGCGCCGGAAATCCTCAAGGAATCGCTTGGGCTCAAGATGGATATCATCTACGGCTACAAGAGCAGCTCGATCCCGCTCGCCATCGAACAGGGCGAGGCGCACGCCTCGGGCGGCGACCTGATCGGCTTCTTCGGCGGCCGGCCCAAGCAGATGCTCGATCAGGGCAAGCTCAAGATTCTCGTGCAGGTCGCGGGCAAGAAGGCGCCGCAGCTTGAGCCCTACAAGACGACCTGGGTCATGGATGTCGTGCCGGCCAGCCACAAGGGCCTGTTCAGCATGGTCAACCCGATGATCGACATGGCGCGGCCGTTCTTCGCGGCACCGAATACGCCCGCCGACCGCACGGCGATCCTGCGCAAGGCCTTCGGCGATCTTTCCAAGGACAAGGCCTTCCAGGACGAAGTTCGCAAGGCCGCCAGCATCGATGTCGATTACGTCCCGGGCGCAGAAATGAATGAAGCCATCAAGGCGATGCTCGACCAGCCGGAAGACGTGAAGAACCGCGTCATCGCTCTGCTTGCCAGCGGCAAGAAGAAGAAAAAGAAACAGTAGTTGCCAAGGATACGAACAGAAACGAGCCGCCTTCGGGCGGCTCTTTTTTTACCCGGATATGATGCCTTATGCGTATGTCTTTTACCTTAACCCTTCATTAACCGTTGCTTCAAAATTGATGCCTATTTTGCATTCACCGTTACTCAATCCCGCTCGACTTCGACCCGCTTTGCATCGACCTCGGCGCCAAAATTTTGTGCAAGGAAACATCATGCGCGACAACCAACCCGTTACCAACACCGAGGTTCCCGTCGGCAGCGACGTCACCATCGTTTCCCGGACCGACGCCGGCGGCCGCATCACCTATGTCAACGAAGACTTCGTCAAGATCAGCGGCTTTAGCGAACAGGAACTGCTGAACGCGCCGCACAATATCGTGCGCCATCCCGACATGCCGAAGGAAGCCTTTGCCGACCTGTGGCAAACCCTGAAGGCGGGCAACCCCTGGGCGGGCGCGGTGAAGAACCGGACCAAGTCGGGCGACTACTACTGGGTGCAGGCCTCCGCCACGCCGATCTGGGAAGACGGCAAGATCACGGGCTACATGTCGATCCGCACGGCCCTTCCCGCCGCGGTGAAAAAGGCCGCAGGGGATCTGTATGAACGGATGCGCGAAGGCACCGCCGACGACATTCGCCTTTCCAACGGCATCGTTTTCAAGAAAAGCTGGAAGGACCGCTTTGCCTTCATGTCCGCCTCGATCAAGGCCCGGCTGGTCACGCTTGCCACGGTTATGGCCTTTCTCATGGTGCTGATCGGCGCCGCAGGTATTTTCGCAACAGACCGGGGCAACGATCACCTCGAGGTCGTCTACAAGGATCGTCTCGTCCCGATCGCTCAGGTTTCGGAAATTTCCGAGCGCATGCTCGCCAACATTTCGCTGCTCTACAAGGCAACCGTCGCCGCGCGCGCGGGCAAGAATGCCGGGAACACCGAAGAGCAGATCAAGGCGAACATCGCCCGCATCACCCAGCTCTGGGCCGCCTACATGGGCACCTACATGGAAGCCGATGAAAAGGCGATCGCCGAAAAATACGCCGACCTGCGCAAGGACTACGTTCAGAAGGGGCTGCTCGTCGGCATTTCCATGATCAATGCAGGCAAGTTCACCGACCTCGAAGCCCATATCGTCGAACGGGTCGAACCCCTTTTCACGGCCGCCAAGGCAGAAGCCGACAAGCTCCTGCAATTGCAGGACAAGGAAGCGAAGGACGAATTTACCGACGCACAGACTGAATTCTGGATCGCTCTCGGCGTCGTCGCCGGCTTCATTCTCGTCGCCCTGCTGACCGCCTTCCTGCTCAGCCGCAAGACCATCGGCGCCATCACCGGCCCGGCTGGTCAGTTGATCTCCACGATGGGCTCGATCGCCCAAGGGAACTTCAACAACACGATCGAAGTGCGCCAACTCGACGAGATCGGCACCGCGCTGAACCACCTGAAGGCGATGCAGGCCAAGCTCGGATTCGACCGCGCGGTGCGCCGCCAGGAAGCCAAGCAGCGCGAAAAGGATGAAGCCGAAAAGCTGGAACGCGCCCGCAAGGACGCAGAAGCCCAGGCCGAACAGGCCCGCAAGGCCGAAGAGCGCGCGCGCAAGCTCGATGCCCTGATCCAGGACTTCGACAAGAGCGTTTCGGCGACGCTGGAGACCCTCTCGTCGGCCTCCACGGAACTGCAATCGACTGCCCAGGCGATGTCCTCGACGGCGGAAGAAACCAGCAACCAGTCGACCGCGGTTTCCGCTGCCGCCGAACAGATGTCGTCGAACGTGCAGACGGTCGCGGCCGCGGGCGAGGAGCTTTCCGCCTCGATTACCGAGATCAGCCGCCAGGTGACCCGCTCCATCGAGATCACCAGGGACGCCGTCGGCAGGGCGACCGGCACCAACGAGCAGATCAAGAAGCTCGCCTCATCGGCGCAGAGGATCGGCGACGTGGTCAGCCTGATCAGCGACATCGCCAGCCAGACCAACCTGCTTGCTCTCAACGCCACCATCGAGGCGGCGCGTGCGGGCGAGGCGGGCAAGGGCTTCGCCGTCGTCGCTTCGGAAGTGAAATCGCTGTCCCAGCAGACCGCGAAGGCAACCGAGGAAATCAGCGCCCAGATCGGCGAAATTCAGGCCGAAACCACCGGCGCGGTGGAGGCCATCAGCGCCATCACCGCGATCATCGACCAGATCAACGAGATCACCACGACGGTGGCCTCGGCGGTCGAGGAACAGGGCGCTTCCACACAGGAAATCGCCAGCAACGTCCAGGAAGCCGCCAAGGGCACCCAGGAAGTCACGTCCAACATCACGGGCGTGACCCAGGCCGCCGGCGAAACCGGGGCCGCTGCGTCGCAAGTGCTGGCGTCGTCTTCGGACCTTGCCCGCCAGGGCGAGCGTTTGCGCGAAGAGGTCAGCCGCTTCCTCGCTGGTATCCGCGCCGCCTGACGGCGGCCCGCAGTTGAGTACCTGCGGCACCCCTGTCCGGTGACACCGGACAGGGGTGTTCCGTTTGAGGGCCTGACAAACACGACAGAATTTGTCGGGGAATGCTGCCCACGGGCGGGGTCAAAGCCCCCCGACCGCCCCCCCCGTCACCGACTGATTTGCCTGCCCCCGACCTTTGAAACCGCCGGGGATGTTGGTAAACTTTCCGCGCAGGCCCTTCCTCTTGAGCCAACGAACCTAGTTGCATCGCCGGTGGCATTCACACCCCATGAAAAAATACCTGACGCTGATTGCCTTTCTGATTTTTCCACATGCGCCGGTCTTTTCAGCCCAGGAGGACAAAGACGCCGTTCGCTTGTCCTGCAGTGCGGTCAAAGACAGTCGGAACACATACAATTACTCGACATCACAGATGACGATTCGCATCGCCAGGGATGGCGTTGTGATTTCGGGCAGCATGCCTTGGGCGGGCAAGTATCGAACCTCGCGCTCCAAAAGCACCTCCACGCAGATGTTCATCGTATCCGCGCATGATCCACGTATTTTCGGATCAGTGAACCGGAACACGGGACGTTTTGAGATCAACCAAATCAGCGCCGAATCAAAAGGCACGCAAACTTCGTCTCGCGTAAATTCGATCAGTGGTTTCTGTCGCTTAGCGGGGTAAATTGTTGACGATTTCGTCGGGCCTTCGGAAGATCACGCTACCGACGTCAACGAACTGAACTGCGACAAACCGCAGTAACGCGAGTTCGGCGATCTTTGTCGAGTTGGGGGAATGATGGTTACTTTTGTCACTTCGATGAACCGGGAGCTTTTCGAAGAATATGGGGATCGCATGATCTCGAGCTTTGAGAAACACTCCCAGGACTCGAGACTTATCGTCGCTTTCCAGGGGGAATTCCCCAAAGGACTCGCCACGGAGGGCCAACATTTCCAGATCACCCCTCTCATGAGTGAGAGCTACGAGCGTTTTCACCGGTTCTTTGGCCGGTTATGCGAAGCAAACGGCCTCAAGATAAAAGTCACGCCAAGACCGGGAGGGGGTGCCGAAGTCAGGGCGGTATATGACTACAAGTTCAATCTTGTGAGGTATTCCTTCAAGATTTTCTCTTTGGAAATCGCACTTAAACTGATTGCCCCCGACGAGCCATTCGCATGGATCGATGCCGATGTCCGGTGCCTGAAGAACTTCAAATCGTCCGACCTCGCTCAATTCTTCCCGGGCGACGGAGAAATAATGAGCTATCTCGGCAGGACTCACTTTCCCGAAGATGCCCCCTACTCAGAATGCGGGTTCCTCGCTTTCAACCCAGCCCACCTTCAGACCCATGCCTTTCTCGACCGCATGAAAGCGCTTTACACGACGGGCGAAGCATTCACTTTCCGCGAGTGGCACGATTCCTGGCTTTGGGATGAAGTTCGAAAAGAATTCGAAGCCAAGGGTTTGCAATTCAAAAACATTTCGGGCGCGGCGGAGGACTTGGAACACCCGTTCGTAAATTGTGGACTCGGAGAGTTCTTCGACCACCTCAAGGGAGATGACCGAAAGAAATCCGGTCATTCCTTTCCCGAAGATTTTCGCAACAAACCTTCGCACCAATCCTGATTTCAGCATCCCGCCGAACGCAAAACTTTCCCGCGGGCATGGAAAGCCGGGGAAGTCTTGGCCTTTACAGAGAGAAAAATGGTGCCCAGGGGCGGAATCGAACCACCGACACGGGGATTTTCAGTCCCCTGCTCTACCAACTGAGCTACCTGGGCGCCGGGCAGAAAAACGCGCCATTCGGGCGCGCCGGGCGGTTATAGGGGCATTCGCGCCCCCTGTAAAGACGCAGGGTGAGCCTTCCGGGGCTTGAATATCCCCCTGAAAAACGGGCGTCAGTCCTGCTCCGCGGGGGGCTGGCGGGGGCCGTCTTCTTCATAGCCGTCGGGCGGTTCCACGGCTGGAATCCGGTAGCTGCCCTCAAGCCAGCGGCCAAGATCGAGATCGGCGCAGCGGCGCGAACAGAACGGCAGGAAATCCTGCGCCGCCGGCTTGGCGCACATGGGACAGGACCGCGAACGGGCCGATGCGGAGGTTTTTTTCATGGCGGGAGAGTAGCCCGCACGGGGGCCTGCTCCAAGCCCCCGGCTCAAGCGCAGATTTCCAACTTAGCCAGTATTTTATGCAAATTGGCGAAAATTTTGCTTGAAAATCAAAGTGATAGAATTTGACCAAATTACGCCTTCAATTAGGTTCCGGTTTTATGGAATCTGCAAATACTTCAGCCCGGCGGCTTACCCCGGCTTGCATCGCGATCGTTCTCACGACGGCGGCGGTTACCGCGGCCGTTACGTGGATCGCGTTCGTTCCGCGGCCCAATGAAAGCCCGGTGATGCCGGTCGCGCTCGCTCACAAGGACCTGGCCGAGTGCCTGGCACAGACGCTGAAGCAGGCGCCAAGCCTCAACAGCACCAGCGCGGGCGAGCCCGACAGCTCCACCTTGACGATCCTGGCCGACGAGCCCGGCAACGCCACCCGCGTGATCTACGAGGGCAGGACCCGCCTGTCCTTCATCGTTACCATCACGGCACGCGGCGAAGGCGAGTCCGCGGCGCGGCTGACCACCATCCCGACGGCAAGTCCCGTCGCGGCGGTCGAAAAAGCCGTCGGCGACTGCGCCCGCAAGAACTGAAAATCTAGACGTCCCCGTCACGGCCCGGGTCTGCGGGGCCTATGCGCGCGGCAAGTGGTCCCTGCCCGCGCCTGCGCGCGAGCTCGACGAGGCCCAGCTCCGAAAATCCCGTTGCCCGGATGAAGGCGGGATCGTCGGCCAGCGCTGCAAGCAGGGCTTCCAGCACCTCCGCCTCATCCTCGGCATCGTCCATGTGCACGAAGTCGATCACCGTCAGTCCGCCCAGTCCCCTCAGGCGCAATTGCCGGGCGATCTCCCCGGCCGCTTCCATGTTGGTGGCAAATACCGTGTCGGCATGGCTCGATCGCCCGGTATTGCGGCCGGTATTGACGTCGATGGCGGTCAGGGCGTGGGTCTGCTCGATGACGATGGAGCCGCCGCAGGGCAGGCTGACGACAGGCTCCAGCGCATCGGCGATGTCGTCCTCGATACCCAGCGCCTCGAACAGGGGATCGATGCCGTCCCAAACCTCCACCCGGCGCTCGAGGCCCGGCAGGTATTCGGTGAAAAAGGCCTTGGCCTCGGCAGCCGTGCGGCCATCATCCACGACGACCCGGCGCAGTTCCCCATGGGCACGATCGCGCAGCACGCGGAAAAGGCCGGAGCCTTCCGCATGCAGCCGGCTGGGAACGCCGCAATTACCCATGCTGTCGCTGATCTCGGCCCAGCGCGCGCGCAACTGCCGCGCATCCTCGATCAACGCTTCCGTCGGGGCTTCCGCCGCGGCGGTGCGCAGGATGAAGCCGCCCTCTTCCTCCATGACTTCGGCCAGCGCCGAATCAAGACGGGCACGTGCCGCCTCGTCGGTGATGCGTTTCGAAATGGCGATGCGGTTCTGAAACGGCGTGAAAACGAGAAACCGCCCGGCAATCGACAGATTACGCGTCAGCCCCGCGCCCTTCCCCATCTGCGCGGCCTTGGTCACCTGCACAAGGACCGCCGCGCCTTCATGGGGCATATCGCGGGAGATGTCGTCATCGTCGCCGCGCGGCGCCAGCGACAGGAACCCGGCGCGTTCCGCCCCGATATCGACGAAGCAGGCCTCCATGCCCTTCATCACCGCCGTCACGCGGCCGCAGATAATGTCGCCGACGGCGCCCGGCTCGTCGCCGTCCTCGACCAGCAGTTCCATCAGCTGCCCCGCCTCGCGGAGCGCGACGCGCATGGTGCCATCGGCCGAACTGGCGATGATTTCGTCGATCATGGCGCCGCTCCCGGCAGGCCGAGCCCGGCCGCAGCAAGAAGGCGCTCCGCCTCGAACAGCGACAGGCCGACGACATTGGAATAAGAACCGTTGATCGCGCGCACAAAGATCGCCGCGCGCCCCTGGATGGCATAGCCTCCGGCCTTGCCCTGCCACTCGCCCGAAGCGACATAGGCTTCGATATCGGCATCGGTCAGGCGGGTGAAGGCAACGGACGTGGTAACGGTGCGCTCGTACAGCCGCCCATCGGCGGCCCGAACGCAGATGCCGCCGATCACGCGGTGGCGGCGGCCCGACAGAAGCGCCAGGCACTTGCGCGCCGTCGCCGCATCCTCGGCCTTGGGCAGGATGCGCCGGCCGCAGGCCACAACCGTGTCGGCCGCGAGCACCACCGCGTCTGCGGCTTCCACGCGTGCCGCAACGGCCAGGCATTTCTCGCGCGCAAGGCGCGCTGCATGGTCGCGCGGCAATTCGCGCGGGCGCACGGATTCATCTATGGACGGTTCGATAACCGCGTCAGGCACGCGCCCGATCTGGGCGAGCAGGTCCCGGCGGCGCGGCGAGGCCGAAGCGAGAACGAATCGGACCTGCCCTGGCATGCGCCGGGAATGCCTACTTGAAGCGGAAGGTGATGCGACCCTTGGTGAGGTCGTAGGGGGTCATCTCGACATTGACCTTGTCGCCGACGAGCACGCGGATGCGATGCTTGCGCATCTTGCCCGAGGCATAGGCGAGGACCACATGGCCATTTTCCAGCTTCACGCGGAACATGGCGTTGGGCAGAAGTTCCGTGACTTCGCCCGCAAATTCGATGGCGTCTTCCTTGGTGGCCATTCTCACTCCAAAGTTGGACCGGCAGAACTTGGTTTGCAGGGGACAATGATCGCCGATGCGCGGCGCGTCAAGCCCCACGGGACCCCCGCCCCGCCGGCATGTTGAGGCGGATCGCCACCGACAGGGCATGGGCATCCAGTCCCTCGGCATCCGCCAGGGCGACCGCCGCGGGACCGACAGCGGCCAGGCCGTCGGCGTCGCAAGCAATCAGCGACGTACGTTTCAGAAAATCACCCACGCCCAGGCCTGACGAAAACCGGGCCGAGCGGTTGGTCGGCAGCACGTGATTGGGCCCGGCGACGTAATCGCCGACGGCTTCGGGCGTAAAGCGGCCCATGAAGATGGCGCCCGCGTTGCGCACTGCATCGGCGAGCGGACGCGGATCTTCGACCGCCAGTTCTAGGTGCTCGGGCGCGATGGCGTCGATCAGTTCCGGCGCCTCGCGCAAAAGATCATCGACGATGATAACGGCACCGAAATCCCGCCAGCTATCGCCCGCGATGGCCGCGCGCGGCAGGGTCTTGAGGCGCGAGGCCACGGCCTGCTCTACCGCTTCGGCAAAACCCGCGTCGTCGGTGATCAGGATGGACTGGGCGGTGGCGTCGTGTTCGGCCTGGGACAGGAGATCGACCGCAATCCAGTCGGGATCATTGGCCGCATCGGCAACGACGAGGATTTCCGAAGGCCCCGCGACCATGTCGATGCCGACGACGCCGAAGACCTGCCGCTTGGCCGCCGCGACCCAGGCATTGCCGGGGCCGGTGATCTTGTCGACGGGACGGATGGTATCGGTACCGAAGGCAAGCGCCGCCACCGCCTGGGCGCCGCCGACACGATAGGCCTCGGTCACGCCGGCGCGCTTCGCCGCCGCCAGCACCAGCGGATTGACCTCGCCGCCCGGCGTCGGCACGGTCATGACGATGCGCGCGACACCCGCGATGCGGGCCGGAATGATGTTCATCAGGACAGATGACGGATAGGCCGCCCGTCCGCCCGGGACATAGACGCCCGCTGCCGCGATCGGTCGCCAGCGCCAGCCGAGGCTGATGCCGTCGCCGTCGCGGTATTCGACGTCTTCGGGCAGCTGGCGGCGGTGATAATCCTCGATCCGCGCCGCCGCCCGGTCGAGTGCCGCGAGCGCATCGGCCGGGCAAGCTTTTTCCGCCGCCGCCATTTCATCGGCGGTGATGGCGAGCCCGTCGGCGCTCAGTTGCAGGCGGTCGAATTTCGCGGTGAAGGCCAGAAGTGCCTCGTCGCCCTTCGCCCGCACCTCGGCGATGATGCGCGCAACATCGGCCTCGACATCGCTCGCCTGTTCGCGGCGCGCGTTGACAAGGGTATCGAAGGCCGCACGGAACCCGGAATCGCGTGAAGAGAGCCTAGCCGCCATCGGCCGCCATCCCGTCCTCGCCCGCGCCCTTTCCGTTGAGCGCCCGGGCAAAGCGTTCGATCCAGAGGCCGACTTCTTCGGGCCGGGTCTTGAGCGCCGCCCGGTTGACGACGAGGCGCGAGGAGATATCGGCGATGTGCTCGACCTCGACCAGGCCGTTGGCGCGCAGCGTCGCCCCCGTCGAAACCAGATCGACGATGCGTTGGCACAGCCCGAGCGACGGGGCGAGTTCCATCGACCCGTTGAGCTTAATGCACTCGGCCTGAACGCCGCGCTCGGCGAAGTGGCGGCGGGTGATCTCGGGATACTTGGTGGCGACGCGGACATGCGACCAGCGCCGGGGGTCGTCGCCGGGCGCCATCTCCTTCGGCTCGGCCACTGCGAGGCGGCACTTGCCGATGCCGAGATCGAGCGGCGCATAGATTTCCGAATAGCCGAATTCCATCAAGACGTCCGACCCGGCGATGCCGAGGTGCGCGCCGCCGAAGGCGACGATGGTGGCGACGTCGAAGGAACGCACCGAAATGACGTCGAGGCCCTTGTCCGCCGTCTTGAACTTCAGCAAGCGCGTCTTGGGGTCGTCGAAGGCCGCCTCCGGCTCGACGCCCGCGCGCGCGAGCAGCGGCCGCGCCTCGTCGAGGATGCGGCCTTTCGGCAATGCCATGACCAGTGGCTGGTTGTCGCGCACGGTGTCGTCCTGGTTTCCTGGGTTACGGCCCCGCAGGGCCGAAAGCGGGCTGTTTTAGCGCGTTCCGCCCGGCGATGCCAGCCCGGCGGGGTGCCGGGGCTTCCCGGCCGGAATTGACGGGAATCCGCGGATCTAGCCGGTTTCGCCCTCGAAGGGGTGGTGGGGACGCCACTGGGTGGGCCACGGTTCGCCCACGTCCTGGACAAGGATTTCGATGCTCTCGACCTCGATCCTGACGGCGGCATGGCCGGAAAACACCACGGTCAGGGCGCCCGAGCCGTCGGCGGCGGTCTCGGACTGGATGGTCAGGACCTCGAACAGGCGTTCGGCATCACCCTCCGCCCCCGGGGTAAAGCCGCGCGCCTGAACCTTCTTCACGTGCTCGATGGCAAGGCCGCAATGGACGCGCTCGAAGGGGCCTTTTTCGTCCGCGCCGGCCTGGGGGTCGAGGCTGGTTGCCGGCAGTTTTTCCCAGCAGAAGCGGTTCACCACCATCACGAAGCGCTTTTCGCCGGGCAGGTAGCTCATGTCCGTGGCGGGCACCAGCGCATCCTGCAGGCAGGCGGCCAGCACCTCGACGTCGTCGGCATCAATCGCGCGCAGCTTGAGCGGTGACGACACGGCGGGCCCTTTCCTCAGTCCTTGATGCGTTCGATATCGGCGCCGCAGGCGGCGAGCTTTTCCTCGAGCCGCTCGTAGCCGCGGTCAAGATGATAGACGCGGTTGATGATGGTTTCGCCCTTGGCGACGAGACCGGCCAGCACCAGGCTGACGGAAGCGCGCAGGTCCGTCGCCATCACTTCGGCGCCGGTCAGCGCGGGAACCCCGCGCACCATGGCGGAGGCACCATGGACATTGATGTTGGCGCCCATGCGGCCAAGCTCCGGAACGTGCATGAAGCGGTTTTCAAAAATCGTCTCGGTAATCATCGAAGCGCCGCCCGCCACCGACATCAGCACCATCATCTGTGCCTGAAGGTCGGTCGGGAAACCGGGATAGGGCTCGGTCATCATGTCGACGCCCTTGATGCGCGCGCGCCCGCGCGTCACGCGCAGCCCGCGTTCGGTCGGCGTGATCTTGATGCCTGCCTCGCGCAGCTTTTCGACCATCGCCTCGATATTGGCGAGATCGACGCCGGTCAGTTCGACGTCGCCGCCGGTGATCGCCGCGGCCATCGCATAGGTGCCGGTCTCGATGCGGTCGGGGATGACGTTGTGGGTCGCGGCGCCGAGGCTTTCAGACCCCTGAATGGTCAGCGTGTCGGTGCCGATGCCGTCGATGCGGGCACCCATGGCGATCAGGCAGCGGGCAAGGTCGGTGACCTCGGGCTCGCGCGCGGCATTCGACAGCACCGTTTCGCCCTTGGCGAGTGCGGCCGCCATCATCAGGTTTTCGGTAGCACCGACCGAGACGAAGGGAAACACGACATGGGCGCCGCGCAGGCCGCCCCGGGGCGCCTTCGCCTCGATGTAACCCGACTGCACGTCGACGATTGCGCCGAGCTGTTCGAGACCTTTCAGATGCAAATCCACCGGCCTGTTGCCGATGGCGCAGCCACCCGGCAGCGAAACGCGCGCGATGCCCTCGCGCGCGACCAGCGGCCCCAGCACGAGAACGGAAGCGCGCATGCGCCGCACCAGGTCATAGGGCGCGGTGGTCGAGGTGATCTTGCGCGCCGTCAGCGCCAGCACGCGTCCGAAATGGCCGCCGCCGGGCGCATCGCCGTCCATGGAAATCTCCACCCCGTGTTCGGCCAGCAGGCGCGCCAGCGTCGAGATATCGGCGAGATGGGGCAGGTTGCCGAGGCGAAGGGTCTCGGCGCTCAAGAGGCTCGCCGCCATCAGCGGCAGGGCGGCGTTCTTCGCGCCGGAAATGGGGATCACGCCCTTGAGGCGCTTGCCGCCGCGAATTCTGATCTTGTCCATGAAACTGCCTGCCTAGGGGAAAAAACGACTGCTGCCGCCGCCCGGACTGGCCCGGCGACCTCTCTTGTTACTCCAAGCGGCGGGATGGCTCAAGATGTGGGGGGAATCCGCGAAGGCCCCACAATATCCGCACGGACCGTCAGCCCTTGGGTTCGGGCTCTCGGCGGGCCTCGAGGGCGGCAGCAAGGCGCTCGGCTTCCTTGCGGCGGCGCAGGTTGGCGCGCAGGGCCTCGGCCTCGCGGGCCTTGCGGGCTTCAAGGGGGCTGCCGCGCTGGGGCGCGTTGCGGTCCTGCGGCGGCTTCGGGGTGCGGGACTTGCTCATGGCCGGGGAACCTAGCGTCTGGGGCGCGGCCGGGCAAGGGCTCCGGACGCCCTAAGCGGCCTTCAGGAAACCTTTACCATGACCCCTTATAAGCTCGCTTCGCGGCCGGTTAACCGTGTTGCATGGACCGGTGCCATGTGGCATGTTCCGCCCGCTTTCCGGGCCGCACTAGCTCAGGGGTAGAGCACTCCCTTGGTAAGGGAGAGGTCGAAAGTTCGAATCTTTCGTGCGGCACCATTTCTCCTAAGAATTTTAAAGACTTAGGAGATAGCCCCCAAAAGCCGCTACCGAATATTCCGCCTTTACTCCACTCCTGCTCCACGAGGAGTGAATTTGCTATGGCGAGTCTCACGAAGATCAACGGGCGATACCACGTCAGGGTCAGACGTAAAGGCTTCAAAGCTCAGTGTAGAAACTTTACCCACAAGGCAGACGCCCTGAAGTGGGTAAGACAGACAGAGATGGAGCTGGAACTTGGCTTTGCCGGGTTCAAAGATACAACCCTCGGTCAACTCATAGAGCGGTATTTAAGCGTCGTATCCGTTACCAAAAAGTCGGGCGACAAAGACCGTTTTCGTCTCGCAGCCTTAAGCAAGTCATCTCTAACTCAATTGCCTTTGTCCAAGATCACCCCAGCCGTTATCGCTGAGTATCGAGATGCGAGGCTGAAAGAGGTGCAGCCAGCTACCTGCCTGAGGGACCTAAACCTTCTCTCTCATGTCTTCACCATCGCCATGCGGGAGTGGGACTATCAACTTCCCTGCAACCCCGTCTCTCAAATCAGAAAGCCACCAGCCTCAAAGCCTCGAACACGACGCCTTGAGAAAGACGAAGAAAGAAAACTGCTCGACGCCTTAGCCCAGTCGAGAAGCCCATGGGCAAAGCCGCTGGTCATTGTCGCCATCGAGACTGGGATGAGACGCGGTGAAATTCTCTCACTCAGATGGGAGAACGTTCATCTCTCTCAGTCTTATGTCCATCTGCCAGATACAAAAAATGGCAATGCCAGAGATGTTCCCTTGTCCACACTTGCAAAAGAGACACTGGCGGAACTTCCCAGAGACATCTCAGGCTGGGTCTTCTCGATCCACTTTGAGGCTCTGAAAAGCTTGTGGAACAGGATTTGCCGGAAGCTCGATATCGAAGATCTAAGGTTCCACGACCTGAGGCACGAAGCTACCAGCCGGTTCTTTGAGAAGGGCCTGAACGTTATCGAGGTAGCCACTATAACCGGCCATAAAGATGCAAAAATGCTCAGCCGCTACACTCATCTCAGGGCAGAGGATCTATCAAGAAAGCTTGGGTGATCTGAGTACCAAATAAGACCGTAGAGAGAGTGTCATGTACGCCATGACACGTCTTACCTGTTCATACTAAGCCCAGCTAGATCGTTCTAGCTGGGCTTTTTTCTTTCTTCACAAGCCCTTAAAACCTTCAGCTTTTCCTCAAAAGAAAGCTGGGGCCACCGCTCTATCTCTCGCTCGGTCCTAAGACACCCAAGGCAAACGCCTTTAGCGAGTTGGCAGATACCACTGCAGGGAGACTGGACATCAGAAAATTGAACGGCCACGGATATTAACGCTTTATCAAAAACTCGTCTCTCTTGTGTCCGGCTTTCTCAGCCTCCTGGATCCATTTGGGAACACGCCCCCGCCCCGTCCAAGAATTACCCGATGCGTCACGATATTTTGCAGCTACCTTCTTGCCAGCCAAAGAGCTTTTGCGACGAGACTTTTTCTGGCCCTTGGCTTGGTTTTTCGTCTTTTTGCCGAAGACTGCCTTTAGGTCAGCGGCGGAAAGCTTGAATTTAACGACAAGCTTGCGAACTTGGGCAATCCCCGGTTTTTCGACGGTTAATAGCTTCTTCTTTTGAAGCTCTAACGCAGCGATTTTTTTGTTAAGAGATTCGATAGATGTACGACGTGCCATTGTTAATTTTCGCTCATAAGTTTTTTATAAGTAGGAGGAATAACACTCTTAGATTACAGACCCCTCTCGCTGAATAGCAACCCACGCGATAATGTTTTGCTTCACTTTCACGGGGACCACTCTCCAGAACATGATGAACGGTGTCCCATCTTTTCTGTAGTTAATCGCTTTGCCTTCAAATTTGCCACCTGACTTTATGGCCTTGGCAAGACGGTCAATAACCTTTCGATCTGTTGCAGGACCTTGCAGGATTCGAGGGGTCTTACCAATAACGCCTGCCGGATTATGACCCGTCAGTGTCTTAAACGCAGCATTCGCATAAACTATTTTTCCTGCGGCAGAAGCATCGGTAATCAGAACCGAATCAAAGCTGTTGTCAGCCATAGCTTTGAGGAGGTTCAATTGAGCCTCAACAGAAGGAAGAAAACTTTGGAAAGCACTCATTCTCATTTCACCATTTTCTGAGGTTGGTCGTCTGATTAATAAGGTATCCGATAACATAGAACCGAAGAGTAGTAAATCAATCGCTCTGAACAAATCACGGCGTTAGCTTAAAAACTCTGACAGCATTGCCATAAGCTACCTTTCGCCTGACTTCAGGAGGAAGATGTGGAAGCACATGATCACGCATCTCTTTGATCATTTCGCTATACCGAGAGGGTTCGTGGCAGCATCCATCCGTACCCAGCATCACTCTATCCGGAAACTTGAGAATCAATTCCTTATAAGCAGGCGATAAGCCATTTTCGCTATAAGCGAACCTTTGTTCGTGAATGATGCCAAGAGAACTTATTTCGCAGAAAGTATTTTCCGTTTTGCTAAAAATTATAGCCATTTTTTTTGCAAACTTATCGAACGAGCAATGTGAAAAAATAAATGTCGCACCTGGATACTTTTTGGCCATTTGAATGACTGGTTTAATGGGTGCACGAGAAGCGGAATGATGCACATTGACAAAGCCTTGGTACTTCTCTGCCATCTTATACATCGCTTGCAGAACAGGGCCATCGAAGTCAACTGTGCGAGGATTTTTACCTAAGCTGTTCGTATGAATTTCGCCAAAGCCTTTGATGCTTCGCTTTCTGAAAAGCTCATCAGCTTCCTGAAAAAAAATGTCAAAATTTCCCATCTGGACAAGTGCACCGTTCCCACCTTCACGAGCAAAGACCCTTGTCCATTCTTTCTGGCCATAGGGAGCTATATACCGACCTTTTAACTCCTTCATGAAGAGCGGCTGCAAGTCCCCAACGGCACCGCCCCATCTCACATTATTTTTTTTCATTCTTACGAGATGGTCCTCAGCAGACATAGTTTCAAAAACATGCATATGAACATCTGCAATCGGCATGGTTTTTGGATCATCAGTCTCTTGCGAACTGGCAAGTGATGAAACACATATCATCAACAGAGATAGAGCAGTTTTTTTAAGACAAACCATTTATCGTTTAATCCTTTCGCCACACAGTCGTGCAGCACCTAAAGACGCTCGGCTGTTTAGCAGCCGTAATCGCTGGCATAGTGGGCCATGAGAATAAAACCTTCACGGTTTCGTCACAGGGCTACGGTCATGGCACTACACCAGCCGACATTACTAGGCCCTGGGTTGAGAAAATCGACTACAGCCGAGAAGATTGGGCAGAGTTAGATGACCAACCGATTGACCTTGATATTCTTCTTAGGTTTTCAGAGCCAGAGGAAGGGAATTCTGCTTAGACCGTGCCTTCAATCGTGGCTTCAAAGACCAGGCTCTGCCTCCTAATGACAATGAACAACGCCTGTTTTGCGGTTCATGTGACAGCACTGACCCGGCGGCGAACTTTTTCTACAGCCTCCACCATGCTCGACAATTTTATTTTCAAACGCTGGCGATAAGCTGACTGACGCGTTGATAGTTTGAGGAGAGAAAGTGATAAATCCAAGCACCATGGAAAATAGAAATACCTTCATCTTAGCTTTCACCCCTTTCCTAAAAAAAACTTAGAACAGTACCAACCCCCCTCTCTTATGAGGGGGTTGGATACTGGTTCTTATCCATCCAATTCCAGCCTCTTCACTCTCGCTACTCACAACAACCGCAACACAGGAGTGAAGAACAATGGCAACTTCCAACAAACGTACATACCTCAACTGCCCCTACGCAGAGAAAGACGAATGCAAGTCTCTCGGTGGTCGTTGGGATAAAGACCGTAAGAAATGGTATGTCCCAGAAGGAATGGATGTCGAGCCATTTCAAAAATGGCTTCCTTCTCAATCTGCTAAGGGGGGCAGCAAGGCAGTGGAACCCTTTTGGTTTAGTTCCTAAAAAGCGGGAATGGGGCCAGCCTGAGGAATTCCCCGGGTATGGCGAACAGTTCCCTATGCATGAACGGGATTACGCCATCTACGAATACAAGGATTCGATCATGCGTCTTGAAGAGAAAACGCAGGAATTTGAACGAGAAAAGATTCGTCAGAGGCGTAGAGCCGTCCAAGCAACGTTCGAGCAGGAAGTCATCGAATGGCGGGAGTGTTTCACTAACGGAACCCGCCTGTCTTATCTCTTCATGAAGAACGTAGTGTCACCGGAACTAATGGCTTTCTTACT